>CAVWRZ010000013.1:0-110480 GCA_963757495.1 uncultured Alphaproteobacteria bacterium
CATCCATTTGCGCAGCGTCTCGCGCGAGACCCTCAGGTCATGCTGCTCGAACAGCTTCTCCGCCGCCAGCGTCGGACCGAAATCCGCATAGCGTTCGCGAACCAGCGCGACAGCCTCGTCCCGGATGCCCGGGTCGATCCGGTCGTTCGACAACCGGCCGCGCGCCCTGTGCCGGATCGCCGCCGTGCCCCCGGTCTCGATCAGCCGCCGCGGCCGCTGGACCTGCCTGCGGCTGAGCCCCAGGATGTTCGCCGCATTCGCCACCGTCAGCCGGCCTCGGATCACTTAGGCCAGAACCTCGATCCGGTTCAGCTCTCGCTCGCTCATCCACCCGCCGGCAGGTGATTTGCCAGACAAATTTGCCGATCCGCCGGTAACGCCGGCGTAGTCTTGGATTTGCAGGCTTTCGTAGGTGTAGAAGGTAGCGGCGCCGGCAGGAGGCGTCTCTGGAGCACTATTTTCAATCCGACCGCGAGAGGGTGCCGTCGGTTTACGAGGACGTCTCGCAGAGGACGATGATCGGGGCGATCCCGTACTTCGCGTCTTGACGCCCGGTATTCGGCAGATCTGCCTTCGAAGACCCGTGACGGAAGGTTGTCCCGTCTGCTCGGATGCAGGGATGGAGCGGCCCAGTCTCCGGGTCTCCGCGACGGCAGTGCGGCGGCGGACGTCGTAGCGCGTCAGCCGCATGCCCGAGCGTCCGATGTCCGGGTCGGCGGAGGATCACCTTGTCTTCATGTCGACGGCGCAAGCATAACGCGGAACGTCGGAGGCGCGAACGGCCTTGCGGCAGGGATCGCCAAAGCGCGCAAGGCAGCCTGCATCCCTGGCTGGCAATGTGCTCCGTCTGCAGAGCTGGCCCTTGCTGCGTCCTGTCGAGGATGGCCCCACCTCCGGTAGCAGAAGGACAGGGAGACGATCCGCATCCCAAGGGAGGTGAGCGTTACCGAGTGAGCTGTAGCGGGCCAGCTTCGCAGATGCGCGGACGGACGATCACACGACGTCGTGGCGGTCTGCCGACACCACGCCTGACGGCGCCGAGGACGGCTCGGGGGCTTCGACATCACTCCAGCGGTCCCGATTACCGTCTGCTCGTCCTCAGGCCATAGCGTGCCGGGCCGTGTGGTCATCGGCGTCGCTCCATAGTGCGGCTGTCGCCGGCAGTCACCGCGAATGGCCGCCCCGGACAGTTCCCTGAAGTTCTCGGCGTGCAAGGTGCCACGGTCCGTCGTTCACTGCGGGGGGGCACCTTCCCGACGGGGCAGGGGACGCGCAACGGTCGGCCAGAGCAGGACGACCGCCAGGAACGGCACGATCCAGACGAGGCGCGCCTGATATCGCGACGCTGGAGCGGACAGACCGCCACAGACGACGGCATAGGCGACCAGGGCGCATAGAAGGTAGGGCACCGCCATGCGCGCTTCGGGATGCGTGCGGCGCAGGAAAGCCCAGAGTAGGCCGAGCGCCCCGAAGGCGATCAGAAGCTCCTGGACCCGCGACGGCACGCGGGGCGTCCAGGCAAGGTCGACGCGGCGCTGCCTGAGCGATCCCGGCCCGACCTCGTAGCGCGCGGGCCGTCCTCCCGCGTTGTCGAAGAGCAGGAACTGGCGGGCGGCGTTCGCCACGAAGGCACCGACCTGCCCGGCCGGATCGTAACGGAGGATGTCGAGCAGCAGCGGGACCTCTTCCTCGCCGATGCGACGAAGCTGCTCGGGTGTCGCGCGTTTGGACACGCTGTCGGGCCCCCAAAGAAAGGCACCGACGTCGCCGGGGATCTCGTCGTAGACTTCACAGATGGCATAATCCGCCTCCGGACATCGTTCTTCCAGGAAGTCGAGGCCCGGCCCGTCGTCGATTGACCGGGCGAGCAGAAAGGGGAAGCGACCCGGCGTCAGGCTCGGTCCGGTCTGCAGCACGGCTCCGATGGCGAGGTTGACCGCGACCGCAAGCACCACCGGCAAGGCGGCCAGCGCCATTATCGTCCAGCGCCGCCGCAGCAGGCCCCACCCCATCAGCCACACCATCGCCACTGCCGCGAGCGGGAGGTTACCGTAGTGGGTCAGGGTCGCTGCCGCCATCAGGGCGAACAGGCCGACCAGCCAAGGCGTGCCGATCCTGTCCGCATGCAGCATAACCGCGAGTGGACCGAGCACCAGCAGCGTCGTCAGGACGTCCGGCTGGAGCAGGGCGGCGAAGAAGGGCAAAGCGGTCGCGGCGGACAGCCCCGTCACGACCATGAGTTGCGTCCGGACCGACAGGTCGCGCATCACCAGCATCATCGCAGCGGCCACCGTAGCCGTCATTAGGACGACCGGTAGCCAGATCCCGACCAGCCGGATCGCCGCGTGGACGAAGAGCGAATAGGGCACGGAGCGGATGCCGTAGGTTACGTTCGGCTCCTGCGCTTCACCGATGCCGGGGGGTGGGGGCGCGGTGCCTCCGGGGTCGGCCGGCCCGGCCTCGGCCAGGCCCAGGGTATCGAACGCGAAGGCCCAGGCCGCCGCGCCGCCGTCGTAGTAGCTTTCGGTGTCGGCGAAGGCCCAGGGGGCACCGGTGACGAAGGCGGGCCACAGCAGGACCGCCGTGGTCGCGGTCAGCACGAACCCGGCCTTCCCCGCTCCGCCCGTCGTACTCACGCGGCCGGCACCCGGCAATCATCGGCGAAATAGGCGACCGTCCGCGCGATGCCGTCCCGCAGCTTCACCTTCGGATCCCATCCGATCGCGGCGCGGGCGCGGTCGAGTGCGGGCTGCCGCCGCTTGGGGTCGTCCTTCGGCAACGGCCGATGAGCAAGGGTCACGCTCGTTCCGATCTCGGCCTGCACCGCTTCGGCGAGTTCCAGCATCGTTATCTCGTTGTCCGATCCGAGGTTCACCGGGACGGACACGTCGCTCTCCATGAGGCTCGTCAGGCCGCCCACCATGTCGTCCACGTAGCAGAACGACCGCGTCTGGCTTCCGTCACCGTAGATCTCCAGCGGCTCCCCGCGCAGGGCGCGCACGATGAAGTTGGATACCACGCGCCCGTCGCCGACCTGCATCCGTGGACCGTAGGTGTTGAAAATGCGTGCGACGCGGATCTGGGTGCCGTGCTGGCGCTCGTAGTCGAAGAACAGGGTCTCCGCGCAGCGCTTCCCTTCGTCATAGCACGCCCGCGGACCGGTGACGCTGACCCGGCCGTGATACTCCTCCGTCTGCGGATGCACCTCGGGGTCGCCATAGATCTCGGAGGTGGAGGCCTGCAGGATCCGCGCGCCCGTCCGCTTGGCCAGGCCCAGCATGTTGATCGCGCCGTGTACCGAGGTCTTCGTCGTCTGTACCGGGTCGCGCTGGTAGAAGACCGGACTCGCCGGGCAGGCGAGGTTGAAGATCCGGTCGACCTCCACGTGCAGCGGGAACGTCACGTCATGGCGCATCGCCTCGAACATGGGATTACCCGCGAACGAGGCGAGGTTGGCGCGAGAGCCCGAGAAGTAGTTGTCGACGCACAGGACCTCGTGACCCGCGCCCAGAAGCCGCTCGCACAGGTGCGATCCGATGAAGCCTGCCCCGCCGGTTACCAGGACCCGCATCATGCCGCCTCCGCCTTGCGCGCCTCGGCGGCGGTGAAGGTCTCGTGGTATGAGCGTTCGACGTTGACGGTCCAGACGTCGTGGTCCCCGCCCGCCAGGTTGTCGACGGCAAGCATCGCGGTCAGCATCGAATGGTCCTGATTGTTGTAGCGGTGCAGCCCGTTGCGCCCCACGGTCTGCAGGTTTTCCAGTCCCTTGATCCATTCCGAAATCACCCCGACCGCACCGCGGTAATTCTCGTCGTAGACCGGATAGGCCTTGGGCTGGCGGATAATCGCGCCGTCGACGACCCGGTCGCGGGTGGACAGGCCGAGTTGCTCGAGCTCGGCGGAGGCCTTTGCGATGAGGCTCTCGCGGTCCATCTCCCACAGCTCGCTTCCGACGTTCGAGAAATACTCCATCCCGATCGAGGAGGTCGCGTCGTCGGGCACCATCTCGCGCGACCAGGCGCGGAAGTTCTGGATGCGACCGACGTCGACATCCGGTTCGTGAATGTAGATCCAGTTGTCGGAGAACGGGTCCGCGTCGTTCAGGATCAGCGTGACGATCAGAAAGTCGCGGTATTTGAGCCTGGCCGCGGCCTCCAGCACCTCGGGCGGGGGCGGCGGGTCGATCATGCCGATCAAGTCATCGAGCGCCAGGGTCGAGATGACCTCGTCGGCATCGTGGGTCGCCGTGCCATCTGGCCCTTCGGTCTCGACGGATACGATGCGCGCGCCGTCGCGCTTCAGCCCGGTCACACGCCTCTCGCGCAGGACCGCTCCGCCGCGCGCCTCGACGACATCGGCTACCTTTTCCCACATCATGCCGGGGCCCAGCCGGGGGTACTGGAACTCCTCGATGAGCGAGGCGGTATCATTCGCCCCGGAGATCGCGTTGCGCACCGCGGCATAGAGCGAAAGGTTCTTGATGCGCTGTTCGGCCCAGTCCGCGTTGATCTCGGTGCACCGGATGCCCCAGACCTTCTCGGTATAGGACCGGAAGAAATGCATGTAGAGCCGCCCGCCGAAGCGGTTCATGACCCACTCCTCCAGGTTGTCCTCCTGCTTGTGGGGGCGCACCTTCCATTTGGCGTAGGAGGCCAGGATATGCATCGACTCCCGCAGGCCCATGTTGCCCAGCGCATTGCCGATCTTGAGGGGGTAGTCGAAGAACTTCTTGCGGTAGTAGATGCGCGACCGTCGCGGTACGGTGATGAAGTCATCGCCCATGATCTCGTGCCAGAGCGCCTCGACCTCGGGCACCTTGGTGAAGAAGCGGTGCCCGCCGATGTCGAAGCGGTAGCCCTTGTGGCTTTCGGTCCGGGCGATGCCGCCCATGATGCTGCCGGCCTCGAAGACGGTGGGCGTCACGTCGTTCACGACTTTCTGGGCCTGATACGCGGCGGTCAGACCGGCCGGCCCGCCACCGAGGACGAGGAGGGATCGGTTGGTTTCAGAAGTCATGGAGCACCTTTGTTGAGACGGGCAGCACGGGCTGCCTGGGTGTAGCCCTGGACGGTGGCGATCTGCGCTGCGGCGATCAGTCCGGCCCTTGCCACGCGGCCGGGCGTCACACCGCTGCGGAGCGGTTCGGCCAGCAGGCCAAGATAGAACTTGGGGCCGGAGAAGGTCGGGGTCGCCTGGGCCCGCGCCAGCGCATGCCAGGTATGCGCACCGTGACCGTAGTTGCGCTGCTGGCGCCAGAAGCCGCGCAGATCGAGCGCATGATCGTGGAGGACGTGCGCGCCGGGCACCGTATCGATGCCCGGCCAGAGCCGCGTGCAGGCGTGACTGAAGGCACGGTCCTCCCCGGCGGCCCGCGCGAAGCCGGTGGGAAAGCCGCCCGCCCGCAGATAGTCGGCCCGCGCGATGGCGATGTTGTTGGAGGCCGCGAACGCCGTTCCGGGTCCGACACGGTGCAGATAGTCGACCATGTCCTGCGACGCCGCGGAAAAGAGGCTGTCCTCGACGGCATTGACCGTGCGTCCGGCCATCAGGCCCCGCGCGCCGCACTCGCGCGCGCGCCGGTAGGCCGTGGCCCAGCCGGGCACGGGACGGCAATCGTCGTCGGTCAGGCATATCAGATCCCCGCGCGCCGCCTCCACGCCGCGGTTGCGGGCGGCGGCCGGGCCCGCGTTTTCCTGCCGGAGCAGTCGGACGGGATGGGGCCCTTCCGGAAGATCGGTCAGCGGCTCGGGCGAGCCGTCGTCGACGATGACGATTTCGAGATCGGTGGCGTCCTGCGCCTGAAGCGCGGCGACGCAGGTGCGGATCGCCTGCGCGCGCCGATAGGTGGGAACGACGATCGAGATCCTCATGCCAGCACCGCCGCATAGGCGTCGCGGTAGGGCCGGACGGCGTCTGCCCAGGTCATCTCGCGGATCGCTCGTTCCCGGGTCAGCACGCGCAACCGGGCGCGCAGATCGCCGTCGGTGCAGGCCCGCCGCAGCGCCGCCGCCAGTGCCGCGTCGTCGTCCGGCGCGACGACCAACCCGTGATCGCCGCGCAGCATATGCGCGATGTCGCCCTGATCCGTCGCGACCACGGCGGATCCCACCGCCATCGCCTCCGCGAGCTTGAGCGGGCTCGCAAACGCGGTGATCGTCGCGGGCGGCCGGGGGATCGCGAAGACATCCAGCGCTGCGATATGGGCGGGCACGTCCTGGGAAGCGACCACGCCCGGAAAGACGGCCTGCACCCCAAGCGCCTCGGCCTGGGCCTTTAGGTCGGGCAACGCCCGCCCTGCGCCTACCAGCAGAAGCGCGGTTCCAGGCATGTCCGCAAGGATCGGCGCCAGTCGATGGAGCCCTTCGTAGCCCAGCATGTTGGTGGCCGTCCCGACGACGATCCGGTCCTCCAGCCCATAGCGGTGCCGCAGGGCCATCCCCGCGCGGCGCACGGCCTCCGGGTCGGTGCAGGGATCGGCTCCGTTGGGCGCGACATGGATCGGCACGTCGGGTGCCATGCCCCGCACCAGACGGCCCAGGGCGTGGCTAGCAGCGACGATGGCGTCGGCACGGGCATGATGCCCCTCGAAGCGGCGGCGAAACAGCGCCTCGCTGCGTTTGACCAACGGATTGCCGCTGGCGTCGGCCATTGCGCCGGCCAGGTCGAACCGGATCTCCGAGACATAAGGCAGACCCGCCCGCCGCGCCCCGGCCAGCGCACCGCGCCCGATGCCGGAGGAAAAATGGCCGTGCACGATCTGCGCGCCGGACGCCCGCGCCGCCGTGACCACAGCGCGCGCCATGTTGTTCGCATCCAGGTCGTAGGGCCGCAGCCGTCGCATCAGCGCCTCGCGCCACGAGGGCGGTGCTACGCCCAGGGGCGCGTCGCCCGGCGCGGGCGTGATCCGCCCCCCCGCCAGGGCATGCTGGCGCGACGAGATCAGGACATGCGGCTCGGCGATGCCCTGGGCCTGCTGATGCTCGACGATGCGGCGCGAGCGCGTGACGTAGCCGCTCACCATCGGCGACCAGGTCTCGAAGACGTGCAGGACGATCGGTGCGCTCATGCCGCCCGGCCCCGCGCGCAGACGTCCCACGCCGCGGCCACGTCGCGGACGGGGCCAACGGACCAGCCCTCGGCTACCGCGTGGTCGAGCATGTCGGCGAAGACCGTCTGCGTCTCGGCGTCGCGCATCACGTCGAGCGGGTCGAAGTAGACGGAAACGAAGCCGAGGCTCCGGTCGCGCGCCAGCATCCGCCGCCAGAGTGCGGCGAAGGTCTCGGGGTCGTGCAGCCCCGCGCCTTTGGCGGGGTTCGCGGGCCGTCTGATCGACAGGTAGGACGAGAACGGCGACCAGCGCACGCCCGGGCAGGCCGTCAGCGGCACCATCAGGGGCCGGTCGACCGGTGCCTCGGCCGGAAAGCAAAGCATCATCCGGCCGCGGGCCGCGTCGTCGCCCGGCACGAAGGGGACGGGCATCGGGCAGCGCGTGGCGAGCGAGGAAGAGACGTAGACGATCTCCGGAAACCGCCGCAGGGCGGCCAGCAGCGGCGGGGCATCCTTGAAATGCGGTGCGCGGAAACCGGTGGGACGCTGCCCCGTCTCGCGCTCCAGCACGTCCTGGGCGCAGCCGATTTCGCGGGCCATCTCGTCCTCGGAGAGGTCCCAGAACTCCCGGTCGGGGTTCAGGACCGGATTGTCGGGATGCGTCTGGGTATGGTTCGCGATCTCGTGGCCGGCCAGGGCGGCAGCCCGGTAGGGGCCGGGGTCGCGCTCCACGAGCGCGCCGATCGAGAACATCGTGGCCTGCAGGTCGCGGGCGGCCAGCATCGCGCAGAGCGGTTCCAGCGCGTCCGTGTCCGCCTGGTAGTCCAGGTCGAAGCTCAGGGCGAGGCGCGGCGGACCCGGCGGACGGGCAAGGCGGGGGGCGGGCAACGCGCGCCACAGCTTGCGCTCGGACAGGGCCTGGGAGACGGCGCGAGGAAGGCGAGCGTGGATCATCCGAAGATCTCCTGTGCCAGGCCGCCGCCGATGCGCCTGCGCAGCCCCGCATCGGGAATGAGGCGGGCGAGCTGATCCCAGGCGACACCGGGATGGGTCAGAGGCGCGTCGGAGCCGAACAGCAGCTTGCGCGGCACCGCGTCCAGGGCCCGGGCCAGCAGCCGCGTCTCCCAGATGCCGGAGGTGTCGAGATAGACGCGTGGCTCGCGCGCGGCGAGGTCGATGGCCTGCTCCAGAAGGTCCTCCTGCGCGGGGAAGGCACCCAGATGAGCCAGGATCAGGGGACCGGAGGTACGGGGCAGCACGACGCGCGCCAGCCAGGAGGCGGGCACGAATCGACCCGAATGGCTCAGGACCGGCAGCCTGCGGTCGGCGATCTCCTCGAAGGTGGCACGACCGGGGATGCCGTCGAGCTGCGGCAGCAGCTTGACTCCCGCGAACCCGTCGAGCCCGCCCTCGGGCATGTCCGGAGGCGGCGCGATCAGCAGGCGGCGCGCCGCGCGCCGGATCAGCCAGGGCAGCGGCTCGTCCACGGGCATCCGCCGCCCGCCCAGCCGCGCCAGCACGCGGATCCGGTCTCCGACCCGCGCGCCCCAGTCGCGCAGGGCCGTGTTGGCGGCGCGGTAGCCCGCGTCCATCGTCGGCGGAAAGACGACGGCGCGCCCGATCCCCGCGGCCTCCGCCATGTCCAGCCATTCCCCGCCCGACAGCGTGCCGTAGTAGATCTGCCCCGTGTCCGAGGCGCCGATATGAACGTGGCAGTCGATCCGCGTCATATTTCCCCCAGCCAGCGGGCCGCGTTGCCGTGCAGGACCTGCCGCAGCACCCCGTCATCAGGCAGCGCGGCGGCGACGTGACGGAGTTGCGCCCGCGGGTCGAAGACGGGGCCGCCGCTGCCGAACAGGACCCGCTCGGGGAACCGCGTCGCGGCCACGGTCACGAAGTAGGCGATCGAGGCACCCGACGTTTCCAGCAGGAGGCGCGGGTCGTCCTGCATCCTGTCGAGCGTCGCAAGGAGCTGTTCGGCCGCACAGGGATAGGAGGCCAGCCGCATCAGGATGATCGGGCCGGGATGGTCCTCGGGAACGCCGGCGACATCCTCGCAATAGAGCGGCCGGTCCGGGGGGGCCTGGGTCTCTCCGGCCCGCAGGAGCGTGGCGTCCGCTTCGGCGGCACCAGGCGGCCCGATCCAGCGCCCCGTGACGGGACGGGTTGCGGCCTGGACCCAGGCCTGCGCGCCCTCGGGGAAGGTGCCCTCGTTGCGCGCGTCGATGACATGCGGCACGAGCCGGTCGAGGTCGCTCAGATCGTGGCGGAACAGGACGGTCATGACGCCCCCGATGCATCGTAGCCGAGCGCCGCGCAGCGGTCGGCGAAGTCGGGGATGGCGGCCAGGATGGCGGCCCTGCGGGCGGCATGCTCGGGCGCGCGGCCGCGTCCGATTCCGGCGGTCTCCAGCGGGCGGAGGCCGCCCAGGGCCCCCTCGGTCATCGAGTTGCGCGGGCGGGCTTTCGCCGCGTCCAGATAGGTACCGAGCGGGCGCGACAGCGGAAGGCCCAGCCGTCCGGGCACCGCAGCACCCGCCTCGTCAGGCGCGCGCACCATGTCCTCGTAACGCAGGAGGATCACGTCGTCCCCGCCCCGTGCCGCCGTCACGGCATCGTGCAACCGAAGCCAGCGGTCGATCGAGACGTAGTATCCGCGCGTCGCGGGATAAGCCTTGTGCATGGACGTCAGGCAGTCGAGCGGATCGCGGACCATCACGAAGAAGACGGGGCGCGTCCCCCGCGCGGTCGCGGCCTCGCGGATCGCGTCCAGGTACAGCACGTCGTCGGGCAGCTTGGTGACGAGGTGGCGTGCGCCGCGCGGCGGCGCGGCGATGGCATCGAGGGCAGGCCGCTCCTCTCCCGAGCCGGTCAGCCCATCTACGCAAGCCTCCAGCATGAGCTGGAACAGGGTCGAGCCGCTGCGGGGGAAACCGCAGATCACCGCGTGGACTTTGGGTGCGGGCCAGCGGGGGCGCCATCGCCTGTGCGCCCCCGCGACGGGCCGAGCCGCCGTGCGCGCCGCATCGTAGATTGCAGGGTAGCGCAGGACTTCGCGGTGCCAGCTGCGATCGCCGATCTCGCCGGTGCCGGACCAGGGCGCGTCGACGAACCCTTCGATCCCGTCGGCAAGCCCCTCGGGCGTGGGGGGCGTGAAGCGCACATCCGCGCGTCCGCCCAGCAGTTCCTGCATGGCGGGCAGGTCCGTGGACAGGACCGGAACGCCCACCGCCAGCGCCTCGAGCGGCTTGAGGGGGGTCGTGAGCCGCGCCACGGCCGCTGGGCCGCGCGTGACGACGAAAAGGTCCAGATCGCCCAGGAACGTGGGCATGCGCGAATAGGGGACGAAACCGGGAAGGTCGACGACGTCCTCCAACCCCAACGCGCGACGCAAGGCCAGCAGGCGCTCCATTTCGGGACCGTCGCCCGCCAGCGTGGCGCGCAGCCCCCCCGCGAGGTCGGGACGGCGGTCCAGCAGGACGCGCATCGCGCGCAGGAAGCCGTCGAGGTTCTCCATCCTGGCGAAGGTGGTGGCGTAGCCGATGTGGACCGGCTCCCCCGGGGGGCGCTGCCGCCGCGGGACGGCACCCGGGTGGAACGAGGTCGTGTCGACCGCATTGCGCACGACGTGGATACGGGCCTCGGGCACGCCGCCGGCGGCCAGACGCTCCGCCAGGCCGTCGGCGATGGTGACGACGGCATCGGCTTCGCGCGCGGTCCGCATCTCGAGCGCATTGACGCGGTGGCCACGCAGCCGGTCGCGCGGTGCGCCGGTGTCGAGGTTGTAATCGCCGTTGAAGCAGCGCAGCTCGAAGACGAAGGGCAGGCCCAGGCCGCGCGCCGCGGCCATCGCGGGGCGGGCGGACTGGTGGGGGTGGTGGGCGTGCACGATCTCGGTGCCGGTGTGGCGGAAGATGCTCGAGAGTTCGGCGGCCATCGCGGGGCCCGTGACGGGGGCGAAGCCGACGGCCGGGCGCTCCCAGCTCCGTGGGCCGTCGAGGCCGTCGGGGCCGTGGCGGGCGGCGCGCAACTGGCGTTCGGGCGCCCAGGCGGCGGTGCGGAAATCGGGGTCCTGGCCGGCGGCGAAGGTGGGATAGGGCGATATGGCCACCGTCGGCGTCCAGCCCAGCACCGTCCTCCTGGGCGGAGACGAGCGCGGCCGAGCGGATCGTGTAGCCGTCGATATGGGGCCAGCCATAGTTCAGCACGTGGACGACGTTCACCATTCGACGCTCCGATCCGCCTGCGTCAGCCACGGGCAGGGCCGGTGCGACACGACCAGCGTGACGCGGCCCCGGCACCATGCCATCAAGAGCCGCTGGACCTCGCTCTCGGTTCCCATGTCGAGCGACGACGTCGCCTCGTCGAGGAGGATCGCATCGGGCGCGCGCAGCACGGCGCGCATCAGTCCCACGATCTGCCCCTGCCCGGAGGACAGCCCCGTGCCGCCCGCCCCGATCAGGGATCCATCGAACGGGACCGCCGCGCCGTCATCCTCGCGCATCAGCCGCCGGAGACCGTCGATCAGGGCGTCGTCCTCGACGGGCCTTCCGTCGGAGAACAGGTTGTCGCGCAGAGACCCCTCGAACAGCACCGGCTTCGCGCCGACATAGAGGATCCGTCCCGGCGCCAGCGCGGAGACCGGGGTGGCGTCGTCCAGCCGCACCTCGCCCGCATCGGGCTCCAGCAGGCCCGACAACAGCAGCGCCAGCGTCGTCTTGCCCGCCCCGGTCCGACCGGTCAGCGCCGTGATGCCCCGGTCCAGCCGCATGTCGAGACCCCGGATCACCGGCCGCTGGCCCCGGTATCCGAATATGACGCTTCGTGCCTCTATGCCGTCGATCCGGGCATGCGCGACGGGCAGCAGGTGAGGGGACGGATCGAAGTACAGCGACAGGCGGCGCAGCGCGGTCATCGTCTCGGCCGTCTGCCCCGTCATCTGACCCAGCTGCGTCAGCGCGGCGAAGAGCTGCAAAGTGAGGAACAGCACCGCGAAGAGATCGGCCGCGGTCAGACGCTCCGCGGCGATGAGATGCGCGCCCAGCACCGCCAGAAGCAGGAATCCCGCCCCGTTCAGCGCCAGCAGCGCCGCCCGCCCGGTCTGCGCCAATACGGCCTGCCTGGTCATCACGTCCGACAGCGCGCGCTCGTCGGCCAAGAGGCGCGCGCGCTGCGTTTCGGCCAGACCGAACTGGCGCAGCGCGACGGCGCGGTCGAGCTCGCAGAGGTCGCGCGCCCGCTCGCTCAGGTCCGACTGGCGACGGAAGCGTTCCCCCGTCAGGGCCATCTGGCGCATCAGCAGCACGGCCAGCACCGCGCCGAAGAGCGACCAGCAGGACGAAGAGGCTCAACGCGAGCGCAGATCCCCTCCACAGGAGCAAAGCCGCCAGACCCAGCGTCCATAGCCCGACCACCAGCACGGCCGAGAACGCCTCGACGTAGAAGCGCGTCGCCGTCGGCGTATCGGTCAGCAGGATCTCGCGCAGCTCGGCCATCGGCACACCGGCCAGATCCTCGTAGCGGGCTGCCGCGATGTGACGGCTTAACCGGTCGAACAGGAGCCCGCGCCACCGTGCGGCGATCGTTTCCTGGCGCAGGAACCGCAACGAGACCACGGCGAAGAGCCCGAGGGCCGCCGCCAGCCCTGCCGCCACCAGCCCCGCTCCGGCCAGGGCGCCCCCGGATGCCCCGGCAAGCGCGAAGCGGGCCAGGGCCGAGACCGCGAAGAAGGCCGCGACCTCCAGCGCCACGAGCATGGCGAGTCCCGCCGCCGCGCCCGGCGCGCCCGGCAGGACGCGCATCAGCGGCGCGATCATGGTCACGATCAGGCGCGGATCGGCACCCGCACGCAGCACGTCCTCCATCCGGGCGGAACCGCGCAGGTGGGACTTGGCACCCGGCTCCGCCTCAACCCGGGACATGCGCCGCCCCTACGGTTCGGCCGAACCCGAGCCGGCCGGTCGCGTCGTGCACCCTCAGCGGATCGGGCCAGGACAGCCCGAGGAACGCGGCATGCGCCACCAGCACGGCGACGCGGTCCTGCGCCAGCACCGTCTCCAGCGGTGCCTCGGGCAGGTCCGGGCAGGCGGCATGCGGATCGTGTACCACCACGCGCTCCGGATGACGCGCGGCCAGCGCAGCCGCGATGGCGCGGGCCGGGCTCTCGCGCAGGTCGCCCACGTCCGGCTTGTAGGTCAGGCCCAGCAAACCCAGCGTGCCCTGCCCCATCCAGGTCGAGAGCTCGGCCGCCACCTCGGCCGGGCGGGCGTCGTTGACGCGGCGCGCGGCCGAGAGCAGCGCCGCCGGCGCGGGCAGCCCGTCCTGGAGGAAGAGGGGATCGACCGGGATACAGTGTCCACCTACCCCGATCCCGGGCTCCAGGATCGAGACGCGGGGGTGGCGGTTGGCTCCTGCGATCACCTCGGCCGGGTCTATGCCGTGATGGCGCGCGATGGCGGCGAGCTCGTTGGCGAATGCGATGGCCACGTCGCGCGACGCGTTTTCGGCCAGCTTCACCATCTCGGCGGTGCGCGCGTCGCTCACGTCGATCCGGCCCTCGCAGAACCGTGCCATCAGGGCCGCCGCCCGTGCGCCCGCCTGAGCAGTGACGCCCCCGACCATACGGTCGTTGCCGCGCATCTCGCGATAGATGTCGCCCGGCAGCACGCGCTCGGGGGCGTAGGCGAAATCGATGCCCCGCCCCGCCAGCCATGCGGCGAAGCGATTGGTCGTGCCCACGGGAGAGGTCGAGGTCAGCACCACCAGGTCGCCTGCCCGCAGGACCGGCTCCAGTCCCTCCATCGCGCCGTCGAGCATCGACAGGTCGGCGCGCCCGCCGCCCGCACCGTCTACCACGGCCGGCGTCGGCACGGCAAGAATGGAGGCTCCGGCGGGGCCGGGCGCGGACTCGACCGTCAACGCGCCGGTCCCGATCGCCCGGCGGAGGAGCTCGGGCAGCTCCCGCTCGCCCGCGAGGGCCCGGCCGGCGCGCACCCGCGCGCGCAGCCCTGCGTCCACGTCGACTCCTCGGACCGACAGGCCCGACTGCGCAAGCAGGACCGCGAGCGGCAGGCCGACGTAGCCGAGCCCCACGACCTGGACGTCGATGGCCCTCATGCCGCCGCCACCGCGCGCCCGGCATGCCAGGCCATCAGGTCGTCGACGATCCGGACGGCGGCGCGCCCGTCGCCGTAGGGGTTCGCGACTGCTGCCATCGCGGCATGGGCCGCCGGGTCGTCCAGCAGGCGGCACGCGGCTTCGAACAGGGCATTCTCCGACAGCCCGACCAACGCGGCGGCCCCGTCCTCGACGCCTTCGGGACGCTCGGTCACATCGCGGGCGACCAGGACGGGCACGTCAAGCGTCGGTGCCTCTTCCTGGATGCCGCCGCTGTCGGTGACGATCAGATACGCGTCGCGCATCGCGGCGATGAAGGCGGGATAGTCGAGCGGTGCCACCAGATCGACGGCGGGGCAACCGCCGAGCACGTCGTCCAGCACAGCGCGGACGTCGGGGCTGGGATGGACCGGCAGGGTGATCGCCACGTCGCCGCGCGCCGCCAGCCGGGCAAGCGCCCGCGCTATCGCGGCCATGCCGCCGCCCTCTCGTGCCTCGCGCCGGTGCAGCGTGACAAGGACGCGGCGTCGGCCAGCCGGCTCCGGCTGCGCAGGCTCGATGCGGCCGAGCCCCCACAGCAGCGCGTCGATGGCGGTATTGCCGGTGTGCAGGACATGGCCCGACAACCCTTCCGCGCGCAGGTCGCGAACCGCCCGCTCGGTCGGCGCGTAGCGGAAGCGCGCGATCCGGTCGATCACCTGGCGGTTCATTTCCTCGGGGAAGGGGCGCGACAGGTCGTGGGTCCGCAGCCCCGCCTCGACATGTCCCACCGGCAGTCCCGAATGGAAGGCGGCGAGCGCCCCGCCCAGGGCGCTGGTCGTGTCGCCATGGACCAGCACCACGTCGGGTGAAAGGTCGCGCAGCGCCGCGTCCATCCGCTCGATCGTTCGCCCGAGCACACCGCTCAACCCGCCCTCGCCCATCACGCCGAGGTTGTGATCCGCCGAAAGGCCGAAAAAGGCATGGATCGGGGCGACGAGGTTGCGGTGCTGTCCGGTCTCCAACAGCAGGGCGCTCGCACCCGAGCGGCGCGCCAGCTCCAGCGCGACGGGAGCCATCTTGATCGCCTCCGGCCGCGTGCCCACGACGCAGAGTACCCGCAAGGTCGCACCTGTTCCGTCCGCCACCACTCGCGCATCTCCCAGAACTGTAAGGTTTTTCGCTATCAGAGGGCGAAGGGAACCTCTATCCCCCGTGTTCATGAAATACGAGATTCCCGAAATCGCGGTCGTCGTTCCCTCGCATCAGGCGCAGGCCACGCTCGATGCCTGCCTTTCAGGCATTTTCGGGGCCGGATTCCCCGCCGATGCCGTCACCGTCGTCGACGACGGCTCCCGTGATGCGACGGCGCGGATCGCGCGGGCGCGCGGCGTGCGCCTGCTGAGCAATCCCGAACCGTTGCGCCCGGCCCGCGCGCGCAATCGCGGGGCCGACGCCGTGGAGGCCGATGTCCTGCTCTTCGTCGATGCGGACGTGGTCCTCGCCCCCGGCGCGCGGGCCCGACTGGAGGCACATTTCCGCGATCCGAAGGTGACGGCCGTGATCGGGTCCTACGACGACCGGCCCGACTCCGGCAGCGTCGTCAGCGACTATCGCAATCTGCTGCATCACTGGGTTCACCAGACGGCCGCGGGGAGATCCGACACGTTCTGGACCGGGATCGGCGCCGTTCGGCGCGGGGCGTTCCTGGCCGTGGGCGGCCTCGACCGCCAATGGGAGAATATCGAGGACGTCGAGTTCGGTCTCCGCCTGACCGCCCGGGGCGGACGCATCCTGCTCGACCCGGAGATCCAGGGCACGCATCTGAAGATCTGGACGCCCGCCTCGATGTTCCGGACCGACCTTCATGGCCGGGCGGTTCCCTGGACGCGGCTCCTGACGAGCGGACGGGTACCGTCAGGGCACCTCAACACGGGTCTGCGCCACCGGATCGCCGCCATGGGCGTCGCGACCGTGGGGGCCGCCCTGCCACTGGCGATCCTCTGGCCGATCGCGCTCTGGATGGCTCTTGCCGGCTCGGTAACGTTCCTCGCGGCGAGTCTGCCCTTCCTGAGGGCGCTGCAGCGGATCCGGGGAACCGGCTTCGCGGTGCGGGCGGTCCCGTGGCACGCGTTGCACTACGCCGCCGCGCTGATCGGCTACGGCCGCGTCAGGTTGAGGCTGTCCTAGGATCCGGGCCTGCGCAGTCGACCTCCGGTGCGCTCACACGGATCGGCATGGGTCAACGCGGCGGAAAGGTCCCGGCGTCGCGACCGCTTGCGACTTCGGTCAGATCCTGACCCCGATCGAGCATCTTCCGGATCGATGCCAAGCTCAGCGATCCTCCAGACCGAAAGCGACTGTCGATTCGGCCCAGGACCCATCGATCCGGTTGCGGCCGGAGCGACTGCCTGCTTCGAGGCCCCGAACTTCGGGGTTATCGATGAGCGACGTGTACTGGCCGGGCGAAGTCCGGATGGCCCGGCTTCGGCCGTGCTTTTCCGGGAGCCTTGGAATGCCGCGCGTCGACGACAGGCGCGTCCTTGGGCGGAGTACGGTCATCGACCGCAACGGCTTGCGCTGGCGCGATGCGCCCCGGGGAGCACGGCCCGCACGAGACGCTCCATGACCGCTGGAAACGGTGGAGCGACATGGGTGTCTTGGCCTGGATCACGACGGGGCCTGTCGCCGAGGACCCGAACGACGAGACGATCCCGATCGACGCCACCTGCCCCGAGGCGCATCGCACGGCCTCGAGCCTGCGGGCGAAAGAGGGGGGCGCGGTCGCCCGATCGGTCGGACGAAGGGCGGCCTGGACCCTTGCCCGGCAGGCGATGCCCGCATCACCCAGAGGAGCGAGGCTGCATGCCGTCACGGATGCGGTCGGACGGCCGATCCGGTTCCTCGTGACCGCCGGAGGAGTGAGCGACTAGACCGGGGCAAGGCAAGCCTCCGGGCTGACCGCCCCTACTTGACGGCATTCCACGGCAGCGGGTCGTTGACGCGGGTGATCTTTCAGTCGGGGATGCGGGCGAGGGTCTCGGCGCGCCAGGCCTGCGGGTCGGTGCCGTCGAGCTTGGCGGTCTCGATGAGGGTGCAGGCGATGGCGGCGGCGCGGCCGCCGGTGAGCGGGCCTGCGAAGAGGTGGATGAGATGACCGGTTCCATGGATGCGCAGGGCAATGCGAGGCTCGGGGCGTTCGAAAGGAGAACGCTCATGCGGGATCTCGACGCCTACGTCGGTCTCGACGTGCACGAGGAAACGATCACGGGAGCCATCGCCGCGGCTGGACGAGAAGGTGAAGTGCGATCATGGGGAGCGATCCCCGACGAGCGCACGGCGATCGATCGAATGCCGGAAGAGGATGGCCGCGCGCCACCCGACGGCTTCGTCTGCATATGAAGCGGGGCCCTGCGGATACGGCCTTCACAGACATCTCGGTTCGAAGGGTATCGACTGCCGTGTGACGGCACCTTCGAAGATGCCGGTGACCGCGACGCATCGTCGACACAAGAACGACACCAAGGATGCGGTTGCGCTTGCGCGTCTTCACCGCGCCGGAGAGCTGACCTGCATCTGGACGCCCGACGAAGGACATGAGGCGATGCAGGATCTGGTCCGGGCCCGGCGGATCGCGTCCCACCAGGTCCGCAAGGCCCGGCAGCGGATCGGCTGCTGCCTTTCGAAGTACGGCCGCCGTTACGGGCGCAAACGATGGGGCCGGACACATCGGACGTGGCTTGCGGACCTTCGGTTTGCCCATGCGGCGCAGCAGTCCGCGTTGCAAGGCCATGTCATCGAAGGAGAGCAGGCCGTGGCCCGCCGCGCGCAGGTCGACGGACGGATCGAGGTGCTTGTGCCGGAGTGGCGCTCGGCGCCCGTGGTGCGAGACCTCGCCGCGCTGCGTGGCGCCAGCGTGGCAATCGCCTCCGCAGTGGCCGCCGAGGTGGGCGACTTCTCGCGCTTCGCCGGTGCCCGACAGCTCATGAGCTCCCTTCGGCCTCGTGCCGGGGGAATACTCCAGCGGCGGGACGACACGGGCGCG
Source organism: uncultured Alphaproteobacteria bacterium (assembly GCA_963757495.1). Taxonomy (GTDB): domain Bacteria; phylum Pseudomonadota; class Alphaproteobacteria; order Rhodobacterales; family Rhodobacteraceae; genus Jannaschia. Next base: position 18,187 of record CAVWRZ010000013.1, read on the forward strand.
CGGCATCACGAAGGCAGGGTTCTCGGACGTTCGGGCCTTGCTGTCCGAGGCAGCGTGGCTCTACCGGCTGCGACCCGAAGTCGGACACTGGCAGCGGACCTGTCGGGGAGATCCGTCCCGAGCGGCGCAGGATATCGCCTGGAAGGCACGGCCGAGGCTGCATGGTCGATATCGCCGCCTGACCCGGACGCGCCGGAAGCGCAGCCCCAGGTCGCCGTCACCGCCGTGGCCCGTGAGCTGGTCGGCTTCATCCGGGCAATCGCCGGGAATGTGGAGGAAACCGCGATGGCGAACCGACTGTCCGCACCGCCGCCGGATCATCACGCCGCCGGTGGTCCGTATGCAGGGCGTCGAGACCGGTCCGAGGAAATCCCCGGGCAAGAATCCGGAGCCGGTCGCCATGGCCGGATCCGCGCAGGTAGACCGGGGCCGCCCTCCATGCCGCATCATCATCATGGGGCCGAACAGGATCCCCGAACGAGAGTTCGAGCAACCGTCGCGACGACCTCAGTGCCCTGCACCCGCCCATCGGCGAAGACCTTCGACGTTCCGACCACGTATCGGGCGACCGATCGTCTGCGTTCATGGAGTCGACGACGGTCATGAGGGTCACGAGGGTCCTGGGGTCCTTCCCACGGAGACGGAGCGCACGGCACGTTCGGCCGTGTCGTCGTCGTCGTCGTCGATCTCGAGGGAGGCGTGGTCGGGACAGGGCCGGAGCCGCCTCATGCGGGCCGGGGCGCAGCGGATCGCGACGGCGAGGGGCGGAGATGCCGGGAAGCCGGGCGTGGAGCCGCGCCTGGAGGTCGTCGAAGACAGGCGCGACATTCGCCTGCCGGATCCCCACCCGCCCGTCCGGCGGCGAGCCCCGCGCGTCCTTCTCGACCGCGTGGAGCTGCGCGATGCGCGCGATGGCCTCGTCCCCTGCCCGGCCGTGCAGGTCCGCATGCCCGGGAGGGGGGCATGGCCGACCCTCGCCCTGTGGACGGGGGGCCCTGTGGACGGGGGGCCCTGTGGACGGGGAGCCCTGTGGACGGGGAGCCCTGTGGCACCACCGGTCCGGGACCCGTGGCGAACGGACCTGCGGCGCACATGCCGCGCCCGGCGGTCCATCGCGAGGCGATGTCACGGGAGGGGCCCTGCGTCCCGTCCTCCTCGACCGGCCCCCCGGACCGATCGATCGCTGCGCGCCCGTCTCCGGACCCTCGCGGATGTCGCCGGGGCGGGAGAGGTGCCCGAACCCGGCATGGCAGCGGGCAGGGTATCCGCGCGGCGATGCCCGCAAGGAGGGAGCCCCGCCGGCCCGGGCGCGCGGGCGAGCCCCGCGCGCCACGCAGCACGACGGGCGGGCGCGGAGCGATGCCGGCCGGCGGTGGGGAACCGCCCCGTTCGCCATGGGTCTCGCACCGATGGCGACCACATGGCTCACCGCTCGTCCCGGCCGTACGCCCGGAGCCGCGCCGTCGCCGCCCTGCCGGTGCAGGGGGCCGCCATCTTCACCGGGGTATCGTCCATTGCCCGGCGGGCGATCGCGCGGCGATCTGCCGAACGGGCGGCAGGGATCCTGCGCGGGTCGATGCGGCCACCGCACCGCGCGCCGTGCGCGAGTATCTCGACACCTTGGATGAGGCCGCCTTCGGCGCGGCCTCGGAGGTAGCGCCGAAGTTCACCTCCTTCTCGGATCCTGCCAGCCAGTGCCTCTCGGGACATTGCTGTGCAATGCCCTGACGGTAGTAGACCGCGGCGCGCAAGGGTGAGCCGATGGAGCGCCAATGGTCCGAGCGACATTGGCGAACGCCTTCTTCGCCTATTCGACGCACTATCTGATCGATACCGACCACGCTATGATCGTCGATGTCGAGGCGACCCGGTCGATCAGACAGGCCGAAGTCGGATCCGTCCGGACGATGCTGGACCGGGTCAGGGCCACGTTCGATCTGCATCCGGAGCGTATCATCGCGGACACGGCATATGGGTCCGGCCCGATGTTGGACTGGCTGGTGGAGCGGAAGATCGCGCCGCATATCCCGGTCATTGACAAGGCAGGCCGCACGGACGGCACCTGGTCCCGAACCGACTTTGCGTGGGACGCGAAGAACAACCAATACGTTTACCCGGAAGGCGAACCTCTCAAGCAATTCCGCCGCAACTACTCGGACTCGAAACGCGGCCCGACTGACAAGGGTATCGCGAAATATCGTCTGCCAGGCCTGCCCACCTAAGCCGAGGTGCTGTCCGAACGCAGATGCCCGCAAGATCACTCGCGAAGAGCACGAAGACGCCCGCCAGGTCGCCCGCGACATTTCAAGGCTGACTCGTACGTCACCTCGATGCGGCTCCGAAAGAAGGTCGAGATGCTCTTCGCCCATCTCAAGCGCATCCTGTGCCTGGGACGACTCCGATCACGCGGACCGAACGGCGCAAACGACGAATTCCTCCTCGCTGCAACCGCCCAGAACCTCCGCAAACTGGCCAAGATGTTCCCCGCCCAGCAACGGCCGAAGCAAGGCTGATATCAAAGGCGCTCGCGCCCCGTCGGCACGTCACTTTCTGCACAAGCAGCATGCCCTATTTTCCACAGGATCGGCCGTTTTCTGCCCTTCCCGCTTTGTATCCAGTCTTCTCCAGCGAGCCTTCAAGGGAAGCTACCAAGGCTTCAATGCTATCGCGCTGGCTATCACCAAGGACAGCGCGGAGCCCATTTTCGTTGGAAATATTCTGCGTGCGGGTGTTGGCGTCGAAAAGAAGGCAGCGGCGGCCAATGCCAACAGGTCTCGGCCAATCCCACGAAACCTTGTTATTTCAATAGGTAGACTAGTGTTTTCCGATATTCAAAAAAATCTTTTGACAGGGGTGCGCAAGTAAAACCGCCGGCTTGCGCCCTCTTATGCCCCATAGGCAGGAGGTCGTCTGGCGGGCCCAGAAGGATTCGAACCCTCGACCTGCCGATTAGAAGTCGGCTGCTCTATCCAGCTGAGCTATGGGCCCCCGCCCCCGTGCATGCCGCGAACCTCCCCCCGGGCGCAAGTCACAGATGCCCGCCCACCAGCTCCGCCACGTCCACCCGCGCGCCCAGTCGCGACGCCAGCAGGAACATGCCCCCTACCTTGCGCTGCAGGTAGAGCACGTCGATGGGCACCGGCGGCGGCACGAAGCCCGACCGCGCCAGCGCCTCCCCCTCCGCCTGCAACCGCACGGGCAGGTCTGTGCCGGCGAAATCGAAGCCACCGGGCGCGCGCAGGGCGTCGAACACCATCTCCATCATCCGCTTCAGCTGTGCTCTGTGCCCGTCGCTCAGCGTCTCCGGCAGCATCCCCAGCCGCCCCGCCGCCGCCTCCGCCCCGCCCATGTCGCCGTCGAGCCCCGCACGCAACAGCCGTCGATACTCACCCGTCACCTCCACCGAAATCTCCCGCGTGGCCCCGAAGTCCAGCAGCACGATCCGCCCCGTTCCGGCCTGCCAGCGGTAGTTGGCGAAGTTCGGATCGGTTTGCATCACGCCCCAGCCGAAGGCCTCGCGCAGCGTCAGGTCGATCAGGTCGCGCGCCACCCGGTCGCGCACTTCCTGCGCTTCCTCCGCCACCGCCTCGATCGGCGCACCCTCCAGATAGGTCATCGCCAGGATCTCGCCCGTCGACCAGTCCGGCTGCACCTGCGGCACCACGAACCGCGCATCCCCGTCCAGTAGCGCGCCGAACCGCGCCAGGCCCCGCGCCTCCGCCGCGTAATCCGTCTCCTCGTGCAGCTGCACCCGAGCCTGCTCCAGATACGGTGCCAGATCGAACCCCTTCGGCAGCAGCCCGGAGAGCCGGATCAGCGCTCCGACGTTCGCCACGTCGCTGTCGATGCTCGCCGCCACGCCCGGATATTGCACCTTGATGGCGAGGTCGCGCCCATCCCGCGTCCGCGCCCGGTGCACCTGCCCGATGCTCGCCGCCGCCATGGGCCGTACGTCGAAACTCTCGAAGCGCGTCAGCCATCCCGCGGGCCAGTTCGATGCCAGTACCTTCTTGAGCTGCGCCGGCGGCATCACATGCGCCCCGTCGCGCAGCCGCGCCATGATCCCCGTAAGCTCCGGCGGCAACAGGTCGCCCGTGTCCATCGACACCAGCTGCCCGATCTTCATCGCCGCCCCCCGCATCTGCGCGAGCTGCTCGGTCACGCGGGAGACGTTGGCCGGAGTCAGCAGCAGCCCGCGCAGGTCCGGCCGCTCGCCCCGCCCCAGCTGCCGCGCCCCGCCCAGCGCCATGCGCCCGGCGACGCCCGCGCCGAGCCCGCCCATACGCGCCAGACGGTTCAGCCGACCGGACGGGACGGCCAGCGCTCGCCGTTCGCGCTCGTCGCTCATTCGTAGAGGCGCAGGTCCGAGACGGCCACGTCGGCGTGGAACTCCCGCCCGATGGCGATGATCCCCAGCCGCCGCAGCCCGGCCGCGTCGAAACTCGCATCGGTCCGGTGCGGCTCCAGCTCGGAGAAGGGCACGCGGACGGTCGTCCATTCCGCGGGAGCCTCGAAGGAGTACCGGAAGCTCTGCCACGGCCGGGTCAGCACGTCCGTCCGCGCGCGCAGTTCGTAGGTCTCGCCGTTGCCGTGGACGTCGAACGTCACGCCGGTGGCCGTCGTCGCATCCGCTCCCACGTCGAAGTTCATCTGCACGAACCCGCCGTCGTTCTTCAAAGAGACGTCGCCGGTCAGCCGCGTGGCCTCGCGCCCGTCCACGACCTCCCGGTCGATACGGCCGGTGGAGACGCCGCCCATCACGGTGTCGGCCTCGAAGCGCCAGTCGGGGGTCAGGGTCATCGCATCCTCCGCGAGGGCAGGTGTGGTCAGCAGCAGGCTCAGGATCGTGGCTTTCAACATGGTTGGGGATCTAGCGCACCGCGACACCGCGCCCAGCCCGGCCGCGTTGCGGCCGCCCGGCGCAGCGCCTAAGCCGCGCCCCATGCGATACGATGCGATCATCCTCGGCGCGGGCGGCGCGGGCCTGATGTGCGCCGCCGTGGCCGGACGGGCGGGCGCGCGGGTGCTGGTGATCGACCACGCGCCGAAGGCAGGCAAGAAGATCCTGATCTCCGGCGGCGGGCGCTGCAACTTCACCAATACCGGCACCGAGCCGGGTCGCTTCCTGTCCGAAAACCCGCATTTCGCCAAATCCGCGCTCGGCCGCTACTCCCCGTGGGATTTCCTCGATCTGATGCAGGCGCACGGCATCGCCTGGCACGAGAAGACGCTGGGGCAGCTCTTCTGCGACGGCTCCGCGCGGCAGATCGTGGCGATGCTCCTCGACGAATGTGCGCGGGGCGGGGCCGAGATCCGGCTGTCCACCCAGATCGGCGAGGTCGCCCATGCCGACGGTCTCTACCGCGTCGCCGGGGCCAGCGCGCCGACCCTCGTCGTCGCCACCGGCGGGCCGTCGATCCCGAAGATGGGCGCGACCGGCGTTGCCTACGACATCGCGCGGCAGTTCGGCCTGAACGTCGTCCCCCCGCGCCCCGCCCTCGTCCCCTTCACGCTGGGTGACGGCGATGCGGCCTTCCGCGACATCTCCGGGGTCGCCGTCCCCGCCACCGCACGCACCGGCTCCACGTCGTTCGAGGAAGCCGCGCTCTTCACCCACCGCGGCCTCTCCGGCCCCGCCGTCCTTCAGATCTCCTCCTACTGGTCGCGGGGCGATCCGGTTGCGCTGAATGTGATGCCTAACGCCGCCGCCCACTTGCGAGACGCCCGCCGCCGGATGCCCCGCTCGGGCCTCAAGGCCGCGCTGACCGAATGCCTGCCCAGGCGTCTGGCCGAGGTTCTGGCCGACCGCATCGCCCTGCCCACCGAACTGGGCAATGCCTCCGACGCCACGCTCGACGAGGTAGCCAGCCAACTCACCGCGCTCACCTTCCACCCGACCGGCACCGAAGGCTACGCCAAGGCCGAGGTCACCGCCGGCGGCATCGACACCGCGGCGCTTTCGTCGACCACGATGGAAGCCCGCGCCGTCCCCGGCCTCCACGTCATCGGGGAAGCGGTGGACGTGACCGGCTGGCTCGGCGGCTACAACTTCCAGTGGGCCTGGGCCTCGGGCTGGGCCGCCGGCACGGCCATCGCTGCCCGCCCCGTGCAGCAGCGTTGAGTTGCGGCCAGACTGACGATACAAGCTAACCCTTCGAGTCCCAGGAATTTAACCTTTGACAGAGGATCCGGCCAACTCCGTCTCAAGATCCGGCCAGTCGATCTCCTATTCATTTTCGCAACGTGACAAGAACAAAAAGGGCCCACCGAAGTGAGCCCTGAGGCGGGTTGATCATTTTCTGGCTGATGACGAGAACCCGCTTATCCACAAGACGAAGCGGAGGCATTAGGCCAACGAAGCCCGTATTCCTTTGATCGGCGCATCTGCTTTCCGACGGCCCCTCGAAGCAGGGACCGCGTCTGCATGACCACCGGGACCGGTTTCCAGATCGTCGTGGGATTTCCCGTTAGGTTCCCGAATTTCGTGGTCCATTGCATGTAGATCTCGCCTGCCGGATCGCGGTCGTTCCAGCGCCAGATGATCTCGTCGAGGTAGCGCTGGAGGTGCTTGCGGCCGAGATCGTGATAGACGCCGACCAATGCGCGGGCCATCTGCGAGATCACCGCCTCGGCCGTGTTCGCGTGAGCGCCAGTCTCGGGATTTGCGTATTCGTTCTGGCTCTGGATGACGGATCGATGCGAGGCCATCGTCTTCCCGAAGCCGATGTAGCTCGTGCTTCCGTCCGACATCAGCCTTGTCGTCTGCGGATCGATCCATTCCTTGAGAACGGCCTCGAGAGCGGGCCCTTGATCGCCCGGAACGACTCTTGCGCGCGCCTGTCCGTCCCGTGAGGCGGCCACGAAGACGATCGGCTTCCCACTGCCCTTTCCCCTTGGATTATTGACTTCTGCAAGAGATTTCGGCGCACCGCCGATGAAGGCGTCGTCGGTCTCGACGATATCATCCAGCGGCAGCGGATCGCATGTGCTGGGCTCCGCCCGGTCGGCCCCTGACCGCTCCACTGGAGCGTTCACCGCATTGTGGACAGGGCCTCACTCCATCATCTCGCGTATGGCATGACCTATGTGGAGTGCCCCCCGTTTCACCGGACAGTCCGGCTGGGGTTGAGCGTTTCGCGGAACTCGGCGGGCGAGCGCATGCGGAGCGCGGAATGCGGATGGACGGTGTTGTAGTCTGTGATCCATCCGGCGACGAGATCGAGCACCGTGGCGGCGTCGGGCAAGGGCGTGACGCGGACGTAGTCGCGCTTGAGGGTCTTGACGAAGGACTCGCTCATTCCGTTGCTTTCGGGCGACCGGACCGGCGTGAGGCAGGGGGTGAGGCCGAGGGCCGTGGCGAAGTCGCGCTCGCCATCGTCCTCGGACCGATGGCGGACGACGGCTCGCCCTTGGCGGTGTAGCAGCTGCCGTTGTCCATTGCCCGGCAGGGTATCGCGCAGCGATGTCCCGAGAGGGGGACAGATGCTCGACCCGGTGCGGGGCGCGACCGGTGCCGAAGCGGCGCTCGACGGCGGCGAGCATCATGTCGCGGATGTCGGAGCCGGAGATGCCCGCGCCCGCCACCGCGACGTGGGCTGCGATCTCGCGGTCGAAGGCGTCGATGAGCGAGCCTTGTCCGCCATCGGTCCGAGAACGATGGTCGAGCGCGACGCGGACCTTCTCGCCGTTCCGACAGGCGATCTCGAGGGCGTCGGAACACCGGCGCAGGTTCGATGCCATCACCGCGACGCGGCCGTCGTGGACACGGCCCTCGCGTCGTCCGGTGGAGCGCTCCAGCGTCAGACCATGCTGGCCGAGAATGCGCGAGCCACGCGCTTGCGGTTGACCGGTTCCAGTCCTGAAGCCCGCCGCTCCCGGTTCAGCAGCGCCGTGAGGCGGCGGTGGCCGTAGGTCGGACGCTGGTCGACGAGGCGGCGGATGGCCGGCAGCAGCTCGACGTCGGCGGTCTTGCGATAGGAGCCGCGAGGCTTCGACGCCCCGGACGCCCGCACGTGGAGCTGGGACCGGCTCACCTCCAGGGCCTCCGGCGCACAGCGGCTCACCGGGGAACCGTCCCTGGGCGGCGACGGCAGATGCCACGTCTGTTCTTTGCCCGTGCCTGGTCCAGCGCCTCGCGCAGGATCTCGTTCTCCATCGTCTTGCGGCCAGGCATGCGCTCCAGGGCGCGGACCTTGTCCTCGAGCTTGGCAGGCCTCGGACGCGCCCACCACCGGTTCGTTCGACCCCACGGCCATCGCTCCCCCCTCGTCCATGAGGCGCCGCCAACGGAACAGCAGGTTCGGAGCCACGCCGCCCGCGCCGCGCCACGGCGGAGACGGACTCCCCGGAACCGTTCGTCGGCTTACGCGGCCCCATAGGGGCCACGGTCCTCCTCACCCTCGATGATGCGCAGCGTCCGTTGCGCCGGCCAGTAGCGGCGTCCGGCAAGGCCGGTGATCACCTCGACACGGGGATGCGTCTCGCCCGGCATAAGCATGTCCTCAAGCACAGGCTCGAGCCTTCCATGATCATGCCGGACTGTCCGGTCGAAATGGGGGGCAGTCCACCATCTTCCACGCAGTCTTCTGGTTCACCCCCGGCAGCCGTCCCATCACGACCAGCGAAATACCCTTGGATGACGTCAGCACGGGAAACATCGCGGTGATCCAGATCCGAAGGTCGAGTTTCGTAGCGTGAAGGGGCGTCTTCGTCGTGATCGTGAACTGGCCGCGGCATCCCGCTTCGCCACACTGGTAGAGCCCGGGTCGGGATGACTTCCCCGCCAACTTGATCGAACGAACACTCCCGCAATTCGGACGATACCGCCCGTCAGCCCAGATGAGGCCTTTAAGAAAGACGCGCGCGTGATGCCCGTTCGGCATCTTGCGCCACACGTCCTGGATGGATCTGAACTCGTCGATCACGCCACATCTCGCCAGCAATGTGAGGGGACCGGCGATATTGGCTATCCTGGCCCAAAACGAAGCCGGCTCGCCATTTCCACGCAGAATTGCCAGAAGACATTCAAGAACCGTGAACAATTGGACCGTTATTTGTATCCGCTTCTTCTGCTGGATAAGCGGGAACGAAAACCACTAGGGGATCGCGCTCCCCACGCCGTCCGGCCCCGATCTCACCGAGACAGCAGTCAGCCCGACTCTACCCGGCCGCCGGCTCATCCCGCACATCATGTCATCACCAGGAATCCGAGAGACGAAGTCTGGCCGTCGTCCCGGAATTCCGGAGAACCGTCCCGGAAATTGGCGCAGCCGTGATGTCGGAAGACCCCGCTCTGCAAACCGGAAGATCCTCGATCCAAGTGAGAAACGCGTCAAGATGCCGACGCGAAAGACAACTTTCCGGACCGTACCGGGGTCCTCGACCGGTACGAGCGGCTTGAGCAGCCCCGCTCCATACAGGGACCGGACCCGGCCCTTCGAGTCACCGATGGCCTTCGGTACATCCTCGAGCAGTACGGCGTCGGCGAGATCAGCGCAGAAGGTTTCCATCTCCTCGGCCGGAAAGACCAATCTTCCACTCTCGGCGTCCGACGCTCCAGTCGGGACGAGGCCCAGTTTTCTGGAGAAGCCGGGAGAGGTGCCTGCGATCCATGCCGGTCTCAGCCGACAGTGTAACAATGGAATGAAACTTGCGCCGGATCATCTCGACCCCAAGACCCACTTCGCCGCCATCGACGGCGGAGTGCTCGACGGTGTGGGCGCGAAGCACGTCCCGGATCGGACCCGGGTCGATCATGTTGGCCCCCCAGTCCAGCCCGTCGTAGAGCCGCCCGTACGTTGCAAGGGGGCCAGCCTGGACCGCCGTGGCCGTGGCGGCGGTGAGCCACGTCGGCTTCGGCCCGTGACGGACCTCGACGCGATCGATCATCGTCCGCGCGGTGCCGATCCCGGCCTGCCGGATGGACCGGGTCGCCTCCACGTCCACGATGACGGCGTCGTCGGGGTCGACGATGACGGCGTCTTCGGGGCCGACGAGGCAGTCGTGCGGGCAGGTGAACACCGCCGGACCCTTCCGGGCGGCCGTCTGTCGGCTGGCGGGACCCGGGTGCGACACGGACCTGGACCTGGGCCTGGGCTTGGGCCTGGGCCTGGCCGGGCCGGCCGCGCCGAACGCGTTCGCGCATTCTGTCGTGCCGATGGCGTTCATGCGCTCACCGTCGAGGGGCTCGAGAGACCCGCGGACCGCGCGCGGTGCTTCATAGGGGTCGATGGCACCCGCATCCCACCTCGCCCGGGCGCTCGAGCTCGAGGCCTGTCCACGTCCGCCATCCCTCCCGGGACCTCGCTGGCGCAGGGCCCTGCCGGGCAATGGATCAGACTTGCATCGACGGCGAACCCGGCACCGCCGACCAGACCCTCCTCGATGCAGCGCGTCACGACGCCCCCGAAGAGCAGCCGCAGCAGATCGCCGTCGCGAAATCCTCCCCGCCCCCCGGAATCGAGCGAACCAGGAGACTTGCCCCATCGCAACAGGGACCTCTGCGACGAAATGGACCCAGAGCGACCGATGTCGCGATCCGCATGAATGGTCGCTTCCGGGATGCTGAACGTCAGGCGGGCAACATCGCTGCGGCCGGCTCGTCCATAAGCATCGCCTTCATCCCGGCCGCGCGCGGCGGACCTGATCTCTATACGGAGACAGTGCCCATCTCCCGCCCACAGGCGGCATGTCATCGGAGGATCGCGGGGCCGAGGATGGCGAAGAGGCCGAGTGCACCGAGCGCCGAGCGCCGCCAGATGGGGCCAGGCGCGATTACGGCGCGGCTTACTGCCATGAGACCGCCTGCGAGGAGCACGAAAGCCACTGCCGCGGCACCCGGCTCTTCCGCAGCCCGCAGTATCGCGGGCTGGGCGATCATGCCGAGCGGAATGAGGTAGAGCCCGAGACCGAGCGCCATCGCGGTGAGCGCCACGCGCAGCCAGTTCTCGCCCACCATGCCCGCGGCGATGAAGACCGCACCGCAGACGGGGGGGGTTATGGTTGAGAGAAGCGCGAACCAGAAGACGAAGAGGTGCGCTTGAAGAGGCTCGAGACCGAGCCGCTCCAGGGCCGGGCCGGCGACGGAGATGCAGATCACGTAGGCGGCCGTGGTGGGCACCTCCATCCCGAGGAGGAGGCAGGCAAGCGCGGTCAGCAGAAGCGCGGGCCAGAGCGAACCGCCCGAGCCCGCGAGGATGGCTGACGTCATCTTGATCCCAAGGCCTGTGATTCCGAGGACGCCGATCACGATCGATGCGCATAGGATGATCGCTCCGATCATCGCCACCTGCCGTCCCGCCGAGAGGCATGCGGCGGAGAGGCGTCCGGGGAAGCGGGCCAACGCAAGGCCCTGTCCGTCGAATGCGAGCAACGCGGTGCCCGCCGCGATGGCCGCGACGGCGGCGTATTGCGGCGTGAAGCCGGCGGCGAACATCATCGCCAGAAGGACGGTGAAGGGCACGAGGAAGAAGGCCGAGGTCACGATTACGTCGCGCCGCGCAGGCCGGTCGGCCTCGGCCAACCCTCTCAGATCGTGTCGGGCGGCGAAACCGTCGATGCCGGTCCATACCGCCCAGAAGTAGAGCAGCGCCGGCAGGATCGCGGCGGCCATGATACCGGTGTAGGGCACTCCCGTCAGCTCGACCATGACGAAGGCACCCGCGCCCATCAGGGGCGGCATGATCTGACCACCGGAGGACGCGACCGCCTCGACGGCCGCCGCGAGCCGTTTGGGGTATCCCAGACGCGTCATGGTCGGCAGCGTGACGGCACCGGTGGAGGCGACGTTGGCTGACGCGCTCCCCGATATGGAGCCGAAGAGCGCCGAGGAGAGGACCGAGACCTTGGCCGCGCCGCCCCTGGCGCGCCCTGCCGCCGCGGCCGCGACATTCATGAAACCCGCTCCCGCTTCACCGGCGTTGAGGATCGCACCGAAGATGACGAAGATCGCCACGACCCCGACCGAAACACCCGTCAGAGAGCCCCATATTCCGCCCTCGGAGATGGTCAGCGTGCCGAGGAACGAAGCGAGCGGAAGGCCCGCGTGGCCGAACGTGCCGGGGATGTGCTGGCCCAGGAGACCGTAGGCGAGCGCTGCGGCAGCGACGGCCGGTAGCGGCCATCCGATCATCCGGCGCGCACCCTCCAGCACCAGCGCGAGGAGGAGGACCGCAAGTGCGACCTGACCCGGACCTTCGAGGAAACCGTACTGATTCCGCAAGGCGACATGGTTCCAGGCGATCCAGAGGCAGGCGGCGATGCCCCCGCCCGAAAGCGCATAGCCCGCCGTGGCCTGCGCCTGCGTCGTGGCCGCAGCGACGAAGACCCAAGGTAGCAGAAGCGCCATGTGCAACGGCCGCGCGACCAGGTTGGGCACGAGCCCGTAGAGGATCAGGCCCAGATGCGCCGCGACCGTCAGAGCGCCGAGTGCGACCCAAACGGCCCGTCGCCCACGGGGATCGGCGGGTGCGAGGGGCGCGGCGGGAACCGTTCGGAGGGGACTATCCATCTCGCTCGCCTGCGCGAAGGAGTGGCCGGGGCGAGCGCTGCCCCGGCGGCGCGATCAATTGACCGGCACAGCCACGCCGATCTCTTCGTAGTAGCGCAGGGCACCGGGATGGACCTGCGTCGTCACGGCACCCATCATGTCGGGCGTCACGCCGTCCCACCACGCGGCCGATCCGCCAAGGGTCTCCTTGTTCTCCCAGAAGGCCTTGGTGAGGTCGTAGGCCGTATCGTCCGCCATCGCCGCGGTGGCGAACGCGACGACGGGCAACGAGGTCGTCACGACGTCCGTGTCCTGTCCCGCGTAGGTGCCGGCGGGGATGACGAGGCGGGTGCGCCCGGTCTCCTCGACCTGCGCGTCGGTCATCGACAGGATCGTCACGCCGGTCGAGGCGGCGGCCTCGATCACGTTCGGCGCGGGGTAGGAGCCGGCGGTCACGAACCCGTCGATCTGCCCGTTCTTGAGGGCGGCGACGGCATTCGACAGTTCCGCGTCCGCGACGTTCACGCTGTCGGCGACGCCGAAGAGGCCGAGGTACTTCTCGCCTTCGGTCGCGCCGAAGCTGCCGGAGCCGAGCAGGATCGTCTTGCCGGCCATGTCCTCGAAGGTCTCGATGCCACTGTCGGAACCGACGACGAAGTGCATCGTGAGCGACGGGATCGGAAAGAGCGCGCGGATGCCGTCGAACGCTTCGCTGCCCTTGTCCTCGAACGGACCGCTGGCGGATTGCGCGGCGGCGATCAGGGCCGGGGGGGTGGTGAAGACGTAGTCGGCCCCGCGCGCCCGCACTTCCATGACGTTCTGAACGCTGCCCTGACTTTCCTCGACCGTGACGGCGGCAATGCCCTTGAGGGCTTCCGAAAGCTGGACGCCCATCTGGAAATAGGCGGTGCCGGCCTTGGCCGACTTGTAGGTGATCCGTTCCTGCGCGGCGGCGGGCAGCGCTATGGCGGCAAGTGCCGCGGCAGTGACTGCGGTTGCGATGGTGGCCCTGATGGTCATGGCGTATTCTCCCTATTTGGGCCGACGGTGACAGCCAGGCCACCCATGTCAAGGTTTGGCCGCCGAGAAGATCGACACGCGGGAGTGAGCTGCGGGCCGTGGGATCACCGGAAGCGGCCATTCATGCGGATCGCGACATCGGTCGCTCTGGGCCCATTTCGTCGCAGAGGTCCCTGTTGCGATGGGGCAAGTCTCCTGGTTCGCTCGATTTCGGGGGGGGCGGGGAGGATTTCGCGGCGAGGGGCGGGCGGACGGCTCCGGCGACGCGGTTCCACGACTTCGATCCGGAGGCGCAGGTGCCGGGCGACCGTCCATTGCGTCGGGTCGGCCGGTTCCTCGACAGGGAGCGGATGCGCGCGCGGCCCGCACCGTTCCGGAAGCCACATCGGCCGCCCCTCGGTCGACCCCGGCGACCCCGGGCCGATCGTGCGGATGCTGCTGGCCGGATACCCGACGGGCATCCGCTCCGAGCGCCGGCGGTGCGACGAGGTGCATCCGAACCCGGCGCATCGGCGCATCGGACCGTCTCGGCCTCGACGGACGTGTCCCCGATCGCCCGACCGATCCGGAAATGCGGGCATGGGCCCCAGGTTCCGCGACGGCGATCTGCTGCGGCTGCTCTTCGGGGGCGTCGTGGACGCGCTGCATCGAGGAGGGTCTGGTCGGCGGTGCCGGGTTCGCCGTCGATGCAAGTCTGATCCATTGCCCGGCAGGGCCCTGCGCCAGCGAGGTCCCGGGAGGGATGGCGGACGTGGACAGGCCTCGAGCTCGAGCGCCCGGGCGAGGTGGGATGCGGGTGCCATCGACCCCTATGAAGCACCGCGCGCGGCCCGCGGGTCTCTCGAGCCCCTCGACGGTGAGCGCATGAACGCCATCGGCACGACAGAATGCGCGAACGCGTTCGGCGCGGCCGGCCCGGCCCAGGCCCAAGCCTAGGCCCAGGCCCAGGTCCAGGCCCGTGTCGCACCCGGGTCCCGCCAGCCGACAGACGGCCGCCCGGAAGGGTCCGGCGGTGTTCACCTGCCCGCACGACTGCCTCGTCGGCCCCGAAGACGCCGTCATCGTCGACCCCGACGACGCCGTCATCGTGGACGTGGAGGCGACCCGGTCCATCCGGCAGGCCGGGATCGTCCCCTTCGTTCCGGTTTTCCATTGCCCAACAGGACATCGCGTGCCGCGATGCCCCGAGAGGGGACAAGTCCAAGCGAACCGACGGCACCCGGTCGCGGTCGGACTTCGAGTGGGACGAGCAGAACGACCGCGACGTCTGCCCCGGAGGCCACGAGCTGCTTGGGTACCGGCGCAACCACTCCGATCCGACGACGGAAGGACCGTCGGCCGGGCGGCAGAAGTACCGGGCCCTCGCATCCGACTGCAGGGCGTGCCCGTCGAAGCTCCGCTGCTGCCCGAAGGCCGCCGCGAGGGACATCACCCGCGAGGAGCACGAGGACGTCCGGGGCGTCGCCCGGGAGTGCGTGGCCTCCGAGGTCTGCAGGAAGATCGCAGGCCCCGGGCGCAGACAGGTCGAGATGCTCTTGGGGCACCTCGCGCGCATCCTCGGGCTCGGCCGCCTGCGCTTGCGGGGGCCATGCGGTGCCGGGGACGAGTTCACCCTCGCCGCCACCGCCCGGAACCTCCGGACGCCCGCGAAGCTCAGGCCGCGGACGACCCCAGCGGCGGCCACGAGGTGATCCGAGAGGCCGGAAAGGGCGAAACGACCGACCTGGCCGGGCCCGGGCCCGAGGCCGAACCCGCGACGAGCCCCCAGATGGGCCAAACCACCGCCTCGAGCAGCCGACTTTCTTTACGAGATGGGCTTGAAGCAGACCTTGGACCCGTTCCGACAGTCTACCCTAATCCACCACCACCGCCGGCATCCGCAGGGTGAACGTAGTGCGCGCGGTATTTGACGTAACGTCGATGCCGCCGTCGTGGCCGCGGGCGATTTCGCTGGCGATGAAAAGGCCGAGGCCGAGGCCGTTCTGGGAATGGCGGGCGTCGGAGCGGGTGAAGGGCTGGAAAAGCATGGGGCGGGCGTCGTCGGGGATGGGGTCGCCGGCGTTGACGACCGACAGGACGAAGGCACCGTCCTCGAGCGCGGCGGTGACGTGGATCGGCTGTCCCGGGTCGCCGTGGGTGACGGCGTTTGCGAGCAGGTTCGACAGCAGCTGGCCGATGCGGGCCGTGTCGCAGCGCAGGATGGCGTCGAGGGTGTAGTCCTCCTCGACCCTGACCGTCGGATGCCCGAGACGGATCTCCTCGACGACTTGCCGCAGGACGGGCAGGAGGTGCGTGTCGTCCGTCGGCTCCACCGCCAGCCCCTCGCCGAGACGGGCGCGGGCGAAGTCCATCACGTCCTCGATCAGGGCGGACATGCGGTCGAGCGACTGGCGGGCGGTCTCGATGAAGGCCTGGGAGCGTTCGGACTGCGGCTCGCGGGAGATGAGGCGCAGGGCGGAGCCGACGGCGGCGACCGGGTTGCGCATGTCGTGGCCGAGCACGGCGATGAACTGCTCGCGGAGGCGGGCCTCCTCGGAGCTGGACCGCAGGGCCGCGTCGCTGGTGAGGAGCGCCGCATCGCTGGTGAGGAGCGCCGCGTCGCTCGTGCGCAGGGCGGCGGCCTGCTCCTGCTCGTCGGTCACGTCGCGTCCGCTGCAGAAGAAGAGCCCGCCGTCGGGGATCGCGTTCCAGGAGATCCACCGATAACTGCCATCGGCGTGACGGTACCGGTTGCGCATCTTGAAGACCGGCCTCCCGGCAAGCAGTTCGTCGAACGAACGGCGGGAGGCGTCCAGGTCCTCGGGGTGGACGAAGTCGAGGAAGACGCGACTTTCGATGTCCTCCGGCGTGCGCCCGAGGACATCGAACCAGGCCGGGTTCGTGTCGAACAGCAGGCCGCGGTCGTCGGCGACGCCGAGGAGGTCTGGCGTCAGCTTCCAGGCAAGGCTCCCGGTATCGGCATTCGCTGGCAACGCGTTGTTCCCGTACTCTTACTTCGCAAACTTTCAGCAACGATATCGATCAT
This sequence comes from uncultured Alphaproteobacteria bacterium, assembly GCA_963757495.1. GTDB lineage: Bacteria > Pseudomonadota > Alphaproteobacteria > Rhodobacterales > Rhodobacteraceae > Jannaschia. The sequence continues at coordinate 34,719 of CAVWRZ010000013.1, forward strand.
ACCCGCGCGATCCTGTCCAGTCCGCCGATGGCGTGGGAGGTTGCTGCACGCCACGCCGCCTCTTGCGTGCGCGCACGAAGCCTGTTCCCCTGCGCGCCATCAGCCCCGACAGAGGGCGACACCATCAGGAGAGAGACATGCTACGCACGACCGCCATCCTCACCATCCTCGCCATGGGGGCCACGGCCGCCGACGCCGAGACGCTGCGCTGGGCGCGCGCGGGCGACAGCCTGACGCTGGATCCGCATGCGCAGAACGAGGGGCCGACGCATACATTGGCGCATCAGATCTACGAGCCGCTGATCATCCGCGACATCACCGGCGCGTTCGAGCCGGCGCTGGCGACCGACTGGGCGGTGAATCCGGACGATGCGAACATCTGGACGTTCAACCTGCGCCAGGGGGTCACGTTCGCCGACGGGTCGGACTTCACCGCCGAGGACGTGGTGTTCAGCTTCGAGCGCGCCAAGTCGGAGACGAGCGCGATGAAGGAGCTGCTGACCTCCATCGTGGAGATCCGCGCGGTCGATGACCATACGGTCGAGTTCGTCACCGACGGGCCGAACCCGATCCTGCCGGCGAACTTCACCAACCTGTTCATGATGGACAAGACCTGGGCCGAGGCCAACGACGTGGTCGCCGTGCAGGACATCGCCAATGGCCAGACGACGTTCGCGGCGACGAACGCCAACGGGACGGGCCCCTACGTGCTGGCGAGCCGGGAGCCGGACGTGCGCACGGTGCTGGAGGCGAACCCGGAGTACTGGGGCATCGGGGAGTTCCCGCTGGGCTACGACGCGATCGAGTACACGCCGATCCAGAACGCGGCGACGCGGGTGGCGGCACTGCTGTCGGGCGAGGTGGACTTCATCCAGGACGTGCCGGTGCAGGATCTGGACCGGGTCGACGAGACCGACAACCTGGTGGTGAAGACCGCACCGCAGAACCGGACGATCTTTCTGGGCATGAACGTCGGGGCCGATGACATCGAGCGCGACAACGTGGACGGGGCGAACCCGTTCGCGGACGTGAAGGTGCGCCGGGCGATGAACATGGCGATCAACCGGGACGCCATCAAGCAGGTGGTGATGCGCGACCAGTCGCTGCCCGCGGGCATGATCGCGCCGCCCTTCGTCAACGGCTGGACCGAGGCGCTGGACGCGCTGCCGGCACAGGACATCGACGCGGCGAAGGCGCTGATGGAGGAGGCCGGTTACGGCGACGGCTTCACGGTGCAGCTCGACTGCCCGAACGACCGCTACGTCAACGACGAGGCCATCTGTCAGGCGGTGGCGGGGATGCTGGGTCAGATCGGCATCACCATCAACCTGAACGCGCAGTCCAAGGCGCTGCACTTCCCGCTGATCCAGAACGCGACGACGGACTTCTACCTGCTGGGCTGGGGCGTGCCGACCTACGACAGCGAGTATGTGTTCAACTTCCTGATGCACACGAAGGGCGGCGACCGCGGGTCGTGGAACCCGACGGGCTACTCCAACGCGGAGATGGACGCGAAGATCGAAGGGCTGGCGTCGGAGACCGATCTGGACGTCCGCAACGCGACCATCGCGGAAATCTGGGACGAGATGCAGGAGCAGCAGCTCTACCTGCCGCTGCACCATCAGGTGCTGAACTGGGGCATGACGGAGGCCGTGGGCACCGAGGTGAGCCCGGAGGATGACCCGAAGTTCAAGCACTTCTCGGTCAACTGAGGCTGCGGAAGATGACGGCGCGGGGCACCTCCGGGTGCCCCTTCGCACGTCCGGGGGCATGATGACCCGTGGGCTCCGCATCCTGCTCGCCGGCGCGACCGGCACCATCGGACGGGCGGTGGCAGCGGAGCTGGTGGCGCGCGGCCACGAAGTCACCTGCCTCGTGCGGCGCGACCCGGGCGACCTGCCCGGGCGGGTCGTGGCGCGGGTGGAGGACCTGGAGGCCGCGCGGTTCGATGCCGTGGTGTCCTGCATCGCGTCGCGCACCGGCGTGCCGGACGATGCCTGGGCCGTGGATCACCGGGCGAACGTCGCGCTGCTGGCGCTGGCGAAGGCATCGGGTGCGGGGCGGTTCCTGCTGCTTTCGGCGATCTGCGTGCAGAGGCCGGAATTGACGTTCCAGCGGGCCAAGCTGGCGTTCGAGGCGGAGTTGCGGGCGAGCGGAACCGATTGGACGATCGTGCGGCCGACGGCGTTCTTCAAGTCGCTGTCGGGGCAGGTGGCGCGGGTGGCGGCGGGCAAGCCATACCTCGTGTTCGGGGACGGGCGGGCGACGGCGTGCAAGCCGATTTCCGACCGGGATCTGGCGCGCTTCGTCGCCGGTGCGCTGGTCGATCCGGGGGCACGCGACCGCGTGCTGCCCATCGGCGGGCCGGGACGGGCGGTGACGCCCGCGGATCAGGCGGCGATGCTGTCGGATCTGCTGGGGCGGGAGGTGCCGCTCAAGCGGGTGCCGCCCTGGGTGATGGACCGGATCGTCGGGGGGCTGTCACTGGGGGCGCGGGTCGTACCGGGGTTGGCGGCGAAGGCGGAGCTGGCGCGCATCGGGCGGTACTACGCGCGGGAGTCGATGCTGCTGTGGGACCCCGTGGCGGGGGCCTACGACGCGGCGGCCACGCCGGCGTTCGGCACCGACTCCCTGCGCGATCACTACGCGGCGCTGCTCTCCGGGGAGATCGTGCACGAAGCTGGCGCGCAGGCGGTCTTCGGATCCGCGAAACCACCTCTGCAGGGTTGACCCCAGGTGCCTCGGCGTCATGCTCGCGTGGCACACTACCCGGGGAGGGAAACATGCGCGCGATACTGATGGCGACCACCTTGATGGCGGCCCTGCCGGCGGGGGCCGCGGAACTGCGTTTCTCCACCACGTCCGATCCGACAACGCTGGATCCGAACGCGGGCAACTCGGCCCCGGTCTACAGCCTGCTGAGCAACGTCTACGAGGGGCTCGTGCGGCGCGGGCGCGACATGGAGATCGAACCGGGGCTGGCGACCGCGTGGGAGCCGCTGGAAGACGGCGACGGCTGGCGCTTCACCCTGCGCGAGGGCGTGACGTTCCACGGCGGCGAGGCGTTCGATGCCTCCGACGTGGTCTTCAGCTACGAGCGCGCGTCATCGGACGAATCGGACACGGCGAGCTGGTTCGCCGGCGTCACCGAGGTCGTGGCGGTGGACGATTTCACCGTGGAGATCCGCACCGAGGGCCCGAACCCGATCTTCGTGGACGGGATCGCCAACTGGATGATGATGGATGCGGGCTGGGCGGAGGCGAACGACGCGCTGCGCCCCAGCATCGAGCAGGGCAACTACGCCACTCTGAACACCAACGGGACCGGGCCGTACCGGATCACGGAGCGCCAGCCGGGGCTCAAGACGGTGCTCGAGGCCTACGAGGGGTGGTGGGGCGAGGACAGGGGGAACGTGACGACGGCCACATACACGCCGGTGCAGAACGCGGCGACGGCGGTGGCAGCACTCCTGTCGGGCGAGCTGGACCTGATCGAGCCGGTGCCGCTGCAGGACGCGCGGCGGGTGGCCGACGCGGCGGGCGTGGACACGATCTCGGGGATCGAGGCGCGGGTCATCATGCTGGGCTTTCCGAACGATGCCGACGCGCTCGTCGGCGGCGGGGCGGAGACGGTGGGCAACCCCTTCGCGGACGTTCGCGTGCGCCGGGCCGTCGCACAGGCGATCAACGTGCCGGCGATCCTGCAGACGGTGATGCGGGGCGCGGCGGAGCCCGCGACGCAGCTGATCGGACCGGGGATGCGCGGCTATTCGGAGGCGGCAGAGCTGACGCCCTACGATCCGGATGGTGCCCGCGCTCTGCTTGCGGAGGCGGGGTATCCGGACGGGTTCGCCTTCTCGTTCAAATGCCCGAACGACCGGTACCTGAACGACGAGGCGGTCTGCACGGCCGTGAACACGATGCTGGCGCAGGTCGGGCTGGAGCCGCGGTTCGAGGTGATGCCGGTCGCCAACTACTGGCCGGTGCTGCGGGCGGAAGACCACGACATGTTCCTGCTCGGCTGGTCGCCCGGCACCTTCGACGCGGAGCACCCGATCCGCTTCCTGCTGGCGACGCCGGACGAGGAGGCCAAGCTGGGGTCGTGGAACTTCGGTGGCTATTCCAACGCGCGGGTGGACGAGCTGCTGCCGATGATCCAGTCGGAGATCGACGAGGCGGCGCGGCAGGCGATGATCGACGAGGTGGTGGCGATCACCTCCGAGGAGGTGGCCTACGTTCCGCTCTACATCCAGCCGCTGCTCTGGGGCGTCAAGTCGGGGATGGAGGTCGTGCAGCGGCCCGACAACTTCATCATCCTGCGCTGGATCGAGATGCCGGAGTAACGGTCAGGTGCCCGACAGGACGAGGTCGAGCGCGCGCGTGACATCGTCGCGCGCGTGTTCGGCGGAGGCGATCCGGGGGCCGAGGCGCGAGATCGGGATGGCGGCAAGGCTCAGGACATGGGCGTGCAGCCTCGGATCGCCGGCGACGACCATCGGGGTGAGCCGGCCCTGCGCGGTCGATGGGGCCTGGGACGGGAGCAGGGGAACGACGATCCGCGTGGTCGTGCCCTCCAGCAGGTCGGACTGGACGTTCAGGAAGAGGCCGCCTTCCGACCGGTGGACGTCCCATTGCGCCATCGCCTATCCCTCGGGCCAGACGTCGCGGACCCGTGCCAGCGGGAGGCCGTTGCGCTCGACGTAGTCGTCGTGGGCGGCGATCTCGGGTTGCAGTTCCTCCCTGAGTCGCCGTGCGCGTTCCGCCTTCACCACCCCGGCCACGCCCGACTGCGCGGCGGCGGAGACGTCGATGCCATAGGATCGGGCCTCGTCGAGCAGGGCGGTGTCGAGCGTCAGGCTGGTCTTGCGGGTGGGCATGGGCAAGACTCCGTCTTGAGTGGGCCCGACACACCGCAAGCCGGTATTCCCGACAATCCCGCCCGCGCATCGGCGCTTGACCCGGCCCCGCGCAGGTCCGACACCCGAGGGATGCTCGCCTACATCATACGCCGCATCTTCCAGTCCGTGATCGTCCTGCTCGCCGTGGGGCTCGTCGCGTTCTCGATGTTCCGCTTCGTCGGCGACCCGATCGAGCAGCTTCTGGGGCAGGAGCGCACGGTGGCGGACGTGGAGCGGCTGCGCGAGGCCTTGGGGCTGAACGATCCGTTCCCGGTGCAATACGCCAAGTTCCTCGGACGCGCCGTCACCGGCGACTTCGGGATCAGCTACCGGCAGTCGCGCCCCGTGGCGGAGATCATCGCGGAGCGGGCTCCGGCGACGCTGGAGCTGGCGCTGGTGTCGGGGGTGCTGGCGCTGACCGTGGGGATCGGGCTGGGCGTCTTCACCGCGATCCGACGGGACGGCTGGGGGGCGAACCTCATCATGTCGGCCTCGCTGATCGGGGTATCGTTGCCGACGTTCCTGATCGGGATCCTGCTGATCTACGTGTTCGGGGTGCAGTTGCGATGGCTGCCGACCTTCGGACGCGGGGATGTGGTGGACTTGGGGTGGTGGAGCACCGGGTTCCTGACGGCGTCGGGCCTCAAGTCGCTGATCCTGCCGTCGATCACGCTCGGGCTGTTCCAGATGACGCTGATCATGCGGCTGGTGCGATCCGAGATGCTGGAGGTGCTGCGGCAGGACTACATCCGCTTCGCGCGCGCCCGGGGGCTCGCGGCGAAGTCCGTCAACTTCCGCCACGCGCTCAAGAACACGATGGTACCGGTGATCACGGTCACGGGGCTGCAACTGGGCGCGATCATCGCCTTCGCCATCATCACGGAGACGGTGTTCCAGTGGCCGGGCGTGGGCCTCCTGTTCATCAACGCGGTGCAGTTCGTCGATATCCCGGTGATGGCGGCGTATCTGATGCTGATCTCGGTGATGTTCGTGATGATCAATCTGCTGGTGGATATCCTCTACGTCTGGGTCGACCCCCGGCTGCGCATCGACGGGAGGCACGCATGAGCGATCTGACGGACGCGGCGCGGCAGGGGCCGAAGCCCACCGGCCGGCTTGAGGAGGCGGAGGTCGTCGCGCCGGCGCGCTGGCGCGCGATCTGGGACGCGGACATCTCGTACTCGTTCCGGCAGTCGCCGGTAGCGGTGGGCGCGGCGGTGGTGACGCTGCTGATGGTGCTGGCGGCGGTCTTCGCGCCGTGGGTTGCGACGACGAACCCGTTCGACCCGTCCTCGCTCAACCTGATGAACGGCTTCTCCGCTCCGGGCGTGCCCAACCAGTTCACCGGGGAGAGCTTCGTGCTGGGCACCGACGACCAAGGTCGGGACGTCTTCTCGACCATCCTCTACGGGCTGCGGATCTCGCTCTTCGTGGGCGCGATGGCGGTGAGTTTCGCGCTGGTGCTCGGCGTGACGCTCGGGTTGCTGGCGGGCTATCTCGGCGGCTGGACCGAGACGATCATCATGCGGGTGGCGGACGTGCAGCTGACCTTCCCGTCGATCCTCGTGGCGCTGCTGATCTTCGGGGTGGCGCGCGGCGTGATCCCGATCGAGTACCGCGATCAGATGGCGATCTGGGTGCTGATCGTGGCGATCGGCCTGTCGGACTGGGTCCAGTTCGCCCGCGTCGTGCGCGGGGCCACGCTGGTGGAGAAGAACAAGGAATACGTGCAGGCCGCGCGGCTCATCGGGCGCAGGCCGGGGGCCATCATGCTGCGCCACATCCTGCCCAACGTGCTCTCCCCGGTGCTGGTGATCGCGACGATCTCGCTGGCGCTGGCGATCATCGCGGAGGCGACGTTGAGCTTCCTCGGCGTGGGTGCGCCGCCGACGCAACCGAGCCTCGGGACGCTCATCCGCATCGGGCAGGACTTCCTGTTCTCGGGCGAGTGGTGGATCCTGTTCTTCCCGGCCTGCACCCTGCTGGCGCTGGCGCTCTCGGTGAACCTGCTGGGGGATTGGCTGCGCGACGCGCTGAACCCGAGGCTCAGGTGATGGAGACTTCCGTCCTCGAACTGCGCAATCTCACCGTCGACATCCCGACACGGCACGGCATCCTGCGGCCCGTGGACGACGTGTCCTGGAGCATCGCGCGGGGGGAGATCCTCGGCGTGGTGGGGGAATCCGGGGCGGGGAAGTCGATGACGGGGAACGCGGTGATCGGGTTGCTGGACCCGCCGGCGCATATCTCGGGCGGGCAGGTGCTGATGGAGGGGGAGCGGATCGACGACGTCTCGCCGGCGGAGATGCGGCGGGTGCGGGGCAAGCGGATCGGGATGGTGTTCCAGGACCCGCTGACCTCGCTGAACCCGCTGCTGACCATCGGGGATCAGCTGTCCGAGACGATCCTGCGGCATCTGGACGTGACCAAGGCGGAGGCCGATGCGCGGGCGATCCGGGGGCTGGACGAGGTGGGCATCCCCTCGGCGAAGAACCGGATGGGGGCCTATCCGCACGAGTTCTCCGGCGGGATGCGGCAGCGGGTGGTGATCGCGCTGGCGCTCTGCGCCGAGCCGACGCTGCTGATCGCGGACGAGCCGACGACGGCGCTGGACGTCTCGGTGCAGGCGCAGATCATCGCGCTCCTCAAGCGGCTCTGCCGGGAGCGGGGGATGGCCGCGATGCTGGTGACGCACGACATGGGCGTGATCGCGGAGACGGCCGACAGGGTGGCGGTGATGTACGCGGGCCGGCTGGCGGAGATCGGGCCGGTGAGCCAGATCGTGGGCGCGCCGCGTCATCCCTATACCGACGGGCTGATGGCCTCGACGCCGGCGGCGAGTTCGGGGGAGGCGCGGCTGCGGCAGATTCCCGGGAACATGCCGCGGCTGGGGCGGTTGCCGGAGGGCTGCGCATTCAACCCGCGCTGTCCGTTCGTGCAGGACAGGTGCCGGGTCGAGCCGGGGCCGAAGGTCGGGGTGGCGGACGCGCGGGCGGCGTGCTGGTTCCCGCTGGATGCGCAGGAGGCGGTGGCGTGAACATCGTGTCGGTGAAGCATCTGACGCGGGTGTTCGACGTGTCGAAGCCCTGGCTGAACCGGGTGATCGAGCGGTTGCCGAAGCGGATGCTCACGGCCGTGTCCGACGTGAGCTTCGAGATCCCGGAGCGGACGACCTACGCGCTGGTGGGCGAGAGCGGGTCGGGCAAGTCGACCATCGGCAAGATGGTGGTGGGGCTGCTGCGGCCCACGGAGGGGAACGTGGAGATCGACGGGGTGGACCTGGTGACGGAGCGCGATCCCGGCGTGATCGACCGGATCCGCACCGACATCCAGATGATCTTCCAGGACCCCTTCGCCTCGCTCAACCCGCGCTGGCGGGTGCGCGACATCATCACCGAGCCGGTGGCCGCGCGGGGCGGGGAGACCGCCGGTCTGGCGGATCGCCTGCTGGATCAGGTGGGGCTGTCGGTGGACGATGCGGGCAAATATCCGCATCAGTTCTCGGGCGGGCAGCGACAGCGGATCTGCGTGGCGCGGGCGCTGGCGAGCGAGCCGAAGCTGATCGTATGCGACGAGCCGACGTCCGCCTTGGATGTGAGTGTCCAGGCCCAGGTGCTCAACCTGATGAGCGATCTCAAGGAGCAGCACGGGTTGACGTATCTGTTCATCAGCCACGACCTCACCGTGGTGCGGCACATGGCGGACACCATCGGCGTGCTCTATCTCGGACGGCTGGTGGAGGAGGCGGCGCCGGACGATCTGTTCACCCGGCCGGCGCATCCCTACACGGCGATGCTGATCGACGCGGCCCCGCGGCTCGACGGGTTCGGGCGCGAGGTGGAGCCGCCGGAGGGGGAGATTCCCGACCCGATCGATCCGCCGACGGGCTGTGCCTTCCACCCGCGCTGTCCGCTGGCGACGGAGATCTGTTCGGCGGAGCGGCCGAAGCTGGAGCCGTTCCGGGGCGGGCGGGTGGCCTGTCACCATGCCGGGGAGGTCGCGCTCGAAAGCGTGGCCTGAGGCGTGCGGACCGACGTATGGCTCCGGGTCATACGTCGGTACGACCCCGAGCATACCTTCCTAGCGGGCTTCCATCGCGATCAGGGTGGCGTTTCCGCCGGCGGCCGTGGTGTCGGTGGAGACGACGACCTCCTCCACGAAGCGGGTGAGGTAGAGCGGGCCGCCGGCCTTGGGCCCTGTCCCCGACTTGCCATGGCCGCCGAAGGGTTGCGAGCCGACGATGGCGCCGATCTGATTGCGGTTGACGTAGATGTTGCCGGCCGGGGCGCGCGCCGTGACATGGGCGATGGTGGCGTCGATGCGGGAATGGAGCCCGAAGGTCAGGCCGAAGCCGGTGGCGTGGATTTCGTCGAGCACCTTGTCGATCTGGCCGGCCTTCCAGCGTTTGACGTGAAGGATGGGGCCGAAGACCTCTTCCTCCAGCGTCTCGTCGGGGCCGAGTTCGATGATGGTGGGGGGGAAGAAGAGACCGTCGGGTGCCTTGCCCTGCCAGAGGGGTTCGTGGTCGGCGACATAGGTCCGGAGCCTGTCGAGGGCGGGCTGGTCGATGATCGGGCCCGACGTCCGTCGCCGGATCCATGCCGTCGCCCATCACGAGGGTCGCGGCGGCACCCTGGATCATCTCCAGCATCCGGTCCGCCACGTCGTCCTGCACGTAGAGGATGCGGCAGGCGGAGCAGCGCTGGCCGGCGGAGCGGAAGGCGGAGGCGACCACGTCGCGCGCCACCTGTTCGGGCAGGGCGGTCGCGTCCACGATCATCGCGTTCACGCCGCCGGTCTCGGCGATGAGAGGCACGATGGGGCCGTCGCGACCGGCGAGGTCGCGGTTGATCGCCTTGGCGGTCGCCGTCGAGCCGGTGAAGGAGACGCCGGCGAGGGCGGGATGCGCCATCAGCGCCTGTCCGACCTCGACGCCGCCGGGGGCGAGGATGAGCGCATCCTTCGGGACGCCGGCGCGGTGCATCAGCGCGAGCGCCTGGGCGGCGATGCGCGGGGTCTGCGGCGCGGGCTTGGCGACGACGGCGTTGCCGACCGAGAGGGCTGCGGCGGTCTGGCCCGAGGAAGATGGCGAGCGGGAAGTTCCACGGTGCGACGGTCACGAAGACGCCGCGCCCGCGGGCGTGCCAGCGGTTGGACTCGCCGGTCGGGCCGGGCAGGTCGCGGGGGGTGCAGAGGATTTCCGCCTCGTCGGCGTAGAAGCGCAGGAAGTCGACCGCCTCCCGGATCTCGGCGATGCCGTCGTCCACCGTCTTGCCGGCCTCGCGGGCGAGGGTCGCCATCAGCGCGGGGCGCTCCTCCTCCAGCAGGTCGGCGGCGCGGCGCAGGGCGGCGGAGCGGGTGGCGGCGGGCAGGTCGCGCCAGGCGGGTGCTGCCTTGGCGGCGCGGGCCATGGCGGCGTCGACGTCCGCGGCGGTGAGGGGTGCGACCTCGGGCGCTTGCGGCGCGGCACGCATGGCGTCGGCAAGGCGGTTCAGGTCGTCCTCCTTGCCCCATTCCATGCCGCCGGAGTTCAGCCGACCCCCGAAGAGGGCGTTCGGCATCGGGATGCGCGGGTGGCGCGGCGTCGCCTCCAGATCGTCGGGGAAATGGAGCACCTCGTCGACGGGGACGTCCTTGTCGCCGGCCTTGGCGACGAAGCTGGTGGAGGCGCCGTTCTCCAGCAGGCGGCGCACGAGATAGGCCAGCAGGTCGCGGTGGCCGCCCACGGGCGCGTAGATGCGGCAGGTGGCGTCGTACTCCCGCGTGACCGCGTCGTAGAGCGATTCGCCCATGCCGTGCAGGCGCTGGAACTCGTAGCCTTTGGCGGCCTCCCCGGTGCGGTCGGCCGTCTCGAGGATCTGCGCGATCGACAGCGCGTTGTGGGTGGCGAACTGCGCGTAGAGATGCGGGCGCAGGGCCAGCATCCGCTTGGCGCAGGCGAGGAAGTTGAGATCCGTCACCTCCTTGCGGGTGAAGACCGGGTAGTCGGCATGGCCCTCCACCTGCGCGTGCTTGACCTCCGTGTCCCAGTAGGCGCCCTTCACGAGGCGGACCATCAGCGTCTGCCCGTGGGTGCGGGCGAGTTCCCCGGCCCAGTCGATCACCGCGAGCGAACGCTTGGCGTAGCCCTGGATGGCGAGGCCGAATCCGTTCCAGTCGCGCAAGCCATCGTCGGCGAAGGCGGTCTCGATCACGGCGAGGGAGAGCTCCAGCCGGTCCTGCTCCTCGGCGTCGACGGTGAAGTTGAGGTCGTATGCCTTGGCCTGACGGGCGAGGTCGACGAGCACCGGGACCAGCTCGCGCAGGACGGCCTCGCGGTTGCGCGGCTCGTAGCGCGGGTGCAGGGCGGAGAGCTTGACCGAGATGCCGGGGCGGTGCGGCAGGGGGCGGTTGCCGGCGGCGCGCCCGATGGCGGCGATGGCGTCCGCATAGGATTTCGCGTATCGGTGCGCGTCGTCCCAGGTCCGCGCGCCCTCGCCCAGCATGTCGTAGCTGTAGAGCCGGCCCTTCGCCTCCTGCTCGCGCGCGCGCTTGAGCGCGGCCTGGATGGTCTCGTCCGAGCACGAACTGATGGCCCATGAAGCGCATCGCCTGCCGCACGCCGGTGCGCACGGCCGGGGTCCCGATGCGCCGGGTCAGGTCGCCCAGCACGCCCGGCACGGTGTCGCCGGGGCGCAGCAGGCGGTTCGACAGGCCGAGGCCCCAGGTGGCGGCGGAGACGAGCCAGGCGTCCGACGGCTCGTGCCCGTCCCAGTCGCCGGACCCGATCTTGTCGGCGATGAGCGTGTCCTGCGTCTTTTGATCGGGGACGCGGAGGAGTGCTTCGGCCATCGACATCAGGGCGAGGCCTTCGCGGGTGGAGAGGTCGTAGTCGCGCAGGAAGTCCTCGAGTCCACCGATGCGCGTCTGCGCGCCGCGGATCGTCCGGATGAGCCCGGAGGCGCGGGCGCGGGCATGGTCGGATACCGCGGCATGGGGCATGAGGCCGGCGATCAGCGTCTCGTCGGCGGGCGCGTAGGGAGCGGTGAACGGCATCGGGACCTCCGGGGGCGTGTGATGACTTCGGATAGGCGGTTTCGGGATGGGGTTCTCACCAAATCCATAGCATCACCCGGGGCACCGGCGCAGGAAATCGCGCCAGCAGGGCAAACGAAGGAGAAATCCCATGTCGATCGACCGGCACGACCGCACGATCCTCTCCATCCTTCAACGCGACGGGCGAATCGCGGTGACGGCGCTGGCGGAGAAGGTCGGCCTGTCGCCCAACGCGACGGCCGAACGGATGCGGCGGTTGCAGCGCGACGGGGTCATCACGGGGTTCCGCGCCGTGCTGGATCCTGCCGCGCTGGGCCGGGGGCTGACGGCCTTCGTGGAGGTGCGGCTCGACCGGACGTCGCCCGAGGTGTTCGACGCCTTCGCGCAGGTGATCCGGGGCATGGCCGGGGTGGAGGAATGCCACATGGTCGCCGGCGGGTTCGATTACCTGCTCAAGACCCGGCACCGGGACATGGCGGCGTACCGCGCCTTCCTGTCGGAGACGCTGGTGGTGCTGCCGGGGGTGCGGGAGACGCGGACCTATGCGGTGATGGAGGCGGTGGTGGAGGGCGGGACGCTGCCGCTGGATGGGGTGTGATTTGCCTCGAATGCACTGGAAATGGCCTTGCTGCGGCCGCGATCCGTTAAGGTGCGCTTAAGGCCCGAAGGTCTAGGACATGCAGGCCGAGAACGGCGATCGCGGGATGACCGGCACCACCGGCCCCCGAAGACAGAATGTCGATCTGTCCGCATCCGCGGATGTCTTGAGCCTGCGAAGCAGGCACATTCACGTGAGGAACACACATGTCCAGCATTCTGACCAACAACGGCGCGATGGTCGCGCTGCAGACGCTGCAATCCATCAACAAGAACCTGGGCCAGACCCAGACCGAGATCTCGACCGGCAAGTCGATCGCCAACGCCAAGGACAACTCGGCCATCTGGGCGATCTCCAAGGTCATGGAGAGCGACGTCCAGGGCTTCAAGGCGGTGAGCGACTCACTGAACCTGGGCCAGTCCACCGTGTCCGTGGCCCGCGCCGCGGCGGAGAAGGTCACGGAAGACCTGATTCAAATGAAGGACAAGATCGTCGCCGCTCAGGGCAGCAACGTCGACCGTGGCAAGCTGAACGACGAAGTCCAAGCTTTCGTCGAGTCGATAAGGTCCACCGTCGGTGCCGCACAGTTCAACGGGCTGAACCTCGTCGACGGCAAGATTGACGGCAGCAGCGTCATCGGCTCGCTCAACCGTGCCGCCGACGGCTCCGTCTCGACGTCCACGATCGACATCGCCGCGCAGAATCTTTCGGACGCAGAAGGGCTGGATATTGCTCCTACAACGGATCCGGTCACGGCTCAGGCTCCTGTGGGAACGCCGGGCGATCCGGGTGTCCCAAACACGACCTACGCTCTTGCAGCCGCCAACGGCGCGGCAAATGATTTTGACGAGATTGAGTTGGACTTCGGTGACCAGTTCCTTCAGGCCGGCGGTGCCGCGGCGGGTGCCGTCGCCCTCGGCAAGGATACGGCAGGTGTGGATCCCACTTTGGCAACGGGATTTCTCGCCGGTGATGTCGTTACACTGACGATCGGAAATACCGAAGGCAGCTACACGATCCGGGAAGGAGACACCGCCGATGCGATGAATGCCGGGCTTAAGAGGGCGCTCGAAGATGGTGGTTTAGACAGCAACAACTTCTCGATCACGCTCGGGGCCGGTACTCTCACCGTCGCGAACCTGACCAACCAGGGTAATATCGGGGTGGAGTACTCCTCGACCCGTGGAAACGGGGGTCTGGCGGATCTGACCGGCCTTGATGTGAGCACCGAAGCCGGAGCCGCGTCTGCGATCGCCTCAATCGAGAAGATGATCGACACGTCCATCTCGGCCGCCGCCTCGTTCGGTTCCGACCAGAAGCGGATCGACAGCCAGGCCGACTTCCTGAGCAAGCTCACGGATGCCTTCAAGTCGGGCATCGGTTCGCTGGTGGATGCCAACATGGAGGAGGCCTCTGCCCGGTTGCAGGCCCTGCAGGTGCAGCAGCAGCTCGCAACACAATCGCTGTCGATCGCCAACCAGGCACCGCAGTCGATCCTGTCGCTGTTCCGCTAAGTCGATCGGCCCGCCCCGGACATTCCGGGGTGGGCCTTTTCCCGGGCACAGGCGCGAAGCGCCGGATCTTCGCCTCGAGCGCGAAGCTCGCTAAAAGTGAGAACCAATTCAGATGGGCTATTCCCAGCAGGCCTTCGCGGCCTACTCCACGCTCGATCCCTCCATGATTTCCCCCGGTCGCGCCGAAGCGCAGGTCTTCGCCCGCGTGACCCGCAAGCTCGAACAGGCCTTCGCCGACGAGACGAGCTCCGCCACCGTCCGCGTCTCCGCGCTCCACGACAATCGCCGTCTGTGGCAGGCCGCCGCAATCGCCTGCGCCGACGACGACAACCAGATGCCGGACGCGCTGCGGGCCTCGCTGATCTCCCTCGCGGGCTTCGTCGACCGCACGACGAGCGGCGTTCTCGGCGGATCGGCGGACCCGTCCGTGCTCTTCGAGATCAATCGGCGCATCGCCTCCGGCCTGTCGGCGGGAGCGGCCTGAATGGCCGGCCTCATGCTCAAGTTCCCGGCCGGGGACAGGATCGTGGTCAACGGTGCCGTCATAGAGAACGTGGGACGTGGGGCTCGGCTTCGGCTGCTCACCCCCGACACGCAGTTGCTGCGTCTGCGTGATGCGGTCGATCCCGCTGCCGCGACCACCCCGGTGGGCCGGTTGACCCACGTGGTACAGATGATGCTGATCGGCGAGCTCCCCCCACGGGAGATGCTGCCCGACGCGCTTTCCGGGCTCGCCACCCTGCGCCTGGCATTCGTGGACGAGGACGACCGTGATTGCATCGATCAGATCGTCGACCACCTTCGGGACATGCAGTTCTACCGCGCGCTCCGGGCCCTCGGCCGGCTGCGGCGCAGGGAGGCCGAACTGCTTTCGGCAGCGGGAGGATGAGTTTCCAACCCTATGTTCCGACTGGCGGGCTCGCGGGATGGCGCTTTCTGCAAAGCACGGTAACGATGCAAAAGGCAGCCCATGCGCAGAGCCCGGTTCTCCAGCGGGATCTCGACTACTTCCGGGAGAACATCGGGTCGATCAGGACCGCCGAGGAACTCGTCGGTAACTTCCGGTTGCTCTCCGTCGCGCTCGGTGCCTTCGGGCTCGGCGAGGATATCGGTGCGAAGTTCCTGATAAAGCGGGTTCTGGACGAGGGAACGATCGAACCCGACGCTTTGGCGAACCGGCTGTCGGACAAGCGCTACAGGGACATGTCACGCGCGTTCGGATTCGGGGATTTCGCAACTCCCAACACCGTGCTTTCGGATTTTCCGGCCCGCATCGCCGCGCGTTACACCGAGCAGCGCTTTGCGGTCGACATGGGACAGACGAACGAGACGATGCGCTTGGCATTGACGGCGCAGCGCGAACTGCCGGCCCTGGCGAGCGCGGACCAATCCAACCGGACGAAGTGGTTCACCCTCATGGGCACGCCCCCGGTTCGGAAGGTCATGGAGACCGCCCTGGGTCTTCCGATCGCCATCGGAACGCTGCCGATCGACCGTCAGCTGGAGATTTTCCTGGAGCGTTCCGAGGCGCTGTTCGGTACGAACGATCTGGCAGAACTCGGACAGGGCAAGACGTTGGATCGCCTGCTCGACAGGTACACGGCCCTCGATCAGTCCGGGAGCGCGTCGATCGTCACCTCACCGGCTCTCGTTCTGCTGCGGGGCTTCTGAAGGCGGCATCTCGGGTCCCGAATAGCTGCGTCCCAAGATGCCCGCCAGCAGTCGGAAGCCGTCCGTCGCACGCGGCAGACCCTGCGCCGTGAAGATCTCCTGCAGGCGCGGGACCAGGGAGACGCCCCGGTCGATCTCTGGGTTCGAGCCGCGCTCGTAGAGACCCGACGTGATCATCAACTCGTTTCGGTCGTAGGCTTCGAGCGTCTTCCGCGTCTCGCCGATGAGGGCGTTCTCCGCCCGGCTCGCCGCCTCGGGGAGGCTGCGCGAAACGGAGCGCAGGATGTCAACGGCCGGGAACCGACCCGCTTCCGCGACTTCGCGTGACAGTACGACATGGCCGTCGAGTTGCCCCCGCACGATGTCGGCCACCGGCTCCTCCATGTCCGACCCGGCCACGAGAACGGAGAAGACGGCCGTGATGTCGCCCTGTGTGCCCTCGCCGGGGCCGGTGCGTTCGCACAGGGAGGCAAGGAGGGGCACGAGGCTGGGCGGGTGCCCGCGCAGCGCGGCGTCCTCCCCGGCGGCCGTGCTCACCTCCCGATGCGCTTCCGCAAGGCGGGTGACGCTGTCGCAGAGGAACAGGACATGCTTCCCCTGATCGCGAAAGTGCTCCGCCACCGTCAGCGCTGTGAAGGCACATCGGCGGCGGGTGTTCGCGGGCTGGTCGGAGGTGGCGGCGACGACGACCGTGCGGGTCATGCCTTCGGGCCCGAGCACGCGGCGCACGAAGTCCGAGACCTCCCGCCCCCGCTCCCCGACGAGAGCGAGCACGCAGACGTCCGCCTCCATCTCCCGCGCAAGACTGCCGAGGAGCGTGGATTTCCCGACGCCCGAGCCGGCGAAGAGACCGATCCGCTGCCCGCGCACGAGCGGCAGCATCGTGTCGAGGACGGCAAAGCCGGTGCGCAGGCGAGCACCCATGCCGCGACGTCGCGCGGCGGCGGGGGGCGGGCGGCGCAGCGGCATCGCGGCCCCGCCGGCAAGGGGGCGATCATCCATCGGCTGTCCGAACGGATCGACGATTCGCCCGATCCACCCGGGATGCGGTTCGACCCGCGGAGAGCCGGCGGGCCGCACCGCAAGCCCCATGCGCAGTCCCGCGGCCTCCGCGAACGGCGTGGCCCAGAGGCTGCCTTCGGCGAGGTGGGAGACCTCCGCCCGCTGGGGGGTTCCGGCGGTATCCTCGTAGATCAGCTCGTCCCCGAGAAAGGCATGTTCGGACAAGCCGGTGACGCGGAAGCCCGCGGGCCTGAGCTCGGCGATGCGCCCCAACGGATGGCTGCGCTGCAACCCGGCGACGCGGGCGCGCAGGGTGGCGAACGGATCGGTGGTGTCGGTCGTCATCGGGCGTCTCCTCATCGGCCTGCAACCATTTCTAAAGGAATCACCCTTAAGGCTTCGTTGCACGGACCAAGGAGAATCCCCCGTGACCGAGATGCCGACCATATTGCGCCTTGCCGCCGGGGCTGCCGCCCATGCCGCCAACCGGCAGGGCGTCATCGCCGGGAACGTAGCGAACGCCGACACGCCGGGATTCCGCGCCCGGGACATGACGCCCTTCACCCCCGATGACGGTTTCGCCCTGCGACGTAGCCATGCAGGGCATTTCGCCGGCGCGGAGGGCAGCGGACGGATCGAGACGATCCGCGACGCGATGGCCGATCCGAACGGCAACAGCGTGGATCTGGAGGATCAGATCCTTCGCGGGATCGAAGCCTCACGGGCGCACAACCGGGCGATCACCGTGTACCGCAACAATCTCGACATCCTGCGCTCCGCGCTGGGACGGAGGTAGGCATGACCGAATTTTCCAGCGCGCTCGACGTCCTTTCGTCTGGGATGAAGGGGCAAGGCCAACGTCTGCGCCACATTGCCGAGAACATCGCCAACGTCGACACGCCGGGATACCGGCGCAAGACCATCGAGTTTCGCGCCGCCGTCGAGGACGGTGTGCGGACCGGGGCGATACAGGCGGGCGATGTGCGCCTGTCACGCGCGGAACTGCCGAGCATCCATGACCCGGACCATCCGATGGCCGACGAGCAGGGATATCACGACGGCTCCAACGTGGAGCTCGTGATCGAGCTGGCAGACGCACGCGAGGCGCAACGCAGCTACGAGGCGAACCTGAAGATGTTCGAGCAGGTACGGCGGATGTCGTCGCAGTTGATGGACATCCTGAAACGCTGATCTTCAACGAAACCAACAAGGAATCCACAATGGACCTGAACCCGATACTCGCCGGCCTCGGTAGCCCGCCCGTTTCCAAGCCGAACGCCGCCACGGAGGCAATGGCCGGCTTCACCGAAATGCTGCGGCAGGGGGAGATGCAGTCGACCGCCGCCGTCACGTCCGGGGCCGATCCGCACGCGCTGGTCACCGCGCTGGCCGAGAGCAAGCTGGCCGTGGACACGATCGTTTCGGTCCGTGACCGGGTCGTCGAGGCGTATCAGGAAATCCTGCGGATGCCGGTCTGATCCATGGAGGATCTGCTGTTCTACGACACCTTGCGCCAGGGACTCTGGATCGCCGTGATGATGTCTGCGCCGATCCTCGCCGTGGCGCTGGCCGTCGGTCTCGCGATCGGACTGATGCAGGCCCTCACCTCCATCCAGGAGATGACCCTGACCTTCGTGCCGAAGATGGCCGCGATGCTCGTCGTGTTCTGGCTCTCGATGGGCTTCATGACGCTGACCCTGGGCCGCTACTTCACCGACACGATCGTTCCGATCATACAGGGGTACTGAGCATGGCCGACGGCATCTATCCCACGCTCGGACGGCAGGCGGGCCTGCTGCGCGAGATGGACGTGATCGCGCAGAACATCGCGAACGCGAACACGACCGGCTACCGGGCCGAGGGGCTCATCTTTTCGGAGTACGTCGTCAAGGGCGATGGCGACGCGCCGTCGGTCTCCTTCGCCTACGCCAACGGGCGCCAGACGCAGTTCTCGCAAGGCGGGCTGGAGCAGACCGGCGGGACGTTCGACCTCGCCATCGAAGGCGAGGGATATTTCCAGGTCGATGTCGCCGGCACCCCGCATCTGACCCGGGCGGGGGCTTTCCTGACCGGGCCGGACGGTGGGGTTCAGACGGCCGAGGGCCATCCGCTGCTCGACGATGGGGGTGCGCCGTTGTTCGTGCCGCCCGGGGCCGGGAGCATTCACATCGCCGGAGACGGGACCGTATCGGCCGATGGGCAACCGATCGCCCGCGTCGGCATCGTCGCCCCGGCCGATGCCGGAGACATGTTGCGGCGCGCGGGCACGATGTTCGCCGCAGAAGACGTCGCTCCGGTGGAGAACCCCCGCCTGATGCAGGGTTTCCTGGAGGCGTCGAACGTCGACCCGGTGCTGCAGATCGCGCGGATGGTCGCCGTGCAGAACGCCTACCAGATGGGCCAGGGCTTCATGGACCGCGAACACGAACGGATGCAGTCGATGCTGCGCCTGATGGATCAATGAGGAGCACGACATGCGCGCACTGAGCATCGCGGCGACCGGAATGGCCGCCCAGCAGACGAGGGTCGAGGTGATCTCCAACAACCTCGCGAACATGAACACCACGGGCTACAACGCCCGCCGGGCGGAGTTCGCGGACCTGCACTACCAGCAGGTGACCCGAGCCGGCTCGATCAACTCCGCGACCGGGGCGATCGTCCCCGCCGGCGTTCAGCTGGGCCTCGGCGTCCGGCCGACCTCCGTGTCGATGGAGGTGGCGCAGGGAGCCCTGGGCCAGACCGGCGGCGATCTGGACGTGGCGATCGAGGGGCGCGGCTACCTGGAGGTCACGCTGCCGTCGGGCAACCCGGCCTACACCCGCGACGGGGCCTTGAAACGCACGGGCGACGGGTTGCTGGTGACGTCCGACGGGCATCCCGTCATTCCGGACATCACGATCCCGGCCGACACGCGCTCGATCTCGATCAACCCGGAGGGCGAGGTCTACGCCTATTTCATCGACCGGACGGAGCCTGAGCTGTTGGGACAGCTGACCCTCGTGGGCTTCACCAACGAAAAGGGGCTCGAGGCGCTCGGCTCCAATCTCTATTCCGAAACCGGAGCCTCCGGTGCGCCGCTCGTGGGCTTCCCCGGCGAGGACGGGCTGGGCTTCTTCAGGCAGGGATATCTCGAGGAAAGCTCGGTCGACGCCGTGCGTGAGATCACCGATCTGATCGAGGCGCAACGCGGCTATGAGATGAACGCCAAGGTCATCACCGCCGCCGACCAGATGATGTCGGCGACGACGCAGATCCGATGATCCGGGCGCTGCTGCTCATCTTCCTCGCCGGCCCGGCCGCGGCGCAGTCCGTCATGACCGTCCATGCCGTGCGGGCGGGCACGATGCTGTCGGCCGACGATCTCGCGTTTCACGATGCGGCGGCCATCGACGGGTTCGACGATCCGCGCGACATCATCGGGATGGAGGCACGGGTGAACCTCTATCCCGGTCGCCCGATCCTCGTGCGCGACGTCGGGCTGCCGACGGTGGTCGAGCGCAACGCGATCGTGCCGCTGGTGTTCCAGCGCGGCGGTCTCTCGATCACCCTGGAAGGCCGCGCGCTCGGGCGCGCCGGCGCCGGCGAGACGGTTCGGGTCATGAACCTCACGTCGCGAAACACAGTTATGGGCGTGGCCACGGACACCGGCCAGGTCATCATTCACTAGCGTCAGGAAATCCACATGAAACCCCTCGTCTCCATCGTGGCGATCTGTGCCGTCGTCGCCGGATGCGGCCGCCTGTCCGAAGTCGGCCGCGCTCCCGAGATGACCTCCGTCATGGAGAGCGCCGAGCATCGCGCCATGGCCGCGCCGCAGCCCGTAGACATCCTGGGACAGCGCGATCCGCTGCGGGCTGCATCGCTCTGGACCGGAGACCGCAAGTCGCTGCTGGGCGACCGGCGGGCGGGACGGCGCGGCGACATCATGACGGTGGTCGTGGAGATCGACGAAAGCGCCGAGATCGACAACGCGACGAACCGGTCCCGGTCCGGATCCGAGCGCATGCAGATCCCCGAGTTCCTGGGCCTGCCGGAAGTGGCGGACGGTCTGCTGCCGGGCAACGGCAGCTTCGCGAACGGTGCGGCGGCGAATTCCTCCTCCTCCTCGAACGGATCGGGCGGGGTGCGGCGTCAGGAACGTCTGACGCTGCGGATCGCCGCGACGGTGGTGGACGTACAGCCCAACGGCGTGCTGCGCATCGAGGGGCGGCAGGAGGTGCGGGTGAACTTCGAGCTGCGCGAGATGCTTGTGACCGGATACGTGCGCCCCGAGGACATCTCACGGCAGAACGAGATCACCTACGACAAGATCGCCGCGGCCCGGATCTCCTATGGAGGACGCGGCCAGATAACGGACGTGCAGCAACCGCGGTATGGACAGCAGGTCGCCGACATCCTGCTGCCGTTCTGAGCATGGGCAAGGTCGTCCCCCTGATCGTCGTCGTTCTGGTCGCCGTCGGCGGTGGCGCGGCCGGCCATTTCTTGCGCCCTCCGCCGGAGGAGGGCGCGGCACCTGTCCCGGAGGAGATCGTCACTCTCCCAGAGGAAACGGTCACGACCTTTCGCAACGGGTTCATCGTGCCCGTGCTGCGCGATGGCCGGGTCTGGAGCCACGTCGTGCTGACGTTGGGCGTGGCGTCAGACGTAACGTCCGGCGATGTGATCGTGCAGCGCGAACCGATCCTGCGGGACGGCATGACGGAGGCCCTGTTCCTTCACGGCAGCCTCGGCGGGTTCGATGGCGATTTCACGGAAGCGAACGCCCTGCTCAGGCTGCGGGAGCGGCTCGACGCGATGGTACGGGTCAGGCTCGACGATCCGACGGCCCGTGTCCTGATCGTGTCGATGGCACGGCAGTCGACCTGACGCGGCACTGCCGCTTCAGGACCGCCGCGCCAGTTTTCCCAACACGTTCTCGCGGGCCGTCTCGCGGGCGCAGAGCTCTCGCTGGGGCTGTGCCGCGCCCCGCAGCCGGGCGATCTGCACGTTCAGCTGTGCGAGCGACTGCATGCGATGCCGGGACCATCGATCCTGCATGACGGCCTCCTGCACCGTGGCGGGCGCATGCGTCGGAGCCTGGCGCAGCGCGTCCGCCTGCGCTTCCAGCGTATCGATCAACCCCTGAACCTGGGCAAGCCGCGCGGTGGCCCGGTCGGAGCGCAGCCGCGCGAGCTGTCGCAGCAGCGTCAGGCGTTCGGCTCGCGTCATTTCTTCTTCGCCAGGTCGCGTGCGAAGCGGACGGCGACAGCGACGGCGGCGAAATGGATCCGGTCGATGGGGTCCCCCACGTCGGTGCTGGCATGCAGCGCCCGTGCGGTCGGAGGATCGCTGTAGATCGGGACGCCAGCCTCCAGGGCTGCCTCGCGGATGCGGGCGGCGGCGTGGTCGACGCCCTTGGCGACGCAGACCGGGGGCGACGGATCCAGCGGGGACCACTTGAGCGCCACTGCGTAATGCGTCGGATTGACGACCACGACCGTCGCGTCGGGCACGTCCCGCAGCATCTGGTTGAGCGCAATCTCCTGTCCGCGCTGCCGGCGGCGGCCCTTCATGTAAGGATCGCCCTCGGAGGTCTTGGATTCGTCGACGACCTCCTGCCGGGTCATCATCTGCTTCTTGAGATGCGTATGGCGCTGCCAGAAGTAGTCGATGGCCGCGACGCTCCCCGAGACGATCACGACGATCACCAGGAACTCGGCGAGGATCGATGGGATCATTCCGGGCATTGACCGTGGATCCGAGGCGGCTGCCATGACGAACCGATCGACGTGCCGAACCAGGAACCAGGTCATCAGGCCCCCGTAGAGGATCATCTTCACGGCGGATTTGGCGAACTCGAAAAGGCCGTTCGGGCCGAACTTGTTGCCCGCGTTGGCGATGATCGAAATCCGCGAAAGCTTCGGCGCGAGCTTGGACGGAGCTACGACGATGGCCTGCTGCGCGATGAGGCCAAGGAGCACCAGCGCGGCGGCGGGAGCCGTAAGCAAAGTCACGATGATCAGGCTTTCCCCGACAATGGCACCGAACCGGCTGGCACCCCCCGTCCGCAGGGGGCGGGCCAGCATCTCCGCGTTCTGAAGCATGTCCCCACCCAGATAGGTCAGCCGGCGAGCGGCGTCGGGCGCGATCAGCAGGATCGTCATCAGCGCGCCGACGTAGCTCGCCCAGATGGCGACGTCCTGCGAGCGGACGAGTTCTCCCTTTCGACGGGATTCCAGCAGCTTCTGCGGCGTCGCCTCGTGACTGCGTTCCGCGCCGTCGTCTTTGCCGCTCACGGCAGGCCGCCCGCGACCGGATCCCCGAGTGCCGCAATCATCGTGGTCTTCCAGACGGAGAGGATGAACGGGGCCGACAGGAACAGCAGGATCCCGCTTGCCATCGTGATCGCCGGCGCGCCGACCAGCGCCACCATAAGCTGCGGCATGGCGCGGTTGATGACGCCCATCGCCATGTTGTAGATCAACGCGGCGAGCGCGAACGGTGCGGCCAGCACGAAGGCCAGCCCGAACGCCTGCGCGGCCCGCGAGACGCCCCAACGTACCACGTCCGTTCCGGGCATCGGCAGGCCGAGCGGCAGCACGTCGTAGCTGCGGATCAGCATATCGATGACCATGAGCGGCAGCCCGGCGGCCATCAGCAGGGCGAGCCCCGCGATGTTGAGCAGGTTGCCGATGGCGGAGGAGGGCTCGGTGTTGCCGAAGAGCTGCGCGAGGGATGTGAGCTGGGCGGCCATCATCCCCGCCATCGTCAGTGCCGAGGCGATGAACCGCAGGACGGCCCCGAGGGCGAGGCCGATCGTCGTCTCCACCAGGATAAGGGTGGGGGTCAGCTCCGTGATCGGGGGAGCCATGGCAGCCACGGCGACCGATAGCGCGAAGCCCGTGATCAGCCGGATGCGGGCCGGTATCATGCGGTCGCCGAGCCCCGGGAGCACGAGGATCATCGCGCCGACCCGCAGGAACACGCCGAGCACCTGCGTGATGACCGGGAGCATCGCGTCGTGCAGGTCGAGTAGACCTTCGATCACGCGGCGACCGAGTTCAGTATCGCGGGGGCGGCGTTGGATCCGATCTCCTCGTAGGCGATGACCGGATTGGGCAGGCCGCGCGCGGCCATGACCTCGTGTATGAATCGGCGCCGCCGGCCGGACGTGACGATGGCGGGATGGTTGCCGGCCTCCGCCGCCTTGCCGATGGTCTCGGCCAGGCCAAGGGCGAGCTTGTGGAACATCTCGGGCGGCAGGGCGATTTCCTGTCGAGCAGTCGGGCCGTCGAGTTGGTGCCGTTCGAACGCGGCCTCCCACTGCGGGTCGAGCTGAATGAGGGGGAGCGTTCCGTCGCTGCGCTTCAGGCCGGCCGTGATCTGCGTGGCGAGTCGGCGGCGCACATGCTCCACGAGGTCCTCCGGCGTCAGACCTGCCTCGCGGCGCTCCGAAAGGGCTTCCAGGATGACCGGCAGGTTGCGGACGGACACGCGCTCGGCGAGGAGCAGACGAAGCACCTGTAGCAGCTGTTCGGTGGATACCTTCGACGGCACGATGTCCTCGAGCATCCTGCGGTTCGCCACCGCCTTCTCCGGTGAGGAAACCTTGGTGAAGGCGTCGAGGAGGGCTTGCAAGGACTTCAGTCCGAGAAGGCGCGGGAAGTTCGACTTGATGACCTCGAGCAGATGGGTGGCCAGCACTTCTCCCGGGGTCACCAGCGTCTCGCCGATGAGGTCCGCCGCCGCTTCCTTCGGGACCCAGCGGGCGGGAGCGCCGTAGACAGGCTCCTTGACCGAGCGGCCGGGAAGGGTCTCGGGTGCACCCGCCCCCGTCAGCATGAGGACGTGACCGCGTTCGAGCCGGTCGCGCGCAGCTTCGACCCCCTGGATCTTGATGACATAGGTCCCGGCCGGCAGCCCCTGATCATCGGTGAGCCGGATCTCCGGGAGGATGATTCCGAAGGATTCGGCGATATGGTTGCGCAATCCGGTGATGCGCCCCTCGAGCCCGTTGGACGGATCGAGCGCGAGTTCGACGAGGTCGAGGGCGAATTCCACGCGGATCTCATCGAGCGCCAGCACGTCGCCCATCTGCCGCTCCGGCATCGGTGCCAGATCGTCTGAGATGTCTTCTCCCTGCTGCCGGTTCATCGCGCGCCATCGATAGGCGGCGGCCCCGGCGAGCAGCAGCGAGCCGATGGTGAAAGGCAGGAACGGCAGCCCCGGGACGATCGCGAAGATCATCATGATGAACGCCACCGTGCCGAGGGCAGCTGGGTGGCGACCGATCTGTGCGATGATTTCAGAATCGACCGTGCCCGTGCCACCGCCTCGCGCCAGCAACAGGCCCGACGCGATGGAGATGATGACCGCCGGGATCTGGGAGACGAGGCCATCGCCGACCGTCAGGATCGCGTAGGTCTCGATGGCTTCCCCGACCGGCATTCCGTGCACGATCATTCCGACGGACAGTCCGACGACCAGGTTCAGGATCGTGATCAGCAGGCCCGCGATCGCGTCGCCCTTCACGAACTTGGAGGCACCGTCGAGAGAGCCGAAGAAAGTCGTTTCCGCCAGTTCCGTTTCCCGGCGGCGCTTCGCCTCTGTATGGTCGATGGCACCGGCGGACATGTCGCTGTCGATAGCGAGTTGCTTCCCCGGCATCCCGTCGAGCGCGAACCGGGCTCCGACCTCGGCCATGCGGGTCGCGCCTTTGGTAATGACCATGAAATTTACGATCAACAGGACGCCGAACACCACCAAACCGAGGGCTACGCTCCCGCCCATCACGAAGGAGGCGAATCCCTCGATCACGGAGCCCGCGGCATCGGTACCCGTATGTCCCTCGCCGATGATGAGCTTCGTCGAGGATACGTTGAGCGACAGCCGCAACATCAGCGAGGCGAGAAGGATGGTCGGGAAGGCGGAGAAGTCCAGGGGGCGCTGGATGAAGAGCGTGGTGGTGAAGATGAGGATGGCGATGGCGAAGCTGGCAGAGAGTCCGATGTCGAGCACCCAGGCCGGCATCGGCAGGATCATCATCAGGATGACCGCCATGAGGGCAAGGGCCATCATCACGGTCGGCTGAAAGAAGACTTTGACGGCGGACATCGGCGGCCTCGGATAAGGAATGGGTCCTGCCTAGTCGCCGGTGGTTAACGGCCGGTTACGGGAAGGCAATCAGGTCTTCGACGAGTGCAGAGATCGCACGGGCACGCGTCAGAACGGCGTCGGCGGCGGCCAGATCGCCGATCGGCATCTCGCTGGCGTTGCGAGCGACGATCTCGGCCGCCAGCCGGGTGCGCGGCGTCCAGTCCTCCGGCGGAGCGGCGGTCAGGGAGGCATAGTCGCGGGCCAGCCAGGGCTCGCTCGCCATCAGAGCCACGGCCGGCAGGCGTGGCATCGTCAGCGACGGCGGCTCGGCGAACCGTCGGGCAGTTTCCTCGAGGCCCATCTCGAGGAACAGGTCCCGTGCCTGCAGACGAAGCGGATCGTTGGGCTCGAGCAGTGGACGGAGCCGGACTATGATCTCTGCGGCGTCCTCGGCCGCGAGATGTCTTTGCGCCAAGGAAAACAGCATTCCGGCACTGCTCCGCTCGTCTACGACCATTCGTACGGCATCTGCGGGGCGGTCGGACAGTACCAGTGCTTCGACCAGGGCGGCATCGAGGGTGTCACGCTCCAGACCGGGCGGCAGGGAGGGACGCAGCGCCTGTGCGTTGGAGATCAGCGTCGGATCGGACGCTGCCCCGGCTTCGTTCGACGTGATTAGGAGTTGCGTGGTGGCGGTCGCGGCGGCCATGTCCGCACCGGCGGCCATGATGGGCAGGGGCGGGACGGACAGGTTCCGGGCGATTGGAGGAGCCAGGCCCGTCAGCATGGATCCGCGTCCGATTTGGTCGAGGCTGCGGCGCAGCCGGGGTTCGATGTGGCTGTATTTGGATGACGAAAGGCTGGCTAGGAAGGCGATGACTGCTGGTTCGTCCGCCCGGTTCCAGTTCTCGGGACCGATCGTGGTGAGTAGCGCGATGACCGCCGCCCCGGTGCCGCACCCCGGATCGATGTCGGGGGCAAGCGCAGGCCCCATACCATCGAGGGCACTGGCGATGATGTCGGGAATCTCGCTGCCGGAGGTGAGGTTCGTGGCGACCATCGCGGCTTCGGCCCCCCAGCCTAATTTCAGGTAGGTCATTACGAGCGCGCGCGTAGCCTGGGGATCCAGCAGATCTTCCCCGTCGAGCAGAGGCGCGCGCGCCTCCAGGAAGCCTTTTAGGACCTGTTCGGGATCGGCGGAGAGGACCTCGCGGGCCACGACATCGATCTCGCAGGCCGTCGATCGGACGATCGCGTCTTCGCTCTCGGTACCGAGGGAGAGGAGAGGGAGGCTTCCCATGGGATGGCGCGTGAGCTGCAGGCGGTCGATCTCGATGACCGGACGTCCGGCTGGCTCGGGTACCCGCTCTTTGGCGTTCTGAAGTGCAGACAGGACGTATGGCGATATGGGAGCGAGGGGGAGGGCAATGGGAAGGACCGGTATGGGCGGCGGGACCGGTGCACGCACCTCCGCATCCGTAACGATTTGGTCGGAGGGATCGAAGATGTCGATTACGACATGGCCCGACCGGATTTGAGACACCTTCACTGGACAAGCGCACGCAAGTGACAGGGCCAGCCTCCCATCCTCAAAGGCGACCGTGCGCAAACGATCGCGGGGGATGAGGTCGAAGATACCTTCCAAATCGAGATCCGGGCGGCCATCCGAGAATTCGATCAGGACATCCTCCCCTGCCTGTTGGACGTTCCAGCTTCGCCCGGGTGTGTCGGCGAAGACCAGACGGCTGAACGTCTCGTGTTCGCCGGACTGGACCGTCGCGGTTTGTGCCGACGCGCCGTTCGAGCCGAGCAGCAGAAGCGTCGCGAGCTTCAGAAGGGGACGGATCACGGTCATGCCGCCTTGCGGGCCTTCAGGGCCTCCTCGAGTTCGGAATAGCTCGTCCTCATATGTGTCGGCGTGGACTGGCGCCCGACTTCGATGCAGATGTTGGTCGGATGGTTGTGCAAGTTGGCTACGAGCACGTCCTGAATGAGAGCATAGAAGTTGGCGTCCTGTTCACTGATCGCCTTGAGGCGAACGGAGAAGGGGCCGACGATTCCATATGACAGGAAGACCCCGAGGAACGTTCCGACGAGCGCGCCGCCGATCAGCTTTCCGAGTACCTCGGGCGGCTGATCGATTGAGCCCATCGTCTTGATGACGCCGAGGACGGCTGCGACGATTCCGAGAGCCGGGAGGGCGTCTGCCATGGATTGGAGCGCATGGCTGGGGTGGAGTGCGTGATGAAGGTTCTCTTCCCGCCGACTTGCCAGCACCTCCTCCACCTGATGGGGATCGTCGTAGTTCATCGACATCGCGCGCAACGTATCGCAGATCATGGCGACGGCCTCTGCATCGGCGGAGATGCGGGAGTAGTTCTGGAATATGCTCGACTCGGCCGGTGCCTCGATGTGCTCCTCGAGGGCGACGGCGTTCTGCCGTCCGAGCCGGACGAGTTCGAACAACAGGCAGAGGAGCTCGCGGTAGTCGTCCTGCTTCCAGTGAGGGCCCTTGAACACCTTCTTGATGTCCCTGATCGTATGTTTGATTTCGGGCATGCTGTTGCCGATGAGGAAGGCACCGATCGCGGCACCGCCGATCATGATCATCTCGAACGGCACGGCCTTGAGGATGATCCCCATCTTGCCGCCCGCAAGCATGTAGCCGCCGAAGACCATCCCGAAGACGACCGCGATTCCCGCAAATCCGACCATTGAGCTACTCCGTCGCCGCGTTGGCGTTTCGACCGGCCAGCAGGACGCTCAATGCGTAGGCTGTCTCCGGCTTGAGGTTGGAAAAGAGAGAAGACGCGGCATCCGTGTTCATCCGCGCGAGGAAACCTGCCGCGAAGCTGGGCTCCATCGCCTCGAAGAGGACGGCGGCTTCCTTGGGTTTCATGCCTTCGTAGACCTCGACCAGGCGGTCGACATCCGTATCGGAGGCCGTGGCAGACTTTTGCATCCGGTCGGCGAGCCGGGTCTGCGCATCGGCCATGTCCATCAACGCGGTGTCTATCTCCTGACGGGCGACGACCATGTCCTGCTCGCGTAAGGCCAGATCCATTTCCCGGCGATCGAGATCCGCGGATCGCTGCGCGATGTTCCGGATCAGGGCGGCGACGTCTCCGTTCGGCTGCGGTTCGGACTCGGTCGGAATGGGCGCGGCGATGGGCGCGCCGATCTCGGCTTCCGGCAGGCCCGACAGGCTCGCGGAGACGATCCGAGCCAGCGCGGAGACCACGAGGGCGGCGATCAGGACAGTAAGCGAGAATTGCCTCAAGCGGGCGAAAAGGGTCATGCCTGGGTCCTTCCCCGGCCAAAGCTGAAGGTCGGTTCCGGCGCAACGTCCGATTGCCCGTCCGCATCGTCTGCCTCGAGGAACCGCGCGTCCGTCTCGGCCTCGGCTTCCAGATCTTCGAGGCTGGCAAGGAGCATCTCCATGCGGCCGATGCGATCGTCCGCGGCGGCGTTCGCTGCCTGCAGACGCGTGTCGTGATCTTCGGTCCGCTCCCCGGCGGCGGCGATGGAAGCTTTGAGATCGTCAACCTGCGAGGACAACGCGGCGATCTTGCCGCCGAGCCCCGCGTCGACGTCGTCGAAGGCTTCGAGCCGGCGTTTGAGAATGCGGCACCAAGCGGCCATGCCCAAGGTCGCGGCGAGAAGGAGTATATCCGAGAGAAGCCCGATGATCATCATGTCAGGTGATCACGAAATCGACGATGAGAAGGTCCTCGACGGCCCCGGTGCCCGCGAGGAGCTGCACCCGCCGCAACAGCTGCGCGCGCAGGTTCAGGAGTGCCGTCGGATCCTCCAGCCGTTCGACGGAGACGGCGCGCAGATAGGTCGAGAAGACATCCAGGATCCGCGGCTGCAACGATGCGACGTCGTCATGCCCGTCCGCGATCTGCAGGAAGGCACGGAAACGCAGCTGCCGAATCGATCCCGCGGACCCGACCGAGATCATCATCGGATCGAGCTCGATGAACTGCGGTGGGTCTTCGGCATGGTCCGGGCGCGCGTGCTCCGCCTGCTCGACCGGTGCTTCCCCGCCCAGCAGGCCGGAGAAGGTGACGTAGAAGGCACCGCCGCCCAGGCCCAGCGCCAGGACGCCGGTGGCGATCCAGCCCATCTTGCCCATGCCCTTCTTCGGCGCTACGGCGTCCTTCTCGGTGGTGTCTTCTGCGGTGCCTGCCATGGGTCGATCCTCATGCTGTCGGCTCTTTTGGTATCTGACCGGGGCTAACCGAATGTTAATGCAAATGCGGAATTCTCGGCCTGCATCCAGAACGGATGTCTGTGCCCCGGAGGTTGCGCGTGGAGAATCTGACAACGGCCTGGCAAGGTCAGGACAAGCGGCGGTTGGCAATTTTGGCGGGTGCGACCCTGCTGGCATTCCTCGCCGTCTTCTACCTGACCAAGCTGGCCGCTGCGCCCCGGATGGAGTTGCTGTTCGCCCGCCTGGAACCCGCCGCCGCAGCCGAGGTCGTGACCAGCCTCGATGCGCGCGGCGTGCCCTACGACATCCAGGGCGATTCGATCTACGTCGATGGATCGATGCGCGACGCGCTGCGCATGCAGCTCGCCGGCGAGGGCCTGCCGCGGATGGACGGTGTGGGCTACGAACTGCTCGACGGGTTGAGCGGCTTCGGCACCACGTCGCAGATGTTCGATGCCGCCTATTGGCGCGCTCGCGAGGGAGAGTTGACGCGTACGATCCTCGCATCGCCCGGCGTGAAACTCGCGCGGGTCCACCTCGCCACGGCTGATTCGTCGCCCTTCGCGAGGGATCGGTCGGCGACGGCCTCCGTCACGGTGCAGATGACGGCCGGCGCGGTGGGCACGTCTCTGGCGCGCGCGGTCCAGTCGCTGGTGGCCGGGGCCGTCCGCAACCTCACCCCGGAGGACGTGACGGTGATCGATGCCGCGAGCGGGCGCGTCGTCGGCGGCGGGGCCGTGGATACCGAGGAGGAGGCGCGTGCCAGCCGGGTGGCGGAGATGCGCAGTTCCGTGGAGAACATCCTCGCCGCGCGGGTCGGGGCGGACCGCTTCGTCGTGGAGCTGGCCGTGGAGACGCGGCAGGACAGGGAGATGATCACGGAGCGCGTGCTCGATCCTGACAGCCGAGTGGTTCTCTCCACCGACACCGAGGAGCGGACCGCTTCCGAACAGGGCGGTGCCGGGGCGGGCGTGACCGTGGCGAGCAACCTGCCGGAGGGCGATGCCGCCGGAGGGGAGGGAAGTGCGAGCAACAACGCGGAGACACGCGAGCGGGTGAACTACGACTTCTCCGCGACGGAGCGCCAGATCGAGCGCGGGCCGGGGGCCATCGAGCGGGTGACGGTGGCCGTGATGGTCGACGGGATCCGATCGATCGGGGCCGATGGGACGGAGGCCTGGGCGGCTCGCGACGAGGCCGAGCTGGAGACGATCCGCGAACTCGTGCAATCGGCGGTCGGCTACCGGGAAGACCGCGGCGACGAGGTCACGGTGCGCAGCATGCAGTTCGAGCAGGTGGCCGGGGCCGAGACCGCGCCCGGTTTGTCGCTGCCCTTCGTCACCGGGGGGCAGGTGACGCAGATGGTGACGGCCGGGCTTCTGGCGGCGGTGGCGCTCGGCATCCTGGCATTCATCGTCAAGCCCGTGTTGAACCGCGTGATGACCCCGCAGCTGCCGCCCCCCGCCCCCGAGGCGCCGGCCATGCTCGCAGCCGACGACGTGGGCGCCCCGCAGGAATTGCCGATGCCCGACGCCCAGGCGGCGCTCGGCGGCCCGGCGGGCGGCGGTACCGGCGACGTCCCGAAGATCGGCGACGGGTCACGCGCAGGAGGTCGCGGCGAGATCGGGTCCGCCGACGCGCCCGAGGGCGATCCCGACGACCCGGTCGACCGGTTGCGACGGCTCATCGCGGATCGTCGGGAGGAGACGGTCGAGGTGCTGCGCGGATGGATGGACGACCCGGCGTCGGAGCAACGCTGATGGGGGTTCCGCTCGAGGATTTCGGCCGACCGCTCGTGTTGCGCCCTGTGCCCGGGCCCGCCACTGAGGGCGCGGGTGATCGATACGACGAAGGCTACAACGCCGGCTGGGACGATGCGATGGCCCATCAGGAGGGGTTGCAGACCCAGATCGGCGAGCAGCTCGCCACCCGCCTTTCCGCGCTCGACCGGACGCGCGAGGAGATCCGACGGGACCTCGTCGCGGCTCTGGAACCCGCGTTCCGGGACATCTTCGACAAGGTCCTGCCGCGGACGGCCGAGCGTGCCTTCCTTCCGTGCCTCGTGGAGGAAGCGGCCGATGTGCTGCGCGACGCGACGGAGGACGTCCGGATCCTCGTCACCCCCGAGGACGTCTCGCCGTTGGAGGCGCTGCTGGACCGGGCCGGTATCGGTCCGGATCAGGCGACCGTCGCTGCCGAACCAGCGCTCGCCATGTCGCAGGCCCTGATTCGCTGGACGGGTCAGGAGCGACGGATCGACTTCGATGCCGTCCTCGAAGGGCTCGATGCATCTCTCGAAACGTTCTTCGCAACACTCGACCGGGGGCAGGATGCCGCCGAACTGAAGGAGGCCCAGAATGGCTGATCCCCACGCCGATCCGCAATCCGCCCTCTCGCGCGTGCCCGTGGAGATAACGATCTCCGTCGGGCGTGCCCATCCGACCGTGGCGGAGCTGCTGACGCTCAAGCGCGATGCGATCCTGCCGCTCGACCGCAGCATCTCCGACCCCGTCGAACTCTATGCCGGCGATCGGCTGATCGCGCGCGGGGAGCTAGAGGAGGCGGAGGGAGATGCTTCGGGTCGCCTCGTCGTCCGGCTGACGGAAGTGATCGAGACGGACGGGTCCGAGTGATCCGCGCGATTCTCCTCGCCTTGATCGTTGCCGGCCTCGCGACGACCTGGCCCGGCCTGGCCGTGGCGCAGGAGATCGACATCGATCTGGGCGACGGCTCCGTCACCCTGCGCACGGTGCAGCTGATCGCGCTGCTGACCGTGCTGAGCCTGGCACCGGGGATCGCGGTGACGATCACCTGCTTCCCGTTCATCGTGACCGTGCTGTCGATCATGCGGCAGGCCATCGGGTTGCAGGCCTCGCCGCCGAACATGCTGATCGTCAGCCTCGCGATGTTCCTGACCTACTTCGTGATGGAGCCCGTCGCCATGGCCGCCTGGGAGGCCGGCATCGGTCCGCTGACCCGCGGGGAGATGGAGGCGGCCGAGGCGCTGCCCGCCGCGCTGGAGCCGTTCCGGACCTTCATGCTGGCCCGGGTCGACATCGACACGCTCGCCCACCTGCAGGAATTGCGTCCCGATGCCGAGGACGGCGCGCTGTCGGTGCTGATCCCGTCCTTCCTGCTTTCGGAGGTGACACGCGCCTTCCAGATCGGCTTTCTCGTGTTCATGCCGTTCCTCATCATCGACATGGTCGCCGCGGCGGTCCTCATGTCGATGGGCATGATGATGGTGCCGCCCGCCATCGTCTCCCTGCCGTTCAAACTCGCCTTCTTCGTCGTCGTGGATGGCTGGACGCTCGTGTCCGGTGCCCTCGTGCGCAGCTATCTCTGAAAGGTCCGACCATGCCGCAGACCCTCGAATCGCCCCGGTCCGATACGCCGCCGCCCGCCTTCGTGAGCAACGCCGAGAAGGCCCGGGCGCTGATCGGAATGCTCGAGCAGGGCGGGACGGCCTCGGCTTCCGTGCCCCCCGAACGTCTGCGGGACTGGGCGGCTGACCTGATCCGCACGGTTGAAGGCGCGCGCGCTGCCGCGCCGGCGACTTCGGCACCGGCCATCGGACCGGCCCGCCCGGGTCAGCCGGCCCCGGGCCCCGCGCGCCGCAGCCTCTTCACCAACGCGCCCCCCAGGTTGGCCCCCGCGACCCCGGTTCCGGCCGCGCCTCCTCCCCGGCCCGCGCAGACCGGTCGGCTGACCCTGACGGCTCCGATGCCGCATCGCGCCGTCGTCGACACGGTGCCCGCGGTCGAGACGGGCGTGCTGACGCCTGCGCAGGTTCGCAGGATCGTATTCGAGACCATCGAGGCAGGGACGCTCGGCCGGGAACATCCGGCCATCGTGGCACTGACGTTGATGGGCAAGCCCACGTTGGAGCAGGCCGCCGCCCTGCGCCGCCTGCCGGGCGGGCAGGTGCGGGCCGTCCACCGGATGTTGCGGCAGCTCGAACCCGAACCCGCCCGCACCGGCGCAGTTGCCGTCAGCGGCTGAACTTGCGGTGCAGCACACGCCTTGGCTCCAGCGAATCGGGGCCAAGGCGGCGGGCCTTGTCCTCCTCGTAGGCCTTGAAGTTGCCCTCGAACCATTCGACGTGGCTGTTGCCCTCGAAGGCGAGAATGTGCGTGCAGAGCCGGTCGAGGAAAAAGCGGTCGTGGGAGATGACCACGGCGCAGCCGGCGAAATCCTCGATGGCGTCTTCGAGCGCGCGCAGGGTTTCCACGTCCAGGTCGTTGGTCGGCTCGTCGAGGAGCAGCACGTTGCCGCCATCCTTCAGGAGCCGGGCCATGTGGACGCGGTTGCGCTCCCCGCCAGACAGGATGCCGACCTTCTTCTGCTGGTCGGAGCCCTTGAAGTTGAAGGCACCGCAATAGGCGCGCGAGGCGATCTCCGCATCGCCCAAGCGGATGATCTCCGCCCCGCCCGAGATCGCCTGCCAGACGTTCTCCTCGGCGTTCAGGTCGTCGCGCGACTGGTCGACGTAGGAGAGCTTGACCGTATCGCCGAACTCCACCGTGCCCGCATCGGGCGTCTCCTGCCCGGTGAGCATGCGGAAGAGCGTGGACTTGCCGGCCCCGTTCGCGCCGATCACGCCGACGATCCCGCCGGGCGGCAGCGAGAAGGACAGGTCCTCGAACAGCAGCTTGTCGCCGTAGGCCTTGGTGATGCCCTCGACCTCGATCACCTTGTTGCCCAGACGCGGGCCGTTCGGGATGATGATCTGCGCCTTGCCGACGCGATCCTTCTCCGACCGATCCGCCATCTCGTGATAGGCGGCGATCCGGGCCTTGGACTTGGTCTGCCGCGCCTTGGCTCCGGACCGCATCCATTCCAGCTCGCGTTCCAGCGTCTTCCCGCGGGACTTGTCCTCCTTGGCCTCCTGCTGGAGCCGCTTCGCCTTCTGCTCGACCCAGGCGGAGTAGTTCCCTTCGTACGGGATGCCGCGGCCGCGCTCCAACTCCAGAATCCAGGACGTGATGTCGTCGAGGAAATAGCGGTCGTGGGTGACGATCAGGATCGTGCCCTTGTAGTCGATCAGATGCCGTTGCAGCCAGGCGATGGTCTCCGCATCGAGGTGGTTCGTCGGCTCGTCGAGCAGCAGCATGTCGGGCGCGTCGAGCAGCAGCTTGCACAGCGCCACCCGCCGCCGTTCGCCGCCCGAGAGCGTCGCCGGGTTCGCATCGTCGGGCGGGCAGCGCAGCGCTTCGAGCGCGATGTCCACGCGGCTGTCGAGATCCCATAGGTTCTTGGCGTCGATCTCGTCCTGCAGGAGGCCCATCTCCTCGGCGGTCTCGTCCGAGTAGTTCATCGCCAGCTCGTTGTAGCGGTCGAGGATGGCCTGCTGTGCGGCCACCCCCTCCATCACGTTCTCCCGCACCGTCTTGGAATCGTCCAGGTCCGGCTCCTGGCTGAGGTAGCCGATCTTGGCCCCCTCGGCGGCCCAGGCTTCGCCCTGGAAATCCTTGTCCTGACCGGCCATGATCCGCATCAGCGACGACTTTCCCGTGCCGTTCACGCCCACGACGCCGATCTTCACGCCGGGCAGGAACGACAGGCGGATGTTCTCGAACACCTTCTTGCCGCCGGGATAGGTCTTGGACACGCCGTCCATGTGATAGACGTACTGATAGCTCGCCATGCTCGAAAGCCTCCGGAAATCGGGTATGCGCGGCATGTATGTCACGCAGGGTCCCGGGGCAACGCCCGCCGGTGGGTTGCGCGGGCGGGCGGCGGCGGTGTTCATGCGCGCATGAGACACGGGCTTCCCTTCGCGTCACCGGGTCAGGTCGTGGGCCTGCTCGGCGGGTCGTTCGATCCGGCCCACGGCGGGCACGTCCATGTCACCCGGGAGGCGCTCAAGCGACTGGGGCTCGACCGGGTGTGGTGGCTGGTCTCCCCGGGCAATCCGCTCAAACCCCGCGGCCCGGCCCCGCTGGCGCGGCGGATGGCCCGCGCCCGCGCCCTGATGGATCACCCCCGCGTCGACGTGACGGATGTGGAGGTCCGGCTGGGCACGCGCTACACGGCCCGCACGATCGCGGCGCTGCGGGCGCGGCATCCCGGAGTGCGCTTCGTCTGGCTCATGGGCGCGGACAACCTCGCGCAGTTCCACCGGTGGCGGGACTGGCGCGGGCTCATGGCATCGGTTCCCGTCGCGGTCCTCGCCCGGCCCGGCGACCGCATCGCGGCGCGCTCGTCGGTGATGGCCCGGGTCTATCGCCACGCCCGGGTGCCGCCGGCGCGGGCGCATGGGCTCGGGAGGATGGAGGCGCCGGCCTGGACGTTCCTCGACATGCCGATGCACCCCGCCTCCTCGACCGCGATCCGGCGGGACGGCGGCTGGGACTAGCGGCGCAGGAGCACCGTCCCGAGCCCCGCGCCGACCAGCAGCGCCAGCCCCGCGAGGGCGAGCGCATCCGGGAACGTGCCGAAAACGGTCCACCCCAGCACCGTGGCGGAGACGAGCTGGAAGTAGACGAAGGGGGCCAGGACGGTCGCTCCGGTGCGGCGATAGGCCAGGATCAGCAGCAGGTTGCCCGTGGCGGACGCCAGCCCCGAGAGCAGCACGAGGCCGGACATGGAAGCGGTGAACGTCGGCACATCCAGCAGCCCCAGCGGAGCCAGCAGCACCGTGCCCAGGACCGTCTGCGACAGCATGAGCTGCCGGGGCGGGGCGACGTCGGCGAGCCAGCGCGAGGCCGTCAGGAACGCGCCGTAGAAGAGGCCTGCCAGGACCGCGAGGCCGAGCCCCGGCGTCATCCCGAACCCCGGGCGCACGACGAGCAGCACGCCGCAGAACCCCAGCGCCAGCAGCACCGTCTGCGCCCGCGTCACGCGCTCGCCGAGCAGCCGGATCGACAGGACGTAGCTGAAGAGCGGGCCGACGAAGAAGGCTCCGAAGACGGTGGCGATCTCCTCCGTGCGCAGCGCCGTCAGGATCGACGCGATGCCCGCCGCAATGAGCGCCGCGCGCAGCCAGATCCGCCAGTCGCGGTAGAGCGGCCAGTGGATGCGCCCGCCCAGAACGAGGCCGATCATCGCGGCCCCCACGGCGAAACGCGCGAAGGCGACGAAGAACGGCGAGGCCCCGTGGTCGGTCGTCAGCACCTTGCCCGCCGTGTCCCCCAGGGGGATCAGCGACATGGCGACGAACATCAACGCAACGGATCCAAGTATCTCGCGTGGCATGACGGGCCGCTATCATCGCGTTCTGCGTCTGCCCAGCGATCATGCGGGGTTCACTTCATGGCGGGGCCATTGCATCAAGACGCGACGCAACCCGGGGCCGATCACGCATGCGCAGACGTTTCTTCCTGACCGGGGCCCTGACGACCGCGGCCCTGCCGGCCTGCGCGAACGCGCCCGACCGTTCTGCCCGGCCCGGGGCCAAGCCCGCGGACGCGCTGATCCGCTCCGCACCCGCCGCGAACCGGCTGGTGGATGAGGCGGGTCTCGGCGGAGACGTCGGTTTCGTCGTGGCCGACGCGCGCACCGGCGAGGTGCTGGAGACCTACAATCCCGTGCGCCCGATGCCGCCCGCTTCGGTCGCCAAGGCCGTGACCGCTCTCTACGCGCTGGAGACTTTGGGCGCGGACTTCCGGTTCCAGACGCGGCTCGTGGCGACGGGGCCGATCTCGGGCGGGCGGCTCGACGGCGACCTCGTGCTCGCAGGCGGGGGCGATCCGTCGCTGGACGCCGACGGCCTCCACGATCTCGCCGCGCAGGCCAAGGCGGCAGGGCTGCGCGAGGTGACGGGGCGGCTGCTGGTCGACGGCTCCGCGCTTCCGGCGGTGGACCGGATCGACCGGACGCAGCCCGAGAACGTCGGCTACAACCCGGCGATCGGCGGACTGAACCTGAACTTCAACCGCGTGCACTTCGGCTGGACCCGCGGCGGTTCCGGCTACCAGACGACGATGGACGCGCGCACCGACCGCTATCGCCCCGCCGTGACGACCTCGCGCATGACGGTCGCCGACCGCACGCTCCCGGTCTACACCTACGCACGGGAGGGCGACGTGGACGCCTGGACGGTCGCGCGGGGGCAGCTCGGCGGCTCGGGGTCGCGCTGGCTGCCGGTGCGCAACCCGGATCTCTACGCCGGCGACGTCCTGCGCACGATGCTGCGCTCCAACGGCATCGTGGCACCTGCGGCGCGGCGCGGCACCGGGCGGGGGACGACCATCGCCACGGGGCAGAGCGCGTCGCTGGACCGCGTGGCGCAGTCGATGCTGCGTTTCTCCACCAACCTCGTGGCGGAGGTGCTCGGGCTCGCGGCCACCTCGCGGCTCGCGGGAACGCCGCGCTCGCTCGGAGGATCGGCCGACACGATGTCCGCCTGGGTGAACGCGCGCACGGGGACGCGCCGACCCGACTTCGACGACCACTCGGGCCTCAACGGCAGCACGCGCATCTCGGCGTCCGACATGGTGCGGCTGCTGACGGCGGAGGGCGCGCAGGCGCGGCTGCGGCCGCTACTCAGGGAACTCACGCTCGAAGGCCCGCCCCGTCAGCCGGTGCAGGCCAAGACCGGCACGCTGAACTTCGTCTCCGCGCTGGCCGGCTACTTCGACGCGCGGTCGGGGCGCAGCCTCGCCTTCGCGACCTTCGCTGCCGACACCGCGCGCCGGAACGGATTGTCGGTCGCCGAGCGCGAGCGGCCTGCCGGCGGACGGGCCTGGGGGCAGCGGGCGCGGTCGCTGCAGTTCGACCTGATCGAGCGGTGGGCGCTGGTCCATCAGTGAGGCGGCCCGCGATCGTCCTGGTCCGGCCGGAGATTCCGGGGAACACCGGGGCGATCGGGCGGACCTGCGTGGCGCTGGACCTCGACCTGTGCCTGATCGGGCCCTACGGATTCGAGATTACGGACCGCTACGTGCGACGGGCGGGGCTGGATTATTGGAAGCATGTCAGGTTGTTCGAGTACGACGGATGGGAGGATTTCCTGACCCGGCGCGCGCCCGATCCGGGGTCGCTCTACCTGTTCGAGGAGTTCGGGGCGACGTCGGCCTACGACGTCGAGTTCGCAGCCGATTTCCACCTCGTCTTCGGACAGGAGTCCGCCGGACTGGGGCAGGAGGAGTTGCGCGACCATCGCGAAAGGCTCGTGAAATTGCCGATGCGGTCGCCGCATATCCGGTCGCTGAACCTGGCGAACACGGCGACGGCGGCGGCGTATCTGGCGCTCAGGGGCGTCTTGTAGCGGAGCGGATCGCTGCCCCAGGGTTCGGGATGGATGACGACCACCTTCTCGAAGAGATCGCGCTGCTGCGTCGGGAGACGACGCGGCTCGAATTCGCACCGGTTCGTGAACGTCCACAACTCCCTGCCGAGGTTGATATTCTTCCATCATACAGGGGCTTGGCCTTCGGCTGGGATCGGTCTTGGGGGCGAGGCTGGTGCTGTCGGCGCTGGTCTGGTCGCTCAGTCAGATCGACTTCATCCCGGCAATCGAAGACCGGGCGAACGAGCTGCTGGCCGTGATCCAGCCCAACATCGACGTCGACGTGGAGGTGACCGAGCAGCCGTGCGCCCGCCGTGGGACGATTGTATCATCCGCGTATTATCGCCGTATCATCGCCGTCATATGCGCTTGGGATTGCACCGGGGCCGGGCGCGCTATCTCTGACGATGATCTGGATCGGAGAGAGACCATGGAAGATTTCCTGCAAGGCCTGGGCGCGGTGGCCTTCACGTTGCTGGCGCTCGCCGGTCTCGTCGTGGGGGCGCTGGCCGGCGCGCTCACGGGGCGGAGCAAGGTGCTCTACGCGGTGATCGGGGCGGTGGCGGCCATCGCGACGCCGTTCCTGCTGGCGGCCATCGGGGTGACGGTCGTCGCGGCCGGGGGCGTGCTGCTCGTCATCGTGGTCGGGGCCATCGGAGCGGCACTCGTCGTGGCCCTCGTCCGGGCGATCACGCATAAGAGGTGATCAGAAGGCGCGGGACCAGCCGAGGGTGACGGCGGTGTCGCCGTCGGAGGTGTAGGCCATGCCCAGACGACCCTCGCCCAGCCGGCCGAAGCCGTACTGGACCGTCGGGCCGATCTGGTAGGCGGGATCGTCCTCGCCATCGCGTTCCGCGTAGATCCCGAGTTCGACGGCGAGACGGGGGAGCGGCTTGATCCCGGCGACGAAGCCGAGGCCGGTGCGGGTGTCGGCCTCCGAGGCGAAGGCGGCGTGCAGGTCGAGCGTGGTCCAGCCGTCGCCGTAGCGGGTCGAGAACCCGCGCCCGACGGTGGCTCCGACGCCGTAGCGGTCGATCGTGGTCCCGTCCTCCTCGAAGTCGCGGCCGAGGCTGAGTTCGACGGCGGCGAGCCAGGGGGCGAGGAGGGTTCCGTCGCCGGGTTCGCCCGGCAGGGGGACGGGGATGCGGACGAAGGAGCGGACGCGGCCGTCGGTCTGTCTGTCGGTGAAGCCGGTGCGCGAAAGTTCGGCGAGCCCCACGACGCGACCGCCGGTGTCGAGCCCGAAGGTCAGCCCGAAGGGGCCGCCGTATTCGGCGTAGAGCCCAGTCCAGCCGTCGCCCTCCCCCTGATGGCTGACGAGAACATAGATGCGCCCCTCCTCCTGAGGCCAGGGGCCGGCCTCGGCGGAGGTGGGGAGGAGAGCGAGGAGGAGGGCGAGAGGGCGCATCGGGTCAGTGATGCGGGTGGCATGGTTAACTAGGGGTTAATGGACGCAGATCGAGCCCATCATCTTTTGCACAGACAGCCTGGACCCAGTGACCCATCGATCCGGTTGCGGCCGGAGCGACTGCCTGCGTCGAGGCCCCGAACTTCGCGGGTTATCGATGAGCGACGTGTACTGGCCGGGCGAAGTCCGGATGGCCCGGCTTCGGCCGTGCTTTTCCGGGAGCCTTGGAATGCCGCGCGTCGACGACAGGCGCGGCCTTGGGCGGAGTACGGTCATCGACCGCAACGGCTTGCGCTGGCGCGATGCGCCCCGGGGAGCACGGCCCGCACGAGACGCTCCATGACCGCTGGAAACGGTGGAGCGACATGGGTGTCTTGGCCTGGATCACGACGGGGCCCGTCGCCGAGGACCCGAACGACGAGACGATCCCGATCGACGCCACCTGCCCCGAGGCGCATCGCACGGCCTCGCGCCTGCGGGCGAAAGAGGGGGGCGCGGTCGCCCGATCGGTCGGACGAAGGGCGGCCTGGACCCTTGCCCGGCAGGCGATGCCCGCATCACCGGGAGGAGCGAGGCTGCATGCCGTCACGGATGCGGTCGGACGGCCGATCCGGTTCCTCGTGACCGCCGGAGGAGTGAGCGACTACACCGGGGCAAGGGCGCTGGGGAGGAGCCTGCCAGCCGCCGACCGGCTTCCAGGCGATCGCGGATATGACGCAGACTGTGTTCCGCGAGGCCCTCGAACGCAAGGGTATCGCGCCCTGTATCCCGGGGCGGAGGTCTCGCGGCAAACCCATCGAATACCCCTCTCGTGACATTGCTGCGCAATCCATTGCCGGGCAGTGGACAAGCGACGCTGCACAAACGCAACCGGACCCGGATCATGTTCGGCGTCTGAAAGACTGGCGGCGTGTCGCGACCCGCTACGACAGATCCCCCACCGTGTTCCTCCCGGCCAGCGCCCTCGCCGCAACCGTGCTTTCTGGCTATGGGTCCTGAGCCTAGTGCGTCCAGACGCCCCGGCGGTTCGTGGCGAAGTTGTCGCCGTAGCCGCCCGGGCGCAGGTTCGCCTTGCGCCCCTGCGAACGCAGCACGACCGTCTCGATCCCCTTGGCCGCGGCATAATCCTCCGCGTCCTTCTGGGTCTCGAAATGAAGCTTGACCTGCGCCTGCATGTCGTCGCTCCCGGTCCATCCCGTCAGCGGGTCGATCTCGCGCCGGGTCTCGTTCACGAATTCCAGCACCCACTCGCGGGTCTTCGCACTGCCCGAGGACATCGCTGTGCGGGCCGGCTTGTAGATACGCGCGCGCATGAATTCGCTCCTCTGACGGGAGTTCGAGTATCGGGGTTCCCCGCCTCCGGTGCAAGACCCGCCCGCCTTGCGACGCGGGCCGAATGGCATAGATGAGGTGACGTCCCCGCCGACCGGAGGTGCCCCCATGGCCCACAACACCAGCGACAGCCCGAAGGGCGACGTCGCCACCCTACCCCCCCGCGACGTGCCCATGACGCAGCGCGCCCCCGCCGCCCGGCCCAAGATGGAAGGCGGCATCCGGTTCCGCATGTCCACCGACTTCGAACCCGCCGGCGACCAGCCCACCGCCATCGGCGAACTCGCGGCCGGCATCCTGAGCGGGGAGCAGGATCAGGTGCTGCTGGGGGCCACCGGCACGGGCAAGACCTTCACGATGGCCAAGATCATCGAGGAGACGCAGCGCCCCGCGATCATCCTCGCCCCCAACAAGACCCTGGCCGCGCAGCTCTACGGCGAGTTCAAGGGCTTCTTCCCCGACAACGCCGTCGAATACTTCGTCAGCTACTACGACTACTACCAGCCCGAAGCCTACGTCGCCGCGCTCCGACACCTTCATCGAGAAGGAGAGCCAGATCAACGAGCAGATCGACCGGATGCGCCACTCCGCCACCCGCGCCCTGCTGGAGCGCGACGACGTCATCATCGTGGCCTCCGTGTCGTGCATCTACGGCATCGGCTCGGTGGAGACCTACGGGGCCATGACGCAGGACCTCTTCGCCGGCCAGTCCTACGACCAGCGCAAGGTCATGGCCGACCTCGTCGCCCAGCAGTACCGCCGCAACGACACCGCCTTCTCCCGCGGCTCCTTCCGGGTGCGCGGCGACAGCGTCGAGGTCTGGCCCGCGCACCTGGAGGACGCCGCCTGGCGGCTGTCCTTCTTCGGCGAGGAGCTCGAATCCATCGTCCAGTTCGACCCGCTCACCGGTGCCCGCATCGACGAGAAGCAGAAGATCCGCATCTACGCCAACTCGCACTACGTCACGCCCCGCCCCACGATGCAGAGCGCGATCCGCAACATCAAGCAGGAGCTCGCCGTCCGCCTGAAGCAGCTCGAAGGCGATGGCAAGCTCCTCGAAGCCCAGCGCCTCGAGCAGCGCACCTCCTTCGACATCGAGATGCTGGAGGCCACCGGCGTCTGCAACGGCATCGAGAACTACTCCCGCTACCTGACGGGCCGCGCCCCCGGCGAACCGCCCCCCACGCTCTTCGAATACATCCCCGACAACGCCATCGTCTTCGCCGACGAGAGCCACGTCTCGGTTCCGCAGATCGGCGGCATGTACAAGGGCGACTTCCGCCGCAAGATGACGCTGGCCGAGCACGGCTTCCGCCTGCCGTCCTGCATGGACAACCGCCCCCTCAAGTTCGAGGAATGGGACGCGATGCGCCCCCAATCGGTCTTCGTCTCCGCCACGCCGGCGGCATGGGAGCTGGAGCAGACCGGCGGCGTCTTCACCGAACAGGTCATCCGCCCCACCGGCCTCTTGGACCCGATGATCGAGATCCGCCCCGTCACCACGCAGGTCGACGACCTGCTGGACGAGATCCGCCTCGTTACCCAACGCGGCATGCGCACGCTGTGCACCACGCTCACCAAGCGCATGGCCGAGGACCTGACCGAATACCTCCACGAGCAGGGCATCAAGGTCCGCTACATGCACTCCGACATCGACACGATCGAGCGGATCGAGATCCTGCGCGACCTGCGGCTCGGGGCCTTCGACGTGCTCATCGGGATCAACCTGCTGCGCGAGGGGCTCGACATTCCCGAATGCGGCCTCGTCGCCATCCTGGACGCCGACAAGGAGGGCTTCCTGCGCTCCGAGACCTCGCTCGTGCAGACCATCGGCCGCGCCGCGCGCAACGTCGACGGCCGCGTCATCATGTATGCCGACCGCGTCACCGGCTCGATGGAGCGGGCCATGGGCGAGACCGAGCGCCGCCGCACCCGGCAGAAGGCCTACAACGACGAGCACGGCATCACCCCCGCCACCGTCCAGAAGAACGTCGAGGACATCCTCGCCGGCCTCTACAAGGGCGACGTCGACATGGCCCGCGTCACGGCCAAGGTCGACAAGCCCATGGCCGGCGCCAACCTCGCCGCCCATCTCGACGGGCTGCGCATCTCCATGCGCAAGGCCGCCGAGAACCTGGAGTTCGAGGAAGCGGCGCGGTTGCGGGATGAGGTCAAGCGGCTGGAGACGGTCGACCTGCTGGTGTCCGACGATCCGCTGGCACGGCAGTCCGCGGTGGAGCAGGCGGTGGACGACGCGCGGAAGGCGGAGGGGCGGAGCACGGCGGGGCGTCCGGGGATGCACGGGGGGAACGTGAAGCGGCGGAAGAAGCGGTAATCATAACAGCCTACCCGCCAAATCATCCATCTCATTCTGACGGTCATCAATCTGCTTCCGATCCACTGCGATCCGGCGACCTCCCAAGCTACGCTTTCCAGGCATTAGTTTGAAAAATGGCACTCCAAGACCAAATGCAACAACACCGGTTGTCTGGAAATCTCGAACCTCAACGACTCCATTGTTGATCGTACTGAATCCCAGCAGGTGCGATTGGTTTGTTACGATTTCCTGGATGTCATCATCAATAGCATCTAATACAGCCCGATAACCAGACGCGGCACCCATATATTGCGTAATTCTATTTTTTACGATCAGATGGGCACGGGGAAGCTGTATTCCTGCACTAGTCATTCTAGTAGAGAAAAGATGCTGCGAATATATAGGCGATGGTAGCCGTAGACCATACAGAAGTGAAAAAGCGTTCTGAATGGCCCGACGAGATGAATCATCCGCCATAACCGGGAGAACAATTCTATCCGAAGCAGCCAATGCTATTTGAGTATATAGACTAAAACTAGGGTTGAGATCGGTAAATACATAGTCATACTGACTACATTCTCCAAGGAAATCTCTTAACCAACTGGCAACACCCGCCCATGTGTCAGTTCCAGGAATATTGGCGTTGGCAAGAGTAGACATCGCGTTTGCTTGAAGT
The DNA here is from genome assembly GCA_963757495.1 of uncultured Alphaproteobacteria bacterium. Lineage (GTDB taxonomy): Bacteria > Pseudomonadota > Alphaproteobacteria > Rhodobacterales > Rhodobacteraceae > Jannaschia. The sequence goes on from CAVWRZ010000013.1 coordinate 79,693, forward strand.
TCAAGTATCGGGTCGCCACACACCAAATCGATGTTCTTAGGTATCACTTTATTCCATTTTCTAGGGGATACAATGTAATCCTGCGGTGAAATTTTTCCCGGGGAGTACGGCTGAGGAAGGCGGTTCTGAAAGTAACCACCAATTGTCGCCCTTGGAGACTGTCCCTGAACTGCCATCAGCGAATTGCTCCCCCCACCCTCGAGGCCGCCCAGCAGAAGTTCGGAAAGGTTTGCTTGCGGGCATACATCGACGACGAGAATGCGGAGACCCTTATTCTGGCGCGCAAACGAAGCAATAGCCTGGAATGCCAAGCTTGTTTTGCCAGTTCCGCCTTTGTTGTTCCAGAATGATGTAACTATCACAGCGCCGCCCTCTCGATTGATGTCCTTGACTGACAGGTAGGTGTCTACAATGGACATGTCAATGTCCTTTTTGGACATGTAACGCTGTGGGCTCCCTCTGTCGGGTATCCAAATAACGGGGGCCCACTTACCATTAACCCCCCGTTAACCACCCCGCCCGCATCACTACCCGATGCGCCTCGCCACCCTCCTCCTCTCCCTCCTCCCAAGCCTCGCCACCGCAGGCCCCTGGATGCGCGAGACAGGCGACATCTACGTCCTCGTCGGCCATCAGGGCGACAGCGACGGCTGGTCCGGGCTCTACGCCGAGTACGGCGGGCCGATGCGCCTCGGGGCAGGTGGCGTCGATCGGGATCGTCTCGTCGTTCGGGTCCTCGGCGACAGGCCCCGTCGTGATCCAGGCGAAGACACCCATGTCGCTCCACCGTTTCCAGCGGTCATGGAGCGACTCGTGCGGGCCGTGCTCCCCGGGGCGCATCGCGCCAGCGCAAGCCGTTGCGGTCGATGACCGTACTCCGCCCAAGGACGCGCCTGTCGTCGACGCGCGGCACTCCATGGCTCCCGGGAAAGCACGGCCGAAGCCGGGCCATCCGGACTTCGCCCGGCCCGTACACGTCGCTCATCGATAACCCGCGAAGTTCGGGGGCTCGAAGCAGGCAGTCGCTACGGCCGCAACCGGATCGATGGGTCCTGGGTCCAGGGTTCAGATGCCGCCGACCACCCGAACAGCCGACTGCGTTGTTGACAGGCGTGCGGCCGGTCCCGAATGCTGTTGCGACGGCACGCCGGGGAGGATGTGCCGCGGTGCGGACGGCGCATCGTCCGAACGGCTCACGAGGGGGAGGACGACCATGACATCGACGCTTTCGACCATCGGCGCACTGGCGCTGGCAGGGGTGCTCGTCGCGGGCACCGCCGCGGCGCAGGACGATTATCCGAACAAGGCGGTCAACTACATCATCCCGTTCAGCGCGGGAGGCGAATCCGACATCGCCGCGCGGCTGCAGCAGCCGGTGTTCGAGGAGATCACCGGGCAGCAGATGGTGGTGCAGTACCTGGAGGGCGCGGGCGGTGCGCAGGCCTGGTCGCAGCTCAACGGCATGACCGGCGACGGCTACACGGTGATGGGCACCAACCTGCCGCACATCATCCTTCAGCCGATGGCGCAGGACGTGGGCTACCAGACCGAGGGGCTGACCAACGTCTATTTCTTCCAGTACACGCCCGACGCCATCGTGGTGCCCGCCGACAGCCAGTTCGAGACGCTGGAGGATCTGGTCACCTTCGCCGGGGCGAACCCGGGGCTGGTGACGTTCTCCGGCTCGGGCACCTATTCGGCCAACGAGGTCGCCAAGACGAAGTTCGACGACCTGACCGGCGTCACCACCACCTACATCCCCTTCGGCGGCACCACGCCGGCGATCACGGCGGTGCTGGGCGATCAGGTCATGGCGGGGTTCAGCTACACCACGGCGGCGATCAACCAGGGGGATGCGCTGCGCGTGCTCGCCGTCGCCTCCGAGGAGCGGGTGCCGAGCTTCCCGGACGTGCCGACCTTCCGCGAGCTTGGCTACGACATGACCGGCGGGGCCTATCGCGGCGTCGCTGTCCCGGAATCCACGCCGGAAGACGTGCGCCAGCGGCTCTCGGATCTGCTCGGCGAGGTCAACGTGGACCCGGGCTACGTGCAGCGGATGGAGGATGGCGGGTTCGTTCTGATCGATATCCCCTACGCCGAGATGGATGCCTTCATGGCGGAGCGGCGCGCGCAGTATCAGGACGTCGCCACCAAGATGGGCATCGCCTCGAACTGAGGCCGCCCGCGCGTCCGGCCCGGCGGTCCGCCGCCGGGCACCGGATGGCGGCGAGACCGGCGACCCGATGGATAAGCTCGTCTACCTCCTTGAAGCGCTCACCCCGGTCAACTTCATGCTGGCCTTCGTCGGCGTAGTCGCGGGCATCATGATCGGCGCGCTGCCGGGGCTTTCGGCCACCATGGCGGTCGCCGTTCTCGTGCCCTTCACCTTCGCGATGGATCCGGCCTCGGGCCTCATTGCGCTTGGCGCGATCTACACCGGCGCGATCTACGGCGGCTCCTACTCCGCGATCCTCGTGAACACGCCCGGCACGCCCTCGGCCATCGCCACGACCTTCGACGGCTTCCCGATGGCCAAGCGCGGCGACGGCGGGCTCGCCATGACGATCGCCACGCTCGCCTCCGTCATCGGCGGGCTGGTGGGCGTGCTGATGCTGATGTTCCTGGCCCCACCGTTGGCCGGCGTGGCGCTGGCGTTCGGGCCGCCCGAATACTTCTGGCTCGCCGTCTTCGGCCTCACGCTCATCTCCGCGCTCTCCGTGGGCAACCTGCTCAAGGGACTGATGGGGGCCTGCATCGGGCTGCTGCTGTCGATGGTGGGCGTCGCGGTGATCGGGGCGGACGTGCGCTTCACCATGGGCAGCCAGTCGCTGCTGGGTGGGATCAACATCGTCGCGGGGCTCATCGGGCTCTACTGCATCCCCGTGCTGATCGACCTCGTGGCCACCCGAGATCCGCATCTGAAGGTGGAGACGGAGGCCAAGGGCTACCGGCTGCGCGAGGCCTGGGGGATCGTGTGGAGCGAGAAGGTGAACGCGCTGCGCAGCTCCGTCATCGGCACGGTCGTCGGCATCCTGCCCGGCGCGGGCGGCTCGGTGGCGAGCCTCGTCTCCTACTCGGAGGCGCGGCGCACGTCGAAGCGGCGCGCGCATTACGGGACCGGAGAGCCGGGCGGCATCATCGCCACCGAGAGCGCCAACAACGCGACCGTGGGCGGTGGTTTCATCCCGACGCTGGTGCTCGGCATCCCCGGCACGCCGCCCGACGCGATCATCCTCGGCGCGCTGCTGGTGCAGGGCATCCGCACCGGGCCGACGCTCTTCACCGATCAGGCCCCCATCGTCTACACCTTCATCTACGGGCTGCTGATCGGCACGATCCTGATGCTGCCCATCGGACTGATCGTCGGGCGCTACGCCTACCGCAGCATCATCGCGATCCCCAAGGCGGCGCTGGTGCCGACCATCGCCTTCATGACCGTGATCGGCAGCTTCGCGATCCACAACAACATCCACGACGTCGCGGTGATGCTGGGGCTGGGCGGGATCGGCTGGCTGCTGAACCGTGCCGGCTTCGCGCCCTCGCCCATCGTGCTGGGTCTGGTGCTGGGGCAGATCGCGGAGCAGGGCTTCGTGCAGAGCTACCTGATCGGCAACGCGCAGGGGAACGTGCTGTCGATGTTCTTCGGCCGCCCGATCTCGCTGGCCATCGCCACCTTCGCGGCCCTCACCCTGTTCTATCCGCTGGTCGCCGGCTGGATCGGCGCGCGGCGGGCGCGGCGATCGCTGGTGGACCGGACGGTGGAGGCGCGCGATGGCGATGCTTGAGAAGCTGCACGATCCGCCCGGCACGGCCGTCGCGGCGGGGCTCGTCGTCCTCGGCGGCGTGCTGATCGCGCAGACCGGGAGCATGACGCCGCTGGGCTCGGTGTTTCCGATCACCGTCTCGGCGGCGATGATGGCGCTGGGCGCGGTGCTCATCGTACGCAACGTCGTGCTGGGATTGCGCCGAGGCACGGCAGCCGCCGCAGAGGACGAGGCCGCGGGCGGGTCTACCCTGCGCCGCGTCCTGTTCTTCGCCGTGATGGTGGCCTGGGTCGCGCTCCTGCCGGTGCTGGGCTTCTTCACCGCCAGCGTGCTGGGCTTCTTCGCCGTCATGGCCACCGCGCTGCACGAGCGGACCTCGATGCCGCAGGCGATGCTGCTGGCGCTCGCCGGGTTCGCCATCGTCGGCCTGTTCTACTGGGTGATGCGCGACGTGCTGCTGATCCCGCTGCCGCAGGGGCTGTTCCTGTGAGCCACGCACGAGGGAGAGAGCGCATGAAGACCTACAGGATCGCCACGATCCCCGGCGACGGCATCGGGCGAGAGGTCGTCCCCGAGGGCGTCCGCGTGCTGGAGGCCGTCGGGCGGCGCTTCGACATCGGCTTCGAGTTCGACACGTTCGACTGGAGCTGCGACCGCTACCACGCGGAGGGCGCGATGATGCCCGAGGACGGGCTCGACCGGATCCGCGACCACGACGCGATCTTCCTCGGCGCGGTCGGCTGGCCCGGCGTGCCCGACCACGTCTCGCTCTGGGGCCTGCTCATCCCGATCCGGCGGCGGTTCCGCCAATACGTCAACCTGCGCCCCGTCCGGCTGCTCAAGGGCACGACCAGCCCGCTCGCCGGACGCGGCCCCGAGGACATCGACTTCTACGTCGTCCGCGAGAACGTGGAGGGCGAGTATTCGGAGGCCGGCGGCCGTCTCAACGCCGGCACCGAGGACGAGATCGCGATCCAGGAGGCGATCTTCACGCGGCGCGGCACCGACCGGGTGATGCGCTACGCCTTCGAGCTGGCCCGCACCCGTCCGCGGCGGAAGGTGACTTCGGCGACGAAATCCAACGGCATCATCCATTCGATGCCGTTCTGGGACGAACGTTTCGCCGCCGTCGGTGCCGACTATCCCGACATCGCGCGCGACCAGTTCCACATCGACATCCTGACCGCGCATTTCGTGCAGCACCCGGACTGGTTCGACGTCGTGGTGGGCTCCAACCTCTTCGGCGACATCCTGAGCGATCTGGGCCCCGCCGTCGCCGGTTCCATCGGCATCGCGCCCTCGGCCAACATCAACCCCGAGCGCGAGTTCCCCTCGATGTTCGAGCCCGTCCACGGGTCGGCCCCCGACATCGCCGGGCAGGGCATCGCCAACCCCATCGGGCAGATCTGGTCGGCGGCGATGATGCTCGACCACCTGGGCCACCCGGAGGCGGGGGCGGCGGTGATCGAAGCCATCGAGGCGGTCATCGCCGACCCGGCGCTCCGCACCCGCGACATGGGCGGGCAGGCCGGAACGGAAGCCTGCGGGCGCGCCGTCGCACAGGCGGTGGAAGGCTGAGGCTCCCGAGGAGAATGCCGGTTCCGAGGTCTGCGATCTCGGCCCGGCTGTTCGGGTTCAGGCTCGAGCTCCTTCGCCCGGACCGATCCCGCAGGTCAGGGAAGGAAACGGGATCATATCGGAGCTGACCGAGATATCGACGTCGGGGCGGCGCGTGTGAAGGTGGTGCCCCGAGGGCATTCCATGACCCCAGACCCGCCGGCGAAGGACAGCCATGTGACCGCCGCGGGCCTGCGGACGCGGTATCGCGTCGTCGGGCGGGGTGGAGTGCCGCTGGTGCTGCTGCACGGGCTCGCCGGCACGCTGGATGATTGGCACGGGACGCAGGCCGCGCTGGCGCGGCACCGGGCGGTGATCGCCGTGGACCTGCTGGGTTGCGGCGGCACGGCGCGGCCGGTGGACGGCGGCTACGGTCCTGAGGCGATGCGCGCCCATGTGGCGGCGACGCTCGAGGCGCTCTCGCTCGGGCCGGTGGATCTGGGCGGCTGGAGCCTCGGCGGGCGGATCGCGCTCGACCTCGCCCATGCCGCGCCGGACCGGGTGCGGCGGCTTGTGCTCACGGCACCCGCCGGTCTCGGGGAAGGGATGGCGCTCCGCCTGGACGCGCCGCTGCCCTGTGTCGTGTGGAACGCGACGACGCTGGGCGGCGGTGCCGGCCTGCGCGTCCTGCGCAACGCCCTGCGCAACGGGACCGGCAGGCGGCTGGCGCGGTTCGCGGCGCGGCGGGCGTCTCTCGCCACGGATGCCGGGGCCCGCGCCGCCGCCCGGCACCAGCTTCGCGCGCTGTTCGACCGATCAGGCTACCTGCCCGGACCGCGCGGGGACCTGCTCGCGAAACTGCCGTCGATCGCCGCTCCGGCGCTGGCGATCTGGGGGCGGCAGGACCGGTTCGCGCCCTTCGCGGATGCTGCGCTTCTCACCGGCGGCATGCCCCGCTGCACCCTGCATCCCCTCGAGGATTGCGGACACATGCCCCATCTCGAATGGCCCGACCGCTACGTCGCCGCGGTCGAAGACTTCCTCGCCTGATGCGGTCGCGTCAGGCGGGCACCCGGGCTGCGGCGTGGAACGGGCAGGCGACGCGATGCCCCGGCGTCTCCTCCACCAGCGGTGGCCGTGCTTCGGCGCAGGCGGGGCGCGCGATGGGGCAGCGGGTGCGGAAGACGCAGCCCGAGGGCGGGTCGAGCGGGGAGGGGAGTTCGCCGTCGAGCACGCTGCGGGCACGGGCCTTCTCGCGCACCGGGTCGGGCACCGGGATCGAGGCGATGAGCGCCCGTGTGTAGGGGTGTCGCGGGGCGGAGATGAGGTCTGCCGCCGGCGCCACCTCCACCAGCCGGCCGAGATACATGACGGCGATGCGGCGGGAGACGTGGCGCACGACGCTGAGGTCGTGGGCGATGAAGAGCATCGCCAGCCCCATCTCCCGCTGCAGGTCGGCGAGGAGATTCACCACCTGCGCCTGCACGGAGACGTCGAGCGCGGAGACCGGCTCGTCGCAGATCAGCAGCTCCGGTTCGGTCACCAGCGCGCGGGCGATCCCGATGCGCTGGCACTGCCCGCCGGAGAACTCGTGCGGGTAGCGGTTGAGCAGGCTCGGCAGCAGGCCGACGCGCTCCAGCATCCGCGCCGACGCGGTCGCGCCGCTCGGCCGCCGTGAGATCCGGCAGATGCGTCGACAGCGGCTCGGCGACGATCTGGCCCACGGTCATGCGCGGGTTCAGCGCGGCCAGCGGGTCCTGGAACACCATCTGCACTTCGCGGCCCAGCTTGCGGCGCGCGGACGGAGGCAGGCCGGTGATCGGCTCGCCTTTCCACAGCACGCGCCCGGCGGTGACGGGGACGGTGCCGATGACGGCGCGCGCCAGCGTGGACTTGCCCGACCCGCTCTCGCCCACCAGCCCCAGCGTCTCCCCTCGCTCCAGCGTCAGATCCGCCTTCGACACGGCCTGCAACCCCATCGGCTTCGTCCAGGGCCAGGCCCCGCGCGGCATCACCGGGAAGGTGACGTCGAGCCCTTCGATGGAAAGCAGCGGGGCGCTCATGCGACCTCCCTCGGCGCGGCATGGCAGGCGCGCAGGCGGCCGGGTGCGAACTCGACCAGAGGCGGCATCGTGGCACAGGCGTCGCGGACCAGCGGGCAGCGGGGCGCGAAGGGGCAGCCGCCGGTGAGCCGGGTGAGGTCCGGCGGGTCGCCGGGGATGGTGGAGAGCTGCTCCTGCGCCGCGTCCAGCCGTGGCACGGCCGCCAGCAGGCCAGAGGTGTAGGGGTGGGAAGGATCGGCGAAGAGCGCCTCGGTCGGCGCGGCCTCCATCACCTGCCCGCCGTACATCACGAGCGTCCGGTCGCAGGTGCCCGCGACGATGGCGAGGTCGTGGGTGATCAGGATCATCGCGGAGCCGAACTCGCTGCGGATGTCGGCCAGCAGGTCCATGATCTGCGCCTGCACCGTGACGTCGAGCGCCGTCGTCGGCTCGTCCGCGATCAGCAGCTTCGGGCGGCAGAGCAGCGCCATCGCGATCATGATCCGCTGCCGCATCCCGCCGGAGAACTCGTGCGGATACATGCGTAGGCGCCCCGCGGCGTCGGGGATGCGCACCGCCTCCAGCATCGGCGGCGCATTCGGCCAGCGCCTCGCGCTTGGACATGCCGCGATGGAGCGTCAGAACCTCCGCCATCTGCGCGCCGACCCGCAGGTAGGGGTTCAGCGAGGTCATCGGATCCTGGAAGATCATCGCCATCCGCTGCGCCCGCAGCTGGTTCAGCTTGGCCTCCGGCAGGTTCAGGATCTCGTCGCCCTCGAGCCGCACCGAGCCCGTCGCGCGCCCGTTCTTGCGCCAGCAGCCCGAGGATCGCGAAGGCCAGCTGCGTCTTGCCCGATCCGCTCTCGCCGACGATGGCCAGCGTCTCGCCGGCGTCCAGCCGCAGCGACATGCCGTTGACGGCGTGCACGGTGCCGTCGGGCGTGTCGAAGGCGACCTTCAGGTCGGAGACCTCGAGCAGCATCAGCGATCCTTCGGAGATGTCATGTCACCGATCCTTCGGATCGAGCGCGTCGCGCAGCCCGTCGCCGACGAAGAAGAACGCGAAGAGGCCCATGACGAAGAAGCCGAGCGGGAAGCCCAGCTGCCAGATCGTGCCGTTGCGCATCTCCGCCGCACCGTCGTTGATGAGCGCGCCCCAGGAGGTCAGCGGCTCCTGCACGCCGAGGCCGAGGAAGGAGATGAACGATCTCGTAGATGATCATCGAGGGCACCAGCAGCGTGGCGTAGACGATGATGACGCCGAGCAGGTTCGGCACGATGTGGCGCAGGATGATGCGGAACGGGTGGACGCCGGTGGCGATGGCCGCCTCCACGAACTCGCGGCCCTTGAGCGCCAGCGTCTGGCCCCGCGCGATCCGCGCCATGTCGAGCCAGGAGATGAGCCCGATGCCGATGAAGAGCATCAGGATCGAGCGGCCGAAGACCACCAGCAGCAGGATCAGCACGAACATGTAGGGGATCGACATCAGCACGTCGACGATCCGCATCATCGTGCCGTCCACCCGGCCGCCGAAATAGCCCGCGACCGCGCCGTAGAGCGTGCCGAAGAACACCGCGATGAGCGCGCCGACGAGGCCGACCATGAGCGAGATCTGCGTGCCCTGCACCGTGCGCGCGAAGAGGTCGCGGCCCAGCGAGTCCGTGCCGAACCAATGGCCGGTGGCGAGCGAGGGGCGGCCCATCTCCTCCACGTTGCCGAGAACGGCCCAGTCGATCTCCTCGTAGGTCCAGGGGCCGATGAACGGGCCGATGAGGGCGAAGAGCGGCGATGGCGGCGAGCACGATCAGGCCGGCGACGGCGGCCTTGTTGCGGAAGAACCGCCGGCGCGCGTCGGACCACAGGCTGCGACCCTTGGGGGCGTCGGCCAGATGCGTGGCGTCTGTGAGCGTGGCGGCGCGCATCAGTAGCGGATCTTCGGGTCGATCCACGCGTAGGCGATGTCGACGAGGAGGTTGAACAGGATGGTGAGCGCGCCCAGCAGCACCGTGATCCCCATCATCACGCCGTAGTCGCGCGAGAGGGCGGAGGCGACGAAGAACTGCCCGATGCCCCCGGTGGAGAAGTAGATGTCGATCACGACGGAGCCGGTGATCATGCCGACGAAGGCCGGGCCGAGGTAGGAGATCACGGGCAGCAGCGCGGGCTTGAGCGCGTGGCGCAGGATGATCGTGCGCTGCGGCAGGCCCTTGGCGCGGGCGGTGCGGATGAAGTTGGAGGACAGCACCTCCAGCATCGAGGCGCGGGCGATGCGGGCGATGGAGGCCATGAAGGAGGTGCCCGAGCGCCACGACGGGGAGGATGACGAACTGCCATTGCCCGCCCTGCCAGCCGCCGCCCGGAAGCCAGCCGAGCCAGAGCGTGAAGATCAGCACGAGGATCGGTGCCAGCACGAAGTTCGGCAGCACCTGCGCGCCCACGGAGATGCCGACGGCGAGGTAGTCGAGCCAGCTGTTGTGCCGAAGCGCCGCCACGATCCCCAGCGTCCCGCCCACGACCGCCGCCAGCACGAAGGCCCAGAGCCCGTAGGTCAGCGTGACGGGGAAGCCCTGCGCGATGAGGTCGTTCACGTCCCGGTCGCGGTAGACGAAGCTGGGCCCGAAATCGAAGCGCGTCACGATGCCCGAGACGTAGGTCCAGATCTGCATCGCGAAGGGCTGGTCGAGCCCGTATTCGCGTTCGAGGTTCTGGAGCACCGCAGGCGGCACGCCGCGCTCGGTGGCGAAGGGCGAGCCCGGCGCCGAATACATCAGCACGAACGTCAGCACCACGAGCAGCAGCATCACCGGGATGGCGACGAGCAGGCGGCGGAAGATGAAGGCTATCATGTTGCCATACCGGGGGAAAACGGGGAATTGCCAATTGGCAATTCCCCGGATCCGTCACTCGGCGGCCGCGCGGTAGATGTCCTGCACGTACCAGTTGTTCTCCACGTTGTTCATCGGCCAGTTGCGGATGGTCGGGTCCAGCATGAAGTTCTGCGTGTAGTGGTAGATCGGGATGATCGCCATCTCGTCCGCCAGGATCTGCTCGACCTGGGTGTAGGCGACGTTCGGATCCGTCATCTGGCGCGATTCCGTCATCAGCCGGTCGACCTCGGCGTTGGAATACTTGCCGTCGTTGGCCCCATGCGTCGTGGTCACGAGGTCGAGGAAGGTGGAGGCCTCGTTGTAGTCCCCGCACCAGGCGGATCGGGCCACGTCGAAGTTCTGCTCGCCCCGGATGTCGATGTAGGACTGCCACTCGTAGTTCGACAGCGTCGTGTTCACGCCCAGCGGCTTCCACATCTGGGAGATGACGGTGGCGATGGCCTTGTGGCTGTCGGAGGTGTTGTAGATCAGGTCCAGCTCCAGCGGGTTGTCCGGGCCGTAGCCCGCATCCGCCATCAGCACCTTCGCCTGCTCCAGCCGCTCGGGGTAGGCGATGTCGGCGTAGTAGATCTCGGGCATCTCGAAGCCGGCCGTCGCCTCGTGGGTGAAGTTGTAGGCCGGCGACTGGCCGCCCTTGAGCACCTGATCCACGATCACCTCGCGGTTCACCGCGTAGGAGAGGGCCTTGCGCACGTCGACGTCCTTGAGCGCGTCGTTGCCGCTCTCGGTGAAGTTGAACGCGTAGTAGTAGGAGCACAGGCGCGGGGTGGAGAAGGTCTCGTCCGGGAACTCGGCCTTCAAATCGGGGTACGTGCCCGCGGGCAGGTCGTCCATCATGTCGAACTCGCCGGCCTGATAGCGGGTCAGCGACTGGTTGCGGTCGTTGACGACGAAGAACTCGATCTCCTCGATCACCACGTCGTCGGCGCCGTGGTAGTTCGGGTTCTTCACCAGTTTGGCGACCTCGTTCATCGAGACCGACTCGAGCATGTAGGCCCCGTTGCCGACCATGTTGGCGGGGTTGGTCCAGTCCGAGCCGAACTCCTCGATCACGGCGCGGTTCGCCGGGAAGAGCGTCGAATATGTCGTCATCGCCGGGAAGAACGGCAGCGGCTGCGTCAGCGTGACCTTGAGCGTATGGTCGTCCACCGCCTCGACGCCCAGCGTGTCGGGGTCGGCCTCGCCGGCGACGATCTCCGCGGCGTTCACGATGGACGTCAGCTCCACGTACCAGGCGTAGGGGGAGGCCGTGGCCGGATCGGCGGCGCGCTGCCAGGCGTAGACGAAGTCCTGCGCGGTGACCGGATCGCCGTTCGACCACTGCGCATCGTCGCGCAGCGTGAAGGTCCAGGTCTGGTTGTCCTCGGTGGTCCACTCGGTCGCCATGGCGGGGATGACGTTGCCGTCCGCGTCCTGCCGGGTCAGCCCCTCGAAGAGCTGACGGGCGATGTGGTTGCCGATCGTCTCCTCGATCAGCTGCGGGTCGATGGTCTTGAACTGGTCGAGGACGGAGAGCCGGAACGTCTGGTTGTCGGCCAGCGTGTCGCCGGGCTGGATCTCGGCGGCGAAGGCGGTGGTGGCGAGAAGCGTCGCGGCGGAGGCGAGCAGTGTGAGTCGGGTCATGGCAAATCTCCCTGATTTCATTCGGTTGGCGTCGGTCTTTGCCGACGTCCCTGCAACGATCTTGTTCGCGGGGAAGCGACAATAGCAAGGGGCAAGGCCCATCGTCGCTCGTTTGACGTCGCGGGCGGTTTGCCGGTCGCCCGCCGGACGGGCAGCGCCAGGGCGCTTCGCCCGATTGCCCCGCAGGTGCGGCATGGCGTTCAGAGGAGGGCCATCACGGCCGCCTCGTCCATGTCGTAGAACGCCTCCTCCTCCTGCCCCTCGGTCAGGTCCGGCGAGCCGTTGAGGAAGTAGGCCCAGGCCACGCCCGTATCGAGGTTCGCCCAGGCCCCGCCCGTGAAGCCGAGCGCGTGGCCCGCGTGGCCCACCAGCCGCCCCGGGATCCGGTCGTGCCCGTCGTAGAGCGTGACACCCGCGCCGAAACGGGTGAAGAGCCCGTCGCAATCCTCCCCGTTCGCCCCGTCGAGCCGCCACCGCTCCCGCCGCTGCTCGCGCCCCGCGGCATCGTCCGAGGCCAGCAGCCGCGCCAGCCGCGCCGCCTCCGCCACGTTCATCCGCAGCCCGGCGTGGGGCGAGAACCAGGTGGTGTCCCGCCCGATGCGATAGCCGTCGAGCGAGACGCCGGCCCCGTCGCGCCAGATCAGGTCGGCGGACCAGTCGGCGTCCGGCGCGTCGGCCTGCAAGGTCAGCCGGTCGCCGTGACGTTGCCAGACGGGGAGCGGCCGCCGGTCCGCGACCCCGGCCCAGTTGAACCCGCCGCCGATCCCCGCCGCCTCCAGCACCTCGCGCCGCAGGACGGCGTCGAACCGCTCCCCCGTCATTCGCTCCAGCGCCAGCCCGAGCAGGACGTAGTTCAGGTTGGCATAGCGGAAGAAGCCCGGTCGGGCCCGAGACCGCGCCCGGCCGCGACAGGATGTCGGCGACGGCCGCGGGCGGATCGACGACGTAGCCCGCGTGATCCGTCAGACCGGAGGTATGCGACAGCAGATGGTCCAGCGTGACGCCGGGCAGGTCGAGATCGAGGATATCGCCGGCCGGTGCGTCGAACGACACCCCTCGTCGCAGCGCGGTGGCGACGGTCGCGCGCGCCGTCGCGGCCTTCGAGATCGACGCCATCCGGATCCGCAACGTCGGATCGGTCAGCGATGCGCCGCCCGGGGCGATCCGCCCGAAGACCCGCGCGGCCTCCCCCACGCCGTCGATGCGCGCCACGCCGGCGTTCAGGAACCGGCCCGACCGCGGTCAGGCGCTCCAGATGTGCCGCGATCCGCGCGAAGGTCCCGTTCATCCCGTTCTCCCGCCCCGGTTTCCGGCATCGGTCCGGATGGGATAGGAGAGAGGCATCGGGGGCAAGGGCGGCGATGCCTCGGGTCGACGGCAGGGAGGGCGGCACGATGGGCGAAGGAACGGGCCGGGCGAACTGGCGGCGGCGCGGGCTTCTGCTCGCGGGGGGTGCGGCGGTGCTGGCCTGGGTGCAGGGCGTGCCCCATCTGGCGGCGCTGCGCGCGCCCGCGTTGCAGAGCGCCCTCATCCCGGGGCTGGAGCCGTTCCGCCGGCTGACCGGGGCCGGACCCGCGACGACGGGTTCCGCCCTCCTCGCCGGGCTCGACGCGCCGGAGAGGCGATCCGCCGGGGCCGGGGCGTTGGAGCGAGCTGTGCGCGCCGACCCCTGGGCGGCCCTGTTCGACGGGCGGCCGAGGGGGGCCGGCCCGGTGCCCGTCGCGATGTTCTCGGACTTCAACTGTCCGATCTGCCGGGTGATGGACGCGCGGCTGGAGGAGCTCGAGCGCGCCGATCCCGGGTCGATGCGGCTGGTGCGTCACGAGCTGCCGATCCTCGGGCGCGGCTCCATGGTGGCGAGCCGCGCGGTGCTGGCCGCCGACCGGCAGGGGGCCTACGCCGCGATGCACGCGCGTCTGGCGCGCACCCCGGCGGTCACGGATGCGGCCTATGTGGAAGCGGTGGCCGGAGACCTCGGGCTGGACCGCGACCGGCTGCTGCGGGACATGGGCTCCCCCGCAATCGAGGCGCGGCTGCGATCGAGCAGGGCCGTGGCGGATGTCTTCGGCTTCTTCGGCACGCCCGCCTTCGCGGTGGGCCACCTCGTCTTCATGGGGTCGCTGCCGACCGCGACGCTTGCCTCCCTGATCGCGGCGGAGCGGGTCGCCTGACCCGAACGGGCCACTCCGGAGGTGCGGGGGAGACGCAGGTGCCGAACCTCGTCGCGACTTGCGCATACCGGGCGGGAGTCTTGCACCCCGATCGGGCAATGACGGCCGCGGCAGGGGCGTTCCACCCCGCGCGGCTCCATCGATCGCAGGCAGCCCGTCCGGCGCGCGCACGCGCCCGGCTCCGTCCGTCGGGGTGCCCCGGGACGCGTCGCTTTCCGGCAGCCGGCTGACGCTCGGCATCCTGCTCTTCTCGCTTTTCACGCCCGTCGGCCTGCCGCTCGCGGGCTTCCTCGAGCTGACCCGGCTGTCGCTGGCGCGCGCCGGCAGGATCGACCGGATCATACGCGAGGTGCGCCCGGTCACTCCCTCGAAGGTCGTCGGCCCCTTGGTGCCGGCCGAAGCGACCCTGCCCGACGGCACCGCGCATCCTCCGATGCTACCCTTCAGGCTGTCCATCGCGCTCGCCGACCGGATCGGGGAGGCGGAGACGCGCAGCCTGCGCATCGGCACGCTGCCGTCGCCCGCGATGCGCATCGCCAGGCCGAGCGTGACGGAGCAGTCCTGCGTCGCCTGCCGCGAGGTCCACCCGGCCAGTCCGCGGCGCGACTGGCGGATGGGCGACGTGCGCGGCATCCAGGAGGTGGACCTGCGCCGGTGCGGCCTCCATCCTGTCGTTCCGCGACCTGATGGTCTTCGGCGCGATCAATCTCGTGGCGGGCCGTGCCGGCATCGTGGCGCAGCACCGGCAGGCGCGCACGATCCGGCGGATCGACGCCATCCTGTCGGACCTGTCGGCCAAGATCGCCGGCTTCATCGAGATCAGCGCGCACCTGCAGCCGGACATCCTGTCGCACCTGCTCGACGAACACTCACCGGAATGTCGCGCATCGCGGAACGCCGCGGCGGCACGGTGGACAATTTCATCGGCGACGCGATGCTCGTGTTCTCCGGTGATCCGGTGTCGCGCTGGCCGCAGGAGGACACGCGCGGCCGTCTGCGGATGGAACGCGACATGCAGACAGCGCCGCTGCGCCTGCAGGACGGCCGGGGCGGGGAAGGGGCGGAGCCGCCGCCGCGCGCCCGGATGGGGATCGACACCGTCTATCGCGACGTCGCCCGCTTCGGCTCGACCGGCCGGATGGATGATACCGTGATCGGGCCGGAGGTGGTGCCCAGTTCGGTGCTGGACGATGGCAGGACGGCTGGCGAGGCCGTCGTCCCGGTGCGCAACGAGCCGAGGATACCGTCATGGACCTTCGCCCGCCGCGCGGCGCAGCAGAGGCAGCCCGCCTCGATCGCGGCGTCGAAGCGCTTCCAGTCGAGCAGACCGGCGCGGGGCAGGTCCGCGCGCCCGCAACATGCGCTGACGCTCCAGCGAGGCGAGCATCGTCGCCGTCGGCAACGTCGTCAGCGTACCGGGCAGGCGGTAGCGGCACCGCTTGCGTCCCTGGAAGCGATCCGCGAGCATCTGCGCGCCGGCAGCCATCGCGTCGATCTCCGCCGGGCGGCCGGGATTGACCAGCAGGTCCACCGCGATCGTCCGCGCCACGTCGAAGGATTCCAGCACGTCCACCGGCAGGTCGTTCGCCACGCCCCCGTCGACATGCAATGCGCGGTCGATGATGACGGGCGGCGGGATGCCCGGGGATCGCGCAGGGTGCCGCGAGCGCCCGCCAAAGCGGCCCGCGCGACGGCACGGCCTGCATTCAGGCGCTCGTCGGGTTGCCATGGGCCACGAAGATCTCGCGGACGGCATCCTCGAGGGCGTCGCCGCGTCGATGCCGGTGCCGCCGCCGACCCTTGGTTCGATCCCCCGCTCCAGAGACGCCCGGATCGCGTCCAGCATGCGCCTGCCGCGGCGAGCACGAGGCCCAGGGCCTGGCCGCAGAGCAGCCGCGCGACGCGCACGATCTCGTCGGCCATCCCTGAGGCCTTCGCCGCGGGTGTCTTGTCCGTGGCGTCCACGGTCAGAAGCGCGATGCGCCCCGACCGTTCGATGGCCTCGACCGAGGCGAGGTCGTCGCCCGCGCCGATGACCGCCATCGCGGCGGCGGCGACCCGGGCGACGACGGAGGTGCGCACGGCGCGGATGGTGGCATTGCGCGGCCTGCCCGGGATCACGCCCGTCTCGGCCACGGTCTCTCCGGGGCGCACGTCCCCCGGCAGGGTGCCACCGCTTTCCATCATCAGCCGGCCGCGCAGCAGGATGAAATGTGCGTTCGACGGCTTGCGCTCGGCCATCGCGACCTCGCCTGCCCGCAGGGCGCGGATGTCGACGATGCCGCGGAGGTCGAGCCCGTCGCCGTTCCCCGACAGCCCGGAGACGCCGGCGAGCGTGGCGGCAACGCGGGCCGCGTCGGGAGGGGGCGAGGCGGACGGGTCGTCAGCGGTCCTCGCTTCGCCGTCCGCTCACCGTGCCGGACCGTCCGCGACGGCCTGCCGCCAGGTCAATTACCTATCAAACGGGGCCTGACCCGCGGCACCGACTCCCCCTAGCGCCGGTTCAGCCGGCGGCGCGGGACTGGCGCTTGCGCTCGTGGGGGTCGAGGAAGCGCTTGCGCATGCGGATGGCGTTGGGCGTGACCTCGACCAGCTCGTCGTTGTCGATGTAGGCGATGGCCTGCTCCAGCGACAGCGTGATCGGCGTCGTCAGGCGCACGGCCTCGTCGGTGCCCGACGCGCGCACGT
The DNA here is from genome assembly GCA_963757495.1 of uncultured Alphaproteobacteria bacterium. GTDB lineage: Bacteria > Pseudomonadota > Alphaproteobacteria > Rhodobacterales > Rhodobacteraceae > Jannaschia. The sequence continues at coordinate 96,427 of CAVWRZ010000013.1, forward strand.
TGGTGAGCTGCTTGCCCTTGAGCGGGTTCACCTCCAGGTCGTTCTCCCGGCTGTGCTCGCCGATCACCATGCCCTGATAGACCTGCTCCTGCACGCCGATGAAGAACCGCCCGCGATCCTCCAGCTTCCACATCGCGTAGGCCACCGAGACGCCCGATTCCATCGAGATCAGCACGCCCGCGCGCCGCCCCGGAATCGGACCCTTGAACGGGGCCCATTCGTGGAACACGCGGTTCATCACGCCGGTGCCGCGCGTGTCGGTCAGGAACTCGCCGTGGTAGCCGATGAGTCCGCGCGAGGGGACATGCGCGATGATCCGCGTCTTGCCGACGCCGGCCTGCTTCATCTCCACGAGGTCGCCCTTGCGGGCCCCCGTGACCTTCTCGATCACCGCGCCGGAGTATTCGTCGTCCACGTCGATGGTGACTTCCTCGATCGGCTCGTGCCGCTCCCCGTCGATGTCGCGGAACAGGACCTGCGGGCGGGAGATCGAAAGCTCGAAGCCCTCGCGGCGCATGTTCTCGATCAGCACGCCCATCTGCAGCTCGCCGCGGCCCGCGACCTCGAAGGCCTCGCCGCCGGGCGTGTCGGTGACCTTGATGGCGACGTTGGTCTCCGCCTCCCGCATCAGCCGTTCGCGGATGACCCGGGATTGCACCTTCTTGCCGTCGCGGCCCGCGAGCGGGCTGTCGTTGATCCCGAAGGTCACGGTGATGGTCGGCGGGTCGATGGGCTGCGCCGGCAGCGCCTCGGTGACGGAGGTGTCGGCGATGGTGTCGGCCACGGTGGCCTTGGACATGCCGGCGATGGTGACGATGTCTCCGGCCTCGGCCAGGTCGATGGGCTGCTGGCCCAGACCGCGGAAGGCGAGGATCTTGGTGGCGCGGAACTGCTCGATCTTCTCCCCGTCGCGCGACAGGGCGTGGACGGTCTGCCCGGCCTTGAGCGTGCCTGCCTCGACCCGGCCCGTCAGGATGCGCCCGATGAACGGGTCCGCGCCCAGCGTGGTGGCGAGCATGCGGAACGGCTTGTCACGGTCGGCGACCTGCCTGGGGGTCTCGACATGCGCCAGCACCAGGTCGAACAGCGCGTCGAGCGTCTCGCGCGGTCCGTCCAGCTCGGTGTCGGCCCAGCCGTTGCGGCCGGAGGCGTAGAGGACGGGGAAGTCCAGCTGCTCGTCGTTGGCGCCGAGGTTGGCGAAGAGGTCGAACACCTCGTTGAGCGCGCGGTCGGGCTCCGCGTCGGGCTTGTCGACCTTGTTGAGCACCACGATGGGGCGCAGCCCGAGGGCGAGCGCCTTGGAGGTCACGAACTTGGTCTGCGGCATCGGCCCCTCGGCCGCGTCCACCAGCAGCACGACGCCGTCGACCATCGACAGGATGCGCTCCACCTCGCCGCCGAAATCGGCGTGGCCCGGCGTGTCGACGATGTTGATGCGCACGCCCTTCCATTCGACGGAGGTGGCCTTGGCGAGGATGGTGATGCCGCGCTCGCGCTCCAGGTCGTTGGAATCCATGGCGCGCTCGGTCGTCGCCTGGTTCTCGCGGTAGGTGCCGGATTGCTTGAGGAGCTCGTCCACCAGCGTCGTCTTGCCGTGGTCGACGTGCGCGATGATCGCGATGTTGCGAAGGTCCATGGGAATGCGTGCCTCGAGGAAATGGGGTGCCCGAACTGTCAGGATTCCCGCGCGCCTACATCGCCGCGGCGCAGAAAGCCAGAGCGGACGGGAGGCGCGGCCCCGCCGATACCGGCTTCCCGCCGCCCGCGACGCGTGGCATCCTTCGGGCATGCTGCGCTTCGCCACGATCCTCCTGCTTGCCGCGCCCTGCCGCCGCGATGGAGTTCCCCGCCCCCGTCACCGACGGGGAGTACCGGGTGACGGACCCGGGACAGGTCGCGATGGGGCGGCTGCTGTTCTGGGACCCCGTGCTGTCGGGCAATCGCAACATCTCCTGCGGCACCTGCCACCATCCGCGCTTCGGCACGGGCGACGGCATGGCGCTGGGCCTGGGCGAGGGGGGCACGGGCCTCGGGCCCGACCGAGTGGCCGACCCCGCGAACCCGCCCGAGGCGCGCATCCCGCGCAACGCGCCCGCGCTGTTCAACCTCGGGGCCCACGAGTTCACCGTCCTCTTCCACGACGGGCGGATCGAGGAGGCGGCGGCGGGCCTGCGCACGCCGATGGGGCCGGAGATGGTGGAGGGGTTCGACACGCTGCTCTCCGCGCAGACGATGTTCCCGGTGCTCTCGGCCGACGAGATGGCGGGGCAGTATTCCGAGAACGAGGTCGCGCGGGCCGTTCGCCAGGGGTTCATCACCGGGCCGGACGGGGCGTGGGAATTGCTGTCCGCCCGCGTCCGCGCGATCCCCGAGTACGTGACGCTGTGGGAAGCGGCCTTCCCCGGCGACGACGTGCTGGACTTCACCGACATCTCCGACGCCATCGCGCAGTTCGTGGAGCACGAGTGGCGCAGCGACGACGCCCCCTTCGATGGCTGGCTGCGTGGCGAGGCGGAGCTGCCGACGACCGCGCTTCGGGGGATGGAACTCTTCTACGGGGCGCTCGACTGCGCATCGTGCCATTCCGGCGCGTTCCAGACCGACCACGGCTTCCACGTCACCGGCCAGCCGCAGCTCGGCCCCGGCAAGGCGGCGGCGTTCGAGACCCATGCCCGCGACGACGGGAGGTTCCGCGTGACCGGTGCGGAGGCCGACCGCTACGCCTTCCGCACGCCCAGTCTGCGCAACGTGACCGAGACCGGGCCCTGGGGTCACGCCGGAGCCTATGATGAATTGCGCGACTTCCTGCGAGCCCATGCAGCGCCGCGCGCCGGTTTGCGGACATATGCCCGCGACGCGGCCTTGCCGGAGATGGCGGCGGAGGACTGGGCGGTGATGGACGACCCCGCGCAGGTCCGAGACATCGCCGCCCGCATCACCGGCCCGGACCGGGTGCTGGAGCCGCGGGAGGTGACGGCGCTGATGGCCTTCCTGCGCAGCCTGCGCGACCCGGTGGCGCTTTCGGGTCGGCTGGGCGTGCCGGAGACGGTGCCGTCCGGCCTGCCGGTGGATCGCTAGCGGCGCAGCGTCACCGGCCCCGCGACGACCGGCTCCCACGCACCCTGCACCCCGTCCGGCCAGAGCACCCGGACCTCCGCGCCCTCCGCCGCGCCGATCCCGAAATGCAGCGGCAGCACAGATCCGCCCGCGTGCCCGCCGCCCAGCGTCAGCTCCTGCACCTGCGTGCCCGCCGGCGTGCGAAGCTCCACCCAGGCCCCGACGGCGGCGCGATTGCCAACTGGCAATTCCAGCCGCACCGACACGGCCGCCGCCCGCCTCCGAGACGTTGCGATAGACCAGCAGCGGCGCGCGGCGGTTCACCACGGCGAGGTCCAGCCGCCCGTCCCCGTCCAGATCGGCCAGCACCGCGCCGCGCCCCCGCGCGCGTGGAGGCGACGCCGGCGGTGGCGGCGACCTCGCGGAACGTGCCCGCCCTCGTTCAGAAGCAGGTTGTCCGGGTCCTCCATCGCCATGCCCGGCATCTGATCGACGTTGCCCTTGGCGATGAACAGATCCGCGTCGCCGTCGTTGTCCACGTCCCCCCAGGCCGCGTGCCAGCCGGTCGAGGGGCGGCCGTCGTCGCCGACATGCGGGCGCTGTGCGAAACTGCCGATGGAGAAGGGGGCCATTGCGTGGCCGGTGGGGGTCGAGAGCATCGTCAGCTGGTCGCCCATCGAGGTCAGCATCAGGTCGGGCCGCCCGTCGCCGGTGATGTCGCGCGCGGCGATCCCCATGCCCCAGATCGACGGGGCGTCGAACCCGTCCTCCTTCGTCAGGAAGCGGTTCCGGGCGAGCGAGTACATCTGCTCCGCGCCGCCCGCGACGTAATAGTGCCGGTCGTTGGACAGGCGCAGCGTCGCCTCCCCGTCGCGGTTCTCGTCCGAGAACAGGATGGACAGGGCGCAGAAGCCCGGGTCGAGCGCCGTCGCCACGTAGCCATCGCCTTCGGCGCGCAGCAGGAGGTTGGTGTCGCAGGTTCCGAAGGGGCCGGCGGGATCGTCGCGGTCGACGTAGGTGCCGAAGGCCAGCGTCGGACGGTCCTGCCCCGGCTCCCAGGTGGCGGAGAAGGCGGTGGTCCATGCGTCGCCGCCGTCGGGGATGCCGAAGTCGTGCGCCGCGAACCCGCAGGCCCCGTCGCCGCGCAGCGTGACGTTCGGCCCGGCGCGCAGGATCACGAGGTCGTCCACCGCGTCGCCGTCGAGGTCCAGCGCATAGACGCCGGTGGCCCCGGTGATCGTCGGGATGTCGCCCCGCTCGAACACCATCCCGCCGCGGTTGCGCAGCAGCGTCATCGCGTTTTCCCCGCCCGCCGCGACCAGCTCCGGCAGGGCGTCGCCGTCGCAATCCACCGCCGCGATGCCGCCGCCGACGAAATGCTCCCAGCCGCCGGCATAGACGTGCTCGGGCACCGCGACCGGCTCGAACACCGGATCCGCGCAGGCGGGGGCGGCGAGCAGGAGCAGCGCCCACCTCATGCCAGCAGCCGCGGCGTCAGGTCCGACAGGGCGAGCGCGGCGGCCCCGCGCGCCCAGACGAGATCGTCCCAGGCGTTCACCTCGATGGGCGGCGGCGTGTTGAGCGTGAGGCCCGGCACCTCCGCCAGCATCTCTTCCGCATAGAGGAAATCGTAGCGCATCCGGCTGCCCGACAGGATGATGCGGCGCGGATCGAAGAGGTTCGAGACGTTGGCGAGCCCGAGCGCGAGGTAGCGCGCGGCCCGGGTGAAGATGGCCCGCGCCGCCTCGTTGCCGCCCTTGGCCTGCTCGTAGAGCGCCTCGAGCACCGCGCCACGGGGCGGGAGCGTGCCGTCGAGCGCGATGGGCGCCTCCCGGACCAGCGCGAAATCGGCGACATAGGCCTCCAGGCACCCCCGCTGCCCGCAGCGGCAGAGCGCGCCGTCCAGCTGCACCTTTGTGTGGCCCAGCTCCATCCCGAACCCGTGCGCGCCGCGGTAGGGGGCGTGGTCGACGACCAGCCCGAGTCCGACGCCGTATTCGATGGTCACGACGGCGAAATCCGACAGGGAGCGGCCGCGACCGAACCACAGCTCGGCCATCGTCAGCAGGTTCGCGTCGTTGTCCACCGAGGCGGGCAGGCCGGTGCGCGCGGCGACGGCGGCGGCGAGGTCGAGGTCCCGGTCGGCGACGATGGGGGACCAGCGCAAGCGGCCGGTCGCGTGGTCGATCATGCCGGGCATGCCGAGGCCCAGCCCCAGGATCGGCGGCGCGTCGGGACCGGCGGCGCGGGCGAGTTGCGCCAGCAGGTCCGCCACCTCGTCCAGCAGGCCGGCGACCGTCCGCACGGCATCGCCGCGGCGCATCTTTGCCGAGGCGACGGGCTGACCGGCGAGATCCGCGAGGATGGCGGAATGTTCATGATCCGAGAGCTTGAGCCCTGCGACGAGGCCGCGGTCGGGCCTGATGGCGAGCGCCACCGGCGGGCGGCCGCGCCCGTGGTGCTGCGCGTCGTCGACGACCTCGTAGAGCAGGTCCAACGCCAGCAGGTCGGAGACGAGCGGCGTCACGGAGCCGGGCGAGACCTCCAGTTCCTTGGCGAGGACGGCGCGGCTGATATGCCCGGCGGACCGGACCTGTTCGTAGATCTGCTGGCGCAGCGGCAAGGATCCGGATTGCCGGGCACCGCGCAGGGGGCCGCAGCCGGGGGAGTCGTCGCTCCCGAGTTGTGTCGCCGGTCGCGGAATCGCATCAAGGGACATTAGTTCGACCCTGCAATTAAAGATCCTCCGAATGACCGGAAAAGAAGCCGAACGCTTGATCGTCGTCTCATGCTGGCCGGCAGACTGAACGATCATCTCCCTTCGACGTCAATTTAATTTTGACAATCGAATATAAGTTTGCTTCCATGCGGCATCCGGTCCGGGCCACCCGTCAGAGGTGTGCCCCTGTCGAGATGCAACGGGAGGATACCATGAAGAACCTGATGACGGCGGCAGTCGCCGCCTCGATGACATTCGCCGCCACCGCCGCCTTCGCGCAGGACGGCCCGACGGTCGGCGTGAGCTGGTCGAACTTCCAGGAGGAGCGCTGGAAGACCGACGAGGGCGCGATCAAGGAAGCGCTCGAGGCCGCCGGCGCGACCTACGTCTCGGCCGACGCGCAGTCTTCCGCCTCAAAGCAGCTGTCGGACGTCGAGAGCCTGATCGCGCAGGGCGTCGATGCGCTCATCATCCTCGCGCAGGACAGCCAGGCGATCGGTCCGGCGGTCGAGGCGGCGCGCAACGAGGGCATCCCGGTGGTCGGCTACGACCGGCTGATCGAGGATCCCTATGCCTTCTACCTGACGTTCGACAACGTCGAGGTCGGCCGGATGCAGGCCCGCGCCGTGCTGGCCGCGCAGCCGACCGGCAACTACGTGATGATCAAGGGCTCCGGCACCGATCCGAACGCCGACTTCCTGCGCGGCGGTCAGCAGGAGATCCTGCAGGACGCGATCGACGCGGGCGACATCACCATCGTCGGCGAGGCCTACACCGACGGCTGGCTGCCCGCGAACGCCCAGCGCAACATGGAGCAGATCCTGACGGCGCAGGACAACATGGTGGATGCCGTGGTCGCCTCCAACGACGGCACGGCCGGCGGCGCGGTCGCCGCACTCGCCGCGCAGGGCATGGACGGCATCCCCGTCTCGGGTCAGGACGGCGACCATGCCGCGCTGAACCGCGTCGCGCAGGGCACGCAGACCGTCTCGGTCTGGAAGGATGCGCGCGCACTCGGCAAGGCGGCGGCGGAGATCGCCGTGGCGCTGGCCGATGGCACGGAGCCCGCGGACGTCGAAGGGGCCGAGGCCTGGACCTCGCCCGCCGGCACCGAGATGACGGCCATCTTCCTCGAACCGGTTCCGATCACGAAGGACAACCTCTCCGTCGTGACGGACGCCGGCTGGATCGAGGTCGAGGCGCTCTGCCAGGGCGTCGAGAACGGCCCCGCACCCTGCAGCTGATCGGCTGATCCCCGGTCCGCCCCTTCCCCGGGGCGGGCCGACCCCGCTCCACGCCGATGTCCGCGCATCGGCCGACCATCCGTCCGGAGAGCCCCATGACCGACATCGCCCCGTCCCACGCCTCGCCCCGCACGGGCTGGAAGGCGCTGGACCTCGACACCCGGCTGCTCGGCATGATCGGCGCGCTGGTCGTCATCGCCATCGCCTTCGACGTCGCGAGCGGCGGTCGCTTCGTCACGCCGCGCAACCTGTTCAACCTGACGATCCAGACGGCGAGCGTCGCCATCATGGCGACCGGCATGGTCTTCGTCATCGTCACCCGCCACATCGACCTCTCCGTCGGCTCCATCCTCGCCACCTGCTCCGCCGTGATGGCGATGGTGCAGACGGCGGTGATGCCGGACTGGCTGGGTCTGGGCCTCGGCCATCCGGCGACGGTTTGGGTCGCGATCCTCGCCGGCATCGCCGCGGGGGCGGCCATCGGCGCGTTCCACGGCTACCTCGTCGGCTACCTCGCCATCCCGGCCTTCATCGTCACGCTGGGCGGGCTGCTCGTCTGGCGCAACGTGGCCTGGTATCTCACGTCGGGCCAGACGATCGGCCCGCTCGACGAGACGTTCCAGCTCTTCGGCGGCATCAACGGCACGCTGGGCGTCACCGGCAGCTGGGCCTTGGGCCTCGTCGCCGCCGCCGCCGCCGTCTGGGCGATGCTGGGCGCGCGGCGCAGCAAACTCGCGCACGAGTTCCCGGTCAAACCGATGTGGGCAGAGGTCACGGTGATGGGAATCATCGTCGCCGGCATTCTGGGCTTCGTCGCCGTGCTGAACGCCTACGAACTGCCCCGCCGGGTGCTGGAGCGCCGGTTCGAGGCGGAGGGGCTGACCATGCCGGAGGGCTACACCGAGGGCTACGGCGTGCCGATCTCCATCGTGCTGCTGATCGCGGTGGCCATCGTGATGACGGTGATCGCGCGGCGCACCCGGTTCGGGCGCTACATCTTCGCCACGGGCGGCAACCCGGACGCGGCGGAACTTTCGGGCATCGACACGCGGATGCTGACGGTGAAGATCTTCGCGCTGATGGGCGTGCTCTGCGCCATTTCCGCCGTCGTCGCCTCCGCCCGTCTGACGAACCATTCCAACGACATCGGCGTGCTCGACGAACTCCGCGTCATCGCCGCCGCCGTCATCGGGGGCACGGCGCTCAAGGGCGGGATCGGCACGATCTACGGCGCGATCATCGGCGCGGTCATCATGCAGTCGCTCCAGTCGGGGATGGCGATGGTGAACGTGGACGCGCCGCTGCAGAACATCGTGGTCGGCGGCGTGCTCGTCCTCGCCGTCTGGGTGGACATCCTCTACCGCAAGCACACGGGGGCCCGGGACTGATGGCCGCTCCGCTCGTCGAACTGCGCAACATCTCCATCGCCTTCGGAGGCGTGCGCGCCGTGGACGACGTCTCGCTGGACCTGCACGAGGGCGAGGTCGTGGGCCTGCTCGGGCACAACGGGGCCGGCAAGTCGACGCTGATCAAGATCCTGTCGGGGGCGTACCAGCGTGACGCGGGTACGATCCGGATCGAGGGCAAGGAGGCCGACATCCGGTCGCCCGCCGATGCGCGGCGCTACAACATCGAGACGATCTACCAGACGCTGGCGCTGGCCGACAACCTGGACGCGCCCGCGAACCTCTTTCTGGGACGGGAGCTCACGAACCGCTTCGGACTGGTGGACGATGCGAAGATGGAAGCGGAGACGCGGCGGATCATGGCGCGGCTCAACCCCAACTTCCGGAAGATCAACGAGCCGGTCTCCGCGCTCTCCGGGGGGCAGCGGCAGTCGGTGGCCATCGCCCGCGCGGTGTATTTCAACGCGCGTATCCTGATCATGGACGAGCCGACCGCGGCGCTCGGCGTGCACGAGACGAAGATGGTAGCGGACCTGATCCAGGAGCTGAAGGCGCAGGGGCTGGGCATCTTCCTCATCTCCCACGACACGCGGGAGATGATGGACCTCTGCGACCGGGTCTCGGTGATGAAGAACGGCAAGATGGTCGGGACGGAGCGGGTGGAGGACGTGACGGAGGACGACATCCTGAGCATGATCATCCTGGGCAGGAATCCGAAGGCCGCCGCCTGATGTTCATCGGCCTCGATCTGGGGACGTCGTCGCTCAAGGCGCTCCTGATCGACGAGGACGACCGGGTGCTGGCGGAGACATCCGTTCCGCTCTCGGTGCAGCGGGTGGCCGACGGGTGGTCGGAGCAATCCCCTGAGAGCTGGTGCGACGCGGCGCGCGATGCGCTGCGTGGGCTGGCGGCGGCGCACGACTGTTCGGGCGTGCAGGGGATCGGGCTGGCCGGGCACATGCACGGGGCGACGATGGTGGGGGCTGACGGGCGGGCACTGCGGCCCTGCCTGCTCTGGAACGACACGCGGGCGCATGCCGAAGCCGCCGCGATGGACGCCGATCCGCGGTTCCGCGAGATCACGGGCAACATCGTCTTCCCGGGCTTCACCGCGCCGAAGGTCGAATGGGTGCGGCAGAGCGAGCCGGACGTCTTCGCGCGCACGCGGCATATTCTGCTGCCGAAGGACTACCTGCGGCTGTATCTGACGGGCGAGACCGTCTCCGAGATGTCGGACGCGGCCGGGACGAGCTGGCTCGACACGGGGGCGCGGGACTGGTCGGACGAGTTGCTCGCAGCCTGCCACCTGACCCGCGACCGGATGCCCCGGCTGGTGGAGGGCTCGGAGGTGTCGGGGATGCTGCGTGCCGATCTCGCCGCCGAGGTCGGCCTGCCGGTCGTGCCGGTCGCGGGCGGGGCGGGCGACAACGCGGCGGCAGCCATCGGGGCGGGCTGCGTGGCGGAGGGCGCGGCGTTCCTCTCGCTCGGCACGTCGGGCGTGCTCTTCGCGGCAACGGCCGGCAACCGCCCCGATCCGGCGACCGCCGTGCACGCCTTCTGCCACGCCGTCCCGGACACCTGGCATCAGATGGGGGTGATTCTCGCGGCGACGGATGCGCTGGAGTGGCTGTCACGGCTGACCGGGCAGTCGGCGGCGCATCTGACCGCGGATCTGGAGCCTCTGCGCCCGCCGGGCAAGCCGCTGTTCTTGCCCTATCTGGGCGGGGAGCGGACGCCGCACAACGATTCGCGGATCCGGGGACAGTTCCTGCATCTGGACCATGCGACGGACGCCCGCGCCGCCGCCCGCGCGGTGATGGAGGGCGTGGCGCATGCCTTCGCCGACTGCCGCGACGCGCTGGCCGGGGCGGGCACGACGATCCCGCGGGCGCTGGCGCTGGGGGGCGGATCGCGGTCGGGCTATTGGCTTGAGGTGCTGGCGACGGCGCTCGGCTTTCCGCTCGACGTGCCGGCGCAGGGCGAGTTCGGCGCGGCGCTGGGGGCTGCGCGGCTTGGCCGGATGGCCGCGACCGGGGAGGGGGCGGAGATCGCCACGCCGCCGGCCATCGCGCGCAGCGTCGAGCCGGATGTCGCGCTGGCGGACGCCTTCGCCGGGAACCACGCGCGGTATCGACGCGCCTACGAATTGCTTAAGGACCTTCCGACATGACCGACTTCTTCGCCGGCATCGCCCCGGTCCGCTTCGACCCGACCGCCGACCGACGATCTGTCGTACCGGCACTACGACGCCGACGAAGTGGTGATGGGCAAGCGGATGGAGGACCACCTGCGCCTCAGTGTCGCCTGGTGGCACAGCTTCGCCTGGCCGGGCGGCGACCCGTTCGGCGGCGCGACGTTCGAGCGGCCCTGGTTCACCGACGACATGGCCGGCGCGAAGCGGAAGGCGGATGCGGCCTTCGAGATGTTCGCGATCCTCGGGCAGCCGTTCTACTGCTTCCACGACGCCGACATCCGGCCCGAGGGGGCGTCGTTCTCCGAGAATACCGCCAACCTCGACGAGATGGTGGATTACCTCGGTGCGCAAGATGGAGGCTGGCGGGCCGAAGCTGCTCTGGGGGACGGCGAACCTCTTCTCGCACCGCCGCTACATGTCGGGGGCTGCGACGAACCCGGACCCGGAGGTCTTCGCCTTCGCGGCCGCCACGGTGAAGACCTGCATCGACGCGACGCACCGTCTGGGGGGCGAGAACTACGTGCTCTGGGGCGGGCGCGAGGGCTACGAGACGCTGCTCAACACCGACCTCGCGCGCGAGCGGGAGCAGGCCGGGCGGTTCCTCTGCATGGTGGTCGACTACGCCCGCAAGATCGGGTTCGGGGGGACGATCCTGATCGAGCCGAAGCCGCAGGAGCCGATGAAGCATCAGTACGATTACGACGTGGCGACCGTCTACGGCTTCCTCAAGGATTTCGGGCTGGAGACCGAGGTCAAGGTGAACGTCGAGCAGGGGCACGCGATCCTGGCGGGGCACAGCTTCGAGCACGAGCTGGCGATGGCGCGGTCGCTCGGCATCTTCGGGTCCATCGACATGAACCGCAACGACTACCAGTCGGGCTGGGACACGGACCAGTTTCCCGACAGCGTGCCGGAGGTCGCGCGTGCCTATTACGAGGTGTTGATGGCGGGCGGCTTCACCACCGGGGGGACCAACTTCGACGCCAAGCTGCGGCGGCAGTCGCTGGACCCGGCGGACCTGATCGCGGCGCACGTGGGGGCGATGGACGTCTGCGCGCGGGGGCTCAAGGCGGCGGCCGCGGTGATCGAGGGCGGCGCGCTGGAGGCGGCGCGGAAGGCGCGGTATGCGGGTTGGGAGGCATCGGACCTGCTGGGCTCGGACCTGGGTGCGATCGAGGCGCGGGTGCGCGCGGAGGGGATCGATCCGAAGCCGGTGTCGGGGCGTCAGGAGCGGCTGGAGAACGTCTGGAACCGCTACGTCTGAGCGGTCAGATGATGGCGTGTTCGGCGAAGGGCGCGTTCGCGGCGATGCGGTCCGGCGAGAAGGGCGTGAGGTCGAGCGTGACATAGCGCCCGTGGACCAGCCGTTCGGCGAGGCCACGGCCCAGGGCGGGCGATTGCTGGAGCCCGTGGCCGGAGAAGCCGTTGAGCGAGAAGAAGCCGGGGAGGTCCGCGTGCGGGCCGACGAGGGCGTTCTGGTCGAATGCGTTGTAGTCGTAGTGCCCGACCCAGGCGCGTTTGACGCGGATTTCCTCGAAGGCGGGGATGCGGGCGGCGAGGGCGGGCCAGACCTTCTCCTCCCAGATCGACCAGTCGCCGGAGAGGTCGTCCGGGTCGACGCTCCGGATCGTCGTCGGGCGTGGCCCCGGCCATGTAGCCGGCCCATCCTGCCGGACGTGCACGCCGGACGGGTCGATGGTGAGCGGCAGGTCGCGGGGGAGCGGGCGGGCGGCGTCGAAGACCCAGGTGTAGCGGCGGCGCGGCTCGACGGGCATGTCGAGGCCGGCCATGCGCGCGACCTGCGCCCCCCGCGTGCCGGCGGCGTTGACGACGACGTCGGCGGGGAGGGTCGCGCCCGAGGCGAGCGTGACGCCGCGGATCGCGCCGCCGGCGGTGTCGATGGCGGTGACCGCGTCGGCGCGGGAGGTCACGCCCCGTTCGCGCGCGATCCTGCGCCACCACTCGAACATGGTGGTCCCGTCGAAGTAGCCCTCGTCCGCCGCCCCGTGGGAGCCGAGGCGGATGCCGTCCAGGTCATAGAACGGGTAGTCGGCGGCGAGCTCGTCGGGCGTCATCAGCCGGGTGGCGGCCCCGACGGCGGACTGGACGGCGTGGGCGGCGCGCAGGGTGGCCTCGGCGGCGGGGGTCGCCGCGAGATACATGTAGCCGAAGGTGTGGAAGTGGATGGGGGGAACGCGGTCGTCGGCCATCATCGTCTGGAAATTGCGGATGCACTCGACGCCGAAGCGGCTGACCGCGACGTTGAGCGGGTTGCCGAACTGCTGGCGGATGCAGCTGTTGGTGAAGGCGGTCCCGCAGGCGGCGTAGCTCGGATCCCGTTCCACCACGGTGATGAGGCTGGGCGGGTGGCCGAGCTCGGTGAGCCACCAGGCCAGCGAGGAGCCCATGATGGCCCCGCCCACGATCACGATCCGCTCCGCCATGCCGCCCTCCGCGCCGCTGCCGACGCTACAGCTTGCGCGGGGGCAGGCAAGCCGTCATCGGAGGCGGCATGACGCAGGGCATTGCGACGATGGCGGGGTTCGGAGCCGTCGTCCTCTGGGCGACACTGGCGCTGTTGACGACGTTGTCGGGCGCGGTGCCGCCGTTGCAGCTGCTGGCGATGTGCTTCGCGGTGGGCGGGACGATAGGGCTGCTGGCGGGCTGGCGTCGGAAGGGATGGCGGGCCTGGCGGCAGCCCTGGCCGGTCTGGGCGCTCGGGGTAGGCGGGCTCTTCGGCTACCATCTGCTCTACGTGATCGCCCTGCGCACGGCACCGCCGGTTCAGGCGAGTCTCATCGCCTATCTCTGGCCGCTGCTGATCGTGGTGGGCGCGTCGCTCGGGACGGGGCTCAGGGCGCATCACCTGATCGGCGCGCTGCTGGGGCTGGCGGGGGCCGGGCTGATCGTGACGGGCGGGCAAGGCGTGGCACTCTCGCGGGAACACGCGGCGGGCTATGGGATCGCTCTGCTCGCGGCGATCTTCTGGGCCGGCTACTCGGTTCTGTCGCGGAGATTCGCGGCAGTGCCGACGGATGCCGTAACCGGGTTCTGTCTCGCCACCGCGGCGCTGTCCCTGCTGGCTCATCTGCTGCTGGAGGAGACGGTGGTGCCGGAGGGGACGGAGTGGCTGGCGATCCTCGGGCTGGGGCTCGGGCCGGTGGGGCTCGCGTTCTTCCTCTGGGACATCGGGGTGAAGCACGGCGATTTGCCGGTGCTGGGCGCGGCCAGCTACGCGGCCCCGCTCCTGTCGACACTGGTGCTGATCGCGGCGGGCCGGGCGGAGGCGACCTGGGTGGTGGGCGTCGCGTGTCTGCTGATCACGGGCGGGGCGGTGATGGCGGCAAAGGAGATGTGGCGGTAAGGGACGTCGAGGGGTGCTTCGAGCCCGCAGTATCCAGGCTGCGTGGTGCACCGATATCTGCCAACGATGG
>CAVWRZ010000014.1:0-33517 GCA_963757495.1 uncultured Alphaproteobacteria bacterium
ATCGCCGTTCTGGCTCAAACCATTTGGTTCTGGCCTTCCCTAAACCACTGAAATCATTGACGTCGAAAATCGCCCCTCCTCAGACCATGTGAGACGAGTCGGTGATCCGCCCATGTCGGGGGTTCCGCCCCCCCTCAATCCCGATGGGTCAGCGACACGAACACGTCCTCAAGGTCCGCCTCCTCCGTGCGCACGTCACGGATCGAGATGCCGGCGGCGTGGACGAAGCCCAGCAGAGCCTCCGCCGTGACCTTGCCGCGCGCGTAGCTGAAGGCGAGCGATCCGTCGCCACGGCGGTCCAGGGTCACGCCGTCGGGCAGGTCGAGCGCGCCGACCTCCGCTTCCGGCACGATCACCATCGTTTTGGCATCGAGCCGGTTGAGCAGGTTCTCCGTCCGGTCGCGGATCACCAGTTCCCCGTCGGCGATGATGGCGATCTCGTCGCACATCTCCTGCGCCTCCTCGAGGTCATGCGTGGTCAGGATGATCGTCATGCCCCGCTCCTCGTTCAGCCGCCGCACGTTGCGCCAGAGCATCTGCCGCAGCTCGATGTCGACGCCCGCCGTCGGTTCGTCGAGGACGAGGATCTGGGGGTGGTGGACCAGCGCCTTGGCCAGCAGCAGCCGCCGCCGCATGCCGCCCGAGAGCGTGCGGGCGTAGGCGTCGGCCTTGTCGGTGAGGCCCACGAGGTCGAGGATCTCCATCGTGCGCCGCTGCGCCTTGGGCACACCGTAGAGCCCCGCCTGTACGTCGAGCGCGCCGGCGGGCGTGAAGAACGGGTCGAGGTTCAGCTCCTGCGGCATCACCCCGATGGCGGCGCGGGACTGGCGGGGGTTGCGGTCCTGGTCGAAGCCCCAGATGCGGACCTTGCCGGCCGTCTTGCGCACCAGCCCGGCCATGATGTTGATCGTGGTGGACTTGCCCGCGCCGTTGGGGCCCAGCAGCCCGAAGATGGAGCCGGTGGGGATAGTGAGGTCCAGCCCTCGCAGCGCCTCCTTCGCAGCGGACTTGCCGTCGCCGCCGTAGGTCTTGCGCAGGCCTTCGATCTCGATGGCATTGAGGGTAGGGGCGCTGGTGTCTTTCATCGGAGCGGTCCTCGGCATGCGGCTACCGGGGCAGATAGAAGCCCGGGGGGTCGCTGGCAACCGGCGCGGGCGGCGGGGGACCTGTGCATCGGTGCCCTGGCTTGCGGGGACAGGCGGCGATGCGCCATAAGAGCGACAGCCCCGCCAAGCCCGAAGGCCCGCCCATGACGACCGGAACGCCCCGCTATCCCAGCCGACAAGGCGACCTGCCGCCGCCCGAGGTGGAGGTGGTGCGCACGATCCGCGTGTCCTGCGACGGCAGCGGGCCGAGCGTTGGCCATCCGCGGGTCTGGCTGTCGATCGACCCGAAGGTGGGACATGTCGATTGCGGCTACTGCGACAAGCGATTCGTACTGGAAGGCGACGGGCACTGAAGGCCGCGCCGGCAGGAAAATGGTGTCCGCGGCGGGATTCGAACCCACGGCCCCAGGATTCGTACCACTTCGACTTTCGCCGCCGCCCCGCGGGGCGTTCGTGGTCTGGACTGTCCCTTCGCCATCGGCCGAAGCCGTTAGGCGCTGCCCGTCCAGTCTCTACACCTTCCCCTCGCGGGGCTTGGCTCGGGATCGGCATGGTGCGGCTGCACGGTAGCGTTCCCCGAATTTGAGCAGATCCGTTGCGGCGTTTCCGACCGCAACGCCCAATTGCGAACCAGGAATCCTGTGCTCTATCCGGCTGAGCTACGCGGACACGTTTCCTGCGAACGCTGCTACACCGCGGCCCCGCACCGCGCAACACCCCGCGGTGCCGAACGCGCCTTGTCCCGGTCCGGGTGCGCGCGATAGCGTGCCGGACGCCCCGCCGCCGGAGACGCCCGTGACACGACGCAACAGCCGCCACCAGCATCTGACGCTGCGCGACGTCTCGGAAGCGGCGGGCGTCAGCGAGATGACGGTGAGCCGCGTGCTGCGCAACCGCGGCGACGTCAGCGACAAGACCCGGGCGCGCGTGGTCGAGACGGCGAAGCGGCTGGGCTACGTTCCCAACAAGATCGCCGGCGCGCTGGCGTCCAACCGTGTGAACCTGGTGGCAGTGATCGTGCCCAGCCTGTCGAACCTGGTGTTTCCGGAGGTGATGGCGGGGATCGACGAGGTGCTGGCCGACACGCCGCTGCAGCCCGTCGTCGGCACCACGAACTACGACCCCGCCAAGGAGGAGCGCACGCTCTTCGAGATGCTGTCCTGGCGCCCCTCCGGCGTGATCATCGCGGGGCTGGAGCACACCGATGCCAGCCGCGCGATGCTGGCCGCCTGCGGCGTGCCGGTGGTGGAGGTGATGGACGTGGACGGCGTGCCCGTGGATGCGGCCGTCGGCATCAGTCGCCCGGCGGGCGGGGGGATGCGTGGGCGAGGAGATCGCGGCGCGCGGGTACGCCCGGGTCGGCATCCTCGGCTCCAAGGTCGACGGCGATCACCGGGCCCGCAAGCGCATCGAGGGGCTGGAGGCGGCGCTGGCGGGTCGCGGGATCGCGGTGGCGGACCGGATGGCCTACAGCGGCTGGTCCGGCTTCGCCAAGGGCCGGGAGATGACTCGCGCGATGCTGGAGCGGACGCCGGACCTCGATTTCCTGTTCTACACCAGCGATCTGACCGGAGCCGGCGGGCTGCTCTACGCGCTGGAGCGGGGGCTGGACGTGGGCGGTGGCCTCGGGCTGGCGGGGTTCAACGCCTTTACGCTGCTCGACGGGTTGCCGCGCAAGCTCGCCACGGTGGACAGCCGGCGGCGGGAATGCGGGCGGATCGCGGCGCGCATCGTCGCCGGCGACCATGCCTTCGAGGGGGAGGACCGGCGGGTGGAACTGGTGTCGACCTTCGTCGCGGGCGACACGATGCGGGCGGTGCGCCCCGTCCGAGGGTGAATGGCCCGCGACGCGGGACGCGGGCCATCCGGTTCGCACCGCGTCAGGCGGCCGCCCGGTTCCGTCTGGCGCGCAGCGCGGCCAGCATCCCGAACGCGCCGAGCAGAAGCGGCAGGCCGGCCGGGAGCGGCACGACGGGGGCATCGGGATCGCCGCCCGTGTCGATCACGACCTTGCCGATCTTCGCGGTGATCGCCGCCGCATAGCCGTCGAACCCGTTCACGGCGATCACGAAGCCCCTCTGCGTCGGATCCGGGATGTCGGCGAGGTCCGTGACGATGACGCCCGGCCCGTTCGGAACGGCCAGCGAGGCCATCGCGTCGAGCAGGAACGCGTCGTTGATCCCGTCGCCGATCGCCTCGAAGCTGATCCCGTCGACGCCGGCGGTCAGCGCCGCCTGCACCGCCAAGGCCGTGTCGAACTGGGACGTCGGCTCCCCGTCGGTGGTGATGTTCAGGAGCGTGATGTCCCCGGGAAGCGCCAGAGCGGCGAACTGCGAGGCGAGGTCCGCGATCACCAGATCCGTCCGCGTCAGGCCACCCGTATAGGCCGCCGTCAGCAGGTTCGCCCGGACGGCGTCGCGCGTCGCAACGGAATCGATCGTCGTTGCGGACACGACCTGGGTGACGGTGTCCGAGAACATGCTCACCGCCACCCGGTAGACGTTGGCCCCGCCAAACGGGATCAGCGCGAGGGCTCCGGCGAGCGCGTTGCGCGTCGCATTGAAATTGTCGGTTCCGACGCTGCCGGAGGCATCGAGCCCGAATCCGAGGTCGATGGTCGCGGCGGTGGCGGTGGTGCCGGATGCGAGGCAGGTGCCGATGGCGAGGGCCCGCAGGGCGTTTCTTAGTCCAAACATGTCGAAGCTCCATTCAGAGGGGTTGACGAGATCCCTACGGATGGCCCTGGCGTTCACCCTTCCTTAACGAGTCGATAGGTAAAGTCGGCCGGGGTCATCTGTCGGTCCGGCAACGCTGCGCGCGCCTGCGTCAGGCGGGCGTCAACCTGTCGTCAACATTCCGGCAGGTTCACCGCGAGCCCGCCCTGCGACGTCTCCTTGTACTTCTCCGACATGTCGCGGCCCGTCTGCCGCATCGCCTCGATGCAATTGTCGAGTGGCATGAAATGGGTGCCGTCGCCCCGCAGGGACAGCGACGCCGCCGAGACCGCCTTCACCGCGCCCAGCCCGTTGCGCTCGATGCAGGGGACCTGCACCAGCCCGCCGGCGGGGTCGCAGGTCATGCCCAGATGGTGCTCCAGCGCGATCTCCGCCGCGTTCTCGATCTGCGCGTTGGTCCCGCCGAGCGCGGCGCAGAGCCCCGCGGCGGCCATGGCGGAGGCCGAGCCGACCTCCCCCTGGCAGCCGACTTCGGCTCCCGAGATCGAGGCGTTGTGCTTGATGAGCCCGCCCACGGCCGCCGCCGTCAGCAGGAATGTCCGGATGCCCTCCGCCGTCGCGCCGACGCAATGGTCGCGGTAGTAGCGGATGACGCTGGGCACGACGCCCGCCGCGCCGTTGGTGGGCGAGGTGACGACCGCGCCGCCGGCCGCGTTCTCCTCGTTCACGGCCATCGCGTAGACCGAGAGCCAGTCGTTCACGACGTGCGGCTGCGCGAGGTTCCGCCCCGCCTCCATCAGCAATTGCCCGTGGATCGCCTTCGCGCGGCGGCGCACCGACAGCCCGCCCGGCAGGATCCCCTCCTGCGCCAGCCCGCGGTCGATGCAGGCGTCCATCGCGCGCCAGATGGCGTCGATGCGGGGGCCGAGCTCCGCCTCCGGCATCAGCGCGCATTCGTTGCGCCATTTCATCCGCGCGACGCTCAGGCCCGAGGTCGCGCCCATCGCCAGCATCTCCGCCGCGCTGCCGAACGGATGGGGGAAGCCCGCATCGACCTTCGCGGCGTGCAGGTCGGGCGGGGTCGCGAGCTCGCGTTCGGTCACGACGAAGCCGCCGCCGACGGAGTAGTAGGTCTCCTCCATCCGCAACCGGCCGCCGGCGTCGAAGGCGCGCAGGACGAGGCCGTTTGCGTGGCCGGGCAGGGGCGGGCCCCAGTCGAAGACGAGGTCCGCCTCCGGGTCGAACGCCATCGCGGGCAGCCCGTCGGGCCGGACACTTCGGGCCGCGCGAAGCCCGTCCAGCGCCGTCTCCGCCGCGTCCATGTCGAGGCCGGCGGGTGCGAAGCCGAGCAGCCCCAGCATCACCGCCCGGTCCGTCGCATGGCCCTTGCCCGTCCAGGCGAGCGAGCCGTGCAGCGTCGCCGTAAGCCGCGCCGGCGCGTCAGACCCGGGCTCCGGCTCCGCCCCCCCGCGCAACGCGTCCAGAAAGCGGGCGGCGGCGACCATAGGGCCCATCGTGTGGGAGGACGACGGGCCGATGCCGGGCTTGAAGATGTCGAAGATGCTCAGGAACATGGGACCCTCATGGCTTCAAGGCTTCCCCGCGCCTAGCCCCCCAGCGCTGATGCAGCCAGTGCCATTGCGTCGGATGGCGCGTGACCCACGACGACAGCCGGTCGTTGAAGGCGCGCATCATCGTCTCGGGGTCGGTAGGGGGGATCGGGGCCTCGAACACGACACGCAGGCCTCCCTTCTCCAGTGGCGCGAAGGCCGGGATCAGCGGGATGCCGTAGCGCAGCGCGAGTTCGGCAGCCGCCAGCGAGGTGCGCGCGTCGCGCCCGAGGAACGGGAGCGGGGTCCCGTCGCCGGCGCGCTGGTCGGGCAGCAGCGCCATGCGCCCGCCCGTGCGCAGGTGCCGGATCATCTCGCGGTATCCGGGCCTGCCCCGCGGGATGATCGGCTGCCCCCCGAGGTCGATGCCGGCGCGGAAGATCGGCTCGTACCATGGGTTGTTGTTGGGCCGGTAGATCGCCCCCGCCTCCATCCCATGCGCCTTGAGCACGTGGCGCAGCGCCTCCCACTGGCCGAAGTGCCCGGAAACGACGATCGCGCCCCGCCCTTGCGCGCGGGCCTCCAGCAGCGCGTCCCACCCCGGCCCCTCGGGCGCGAGCCCCTCCACCTCCCGGGCGAAGTCGGCGTTGAACCAGATCCCCGTGAGCGAGCGGCCGACGTTGCGCCCGACGCCCGCGACGATGGCGCCCCGCTCCGCCTCCGGCAGATCCGGCCAGACATGGGCGAGGTTGTCGAGGATGCGCCGGCGCAGCGGCGGCAGCAGGCGCACGATCCGTTCCGTCACCCAGGCGACGATCCGACGGCGACGGGGCAGCGGGAAGGGAGCGACCAGCGACAGCAAGGCCCGCAGCGCGATGCCCTGGCTCCAGTAGACGAACTGTTTCACCCGTGCGGCGTGACGCATGACGCGCCCGGGTTCAAGCCATGCACTGGCGAAGGTTCGCCGATGCGGGTTCCGGGGGCTGCCGGCAGGGGCGGAACCGGTCTACGCGGGAGCAGTGCAACTGCAACCGGTCCGGTCATGCTTCGAGTCCTCCCCGTTCTTCTTCTCCTCTCCGCCTGCGCCACGACGCCGGTACCGACGACGGCCCCGACGAGCGTCGCGCTCTATCCCGGAGAGACGCCCGCCGTCCGCTCCCTGGTCGAGAAATGGGCCGACCACTACGAACTCCCCGCCAGCCTCGTGCACCGCGTCATCCAGCGCGAGAGCGACTATCGCGCCGGCGCGCGCAACGGTCCCTACTGGGGAATGATGCAGATCCTGCCGGCCACCGCGCGCAACATGGGGATGCGCGGCGAACCCGTCCAGCTGCTGGAGGCGGACACGGGTCTCAAGTACTCCCTGCGCTACCTGCGCGGGGCCTGGATGGTGTCGGGCGGGGACGAGCGGTCGGCGATGATGTGGTACGCCAGGGGCTACTACTACGAGGCCAAGCGCCGTGGTCTGCTGCGCGAGACCGGGCTGCGCGGCGACCTGTGGCAACGCTACGATGCCGGCGCGGCCGAGATGCCACCGCTCGACGCGCAGGGTCAGGTCGTGGAGGCGGTCGAACCGACCTGCGAGCGGTCCGCCGGGCTGGTCGGCATCTTCGGCGCGAAGACCTGCTCCTGAGTTCCGCATGGCGGGGACCGGCTCCGGGTCCGTCTCTGGCCGCATCGTTCGAGAGCCATCCCGAAGCCGTGTCGACTCGGCGGTGATCCGGAGCGCGGCCCCTGCGCCGGCGGCCACGCAAGACGTCGAACCGGACGGTGCCCGGAGGGTCTTTCGCGATATGCGGAATGGTGAGCCGACAGGGGCTCGAACCCTGGACCTACTGATTAAAAGTCAGTTGCTCTACCAACTGAGCTATCGGCTCTCCGGTGGCGGACCTAACCGTGGTCCGTTGCCCCGTCAAGCGGGGGGCCTTTCAAAATCGGGGGCGGTGGATTACCTGCCCGCAATGAGCTCCCCGCGCCCCTCACCCTTGCCGTTCGCGAAGATGCACGGGCTGGGCAACGACTTCGTCGTGGTGGACGAACGCGCGACCGGGTCACGTATCGATGCGGAGGTGGCCCGCGCCATGGGCGACCGCCATCGCGGCGTCGGGTTCGATCAGCTCGCCGCGATCCGGGATCACGCGGCGGCGGACGTGGAACTCCTGTTCTGGAACGCGGACGGCTCGACGGCCGGGGCCTGCGGCAATGCGACCCGCTGCATCGCGGCGCGGGAGATGGCGCGACGGGGGGTGGCGTCGCTGACGCTGCGCACCGAACGCGGGACGCTCCACGCGCGGGATGCGGGCGACGGAATGACGTCCGTGGACATGGGACCGCCCCTGCTCGGCTGGGCCGATGTGCCGCTGGCGTCCGAGGTCGACACGCTCCACCTGCCGATCGACGGCGACCCGGTGGCGACCGGCATGGGCAATCCGCATTGCACCTTCTTCGTGGAGGACGCGGCGGCGGTGGATCTCACGACCTTCGGGGCCGTTCACGAGCATCACCCGCTCTTTCCCGAACGCGCCAACGTGCAGGTTGCGCATGTCGTCGGCCCCGATCGTCTGCGGATGCGGGTCTGGGAGCGGGGCGTCGGGATCACGCTGGCCTCCGGCTCCTCCGCCTGCGCCGTCGCGGTGGCGGCGCATCGGCGCGGGCTGACGGGGCGGGCGGTGCGCATCGACCTCGACGGCGGCACGCTGCACGTCGACTGGCGCGACGACGGGGTGTGGACGACGGGACCGACGACGCATGTCTTCGACGGTGTCTGGCATGGCTGAAGCGCCGATCCTGTCGAACCACGGCTGCCGTCTGAACGCCTACGAGGCGGAGGCGATGCGGGACCTCGCCACGACCGCCGGGCTGACGGACACGATCGTCGTCAATACCTGCGCGGTGACGGCGGAGGCCGTGCGCAAGGGTCGGCAGGACATCCGCCGGCTGCGCCGGGCCCATCCGGACGCGCGGATCGTGGTCACGGGTTGCGCCGCGCAGACCGACCCCGCGGGTTTCGCCGCGATGCCCGAAGTCACCCATGTCGTCGGAAACGCCGAGAAGATGCGCCCCGCCACCTGGGCCGGCCTCGCCACCGGCACGTCGGAGCCGGTGCAGGTGAACGACATCATGTCCGTCACCGAGACCGCCGGTCACCTGATCGACGGGTTCGGGACGCGCAGCCGGGCCTACGTGCAGGTCCAGAACGGATGCGACCATCGCTGCACCTTCTGCATCATCCCCTACGGCCGCGGCAACTCGCGCTCCGTCCCGGCGGGCGTCGTGGTGGATCAGATTGACCGGCTGGTCGCCCGCGGTTTCAACGAGATCGTGCTGACCGGCGTGGACCTCACCTCCTGGGGGGCCGACCTGCCCGGCACGCCACCCCTGGGCGATCTCGTCGCGCGGATCCTGCGGCTGACGGACGTGCCGCGCCTTCGGATCAGCAGCATCGACAGCATCGAGGTGGACGAGGCGCTCCTTCGCTGCATCGCCGAGGAACCGAGGCTGATGCCGCATCTTCACCTCAGCCTCCAGCACGGGGCCGACATGATCCTCAAGCGCATGAAGCGCCGGCATCTGCGCGGCGACGCGGTTCGCTTCGCGCGGGAGGCCCGCCGCCTGCGCCCCGACATGACCTTCGGGGCCGACATCATCGCCGGTTTCCCGACCGAGACCGAGGCGCATTTCGAGGAATCGTTGCGGCTGGTCGAGGAATGCGACCTCACCTGGCTGCATGTCTTTCCGTATTCTCCGCGCGCCGGCACGCCGGCCGCGAAGATGCCGGCGGTCGACGGACGCACGATCAAGTCCCGAGCCGCCCGGTTGCGCGCTGCCGGGGAGGCCGCCGCGGCCCGGCATCTGGCGGCGCAGGTCGGGCGCAGCCACGCCGTCCTGATGGAAAGCCCCCGGATAGGTCGCACCGAACAGTTCGCCGAGGTAATCTTCGATGTCGACCGCCCCGAAGGCGCGGTGGTGCCAGTGCGCATCGCCGGAGTGGCGGGGACGCGATTGCGCGCCTAGCGCGCCCGCAGCCCGGATGTGACCGGTCGGGTTCCGAAGGCGCTGGTCAACCCGGCCGCGGCGATCAGCACGATGCCGGCCCAGCCCCAGGGCCCGGGCACATGTGCAAAGAGCGCGAAGTCGAGGGCCACGGCGAAGACCAGTCCGGTATAGTCCCAGGGGGCCAGCGCGGAGACCGGCGCGCGCGCCACCGCCTGCGTCGCGGTGATGTGGGTCGCGGCCCCCAGCAGACCCGCGCCCCCGAGCCAGGCCCATAGGTCAGGCGTCATCGGAGTCCACCCGGTGGCCAGCACCGCGACCGCTCCCATCGCGGTCACCACCACCGCGAAACTGAGCGCGATGGACATCACCGTCTCCGTCGCCGTCATCGCCCGGATCTGGATCCGGATCAGCGCCATCAGGCAGGCGGACGCGATCCCCGCGATCATCCCCGACAGCTCCGCCATTCCCCAGTCGGGGTTGGCCTGTGCGGTGTAGAGCATCGAGATCGTCCCCGCGAAGCCGAGGGAAACGGCGATCACGGCGCGGACCGACAGACGTTCGCCCAGCAGGAGCACCGCCGCCGGGATCGAAAGGACCGGGGTCAGGTAGGAGAGGGTCTGCGCGGTCGCCACCGGAAGCTGGCCCAGCGCGTAGAAGTTGAGCGCCATCGTCACCCCACCCAGCGTGCCGCGCAGCAGGTGCTTGCCCGGCGCGCGCGGCCGCAGGTCCGACAGCGGACCGGTCAGCGCCGCCCAGAGCAGCAGCGGGGGAATCGAGAGACCGGCCCGCAGGAACACGACCTGGGCAGTGCCGACCGATTGCGCCGCACCATGGACGCAGACGGCCAGCAGCGTGGCGAACCCGGCCGCCGCCACCCGAAGCACGATGGCCGAGCGCGGCTGGTCGTCCCGCGGAGGCGTCGAAACCGTCATGGCGCGCAGGATGCGCGCGGCCGCCGGTGCCCGCAAGATGCGCGGGTGGCCCGACCGACGGCACTGGCCCCGGCGCGCGACCTCTGCTTTGCTCGTGGTGAGATTCCTCACGCCCGGAGATACCATGCAACTTCTCAGCTCCCCCCTGTCGCCCTTCGCGCGCAAGTGCCGCGTCGTCCTGCTGGAGACGAAGCAGGAGGACGTCGAGGTCCGCGACGTCACCGCCAGCCCGATGGGCGGCGAGCCCGCGCTGAACGCGGCGAACCCCTCGGGCAAGATCCCCGCGCTGCTGCGCGACGACGGTCCGGCGCTCTACGACAGCCGGGTCATCACCCGCTTCCTGTCGGACCGCGCGGGCGTGAAGCTCTACCCGCGGTCGGGTCTCTGGGAGGTGCTGTCGCTGGAGGCCAACGCCGACGCGATCATGGAGGCCGCCGTCGCCATCACCTACGAGAAGCGCCTGCGCCCCGAGAACCTCTGGTGGCCCGAATGGTTCGAGGCGCAGTGGGTCAAGATCGCCCGCTCGCTCGATGCGCTGGAGGACCGTTCGATGCCGCTGCTGCAGGGGCCGCTCAACATCGGGCAGATCGCCGTCGGCTGCGCGCTGGGCTACGTCGATCTGCGGCTGGGCGACCGGAGCTGGCGCGAGGGCCGCGATGCCCTCGCCACCTGGGAGGCGGCATTCGCGGCTCGCCCCTCGATGGCGGCCACCACACCCGGATGAAGTCCGTCCGGATCGCGCAGGTCACCGACCTCGCCGACGCGCTCGCGATCCGCGCGGAGGTCTTCGTCGAAGGGCAGGGGGTTCCCGCCAACGAGGAGGTGGACGGCCGCGACCCCGACTGCCTGCACTGGCTGGTGACGGACGAGGCGGGCCCGGTCGCCACGCTGCGCGTCCTGCCGCTGTCGGACCGGCTGGCCAAGATGCAGCGGGTGGCCGTGCTGGACCGGGCGCGGGGCACGGGGCTGGGCGGCCGCGCTGATGCGGCACGTCATGGCGGAGCTGGCGGAGATGGAGTTCACCCATGTCACGCTGGGCGCGCAGCTTCCGGTGCTCGGCTTCTACGAACGCCTGGGCTTCGCCGCGCACGGCCCGGTCTACGACGACGCGGGGATCGCGCACCGGGACATGGACGCCACACTCTGAGCGTGCCGCCCCTGCGCCGGTTTGTCCGCTGGCATTCGACGCGCTCTTCGGGCTAAGAGACGTGTGACGTTGACGGCAGGGACCCTTCCGTCGACATGCGCGTTCCGTTTCATCGCTCCCGGCGCAGGGGCGGACATCACTACCGGGAGATGGCTTCGTGTCACACGCAGACGACCAAGCGGGCACCCGCCGCGACTTCCTCTACTACGCGACCGGGGCCGCCGGCCTCGTCGTCACGGGCGCGGCCGTCTGGCCGCTCGTCAACCAGATGAACCCCTCCGCGGACGTGCAGGCGCTGTCCTCCATCGACGTGGACGTCTCGCTGGTGGAGCCGGGCACGCAGCTGACGGTCAAGTGGCTCGGCAAGCCGGTGTTCATCCGCCGCCGTACCGAGGAGGAGATCGCGGCCGCTGCCGACGTGGCGATCGCTGACCTGCCGGATCCGCTGGCCGACAACAACAACATCGACGCCTCCGCCGACGCCTCGGACGCCAACCGCGCGCTCGCCCCCTTCGCGGGCGAAGAGGGCGTGGCCGGCGAATGGCTCGTGATGATCGGCGTCTGCACGCATCTTGGCTGTGTGCCCCTTGGCGACGCCGGCGACTTCGGCGGCTGGTTCTGCCCCTGCCACGGGTCGCACTACGACACATCCGGCCGCATCCGTCGCGGCCCCGCGCCCCGGAACCTGCCGGTTCCGGTCGCGCAGTTCACCGATCCTACAACCATCAAACTGGGCTGAGGAGGCTCCACCATGGCTGGCATTCCCCACGACCACTACGAGCCGAAGACGGGGGCCGAGAAGTGGGTCCACCGCCGGATCCCGATCATCGGCCTGATCTACGACACCCTGATGATCCCCACGCCCAAGAACCTGAACTGGATGTGGATCTGGGGCATCGTGCTCACCTTCACGCTCCTGCTGCAGATCGTCACGGGCATCGTGCTCGTCATGCACTACACCCCGCACGTCGACCTGGCCTTCGGTTCGGTCGAGCACATCATGCGCAACGTCAACGGCGGCTGGGCGCTTCGCTACATCCACCAGAACGGCGCATCGCTGTTCTTCGTGGCGGTCTACGCGCACATCTTCCGGAACCTCTACTACGGGTCCTACAAGGCCCCGCGGGAGATCACGTGGGTCATCGGCATCGTCATCTACCTGCTGATGATGGGCACGGCGTTCATGGGCTACGTGCTGCCCTGGGGTCAGATGTCCTTCTGGGGCGCGACGGTCATCACCGGCCTCTTCGGCGCGGTCCCGTTCGTCGGCGAGGGCCTGCAGACCTGGCTCCTCGGCGGACCGGCGGTCGACAACGCGACGCTGACACGCTTCTTCTCGCTGCACTACCTCATGCCCTTCATGATCCTGGGCCTGACCGTCGTGCACATCTGGTCGTTCCACTCGACGGGCAACAACAACCCGACCGGCGTGGAAGTGCGCCGCACCTCGAAGGAGGAAGCCAGCCGCGACACGCTGCCGTTCTGGCCCTACTTCGTGATCAAGGACGCCTTCGCGCTCGCCGTGATCCTGCTGGTGTTCTTCGCCATCGTCGGCTTCATGCCCAACTACCTCGGGCACCCCGACAACTACATCGAGGCGAATGCCCTCGCCACGCCGGCGCACATCGTTCCCGAATGGTACTTCCTGCCGTTCTACGCGATCCTGCGGGCCTTCACCGACGACGTCTGGATCGTGATGTTCTCCAGCTTCATCACCGGGGGCATCATCGACGCGAAGTTCTTCGGCGTGATCGCCATGTTCGGCGCGATCGTCGCGATGGCCCTGGCTCCCGTGGCTCGACACCTCGTCGGTCCGCTCGGGCCGGTATCGTCCGATGTTCAAATACTGGTTCTGGCTCCTGGTGGTGGATTTCTTCTTCCTGATGTGGCTCGGTGCCATGCCGGCGGAGCCGCTCTGGGCGAACCTGTCGCTGATCGCGACGGCCTACTGGTTCGGCTACTTCCTGCTGGTCCTCCCGCTGCTCGGCATCTTCGAGAAGCCGACGGCGCGCCCGGCGACCATCGAGGCCGAGTTCGCCGCCCACTACGGCGAAGGTGCCACCGGCATGCGCCTGCCCGGCGAAAAAGCCGGCACCCCGGCGGAATAAGGAGAGGCAGCAGATGCTTTCGACCATCACCCGGGCCATCGCGGCCCTCGCACTCTCCACCTCGGCGGTCTTCGCCGCCGGGGCCTACGATACAGAGATCACGGACTATGACTTCCCGTTCGAGGGGATGTTCAGCACCTACGACCAGAACCAGCTTCAGCGCGGGCTGAAAGTCTACACCGAGGTCTGCTCCGCCTGTCACGGGTTGAAGTTCGTGCCGATCCGGTCGCTGGCCGATCCGGGCGGGCCGGAGTTCTCGGACGATCAGGTCAAGGCCTACGCCGAGATGGTCGAGGTCTACCGGATGGACGAGGAAACGGGGGAGTACGACTTCTTCACCGCCACGCCCACAGACCACTTCCCGGCGAACAACTCCGTCGGCGCGCCCGACCTGTCGCTGATGGCGAAGGCCCGCGCGGGCTTCCATGGTCCCTACAACACCGGCATCAACCAGTTGGTGAAGGGCATGGGCGGGCCCGAGTACATCGCCTCGCTGCTCGTAAACTACACTGGCGAGACGAAGGAGCAGGCGGGCACGGTTCTCTATGAGAATACCGCTTTCCCCGGCGGCTGGATCTCGATGGCACCGCCCATCGACGACGGCTGGGTGGAGTTCGACGACGGATCGCCCAACGACATGGTCAGCGCGTCCAAGGATGTCGCGGCGTTCCTGATGTGGACGGCGGAGCCGAAACTGGCCGCGCGCAAGCAGATGGGGCTGACGGCGATCATCATGCTCGGCGTGCTGTCGGTGCTGCTCTACTTCACCAACAAGCGGATCTGGGCTCCGGTCAAGGGCCGCAAGGAAGACTGAAGGCGCACCTATCGGCGCACGACATCAGCCGGCCCTCGACGGGGCCGGCTTCTTCGTGGCCGCAGGGGTGATCCGATATCGTCCGGTCGTCGGATTCGTGATTGTCAAAGGCAGCACCTCGCAGCAAACCGGGACGCGGGAGAGCATGGTATGGCGGACTTCAAACGAACCTACAGAACCGGGCGGAGCCTGCTTCTCGTCCTGGCCTCCATCGCCTGGGGCATCGCGGCGCTCGGCGTGGCGGTCGTCCTGGTGGCATTCATCTCCCTCTGGCGCAGTGCCGCGGGGCCGACCGGCGACGAACCGAAGACGATCGCCGCTGGGCTGCTTCTCCTTCTCGGGGGCCTCTGCGCCGTCGGGATATTCCAGGCCGTGCGCGCCACGTTCGACACCGCCGACATGACTCGCGAGATGCTGCAGATCGCCCGCCGAACGGCCCCGGCACGCACCGCCCCGGCCATGATTCCCGACCATACCCGGACCGAACCCCGCCTCACCGGCACCCCGCCCGAGCCGTCTCCGTCACGCGCGCCAAGACCCCATCCGCTGTTTCGGGCCCGCCCGCCACGCTGAACGCGTTCGGGGCCCCGCAGGGCCCCGAACCGTATCCCGGAGATTCGGCGTGTCAGGCGTCGAGCGTGCGTTCCACCGACTGACGCGTGAAGATCTCGATCACGTCGCCCTGACGGATGTCCTCGTAGCGCTCGAAGGCCATGCCGCATTCCTGCCCGGACTGCACTTCCTTGACCTCGTCCTTGAAGCGCTTGAGCGTCTTGAGCGTGCCCTCGTGGATCACCACGTCGTCGCGCAGCAGACGGACACCGGCGGCCCGCTGGGCGATCCCTTCGGTGACCAGACACCCGGCGACGTTGCCGACGCCCGTGACCTTGAAGACCTCCCGGATCTCGGCGTAGCCGATGAAGGTCTCCTTGACCTCGTCCGACAGCAGGCCCGAGGCGGCATCGCGGATATCGTCCACCATGTCGTAGATCACCGAGTAGTAGCGGATCTCCACGCCCTTCTGGTTGGCCGCCGCCCGCGCCGGCGCATTGGCCCGCACGTTGAAGCCGATGACGGGTGCGCCGGAGGCCTCCGCCAGCGTGATGTCGCTCTCGGTGATCGCACCGACGCCCGAATGCAGCACGCGAACGCGCACCTCCTCGTTGCCGATCTTCTCCATCGCCTGCAGGATCGCCTCAGCGGAGCCCTGCACGTCCGCCTTCACCACGATGGGCAGCTCGGAGACGTTCTTGTCGTCCTTCGCCTTCGCCATCATCTGGTCCAGCGTCGTCGCGGCCCCGGCGGCGGAGCGCTTGTCCTTGGCGGCCTGCGTCCGGTACTCGGAGATCTCGCGCGCCTGCGCCTCGGTCTCCACCACGTTGAGCACGTCGCCGGCACCCGGCGTTCCCGACAGGCCCAGCACCTCGACGGGCACGGACGGGCCGGCCTCCTCGACGCGCTTGCCCTGATCGTTGACCAGCGCGCGGACCTTGCCCCACTGCTCGCCGACGACGAAGATATCGCCGCGCCGCAGGGTCCCGTTCTGCACCAGCACGGTCGCGACGGGGCCGCGGCCCACGTCGAGCTGCGCCTCGATCACGGCGGCTTCCGCGTTCCGGTTCGGGTTCGCCTTCAGGTCCAGGATCTCCGCCTGCAACGCGATGGCTTCCAGCAGGTTGTCGAGCCCCGCCCCGGTGAGGGCCGAGACCTCGACGTCCTGCACCTCGCCCGACATGGCCTCCACGACCACCTCGTGCTGGAGCAGGTCCGTGCGGACCTTCTGCGGGTTGGCGCCGGGGCGGTCCATCTTGTTGATCGCGATGATCATCGGGACCTTGGCGGCCTTGGCGTGATTGATCGCCTCGATCGTCTGCGGCATGACCTGATCGTCCGCCGCCACGACCAGCACCACGATGTCCGTCACCTGCGCGCCACGGGCCCGCATGGAGGTGAAGGCGGCGTGGCCGGGCGTATCGAGGAACGACAGCGTCTTGCCGTTCACGTCGACCTGATAGGCACCGATATGCTGCGTGATGCCGCCGGCCTCGCCCTTGGCGACCTTTGCCTTGCGGATCGCATCCAGAAGCGACGTCTTGCCGTGGTCGACATGCCCCATGATCGTGATGACGGGGGCGCGTTCGACGAGATCCTCGTCCTTGTCCTCGACCTGATCGATGACCTGCTCCACGTCCGATTCCGAAACGCGCTGCACCTTGTGACCGAATTCCTCGATGACCAGCTCCGCCGTGTCCGCGTCCAGGACCTCGTTCTGCGTGACCATCAGCCCGCTCTGCATGAGCGACTTGACGACGGCCGCGACTCTCTCGGACATACGGTTGGCCAGCTCGGAGACGACGATCGTCTCGGGCAGCTGAACCGTGCGCATCACCTTTTCCTGCGGGGTGGACGGGCCACCGCGCCGCTGGCGCTCCTGCTTGCGCCGCATCGAGGCCATGGAGCGTTGCCGCCCGCCCTCGCCGCCGCGCAGCGCCTGGTTCACCGTCAGCTTGCCGCCGCGCCGCTCGCCGCCGTCGACCTTGGGCTTGCCGGCGTCGTCGTCGCGCTTGCGGGGCGTGTCGTTGCGCGCGGGCCGCGCGTCGGGGCCCAGGTTGCGCGTCCGGTCCGGCTTGTCGGAGGTCGGCGCATTGGCGGGGCTCACCGCATCGGACGGGCGCTCCTTGGCCTCGCGGGCCTCGCGCTGGCGGCGCTCGTCCTCTTCGGCCTTCGACTTGAGAAGCTCCTCGCGCTCCTTCTCCTCGCGGTCCTTCGCCTGGATCTCGTCGCGACGGCGCTGGCGCCCCTCCTCGCGTTCGCGCTCCTCGGTGGCGCGGCGCTCGTTGTCCTCGGCCTCGCGGGCCTTCGCGGCCTGCAACGCCTTGAGGCGCCGGTCCATTTCCGAATCGGTCGTCGTCGTCTGCTTGCCGCCCTGCGCGTTGACCGCGGCCGCGGATTGCGCGCCCGGCTTGGGCACGGAGACGCGCTTGCGCTTGGTCTCCACGACGACGTTGTTGGTGCGTCCGCGGGCGAAGCTCTGCTTCACCGTGCCGGCGCGCGCGCCACCCGAGAGCCCGAGGGGTTTCTTACCGTCCTGATCGCTCATGCGTTCCCGATATCCTTCTGCGCGGCCGGAGTGCCGTCGCTCACGTGTCTGATGCCCTGAAGCCTTGCGGCTTCCTCTACAATACGACGGGCCAGGGTTCCAGACGCGACCGCCGCGTGTATCACGCGGTCCTTGCCGAACGCCAGTCCCAGCTCGTCCGCGGTCAGGAAGCCGATCCATCTGCCGTCCGACGGCGTCGAGAGCTTCCCCTTGCCGCGTTCCGACCCGTCCGAGGCCTGAAGCAGCACGCGCGCCTCGCCCCGGTCGAGCATCGTCTTGACCTTTTCGTATCCCGCGATGGCCTTGCCCGCCTTGCGCGCCATGCCGATCGCATCCTGCAACCGCTTGAGCAGCGTCGTCTCGACAAGGTCCAGCAGCCCGTCGGGCACCTGAACCTGTTTCTTCGCACCCTTGGAGAACAGCCGCTTGGCCACCGCCTTCTCCAGCGTGGCCCGGTCCGCCGAGACGTAGATCCCGCGCCCGGGCAGCTTTCCCGTCACATCCGGATAGATCGCGTCATCCGGGCCGACGACGAAGCGGATCAACCCGGCCTTGGGCCCGACCTCTCCGGTTACGATGCAGCGACGATCGGGCTCGTCGCGATTTTTGTCTCTGCCACCGCGGGTCAGGGGAAAACTCCGGGGCGATCACGCCCCGGCCTCCTCGGGCTGGGCATCTTCGGACTCTTCGTCCGGCTTGCCCACGACATCCTCAGGGCTCACCCAGCCGAGCATCACCCGCGCGGTCATGATCATGTCCTGCGCTTCCTCCAGCGAGACGTCGAAGGGTTCCAGCAGCCCGTCGTCCTTCGTCCGCTCCCCGTTCGTGATGGTCCAGCCGCCGGCGATCTCCCAGTCGGCGCATGTGGCGAATTCCTCCAGCGTCTTCACGCCGTCGGCCGTCAGCGCCTGCAGCATCTGCGGCGTCAGACCCTCGAAGTTGGCCAGATCGTCCTGCAGACCGGCCTCGCGGGCGGCTTCCATCGCCTTGGCGTTCTGCGCTTCCAGGTAGTCGCGGGCGCGCGCCTGCAATTCGCTTGCCGTGTCCGCGTCCACGCCGTCGATCACCAGCAGCTCCTCCGCCTCCACATAGGCGACCTCTTCGAGGTTCGTGAACCCTTCGGAGACCAGCAGCTGCGCGAAGAACTCGTCCAGATCCAGCGTATCCATGAAGAGCTTGGTCCGCTCCTCGAACTCGGCCTGCCGGCGCTTCGATTCCTCTTCCTCGGTCAGGATGTCGATGTCGAGCCCCGTCAGCTGCGACGCCAGCCGCACGTTCTGCCCGCGCCGCCCGATGGCCAGCGACAGCTGCTCCTCGGGCACCACGACCTCGATCCGCTCGGCCTCCTCGTCGATGACGACCTTGGTCACCTCGGCCGGTTGCAACGCGTTCACGAGGAAGGTCGCCGCATCGTCCGTCCACGGGATGATGTCGATCTTCTCGCCCTGCAACTCGTTGACCACGGCCTGCACGCGGGACCCCCGCATCCCCACGCAGGCCCCTACGGGATCGATGCTGCTGTCATACGAGATCACCGCGATCTTCGCGCGGCTCCCCGGATCGCGGGCGCAGGCCTTGATCTCGATCACGCCGTCGTAGATCTCCGGCACCTCCATGCGGAACAGCTCGATCATGAACTCGGGCGCGGTGCGCGACAGGAAGATCTGCGGGCCCCGCTCCTCGCGGCGCACGTCCTTGATGTAGACGCGGATGCGGTCGCCGGGGCGATAGCTCTCGCGCCCGATCTTGTCGTTGCGCCGCAGGCTCGCCTCGCCCGCGCCGATGTCGACGATGACGTTGCCGTATTCCTCGCGCTTGACGACGCCGTTGATGATCGTGCCGGCGCGGTCCTTGAACTCCTCGTACTGGCGCTCGCGCTCGGCCTCGCGGACCTTCTGGATGATGACCTGCTTGGCCGACTGCGCGGCGATCCGGCCCATGTCGACGGGTGGCACCTCCTCCACGAAGGTGTCGCCCACCTTGGGGTCGTCGATGTACTGCCTGGCGAGTGCCGACGGTGAATTCGGCCTTCTCGTTCTCCAGCAGCTCGTCCTCGACCACGGTGCGCACGCGGGTGAAGGTCGCACGACCCGACTTGCGGTCGATGGCGACGCGGATGTCCATCTCGGTGCCGTAGCGGGACTTGGCCGCCCGGGCGAGCGATTCCTCCATCGCCTCGATGACCAGACCGGGGTCGATCATCTTCTCGCGGGCGACCGCGTCGGCGATCTGGAGAAGCTCCAGCTGATTGGCGGATGTGATGGCCATTAGTCTTCCTCGCCGTCCATGAGCGTTTCTACTTCGTCGAACTGGGTCTCGTCGATCTGACCCTTGTCCTTGCGCGTCCTGAGCACGTCCCGGATCAGCTCGTCCGTCAGGATCAGCTTGGCATCCGACAGCCATTCGAACTTCAGCCCGATCGTGGGTGTCTCATTGCCCTGCTCGATCTCGATGAGCACCTCGTCGCCTTCCGTCCCGCGCAGCCAGCCCTTGAACCGCCGCTGCCCGTCGATCAGCTCCTCGGTCTCGACCCGCGCCTCGTAGTCGGCCCAGACGTCGAAATCCTTGAGCCGCGTCAGCGGCCGGTCGATGCCGGGGCTGCTGATCTCCAGCCGGTACTCGTCCGAAATCGGATCCTCGACATCCAGCACGGCCGAAAGCTGCGTGCTGACCTGCGCCAGCTCGTCCACCTCGATCCCGCCCTCGGGCCGGTCCACCATGATCTGCAGCAGCGCGTTGCGCCCCGACATCAGCCGGATGCGCACCAGCTCGAACCCCATGTGTTCGATGGCGCTCGTGACGATCTCGGCGATGCGCTTGTCGAGCGCGGATTTGGCGATCAGGTCGGACATGGCTTCCTTCGGCTCGCAGGTCTCGGTTCGCGTGCGGCGGGTCACAAAAAAACGGGCGCGCGGCCCGTTGTCTTATCCGGTGGGACCCGAAGGTCGCCGCTGTCCAAGGCGATATAGGGGGAGGTCTGGAAACATGCAAGCGCCGCGTCAGGTATCACCCCGAGCCAGTCAGGAGCCCGCCATGCCGACCGTCCACATCCCTCTCGCCGACATCCCCGAAGCCACGCCGTTCCAGCCGGAAGGCCGAGACGTCCTGCTGATCCGCTTCGGCGAACGACGTCTCCGCCATGGCCCCCACCTGCCCGCACCTCGGCCTGCCGCTCGCCAAGGGGGTCGTGCGCGATGGCACCCTCATCTGCGCCTTCCACCACGCCTGCTTCGACGCGCGTACCGGCGCGCAGACGCAGCCGCCGGGCCGCGGCGACCTGCGCCGCTACGACGTGACGGTGCAGGACGGCATGGTGACCGTCGACCTCCCCGACGCCTCTCCCCACGTCCTGCCCGACCACGCCCGCGCCGGGACCGACCCCCGGCGCTTCGTGATCGTCGGGTCCGGGGCGGCGGGCGACGCCTGCGCCCATGCGCTGCGCGAGGGCGGGTTCGCAGGCGCCATCGAGATGATCGCCCCGACCGGGCCCCCGCTCGACCGCACGATGCTGTCGAAGGCCGTGCTCACGGGCGACAAGGTTCCCGCCGACCTGATCCTGACCGATGCCGCCGCCCTCGCCGACCTCGACGTCACCCTGATCGACGGGGAGGTGGCGTCCGTCGAACCCGGCCATGTCGTCCTCGCGCGACGGCGGTCGCCACGCCTGGGACGGGCTGCTGCTGGCCCCCGGCGGCGTTCCGAACCGCCCCGACTGGACCGGGGCGGACCTGCCGGGCGTCCACGTCCTGCGCTCCGCCGCCGATGCCACCGCGCTGAGCGACGCCGCCGGCGATGCGACCTCCGCCATCTTCGTCGGAGCCGGCTTCATCGGGATGGAGGGCGCGCTGTCGCTCACGAAGCGCGGCCTCTCCGTCACCGTGGTGATGCGGCACGACGTCCCCCTTGCCAACGTCGTCGGCGAGGAGGTGGGCCGCGCCATCATGGCCGAGCACGAGGCCGCCGGCGTCAGTTTCGTCACCGGGGCCGAGGTCACGTCCATCGCCGGCGAGACCGCGGCCACCGGCGTCACGCTGGAGGACGGGCGGACGATCGACGCCGACCTCGTGGTCCTCGCCGTCGGCGTCACCCCGGCGACCGCAGGGATCGACGGGCTGCCGACGGCGGAGGATGGCGGCGTGGCGGTCGGCGCGGACCTCTCCGTCCCCGGCTTGCCCGGGGCCTATGTCGCCGGCGACTGCGCGGCGGCACCCACCCCCTTCGGCACCGCCCGGATCGAGCACTGGCGCGTCGCCTGCCAGCACGGCCGCGCCGCCGCGCGCAGCTATCTCGGGCAGGGGGCCGGGACGGACATCCCGTTCTTCTGGACCGCGCTCGCCCGACAGTACCGCTATCTCGGCCACGCGGAGGGCTGGGACGAGATCCGCATGGACGGCGACCCCTCCGGCCCGTTCCTGGCCCGCTATGTGAAGGACGGGCAGCGTGATGGCCGCGCTCACCGCCGGCCGCGACGCCGAGCTCGCCGCCCTGCATCTGGAGATGGCGGCGGCCGGCGGCCCGCTTCCGGCCTAGCCGCAGTAGAGCCGCTCGATCACCCCCGCCGCGTTCACCCAGAGGTTGAGCCGGTCGGGCCGGTGGTCCAGCGTCGCCGCGATGTCCGGCCCGGTGATCCGCGCGTCCAGGTCCGCCGGCAGCGTCACCGCCGCCAGCTGCGCGCCCTCGAGCGCGCGGTAGCCCTCCGCTCCGCAGGTGTCCTCCGCCTCCTCCCGGCAGGCGGGAAGGAGGGCGAGGACGAACAGGATCGGGACGGCCCGGGGCATCGCTCGATCATGCCCGCGCCGGCCGGCCGATGGCAAGATCGGGGCGCGACGCCGAGTGACGCGAATGATACGGCCTTAATACACGCGCAATACACCCGTGATGCGGGTCCGGGTCCCGCCTTGTGCCCCCCGCCCGTCTCCTCCACCCTGCCGCCGAACAGGAGACTTCCATGCGCACCACAGCCGCCGTCGCCCTCCGGGCAGGGCACCCTCTCGAGATCATGGACGTCGAGCTGGACGGCCCGAAGGCGGGCGAAGTGCTCGTCGAGATGAAGGCCACCGGCATCTGCCACACCGATCAGTTCACCCTCTCGGGGGACGATCCCGAAGGGCTGTTTCCCGCGATCCTCGGCCACGAAGGCGCTGGAATCGTTGTTGAAATCGGGGAGGGCGTCACCACGCTGGAGGTCGGGGACCACGTCATCCCGCTCTACACCCCGGAGTGCCGGACCTGCGAATACTGCCTCAACCCCAAGACCAACCTCTGCCAGGCGATCCGCACGACCCAAGGCCGCGGCGTCATGCCCGACGGCACGTCCCGCTTCCGGATGACCGACGGCACCCCGATCCTGCACTACATGGGCTGCTCGACCTTCGCCAACCACTCCGTCGTCCCCGAGATCGCGCTCGCCAAGGTCAGAAAAGACGCGCCCTTCGACAAGATCTGCTACATCGGCTGCGGCGTCACCACCGGCATCGGCGCGGTCATCAACACCGCCAAGGTGGAGATCGGCAGCACCGCCATCGTCTTCGGCCTGGGCGGCATCGGGCTCAACGTCGTGCAGGGCCTGCGCCTCGCCGGGGCCGACCGGATCGTCGGCGTCGACCTGAACCCGGATCGCGTCGCGATGGCCACCCGCTTCGGCATGACCGACTTCGTGAACCCCGCAGAGGTCGACGGCGACCTCGTCCCCCATCTCGTCGAGCTCACAGGCGGCGGGGCGGACTACACGTTCGACGCGA
This sequence comes from uncultured Alphaproteobacteria bacterium, assembly GCA_963757495.1. Taxonomy (GTDB): domain Bacteria; phylum Pseudomonadota; class Alphaproteobacteria; order Rhodobacterales; family Rhodobacteraceae; genus Jannaschia. The sequence continues at coordinate 23,170 of CAVWRZ010000014.1, forward strand.
CCGGCAACGTCACCGTCATGCGTCAAGCTCTGGAATCGGCACATAAAGGCTGGGGCGAGAGCATCATCATCGGCGTCGCCCCCGCCGGCGCGGAGATCTCCACCCGACCCTTCCAGCTCGTCACCGGCCGCGTCTGGCGCGGCACGGCCTTCGGCGGAGCCCGCGGCCGGACGGACGTGCCCCGGATCGTCGACTGGTACATGGACGGCAAGATCGAGATCGACCCGATGATCACCCACACGATGCCGCTCGCCGACATAAACCGCGGCTTCGACCTCATGCACGCCGGCGAGAGCATCCGCTCCGTCGTGGTCTACTGACCCCGTGCCGGTCCCCTTCCGACAGACGCAATCAAGGAGCCCCCGAATGGCCCAGCGCGACCGCCCCCTCCTCGCCGTCCTGATCGACGCCGACAATATCCCCGCCAAGTTCGCGGAGGCCATCCTCAAGGAGATCACGGGGCTGGGCGAACCCGCGCTGCGCCGGGTCTACGGCGACTGGTCGGGCGGGCATCTGCGGCACTGGGCCGACAAGGTGCTGGAGCTCGGCCTCGTCGCGCATCAGGAAACGGCGAACACCAAGGGCAAGAACGCCTCCGACATCGGGCTCGTCATCGACGCGATGGACATCCTGCACGCCGGCCGCTTCGACGGCTTCGTGCTCGTGTCGTCGGACAGCGATTTCACCCGGCTGGCGTCCCGCATCCGCGAGGAGGGGCTGGACGTCTTCGGAATCGGCGAGGGCAAGGCTCCGGAGTCGATCCGCAACGTCTGCAACCGGTTCATCCTGATCGAGAACCTGGTGGACGAACCCATCGCGGCCACCTCCGACAATCCGGCCGCCACTCCCGCCCCCTCCACCAAGCGCAAGCCGCAGGACGCCCTGCCGCTGATCCTGAGCGCGATGGAGAAGATGGAGCAGGAGGACGACTGGGTGGCGCTGGGCGCGCTCGGCTCCACCATCGTGGCGGCCGTGCCCGACTTCGACACGCGCACCTACGGCAAGCGCAAGCTCAGCGAGCTGATCGGCGACATCAAGCGGCTGGAGACGCGCAAGGAGGGCAACCAGCTGATGGTCCGCCGACGGGACTGAGGCTCAGCCGACCTCGAACGTCTGCCGGATCGCGCGCAAGACGGGAATCGCGACGCGCGTGCGGGTCGCGCCGATGCCGTCGACCGCCTGCGACATGATCGGCAGGATCGCCGCCAGCGCAGTCTCCCGGGCGGCGAGCCCCGCCGGGCTGATGGCGACGCGCTTGCGACGCGCATCGTCCCAGTCGGGGCGGACGTGGACATGGCCGGCCCACTCCAGCTTGGTCAGCGTGTTCGTCATGGCACCGCGGGTCAGGTGGAACGTGCGCGCGAGCTCGGCAGGGGTGCGTTCCACCTGGGTCTGCGCGAGGTAGTTCAGGACGATGAAGTGCGACAGCTCCATCCCCTTGGGCAGCGCGCGGGAGAGGCGCGCGCGCACGAGCTGATCCGCGATCAGCATCTCGCTGAAGAGCGCGACGGCCAGCTTGTCCGACTCCGCGCTCATGCTCCACAATGCCCGTGGGACCGCCGAACGTCGGAGCGGGGCCCGCCCGGCATCAGTCCCGCAGCAGGGGGTCGAGCTTGCCCGCGTCCTGCATCGCGAAGAGTTCGTCGCAGCCGCCGACATGGGTTTCGCCTATGAAGATCTGCGGCGTGGTGTGCCGGCCCTTCGCGCGCTGCATCATCTCGGCGCGCTTGCCGGGGGTGCGGGCGACGTCGATCTCCGTGATGGGCGCGCCCTTCTGCGTCAGCATCCGGATCGCGGCGGTGCAGAAGCCGCAGCGCGGCTGCGTGTAGATCACGACGGATTTCATTGGGCCGGCTCCTGAATGGGTCGGTCCTGCATATAGGCGCTCAGGGCTCCTTCGCAACGCGCGCCAGCACGAGCACGGTGATCCGGGCGGCCCCGGCCCGGCGCAGAGCCTGCGCGCAGGCGGCCAGCGTCGCGCCGGAGGTCAGCACGTCGTCGACGAGCGCGACGTGCCGCCCGGCGAGATCGGCCTTCGGGTTCGCGTCGATCGCGTCGGCGACGTTGGCGAATCTGTCGGCGACGGAGCGGCGCTCCTGGCTCGGCGTCCAGCGATACCGCGTCAGGGCCATCGGATCGCAATGTCCGCCGGTGCGCAGGGCGAGCGCCTGCGCCAGCAGCGCCGCCTGGTTGTAGCGCCGTTTCAGAAGCCGCCAGCGATGGACGGGCACGGGGACGAGCAGCGTCTCCGCCGTCAGCAGGTCGCGCGCACGACGATGCATCCAGCGGGCGGCCCCGGTGGCGAGTTCGGTCCGGTCCCCGTGCTTGAACGACAGCACGAGCCGCCTGGCGGTGCCGCCGTAGGCCAGCGCCGCGCGCCCCTCGTCCCAGGGGCGGCCGCGCGTCAGGCATTCGTCGCACTGCGCGGTCCCGTCCTGCTCCCCCGGCAGGCTCAGCCCGCAGAGGTCGCAGCAGGCCCCCGACAGGAACGGCGTATCCGCCCAGCAGACGGGGCAGAGCGCGCCCTCCTCCTCGACCCGCGCGTCGCACATCATGCAGCTCACCGGATAGAGCGCGTCGCGCAGCACGGCGGCGACCCGTCCGCCGACCCTTTGCAACGCTGCCTGCATGACCTACCTCCCCCGCATGTCCCGACCGCCCCTGACCGACGCCGCCGCCCTGGCGCTGCACCGCGCCCGCGCCGACGGTTCCGCCCCGTTCCTGCACGAGGCGGCGATCGACGAGATCCAGGAGAGACTCAAAGACGTTAACAGAAGGTTTACGGCGGCGGCCGTGGTGACTGCGCATCCGGACATCTGGAGGGACGCGGTGCCCGGCGCGCGGCTCGTTCCAGCCGGAGAGATCCTCGCGCTGGAACCGGAGGCGCATGATCTCGTGGTCCACGCGATGCACCTGCACTGGGCCGACGATCCGGTGGGGCAGCTGATCCAGTGCCGCCGTGCTCTGCGCCCCGACGGGCTGCTGCTGGTGGCGATGCTCGGCGGCGAGACGCTGAGCGAGTTGCGCGCCGCCCTCGGACAGGCGGAGACGGAGATATCGGGCGGGCTTGTCGCCGCGCGTGGCACCCATGGGGGAGATCCGCGATCTGGGCGCGCTCCTGGGCCGCGCCGGGCTCGCTCTGCCGGTGGCGGATCGGGTGCCGCTCCGCGTGCGCTACCGCGATATCGGCCACCTCGCCGGCGACCTGCGCGCGATGGGGGAGACGAACGCGCTCGCTGCGCGCCATCGCCGCACCCCGCCGCGCGCCCTGTTCGCGCGGGCCGACGCCCTCTACCGTGACGCCTTTGCCGATGGCGACGGGATCCGGGCGACCTTCGAGACCGTCTTCCTGACCGGCTGGGCCCCGTCGGAGACGCAACAGAAACCGCTGCGCCCGGGTTCGGCGCGGGCCCGGCTGGCCGATGCGCTCGGCGTGCCGGAGATCGACGCAGACAAAGGAGCGTTTCGATGAACGACATGGGTTTCCGACCGCTGCCGCATGCGCCGACCGGGCACCCGCCGGTGCGCATGGGCAAGGTGGGCATCCTGCTGGCGAATCTCGGCACGCCGGACGGCTACGACTACTGGTCGATGCGGCGCTACCTGTCGGAGTTCCTGTCGGACCGTCGCGTGATCGATTATTCGCCGTTCCTCTGGCAGCCGCTGCTGCAGGGCGTGATCCTGACATCGCGGCCGTTCCGGTCGGGCGCGGCCTACAAGTCGATCTGGAACCACGAGGACGGGGAGAGCCCGCTCGCCACGATCACCAAGGCGCAGACGGCCGCGGTGGCCGAGCGGATGCGGCGGACCTACGGGCCGAACGTCGTGGTCGACTACTGCATGCGCTACGGCAATCCGTCGACCGTCTCCAAGGTGGAGGCGATGCAGGCCGCGGGCTGCGACCGGATCGTGTTCTTTCCGCTCTATCCGCATTACGCCGGTGCCACGTCCGCCACCGCCATCGACCAGTTCTACCGGTCCCTGATGAAGCTGACGTGGCAGCCGAACGCCCGAACGGTCGCGCCCTACTACAACGACGACCGCTACATCACCGCGCTGGCCGGATCGATCCGGCGGGCCTACGACGCGATGGTGGTGGAGCCGGACATCCTGGTCTGCTCCTACCACGGCGTGCCCAAGCGGTACCTGATGCAGGGCGATCCGTACCATTGCCAATGCCAGAAGACGACGCGCCTGCTGCGCGAGAAGCTCGGCTGGCCGGAGCACAGGATCAAGACGACCTTCCAGTCGAAGTTCGGCCCGGAGGAATGGCTCAAGCCCTATACCGTCGAGGAAGTCGCGCGACTGGCGGAAGAGGACGGCCTCAGGAACATCGCCGTCTGCGCGCCCGCCTTCTCCGCCGACTGCATCGAGACGCTCGAGGAGATCAACGAGGAGATCAAGGAGAGCTTCGAGGAGGCGGGCGGAGAGCAGTTCCACTACATTCCCTGCCTGAACGACGAGGCGGAGCACATCGAGGCGCTCTGCTCGATCCTCGACGACAATCTGAAGGGCTGGGTTTAGGGAGCGTCATCGGCCATCCCATGGCACGGAAAAGCCCCGGCGGTCGAACCGTCGGGGCTCTGGAAAACCTTGGGAATGGGGAGCGGTCAGGCTCAGACGAGGCGCCCCGTAAACGTCTGCGTCCCGACCCGCACCCGGCAGAGGCCGTCCTTCAGCATTTCGACCAGCGTGCCTTGGATCGACAGATGGTTGCCTATCACGATCGTTCTGAGCATGTCGGGTCCTCCTATGACGTGCAGCATTGTAACAATTCTACGGCATGAATACCTAACGAAAAGTAAAAAATAGGCATTTCGAAAAAATAATCGGTGCCCTGTGTCCCGATCAGAGCCAATCCCGCAGGATCGTGATGAGCGGCAGGTCCGCGGCGGGCATCGGATAGTCCCGCATTTCACCCGGCCGGACCCATTTCAGCATCTGCCCCTCCCGACCCCGCGCCTGCCCGTCCCATTTGCGGCAGGCGAAGAGCGGCATCAGCAGGTGGAAATCGTCGTAGGCATGGGAGGCGAAGGTCAACGGGGCCAGGCAGCTCGCCCAGGTGTCGATGCCGAGCTCCTCGTGCAGCTCCCGCACCAGGGCCCGCTCCGGAGTCTCGCCCGCCTCGACCTTGCCGCCCGGAAATTCCCACAGCCCGGCCATCGCCTTGCCCGCCGGTCGCTGCGCCAGAAGCACCCGCCCGTCGACGTCGATCAGCGCAGCGGCCGAGACGAGGACGAGCCTCATCGGTCGCTCAAGACCGGTAGTCCGCGTTGATCTCGACGTAGCGCTGCGTCAGATCGCAGGTCCACATCGGTCGGAGGCCGTGCCCAGCCCGAGATCGACGGACAGATGGATGCGGTCGCGCTTCATGTAGTTCGCCCCCGCGTCCTCGGTGTAGTCTGGGCTGCGCATGTCCGCCCTCGGCCACCACGATGTCGCCGAACCGGATCGTCAGTTTGTCGCGGTCGGCGCGCGCGCCGGACTTGCCCACGGCCATCACGACGCGGCCCCAGTTCGGGTCCTCCCCGGCGATGGCGGTCTTCACCAGCGGGGAGTTCGCGATGGCGGAGGCGACGCGGCGGGCGTCCAGCGCGTTGGCCGCCCCGGTGACCTCCACTTCGACCAGCTTGGTCGCCCCCTCGCCGTCCATCGCGAGTTGCAGCGCCAGATCGTGCAGCACCTCGTGCAGCGCCGCCTTGAACGCCTTGCCGTCGCGGGTCCGGGACGATGCGACCTCGGCGTTGCCGGCCGTGCCGGTGGCGGCGACGATCAGCGTGTCGGAGGTGGAGGTGTCGCCGTCGACCGTGACGGCGTTGAACGTGGATTTCGTCAGCTCCGACAGCATCGTCTGCAGCGGCCGGTCGGCGATCCTCGCGTCGGTGAAGACGTAGGCCAGCATCGTCGCCATGTCGGGCGCGATCATGCCCGACCCCTTGGCGATGCCGGCGATGGTGACGGTGCGGCCGTCCAGCTCCACCGTACGGGTCGCGCCCTTGGGGAAGGTGTCGGTCGTCATGATCGCGCGCGCAGCCTCGCCCATGCCATCGGCGGAGAGCGTGGCGGCGAGATCGCCCAGGATGCCGGTGATGCGCTCGTGGGGCAGGGGCTCCCCGATCACGCCGGTGGAGGCGGTCAGCACGCGGCTCCCCGGCAGGCCGAGCGCGTGGCTGACCCCGGTGCTGATCGCATCGACCGAGGCGTCGCCTGCCGCGCCCGTGAAGGCGTTGGAATTGCCGGAGTTCACCAGGATCGCCCAGCCGCCGGACGCGGCCCGCGCCTTCAGCTTGGCCTGACAGTCCCGCACCGCGCCCGAGCGGGTGGCGGAGGTGGTGAAGACGCCGGCGACGGAGGATCCGGCGGCGATCTCGATCAGGGTGACGTCGGTGCGCCCGCCCGGCTTCGGCCCGCCCTTGACCCCGGCGTGCGCGGCGGAGAAGCGGACGCCGTCGATGGCGGGCAGGTCGGGGAACTCGGGGGCCAGTGGCGAGACGAGCGGGCCCTTCGGCGCGACCATCAGCGCCTCCAGCTCCGCGATGCGGGCCCGCAGATGCTTCTTCTTCTGGCCCTTCTTCTTGTCCGTCTTGCCATCCTTGCCCATCGTCTCAGTCCTCCAGGAGGCCAAGATCCCGGATCAGCGCCGGGTCCACTTCGACCTCCGCCCGGGTGACCTCCGCCTCGCCGGTCAGGCGCTCGAGCTCCGCCTGCACGGCGGCGTTGCGGACCTCGCCCTCGATCTGCGCACGCACCTCGTCCAGCGGGGGTGCCATCTGCTCGCGCGTCTCGTTCAGCCGGATGACGTGCCAGCCGAAGTGCGTCTGCACCGGCGCGGAGACGGTTCCGGGCTCCATCCCGGCGACCGCCGCCTCGAACGGCGGGACCATCATTCCCGCGCCGAACCAGCCGAGCTGCCCGCCGTTGGGGCCCGACGGGCCGGTGGAATTCTCCCGCGCGAGTTCCACGAAATCCGCTCCGGCCTCCAGTTCCGCGATCAGCGCCTGCGCCGCCTCCTCCGTCTCCACCAGGATGTGACTGGCGTTGTACTCCGGTCCCGTCGGCGCCTCGGCGAACCGCGCGTCGTAGGCCGCCTGCACCGCGGCCTCGTCGACGGGGCGCTCCGACAGTTCGGTGACGGCGCGTCCGGCGACGAAAGCGCGGGTCTCGTTGGCGAGGCCGAACTCCGTCGCCCGGTCGCGGGTCGTGGCGTCCGCGAGGATCTGCTGCTGGATGATCTGCTGGAGCATGCCGTCGTAGAGCTGCGCGTCCGGAATGTTCCGGTACTCCGCCGGCAGCCGCTCGCGCATCGCGATCAGATGACCCAGCGTGATGTCGGTGCCGTTGACGGTGGCGAGCACGGTGTCGGCGGTCACGAGGGCGTCGCCTTGAGCGAGCGCGGGGGTGGCGAAGGCGAGGGCGGCGGCCCCGATCATCAGGTAGTTCATCGTGATCCTCTCGGGCCCGGCGGCCGTTGGTTTCAAGGCGTGCCACGGGGCGTTCGTTGACACCCGCGGGGGCGGGTCTTAAGTGCGGTGCAGGTATATTTTCACCGCGCCCGCCCGTGATTTCCCCTTGTGTCTATGAGGCCATGGAACGGTCGGCAAGGGCGCGACTTGAGGGCGGAACATGCTTGGACTTGGTGCTATCGCGAAGAAGGTTTTCGGCACGCCGAACGATCGCAAGGTCAAGGCGACGCTGAAGACCGTGGAGCGGATCAACGCGCTGGAGCCCGAGTTCGGGACGCTGACGGACGCGGAAATCGAGGAGCGGACGCAGGCGCTGGCGGCGCGGGCCAGGGCGGGCGAGAGCCTGGACGACCTGCTGCCCGAGGCCTTCGCCAACTGCCGGGAAGCCGCGCGCCGCGCGCTCGGCCTGCGCGCCTTCGACACGCAGCTGCTGGGCGGCATCTTCCTGCATCAGGGCAACATCGCCGAGCAGAAGACCGGCGAGGGCAAGACCCTGACGGCGACCTTCCCCGCCTACCTCAACGCGCTCGACGGGCCTGGGCGTGCACGTCGTCACCGTGAACGACTACCTCGTGCGGCGCGACGCCGAATGGATGGCGAACGTCTATACCGCGCTGGGCATGACCACCGGCGTCGTCGTTCCCGGGCAGACCGATGCGGAGAAGCGCGCGGGCTACAAGTCCGACATCACCTACGCGACGAACAACGAGCTGGGGTTCGACTACCTGCGCGACAACATGCGCTCCACCAAGGCGGACATGGCGCAGCGCGGGCACAACTTCGCGATCGTGGACGAGGTGGATTCGATCCTGATCGACGAGGCGCGCACGCCGCTCATCATCTCCGGCCCTTCGGAAGATCGCAGCGACCTCTACCTGCGGGTCGACAAGCTGATCCCCGAGATCACGGACGAATACTTCACCAAGGACGAGAAGCTGCGTTCGGTGAACTTCACCGACGAGGGCAACGAATGGCTGGAGACACGCCTGCTGAAGGCCGGGATCCTGCCGGAGGGGCAGTCGCTCTACGATCCGGAATCGACCACCATCGTCCACCACGTCAACCAGGGCCTGCGCGCGCACAAGCTCTTCGCCAAGGATCAGAACTACATCGTGCGGGGCGACGATGTCGTGCTGATCGACGAGTTCACCGGCCGGATGATGGCCGGACGGCGCCTGTCGGACGGTCTGCATCAGGCCATCGAGGCCAAGGAGGGCGTCTCGATCCAGCCCGAGAACGTGACCCTCGCCAGCGTGACGTTCCAGAACTACTTCCGGCTCTACAAGAAGCTGTCCGGCATGACCGGCACGGCCGTGACCGAGGCCGAGGAGTTCGGTTCGATCTACGGGCTGGGCGTCGTCGCCGTGCCGACGAACCGCCCCATCGCACGCGCCGACGAGCACGATCAGGTCTATCGGACCGGGCGCGAGAAGTACGACGCCGTCGTCGCCGAGATCCGCACCGCGCACGAGAAGGGCCAGCCCGTGCTCGTCGGCACGACCTCCATCGAGAAGTCGGAGATGCTCTCGAAGCTGCTGACGGATGCCGGGATCACGCACAATGTCCTGAACGCGCGCCAGCACGAGCAGGAGGCGCAGATCGTCGCCGACGCCGGCAAGTTCGGCGCCGTCACCATCGCCACGAACATGGCCGGGCGGGGCACCGACATCAAGCTGGGCGGGAACGCCGAGTTCAAGATCATGGAGGCCATCGCCGCCGATCCGCAGGCCGATCCGGACGCGATCCGCGCCGCCGTCGAGGCCGAGCACGACACCAACGAGCGGCAGGTGAAGGACGCGGGCGGGCTCTACGTGCTGGCGACCGAGCGGCACGAGAGCCGGCGCATCGACAACCAGCTGCGCGGCCGGTCGGGCCGTCAGGGCGATCCGGGGCGGTCGGTGTTCTTCCTGTCGCTCGACGACGACCTGATGCGGATCTTCGGGTCCGAACGGCTGGAGAAGGTGCTCAACACGCTGGGCATGAAGGAGGGCGAGGCGATCGTGCACCCTTGGGTGAACAAGTCGCTGGAGCGCGCGCAGGCCAAGGTCGAGGGGCGCAACTTCGACATGCGCAAGCAACTCCTGAAGTTCGACGACGTGATGAACGACCAGCGCAAGGCCGTGTTCGAGCAGCGCCTCGAGATCATGGACGCGGAGGACATCGGGGAGATCGCCGAGGACATGCGCCAGCAGGTGATCGACGACCTGGTGGACACCCATCTGCCGCCGAAGTCCTACGCCGACCAGTGGGACGTCGACGGGCTCTCGGAGGCGGTGATGGAGACGCTGAACGTCGAGGTGCCCGATCTCGGCCTGGGCGGAGGAGGACGGCGTCGATCAGGAAGTCGTGCGCGAACGCCTCTACGCGGCGAGCGCCGCGCTGATGGCGGACAAGCAGGAAGCGTTCGGCGACGAGCAGATGCGCCAGATCGAGAAGCAGTTCCTGCTGCAGACCATCGATGCGAAGTGGCGCGAGCACCTGATGACGCTGGAGCACCTGCGCTCCGTCGTGGGTTTTCGCGGCTATGCGCAGCGCGATCCGCTGAACGAATACAAGACCGAAGGATTCCAGCTGTTCGAGACGATGCTCGACAGCCTGCGCGTCGAGGTCACCAAGAAGCTGTCGAAGGTGCGTCCCCTGTCGGAGGCGGAGCGCACGCAGATGATGCAGCAGATGATCGCCCAGCAGCGCGCCGCCGCCGGACCCGCGGACGCCGGCGCGCGCGAGGCCGCCGCCTCCGCCGCGGCACAGCCCGAGGGCGAGGTGCTGGAGGCGATGCCCGGTTTCGTGGAGAGCGATCCGACGACCTGGGGCAAGCCCGGTCGCAACGACCTCTGCCCCTGCGGCTCGGGCAAGAAGTTCAAGCACTGCCACGGGGCGTACTG
>CAVWRZ010000015.1:0-90000 GCA_963757495.1 uncultured Alphaproteobacteria bacterium
CATCCTCAACCCGATCCACCAAATGCCGGAATCAAACTGCTAAACATTCGTGAAAAAAGCCCGTGGCGTTTCTCCGTCCTTCTGCCGGCAACGGCATCCGCCACTGAGTGTTACACGATGCAATTCTGCTGCGCCGGAAACCTCCGAAACCATCTGCCCTTTGCTCTCCGCGATTTCCGACATTTCGCTTGGTACGGGATGATACAAGCGGGTTTTAGAAGCGAGAGTGGCCTCAATTTCCTTGAAAGGAACCTCGAAGCCGCGTGCCGCCCCGGCCCTGTTTATCGTGAGAACTGGGGAGGGTCGGTTCGGATGCGACGGATTGTGTCGCAAAGCGATGCCGCATTTCGCAGCGACCATAGCGTGGGCACCGCTGTTACGACGACACCATCCGCTCGCTTCATGGCGGCGGCGATCCAATCGTTCCACAAATGGGGGAGATCAAGGACAATGACCGGCGAGTTCCTCTGCGCGACGTCTATTATCCGTTCGACGGTGGCACAATCGAAACCGTTCCAGCTTCAGGCTTGGCAGATGCTGTAGTAGACGAAGACGATTGCCTCGTCCCGTCATCAGGCGCTCCAGGGAGGGCAGTATCAAGACGATCAATCTCACGAATAGCTTCTTCCATTCCGCGCATGTGTTCCACGTTGCAGCCCAACGCAGTGGTGCCGAACTGCAAGTCCATATCGAGCTAGGAGCACGCTTTGTTTGCGGCGCTCGGCGAGCTCCCACGCGACGTTCTGCGCCACCGTGGAAGAGCCGACGCCACCCTTGGCGCCGATGAAGGCATATACTTCCCGAAGGCGGGGTCGCTGCGACGTCGCAGAACAGCTTGCCAAATCATTGCGGTCAGATCCCGCGCCTCGAAAGGTGCAGAATGTAATCGTTCACTCGGTAATCGAGAGTCGCCTGTAGAATCCGATATCGTTCGTGTTGCCGACGACGATCATCTTCGTGGTTTCATCGCAGACATCGGCCAGTGCATCCAGGATGCGAGCGTCTTCGATGTCGTCGGCGCATTCGATAACGATGAGATGTGGTGTGTGGAACTTCCGCGGTAGCGCTGTACGGCGGTCGCCACGTTCCCGTCGTTTATATCGATCAGGTCCTGCCCATGAGGCGATCGCCTGCAAGCCCCTCAAACGCCTTCCGTGTCGCGGAGCTACCGGCGTAGCAGTGGATATTGATGTAGGGGAGTAATAGGCCGCCAACTGCGTCCGAGGCGGGCGAAGCCGGAATCGAAGGCGATATCGCACTCGGAGAAACGATCATATTCATCGTACAGCCACCGTTTCGACCAGGCCGGCACGGCGAATACGGATCGATGGCGGCGGCAAGTGGCGAAACGAGTTCGACGGAGTTTGAGCTACGACAGCCGCATCGGCGTAGGCTCGCAACGTCAGCGAGAGCTCGCCGGTGGTCTTCGCTTTCGTCAGCCGTTCGGCGGGTCCTCTGTCCATTGACCCGGAGGGTCGCCGTACGACCTACGAAAGCGTCCGTTTCGGCAGCGCTGTCGATCGTTGTCTGATCGATAGCAAGGACCTCGAAGACCTCGAGAGGGTGCGGTCTGTCCGGACGATCGTGGTATCTGCCGCCGACCCGGTATAGAAGATATCGACCCGATCACCTGGGAGGACGAAACCTCCGCCGTGTTCTCGGCAGATATTCTGGATCGCCACTGCACGCTCGCCTGCGTTCAGCAGCGTGGCGAGATAGCCCGCGCCCCTTCCGCCAGCTGGGCCTCCATGATTGCATCCCCAACTGCGAAAGCTCTGCGTGCGACGCGACCGATGAGTTCGGTGCGGGCGTCGGGCCGGTTGACCGGCGGAGGCCTGAGGAGACCGGGTCACCGTCCGCCGCTCGGTTCCAGACAGGTCCTCCGGGCAGAGACGAACACCGCCAACGGCGATGGGCGTGCTGCTTCCAGTATCTCTACCGGGGGAGGTGCCACGGGTGTCTCGCACGAGCTCGCGGGGACCGTGTTCTCGTTCCGCTGTGAAGCATCCAGGCAGCCCCGACACCCCCATAGCCAAGAGCCAACGCGAGAATTACGATTCGTAGCATGACCATCTCCTCGACATGTTCAAAGGGCTGCAACCCAGGGGGATTGGCCGTAGGCGACGAGGCCCCCCACACCGAGGGCGACGCCGTAGGGTAGTGGGCCGTTGGAGTCCATGGAGCTCCGTCGCCCAGTTCCGCGTCACGAGCGATACGGGGATCGGTCTCGCGCGATACAGAAGGACGGCTACGGAAAGTGCGCCACCGGCCACTGCGGTGGCGAGTATGAAGTCCATGACCGCGATGGGTCCGACCCAAAGGGCAGTCGCGGCGACGAGTTCTTCCCGTCACCCCCTCCGAGCCATCCCACTGCAAAGAGTCCGAAACCGATCGCAAGTGCGACTATGGCCAGTCCGAAGTGAATGGCCACCGTTATCGCCGTGAAAACCGGCGAATGGCGCGAGGAGTGCAAACCCCGTAACCAGCCCGATTATCAGTCTGTTCGGAATGGTGTAAGTCACTGCGTCGGTGCTCCCGGCAGCGATCATCGCTGCCGGGAACAGGATCGTCGCAATCTCTGCGGCTGGAATGAGCATCGGGGAACTCGGCAGAAAGGGACATGCACACCAGGCCTGTACGATCAGCCCGTCGTCGTCGGAGTAAGGCTCGTGTTGATGCCTTCAAATACGCCGTTAAGCGTGCCGCCCAGAGCCTGCACGGCGACGATGACGACGACGGCGATGCCCGCAGCGATCAGGCCATACTCAATCGCGGTCGCGCCGGACTCGTCATTACAGAAACGTTTGAATGTCGATCTCATTGTTAACTTCCTTCTTTCTATCATTAACCGTTATCGGAAAGAGGAATGCGGTTCGCCAAAGGCTTCCGATATCTCCGTCCTGCCACCGTCGTGACGGATGAGGATCAACAAATCATTAATGAGGACGGAGTCCGGGGACGAAAAATTCGACAAGTTTATTCGAATTGAGATAATCGCACGGCTCGTAACCCGAAGGGATCGATCAATTCAGGCGCGCCAGATGCGTCGTCGCCGCTCCGTAAGCCCTCGGGTGCTTGTCGACCGCAGCGGAGAGGAGCTTGCGTGCCGCAGTCCGATCTCCGCGCCGTTCCGCCACGAGGGCCATGTTGTGCATCAGCATCGCATCCTGCACGCGCGACAGCGACGTCGATGGCATCCTGTAGTCGCCACTCATCGCACGTGCGATCGCAAGATTGTTGTAGGCCACGAACGAGGACTTGTCCGCCGCAATGGCCTGCGAGAACGTCGCCTGAGCCCCCTGCACGTCACCGCGGGCGAGCCGGCTGACCCCCCAGTTGTTCAAGACCTCTGCGGGATCGCCGCTGCTTTGGGCCGCCGCGGCATAGCCTGCATCTGCCCGCCCCCAGTCCCCCCCGCGATCCGCGATCATGGCCCCGAGCATCGCACGTCGGGCTCCCCCCGGGCCTCGGGGACCGCCGCGATGGAGGACCGGGCGACCGTCATGTCGTCCAAGTAGAGCGCCACGCGAACGAGGTCGAGATGATCGGTAGACGTCGCCGCTCCCGACTCGACCAGAACGCCGTAGGCCGCGCGCGATTCTGTCATGCGCCCGGCTTCGGCATAGGCCTGCGCCAGACCCCGGCGCAGCCCTGCGTCCTTCGGATTGCGTTCGAGCTCTGAAAGGTACCGGCGGACGTCGGCATCCCCGCTGGAGGCCAGAGCCAGGCGGGCACCGGAAGCGGAGGTACCCGGCGACGTGCATCCCGTCGAGATCAGAGCCAGCACGAGTACAGCACCCGTCATGGCTTGGCGCAGGCCGGATCGTGTCGATACGTGCATGTTCAGATTCCTTCCGCTTCGACGGCGACGACGGCCTCGCCCGGGGTCTGATAGATATCGTAGACGCGCTCTGCGCGGACGCCGTCCATGCCGAACATGGATCCGGTCTTCTGGACGCGCAGGTCGAGCGGCACGTGACCCAGCCAGGCGACCTCCACCACGGCGCGGCGGTTGAGAGGTTCCCGGCCCTCGCGGGGTACGACAGGTGCGGCCTCGCCGCGGGAGGCGACGCCGATCACGCGCCGCGGGTCGATGCCGAATGCGATAAGCTGTGCGACGACGGCGAGCGCCCGGCGGCGGCCGAGGTCGACGTTGTACGCCTCGGAGCCGACCAGGTCCGCATGGCCTGTGACCTGCACGGCAGCGTCGGGATTGGCTGCGAGCCATCGGGCCTGCGCCTGGATCTGGCCACGGGCCCCGGCCCCGAGCGCCGCGCTGTCGAAACCGAACCGAACGACGGGATCGCCAGTACGACGCAGCCCCGCGTCCAGCATGGCGACGCGGGCGGCGGCGTCGGACCCACGGCCCAACGGCGCGCCGGCTTCCTCCATGCAGCCACCGAGAGTCAGCGCGGCGACTGCGAGCATGGCGAACAAGGCCCTACTTGACGGCATAGCCGAAAGGTCCGTCGAAAGCCGGAACGCCCTGACCGCGGCCCGATACGTTGCCGAAGAGGAAGAGTTCGCGTTCGTTGGGAATAGGCATCCGACGCAGCGGATCGGGCAGGCTCCGTGCGTCGTCGACCGGGCCCACGAGGTCGGCGGTGACGATGATGACGAGTTCGGTCTCGTTTCGACGGTACCGGGCCGATCTGAAGAGCGCGCCGAGGATCGGGATGTCGCCGAGGATCGGGACCTGATCGACGCCATCGCTGAAGTCGTCCTGATAGAGGCCCGCGATCGCGAAGCTCTGACCGTCGCGCAGTTCGACCTGCGTGGTCGCGCGCCGCACGGAGAATCCCTGGAGCCGCTGCGAGCCGACGGTGGTGCCGAGGTTCGCATCGATGCTCGACACCTCCGAGGAGACGGAGATGTTGATCTTGTCGCGGGCCACGACGACGGGCCGGAAGCCGAGGCTGACACCGACCGGTCGATACTCGACGTCGACATCCCCGTCGTCGTTCACCGTCGGTACCGGGACTTCGCCGCCCGCGAGGAATTCGGCCTCCCCCCCCGACAGCGCGACGAGCGTCGGCTCCGCCAGCATCCGCGCCAGGCCCTTGCTTTCGAGCGCCTCGATCGAGGCGGCCAGCAGGAGGCTGTCGGAGACCGAGACGACCGCGTCGATCGCCCCAAATCCCGACCGCTGGATGGCAAATATCGCCGAGCCGTCCAGATCGGTCACGATGTTGCCCGAGCCACCCTGGAGGATCGTGGAGCCCGATCCATCGGCGACGCCGAGCCCGATCCCCAGCTCCTTGGCAGCCGACCGGTTCATCTCGGCGATGCGGACCTTGAGCGACACCTGCTGACCGCCGCCGACCGACATCATGTTCGTCACGTTGTCGCCGGCATAGGCGCGTGCCATCGCCATCGCCTGGTCGACCTCCCGTGCCCCGGTCATCTCGCCGGAGAGCACGACCCCGTCTCCGAGGCTGCTGACCGTCACGCGCTCCCGGGGGAGGAGTTCGGACAGCCGTTGCTTCAACTCGCCCGTCTCGGATTCGACGACGACGGTCAGGTTGGCGATGAGGCGCCCTTCCGGTCCGATCAACGTGAGCGTCGTCCGTCCGCGCCGACGCCCGTAGAGGTAGAGCGACGTCGACGAGAGGGCCTCGATGTCCGCGATCTCGGGCTGCGCGATCGAGACGTCGGCGAAGGGTTCGGCGCTCTGGACGACGATCGCCTGATCCATGGTCACGGAGATCCGCCGGTCGCCCGAACTCTGCGAGAGCGTCACGACCTCCTGGGCGTCCACGCGGACACCTGCGACGACGCAACCGACCGCGAGCAGGAGCGCGAAGATCACCCCGAACGACCGTATCCTGCCAGTCATCAATGAAACCGAATTGTCCATGGCACCAAGTGAAACGGCAGGGTCCGGATTAATACAACACCGAAGCATCGCGGCCCCGGTGAGGTAACGAGGAATGGCACCCGCCTTGTTGCCTCGCGGCCACAATCCTAACGCCGATCTGCCCGAACGTGCGTGGTCTGGCAGAGGTGGAAACCGGAGGGAAGTTGACGTTTCCTCAACTCCTTTGAAGCAAGATGCCGGAGATCCGACGGATATCGAGGATGTTTCCACCATGTTTGGACGACGCACAGCGACCGCCGATGCGACGAAGGTGGAGGTCTCTCCCCTTGCGGTATCCGATTCCGCGCTTGCCAATGCGGCTCCGACGTCGAGGGAAGAGGGGACCGCCCCCGTCAAGCCGCAGACCGAGGACACGCGATACTACAACCTCAAGAAGGAGATCTTCGCAGCACTCGTCGAGATGATCGACGTGACGAGCCTGTCGGCGATGCTGCCGGCCGAGGCGCGCGACGAGATCGGCGATCTGGTGGGGAGCATCATGAGCGCGAAGAAGGCGGCCCTGTCGACCGCCGAACAGGCCAAGATGACCGGCGACATCTGCGATGACATCCTGGGATACGGTCCACTCGAACCGCTGCTCGCCCGTGACGAGATCGCCGACATCATGGTCAACGGCACCAAACGGATCTTCATCGAAGTCGACGGCCGCGTGACGGAGACGGACTACCGGTTCCGGGACGCGCGCCAGCTGATGAACGTCTGCCAGCGCATCGTCGGGCAGGTGGGACGGCGCGTGGACGAGTCCAGCCCGATCTGCGATGCGCGGCTCCTCGATGGCAGCCGGGTCAACGTGATCGTTCCGCCGCTCGCGATCGACGGGGCCACCCTGACGATCCGGAAGTTCAAGAAGGACCGTCTCACGCTCGACCAACTCGTCCGCTACGGTTCCATCAGCGCACCCGGCGCGGAACTCCTGCGCATCATCGGTCGTACCCGCTGCAACATCCTCATCTCCGGAGGGACCGGTTCGGGAAAGACGACGCTGCTGAATTGCCTGACGGGCCAGGTCGACCACGAGGAGCGGATCATAACCTGCGAGGACAGCGCGGAGCTGCAGCTGCAGCAGCCACACGTCGTCCGGCTCGAGACGCGGCCGCCGAACCTCGAAGGCGAAGGTGAGATCACGATGCGTCAGCTCATCAAGAACTGCCTACGGATGAGGCCCGAACGGATCATCGTCGGCGAGGTCCGCGGCCCGGAGGCCTTCGATCTGCTCCAGGCGATGAACACCGGCCATGACGGTTCGATGGGCACGCTACATGCCAATAGCCCGCGCGAAGCGCTGTCGAGAATGGAGTCGATGATCACGATGGGTGGCTTCGGGCTGCCTACGCTGACGATCCGTCAAATGCTCGTCACCTCCATCGACGTCATCGTTCAGGCGACGCGCCTGCGCGACGGGTCGCGAAGGATCACCCACATCACCGAGGTCGTCGGTCTCGAGGGCGACGTGCCGATCACACAGGACATCCTGCTCTACGATATCCTAGGCGAAGACGCGGACGGTACCATCCGGGGGGCCCATCGCGGGACGGGGATCGGCAAGCCCAAGTTCTGGGAACGTGCACGCTACTTCGGAGAAGAGAGGAACCTTGCGAAGGCGCTCGATGCGGCGGGAGTGCCGGAATGACGGACCTTCTGGCGAAACTCGCCGCTGTTCCGCGCGATCCAGCCACACTGGCGACCATCTTCGCGGTGATCGCCTGCTTCGGTCTGGTGGGCTACCTGGCGCTCTCGTTCGGAGGGCCGAAGGTCAAACCGCGCAAGCTCGCATCGGTGACACGTTCCTCCCGCGCAGTGCCACAGGGCAAGGGCGACGGGGCGCGATGACCGCGGGCGGCGGCGTCAGATCGACGAGACCTTGAAGGAGATGACCGAACGGCAGCAGACGACCGCGCGGGAAACCGCGCCGGCCAACCTGCGTGCGAAGCTGAAGCAGGCGGGGCTCGGATGGTCCCGGGGGTTCTACGTTTCGCTCTGCGTCGCCTCGGGCTGCACGGTCTTCGCGATCGGGCAAGTCGTCATGGGGGTCGGGCTCGCCGCATCGATCGCCTTCGCCGTCGCCGGGGGTTTCATGCTCCCGCGTCTTTTTGTCTCCCGCGCGCGCGCGCGTCGCTTCAAGGCATTCCTGGCGGAGATGCCGGATGCGTTGGACGTCATCACCCGCGGCGTCCGATCCGGCCTCCCGCTCGGCGATTGCCTGCGCGGCATCGCCACCGACGGGCGCGAGCCTCTGCGGACCGAGTTTCGCCTCTTGTCGGACGACATGGTGCTCGGCTTGCCGCTCGACGATGCGATGGAGCGGATGGCCAAGCGCACGCCGTTGCTGGAGGTCAAGCTCTTCGGCATCATCCTCGCGATCCAGAGCAAGGCGGGCGGCAACCTCTCCGAGGCGATCGGCAATCTCAGTCAAGTGCTGCGCGATCGCAAGAAGATGGAGGGCAAGATCAAGGCGCTCAGCAGCGAGGCAACGGCGTCGGCCGCGATCATCGGCTCCCTGCCCATCCTCGTCCTCGGTCTCCTCTACATGGCCGCACCGGACTATATCGGTCTGCTCTTCTCGACGCAGGTGGGAATCATTGCCATGGTTGCCGGAGGGGTCTGGATGCTGATCGGGATCCTGGTGATGCGCGGCATGATCAACATCGACATCTGAGATTACAGGATGAACCGGATCCTCAGCACCGAACAGATCGATGCCGCGATCATGCTCGTCGCCGGTTTGGCAGTGATGGCGACCGTCCTCGTCCTCGCCTGGCCCCTTCTGTTTCCCGATACCACATCGAAGCGCCTGCGTCGCATCCGCGCCGAACAGCTGTCGATCCGCACCCGCGAACGCGCTATCACGGCGCGCGGTGGCGGTCTGGTAGCCGAGCCCAAGGCGCTTTGGGGCCGGATCGTCGAGACGTTGCGATTGGATCAGGGGTTGGAGGACGGCCGCATCGCCCGCAGGCTTCGTCTTGCGGGCTATCGCGGCATAGGGCCAGTCTACGTATACCTCGCCGCAAGAGGGCTCTTGCCGTTTGCCTTCCTCGCCGGTGCGGCGCTCTATCTTTACGTCCTGTCGCCAGAGCGCTACCCCTTCACGATCGAGCTGATGATCCTGACTGCGAGCGCTGGCTCTGGTCACTACGCGCCGCTGATATTCATGACGAACCTCATCAACAAGCGACGCACAGCAATCGTACGGGCTTGGCCCGACGCGCTCGACTTGCTGTTGATCTGCATCGAGTCCGGCATGACGATCGAGACGGCTTTGCGCAAGGTGGCCGACGAGATCAGCTTTCAGTCAATCGAACTCGCCGAGGAGATAAGCCTCACCGTGGCGGAACTTTCCTACCTCCAACAGCGGGAAATGGCCTACAAGAACTTTGGGGATCGCACTGGAAGTTACAGCGTTCGTGCCGTCGCCGCCGGTATGATGCAAAGCGAAAAGTACGGAACGAGCCTAGGTACTGCGATCCGTGTCCTTTCGCAGGAACAACGGGATCGCAGGATGACCGATGCCGAAAAGAAGGCTGCGTCGCTCCCTCCGAAGCTGACGGTGCCGATGATCGTGTTCTTCCTGCCCGTCCTCTTCGTGATCATTCTGACCCCGGCGGCGATCGAAGTCCTCGGAATGCCCTAGATGTTCAGTCCCGGCATTTGGTGGATCGGATTGAGGATGAATCGATCCGGCTCTGATGTCCAGATTTTGCAGATGTGTTCGTAGGGCGTGAGGCCGCCGAGGGTCTTGAGCCTGCGGGCGAAGTTATAGGCCGCCATGAAGTCGCCAAGGTGGGTGCGCAGCTGATCGTGGCTGTCGTAATGGTAACGTCTGACGTTCAGCCGTCGCCGATCCCCCGGATCGGCTTCAGGCCTCACCCTCCTTGATCGTGCGCCTCGTCCGCTCGACCTGGCCGTTGGTCCACGGGTGGTTGGGCTTGGTCAGCCGGTGCTCGATCCCGTTGGCGTCGCAGATCATGTCGAAGCGCATGGGTCGGGAGAGGATCGTGTTCCTGTTCCGCGGCTGCTCGGCGAACTGGATGCCGTTGTCCATTGCCCGGCAGGGTATTTCCGAAGGAAATATCCCGAGAGGGGGGTGAGGATCGTATGGACGAGATACGGCACGGCCTCGAGCATGTGCTGCAGGAACTCCCACGCCGTCTGCCTGTCGGCCTTCTCGACGAGCTGGGTGACGGCGAACTTGCTGGTTCGGTCGATGCCCGCGAAGAGATGAAGCTTGCCCTCGGCGGTCTGAACCTCGGCGATGTCCCCTCTCGGCAGATTGCTTCGCAATCGCCTGTCCCGCTGCCCGGCAGGGTCATGCGAAGCATGATCCCGGGAGGGGGGCAGTGGATGTGGAAGAACCCGATCGGGTAGCGCTTGAACCGTTGTCGCTTCGGTTTGTCCCCCTCGACGTCCGGCAGGCGGGAAATGCCATGTCGCTGCAGGCACCGGTGCAGCGCCGACCGCGTCAGGTGCGGGATCGACGGCTGCAGGGCGTAGAGGCAATCGTCCAGCGGCAGCAGGGTATGGCGTCGAAAGGCAACGATCGCCGCTTCCCCGGCCTCGGTCAGAACCGTCGAGCGCGGCTCTGTCGGACCGGTCTTCATATCCTCGACCGTCGCGCGCTTGCGCCACTTCGCGACCGTCTTCGGGTTGATCCCAAGTTCCTCGCTCAGCTGCCGAGAGCGAAGCTTGCCCCTCTCGGGATCATGCTTCGCATGACCCTGTCGGGCAGTGGATCGCTGTATTGCAGCTCTGACGGCGTGCGTGGTCGTGGCGCTCCCGTGACGAACCTGTCCCATAATGCTTCCTTCCATTCCATCGAAAGGATCGCACCATCAAACCGTGGGATCAAACACCCAGGTTCTCGATCCTGTGGCGCTTGGGATATAGAAGCCGACTGTGTGGCATTTGGAAATTCTCGTTGCATCTCGACGGGGTGCAGGCCTCGATGTCGAGTGCGTCGCGGAGCCGGTCGTCATCGCGGCCCTTCTCCACTGCCACGCAGGATATTGTGAAGCGATGTCTCGAGAGCGGGCGAGGGGTGCCTTTGCGGGAGGTAGCGACATGAGGAGCACCCTCGCCCCGATGGAGTCGCTGACCAATTGCTCGGCAAGTGATGTAATCACCGGCGGAAGGGTTTTGCGGTAAGAAACAGCTGCGGGGGCGGCCTTGGCTGTCGCAGACCGCGTGAAGCTCGGAACTTAAACCGCCCTTCGTGCGCCCAAGAGACCGGGGGAGGGGCTCTTTCCAAGCAGGCTGGCAGCGGTCCGGCAGGTGGCACAGATCACGATCTCGTCGGTCGCTCCGCTGCCTTGTAAGCGTCTGGTCTGACTGCTCTAATTTCGTTCCACGGCAGTTCGAGGTATCCACCGGATGTCGGACACCGACGGGGGCGACGATTCGAGGTCATCCTGATCTTCGCGAAGGAGACGGATGAGAGGGCGGAGGGAGGGCGGCACGCGGCTGCGTTCGAGGCGGAGGGGGCGCATGAAGCGCGCGAGAGCGAGCGGACGGTGTCCGGGCTGGCCGCGCGGTTCGAGGTTCACCCGACGTTGATCCCCCAATGGAGCGGGCCATACTCCGCCATCGGTTCGAGGACGATGGCGAGCGCACCGCTGGAAGGTGCGTCCGGCGTTCTCGGGAAGGGCGCGGTGAACGAGGTGCCCCGGATCGATGCCGAGACGGTGCGCGATCTGCACGCGAAGATCGGCGTCCTCGCGGTCGCCGACGGTTCGTCGTCGCGAAGGCTCGGGCCCTGGGGCGGGACGTGAGGCGGACGACGATCGGGAAGGGCCCCTTGCGGCCGTCGGTCGCTGCGCAGTGCCGGCTGCTGTCGATCCCGTGGCCGGCCTTCTCCCACCGGCCTGCGGGCGGGAGTTCCGGGACGCCGTGCCTGACGGTGCCGATCCACGGCCCGGCAGGGTCATGCGCAGCATGATCCCGGGAGGGGACCGGCCGTTCGTGGAGACGCCGTTCCACGGCGTGCGCCAGACGACTGGCATCTTCGGGACGACGGCCCTGCCGCGAACCCCGAGCGGGTCCGGCGGCTGATGCGGATCATGGGCCTGATGCCCATCTGACGGAAGCCGAACGCCAGCGGGCCGGGCAAGGGCCGCCAGCCGTTCTGCTCCCTCCTGCGCGGTCCGACGATCGACCGCCCGAACCAGGTCCCCCTCTCGGGATCATGCCGCGCATGACCCTGTCGGGCAGCGGGTGCGCCGACATCGCGCATCTCCGTGTCCGGCGGGGCTTTCTCCACCTCGTGGCGATCCACTGTCCGGCAGGGCCATCCGTAGGATGGTCCCGAGAGGAATGGGCCGGCACAGCCGCCGGGTATCGGCATGGCGGCTGCCGAACGCGCCGGACGCCGCGTTCTGCCCCTCCGGGCAGATCTGCGGTGCATCGCCTGCCGGGCAACGGTCGAGGCGCTCGACGGAGCCATCGCCCGCTTCGGCCCGCCGGGGATCATGGACACGGACCGGGGACCGCGGTTCACCGCCTTCGCCCGGACGGACGGATGCGGCTGGCAGGCGGGCGCATCCCGATGGACGGCCAAGGGGCATCCGGCCGTGCCTCCTCTCGACGATATCTTCATCGCGCGGCTCTGGGCAGTCGAAGATACGAGGGCGGCTCCCTGCACGCCCGGACGGCCGGGTCGGAGCCGCGCGCAGGCCTGCGAACCCGGTCCGGCGTCCGCGACCACCCGAGGCCCCATGCCGCCCGCGACGGACAACCGCCGGACGTGGTCCGCCGCGCCGGCACGACGATCACGCAACCCGACCAGGAGACCCGGAACGTCGCCCGGACACCGTCGGATGCTGCCGAACGAGTGGGGAGCACTTCATGCGGCTTGGGCGGTCGAAGGAGACTCTGACGTCGGGCTTCAGATTGATGGTCGTCGCCAGCCGGGTCCCATCTCTCGAAACCCTCGGAATATTCCTGTTCGTCTTCGCTGCCGCAGGCGGGAATTCTTTCGCCGCGACGATGGCATTGGTGATGTTTGTAAGCTGTCTGTTCTCGCTTGCGGCGGACTGTTTGCTGATGTGGCCACCCCCCGCGGTGCTTCCGACAGAGGTATGAGCGCCCTGTGCGTTTCAGGCCCATGGGTTGCGCAGTTGGGGCGTCCTCGCGGACGCTCCCTCTGTCGTCCGTCGGCTCGTGGTTCGGCGGAGGGCATGGCAATGCCCACCCTCTGCGCGGCGTGATCGGCGGTGCCGGGGCGATGTCAGGGGGTGGGGGAAACCGGGAGCTCGATGGTGGTCACGTAGGTGTCGCCGCGCGTCTCGGCGGAGATGCGGGCGTCGATCTGGGTGGCCATCTGACGGACCAGGCGGGAGCCGAGGCCGGTGGAGGGGCTCGCACTTATCCGGCGATCCGTCGCGATGGCGTTGGAGACCACGATCGTGACCTCGCCCCGTGCGGCCTCGGCGGACAGCCGGATGTCCGTGCCGCCGCCCGTGAAGACGCCGTACTTCAGCGCGTTGGTCATGACCTCGTTCAGGATCAGGCAGAGCGTCACGGCTAGGTCGCTGCCGAGAGGGATGTCCGATGCGGGCGGATCCAGCTTCAGATCGGCCGCCCCGATGCCGGCGCTCTCGCGGGTGTGGCCGACGATCTCGCCCAGCAGGGACGTCAGGGAGATCACCGTCCGCCCGCCGGCCATCTGCATCAGGCTGTGCACGCTGGAGATCGCGCGGACCCGGGTTTCCACCTTGGCGAGGGCGTCGCGCGCCTCCTCCAGGCCGACCGTCTCCATCTTGCCCAGCGCGCGGGCCTCCAGCCGTATCATCGAGAGCGCGATGGCCAGGGAGTTCTTGATGCGGTGGTTCGCCTCCTCCACGAGGGTCTCGCGGAAGGCGCTCTCCTGCTCCAGCGAACGTCGGATCTCCTCCACATCCGTCAGGTCGATGAAGGTGCCCACGAGCTTCTCCCGCCGGTCCTCCGGGTCGGTTGCGACCTCGGCGCGGATCCGGACAAAGCGCTCGCCGCCCTCGGGCAGGCGGACGCGGTAGTCGAAGGAGGCGATCTCCCCGCGCGGCGCGGCGAAGATGCGGGCGACCTCGGCGTGCACTTCGGCGAGGTCGTCGGGATGGACGCGCTCGAAGAAGGGCGCGGCCTGGTCGCCGACCTCGCCCGGGGCGAAGCCGAACATCGCGTCCACCCCGGGGCTGCGTGGAAAGCGGCCTGTCTCCGGGTCGAACCGGAAGGAACTGAAGGCGGCGGTGGATTCCGCGGCGCGGCCCAGCGTCCGTGCCATCCGGTCCGCGAGGACGGTCGCCGTGACGTCCTGCGCGACCTGCATGACGGCGACGACGCGTCCCCCCTGCGCGACGGCGGAGAGCTGCATCGTCCAGTGGTGCTCGACATAGGTGCCGGCCTCGTCGCGCAGGTCGAAGCGGTAGGGGCCGATCTCTTCCGCCGCGCCGCCGTCGCGCAGCCGGGCGAAGGTGTCGGCCATGGCGTCGAGCGCGGCCGCGCCACCCGTTTCGGCAGTGGGCGGAAAGGCCTCCTCCATCGTCAGCCCCTCGACCTCCCGGTCGTCGGAATCCGACATTACGCCGTGAGCGGAATTTCGCCACAGGACGGTATAGGGTGGGTCGGCAGCGAACAGGATGACTGCGAAGGGAGCCTGCGCGAGTGCACTTTCGAGGACGGCATCGCCCGGAAATTCCGATGGGCTCTGGGCGATGTTCGCGCCTGTCGTCATCGCACTCATCCATTTGGTTTCAATGGATGTTGTTAACACGTGCCCTCAGCCTGGGGCAACGACGGGTTACGGTCCCAGGGCTGTCGTTTCGGGGCGGCCGCGCGGGCCGCCCCTTCGTATCCATGGGCCGTCAGTTCAGCGCGGCATCCGTGATCACGCTTGTCCACGCCCCTTCGGGCGCCTGCGAGATCACCGGGTCGGAGCCGCCGGCCAGCAGGGTATCGACCGTGCGCTGGTAGTCCGCCTCGTCGAGCGAGCCATCGGAGCCGGCGGTGAGCAGCGCGATCTCCTCCATCATGCGGACCTGCGCGGCTTCGGTCTGCGCGCCGGTCTGGTCGTTCTCGATGATGATCTCGGCGGCTTCCTGAGGGTTCTGTTCGGCGTATTTCCAGCCCTCCATCGAGGCGCGGACGAAGCGGGTCATCTTGTCGACGAAGGCCGGGTCCTCGAGGTTCTCCTCCAGCACCCAGATACCGTCTTCGAGCGTAGCCACGCCCATGTCCTCGTACTTGAAGGTCACGAGTTCGTCCGGCGAGACGCCGGCGTCGAGGACCTGGCCGTATTCGTTGTAGGTCATGGTGGAGATGCAGTCGGCCTGCCGTTGCAGGAGTGGATCGACGTTGAAGCCCTGCTTGAGGACGGTGACGCCGTCCTCGCCGCCCTCGGTCGGGATGCCTTCCTGGCTCATCCAGGAGAGGAACGGGTATTCGTTGCCGAAGAACCAGACGCCGATGGTCTTGCCGCGGAAGTCCTGCGGGCCCTCGATGCCGGTGTCCTTCCAGCAGGTGAGCATCAGGCCGGAGGTCTTGAAGGGCTGCGCGATGTTGACCACCGGCAGGCCCTTCTCGCGGGCGGCGAGGGCCGAGGGCATCCAGTTGAGCATGGCGTCGGCACCGCCGCCGGCGAGGACCTGGGGCGGGGCGATGTCGGGGCCGCCGGGCTGGATCGTGACGTTGAGGTTCTCGGCCTCGTAGAAGCCCTTGTCGAGTGCCACGTAGTAGCCGGCGAACTGAGCCTGCGTGACCCACTGGAGTTGCAGGGTGACGTCGTTGTCCTGCGCGAGCGCGGGGGCGGCGAGGGCGGTGGCGAGGGCGGTGGTGGCGAGTATTCTGTTCATCAGGGTCATCTCCCGTTGGTGTCCGGCCCGTCTGTCCGGAGCCGCTGCCGGAAGGTTCGCACCGGAGTGGGCGCAGGGCCAGTCCCGGCGCATCGGTCGTGGCCGGATCCCGGGCGATTGCCTGTTTTGGCGGCGCTTGACGTTGGGTCAGTATATCCACTCCGGGCGCGTTTCCTTCCTGCGGCAGAGCAGGATGTCAGCCGCATCGAATCGATGGGGCTGGCCTTGGCCTTGCGCGACCCGCGCCCGCTGAGGCGGCGTTCGATCTCTCCGGCGTCGCGTCAGGACAGCAGACCGGCCCGTCGTAGCGCCCCAGGGCAAGATCGACGGGCCGACCGTCGGCAGCGGCGATGCGTGTAGCGGACCTGTCCGGGCGATCCGCGGGTCAATGCCTGCGTAACCTGCGCCTACGGTCCGGACGGTGTCGCCTTTGTGGATTTCGCGTTCGAGGACGGCTCCATGCCGGTCGTGCCGCGGACGGCAGGGGTGTCGGTCATGGTCGGCGCTGCGAAGGATGCCAGAAGGTGAGGCGTTTCTCCAGCAGGGCGATCGCGCCGTACCAGAGGCTGCCGGTTAGGGCGGCGACGGTGATTGCGGCCCAGACGGTGGGGAGATTCAGGCGCCCGACCTCGGTGGAGATGCGGAAACCGAGGCCGTAGGTCGGGCTGCCGAAGAATTCGGCGACGATGGCTCCGATGAGGGCGAGGGTGGTGGCGATCTTGAGGCCGTTGAAGACGAAAGGGAGGGCCGAAGGCAGGGCGAGGTGGCGCAGCGTGCGGGTGGGCGAGGCCCCATAGGTGCGCATGAGGTCGCGTTGCATCGCGGTCGTGTCGGCGAGGCCCGCGACGGTGTTCACGAGCATGGGGAAGAAGACCATGACGACGACCACGGCCGATTTGCTCTCCCACCCGAAGCCGAACCACATCACGAGGATGGGCGCGGTGCCGACGATGGGGAGGGCGGCGACGAAGTTGCCCACCGGAAGCAGGCCGCGGCGCAGGAAGTCGGAGCGCGCCACAAGCAGCGCGGTGGCGATGCCGGCGGCGGATCCGATGAGCCAGCCGGTGAACGCGCCCTTGGCCACGGTCTGCACCCAGTCGCCGGCGAGGATGGGAGCGGCCTGGGTGAGGGCCTCGGCGATGGCGGTGGGGGCCGGGAGGATGACGGAGGGCACGTCGAAGAGGCGGACGGCGAGTTCCCACAGGATCAGGAGGGTGAGGCCGAAGAGGAGGGGGGAGGCGACGTTCGCGTAGGGCAGGCGGGCGAGCCGTGCATTGGCGGCCCAGAGCAGCGCCCAGGTGCCGAGGATCGTGGCGAGGCTCATCGGGCTTGCCCCATGCGGCGCAGGGTGAGGCGTTCGATCAGGCCGATGAGGGCCACGAGCAGCGCGGCGACGAGGGCGGCTCCGAAGAGGGCGGACCAGATCTGCACCGTCTGGCCGTAGTAGCTGCCTGCGAGGAGGCGCGCGCCGAGGCCGGCGACGGCGCCGGTGGGGAACTCTCCCACTATGGCGCCGACGAGGGCTGCGGCGACGGCGATCTTGAGGGAGGCGAAGAGGTAGGGAAGCGAGGTCGGAAGGCGGAGCGAGACGAGCGTGCGGGTGCGCCCGGCGTTCCAGGTGCGCATCAGGTCGAGGTCGGAGGCCGAGGGCGCGCGCAACCCCTTCACCATGCCGACGGTCACCGGGAAGAACGACAGATAGGCGGAGATGATCGCCTTCGGGATCACGCCCTGCACGCCGACGGAGTTCAGCACGACGATGATCATGGGGGCGATGGCGAGGATCGGGATGGTCTGCGAGGCGATGGCCCAGGGCATCACCGACAAGTCCATCAGGCGGGAATGGACGATGCCGACGGCGAGTGCCACGCCGGCGAGCGAGCCGATGACGAAGCCGAGGAGCGTTGGAGCCAGCGTGATGCCGGCGTGGCGGACGAGGCTGCGGTTGGAGGTGACGGGTTGGCCGACGGTCGTGTTCCAGAGTTCGGCCGCGACCTGATGCGGGGAGGGGAGGCGGGGGCGGTCCTGCGCGAAGGCGCGGGCGATGGCCTCGGACGGGGTGGCGATGGTCAGGGCGATGCCGCCGACGTCGCGGCGTTCGGCGGCGGTGGCGGGGGTGACGGCGATGCCCTCGCGTTCGGCCAGCATGAGCGAGTTCTGCGCGTTCATCGGGATGCAGGCGAGATACCAGACCGCGATCAGGGCGGCGACGACGGTGAGGATGGGCCCGAGTGTATGGCGCGCGCCGCGGATGGCGAGGGCGACGCGGCCGGAGCGGCCGACGCCGGCACCGGGGGCGGCGAGGGGGGCGTCGGTCATGGCGCGGCCCATTCGAGGAGGACGTCGGGGACACCTTCTTCGTTGTCGCCGTCGGTGCGGCGCGTCTCGGAGAAGCCCGCGTCGCGGTAGAAGGCTTGCGCGGCGGCGTTCGGGACATGGGTCCAGAGGGAGAGCGTCGATGGGAGCGCCTTGGGCCGGTCCATTAGGCGGCGACCGGTGCCCCGGCGGGGCGGGTCGGCGTAGAGCGCGGTGATCTGCCCGTCTTGCGTCATCACGAGGAAGCCGCGCGGCGGATCGCTGGCAACGAGGACCTCGCGGTTGCGCCAGACCGTGTCGCTGTAGTGGCGGGCGACGTCTTTGGCGGAATGGATGCGCGGGTGCCAGGGCGTGCGGTCGATCCAGGCGTTGACCATCGCGGCGCAGGGGGCCGCGTCGCGCGGTTCGGCGGGGCGGATCGCGTCCGTCATCGACGCCATTCCATCGCGAATCTCGGGGATGCCGTCCGTCGCCGGGGATGTCGCGTTCGGTGACGCGGAAGCCCTCGCGTTCGTAGAAGCGATGGGCGGCGCGATTGGGGGCGTGGGAGTTCAGGGTGATGCGGTCGCGGCCCTGTTTGACGTGGTCGAGGAGGCGGAGGCCTGTGCCGTTGCCCGGCTGTGGCGCGTAGAGGCCGATGATGTGATCGTCCTCCGCCTTCATGGAGAGATAGCCCGCGACCGGATCGCCCGGCGACCCAAGCCTCGCGCCGGGGGAAACCTTCGCGCATCAGGGCCTCCAGCGCGTCGTAGCCCGGACCCTCGGGCATCCAGGGCGTCGCGGCGAACCAATCGTCCACGATCCGCGCGCAGGCCGGCGCGTCGTCGGCGGTGGCCCGGCGGAGCATCATTTCGCCCCCCTGTGACGCTGCCAGATGCGCCAAACCGAGGAGCCCGTGACGAAGAGGGCGACGGCGTTCAGCAGGCCGCGGGCGGGCATGTCGTCGAAGCCGGCGGAGGCGAGGAACCAGAGGGCGACGGCGATCACGGCGAGGTCGGCGAGGGTCTGCGCTCGGCGGTTCATGCGGTCTCCATGCCCTCCCGCAGGCCCTCGCGGACGCGGTGGGCGACGGCGAGGAACTCGGGGGTGTCGCGGATGTCGAGGGGGCGGTCGCGGGGCAGGGGGCTTTCGATGACGTCGGTGATGCGGCCCGGACGCGGGGACATGACGACGATGCGGGTGGAGAGGTAGACGGCTTCGGGAATCGAGTGGGTGACGAAGAGCGTGGTCTTCGTCGTGCGCTTCCAGAGGTCGAGGAGCTCCTCGTTCAGCCGGTCGCGGACGATCTCGTCGAGCGCGCCGAAGGGCTCGTCCATGAGCAGGATGTCGGCGTCGAAGGCCAGCGCGCGGGCGATGGAGGCGCGCTGCTGCATGCCGCCCGAAAGCTGCCAGGGGTACTTGTTGGCGAACTGGTCGAGCTCGACGAGGGCGAGGACCTCGCGCATCCGCTCGGTGCGGTCGGATTTCGAGTAGCCCATGATCTCCAGCGGAAGCGTGACGTTCCGGCCGATGGTGCGCCAGGGGTAGAGACCCGCGGCCTGGAACACGTAGCCGTAGGCGCGGGCGCGGCGAGCCTCGTCGGGGGTCATGCCGTTGACGGTGAGCGTGCCGTCGGTGGGGGTCTCGAGGGCCGCGACACAGCGCAGGAAGGTGGTCTTGCCGCAGCCCGAGGGGCCGATGAAGGAGACGAATTCGCCCTCCGCGATGTCGAGGGTGATGTCGGAGAGCGCGTGGACGGGGCCGTCGGGGGACGGGAAGGTCAGGGAGAGGGAGTGGGCGGAGATGGTCGGTTCAGACATGGAGTGTGACCGCCATCGCGCGGGCGTCGAGGATGTTGCGGAATGTGGGGGACCAGGCCGCCAGACGGGGAAGATGACGGCGGAGATGTTCGTCGGACAAGTCGCGGTCGGGAGGCGGCATCTCCGGGTAGAGATTACCGGAGACGACATAGCCGATGGTCATCGCCTGCCCGTCGAAGAAAGCGGCGGCGAGGTTGGCCTGAAGGAACGACGGGACGTGGCCGGCCATCGTCTCTGGATCGCGGACGGCGTCGTTGCAGAACGCGCGACCCCCGACGATCAGGCCCCAGGTCAGCGACAGGAGGAAGTCATCGTCGTAGCGGCTGTAGAGGAGACGCTCGGCGTGACGCATCTGCGGGGTATGGATGCGGGCGTGGACGCTCTCCAGACCTTCGAGACAGGCGCCCATCAGGGTCGGGGACATGGTATCGGTGCAGTCGTAGAGGCTTAGGAGAAAGCCGTCAGGGCCGACAGCGCCTGCCCGTGCGGCCTCGATCAGTTGCCAGAAGGCGTCTTCGACCGGGACCGGCGCGTCCACATCGGATGCGAGGGCCCGGAATGGCAGCGCGGAGGCAGCCGCCCCGAGGAGGATACCGCGTCGGCCGAGAACGGGAAGCGCCCGCATCAGACCCCCGCCGGAATGTTCATCGGATCGCGCTCGATCTTGCGCGGGGTGTTCAGGCCCTTCCATTTGCTGAGCGCCTGCGACGCACTCGCGAAGGGCTTGCGCTTCACGAATTTCCCCCGCCCCGGCTGGGGCTGGGAGTTCTGGCCGTGGGCCCAGATGACCTCGCCGCGGGACAGGGTGAAGCGGGGGGCGGCGGTCAGCTCCATGCCCTCGAAGACGTTGTAGTCGATGATGCTCTTCTGGTTGGCGACCGATACCGTGCGGTGGATCGACGGGTCCCAGACGACGATGTCAGCGTCGCCGCCCACCGCGATGCCGCCCTTCATCGGGTAGATGTTGAGGATCTTGGCGATGTTGGTGGAGGTGACGGCCACGAACTCCTCGGGGGTGAGGCGGCCCGTGTCGACGCCGCGGGTCCAGAGCATCGCCATGCGCTCCTCCAGCCCTCCGGTGCCGTTGGGGATGCGGGTGAAGTCGCCGACGCCCATGCGCTTCTGCTCGTCGGAGAAGGCGGCGTGGTCGGTGGCGACGACCTGGAGCGAGCCGGAGGCGAGGCCGGCCCAGAGGCTGTCCTGATGGGACTTGTTTCGGAAGGGCGGGGACATGACGCGGCGGGCGGCGTATTGCCAGTCGCGGTCGAAGTATTCGGACTCGTCGAGCGTGAGGTGCTGGATCAGGGGTTCGCCGTAAACGCGCATCCCCTTCTGGCGGGCGCGGCGGATGGCTTCGTGGGCCTGTTCGCAACTGACGTGGACGATGTAGAGCGGGCAGCCGGCGGCGTCGGCGATCATGATGGCGCGGTTGGCGGCCTCGCCCTCGACTTCGGGCGGGCGGGAGTAGGCGTGGCCTTCGGGGCCGGTGATGCCCTGGGCCATGTACTTTTCCTGGAGCGCCTGAACCACGTCGCCGTTCTCGGCGTGCACCAGCGGCAGGGCGCCCAGTTCGGCGCAGCGCGAGAAGGAGGCGAAGAGTTCGTCATCCTCCACCATCAGCGCGCCCTTGTAGGCCATGAAGTGCTTGAACGTGTTGATCCCGCGCTCCTTCACGACGGTCTCCATCTCCTCCCAGATCGACTTGCGACCAGCCGGTGATGGCCATGTGGTAGGAGATGTCGCAGCAGATCTGGTCGCGGCTCTTGCGGTCCCAGTCGTCGACGGCGGCGAGCAGGCCATCCTCGCCGGGCAGGACGAAATCGACCAGCATCGTGGTCCCGCCGGCGGCCGCCGCGAAGGTGCCGGACTCGAAGGTCTCGGCGGCGGTGGTGCCCATGAAGGGCATCTCGAGGTGCGTGTGCGGGTCGATGCCGCCGGGGATGACGTAGGCGTCGGTCGCGTCGATGGTCTCGTCGCCCGAGAGGTTCTCGCCGATGGCGGCGATGGTCTCGCCCTCGATCAGGACGTCTGCGCGCCACTGGCGGTCGGCGGTGACGATGGTGCCGTTCTTGATGACCTTGGACATCGCTTCGCTCCTCTTCCGTCCCGTCGGTTGTGATGGCACGTTCGATGAAGTCTATTGGGATGGCAAGATCGGGAGGGTTCGCGCAGGCAGGATCCAAGACGATCGGGTCAGTCTGATGGAGGAAAGAATGAAGATTTGGGCAGCCTGGTTTCAGGGGCGCAGTGTTGCACCGGAAAGCGTCAAGCGAATTCTCCACCTCTGGGAGGCTTTCAACCCGGATCACGAACTTCATGTCATCGAGCAGTCCGAGGCCGACGCCATCCTCCAGAAGCTCGGAATCCGCCAGGATCGCATCTCGCCTCAGATTACGTCGGACCTGGTCAGGCTGTGGCTTCTGAACGAGCATGGCGGCACCTGGGTGGATGCGACGGTTCTCCCTTCGGCACCGCTCGATACATGGCTCCCCGCGCTTCGGGAACCGGCAGGTCTGTTCGCGTTCGCGTCCACGGGAGACCCGAATCATCTGCTCCAGACTTGGTTCATCAGCGCGTCACCCGGAAACGTGCTCATAGAGATGTTTCTGATGGAATTTTCGCGATACTTCGGGCGCCGGAGGCTGTTTCCGACCTGGAAGCGGGCCCTGCGGCATGGCGCTCTCAAGGATTACCACCGTTTTAGACAGAAGATCGCCGAACGAGACACCCTGTGGTTCGTCGATCCCGAGGGCGGCTTCGACAACGCTTTCTACCCATATGCGGTGATTAACTACACATTGGCCTCGCTACTGAACCGCGACCCTGCGCTGGCGGCGATCTGGCAGAAGGTCCCGCATCGGAGTGCTGCGGTGCCGCAACTCATCGGCAGTCTGGCAGGGGATCCCGAAACACCCGACGCGACCTTCCTGCGCCATGCCGCCGAAATCTCCGGTCTCTGCCCGGTGCACAAGCTGAACTACCGGGATCGGCGCTTCTCGGCGCTTGCGGACATCGTGATGGAACGGAACGGGCTTCGGCCGTTCACAGGCAGTACTGCGTCCCGCGCGGGATGAGCACCGGATAGATCCTCCCCTGATACGCGTAGCCGTAGCAGTTGTCCGCCACACGTACGTCGCGGGCGGTGACGCTGCGAGGCAGGAGGCGACCGACGGCGAAGGGGACGGGGGCGTCGGTGACCGTGTAGGCCTGAGGGTCGGAAACGGGGCCCTGCGCGGTGGGCAGACCGCAGGCGGCGAGGGCGAGCGGGACGGTCAGGGCGAGGCGGCGGATCATCCGGTATCCTTCTTGCGGGCGATGAACGAGATGACGGCGAAGTAGATCGCCGTGGCGATGCAGGTGACGACGGCGGCGGAGGCGAAGGCTCCGACGGTCAGTCCGCCCGCGCGATAGGCGTCGAAGGCGAGGTTCACGGCGAAGAAGATCGCGGCGAAGACGACGGTCCGGCGGGGGATCGGGCTCATTCCACAACCTCCGCCGTCTCGATCACCGCGTGGAGCAGAACGTCCGCGCCGGCGCGGGCCCAGTCCTTCGTGATCTCCTCCGCCTCGTTGTGACTCAATCCGCCCACGCAGGGGGTCATGATCATCGCCGTCGGGCAGACGCGGTTGATCCAGCAGGCGTCGTGACCGGCCCCGGAGACGATGTCCATGTGTGAGTAGCCCAGCCGTTCGGCGGCGGTGCGCACGGCGGCCACGCAGCCCGCGTCGAAGGTGACCGGGTCGAAATGGCCGGCCTCCTCGATCTGGAGCCCGAGCCCGAGGTCCGCGGCGATCCGGGCGGCTTCGGTCTCCAGCCTTGCCTTCATCCCGTCGAGCTTTTCCCGATCCGGGGAGCGGAAGTCGATGGTGAAGACGGCACGCCCGGGGATCACGTTGCGCGAGTTCGGGTAGACGTTGGCCTGCCCGACCGCGCCGACGGCGGCCGGCTGCGCGTCCATGGCGATGCGGTGCACGGCCTCGGTGATGCGCGCCATGCCGAGGCCGGCGTTCACGCGCATTTCCATCGGGGTGGAGCCGGTGTGGCTCTCGCGGCCGGTCAGCGTGACCTCGAGCCACCAGAGGCCCTGCCCGTGGGTGACGACGCCGATGTCCTTCCCCTCGGCCTCCAGGATCGGGCCCTGCTCGATGTGCAGCTCGAAGAAGGCATGCATCGCGTCCTTGCGCGCGCCGACCTCCTCCTCGCCGCGCCAGCCGATCCGGTCGAGCTCGTCACCGAAGCGCAGGCCCGTCGCATCGGTCTTGTCCTCGGCCCATCCCTGCTCGTGGATGCCCGCGAAGACGCCGGAGGCGAGCATGGCGGGGGCGAAGCGCGTGCCCTCCTCGTTGGTCCAGTTGGTCACCACGATGGGGTGTTTCGTGCGTATGCCGAGGTCCTGAAGCGTGCGGACCACCTCCAGCCCGCCCAGCACGCCGAGCACCCCGTCGTACTTGCCGCCCGTCGGCTGCGTGTCGAGGTGGGAGCCCATGTAGACGGCGGGCGCTTCGGGCTCGGTGCCGGGGCGGGTGGCGAACATGTTGCCCAATCCGTCGACGCCCATGGTGCAGCCCGCCGCCTCGCACCAGGACTGGAACAGGGCGCGGCCCTCGGCATCGGCATCCGTGAGCGTCTGCCGGTCGTTGCCGCCGGCGATGCCGGGACCGATCAGCGCCATCTCCATCAGGCTGTCCCAGAGGCGTTCGGCGTTGACGGAGAGGTTGCTCGCGGTCGGGTTCATGACATGCTCGTTCGTTGTGGATCGAAGGTGTCGTTTCGCGGATCGGTCAAAGCCAGCCTGCCGCCTCCCCTTCGAGACCGAGGGCGTCGACCCAGCCCGTTCGATTACGATCGTCCGCGACGAAGCGGTCGAACAGGGCATCGGTCGGATGACCGACATGGAGGCTGCGAATCGTGTCCTCCGCGTTGTCCGACAGGGCCCGGCGCAGGGAGGGGTCGGACCGGAGACGCCGGATGGCATCGCCCAGACTGTCCGGGTCGCCTCCCCGGAAGACGAGCGTCGACTTTCCGTCGGTCAACCGCCCCTGAAAGGCGGGGTGATCCGAGATGATCAGCGGCGTCCGGGTGGAGAGGGCCTCCGATATGACATTGGGCATGCCCTCGGCATAGGATCGTCTGCTCGGAACCACGACGGCCTCGGCGGATCGCATGAGATCCAGCACCGCGTCGTTGCCGAGGCGACCCTCGAAGGTCACCTTGCCTGCGAGACCCCCCTCGTCGACCATCCGCTCCAGTTCGGGGCGCATCGCACCGGCTCCGACGATGGCGAGCGGCGGTGCCGCATCCCCCGATCTCCCGATCGCGGCCACGAGATCCCCGACCCCCTTGGCCTGCTCCAATGCGCCGACGTAGAGCAGCCCCGTCCGGGGCCGGTCGCTCGCCTCGTCCATCGGAATGGGAACGAGGCTCTGTATGAGCGTCTTGCGGCGCGGAACCTTCAGAACCTGCCCGAGGCTCAGCGCTGCCCGGCGACCGTGATTGGCGACGGCCACGACGTTGGCATCGGCCAGGACCCGGCGGAGGCGGATGTTCGTCAGAAGCCGCCGGGGCCCGCTGCGACCGAGAAAGTCCGGGATCTTCGGCCAGAGCATGATGTCGGCAAGGCAGGCGAAGGTCGGAAGCCCATCTGCGACGGCCGCCTCGAGCAGACCGATGTGGGGCAACCGCGCGATGAGACGCGTGGGCCCGACCATGTCGACGATCCGTCGGCCCATGGCACGGGCATGAAGATCGGCCGGAGCCCAGCCGATCACCCGCAGTCCAGGCGAAAGCTCCCGGTCGTAGGGCCGATCCGTCTGGCAGAGGACGGTCGTCGGGTGAGACAGCGCACGCGCCTGCAGGTTGGAGACCGACCTGCGCTGATCGCGGAACGTCTCCGCCCCACCGGCCGCGAACCGATCCACCGCCTCCGCCACATCGCCGGTCTGAACCTGAAGTGTCAGCGTCGCTGCTCGTTCGGTCGCGGCCTCGATCATGTGCTACTCCGCCGCCACCGCTCCGGGGTTGTTCGGATGCGTCGTCCAGTCCGCCGGGACCGACCGCACCTCGCGGCCGGTGCGCGGGTCCACCGCGCCGGCCTCCATCGGAACCATCGAGATGCAGGCCTCCACCGGGCAGACCTCGACGCAGAGGTTGCAGGCCACGCATTCGTCGTCGATCACGGTGAATACCCGGTCGGCGGACATGGCGATGGCCTGATGCGAGGTATCCTCGCAGACGGCGTAGCAGCGCCCGCAGGAGATGCAGGCGTCCTGATCGATCCGGGCCTTGGCGACGTACTCGAGGTTCAGGTACTGCCAGTCGGTCGTGTTCGGGATGGCCGCGCCCATGAAGTCCCGGATCGAGGTGTGGCCCTTCTCGTCCATCCAGCGGCTGAGCCCGGTGATCATCTCCTCGACCACCTTGAAGCCGTAGGTCATGGCCGCCGTGCAGACCTGCACGTTGCCGCAGCCCATGGTGATGTATTCCGCCGCGTCGCGCCAGGTGGTCACGCCGCCGATGCCGCTGATCGGCATGCCGTGCGTCTCGGGCGCGCGGGCGATCTCGGAGACCATGGAGAGCGCGATGGGCTTGACCGCCGGGCCGCAGTAGCCGCCGTGGGTGCCCTTGCCGTCGATGCTGGGATGCGGCGACATCGTGTCGAGGTCGACCGACACGATGGAGTTGATCGTGTTGATGAGGCTGACGGCATCGGCCCCGCCCCGGCGCGCGGCGGCTGCGGGCTGCCGCACGTCGGTGATGTTGGGGGTCAGCTTCACGATGACGGGCTTGGAGTAGTAGAGCTTGCACCACCGCACGACCATCTCGATGTATTCCGGCACCTGACCCACGGCGGCGCCCATGCCGCGTTCCGACATGCCGTGCGGACAGCCGAAGTTCAGCTCGATCCCGTCGGCCCCGGTGGCCTCGACCCGGGGCAGGATCGCCTTCCAGGCCTCCTCCTCGCAGGGCACCATGATCGAGACGATCATCGCGCGGTCGGGGTAGTCCGCCTTCACCCGGGTGATCTCGTCGAGGTTGGTCTGCAGGTCGCGGTCGGTGATGAGCTCGATGTTGTTGAGCCCCAGCACCCGCCGGTCCGACCCGTGGATCACGCCGTAGCGCGGGCCGTTGACGTTGACGACCGGCGGACCTTCGGCTCCCAGCGTCTTCCAGACCACCCCGCCCCAGCCGGCCTCGAACGCGCGGCGGACGTTGTATTCCTTGTCCGTCGGCGGCGCGGAGGCGAGCCAGAACGGGTTCGGGGATGTGATCCCGAGGAAGTCGGTCGTCAGGTCGGCCATGTCAGGTGCCTCCGGGGTTGAACTGGTCTGGATAGATATCGGGCGTCGCGCGCCAGTCGGCGAACGCCTTCGCCGAGGTCCTCCGGACGCCGCAGGGCGACCGCTTCGAGGGTCGGGTCGGGACGTCCGCGCACGAGGAGCACCGACATATCGCCGAACGGCTTCGTCTCGAGAACCCCGCCTCCGGCAGCCTCCATCTCCCCGCCCCTGACGTTCGGACGAAAGCCCCGTAGTCCGGCCGGATCATCGCGCCTTCCGATCACGGCCAGCGCGTCGTGCTCCTGCGCGGAAGGCTCAGCCACGACGGGGCATCTCCGCCGTCGATAACCCGACCATTGCGGCGGTTGGTAAGAACGCCGGCGGACAGGTCACGCCGTTTCGTCTGCCGTCTCGCCGACCGGAGCCGTCTGCGCCGCTTCGAGCCGCGCCGTCGCCGCATCGCGGGTGGCGTCGTCGAAGGCTTCCCCGTGGCGCAGGATGACGGCTTCGCCGGTCAGGTCCTCCAGCCCGCGCGTCACCAGCGTGTCGAAGGCAGCGTAGTCGGCGGTCGTCGTCGGCATGTCGGTCAGCGCGTTCACAGCGCCGGATTTCGTCAGCTTCGTGCGCGTCCGGGTCAGGCGCTTGGCCTTGCCCAGCTCCTCGCGGATCAGCTGCTCGTAGGCGAAGACCGTCTGCAGCGTGTCGTGCTCGATCGTGCCCGGCTCGCCTTCCGTCTGCACCAGCGCCAGCCGGCGGAAGGCCGCGTCGCGCACCGGCGTCACGCCCATGCGGTCGGCGTTCGCCATCAGGTTGCGCAGCTTGTCGGGGTCGTCCATCGCGCCGACGCGGCTCAGCGCCGCGTCGTTGCGGGCGGCGAGCTCCTTCTCGGTCATCGCGGCGGGTTTGGCGGGGGGGGATTTGGATTTTTTCATGTCGCACCATCGGATAGCGACGCGTGGATGTCCATTGCGGCATCGCGCCCCTCGGCCACCGCCGTCACCGTCAGGTCCTCGCCGCCGGACGCGCAGTCGCCACCGGCCCAGACGCCGGAGAGCGACGTGCGGCCCGCGGGATCCACGGCGATCTTGCCGCCGGCCAGTTCCAGCCCCTCCACCGCTTCCAGCTTCTGCCCGATGGCGCGGAACACCTGATCGGCGCGCAGGGTGATCGTCTCGCCGGTCGGCGTCATCGCGCCGTCGACGTAGCCGAGCTCCACCTCCCGCAGCTTCGCGTCCCCACGCAGCGCGACCGGCACGACGCCGAACATCAGCCGCACGCCGTGGGTCGCGGCCAGGTCCTGCTCGTAGCGGCTGGCGGGCATCCTACCTTGGGCCCGGCGATAGGCGATGGTGACCGTCTCCGCCCCCAGCAGCTTGGACTGCACGGCGGCATCCACCGCCGTCATGCCGCCGCCGATGACGACGACATGCCGCCCGACGGGCAGCTGCGTGAGATCCGGCGCCTGGCGCAGGGCGGCGATGAAATCGACGGCGTTCTCGGTGCCGGTCAACGCCTCCCCCTCCAGCCCGAGCGCGCCGACGCCGGCCAGCCCCAGCCCCAGGAACACCGCGTCGTGGTCGGCGCGCAGCCCCTCCAGCGTCAGCGTATCGCCGATGGCCATGCCGGTGCGGACCTCGATGCCGCCGATCTTCAGCAGCCAGTCCACTTCCGCCTGCGCGTAATCGCCCACAGTCTTGTAGGCGGCGATCCCGTATTCGTTGAGCCCGCCGGGGCGCGCCTTCGCGTCGTAGATCGTGACGGAATGCCCGTGCATCGCGAGCCGGTGCGCGCAGGCCAGACCGGCAGGCCCCGCGCCGATAACGGCAACCGACTTCCCGGTGTCCGGTGCCCGCGCGTAGGGATGCTCGCCCGCGCCCATCATCGCGTCGGTCGCGAAGCGCTGCAGCTGTCCGATCTTGACCGGCTTGCCCTCCGACACCTCGCGCACGCAGACCTGCTCGCAGAGCGTCTCGGTGGGGCAGACGCGGGCGCACATGCCGCCGAGGATGTTCTGGTCGAAGATGGTCTTGGCCGCCGCATCCTCCATCCCCGTCGAGATCTGGCGGATGAAGAGCGGGATGTCGATGTCGGTGGGACAGGCCGTGATGCAGGGTGCGTCGTGGCAGAAGTAGCACCGGTCCGCCTCGATCGCAGCCTCGTGCCCCGTGAGCGGCGCGTGCAGGTCGGCGAAGTTGCGGGCCAGGTCCTCCGGGCCGAGCCGTCCGGCGCGGATGCCATCGAGGCGCAGTGCTTCCGTCATGGGTCTCTCCGGGGTGAAATCGGTTCTGGACAGAGTGTCATGCCATGCAGCTTTATCAACCGGAAAAGATCCGCGGGAGAAGACCGATGCCGAAAGCCTATTGGGTGGCGCATGTCACCGTGACCGACCCCGATCCCTACGCCCTCTATGCGAAGGGGGCGACGGAGGCCTTCGCGCTGCACGGGGCCAGGGTACTGGCACGCGGTGGAGAGGTCGTCGGGCTCGAGGGCGACACGACGCCGCGCAACGTCATCATCGAGTTCGACAGCCTGGAGGCGGCCCGCGCCTGTTACGACTCGCCTGAATATCAGGCGGCGCGCGAACACCGGATCGGGGCGGGAGCGGCGCAGATCATGCTGCTGGAAGGTGTGACGAAGGACTGAAGCGGATCGGCGGCTACGGCGAGATCAACGTCTCCGCATAACTGCCCTCCAGATCGAAGGCCTCCACGCGCAGGGTCGGATAGCGCGCCACCACGTCCCGGAAGGCCAGGTGCCGCGCGGCACCCTCGGCGGCGGCCATCGGGCGGCGCATTGCCAGATGGCCCAGATGCCGGCGATAGGCCTCGGAGTAGAGCCAGTACTGGTTCGGCGTCAGCGCCGCGGCACCGCCACCCCCGTCGAACACGATCCGCATCCGGGCATCGCCGGCATCCACCGTGTTGGGCCCGTCGAACCAGAGGTAGGACGCCGCGTCCTGCCCCGGCGCGTCCGCCTGCGCGACCGCCGGCAGCAGCAACGCCGCGATCAGGGCCGGAGCCACCCTCACAGGTCGCGCCCGACCGGAGCCTCGACCGTGTCGTCGTCGCCGAAGCGCGCGTCGTCGTCCGAGGGGTCCTCCCCGGCGGGCACGTAGTCGCCGCTGTCCCGGATCGAGGCGTCGTCGTGCACCGGCGCGGCATAGGCGTCGGCGGGCAGGGGACCGGAGAGGAA
The DNA here is from genome assembly GCA_963757495.1 of uncultured Alphaproteobacteria bacterium. Classification (GTDB taxonomy): domain Bacteria; phylum Pseudomonadota; class Alphaproteobacteria; order Rhodobacterales; family Rhodobacteraceae; genus Jannaschia. The sequence goes on from CAVWRZ010000015.1 coordinate 30,278, forward strand.
CTCGTGCAGGTTCTGCTGGGCCTCGGCCGGCCCGATGCCCTGCTTCTCCGCGATGATCCTCGCGAGCTCGGCAGTGGAGCCGTCCGCCGTCGACAGGTCCGCGTCGGTCAGCTCTGGATAGCTCGACAGGATCGGGTCGCGGAACGGGACCCAGTCGCGGGCGAAGTCTTCACGGCTCATGGAGTTTCCTTTCGTGGTCTCGGGCAAACGTGCCCCGGCACGGGGGGTTCCGGTCAGGCGAACATCTCGATCAGATCGACGGTGGACCGATCGCCCAGCGCGTCGAAGTCCCGGTCGAGGAAAGCATCCGCCGCCGCGTGGCCCGCCGCGCGCAGCTGCGCCAGCACGATGGGGTTGGCGACGGATTTGGTGGCGACCGAGAGTTGCCGCATCAGGTGATCGTCCGACACCATGTGGACCAGCATGTCCTTCATCGCGCCGCCGGGGATCCTGCCGGACCGGACGAGACGCTGCACGAACTCGATGGCGCGCAGCTCGCGCAGGAGCGAGGTGTTGAAGCTGATCTCGTTGATCCGGTTCTGGATATCGCGGGCCGTGACGGGAAGCTCGGGACGCTCCAGCGGGTTGATGTTCACGATCAGCAGGTCGCGCGGCAGGTCGGCCGCGTAGAGCGGGAACAGCGCCGGATTGCCGGTGTAGCCGCCGTCCCAATAATGCTCTCCGTCGATCTCCACGGCGGGGAACACCGTCGGCAGGCAGGCGGAGGCGAGGATCGCCTCGATCCCGATGGCGGCCCCGGTGAAGAGCTTGATCTTGCCCGTTCGCACGTTGGTCGCGCAGATGTGGAACTGCGGGCCCATATCCGAACAGACGGCGGTCGAAATCCAGCCCCGACACCACCTTGCGCAGCGCGGATTCGTTGAGCCCGCCGGTCATGTAGGGAGAGACCGCGCGGCTGAATCCGTCCGACAGCTGGTAGAGCGGCGACATCTCGATGGCGTGACTGATGGCGAGCGGGGAGAAGGCGGCGAGCCAGGGGGCGAGCCTGTCGTCGGTGATCGCCCCCACGTCGGTCCAGATCCTCTCCAGCGTCTCGCGGGCAAGACTGCGGCTGCCCCTGGCCAGGCCGCATTTCACCGCCGCCCCGTTGAGCGCGCCCGCCGACGTGCCGGAAATCGCCGCGATCTCGATACGCTCGTCCTCGAGCAGCCGGTCCAGCACGCCCCAGGTGAATGCGCCATGCGCCCCGCCGCCCTGCAGCGCCAGCGTGATGCGCTTGGGATCAGCCACCGGCGTGCCACTTCGCCAGCAGGTCGGACACGAGGATGCCGTCGATGGTCATCCCGGTGACGTCGACATCCGTGAGTGCCACATCCGTCAACCGCGCGTGGTCGATGGCGGCCCCGGTCAGGTTCACGTCGTGGAACCGCGCGCCCGTCAGGTTCACGTTCTCGAACGTCAGACCCTCGGCGTTCACGTCGTCGATCCGGGCGTGCATCAGCCGGCTGTCCGCCACGACCGAGCGGGCGAGGCTGACGCGCGTGAAGGTGGAGCCGTCGAGGAAGCGGTCCGCCAATTCCATCCGCTCGGGCGCGGGGCCGTCGCCCGGCGCGCCATTGTCGCCATCGAACAGATCGCTCACAGCGCGGTCCAGCCGCCGTCGACGCTGATGGTTGTGCCGGTGATCTGCGCCGCCGAATCCGAGCAGAGGAACAGCGCCGTCCCGCCCAGCTGATCGGTGGTCGCGAATTCCTTCGAGGGCTGCCGATCGAGCAGCACCTCGCGGATCGCCGTCTCCCGGTCCATGCCGTATTCCTTCATCGTCTCGGGGATCTGCTTCTCCACCAGCGGCGTCATGACGTAACCGGGGCAGATGGCGTTGGCGGTGATCGGCTCCCGTGCGGTCTCGAGCGCGACGACCTTCGTCATCCCAACCAGCCCGTGCTTGGCCGCGACATAGGCCGACTTGTAGGGCGAGGCGGTCAGCCCGTGGGCCGAGGCGATGTTGATGACCCGGCCCCAGCCCGCGCGCCGCATCATCGGCAGCGCGGCGGCCGTGGTGTGGAACGCCGAGGTCAGGTTGATCGCCAGGATCGCGTCCCATTTCGCTGCCGGGAACGCCTCGATGGCGGCGACGAACTGGATGCCCGCGTTGTTCACCAGCACGTCGCAGGCCCCGGCCTTTTCCACCAGGCTGCGCGCCGCGTCGCCGTTCGACATGTCGGCGCTGATGTAGCGGACCTCGACGCCATGCGCGCGGGCCATGTCGGAGGCCAGGTCCCGATCCGCATCGTCGTCGGTATAGGAGTTGAGCACAACGTTGAGCCCGCCCCGGGCGAGGGAAGTGGCGATGCCCAGCCCGATCCCGGAAGTGGACCCCGTGATGACGGCGGTCTTCCCGGCGAGCGACATGTTTCCTGCGAGCGACATTGCCGACTCTCCAAATGTTAAGGCGCGGGGGACTGGACCACGGATGCTGCGCCTGCGAAAGGCGCTGTCGATGCCCAACGCGGGTCCGGGCGGGCCGTTCCGGCCTTGCGGTATTTCAGATCATGCGACAAAAAAACGCCGACCCGAGGGCCGGCGTCAAGTCTTGAGGCAGGTTTCATACAGGCAAGAAACCTATCGAGCAGTGAGTTCGGTATAGACGTCCACGTAACGGAGTCCAAGGGAAAGTTTAACGGGCGCCGGATCGATGGTTCGATTAAACCTTAAATTGAACAGGGCGTTATCGGGAGCGGGATCATGATCTTAAGACTGGTTAATCGAATCACTGTGAGTAGTTTGGCAAAGATCGCGGCCACCGCGGTGGTTACCTTGCCCGGGGCGCTGTGGGCGGATGGACACGGCATCGCTCTCTACGGCGATCCGGCGCTGCCCGCGGGCTATGCCCATCTGCCACAGGTCAACCCGGATGCGCCCCGCGGCGGCACATTCTCGGACGGGCAGATCGGCAGCTTCGACAGTCTGAATCCCCATATACAACAGGGCAATACGCCTTGGCAGCTGCGATTCCTCGCCTACGAGAGCCTGCTCGGCCGGGCCTATGACGAACCCTTCACCCTCTACGGTCTGCTCGCGGAAACGGTCGAGGTGAACGACGCGCAGACGCAGATCACCTTCACGCTTCACCCGGACGCCGCCTTCTCCGACGGCACGCCCGTCACGCCCGCCGACGTGCTCTGGTCCTGGAACATCCTGGGGCAGGAGGGCGCGAACGGCCGCTACCGCAGCGCCTTCGCCAAGGTCGAGACGGCCGAGCAGGTCGGCCGGGACGGGGTGCGGTTCACTGTCGCAGAGCCGGACCGGGAGCTCCTGATGACCCTTGGCTTCCGCCCGATCTTCAAGGCCGCGCAGTACGAGGACGACCCGGACACCTTCTTCCGCTCCGGCATCACCAACATCCCCGTCACCACCGCGCCCTACGTCATCTCGGACGTCGACGCGGGCCGCTTCGTCGAGTTGCGGCTCGACCCGGATTACTGGGGCGCGGACCTGCCGTTCCGCCGCGGCACCAACAACATCGAGACGATCCGGATGGAGTTCTTCGGCGACGCCACCGCGCATTTCGAGGCGTTCAAGGCCGGCGAGCTGTCGACCATGCGGGAGACGAACGCGGCACGCTGGGCCCGCGACTACGACTTCCCGGCGGTGCGGTCCGGCGACATCGTCCTGTCGGAGATCCCCCACCGGCGCCCCTCGGGCATGACCGGCTTCGTGATGAACACCCGCCGCGCGCCCTTCGACGACTGGCGCGTGCGGGAGGCGATGATCCAGGCGTTCAACTTCGAATACGTCAACGGCGTCATCAACGCCGGCGCGCAGCCGCGGATCGCCAGCTACTACTCGAACTCGCCGCTCGGGATGGTGCCGGGCCCGGCGACGGGCCGCGTGGCGGAACTGCTCGAGCCCATGGCCGGCGACCTGCTGCCCGGCACGCTCGAAGGCTACGCGCTGCCGGTGACCGACGGCACCGCCGGCAACCGCCGGGGCCTGCGTGCGGCCACCGGTCTGCTGGAGGAGGCGGGATATACCGTGGAGGGCGGCGTGCTGACCGGCCCGGACGGCCCCGTTGCCTTCGAGATCATGGTGCCGCAGGGGTCGTCGGAAGTGACCGCCATCGCCGATATCTACGTGCAGGCGCTGGACCGGCTCGGGATCGACGTGACCGTCGCCTCGATCGACAGCGCGCAGTTCACCGACCGGCAGTCCGCCTATGACTTCGACATGGTCTGGTACACCTGGGGCCTGTCGCTGAGCCCCGGCAACGAGCAGCTTGCCTACTGGGGCCCCGGGGGCGTCGACGCGCCCGGCAGCCGCAACCTGATGGGAGCATCCGACCCGGCCATCGCCGCGATGATCGATGCGATGCTGACGGCTCCGACGCAGCCCGACTACGTGGCCGCCGTGCAGGCGCTGGACAGGGTGCTCACGGCGGGGCGCTACGTCGTGCCGATCTGGCACAATCCGATCAGCTGGATCGCCCATGATGCGAAGCTGACGTATCCGGCCGATCGCCTGCCGATCTACGGCGACTGGATCGGCTTCCAGCCCGACGTCTGGTGGTTCGAGGAATAGGGCATCAGGTCCAGTGCGGCGCGTCCCCTCCGGGCAGCGCCGCACGCGCCTCCAGCAGGCGCTCGAACGGCAACGACTGCGCGCCGCAGACGCCCGCCACCCAGACGTCGTCCATCATCACGAAGTCCAGCACGCCGGCCAGGAACTCCGGGTCGCCCGCTGCGCCCCGGATCGTGTCCCGGTCAACGCCGGTGGCGCTCTGGAACGTGTCCAGCAACTCCGCCTCCACCAGCCATTCCAGCGCCCCGAGGGCGATCACTTCGGCGCGGTCCGCGTGCATTTCCGCCTACTCCTGCCGGGCCACCGATGATGGAAACCCTTTGTTAACTTAAATGGCGCTTAATCATCGTTGACCGAAATCCGAAACATTGCGAGAACCCACGCCATGACCGGCCGCATCCTCATCGTCGACGACGTCGCAACGAACAGGATCGTGATGAAGGTCAAGCTGGCGGCCTCGCGCTATGAGGTTATCCCCGCCGCGAGCGGGGCGGAAGCCCTGGAGATCGCGCGATCCGGCGGCATCGACCTCGTGATCATGGACATGATGATGCCCGGCATGACCGGGGCGGAGGCCACCCGCCAACTGCGGGACGACCCTGCGACGGCGACGATTCCCGTGATCCTCGTGACCGCGTCCGACGACGTGGCCGCGCGGATGGACGGGCTCTCCTCCGGGGCCGACGATTTCCTCGCCAAGCCGGTGGACGAGCTGGCGCTGCTGGCCCGTGTCCGCTCCCTGCTGCGGACCCGCGGGGAGGAGCAGGATTTCCGCGCCCGCGGCGGCGACGTGCTGGAGATGGCCTGCGCGCCGATGCCCGGCATGCGCGAGGCGCGCGCCGGCTTCGCGGCCAAGCCTGCGGCGGCCCTGCCCGAGGGGCGTCTGGCTCTCGTCGCCGGACCCGGGGCCAGCTGGCTTCCGGTGCAGCTCGACCGGCTGCGCAACCTCTTCCGCGAGCGCGTGACCAGCGTGAACCGCGATGCCGCCCTCGCCATGACGGCGCAGGACGCCGCCGACATCTTCCTGATCGACGCCGACCTGGAGGTGCGCAGCGACGGGCTGCGCCTGATGTCCGAGCTGCGCTCCCGCCCCGCCACGCGCCATGCGGCCTTCGTGATCCTGCTGCCGAAGGGCGACAGCGAGCGGGCCGCCACCGCGCTCGACCTCGGGGCGGCGGACGTCAGCTACCATCCGTTCTCCGCCGAGGAGATCGCGATGCGCATCCGCACGCAGCTCGCCCGCAAGCGCCGTGCCGACCGGATGCGCGACACGCTCGACTCCGGGCTAAAGATGGCGATCTTCGATTCCCTCACCGGGCTGCACAACCGGCATTACGGGTTGCGCCAGCTCGAACTCGTCACCGCCCGCTGCCGGGCGCAGGGGCTGCGCGCGGGCCTCGTCATGATGGACGTCGATCATTTCAAGGCGGTCAACGACACCCACGGCCACCCGGTCGGCGACGCCGTGCTCGTCCGCGTCGCGCAGGTGCTCAAGTCCAGCCTGCGGATGGAGGACCTGGTGGCGCGCATCGGTGGGGAGGAGTTCCTCGCCATCCTGCCCGACACCGACCTGCGCAACGTCCGCGCCGTCGCGGAACGGCTGCGCTCCGCCATCGAGGAGACGAAGGTGCCGCTGCCCGGCGGCGGCACGCTTTCGGTCACGCTCTCGCTCGGAGCCGGGCTGATCGGGGAGGGCGAGGACGCCGCACCCGAGGCGCTCTCCCGCATCGATCGCGCTCTTTACAAGGCCAAGAACGACGGCCGCAACCGCGTCCGGCTGATCGACGCCTGATCCCTCCCCGCCTTGCGCACGGCAGGGTGACATCCCGACGCAGCGGCCTTCCGATGCCCCCGGCAAAGGCGTATGGCTGAGGCGAGAGGACCGCCCATGCCCGACGCCATCTCCCGATCGCACGCGCCCGACGACGGCGCGCCGATCAGCCCTGACGCGCACGCTCCGCATGCCGACCGGTCCGTCGGCAAGGCAATGCTGAGAGGCTGGCGCCGGCGCTGCCCGGCCTGCGGTTCCGGCCCGATGCTGCACAGCTACCTCAAGGTCCGCGACACCTGCCCGGTCTGCGACGAGGCGTTCCACCACCACCGCGCCGACGACGGCCCGCCCTATCTCACGCTGCTGATCGTGGGGCACATCATCGGGCCGGCGATGCTCTGGTTCTTCGTCGCCTACGAACCCGATCCCTACACGTTCATGGCGATCTTCATGGTCGCCGCGACGGTCCTGTCGCTGTGGTTCCTGCCGCGGCTCAAGGGGATGCTCGTGGCGATCCAATGGGCCAACCGGATGGGCGGGTTCGGCTACGGCGACGCACCCTCCGACGTCCGGGAGTGACGGGCCGGGCGATCCGCGACGCGGCCACCATCGTCCTGCTGCGCGACACGCCCGAGGGGCCAGCCGTCCTGATGGGGCAACGCGGGGCCGGGGCGGCGTTCATGCCCAGCAAGTACGTCTTCCCCGGCGGCGCGGTGGATCCCGGCGATGCCGACGCTCCGCTGGCATCCCCCCTGACCGCGGCGCAACATTCCGCGCTGTCCGCCCGGTCCGATGCTTCGCCCCATGCGCTCGCCGCCGCCGCGCTGCGCGAACTGGCGGAGGAGACGGGGCAGATCATAGCTGCGTCCGGAAACGGATGCGACTGGCCCGGCTTCGCCGGGTTGCTGCCGGACCCCGCGCCCCTGCGCTTCATCTTCCGCGCCGTCACGCCCCCGGGCCGCCCCCGCCGCTTCGACGCGCGCTTCTTCCTCGCCCCGGCCGCCGCCCTGCGCACCGACCCGGACGACTTCTCGCGCGCGGAGGACGAGCTCGGCCACCTCCACTGGGTTCCGCTGGCCGCGGCCCGCGCCCTCGACATGCCCTTCATCACCGAAGTCGTGCTGGCCGAGACCGCCGCCATCGCCGCGGGTACGGACGCGCCGGGCACGCCGTTCTTCGACAATTCCGGCAACAGCTCCGTCTTCCACCGCCTCTAGGGCTGCAGCACGATCAGCCCCATCACGCTGACGGACACCAGTCCGATCGCCAGCAACTCCCGCGCCGAGAACCGCTCGCCCAGCACCAGCCAGGAGATCGCCATCGACAGGACCAGCTCGACCTGTCCGACCGCGTTGACGTAGGCCGCCGTCTGCAGCGTGTAGGCCGTGAACCAGCCGAGCGAGCCTGCCAGCGACGTCGCCCCCACCAGCGCCGTCGTCCGCCAGCGGGTGAACACCGCGACCAGCCCCGTCCTGTCGCGCCACCAGAGCCAGGCGGCCAGCATCGCCGCCTGCGCCAGCGTCACCAGACCCAGCGTGACGGCCGCGCGCAGCACCGGCGCGTCGCTCTCCACCAGCAGCGAGGCCCCGCGGTAGCCGACCGCCGAGATCGAGAAGAACACGCCCGGACGCGAGCCCGAGCGCCGATCCGCGGTTGAGCACCTGCCAGCCGCCGTCCGCCGGCACCGACAGGATCGAGCACGCCGACGAGGCCCACCAGCATCATGCGCGATGCCCGGCAGGCGTCACCGTCTCGCCCAGGACGACGAAGCCGGTCGCCACCGTCATCAGCACCGTCACCTTGGAGAAGGCGATGCCGACGGCGAAGTTGCGATGCGCGAAGAGCGCCACGATGCACATCGTCGCCAGGATCTGCGTGATCGCGCCGGCCAGCGCGTAGGGCCAGAAGCCGGGGCCGATGTCGGGCAGGGGGGTGTCGGAAGCGAGCGTCCAGACGAGAAGCCCCGCGCCGATTACCGCGGGCGCGTAGACGAAGCGCGCGAAGGTCGTGGCGGCCGGCGTCAGGCCCGACACCGCCATCCGCTTCTGGAGCAGGAAGCGGAGCGCCTGCACGCTGGCGGCGAAGAGCGTGGCGGCGACCCAGAGCGACATGGCCGGCATCTGGCACGACGGGCCGCCCGCGGGCCAGACGAAACGGTTCCCGCCATAAACTCCTAGCCGCGCCGGATCGTATAACGTTAAACGACATGGCGTCCGTGGCAGAGGAGCCGACATGACCGAGACCCCCGTCGACGATCCGCAGGCCGCCCATCGCGCCGCCGCGCTCCACTACCACCGCTTCCCCAAGCCCGGAAAACTCGAGATCCGCGCGACCAAGCCGCTGGCCAACGGCCGCGACCTCGCCCTCGCCTATTCGCCCGGCGTGGCCGACGCCTCGATGGCGATCCACGCCGACCCGGACGCCGCGCGCGACTACACCGCACGCGGCAACCTCGTCGCGGTCGTCACCAACGGTTCGGCCGTGCTGGGGCTGGGCAACATCGGCGCGCTGGCGTCCAAGCCGGTGATGGAGGGCAAGGCGGTGCTGTTCAAGAAGTTCGCCGGCATCGATTGCTTCGACATCGAGCTGAACGAGGCCGACCCGGAGCGGCTTGCGGACATCGTCTGCGCGCTGGAGCCGACCTTCGGGGCGATCAACCTGGAGGACATCAAGGCCCCCGACTGCTTCGTGGTGGAGAAGCTCTGCCGCGAGCGCATGAACATCCCCGTCTTCCACGACGACCAGCACGGCACCGCCATCGTCGTCGGGGCCGCCGCCCTCAACGCGCTCCGCCTGACGGGGCGCGACTGGGCCGACGTCAAGGTCGTCTCTACCGGCGGGGGGGCGGCCGGCATCGCCTGCCTCAACATGCTCGTGACCCTCGGGGTGAAGCGCGGGAACGTCTTCCTCTGCGACCTGGCCGGCCTCGTCCACGAGGGGCGCACAACGGACATGACCGAGCAGAAGGCCGCCTTCGCCCAAGCCGGCGGCATGCGGACGCTCGCGGAGGTCATCGACGGCGCGGACCTGTTCCTCGGCCTCTCGGGCCCCGGCGTGCTCACGCCGGAGATGGTCGCGCGCATGGCCGCGAAGCCCGATCATCTTCGCGCTGGCCAACCCCAACCCCGAGATCCCCTACGCCGCCGCCAAGGCCACCGCCCCCGACGCGATCATCGCCACGGGCCGGTCCGACCACCCTAACCAGGTCAACAACGTCCTGTGCTTCCCGTTCATCTTCCGCGGTGCCCTCGACGTCGGGGCCACCGAGATCAACGAGGCGATGAAGGTCGGCTGCGTCGAAGGCATCGCAGCCCTCGCCCGCGCCACGACGTCAGCGGAGGCCGCCGCCGCCTACGCCGGCGAGCAGCTCACCTTCGGCCCCGACTACCTCATCCCCAAGCCCTTCGACCCGCGCCTGATGGGCGTCGTGGCCAGCGCCGTGGCGCAGGCGGCGATGGAGTCCGGCGTCGCCATGCGCCCCATCGCCGACATGACCGCCTACAAGGCGCAACTGGATGCTTCGGTCTTCAAGTCCTCGCTCATCATGCGCCCGGTCTTCGCCGCCGCCGCACAGGCCCGGCGCCGCATCGTCTTCGCCGAGGGGGAGGACGAGCGCGTGCTGCGCGCCGCGCAGGCCATGACCGAGGAGACGCATGACATCCCCATCCTCATCGGCCGCCCGGAGGTCATCGCCACCCGCATCGAACGCGCCGGCCTCACCCTGCGCGTGGGCTCCGACGTGGAGATCGTGAACCCCGAATCCGACCCCCGCTACCGCGACTACTGGGAGACCTATCACGGGCTCATGGCCCGCCGCGGCGTCGCCCCCGACCTCGCCCGCGCCGTCATGCGCACCAACTCCACCGCCATCGGTGCCGTCATGGTCCACCGCGAGCGAGGCGGAATCGCTTATCTGCGGCACCTTCGGACAGTTCCCCTGGCACCTGCGCTACATCACCGACGTGCTGGGGCAAGGCGACCTGCACCCGGTCGGGGCCATGTCGCTGATGATCCTGGAGGACGGCCCGCTCTTCATCGCCGACACCCATGTCCACGCGCAGCCCACCCCCGAGCAGATCGCCGAGACGGTGGTCGCCGCCGCGCGCCACGTCCGCCGCTTCGGCGTGGAGCCGCGGATCGCGCTCTGCTCCGGCTCGCAGTTCGGCAACCTCGACTCCCGCTCCGGCCGGACCATGCGCGCCGCCGTCGCCCTGCTCGACGCCGCTCCGCAGGACTTCCAGTACGAGGGCGAGATGAACGTCGATGCCGCCCTCGACCCCGACCTGCGCGCACGCTTCCTGCCCGACGCGCGGATGGAGGGGGCCGCCAACGCCCTCGTCTTCGCGGGCACCGACGCGGCGGGCGCCACCCGCAACATCCTCAAGATGCGCGCCGGGGGCCTGGAGGTCGGCCCGATCCTGATGGGCATGGGCAACAAGGCCCACATCGTCACGCCCTCCATCACCGCACGCGGCCTGCTCAACATCGCTGCGCTGGCCGGCACGCCGGTGGCGCATTACGGGTAGAGCGGCGATGTCGGTCGATCGGAGGCTCAGGCCGCCTCGTGCAGCCGAACCTTCAGCCCGCCCACCGCGCGCAGAAATGCCGCACCCGTCCTCGATCTCCGCGTCGGCCCCCAGGACGAAGAAGGTCCGTGGGCTGTAGGCGGTGGCGCGGACCGCCAGGCCCGGTCCATCGAACCGGGCCAGCCAATGGTCCACCTCGACATCGTGGCCCCCGGCGCGCCGGGTGTTGTGGTGATAGATCACTGCGCATCTTCCCTGCGCCAGCGCCCTCGCTTCCTGCAGCGGCATCTGCTTGCCGAATTTGGCACTGCCCTTGCGGCTGTCTTCATCGTCGATCAGACCATTGTCGGGATCGGCGAAGACGACGTTGCAGTCGGAGAGCCTGTCCTGAACGCGATCGAACCATTGCCTGCGCCAGCCGCGCCTCTCCCGCACCGGAATTGCCGACATTCCAAGGCTTTCGTCGGAGGACACCGCATCTTCGAGAGCGGGGAGCAGGGAACGGATCGTGCGAGCACCCTTGACGACCCCTCCCAGATGATCGAACAGCTCCGGATCGAGATGAGCATAGGTGCCCGGATCGTCGAGGTAGCCGACGTGGCGGCCGTCCCCGTTGTGGTCTTCGTCCGGGAATCGGTACCATGCGAGACCGAGCCGGTGCCCCGGCGAGATCGCCCGTAGCAGCCCCAGTTTCACGAAGTCCCCGACATCGCCCGCGTATCGATCCTGCATCGTCTATCCTTCCAGCGATGTGCCCAGCCCCTGGGCTGCCGTGGAGAATATCACCATCGCGTCCCATTCGAACCCGAACGGGTCGCGGCAGACCGGACGACAGGGTCGTCGCCGCAGGGGGCCGGATCGGACCCGGGACAGAAGACCACCTCGCCCGGCACCCGAGAGTAGACCCCGCGTGACCTGAGCGAAGCCACGCGGAGACTGGGTCCTTCCGTCAGACGTTCCGTTTCGCCGGCCGGCGCATCCGCCCCCGGAGTGCCAGCCCGCCTAGCGCGGTGCCGAGCAGCCAGATCGACGCCGGCAGCGGTATCGGTGCCGGGACTTCTCCCGCGGCGAGGCGCTCGAAGCGCAGCCGGTCGGCCGTGCCCTCCTGGAAACCCTTCCAGTAGCTGTCGGCGAAGCCCGGAGTGCCATCGGCGTCGCGGTCGAACACGCCGTCGCGGCCCACGGGGATCAGGTCGAGATAGGATGCCTTCGCCGCATCGCCCTTGAGTTCCACGTCCAGCCAGGAGGTCACGAAGTGCTGCGCGACGTTGTTCATGAACACCGTGTCCCAGCCCTCGGTGGTGTAATGTTCTGACACATTGAAATTGAGCGCCTCGTTGAAGTAGAAGCTCTCCTGCGGCGCGGGGATCGGGGCGGCGGCGTTGTGCCCGGCGCCCTCGAACGTCAGCAGCGAGCGGTCGACGTTGCGCGCGCCTTCCCAAATCGCCCGCGGCCCATCTTCGTAGCCCGAGACGGTGTCCGCCGAGCCCGCGATGAACAGCATCGGGATCTCGATGCCGGCCAGGCCCTCCTCGTCCCAGGCCGCGAACTCCCCGAGTTGCTTGCCCCAGGGTCCGATCGCAACGGCGGTCTTGATCCGCGGATCGGGCAGCGCCTCGTGCGTGGCGCTTCCCTGCTGGTGGATCGCCGCGGTGCCGTTGGGCGCACCGAACGAAAGCTCGGTGGCGAACTTCTCCGTCAGGCCGCCGCCGGCGGTGATGATCGCACCGTAGCCGCCCATGGAGTAACCGATGAGCCCGGTGTTGTCCGCGTCGATCAGCCCGGCCACGCCGGAGGTCGCGTCGTCGTTCAGCCGCGCCATCTGGTCGAGGACGAAGAGCTGGTCCAGCGGACGGTTCACGAGAGTGGAGCCGAACTGGTTCTGGTCGCGGTAGGTGGAATCGGTGTGGTCGATGGAGGCGACGACATAGCCCTTGGACGCGATGTTCTCGGCCAGGTGCGACATCAGGAACCGGTTGCCTGGATAGCCGTGGCTCAGCAGCACCAGCGGCAGCGGCCCGCCGACATCCGCCGCGGGGGCATCGCGGATCGCGCGCCCCTCGAGCTGGATCGGCTGGCGGTCGCGCTGGAACGTGTCCTGCGTCGTCACCCCGGTCGACCCCTCCAGCGCCGGATACCACATCTCCACGGTCAAGGGCCGGTCATAGCGCGGGAGGACGGCCGGCCTCTCCCCTCGGGGGTAGAGCGCAAGCACGTCCACCTGGTCGGGGTTGACGAAATCCAGGCGACGCACGCCGACGGCCAGCGGGCCGTATGCCGCCAGTTCGGGCGCAGCGGGCGACTGCCCGTCGATGCGGTTCTGCGCCAGCGCCGGTCCGGCCGTGGCCGCGACAAGCGCGGTGGTCATCACGAAGTGCTTCATCGGGGATCCTCCTCACAGGTTCGTCATCGTTAACGACTGTAGAGGAGTCGGGAACAGTTATCTTACACCGTTTACCCTAAGGAACCGACCTGCGCCCGGCTCAGGCCTTCTCCACCTCCGAGGACAGCTTGAGCACCCCGTCGCCGTCCTCCTGCTCGATGTAGAGCGCCGGGTCGTCCTCCGATCCGTTGCGCGTCACTTCCGAGCCCTGCAACTTTCGGGTGATCTTCTTGGTGTAGGTCTTCTCGACCTTCCCCTCCCCGGTGCCGTTGCCCCAGTTCCATTTCACCTTGTCGCCGACGTTGTAGCTGGCCATCGGATCGCTCCCTTCGCGGTTTCACTCTGGTGCCAAACGAGAGCCGTCGCCGCGCGGTTCCCGGCGAGGGGCGCACGCAGAATATGACCGTCGTCATACCGACGTATGACCTATTGCCATATGCGCGTCAGCGCAGGCCGCGCGCTCGCAGTTCGGCTCGCGAGACCGTCCGCAGGTGCACCGCATCCGGCCCGTCCACCAGCCGCAGCGTCCGCAGGTGCCCGTAGATGCGGGCGAGTTCCGTATCCTGGCTCACGCCCATCCCGCCATGCAGCTGGATCGCGTCGTCGCAGACCTGCAGCGCCACCCGCGGGGCCAGGATCTTCACCTGCGAGATCACTGCAGCGGCCGCCTTCATGTCCCCCGTCTCGCGCACCGCCACGTCCATCTCCCAGGCCGCGCGCAGGCACATGAGCCGGGCCGCGTCGATCCCGATACGCGCCTCCGCGATGCGCTCTGTATTGCCGCCCAACGCATTGAGATCGCTCCCGAACGCCTGCCGCGCGGCTCCCCGCTCCACCATGAGCGTCAGACATTTCTCCGCCATCCCTATGGCGCGCATGCAATGGTGGATCCGCCCCGGTCCGAGCCGCCCCTGGGCGATCTCGAAGCCGCGTCCCTCGCCCAGCAGCATCGCTTCCGCCGGGACGCGCACGTCGGTGTAGCGGATGTGCATGTGCCCGTGCGGTGCCTCGTCGTCGCCGAAGACCCGCATCCCCCGAAGCACCTCCACGCCGGGCGTATCGGTCGGCACCACGATCATGGAATGCGAGCCATGGCGTGGCCCGTCTTCGTCTGTGCGGCAGAGCACGATGTGCACCGCGCAGCGTGGATCGCCCGCCCCCGTCGCCCACCACTTCTCCCCGTTCAGAACCCAGTGGTTCCCGTCCCTTGCGCAGCGCATCGCGATGTTCGTCGCATCCGACGAGGCGACGTCGGGCTCGGTCATCAGGTAGGCCGAGCGGATCGTCCCTTCCATCAACGGTTTCAGCCACTTCGCCTTCATCTCTTCGGACCCGTAGCGCGCGAAGACCTCCATGTTGCCGGTGTCCGGCGCGTTACAGTTGAAGACCTCCGGGGCCAGCCAGGACCGCCCCATCTCCTCCGCGATCCAGGCGTAGTCGACCGTGGTGATGCCCGGCCCGCCGGGCAGATGCGTCTGCCAGAGGTTCCAGAGCCCCCGGTCCCGCGCCGTCTGCTTCAAGCCTTCGAGGATCTCCGTCTGGCGGGGCGTGTGAACCCACCGGTCGCCCGCAGCCCCCGTCTCGGCGTGGAACTCCGCGTCCAGCGGTGCGATCTCCTCCCGCACCATCGCCGCCACCGCGTCGCGCAGGCTCCGGCCCCGCTCGCTCAACCCAAGGTCCATGACGTCCCCCCTCGCGCTCACTCTTGCCAGCAGCGGTCCCCTCCGCAACCCTGCGCCGATGGATGGATTGCCCCCCGACCTCGCCCCATGGCTCACGGAGCGCCTGCCGGGGCATCCCCGGATCACCGGCGCGCGGCGCTTCGCGGCCGGGCAGTCGAACCCGACGTGGCGTCTCGACACGTCCGAGGGCCCGCTCGTGCTGCGGGCGAAACCGCCGGGGAGGCTGCTGCCAAAGGCACATATGATCGATCGGGAGTTCCGGGTGATGGCGGCGCTCGTCGATACGCCGGTGCCGGTGCCGCGGATGATCCATCTGGAGGAGGGGTCGAACCCGCTGGGCCGCGACTTCTACGTCATGGAGCAT
The DNA here is from genome assembly GCA_963757495.1 of uncultured Alphaproteobacteria bacterium. Taxonomy (GTDB): domain Bacteria; phylum Pseudomonadota; class Alphaproteobacteria; order Rhodobacterales; family Rhodobacteraceae; genus Jannaschia. Next base: position 45,543 of record CAVWRZ010000015.1, read on the forward strand.
CTGGACGGGCGCATCTTCTGGGATCCGGCGCTGCCCGATGTCGCGGATCGCGGGCCGATCTACGACGCGATGAACGACGTGCTGGTGGCGCTGGCGCGGGTCGATCCGGCGGCCGTCGGGCTGGCGGACTTCGGGCGGGCGGAGGGGTTCTACGATCGCCAGGTCGCGCTCTGGACCCGGCAGTACCACGCCAGCGTCGCGGAGCCCGATCCGGCCATGGTCGATCTCGGCGACTGGCTGGCCGCGCAGGACGTCGCGGCCGCGCCGCTCCGCGCTGGTGCACGGAGATTTTCGCATCGACAACATGATGTTCCACCCGACGGAGCCTCGCGTCATCGGACTGCTGGACTGGGAACTCTCGACGCTGGGCCATCCGATGGCCGACATCGCCTATCAATGCATGCAGTGGCACCTGCCGCACGACGGGCCGCTGCGGGGGCTCGGCGGGCTCGTCCGGGACGACGGATTGCCGGCGGAGGCGGAATACGTCGGCCCGGTGGTCGGACGGCAGCGGCATCGCCGTCACCGACTGGGCCGCGTGGTCCGTGCTCGCGGCCTACCGGCTCGCCGCAATCCTCGCGGGCGTGGGCGCGCGGGCGGCGGCGGGAAACGCGTCGAACCCGGAGCAGGGGCGGGCCTACGGCGCGCTGGTGCCGGAGCTGGTCGCGCTGGGGCTGCGGCTGCGGGGCTAGGCGCGGATCTCCGGCTGGCCGGTCAGGTGACGCATCCGTGCCATCACGTCCACGCCCATCTGCTCCATCAACCCGATGGTGTCGTTCGGAAGCCAGTTCTCGGCGATCAGCCCGTCGTCGCCGAAACGGTAGAAGTCCATGACGCGGAAGCGCATCGACCGGCCCGTCGCGGCGATCCCGAAGTAATCCTCGCCCGAATGGGTGATCGCGACGTCGCCGCCGCTGACGGCGAAGGGTCCGTCCGAGAGGCGGACGAAATGCCCTGCGCCGACGGCCCCGGGAAAGGCCCGGCGATAGGGGGCCTGATGGTGGCGGCGGAACCCCTCCACCCCGCGGCAGGCCCCGATGTTGCCGGCGGCCCAATAGGTGAAGTCCGGGTGCCAGTGCGACATGTCGATGGTGCCGACATCGCTGCCCTGGAAGGTGTTGAGCGTCTCGTGCATCTCCAGCACCTTCTCCAGGCTGCCGATGTCCGGGGAGGGTTCGAGCCGCACGCCCCGGCCGCCGCGCGGCGCGGGCCAGTGGCCGGGCGCGCCGAAGCATGCGGCCATCGGCCAGCACCCCGCCTGCCGCATCAGCCCGGCGACGTCCCAGACCAGCCAGGAGGCGCGGATGCGACCGTCCACGATCTCATGCGCCTCCCCGTAGGTCAGCGCGACCACGCCGCCGGTGGGCGGGATGCCGGCGAAGGGTTCGCGGAACGTGCCGACGTAGGCACCGCAGCAGGCAACGGCGGTCTTCGCGCGTGCTTCGGTCCATCGATCGTCCGCCACGTTCGGACCGGCGCAGAAGATGTCGTCGCGCCGTTCCAGATCGGGCATCGCCCGGCGCAGGTCGGCCATCAGCCGGACGTACCCGCGCGCCTCCAGCCGCCCGAAGGGAGCGGCCGCCTCCGCCGTCGCATCCGCAGCGAGCCGGTCGGCATCGCCCGCGGCGAAGGCCTCCAGCGTGCGCAGGGCGCCCATGCGGAAGGCGGGGGTATCTTCGGACATCGGTCGCTCCTTGCATACGCTTGCAAAACGCTTGCCGCAGGCCGATCCCGCTGTCTAGGGTGACGCGACCGATCACCGGAGGGCGACATGGCGGGCATCGAACTGAAGGGCGTGACCAAGCGCTGGGGCGATTTCGTCGGCGTCCACGAGTTCGATCTGAAGATCGAGGACCGGGAGTTCCTCGTGCTGCTGGGCCCGTCCGGCTGCGGCAAGACGACGACGATGCGGATGATCGCGGGCCTGGAGGATCCGACCTCGGGCGACATCGTGATCGACGGCACCCGCGTGAACGATCTCGACCCGAAGGACCGGGACGTGGCAATGGTGTTCCAGTCCTACGGCCTCTACCCGAACATGGACGTCTACGAGAACATCCGCTTCCCGCTGAAGGTGCGCAAGGTGCCCGAGGCCGAGCACGACGAGCGCGTGCGCCGCGCTTCCGCGATGGTCGAGCTCGACGACTTCCTGCACCGCAAGCCCGCCGCGCTGTCGGGCGGGCAACGGCAGCGGGTGGCGCTGGCCCGCGCGATCGTGCGCACGCCCAAGGTGTTCCTGATGGACGAGCCGCTGTCGAACCTCGACGCCAAGCTGCGGGTGAGCACGCGGGCGCAGATCAAGAACCTCAGCTCGGAGTTGCAGACGACGACCGTCTACGTGACGCATGACCAGATCGAGGCGATGACGCTCGCCGACCGCGTCGTGGTGATGAAATCCGGCATCGTGCAACAGGTCGGCACGCCGACGGACATCTACGACAATCCCGCCAACGTCTTCGTGGCGAGCTTCATCGGCTCGCCCGCGATGAACCTGATGGAGGGGGAGGTTGTTGACGGCGTCTTTCACGCGACCGGCGTGGAGATCCCCGGGTTCGCGGGCATCAAGGGCCCGGTGACCTGCGGCTTCCGGGCGGAGGACGCGTCGGTGGCGGAGGACGGGGCGGGGCAGGTGCAGGCCCCGGTCTATTCGATGGAACTGCTGGGCGACTCGACGATGGTGACGGTGCGGGCCGGGGGGGCGCTGGTGGCGGTGAAGGCCTCCAAGGACTACCGAACGAAGATCAAGGCTCCGTTCGCCGCCCAGGTGCTCCGCGAAATCTGTCATCTGTTCGACACCCGGACGGGTGAACGGCTCGCCTGACACGAAGAAGGGGGCCGCGAAGCCCCCTCCGTGTCGTCCATGTCGTCGCGATCAGCTGGCGGGCAGCAGGACCGCGTCGATCACGTGGATGACGCCGTTCGAGGCTTCGATGTCGGCCGTCACGACGTTGGCTTCGTTCACCATCACGCCGCCTTCGGTCATGATCGTCAGCGTGCCGCCGTTGACGGCTTCGGCTTCCATCCCGTCGGACAGGTCGCCCGACATGACCGCGCCCGAAACGACGTGGTAGGTCAGGATGTCGACGAGCTGATCCTTGTTCTCCGGCATCAGAAGCGTCTCGACCGTACCTTCGGGCAGAGCGGCGAACGCGTCGTCGGTCGGCGCGAACACGGTGAACGGGCCTTCGCCCTTCAGCGTCTCGACCAGGCCCGCGGCCTCGGCAGCGGCGAGCAACGTGGTGAAGCTGCCGGCATCGGCGGCGGTGTCCACGATGTCTTTCATGTGGGCGTCGGCAAATGCGGTTCCGGCCATGGCGGTGGTCGCTGCGAGGGCGATGAAGGTTCTGCGGATCATGTGTGTCTCCTGTTGAAGTCTCCGACCACTGCGGGCCGATGACCGAAAGTTAGGGAGGGTTCGGCCGAATGAAAGGCCAGAGCCGCGGCCAGATGGCGCAGGCCAGGGGCCTTGTCAGGGCGGGGCGGCGCCCCAAGCGTGGATGAGGTCGAATATCAAATGACGCCATCGTGCGATGGCGGTTGTCCGCGCAGTCCTATTTGACTGACTAGCCCAGGATCACGGCGACGACGACGCACATGAGACCGATGGCGGAAACGGCGAGGGCGGCGAGATTGAGCGCCACCAGACGGCGCAGCCGCGCCTCCATCGCCACCCCTTCGAGCCCCGAGGACCGGGCCCGCACCGCAACCACGATGCAGGTCACCAGCCCGCTCAGGCCGAGGATGGCGAGCGTCGTGCCGATCCAGATCAGAGCCGTCAGCATGTCCCGTTCCTCCACCGTCATCCGATTGCATCGCCTGCGCCCCGGCGGTAGCGAAGCCCGAGCGAGGCGACAAGAGGAGCGGGCGAGGATGGCGGATCTGAAGGTTGTGGACGACGGCCCGGCGGACACCTACCGCGTCACGGCAGACGAGCTGCGGCAGTTCATCGAGCGGGTGGAGCGGCTGGAGCAGGAGAAGAAGGACATCGCCGAGCAGGTGAAGGAGGTCATGGCGGAGGCGAAGGGCCGTGGCTACGACACGAAGGTGATCCGCAAGATCATCGCCCTGCGGCGGCGCGAGGCCGACGACATCGCCGAGGAGGAGGCGCTGATGGACATGTACAAGGAAGCGCTCGGCATGACGTGAGCCGCGCCCTTGCCGGTGCGTGCGGGCGACGATAGACGAGGCGCACGCCCCTATAGCTCAGCTGGTAGAGCAACTGATTTGTAATCAGTAGGTCCGCGGTTCGAGTCCGTGTGGGGGCACCACCATCCGTCGCCCGGGGCCCGCGCGTGTTGTCATCGCGCTTCCCTTCCGTCAGTCTTGGTCCATGCAAGGGGCCGGGAAGGCTCCCGACACCTGGGAGACGGACATGTTCGAGAGACTCAAGACGGCAGCGCTGTCGGCAACGATAGCCTTCGGCCTCGGCGGGGCGGCGACGGCGCAGGAGCTGACGTTCTTCACCATCGGCACCGGAGGCACCTCCGCGACCTACTATCCGGTCGGCGGCGTCATCGCCAACGCCATCTCCAAGCCGCCCGGTTCGCGCGAATGCGGCGACGGCGGGTCCTGCGGAGTGGAGGGGCTGATCGCTTCGGCCGTGTCCTCGCGCGGATCGGTGGACAACATCAACGCGATCGTATCGGGCCTGCGGGACTCGGGATTCGCGCAGTCCGACGTGGCCTACTGGGCCTACACCGGAACCGGCACGGCCGAGGGGGAGGCACCGGCGGAGGACCTGCGCACCATCGCCGCGCTCTTCGAGGAGCATATCCATCTCGTCGCGCTGGCCGACAGCGAGATCGACGGCGTCGCCGATCTGGCGGGCAAACGCGTGTCGCTCGACGAACCCGGCTCGGGGACCTTCGTCGACGCGAATCTGATCCTCGAAGCCGCGGGCCTGAGCCAGGAAGACATCACCGTCGAGGCGCTGAAGGGGTCCGCCGCCGCCGAGGCGCTGCGCAACGGTCAGATCGACGCATTTTTCCTCGTCGCGGGCTATCCCACGGGCGCGGTCGTCGAACTGGCATCCTCCGCCGACATCAAGATCGTCCCGATCGAAGGCGATGTCGCTGCCGCGCTGACCGACGAATACGCCTTCTTCGCCGCCTCCGAGATCCCCGAGGGCACCTACGAGGGCGTCTCCGGCGCGGGCACGATCTCGGTGGGCGCGCAGTGGTTCACTTCCGCGAACGCCGACGAGGAGCTGATCTACGAGATCACCAAGGCGCTCTGGAACGACGAGACGCGCACGCTGCTCGACGTCAGCCACGCCAAGGGCGCGTCGATCACGGCGGAGACGGCGCTCGAAGGTGTCGGCGTGCCGCTCCATGCGGGGGCCGAACGGTTCTACCGCGAGGCGGGCCTGCTGCCCGAGTGAGCCGGACGGGGGCGGGCCATCGCGGTCCGCCCCTTCCCACCGCCCGGCCCGTGGGCCAGCCGCTTGCCCACCGCGAGGCCGCCCGATGACCGCCACCGACACCCGAAGCCTCACCCGGGAAGAGCTCGCCGCCATCGAGCGGAAGTTCGACCCGGAGACGGCGTACCGCAGAACCGGTCCGATCGTCGGCGGGTTCATCTTCGTCGCCCTCGTGGCGATGTCCGTCTACCACTTCTACGCGGCGGGCTTCGGCCTGATCCGCGAGTTGCTGCACTTCGGCATCCACCTCGCCTTCGTGCTTGGCCTCGGCTTCCTGCTCTTCTCCTGGCGACGCGCGCCGGACGACGCAGCCGTACCAGATGCCTGGTATACGTTCGACGGGGTCAACATCCTCGACATCGTCTTCGCCGTCCTCGCCGTCGGGGCGGCGCTCTACCTGCCGCTGCTGCCGCCCGAACTCGTGTCGCAGCGTGTCGGCAACCCCGGCCCCTTCGAAATCTTCATGGGCACGGCCCTCCTGCTCATCACGCTGGAGGTCGCGCGCAGGTCCATCGGGCCGACCCTGCCGATCATCGCGGGCGGCTTCATCGTCTTCGCGCTCTACGGGCAGTGGTTCCCGGGCGCGCTCAAGCATGGCGGAACGAGCTGGCTGGGCTTCGTCAACCACATCTACATGACGAACCAGGGGATCTACGGCGTCGCCATAGGGGCCATGGCGAAATACGTGTTCCTGTTCATCGTCTTCGGCGCGCTCGCCACCCGGATCGGACTGGGGCAGCTCTTCATCGACCTCGCCTCCGTCCTCGCCGGGCGCTATTCCGGCGGGCCGGCGAAAGTGGCGATCTGCGCCTCGGCCTTCATGGGCTCGATCTCCGGCTCCTCCATCGGCAACACGGTGACGACCGGCGCGCTGACGATCCCGGCGATGAAGCGCGTCGGCTACCCGCCGGAGTTCGCCGCCGCGACCGAGGCCACCGCCTCCACCGGCGGGCAGATCACGCCGCCCGTGATGGGGGCCGCGGCCTTCATCATGGTGGACTACCTCAACCTGCCGCTGCGCGACATCCTGGCCGCCGCGCTCTTCCCCGCGATGCTGCACTACTTCGGCATCTTCGTGATGGTCCATCTGGAGGCCAAGAAGCTCGGCCTGCGCGGGCTCACGGCCGAGGAGATGCCGAACCTGATCCGCGTGCTGCGCGCCGGCTGGCTGACCATCGCCCCGCTGGTCGTGCTGATCTGGATGATCCTCGACGGGCGCACGCCCAGCTATGCCGCGGTCTACGCCATCATCGCCTGCGTCGTGGTCGGCTTCATGCAGAACGGCATCACCCGGGCGCAGTGCAGGCTTGCGGACGCCCCGCTTCCCGACGACCTCTTCGGTCCGCGCGCCCTGCTCGACGCGCTGGCCTCCGGCGCGCGGGGCACCATCGCCATCGGCGCGGCGGCCGCCTGCGTCGGCATCATCGTCGGCGTCGTCACACTCACCGGGTCGGGCTTCCGCGTCGGCTCCATCGTCATCACCACCGCGAACGACATCGCGGGTTTCGTCTCCGTGCTGCCGCTGGCGAACACCTTCGATCTTCAGCAATGGTCGCTCTTCTTCTCGCTCGTCCTCGTCGCCATCGCCTGCATCGTGATGGGGGCGGGGGTGCCGACGACGGCGACCTACATCATCCTCGTCTCCGTCACCGCCGGTGCGTTCCAGATCCTCGGGGTGGAGCCCATCGTCGCGCACTTCTTCGTCTTCTACTACGGCGTGCTGGCCGACATCACACCGCCCGTCGCCCTCGCAGCCTACGCCGCCGCGGGGATCGCGGGGTCCAACCCCTTCAAGACCGGCAACACCGCCTTCCGGCTGGGCATCGCCAAGGCGCTCGTTCCCTTCGTCTTCGTCTATTCCCCGGCGCTGCTGCTGGTGGCCGAGGGGTTCAGCTGGCCCGCCTTCACCGTCACGCTGGCGGGGGCGGCGATGGGCATCGGGGCGCTGGGCATCGCCTTCACCGGCTACCTCTTCGCGCGCATGCCGCTGTGGCAACGGATCTACACGGGGCTCGTGGCGCTCCTCTTCATCGCGCCGGGGCTGACGACCTTCCTGATCGGTGCCGCGCTGCTGGCCCCCATCGTGCTCATGCAGGTCCGGGCCGGCTACGGAACGCAGGCAGCATGATCGGAACCGGCATGGCCCTTCGTGCGTCTGTTCCGATGAAGCAGAAACAGACACCCGCCGACGTCCCCGCCCGGCTGGACAGACTCGCCCGGCTCGCCGACAATCTGGACAGTCGATACCGCATTCCGATGACGGGGATCCGCTTCGGCTGGGACGCGATCCTCGGCGTCGTCCCCGGAATCGGCGACATGGCGGCGCTCGGTCCGGCGGGATACATCCTGCTCGAGGCGCACCGGATGGGCGCGCCGGGCAAGGTCAAGGCGCAGATGGTGGGCAACACGGCCGTCGATTTCGTGGTGGGCTCGATCCCCGTGATCGGGACGATCTTCGACATCGGGCTCCGCGCCAACCGCCGCAACGTCGCGCTGCTGCACCGTCACTTCGGGCTCGCCGAGCCGGCGTCCGACAAGATCGTCGCATGAGGACAAAGGGTCTCGCGACGTCGACCGAAGCGGCTCTCGCGCAGCCCGGCCGGGGCCGCGACGCGACCTCTCCGTTCGGGATTCCGTTGCGGGGCTGGGTCGACATCACGAAGCGGCTCTTCAGCAAGGTCGCGGAGGACAACGTCCTGCTGATCGCGGCCGGGGTCGCTTTCTACGGCGTGCTGGCGGTCTTCCCGACGATCACGGCGATGATGGCGTTCATAGGCCTGCTCTATTCTCCGGGGGAGCTGGTCGCCGCGCTCCAAGGCGCATCGCAACTGGTTCCGCCGGACGTCAGCCGGATCATCTTCGCACAGGCGGAGGCGGTCGCCGGCGTCAGCGACGGCGGGCTGACGCTCAGCCTGGCCCTCAGTCTCCTGCTGGCGCTCTGGTCGTCGTCCAACGGTGTCGGCAGCCTGATCCAGGGGGTCAACATCGCCTACGATCAGCGGGAGCGGCGAAGCTACCTCCAGTTCAAGATCCGCGCGCTGATCATGACGCTCTTCATGATCTTCAACATGATCATCGCCATCACCCTCGTGATCGTGGTTCCCGTCATCCTCGCCTTCGCCGCGATCACGCCGGACATGGCGCGCCTGATCCAGCTCATCGCCTACGTCCCGCTCGGGATCATCTTCATCGCCGGCGTCACCGCCCTCTATCGCTGGGGGCCGGACCGGGCACGCGCGAAATGGCGGTGGCTGACGCCGGGCGCGATGCTGGCCTCGGTGATGTGGCTCGCCGCCTCCGTCGGGTTCTCCTACTACGTGCAGACCTTCGGCAGCTACAACGAGACATTCGGGTCCATCGCCGGCGTGATCGTCCTGCTGATGTGGCTCTGGCTCTCGGCTCTGGTCATCCTGATCGGGGCGGAAGTGAACGCGGAGATCGAGGCGCAGACGGCGCGGGACAGCACCATCGGTCCGCGCGAGCCGATGGGGCATCGCAACGCGGTGAAGGCAGACGAGCTCGGCCGTGTCGGCTGAACCGCAGGCGCCCCGGGCGCGCAACCCGCTGACGGTGCCGGTGACGGGCATCTTCGTGCTGCTGCTGATCCACTCGCTGATCTTCGCCTCCGAGTTCCTGATTCCGGTCACGACCGCCCTCCTCGGATACTTCATACTGAACGCGCCCCGGCGCGCGCTCGCCCGGATCGGGGTGCCGGCCCCGGCGGCCGCGGGAATATTCACGCTGGGGATCGCGGCGCTCGTGGGTCTGGGCGGTCTGGCGCTGAGCGAGCCGATCGCGGAATTCGTCACCGACCTGCCCGGCCTGATCGACCGGGTCGCCGCGACGCTGACCGGGCCCGGCGGCCCGCTGGAGTTGTTCAACCGCGCGGCCGAGGCGACGGAGCAGGTCATCGCGGAGACGGGCGGCGCGGCACCGGTGCAGGTGGAGGTCACGAACGCCGGCGGCGGGCTTGCGGCATCGGTCGCCACGGTGGCCCCCGGCGTGCTCGGGCAGATGATCTTCGCCATCTTCCTGCTGTTCTTCCTCGTCGCCTCGGGGGACCTCTTCATCCAGAAGGCGGTGCAGATCGCCGACCGGTTCCAGGACAAGAAGACGACGCTCTCCACGATCCGCATGATCGAGCGCAGCCTCGGCAACTACCTGGGCGCGATCACCCTGATCAACATCGGGCTCGGCATCGCCATCGGGACCGCCATGTGGATCTGGGGCTTGCCTTCTCCGTGGCTGATCGGGTTCATGGCGACGCTCCTGAACTTCGTGCCCTTCGTCGGGGCCGTCGCCGGCGCGTTCATCGCCGGCGGGCTGGCCTTCGTGGCCACCGCGGATATCTGGAGCGCGGTCGGCGTGCTCGCGACCTACTACGCGCTGACGGCGTTCGAGGGGCAGCTCCTGACGCCCGCGCTCGTCGGGCAGCGTCTCCGGCTCAACGTCACGATGGTCTTCCTGTCGGTCGCCTTCTTCGCGTGGATCTGGTCGGTGATGGGAATGGTCGTGGCCGTGCCGCTGCTGATCGTGCTGAAGGTCGTCTGCGACGCGATCCCCGGAATGCGCAAGTTCGGCCTCATCCTGGGCGACGCGGAGGGGTTCGTCCCCGAGAAGTCGCCCCGCCGGACGGATGCGGTGGCGCAGCCTTCGACCTGACGCAGAAATCTCGCTACGACCTTGGAGATTGGTGGGCGACCCTGGAATCGAACCAGGCGTGAGTCGCCTCGAGGGAGTTACAGTCCCCTGCCACACCTTGCGGCCTGTCGCCCACTGGCGGCGGGGATAGCCGGGCCCCCCGGTGGGGTCAAGCAGTGTTGTGGCGACCCCATCGCCGCGCGATAAGGCCCCGTCCAAAGAGGTAAAACGCCATGGCAGAGAAGCCCAAGTGGGTCATCCAGAAGGAGCAGGACCGGCGCGCCTCGGCCAGTGCGACCGTCTGGCTCTTCGGGCTGCACGCGGTGCGCGACGCGCTCTCCAACCCGTTGCGCGAGCGGCTGCGGCTGGTGCTGACGCGCAACGCCGCGGATCGGCTGGGAGGCGTCGTGGGTGCGTCGGGCATGGAACCCGAGATCGCCGATCCGCGCAGGTTCCCCGCGCCGCTCGATCCCGGTTCCGTGCATCAGGGCGCGGCGCTGGAGGTGAAGCCGCTCGACTGGGGCCGGCTGGAGGATGTTGCCCGCCCGGGACAGGGGCACGCCCCGCTCCTCGTGCTGCTCGACCGGGTGACGGACCCGCACAACGTCGGTGCCGTCCTGCGCAGCGCGGAAGTCTTCGGGGCCCGCGCCGTCGTCGCCCCCTCGCGCCATGCAGCGCCCGAGACCGGCGCGCTCGCCAAGACCGCGTCCGGCGCGCTGGAGCGTCAGCCCTATCTGCGGGTCGGCAATCTCGGTGACGCGATGGAGAAGCTGCAGGCGCTTGGCTACGTCCTCGTCGGGCTGGACGAGACAGGAACGCAGACGCTGGCGGAGGGTGCCGACGCGTTGAGGGACAGGCCCGTCGCCATCGTTCTGGGGGCGGAGGGGCCGGGGCTGCGGGATCGGACGCGATCGCTCTGCGACAGGCTGGTGCGGATCGACCCTGCCGGGGCCTTCGGCTCGCTGAACGTCTCGAATGCGGCCGCCGTCGGGCTCTACGCCCTCTCCGTCGGGCGGGGTCCCGGCTCCTGACGGATCGGACGTTGCGAGAATCTGAGGCTCCCGGCCGGCCGGGATCGGCGGTTGCAAGAATAATCGTCGGGGCGGGAACCGATTTCCGGATCGCGTGTTACCCTTTCGTCTGAAGGCGTCGGACCCGGAACTCCCGACGTCCCATCACTGTCCCTCGTTCCACACCTCCGGGCCCGTGCTTGTCGCGGGCCTTTTTTTGTCGTCAGCTCTCCGAATGACCGCTCCCCCCACGGACGCCTTCCTCCGCCGCATCCTGACGGCACCGCGCAGCTTCGCCTGCGTCGGCATCTCACCGAACCCGATCCGGCCCAGCCACTTCGTCGCTCGCTACCTCGCGACGCGCGGTTTCCGGATCATCCCGGTGAACCCCGCGCACGCCGGAACGGAACTGTTCGGCGCGGGCGTCGTGGCCCGACTTTCGGACGTCGCGGAGCCCGTGGATGTGTTGGACGTCTTCCGCCGTCCGGAGGCTGTGCCCGCCATCGTGGAGGAGGCACTTGCCGTCTTTCCCGGTCTCGCCTGCGTCTGGCTGCAGGTCGGCATCGTCAGTCCCGAGGCAGCGGAACTCTGCGCCGCCGCGAACGTCCCCTTCGTTCAGGACCGCTGCCCCAAGATCGAATATCAGCGGCTGTTCGGCGAGTTGCGGATGGGAGGCTTCGCCACCGGTATCATCAGTTCGAAGCTCTGACACGCGAAACCCGCCGTCGGCGAAACGGCGGGTCGAGCGTCAAGTCTCCGCTGGCGAGGTCAGTCGTCGTTGAGGAGGATGTCCGGCTCGACGATTTCTTCCTGCACGTCGAAGTCTCCTCCGATCGGCTCGCGCGCATCGGTCAGGTCCTTGCCGATGGTTTCCGACGTTACGTTGCCGGCTCCCGACTGGGTCGTCAGGCCGGTACCCTGGACCTCGACGTCGGCCGTGCGTGCGATCCGCTCGGGCACGACGAAGGCACCGGAATAGGGCACGTACTGCGACAGACCCTCCATCGTGTCATCGACGCGGAAATCGAAACTGTCCTCCTCGCCGTCCTCCCCGATCGGATAGAGCCGGTCGATGTCGACGGCGACGGCGCGGGCCTCGGTCTCGTAGAGTGGACCGATATCGACGAGCACCGCGGTCATCTCCCCGGCATCGTCGTAGATCAGCCCTTCGACGTCCCCGACCTCGATCAACTCCGCGTCCACGGATGCCTCGGTGCTCGCGACGTAGAGCGTGGCATTCCCGAACATCTCCACCGTGACGTCGGTGCTGTCCTGCCCGAATGCGGCCCCCGTCGAGAGGGTCGCGGCGAGCAGCGCGGCGAAGGCGGTGGACGTTGTGCTGGAATTCATCCTAATCTCCGAGATGTTGCGGCGGTGACCGGTTTGCAGGTTGGTCATCATCGAAACACGCAGGGCGGTGCGGCGGTTCCATATCGCCGGGACCGCCCTGTTTACGTTCGATCTTCCGGTCCGGGAAAGTCAGGCACCCGGACCCTCGCGCGCCGCTTTCTCCACCAGGCCCGAGGTTCCGCCGCGCCGCTCAAGTTCCGCGAGCACCTGGTCCAGCGTCACATCCCGCGCGGCCAGCATGATGCAGAAATGGTACAGCACGTCCGCCCCTTCGCGCACCAGCGCGTCGCGGTCGCCGCGCACGGCCTCGATCAGCGCCTCGATGGCCTCCTCGCCGAACTTCTCCGCACATTTCTCCGGCCCCGCGGCGAGCAGCCTCGCCGTCCAGCTCGTCTCCGGATCGGCTCCGCGCCGGTCCTCCACGGTCTGCCAAAGCCGGTCGAGGGGATGGCTCATCGTTGTCACTCCAACCGGACGGGCACGCCGGCGGCGGCCATGTGCGCCTTCGCCTCGGCGATGGTGAAGGTGCCGAAATGGAAGATCGACGCGGCCAGCACGGCGGACGCCCCGCCCTCCGTCACCCCCTCCACCAGATGATCGAGCGTCCCGACCCCGCCCGATGCGATCACCGGAATGCGCACCGCGTCCGACACCGCGCGGGTGAGGGGCAGGTTGAACCCAGCCTTCGTCCCGTCCCGGTCCATCGACGTCAGCAGGATCTCCCCGGCCCCGCGCTCCGCCGCCGTGCGCGCGAAGGCCACCGCGTCGATGCCCGTGGGCCTGCGTCCGCCGTGCGTGAAGATCTCCCACCGACCGGGGGCCACGGTCTTCGCGTCGATGGCGCAGACGATGCACTGCGATCCGAACCTGTCCGCCGCGCGCGCCAGCACGTCCGGGTCGGCGACGGCGGCGGAGTTGAACGAGACCTTGTCGGCCCCCGCCAGCAGCAGGTCGCGCACGTCGTCCACCGTGCGGACTCCGCCCCCGATGGTGAGCGGCATGAAGCAGGCCTCCGCCGTGCGGGTGGCGAGGTCGTACATCGTGCCGCGGTTCTCGTGCGTCGCGTGGATGTCGAGGAAGCAGAGCTCGTCCGCCCCCGCCGCGTCATAGGCCCGCGCGGACTCCACCGGGTCGCCGGCGTCCACGAGGTCGATGAAGTTCACGCCCTTCACCACGCGTCCGTCGGCCACGTCGAGGCAGGGGATGATGCGGGTCTTGAGCATGGGCGCGGTTTGGCCGGGATCGCGCCCCGTGGCAAGCTCGGCGGGTTGGTGCGGCGGTGGTATGACGTGGCCGCGGGATGTGCCATCCCTGCGGCAAGCCGACATTCGGAGGCCTCCACGTTCCGCACCCTGACCGCCGCCGCGACCGCCCTTCCGCTCGCCATGTCCGCCTCCGCCGAGACCCTCGCCTGGCCCCATTCGGTGACCGATACGATAGATGCCCTCGTCGTCAGCGGTGGAGGGCGCAGAGGCGACGGTGACGGCACGCATCGATCAGGCCGCAGGGGCCGCGAGCGTCGTCATGGAGCTTCCGAAGGCGCAGCTCCCGGTCGTCGGCAACCCGAAGATCGGGACGCCGATCCTCTGACAGGACTCGCACTCTGGGCTGATCCTGCCGCTGCGGGTGCTCGGGCACGACAGTGATGCAGGCACCGTGCGGGTGAAGATGGCAGCCGGCGCCCTGCGGAACCCGACGGCGCAAGTGGGGCAGTAGCCTCAGCCCTTCAGCGCCGCGAGCGCCGCGCCGAGGTCGATCGCGCCATCGTAGAGGGCGCGTCCCGAGATCGCCCCTGCAATGGTGCCCTGCGCCTTCAACGCCAGCAGGTCGCCCAGCGAGGAGACCCCCCCGCTCGCGATCACCGGCACGTTCACCGCCCGCGCCAGCGCATCCGTCGCAGCCACGTTCGGCCCGCCCATCGCGCCGTCGCGGTCGATGTCGGTATAGACGATGGCCGCCACGCCCGCGTCCTCGAACCGGCGGGCAAGGTCGGTCGCGGTGATGTCCGTCTCCTCCGCCCAGCCGCGCGTCGCGACGCGCCCCCCTCGCGCATCGATCCCGACGGCGACCCGGCCGGGGAAGGCGCGCGCCGCCTGCCGCACCAGTTCCGGCTCCTCCACCGCGACCGTGCCGAGGATCACCCGCGCCAGCCCCCTCGCCAGCCAGCGCTCGATGGTCGCCATGTCCCGGATACCGCCTCCGAGCTGGCAGGGGACCGTGACCGCCGCCAAGATCGCCTCCACCGCCGTGGCGTTGACCGGCGCGCCTGCGAAGGCTCCGTTCAGGTCGACCAGATGCACCCATTCGCACCCCGCGTCCTCGAAGCTGCGCGCCTGCGCCGCCGGGTCGTCGTTGAACACGGTCGCCGAGGCCATCTCCCCGTGCAGCAGGCGGACGGCCTGGCCGTCCTTCAGGTCGATGGCGGGGTAGAGTATCATGGCTGGGCTCCGGGGCTGGTCGCCGCGTGATGCGCAATCGGGGCAGGGGGGGCAAGCCCGTGCCGAAACGTCACTGTTGCCACGGTGCGCACCATGCGAAGAAGTTCCGCGCAGTCTCTGGGAGGACACCACATGAAACGCACGCTTCTGACTCTCGTCGCCGGCCTCGGGCTGGCCGGCATGGCATCCGCCGATCCGATCGAGGGGCTCTGGCAGACGGAGGTCGACGACGGCTCCTTCGCGCATGTCATCATCGCGCCCTGCGGGGCGAACTACTGCGGCACCATCAGCCGGACGTTCAACACCGCCGGCGAATACGCCTCTCCGAACCTCGGCAAGCAGATCGTCCGCGACATGGCGGCCCAGGGCGGCGGGGCCTACGAGGGGCAGGTCTGGCGGCCTTCGAACGACAAGGTCTACCGCGGGAAGATCGACCTCGCCGGCGACCAGATGGCACTGCGCGGCTGCGTGGCCGGCGGGTTGATCTGCGCGCGCCAGAACTGGGTCAAGATCCAGTAGAGCGGGGTCCGGCCCGCCGCGTGCGGGCCGACCCCTAGGGCGTCCAGCGCAGGAAATTCGCGATCAGCCGCAGGCCGGTCGTCTGGCTCTTCTCGGGGTGGAACTGCGTGCCGACGACATTGTCCTTCGCCACGATGGCGGTGACGGTCGCCACCGTAGTCGACATGCGCCAGCCGGTCCGCAGCGTCGTCCACCGCCATCTGGTAGGAATGGACGAAATAGGCATGGTCCCCGGTCGCCAGCCCGTCCAGCACCGGATGCGCCCGCGTCAGCACCAGATCGTTCCAGCCCATGTGCGGCACCTTGAGCGTCGCATCGCCGGGCGCGATCCGTTCGATCGCCCCGCCGATCAGGTCGAACCCAGGCACCTCCTCGTACTCCCGGCCGACGGTCGCGAGCATCTGCATTCCGACGCAGATGCCGAGGAACGGCACGGCGCGCGGACCGACGGCGTCCAGCAGGGCCTCCTCCAGCCCGTCGAGGCCCCGCAATCCCCGGCGGCAGGCCGGGAACGCGCCATCGCCCGGCAGCACGATCCGGTCGGCGCGCGCGATGTCCTCGGGGCGCTGCGAGACGCGCACCTCTCCCGCGTCGACGTCCCGCGCCATCCGCTCGAACGCCTTGCGCGCGGAATGCAGATTGCCGCTGTCGTAGTCGACGAGGACCGTCAGCATGGCTACAGCGATCCCTTGGTCGACGGAATCGCGTCCGCGTGCCGCGGGTCCGTCTCCAGCGCCACGCGCAGCGCCCGCGCGAAGGCCTTGAACGCCGCCTCGACGATATGGTGCGAATTCACGCCGCGCAGCCCGTCCATGTGCAGCGTGATGCCGCCATGGGTCGCGACGGCCTGGAAGAATTCGCGGACCAGCTCCGTGTCGAACCCCTTGATCTGCGGCGCGGTCATCGCGACGTCCCATGCCAGATACGGCCGCCCCGAAAGATCGAGCGCCGCCCGCACCAGCGCATCGTCCATTGCCAACTGGCAATCGCCGTAGCGCCGGATGCCGCGCTTGTCGCCCATGGCCTGCGTCAGCGCCTGCCCGATGGCGATGCCCACATCCTCGACGGTGTGGTGATCGTCGATGTGGGTGTCGCCGGCGCAGCGGACGGTCAGGTCGATGAGGGCGTGGCGCGCCAGCTGATCGAGCATGTGGTCGAAGAAGCCCACGCCGGTCGCATTGTCGTAGGTGCCGGTCCCGTCGAGGTCGAGCGTGACGGAAATGTCGGTCTCGGCGGTCCGGCGGGTGATGGTGGCCTGGCGCATCGCGCGTCTCCGGGTGGGGGCGTCGGTCGCCTCCTACCCCGCCGGGGCCGTCCGCGAAAGGGCGGTGCGCCGACGAAAAAACCCCCGCACCCGCGAGGGCCGGAGGTCGGTTCGGACCGAAATGGAGCGGGCGAGGCGATTCGAACGCCCGACCCTAACCTTGGCAAGGTTATGCTCTACCCCTGAGCTACGCCCGCGCCGTTTCGGTAGCGGCGGTCTATGAAACGGGCGGGTCGCCTGCAAGCGGAAAAGCGGGGCCACCGAGAAAGTCCCCTCATCTTAGGATAGTTCCACCAGCAGGTCCTTCGCGTCGATCTGCGCCCCCGAAGCCACGTGCAGCGCCGCCACGGTCGCGTCCCGGTCGGCGTGCAGCCCGGTCTCCATCTTCATCGCCTCGATCGTCAGCAGCAGGTCGCCCTTCTTCACCGACGCGCCCACCGCCACCGCCACTCCGGCAACGACGCCGGGCATCGGCGCGCCGACGTGGTCCGCGTTCCCAGCCTCGGCCTTCGGGCGTTTCGCACTGGTGGCGACGACGCGGCGGTCGGTGATGCGGATGGTGCGCGGCTGGCCGTTGAGCTCGAAGAACACGCGGACCTCGCCGTCGTCGTTCGTCTCGCCGCGGGCGACCATGCGGATCTCCAGCGTCTTGCCGGGGTCGATCTCCGCATGGGTCTCGTCGCCCGGCTCCATGCCGTAGAAGAACACCGGCGTCGGCAGGGCACGCACGGGGCCGTAGAGGGCATGTCGCTCCGCGTAGTCGGTGAAGACCTTCGGATACATGAGGTAGCCGTTCAGATCCTCGTCGTCGATTTCCCGGTCGAGCCTGGCGGCCAATTCGGTGCGCACCGCCTCGAGGTCGACGGGCTCCAGATGCTTGCCCGGCCGCTCGGTCGACGGCGTCTCGCCCTTGAGGATCTTCTTCTGCAACGCCTTCGGCCAACCGCCGGGGGGTTGGCCGAGGTTGCCGCGCATCATGTCGATCACCGACTCCGGAAAGCTGATCTCCATCCCCGGATCCTCCACCTGCGCCACGGTCAGGCCCTGTCCCACCATCATCAGACGCCATGTCGCCCACGACCTTGGACGAGGGCGTGACCTTGACGATGTCGCCGAACATGACGTTCACGTCGGCGTACATCTGCGCGACCTCGTGCCAGCGCTCCTCCAGCCCCATGGACCGGGCCTGCGACTTGAGGTTGGTGAACTGCCCGCCCGGCATCTCGTGGAGGTAGACCTCCGACGAGGGGGCCTGCATCCCGCTCTCGAACGCCAGATACTGTCCGCGCACCGCCTCCCAGTAGTCGGACATGTGGCGCACCGCGGTGGCATCGAGCCCCGGGTCCCGCGGGTCGTCCTTCAGCGCGGCGAGGATCGTGCCGAAGGTGGCCTGCGAGGTGTTGCCCGAGAAGGCGTCCATCGCCACGTCCGCCGCATCCACCCCGGCCTCGGTCGCCGCCAGGATCGTGGCGCAGGCGATGCCGGCCGTGTCGTGGGTGTGGAAGTGGACGGGGATGCCGACCTCCTCCTTGAGCGCGCGGACCAGAACGCGCGCGGCGGCGGGCTTCAGCAGCCCCGCCATGTCCTTGAGCCCGAGAACATGCGCACCGGCGGCCTCCAGGGATTTCGCCATGCCGACGTAGTACTTCAGGTCGTATTTCGCGCGCGCGGGGTCGAGGATGTCGCCGGTGTAGCAGACCGTGCCCTCGCAGACGCGCCCCGTCTCGATCACCGCGTCCATCGCGACGCGCATGTTCTCGACCCAGTTGAGGCTGTCGAAGACGCGGAAGATGTCCACGCCCGTCTCCGCCGCCTGGGTGACGAAGCTCTGCACCACGTTGTCGGGATAGTTGGTGTAGCCCACGCCGTTGGATGCGCGCAGCAGCATCTGCGTGCAGATGTTGGGCATCGCGGCGCGCAGGTCGCGGAGCCGCTGCCACGGGCATTCCTGCAGGAAGCGATAGGCCACGTCGAACGTCGCCCCGCCCCAGCATTCCACCGACAGCAGGTCCGGCAGGTTCGTGGCGTAGGCCGGGGCCGCGCGCACCATGTCGATCGACCGCATCCGGGTCGCCAGCAGCGACTGATGCCCGTCGCGCATCGTCGTGTCCGTCAGCAGCAGCCGGTCGCGCGACAGCATCCAGTCGGCCAGCCCCTTCGGCCCGTCGCGCTCCAGGATCTGCCGGGTGCCCTCCGGCACCGTGTCGCCCATGCGGTCCGGCACGCGGGGGGTGCGGATGTCGTCGGCGGGGCGGGGGCGGCCCGCCGTCTCCGGGTGTCCGTTCACCGAGATGTCGGAGATGTAGGTCAGGATCTTCGTCGCACGGTCGCGCTGCACCTTGAAGTCGAAGAGCTCCGGCGTGTCGTCGATGAAGGTGGTCGAATAGTCGTAGGAGGTGAACTTGGGATGCTGCAGCAGGTTCACGACGAAGGGGATGTTCGTGCTTACCCCGCGGATGCGGAACTCGCGGAGCGCGCGGTCCATCCGCTTGATCGCGGCCTCCGGCGTCGGAGCCCAGGCGGTGACCTTCTCGAGCAGCGAGTCGTAGTAGCGCGTGATGACGGCACCCGAATAGGCCGTGCCGCCGTCGAGACGGATGCCCATGCCGGTGGCCGAGCGATAGGTGGTGATCCGGCCGTAGTCGGGGATGAAATTGTTCTGCGGGTCCTCCGTCGTGACCCGGCACTGCACCGCGTGCCCGTCCAGCGTCACGTCGTATTGCGACGCGATGCCGGTGGCCTCCGTCAGCGACTTGCCCTCCGCGATCAGGATCTGCGCGCGCACGATGTCTATTCCTGTGACCTCCTCGGTCACGGTATGCTCGACCTGCACGCGGGGGTTGACCTCGATGAAGAAGAACTCGCCCGAGTCCATATCCATCAGGAACTCGACCGTGCCCGCGCATTCGTAGCCGACATGGGCGCAGATCTTCTTGCCGAGGGCGCAGATGTGATCGCGCTGCGTCTCCGACAGATAGGGGGCCGGTGCCCGCTCCACGACCTTCTGATTGCGGCGCTGCACCGAGCAGTCGCGCTCGTAGAGATGGTAGATGTTGCCCTGACTGTCGCCCAGGATCTGCACCTCGACGTGGCGGGCGCGCTGGATCAGCTTCTCCAGATAGCCGGCGTCGTTGCCGAACGCCGCCTCCGCCTCGCGCCGGCCCTCCAGCACCTTTTCCTCCAACTCGCCCTCGGAGTGGATCGCGCGCATCCCGCGGCCGCCGCCGCCCCAGCTGGCCTTGAGCATCAGCGGGTAGCCGACTTCCGCCGCCTGTTCGCGGACGAGCGCCATGTCGTCGCCCAGCACCTCCGTCGCGGGGATCACCGGCACGCCCGCCGCGATCGCCACCTGCCGCGCGCTGGCCTTGTCGCCGAGGCTGCGCATCGTCTCCGCCCGCGGCCCGATGAAGGCGATACCGGCGGCGGTGCAGGCGTCGACGAAGTCGGGGTTCTCCGACAGCAGGCCGTAGCCGGGATGGATCGCGTCGGCCCCGCTGGCCTTCGCCACGCGGATCACCTCCTCGATCGAGAGATACGCCGCGACCGGCCCCATCCCTTCGCCGATACGATAGGCCTCGTCCGCCTTGAACCGGTGCAGGCCCAGCTTGTCCTCCTCGGCATAGACCGCGACCGTCTTCTTGCCCATCTCGTTGGCGGCGCGCATCACCCGGATGGCGATCTCCCCGCGGTTGGCGATCAGGATCTTCTCGAAGTCGGCCATCATGTCCCCCGAAGGATTTCGCTGCCCCGTGGTAGCGGCTCCGCCGCGGCGCGGCAACTGGACGATGACGCCGTCCCCGGCGGATCCGGGACGACGTGAGCAGGGGGGAGGCCATTGAAAAGATGATGTTTCGTCGGAACCCGGACGGGCTGGAACGGTTCACCTCCCACGACCTGCAAACGAGGAGGAGACACTCATGACCAAGCATATCGCAATCATCGCCGCCGCATTCCTGGCCGCGACGCCCGCCGTCGCCCAGATGATGGGCGACTACGACACCGATGGAGACTCGATGCTCAACGACATGGAGTTCGGCGAAGCCGATGGCGGCCAGCGCTTCCTGTCCTACGATACCGACCAGAGCGGCGACGTCTCGGAAGAGGAGTTCCGCGCCGGCGAGTTCGGCCGCTACGACCGGGACCGCGACGGCATGGTGAACGCCGACGAGTACACCCGTTATGACGAGGATCGGATGGACATGGACGGCTGAGCCAGTCTCCATGTACGCCGAAGGGGCGGGGTCGCGATGCGGCTCCGCCCTTCTTCTTGGCCGTGACGCTCGCGGAACGCATCGGGAACACGGGCTTCCCCTCGGCGCTTCGGCACTCTATCCCCTACCGCATGATGGATTTCGACGATTCCGACGCGATGGAGGCGGCAAGCCTCTCGTCCCGCGCCATGGCCGCCCGGCCCTCGCCCTATCTCGACGGGCTGAACCCCGCGCAGCTCAAGGCGGTGCACACGCTCGACGGGCCGGTCCTGATGCTCGCGGGGGCCGGCACCGGCAAGACCCGGGCCCTGACCGCGCGGATCGCGCATCTGATGGCGCAGGGAAAGGCGCGTCCGAACGAGATCCTCGCCGTCACCTTTACCAACAAGGCCGCCCGCGAGATGCGGCTGCGCGTGGGCGCGATGATGGGGGAGGTGGCGGAGGGGATGCCCTGGCTCGGCACCTTCCACTCCGTCTGCGTCAAGCTCCTGCGACGTCATGCCGAACTCGTCGGGCGCACGGTCGGGGCGGGTGACGCTGCCCGCGACCTGCATCTGAAGTCGAACTTCACGATCCTCGATACGGACGACCAGAACCGGCTTCTCAAGCAGCTCATCCTCGCCGCGAACATCGACGAGAAGAAATGGCCGCCGCGGATGCTCGGCGGGATCATCGACCAGTGGAAGAACCGCGGCTGGACGCCCGAGAAGGTCCCGGTCGCCGAGGCACCGGCGTTCGACGGCCAAGGCGTGGCACTCTACCGGCAGTATCAGGACCGGCTGCTGACGCTGAACGCGGTCGATTTCGGCGACCTGCTGCTGCACGTCATCGGCATCTTCCAGGGGCACGACGACATCCTCGACAAATACCGCCGCTGGTTCCGCTACATCCTCGTGGACGAGTATCAGGACACCAACGTCGCGCAGTATCTCTGGCTTCGCCTGCTCGCCGGGGGGCACCGCAACATCTGCTGCGTCGGCGACGACGACCAGTCGATCTACGGCTGGCGCGGGGCCGAGGTGGGCAACATCCTGCGCTTCGAGAAGGATTTCGAAGGGCGCGGAAGTCATCCGGCTGGAGCAGAACTACCGTTCGACGCCGCACATCCTCGCCGCCGCCTCCGCCGTGATCGCGGGCAATAAGGGGCGCCTGGGCAAGACGCTCTTGACCGATCTGGAGGAGGGCGAGAAGGTCCGGCTCATCGGCCATTGGGACGGGGACGAGGAGGCCCGGTGGATCGGCGAGGATGCGGAGAGCCTGCAGCGCGGCACCCGCGGGCTGGACCCGTTCTCGCTCGACGACATGGCGATCCTGCTGCGCGCCTCGCACCAGATGCGCGCCTTCGAGGACCGGTTCCTGACCATCGGGCTCCCCTACCGCGTGATCGGGGGCCCGCGCTTCTACGAACGGCTCGAGATCCGCGACGCGATGGCCTACTTCCGTGTGACAGTCTCCCCCGACGACGACCTCGCCTTCGAGCGGATCGTGAACACGCCGAAGCGGGGCCTGGGCGACAAGGCGCAACAGACGATCCAGCGCATGGCCCGCGCCAACGGCGTCTCCCTGCTGGAGGGCGCGAAGCTCTGCGTGCGCACCAGGACCATCGGCGGCAAGGGCGGCATCGCGCTCAAGGAGCTCTGCGACGGGTTCGACCGCTGGTCGGCGGAACTGCGCGACGGGCGCGACCACATCCACCTGGCCGAGGAGATCCTGGACGAGAGCGGCTACACCGGATTCTGGCAGAACGAGAAGACGCCCGAGGCTCCCGGGCGGCTGGAGAATCTCAAGGAACTCGTCAAGGCGCTTGAGGGATTCGAGAACCTGCAGGGCTTCCTCGAGCACGTCTCGCTCATCATGGACAACGAATCCGGTGACGAGAGGGAGCCGCAGATCACACTCATGACGCTGCACGGGGCCAAGGGGCTGGAGTTTCCGGTCGTCTTCCTTCCGGGCTGGGAAGACGGGCTCTTTCCGTCGCAGCGCAGCATGGACGAGAGCGGCGTGAAGGGGCTGGAGGAGGAGCGCCGGCTCGCCTACGTCGGGATCACCCGCGCCGAACGCATCTGCACCGTCAGCTTCGCCGCCAACCGCCGGGTCTACGGGCAGTGGCAGAGCGCGATGCCGAGCCGCTTCATCGACGAGTTGCCCGCCGACCACGTCGAAGTGCTGACGCCGCCCGGCCTCTACGGCGGCGGGTTCGGAGCCACGGGCATGGCGGCGGCGCAGCAGGCGGCGATGTCGGGTGGGGTGGAGTCCGACATGCCGGAGAAGGCCGCGAAGGCCGACGTCTACAACTCGCCTGGCTGGCGGCGGCTGCAGGCGAAGGCGACGCGTCCCCTCTCGCAGCCGTCGGAGGCCAAGAACCTGACGATCAACGCGACGGCCATCTCCGCCTTTTCCCAAGGGGACCGGGTATTCCACACCAAGTTCGGCTACGGGTTGGTGGAGGGGATCGAGGGCGACAAGCTCGACGTCACCTTCGAGAAGGCGGGCACCAAGAAGATCGTCGGCCGCTTCCTCGTCCCGGCGGAGCAGGCGGGCGACGTTCCGTTCTGAAGGTGGGGCCGTTCTGAGACGGACCGACGAACGCGAAGACGCCGCGATACCCCAGGGAGGAGGGGTACCGCGGCGTCCAGCCTGTGGCGGGACCCGAGGGAGGGCGGGCCTTCGCCGTATCGACGGCCGGATCTCAGGGGGAGGAGACGATCCGTCGTCGAATTGATGTCGAACCCTGCGCGGCGCGCTTCGGGTTCCGGTAATGTCGAGGAAGGCCCCGACGGTGTCCTCAAGGGAGGATCGGACACCGCCGGTTCCTTCGCATGCGACCGTTCCCCAAGGGAGGAGAGGGGTCGGGTCGCGATCCCGGCCCAAGGGAGGGAAGGGCCGGTATTCGCGCGACAGCAGTCTCGGGGAGGCGAGATCGCCGTCGCGTCCCCCGGTGCCGCCTCAAGGGAGGATCGGCGACACCGGGTATCTCTTACTTGCCGTAGGCCGCCTCGATGGCCACGGTGCGGATCATGCCGCGGGCCAGGCCCAGGTCGGCCAGATCGCGGTCCGACAGGGCGGACAGCTCCTCGAGCGTGCGACGGTAGGTGCGCCACTTGCCGTGCTGGAGACGCGCGGCGCGGATGCGTGCGGCGATCCGGTCGCGCAGGGTGTTGGAGGCAGCGGCCGAATTGCCGTAGGTGGTGATGGTCATGGTACATTCCTCGAAGGTGAGGCGTTTCTCGCCCCGGTTGCGTCCCGGCCCCATTGCCGGTCGGCGTCTCGTTTCCGTGTCCAACAGATGGCGCTACCGCCGCACCTGCACAATCCCCGCGGGGCTCAATGCCGCTATGCAGCATCTGCATGGCGAAATCGCCCGCTCGCGCGTTGGGCGGGGTTTGCAGTCCGATGGTCCCGCCCCATGAGCGCCCTTCGACACACCGGCTTCCGCGCCTACTTCTTCGCCGCCATTCCCCTGGTGCAGGCGCTCTGGGCCCAGCGGGTCACCATCGGTTGGCTTGCGTGGGAGGCATCCGGCTCCGCCGCCTTCGTCGGTCTTGTCGCCGCCCTGAGCCTCGCGCCGTCGATCTTCGCCGGTCCCGTTTTCGGCGTGCTCGTGGACCGCGCCGACA
This sequence comes from uncultured Alphaproteobacteria bacterium, assembly GCA_963757495.1. GTDB lineage: Bacteria > Pseudomonadota > Alphaproteobacteria > Rhodobacterales > Rhodobacteraceae > Jannaschia. Next base: position 70,012 of record CAVWRZ010000015.1, read on the forward strand.
TCCGTCGCGCGATTCAGGTCACCTCCGGCGCGATGTGCGCGATGCTCGTGATCGCCGCCCTCGTGGCGGGCGGCCCCGGACTGGGCCGTGGCGGGCTGATCGTGCTCGCCCTCGCCATCGGGCTCGTCACGGCGGCGCATCATCCCGTCCGCATGTCGCTCGCCCCTCGGCTGGTCCCCCGCGCGGATGTCTCGAACGTCGTCGCCCTCACCGCGCTCAACTTCAACCTCGGCCGGATGACGGGGCCAATGCTCACCGGACTGGCAATCGCAGCCTTCGGCCCGGTGGCGACGCTCTGGATCTCGGCCGCGCTCTATCTGCCGATGCTGGTCGCCGTTCGCTGGATGGAGCCACGAGACCTTCCTGCGGCGGCGCGGACATCGGTTCTGCACGGCATCGGCGAGGGGCTGCGGTATCTGGCGCGAACGCCCATCGCGCGGCAGGCGATGCTGCTCACCTTCGCGATCGCCATCTTCGTGCGCGGCTACCTGGAGCTGCTGCCCGTCGTCGCGGAAGGCATCCACGACCGGGGGGCCGAGGGTCTGGGCCTGCTGACGGCGGCCGCCGGTGCGGGGGCGGTGCTCGCCGCCCTCTCCAAGGCCGCGGGCGCAGGGCAGGGGGGCATTGCGTGGATCACCCGCGCCGTCCTCGTGGGCGGCATGCTATCGCTTGCGGCGCTGGGATCGTCGAACGGGTGGTGGGCCGCTCTGGCATTGACGGCCGTCGCCGGCTTCGCCTCGACCTTCTGCGGCGTCGGGTTGCAGGCCGCGGTGCAGGAGGATCTGCCGGACGCGTTGCGCGGTCGCGTCATGTCGCTCTGGGTGGTGGTGGGCATCGGCGCGGTCGCCGTCGGCTCCGGCGCGCTGGGTCTGCTCGCGGGGGCGTTCGGCATCATGGAGGTGTTGCTCTGGGCCGGACTCGCCGGCGGGGCGATGGCGCTCTGGCTGGTCTTGCCATCGCGCGTCCCGCGGCCCACCACTCGGCCCAACCGAAAGGAACCCCATGCCCCTGACCCGTGACGACGTCACCCGCGCGCTCTCCGAGATCGAGGTGCCCGGCGGCGGCGATCTGATCGCCCGCGACATGATCCGCGCGCTGCTGGTGGACGGCGATGCGGTACGCTTCGTGATCGAGCTGCCCTCCGCGGAGGCGGCACAGGTGTCCGAGCCGCTGCGCGTGGCGGCCGAACGCGCCGTCGCCGCCCTGCCCGGGGCCGGTCGGGTGCAGGCGGTGCTGACCGCGCCGACGGCGGAGAAGGCCCCGCCGTCGCTCAAGATCGGGGGCCACCCGAAGCCGCAGGACGGACCGATGCGCATCCCCGGCGTGCGCCGCGTGATCGCGGTCGCCAGCGGCAAGGGCGGTGTCGGCAAGTCCACCGTCAGCTCCAACCTCGCCGTGGCGCTCGCCCGGCAGGGTCGCAAGGTCGGGCTGCTGGATGCGGACATACACGGGCCGAGTCAGCCGCGCATGATGGGGGCGACGAAGCGGCCCGCCTCGCCCGACGGCAAGTCCATCATTCCGCTGCGGGCCCACGGCGTCACGCTCATGTCGATCGGACTGATGATCGCGGAGGACAAGGCCGTCGTCTGGCGCGGGCCGATGCTGATGGGCGCGCTGCAGCAGATGATGGGGCAGGTCGTCTGGGATCATCACGACGGCACGCTCGACGAGTTGATCGTGGACCTGCCGCCCGGTACCGGCGACGTGCAGTTGACGCTCTGCACCAAGGCCGTGGTGGCGGGGGCCATCGTCGTCTCGACACCGCAGGACGTGGCGCTGCTGGATGCACGCAAGGCACTCGACATGTTCGCGACGATGAAGACGCCGATCATGGGGCTGATCGAGAACATGTCGACCTTCCACTGCCCTGCCTGCGGACACGAGGCGCATATCTTCGGCCACGACGGGGTGGCGATGGAAGCGAAGCGGCTCGGCCTGCCGTTCCTCGGCGCGCTGCCGCTCGATCTGGAGACCCGACTGGCGGGAGACGCGGGCCGACCCGTGGCGCTGGGCGACGGTCCGATGGCGGAGGCCTTCGCCGACCTCGCGCGCACGGTGATCGCGAGCGACGTCGACTGACCGGGCGGCGGGAGAATCGATGCCTGGGATCGCACGCCTCGAATCGGGACATGTCGGCCCCTCGCCCCGATCCCGCGCACCGATCACGCTCGGCCCTCGATCCTATCTGACGATGCGCGCACCATCTGTTGCCGACCTGCACGAGGCCACCGATCGGTCCGCCTGCGACACCTGCCAATTAACATTTCGCAAACCACAACATCTGGTGCCGAAATGCGCCTTCCACAGGTTTAGCCACAGGTTGTGGATAACCTTTGAGGCGTGGCGGGGCATATTGGGGCTTCCCAGCCCTCGCGGGATATGCGACCAACGTGGCACGGAGCATGGGGCGGGAAGAGGCGTAGATCTCATACCCCTGAACTAGAGGCAGGTAACAAAAGGCACCCCCCACGACGGCTCTGACGACGACGATCCGACGGCACGCGCACGGCAGTTTCCCCCATGTGACCGCGCGCCGAAGGATGCCCGACATGTGCCCGAGCAGGCATGTCGAGGGCCAAGGGCGGATCGGGTTTTGGCAGAGACCCGGTCCGCCCGCTTTCGTTCCGGGGGAGAGGCAGAGGCGCGCCGATCGCGTCGGATCAGGACGGCGCGGATCGCGTCGGGGCAAGGCGGACCGGGTTTGGAGCATCGCTTCCGAGGCACGAGCACCCACAAGGTGGACGCGAAGGGCAGGGTCTCCATCCCCGCCGACTTCCGTCGCGTGCTCGACGCCTGCGATCCCGACCGCGGGGAGGGGGTGAACCCCCGGCTGGTGCTCTGCTTCGGCGACCCGCGATTCCCCTACTTCACCGCCTATTCCGTGGACGGCGTCGCCGAGATCAGCGAGATGATCGAGGAAATGGACGAGGGCGACCCCCACCGCGACGCGCTCGAGGACTACTTCTACGCCCAGGCGGAGACCGTCGGCATCGACGACGGCGGCCGGCTGGTCATGAACGCCGATCTGCGCGGGCGCATCGGCATCGACGATGCGGCGACGTTCGCCGGCCGCGGCAAGACGTTCCGCATCCATTCCCCCGCCGCCCCGGTGGAGGCCACGAGCCGTCTCGGTCAGGTCCTCGCCGACCTGCCCGAGGGTCGCCCCATCACGTCGCTGCTGCCCCGCAAGCGCCGCGCGGAGGCGTGAGGCGTGACGTCCGGTGCCGCCCCCGAGCCCGCCGCGCCGCATGTCCCCGTGCTGTTGGACGCGATCATCGAGGCCCTGGCCCCGGTCTGCGGCGTCTGGCTGGACGGGACGATGGGGGCCGGCGGCTACACCCGCGGGCTGTTGGAGGCGGGCGCGGATCGCGTCTTCGGGCTCGACCGCGATCCGCTGGCCCATGAGATGGCGCGCGACTGGGCCGATGCACGTGTCACGTTGGTGCAGGACGTCTTCTCGCGGATGGACGAGGTCGGGGAGCAGGTGGACGGCGTCGTCCTCGACCTCGGCGTCAGTTCGATGCAGCTCGACCGGGCCGACCGGGGCTTCTCCTTCATGCGTGACGGCCCCCTCGACATGCGGATGGGCGGCGACGGACCCTCGGCGGCCGATCTGGTCAACGGGCTGGCGGAGGGTGACCTCGCCGACATCCTGCACCGCTACGGCGAGGAGCGCGCGGCGCGGCGCATCGCCCGCGCCATCGTCGCGCGACGTGCGGAAGCGCCGTTCGAGACGACGCTGGACCTGGCCGGGACGATCTCATCGAACCTGCCGCGCCAACGTCCGGGGCAGAGCCACCCCGCCACCCGCAGCTTCCAGGCGATCCGCATCGCGGTGAACGACGAGTTCGGGGAGCTGACCGAGGGGTTGCAGGCCGCCGAACGCGCGCTGAAGCCCGGCGGCTGGCTCGCCGTCGTCTCCTTCCATTCGACGGAGGACCGCGCGGTGAAGCGGTTCCTCGCCGACCGGTCCGACGCCGGCGGCGGCGGCAGCCGGCATGCGCCCGAGCGCGACGCCCGCACCCCCGCCTTCGAGTTGCGCCACAAGGCCATCTCCCCCACGCCAGCCGAGGTCGCCGCCAACCCCCGCGCCCGCTCCGCCCGTCTGCGGCTCGCGCGGCGCACCGATGCGCCTGCGGGCACCGTCGAACGTCGCGCGCTCGGCCTGCCTGCGGCCGTGTCGCTGGGAGCGCTGTGATGCGCAGCCTGCTCTACACCCTCTCCATCGCCGCCGTCGTCGCCATGGCCTACTGGGCCTACGGCGAGGGGTACGAGACCCGGCAGACCGAGCGCGAGGTCGCCCGGCTGGAGCGTGCGGTCGGGGCCCGGCATCAGGAGCTGTCGATGCTGCGCGCCGAATGGGCCTATCTCAACCGCCCCGACCGGCTGCACGAGCTGGCGGAGATGAACTTCGAGACCCTTGGCCTGATCCCGCTCGCCCCCGATCACTTCGCCCTGGTGGAGCAGGTCGGCTATGCGCCGCCGCCGCCGCCCGAACTGCCGCCGGTGGTATACGATCCGGACGTGGTTCTGGGCGAGATGGTGGACGACGTTGTCGTGATGACGCACCGGACCGGGTTGGATACCTCCGCGCGGCTGATCGCGCCGCCGCGCCTGTCCGACGATGGGGAGCAGCTGCCGTGATCTTCCGTCGCAAGAAACGCCCCGTCGCCACCGACCCCTTCCGCCCCGTCGCCTCGACGGTGCCCCGTCCCCGCCCGCCCGAAATCGCCGCTCCGCGCGAGAACCCGGAACGCACCCGCCTGCGCTCGCAGCGTCGGCTGAAGTTCACCGCGGCCTGCTTCCTCGCGGGCTTCGCGGCGATCGGTTTCAAGATGGGCGCGATCTCCGCCTCCGAGGCGCGGGAGCCGCGGACGGGGGGGTTGGCCGGGGCCGGCATCGTCTCGGCGCGCGCGGACATCACCGACCGGGAGGGCCGCGTGCTGGCCACGAACGTCGACGCCGTGGCGCTCTATGCGCAGCCGCATCTGATGGTCGATCCGGGCGAGGCGGCCGCGGGGCTGGCCGGCATCTTCCCGGACATGGACGTCGCCACCTGGACGCGGCGGTTCACGTCCGGATCGAAGTTCTACTGGCTCAAGGGCAACATCTCCCCGGAGCAGCAGCAGGCGGTCCACGACCTGGGCGAGCCGGGGCTGCTCTTCGGCCGCCGCGAGCTGCGCGTCTATCCCAACGGGCCGCTGGCCAGCCACGTCCTCGGCGGGGCCCGCTACGGCGCGCAGGACGTCCGCGCCGCCGAGATCAAGGGCGTCGCGGGCGTGGAGGCGGTGTTCGACGACTACCTGCGCGACCCCGCCCGGGAGGGTGCGCCGCTGCGGCTCTCCATCGACCTGTCGGTGCAGGCGGCCGTCGAGCGGGTGCTCTACTCGGGCATGAGGCTGATGAACGCGAAGGGGGCCGCGGCGATCCTGATGGACGCGCATACCGGGGAGCTGGTCGCGCTGGCCTCGATGCCTGACTTCGATCCGAACGCGCGCCCGCTGGTGCTGACGACCGGGGACAGGGGCGACGACCCGCTGTTCAACCGCGCGGTGCAGGGGGTGTACGAACTGGGCTCGACGTTCAAGATCTTCGCCGCCGCGCAGTCGCTCGACCTGGGGCTGACCAACGCGGGCACGATGATCGATACGTCCGGCCCCCTGCGGCAGGGGCGGTTCCGCATCCGCGACTTCCACGACTACGGCCCGCGCCTCTCCGTGACGGATGTGATCGTGAAGTCCTCGAACATCGGCACGGCGCGCATGGCGCTGGGCATCGGGGCGCAGCGGCAGCAGGAGTTCCTGCGGTCTCTGGGTTTCTTCGAGGCGACGCCGGTGGAACTGACGGAAGCACCGGGCGCCAGGCCGCTGGTCCCTTCGCGCTGGCCCGACATCTCCACCATGACGATCAGCTACGGGCACGGGCTCTCCGCGTCGCCGCTGCATCTGGCCTCGGCCTACGCCTCGATCCTCAACGGCGGCACGCGCGTCGCGCCGACGCTGCTGGCCCACGAAGGGCCGGTGACGCGCGGCCCCCGGGTCGTGAGCCCCCGTGTCTCGGCGGAGGCACGGCACATGCTGCGGCAGGTGGTGACGCGCGGGACGGCCTCGCTGATGGAGGTGGAAGGATACCAGGTCGGCGGCAAGACCGGCACGGCCGACAAGCCCAGCCCCGGGGGCGGCTACCACGACGACAAGACCATCACGACCTTCGCCGGCATGTTCCCCGCTCAGGACCCGAAGTACGTGCTCGTGGTCACGCTGGACGAGCCCGAGATCGAGGCCGCCGGGGAGGCCCGCCGCACCGCGGGTTGGACGGCCGTTCCCGTTGCCTCCGAGATCGTGCGCCGGGTCGCGCCGCTTCTCGGGATGCGCCCGGACTTCGATCCAGGCGCGGATGATTTCGGCGCATACCTCACGCGGGCGGCTCTGGAATGACGCGCGCGATGGACGCCGCGCGGCGCAGGCGCTAGGGCTCCCCCATGTCGAGGGACACATGCAGAAGACACTTTCCGAACTGGGGCTGACCGGGCCGGGCGACATCCGCGTCGGGGGCCTCGCGGTCGACAACCGCCGCGTGGTGCCCGGCGATCTCTTCGCGGCGCTGCCCGGCACGGCCACCCATGGCGCGCGCTTCGCCGCGGATGCGCTGGACCGCGGCGCGGTGGCGGTGCTGACGGACCGGGCCGGAGCCGCGATGCTGCCTCCGGGCGCGCCGGCCATCGTGGTGGAGGACCCGCGCGCCGCCCTCGCCTTCGCCGCCGCCCTGATGGCGGGTGCGCAGCCCGGCGTGATGGTTGCGGTGACGGGTACCAACGGCAAGACGAGCGTGGCCAGTTTCACCCGGCAGATCTGGGAGGCCTTGGGTCTGGCCGGCGCGAACATCGGAACCACCGGGGTCGAGGGGGCCTTCCACGCGCCGTCCCCGCATACGACGCCCGAGCCCGTTACCCTCCACCGGCTGCTGGCCGACATGGCCGGGGCGGGCGTGACCCATGCCGCGATGGAGGCGTCGTCCCACGGGCTCGATCAGCGGCGGCTGGAGGCGGTGCGGCTCGCGGCGGCCGGATTCACGAACCTGACGCAGGACCATCTGGACTACCACGGCACGATGGAAGCCTACCGCGATGCCAAGGCCGGACTGTTCGACCGGCTGCTGCCGCTCGACGGCGTCGCGGTGATCGACCTCGACGATCCCGCCGGGGCGGACCTCGCCGCGGCCTGCGAGGCGCGGGGGCAGGAGGTGATCGGAGTGGGCCGGTCCGAGGCCGCGCGTCTGCGACTGACGGGGCAGCGGTTCGACGCCACGGGGCAGGAGGTGCTGTTCCGCTGGCAGGGGCGCGGCCATTCCGTGCGGCTCGAGCTGATCGGCGGGTTCCAGGCGGGCAACGCGTTGCTGGCAGCGGGGCTCGTGATCGGGGCGGGGGAGGAGGCGGGGGCCTGCTTCGCGGCGCTCCCGAAGCTGACCGGCGTTCGGGGACGGATGGAACGCGCCGCCGTGCGCGACGGAGGTGCCGCCGTCTTCGTCGACTACGCCCACACGCCCGATGCGGTGGCGACGGCGCTGGCCGCGCTGCGCCCGCATGTCATGGGGCGCATCGTCGCCATCGTCGGGGCGGGCGGAGACAGGGATCGGTCGAAGCGCCCGTCGATGGGAGCCGCGGCGGCCGGACACGCGGACGTGGTGATCGTGACGGACGACAACCCGCGCTCCGAGGATCCGGCCGCGATCCGTGCCGCCGTGATGGAAGGCGCGCCGGGGGCCCTCGAGATCGGCGACCGGGCGCGCGCGATCCTGGAAGGTGTCGCGATGCTGGAGCCGGGCGATGCGCTTCTGGTGATGGGCAAGGGACACGAGAGCGGTCAGACGGTGGGCGACATGGTCCTGCCCTTCGACGACGTGGAGCAGGCCTCGATCTGCGTGGCGGCGCTCGAAGGACGGGACGCGTGACGCTCTGGACGGCCTCCGACGCTGCCGGTGCGACGGGCGGGCAGGCCATCGGCGGTTGGTCCGTCACCGGCTTCGGGATCGACAGCCGGGCCATCGAGCCCGGACAGATGTTCGTGGCCCTGACCGCGGCGCGCGACGGGCACGGTTTCGTCCGCGCGGCGCTGGATGCGGGTGCTGCGGCCGCGTTGGTGAGCCGCGTGCCCGAGGGTTGCGAGAACGCGCCGCTGCTGCTGGTCGCGGACGTGCAGGCGGCGCTCGAGGCGCTCGGCCGGGCGGGGCGAGCGCGGACCAAGGCTCGGGTGATCGCCGTGACCGGCAGCGTCGGCAAGACCTCGACCAAGGAGATGCTGCGTCATTGCCTGGGCGTTCAGGGCAAGACGCATGCCGCGATCCGCAGCTTCAACAACCACTGGGGCGTGCCGCTGACGCTGGCGTCGGTCCCCGCCGATGCGGAGTTCGCGGTCGTCGAGATCGGGATGAACCACCCCGGCGAGATCGCACCGCTGTCGGCGCAGGCCCGACCCCATGTCGCGGCCGTGCTCAACGTGGCGGCCGTCCATCTGGAAGCCTTCGACGATGGCTTGCCCGGCATCGCGCGGGAAAAGGCGGCGATCTTCGACGGGTTGGAGCCGGACGGCGCGGCGATCTGGAACGCGGACCTCGGGGTGTCGGACATCCTGGCGCACCGCGGCACGGTGTCCTTCGGAGAGGGGGAGGGATGCGACTGGCGGATGACCTCGCTGACGGCGGGCCCCGACGGCACCGCCTGCGCGGCCGAGACGCCGGTCGGTGACCTGCTGTTCCGCGTGGGCGCGCCGGGGGCGCACTTCGCCCTGAACGCGCTCGCCGTCCTCGCCTGCGTCCGCGCGGCCGGCGGCGACGTCGCCCGGGCGGCGCTGGCCCTGGCCACCTGGAGCCCGCCCGAGGGGCGCGGCCGTCGGCATGCCTTGACGTTGCACCCGGATGCGGCCCCGGTCGATCTCATCGACGACGCCTATAACGCGAACCCGGCCTCCGTCGGCGCGGCGCTCGATCTGCTCGCGGCGACGAACGTGCCCGCTCGCGCACGCCGGATCGCTGTGCTCGGCGACATGAAGGAACTCGGGCCGGCGGGTCCGGACCTGCATGCAGACCTCGCGGACCATCCGGCGATGACCGCGCTCGACACGGTCCATACCGTCGGTCCGCTGATGCGCCATCTGCACGACGCGCTCCCGCCGGACCGGCGCGGCCGCCACGTCGCGGATGCCGCGGCCTTCCTGCCCGCCCTGCGCGATCTGGCCGGCCCGGGCGACGCGGTGCTGGTCAAAGGCTCGCTTTCGATGCAGCATGGCCACGCTGGTCGAGGGGCTACGGGCCCTGGGCGAGGGGCCGGACGGTGCCCGGCCGGCAAACGGATAGGAAGACGATGCTCTACTGGCTCACCACGTTCTCGGATGGCGGCGACGTCTTCAACCTGTTCCGCTACATCACCGTGCGGGCCGGGGGGGCGTTCTTCGTGGCACTCGTCTTCGGGTTCCTGTTCGGGCGCCCGCTCATCGACCTGTTGCGCAGGCGCCAGGGCCGGGGTCAGCCGATCCGCACGGACGGGCCCGCGTCGCATTTCGCCAAGGCCGGCACGCCGACGATGGGGGGCGTGCTGATCCTGGGCGCGGTCACGGTCTCCACGCTGCTCTTCGGGCGGCTCGACAACGCCTATGTCTGGCTGGTGCTGGGCGTGACGATCAGCTTCGGAGCCATCGGCTTCGTGGACGATTACGCCAAGGTGCGCGCGGGCGACCACAAGGGCGTGCCGGGGCGGGTGCGCCTGCTGCTCGGGTTCGCCATCGCGCTGGTCGCCGGCCTCGTCGCCGTCTGGGCACATCCGCCGGAGCTGCAGGGGCAGCTCGCCGTGCCGATCTTCAAGGACGTGCTGGTCAACATGGGCTACGTCTACGTGCCTTTCGTGATGATCGTCGTCGTCGGGTCGGCCAATGCGGTGAACCTGACCGACGGTCTCGACGGGCTGGCGATCATGCCGGTGATGATCGCGGCCGGCACGCTGGGCGTGATCGCCTACGCGGTGGGCCGGGTGGACTTCACCGACTACCTCGACGTGCACTACGTGCCGGGCACGGGGGAGCTGCTGATCTTCGCGGCCGGCCTGATCGGCGGAGGGCTCGGGTTCCTGTGGTACAACGCGCCGCCGGCGGCCGTCTTCATGGGCGATACCGGCTCTCTGGCCCTCGGCGGGGCGCTCGGAACCATCGCGGTGGTCACCAAGCACGAGCTGGTCTGGGCGGTGATCGGCGGGGTCTTCGTGGTGGAGGCGCTGTCGGTCATCATCCAGGTCGCCTACTTCAAGTCGACCGGCAGGCGCGTGTTCCTGATGGCCCCGATCCACCACCATTTCGAGAAGAAGGGCTGGGCCGAGCCGCAGGTGGTGATCCGGTTCTGGATCATCGCGCTGATCCTGGCGCTCGTCGGACTTGCCACGCTGAAGGTGCGGTGATGGTTTTCGCGTGGCTTGAGCATATTCTTCGGGATCGCGGTCGCAGGTTACGGGTTCAGGGTCGTCTCGAACATGACCTTGGCCCACTCCACTCCCGCAAGGGACCGGAGGTCCTCGATGGGGCGGCAGCGTGCCTCACTCGCGCAAGTTTCCTATGGGTCTTGGCGGCGGCATGTGGTTGGGCAGCTGTTGTCCCCAATCACTCAGGCGCATTCATTTCGATCCTTCCGATCACGTCAGCGATTTGCTGGGCGCTACTTGGGTATCTCCGGGCGTGGTATGCGGTGACTGTGTCGAAAGCGTATTTCGATACTTGGGAGACGTCGGTTTATCTTAACGGTTCCCGCAAGTCGCGACTTGAAGGGATCGGAACCGTGCTGTCCTCAACCGTGACGATTCTGGGTGCCTTTGCCAACCTTCCGGTCATCGTCTCCGTCTTCGTTCGTGGCTTGAATGGCTAGGCGCGCATCATGATCCCCGTGCGCGGATACGAAGGTGCGACGGTCGCCGTGCTTGGCCTCGGGCGTTCGGGGCTGACGGCCGCGCGCAGCCTCCGGGCGGGCGGAGCGACCGTGCTGGCCTGGGACGACGGCGCGAGGGGGCGCGACGCGGCGGTGGCGGAGGGGTTCGAATTGCGCGACCCGACCGGGGCCGGAGCGCTCGACGGGGTGGTCACGCTCGTCACCTCGCCGGGCATCCCGCATCTCTATCCGGCACCGCATCCGGCGATCCGGGCCGCCTGGGATGCGGGGGTGGCGGTGGACAACGACATCGGGCTGTTCTTCCGCTCGCTGGACCACGACGCGCCGCGCACCGTCTGCATCACCGGCTCGAACGGAAAGTCCACCACGGCCGCGCTGCTGCATCACGTGCTGGAAAGCGCCGGGCGGGTCGCGCATCTGGCGGGGAACATCGGGCGCGGCGTGCTCGACCTCGACCTCGGCGGGGCGGAGGAGATCGTGGTGCTGGAGCTGTCGAGCTATCAGACGGAACTCGCGCGCAGCCTGACGCCGGACGTCTGCGTCTTCACCAACCTCTCGCCCGACCATCTGGACCGGCACGCGGGCTTCGGCGGGTACTTCGCGGCCAAGCGCCGGCTCTTCGCGGAAGGCGGGCCGGACCGGGCGGTGATCGGCTGCGACGAGGACGAGGGGCGGTTCCTCGCCAACCAGCTGCAGGAGGCCCCGGTGGACGACCGGGTGATCCGCGTGGCGACGGGCAAGCTCGACGGGCCGGGGTGGAACGTGACGGCGCGCAGGGGCTGGCTGGCGGAGACGCGCAAGGGGCGGCAGGTCGCCAGTGTGGACCTGCGCGACGTGGCGGGGCTGCCGGGGCGGCACAACCATCAGAACGCCTGCGCGGCCTGGGGGGCGGCGCGCGCGCTGGGGCTGGGGCCGCGGGAGATCGAAGCGGGGCTGCGCAGCTACCCGGGGCTGCCGCACCGCAGCCAGCGGATCGCCGAACGCGGCGGCGTGGCCTTCGTGAACGACAGCAAGGCGACCAACGTCGACGCGGCGGCCCAGGCATTGCAGGCGTATCCGCGGGTGCGCTGGATCTGCGGCGGGTTGCAGAAGGGCGGGGGGCTGGAGGGTCTTCGGCCGCATTTCGGGCATGTCGCCAAGGCCTATGTCATCGGTCGGGAGGCGGCGGGCTTCGCGCTCGACCTGGGCTCGGGCGTGGAGACGGAAGTCTGCGGCGACATGGGGACAGCGGTCGCGCGGGCGGCGGCGGAGGCGGAGCCGGGCGACACCGTTCTGCTGGCCCCGGCGGCGGCGAGCTTCGACCAGTACGACAGCTTCGAGCGACGTGGAGAGGATTTCGCGGCTCGGGTCGAAGCGCTGGACGGACCGGCTAAACTGCCGTAAGGTAAGGTAGTTTCGGAGGATGCCATGCCGCTGTCCACCATCGAGATCGACGACGAGGTCTTCGTGTCCGAGGGAACGGTCGGCGTCGGGGCTGTCCGCAAGGTCGAGCCGACGCAACTGATCATCTCCATCGAGGGCTACGGCGATATCTTCGTCGGGCCGGGCAATATCGCATCCGCGCATGACGGCAAGGTGGTGATCGATTCCGGAACGTTGCCGCAATCGGTCCAGAAGCACCTCGAGCATGTTCACGACGGTGAGATGAGAGAGCCTTCGAGACGCTAGGCCGGTGGTGCAAGGTCCGCGATGACGGGTTTGCCGGTTTCGTCGCGGCTGCCCGGGTAGACGAGGCCGGCGGAGATGACGAGCTTGGCCGCGTCCTCCACCGACATTTCGAGTTCCACCACGTCCTCGGTCGGCACGAAGAGGAGGAAGCCGGAGGTCGGGTTCGGCGTGGTGGGCAGGAAGACGGAGACCATCGGTTCGGCCGCCCGCGCCGCGATCTCTCCCTTGGCGGTGGTCGAGACGAAGGCGATGGCCCAGATGCCCTTGCGCGGATACTCGACGAGGCAGGCCTTCTCGAAGCTGTTCTGATCCTGGGCGAGGATCGTCTCCGCGATCTGCTTGAGCCCGGAGTAGACGGAACGGACGACGGGAAGGTTCTGCACCAGGTTCTCGGCCCAGCGGAGCAGGGAGCGACCGATGAGGCCCTTGGCGAGCATCCCCGTCAGCAGGGTGAAGACGAGGAAGACGGCCACGCCGATGCCCCGGATGTCGAGGTCGAACCCGAAGCGCTGCAGGAGCCAGATGTCGGGGCGGTAGGCCAGCGGGATGAACGGAAGCACCCAGCCGTCGAACCATCCGATCACCGACCAGATCAGCCAGAACGTCAGCCCGATGGGCGCGATCACGATCAGGCCGGTCAGGAAGTTGTTCCTGATCCGGGCGATCAATCCGCGCGATGGCGCGCGCGGAGGCTGGTCGTCGCCGAGTTGCATGGATGTCGGTCCGCTGTGCGTCCCGCCCGACATAGGCGGCGGGCGGGCCGGGGACAAGCGATGGCGGGGAGGCACCACGCCTCAGTAGGTATCGCCCGAGACGTAGGTGGCGGCCGCTTCGAGTGCGCGGGCGAGGGCGGCGTCGGGCGCGGCCCCGCCGGCCTCGGCTGCGATGTGGGCGGCCATGAAGGTGTCGCCGGCCCCGGTGACGCGGGTGACCATGACCTCCCGCGGCTGGCTGGTGACGAGGCCGCCGGGATGCGCGCAGGCGGCGGGATGCGGGCCGTTCGTCACCAGCGCGCGATGCAGCCCGCGCGTGCGCAGGGCCTCCGCGGCGGTCGGCGCATCGGGCTGGGGCGCGTGCAGGAGCAGGCCGGCTTCCTCCAGATTGACGTAGAGCGTGGCGGAGCCGTGGGTCAGGAACGGCAGCAGGCGTTCGGCCTTGCCCGGCGAGGCGGGGGCGATGCGCAGGTCGGTCCCGGCGAAGCGCGGATCGACGGCGATGCGGCCGAGCAGGTCCTGCGTGAGGTTGCCGTCGACGACGATGGGGCCGGTGAAATCGAGCGCGTCGAGGGGGCGGAGGATCTTGTCGCCCGCAGCCTCGAGCGAATGTGCGTCGGCGATGGCGGCGATGAGGCCGTTGCCGCCTTCGATGGCCATGTAGACGTCGGTGGGGAGATCCTCGGAGCGGTAGAGCGTGTCGGTCAGCAGACCGAGCCGGTCGCAGGCGGCGACGAGTTCGTCGCCCTCCGCGTCGCGCCCGACGACGGAGAGCAGCGCCGGGCGTCATGCCGTAGGCGCGGGCGGCCATGGCGATGTTGAGGGCGACGCCGCCGGGGATGCGGGTGATGCGGCCGGGCACGTCGGAGCCGCGTTCCATATGCGCGTTCGAGCGGCCGATCACGTCCCAGAGGACGGAGCCGATGCAGAGGATGTCGGGCGTCATGGGCGCGGTGATGCCCGATGGGTGCTGCCGGGTAAAGACTTCAGGGCTTCGGGAGGACGCCCCATTTCGCCTCGTTCGCCTCGATGGCCGCGATCCGCTCCTCGGTCTTCGGGTGGCTCATCATCCAGGCGGGGACGCCATGGCCGCCGAGACCGGTGAGCTTGCCGAGCTTGAGGAAGAGCGTCTTCTGCGGCTCCGTCCCGATGCCGGCCTTGACGAGGAGGGCGCTTGCGTAGGCGTCGGCCTCGTATTCGTCGCGCCGGGACAGGCGCGCGGCGATGAGCGATGTCAGCGCGTTGACGACCAGGGGGCCGATGCCGGGCAGGAAGCGCCCGAGGAGGCCCGCGAGGACGACGCGCATGGCGTTCTGGCCCGAGAAGTCGATGAGCCGACGCCTGGAGTGGCCAAGGGCGACGTGGCCCAGTTCATGCGCGACGACGCTGGCGAGTTCGGGCGCGGTGACGGCACCGGCATCGTATTTGTTCAGGAACCCGCGGGTCAGGAAGATGCGGCCGTCGGGGGCGGCGAGGCCGTTGACGGGGTCGACCTCGTGCACGTTGACCCGGATCTTCTCGAGGTCGAGCGCACGGGCGAGGCGCTTCAGTTCGGCCTCCAGCGCCGGATGGACGAGGGGGGTGGAAGTCTCGTCCATCTGCTTCTTCAGCCGCCAGGCGGAGAAGAACCACATGACGAGTCCGTAGGCGACGGCGAGGAGGAGGGCGGGGGCTTTGATCATGGACAGGATATGGGGTGGGGGGCGGGAAAGGGAACTGCCGTCTCCCGCGTCCGTTGGGCGCATGAAGGAGATGTTCATGCCCGACTGGTTCACGCCGTTCCTCGACGCCGCGATCATGGTGCCCGCGATGATCGCCGGGGTGCGCCTGGCGGGGCTCCGGTCGTTCTCCAAGATGTCCTCCTACGACTTCGCAGTCACGGTGGCCTTCGGCTCGGTGCTGGCAGGGACGGTGCTCAATCCCGACACGCTCTGGTGGGAGGGGCTTCTGGCGCTCGTGGCACTGTTCGGCGTGCAGTGGATCATCGGGCTCGCGCGCTCGCGGATCGATGCGGTGCAGGCGGCGACGGACAACGTGCCGCTCCTGCTCGTCTCCGACGGCAGGATGCTGGACGCCAACATGCGGCATGCGAGGGTGACGGCGGCGGAGATCGCGGCGAAGCTGCGCGCGGCGGACGTCTCGTCGCTGTCGGAGGTGCGGGCGGTCGTGCTGGAGACGACGGGGGACGTCAGCGTGATCACGGGCGACCCGGTGGAGGCCGCGATCCTCAACCGGGTGCGCGGCGGAGAGGCGGATCGGTCCGGCAAGGCGCTCCAGTCGGGGCTGGAACCTACCTCGTGAGCAGCTTCATGCCCGCCGTGAGGCCTTCGAGCGTCATCGGCACCATGCGATCCTCGAAGATCTCGCGGATCATCCGGACCGAGTGGGTGTGGTCCCACTGAGCGCGCGGGAGGGGGTTGATCCATAGGTGGGAACCCCATTTGTCGCGGGCGCGCTCGAGCCAGACCTGCCCGGCCTCCGCGTTCCAGTGCTCGTTGGCCCCGCCCGCATAGGCGATCTCGTAGGGGGACATGGCGGCGTCGCCGACGAAGATGCAGCGGTAGTCGGGCCCGTAGGTATTCAGGACGTCGCGGGTGGGGGTGACGGCATCCCAGCGGCGGCGGTTGTCCTTCCAGACGCCCTCGTAGAGGCAATTGTGGAAGTAGAAGTGTTCCAGGGTGCGGAACTCCGAGCGGGCGGCGGAGAACAGCTCCTCGACGACCTTGACGTGCGGATCCATCGAGCCGCCGACGTCGAGGAAGAGGAGGACCTTGACGGCGTTCCGCCGCTCCGGGCGTGTCTGCACGTCGAGATAACCGGCGCGGGCGGTGGACTGGATCGTGCCGTCCAGGTCCAGCTCCTCGTGCGCGCCGTCGCGGGCCCAGGCCCGCAGGCGCTTGAGCGCGACCTTCATGTTGCGCGTGCCAAGCTCCACGCCGTCGTCGAGGTTGCGGAACTCGCGCTTGTCCCAGACCTTGACCGCGCGCTGGTGGCGGCTCCCGTCCTGCCCGATGCGCACGCCCTCGGGGTTGTAGCCGTAGGCGCCGAAGGGGGAGGTGCCTGCGGTGCCGATCCACTTGGAGCCGCCCTGGTGCCGGCCCTGCTGTTCCTTCAGGCGATCGCGAAGGGTTTCCATCAGTTTCTCGAACCCGCCCGCCGCCTCGATCTCGGCACGCTCCTCGGGGGTGAGATGCTTTTCGGCCTGCTTCTCCAGCCAGTCGGCGGGCAGGTCGACGGCGTTCAGGATGTCCTGCGTCGAGATGGCCTCCAGCCCGTCGAAGGTCTCGGCGAAGGCGCGGTCGAAGCGGTCGATGTGACGCTCGTCCTTCACCAGGGCGGTGCGGGCGAGGTGGTAGAAGCCGGTCACGTCGTAGGTGACGAGGCCGGCGGCGAGGCCGTCGAGGAAGGAGAGGTGTTCACGCATCGAGACCGGGACGCCGGCGGCGCGCAACGTCTCGAAGAAGCGAAGGAACATCTAGAGACGGGTCAGGACGATGATGCCCACGATCCCGACGATGAAGCCCATGACGGCCCAGACTGCGGCGTATTGCGCGATGTCGAAGCCGTTGCCCTTGCGGGCGAAGACGGCTCCGGCGACGGCCCCGGCGATGGCGGTGAGGATCGGCAGCATGGAAGTGATCTATGCGCCCGGGCGGGGGCTCGCAAGCGGGGTCGGGTCAGGTCGGGCGGTCGTACTTGATGAAGGCGCTGCGGCGGCCGATACGGTCGTAGAGCATGCGGGCCGGGTAGTTGTCCTCCTTCGTCAGCCAGTAGACGCTCGGTGCGCCGCGGGCATCTGCATCCGCATAGACCGCTTCGATCAGCCGGCGGGCCAAGCCTTGGCCGCGGGCGGCGGGGACGATGAAGAGGTCCTGCAGATAGACGACGCCTTCGGGTCGCCACATATGCGCGTGGTGCAGCCAATGGACGAGGCCGAGGGCGGCGGTCCCCTCCCATGCGATCAGGCCGCGGAAGGTGCCTGGCTCGTTCGAGAGGAGTTGCTCGAAGGCGGAGTCGTGCGCCGCCCGGGGCAGGGCCGTCCGGTAGTGTTCGAGATAGCCGGCCCAGAGGCTGGCCCAGGCGGCACGGTCCGAGCGGCCGATTGGCCGGAGGTCGATGTTCGTTCCGTCCATGATCGCTCATTCCGCCTCTTCGCTCCGCACGGCATGGGTGGGCATGGAATGTGGCGAGACTGGGGCAGGATCTCGAGCGGCCGGCCGGATCGACGGGGCCGGCGGAACGCGCCGTGCCCGCGCGCGCCTTGCGGCGGAACGGGGAGAGGCGCTCGGGGTGGGGACGGCCCTGTCGGGCGGCCCCTCTGGTGACATGGACTGATCCGGCTGGAATGCCGGAGAGCAGCGGATCGGGCCCGACCCCGTCACCGGGGCCGCCTTCGGAGCGACGGGGGTGTCAGGCCCGCCGGAGGTGTCGCGACGGATCCGGTTCTGGCGGTGCACGATGAAGGAAACGTTACCGATCCGGTGGCGCGGACGGAAACGCTTGGCCGGAACGAAAGGAGAGCCGGCTATTGCCGGCCCTCCAAGGGTCGTCTTCCGTCGGGACGAAGCTCAGTCCTTGAGCTTCTTCTCCGCGTCTCCGGCACCCTTCTGCACCTTGCCCTCGACCTGGTCGGCCTGGCCTTCGTGCTTCATCTCGTCGTTGCCGGTGAGGCCGCCGATCTCTTCCTTGATCTTGCCGCCGATGTCCTTGGTCTTGCCTTCGGTCTGGTTCTCGTTCGCCATGATCCATCTCCTAGGTTGCGTCACCCACACAACGTCGGGCGGCACGCGCGGTTCCGTCAGCGACCGCCACGGGCGAGGAAGGCCAGTCGCTCGAAGAGATGCACGTCCTGCTCGTTCTTCAACAGCGCGCCGTGGAGGCGGGGAAGCGCGGAGGCCGCGTCTGTCTTGAGATCCTCGGCGGAGAGGTCCTCGGCCAGCAGAAGGCGGAGCCAGTCGAGCATTTCCGAGGTGGAGGGCTTCTTTCTGAGACCTTGCTGGTCGCGGATCGCGAAGAACTGCGTCAGCGCGGTGGCGAGCAGGGCGGGCTTGATCCCGGGATGGTGGACTTCGACGATCTTGGCCAACGTCTCCGCGTCGGGGAAGCGGATGTAGTGGAAGAAGCAGCGCCGCAGGAAGGCGTCGGGCAGCTCTTTCTCGTTGTTCGACGTGATTATGACGATGGGGCGGTGCTTCGCCGCGATCGTCTGCCCGGTCTCGTAGACGTGGAATTCCATGCGGTCGAGTTCCTGCAGCAGATCGTTGGGGAACTCGATATCGGCCTTGTCGATCTCGTCGATCAGGAGGACGACCCGCTCGCCGGCGTCGAAGGCCTGCCAGAGCTTGCCGCGGCGGATGTAGTTCGAGATGTCATGGACCCGTTCGTCGCCAAGCTGGCTGTCACGCAGGCGGCTGACGGCGTCGTACTCGTAGAGCCCCTGCTGCGCGCGGGTGGTCGATTTGACAGCCCACTCGAGCATCGGAACGCCCAGGGCTGCGGCGACCTGACGGGCAAGCTCGGTCTTGCCGGTGCCGGGCTCGCCCTTCACGAGGAGGGGGCGCTGCAGCGTGATGGCGGCGTTCACGGCCACGGTGAGGTCGTCCGTTGCCACGTAGCTGTCCGTGCCGGTGAAGCGCATTTCGCCATCCTCACCGCATGCTTTTCGAGACCGCAGCGTAGCAGCGCGTTTCGGAACTGGAAACGACCTGCGGTGGGGCGTGACAAGGGTTCCGGGGTGTTGTAGTCGCCGCCTATAACGGATCGGTCCCGGCCATCGCGGCATGAGAGACCGGCGACGATCGGGACGGGGAGTGACCACCATGAAAGCCGAGACCTTTCTTCCGTCGGACTACATTCCGGCCGAGGATGAGCCATTCATGAACGCGCGGCAGACGGAGTATTTCCGGCGCAAGCTGGCGAGTTGGAAGCACGACTTGCAGGCGGAGACGGAGCGTACGATCGAGGGGCTGCAGGGCGCGGCGCGGAGCATCCCCGACATCGCCGATCGGGCCTCCGAGGAGACGGACCGCTCGCTGGAACTGCGTACGCGGGACCGGCAGCGCAAGCTGATCTCCAAGATCGACGCGGCACTGCGCCGGATCGACGAGGGCGAGTACGGCTATTGCGAGAAGACCGGCGAGCCGATCTCGCTTCGCCGGCTCGACGCCCGGCCCATCGCCACGATGTCGGTCGAGGCGCAGGAAAAGCACGAGCGCCGCGAGAAGGTCCATCGCGACGACTGAGACTGTGACGCCCGGCGGTCCTGACGTGACCGTTCTGGGCGCGGGGATCGCCGGTCTGGCATGTGCCATCGCCTGCCGCCTGCGGGGTCGCTCCGTTGAGGTGATCGAGCAGGCACCGGCGCTGACGGAGGTCGGTGCCGGGCTGCAGATCGCGCCGAACGGGGGTCGGGTGCTGGATGCGCTTGGCGTCGTCCCTCGGGCGCTGGAAAGCGAGGCGGTTCATCTGATCGACGGTCCGTCGGGGGGGTCGGTGATCCGGATGCCGGTCGGGCCCGGTTTTCGAATGGTGCATCGCGCGGATCTGATCGAGGCGCTGGCAGGGCGGGTGCGGGAGCTGGGCATTCCCATGCATCTCGACACGAAGGTCGAGCGGATCGGGCCCGGCGGGACGATCCTCGAGCTCGACGACGGGGGGATCCATCCGGTGCGTCGTTTGATCGGTG
>CAVWRZ010000015.1:95000-100335 GCA_963757495.1 uncultured Alphaproteobacteria bacterium
CCAGGTTAATATTCCTGGGCCAGAGAGAAGTGACGGATCCCGAGTGTAGTTCATCCTTATCGGATTGAATGGGCTGCTTAGGGGTTCCTGGAAATAGCCTCTCATTAGATCGTACCCTAAACCGACACAGGTGGACTGGTAGAGAATACCAAGGCGCTTGAGAGAACGATGTTGAAGGAACTCGGCAAAATACCTCCGTAAGTTCGCGAGAAGGAGGCCCGGTTCGGACGCAAGTCTGGGCTGGGGGCACAAACCAGGGGGTGGCGACTGTTTACTAAAAACACAGGGCTCTGCGAAGTCGCAAGACGACGTATAGGGTCTGACGCCTGCCCGGTGCCTGAAGGTTAAAAGGAGGGGTGCAAGCTCTGAATTGAAGCCCAGGTAAACGGCGGCCGTAACTATAACGGTCCTAAGGTAGCGAAATTCCTTGTCGGGTAAGTTCCGACCTGCACGAATGGCGTAACGACTTCCCCGCTGTCTCCAACATCGACTCAGCGAAATTGAATTGCCTGTCAAGATGCAGGCTACCCGCGGTTAGACGGAAAGACCCCGTGCACCTTTACTACAGCTTCAGACTGGTATCAGGCCAGGCATGTGCAGGATAGGTGGTAGGCTTTGAAGCGTGAACGCCAGTTCGCGTGGAGCCTCCCTTGAGATACCACCCTTGCCTCGCTTGATATCTAACCGCGGTCCGTCATCCGGATCCGGGACCCTCTGTGGCGGGTAGTTTGACTGGGGCGGTCGCCTCCTAAAGAGTAACGGAGGCGCGCGAAGGTTGGCTCAGATCGGTCGGACATCGATCGTTGAGTGCAATGGCAGAAGCCAGCCTGACTGCGAGACTGACAAGTCGAGCAGAGTCGAAAGACGGCCATAGTGATCCGGTGGTCCCAAGTGGGAGGGCCATCGCTCAACGGATAAAAGGTACGCCGGGGATAACAGGCTGATACTGCCCAAGAGTCCATATCGACGGCAGTGTTTGGCACCTCGATGTCGGCTCATCTCATCCTGGGGCTGGAGCAGGTCCCAAGGGTACGGCTGTTCGCCGTTTAAAGAGGTACGTGAGCTGGGTTTAGAACGTCGTGAGACAGTTCGGTCCCTATCTTCCGTGGGTGTAGGATACTTGAGAGGAGTTGCCCCTAGTACGAGAGGACCGGGGTGAACGATCCACTGGTGGACCAGTTGTCATGCCAATGGCAGTGCTGGGTAGCTATGATCGGACAGGATAACCGCTGAAGGCATCTAAGCGGGAAGCCCCCCTCGAAACAAGGTATCCCTGAGGACCGTGGTAGACCACCACGTCGATAGGCCGGAGATGTAAGCGCAGCAATGCGTTCAGTTGACCGGTACTAATTGTCCGATAGGCTTGATTCGATCCAGTGGAAGCCATGCTTCCTGCGGATATTCCAGGCGGAATGCCGCAAGATCGATCGAAAGCATACGCACACAAGCGTACTCGACCTGGACTCCCGATCCGGAAACGGAAAGGGACGATGTGGAAATCCGGTGGTGATGAACACGACCGGGGCGGGAAGGTGCTTTTGCCTGCAAAAGCGCTGCATCCCGCTCCGGACGATGCTTCGCATCGCCGTTGGAAGGCTTCCTCGGTTTGGTGGTCATAGCGCAAGCAAAACACCCGGTCCCATCCCGAACCCGGCCGTTAAGTGCTGCAGCGCCGATGGTACTGCGTCTCAAGGCGTGGGAGAGTAGGTCACCGCCAAACCTGGAAAGCCTTCCGTATCTCTCCGAACGATGATCGACATACCGACGGGGGCCCGTAAGACCCTCCTCGGAACCGGCCGTCAGAGCCGATACGAACGGGCGTCCCCATCAGGACCCCACTGGCGCGGGATGGAGCAGCTCGGTAGCTCGTCAGGCTCATAACCTGAAGGTCGTAGGTTCAAATCCTGTTCAAATCCTACTCCCGCAACCATCGTCACTAGCCCCTTACGCCCGCCTACCCGGCGGGCGTTGGCATGTAAGGCACCATGTCGATGCAGGACCTGGTCCGGGCCCGGCGGATCGCGTCCCACCAGGTCCGCAAGGCCCGGCAGCTGATCAGCTGCTACCTTTCGAAGTACGGCCGCCGTTACGGGCGCAAACGATGGTGGAGTGCCCCCCGTTTCACCGGACAGTCCGGCTGGGGTTGAGCGCTTCGTGGAACTCGGTGGGCGAGCGCATGCGAAGCGCAGAGTGAGGATGGACGGTGTTATAGTCGATGATCCATCCTGGAGTTCCCCCGGTTTCGTGGACGGTTAGCCGGTAGCGGATCGTGGCTGGTTCTGCGCGCTCCTTTCGAACGTGATGGGAGATTCATAGCCGAGCGCCGCGTGACGGCGCGAGGGGTTGTACCGTCCTTCGATGAACTCGAAGCAGGCCATGCGGGCCTCGGCCTCGGTTCTGAACTTGCGCCGGTCGAGCAGCTCGCATTCGAGCGTGGCGAAGAAGCTCTCGCACATGCACTGCCCCCCTCCCGGGATCATGCTTCGCATGACCCTGCCGGGCAGCGGGACAGGCGATTGCGAAGCGATCTGCCGAGAGGGGCGTTGTCGTAGGCGTCGTCGACCGATCCCATCGAGGGACGCACGCCGTTCGGCTTCGCCTCACCCTTGCAGCGGAGCCCGAACGCCACGGATGTGTACCGAGATCCCCGATCGCCATGGTGGATGACGTTGGCCGGCCGCCTCTGGCCCCCTCTCGGGACATCGCCGTGCGATGCCCCGAGAGGGGATGACGAGTTGGGCCTTGAGGTCGTGGCCCATCGACCACCCGACAATGCGGCGCGACCAGGCATCGAGGATCGAGCCATCGCGGCACCATCGCTCCGAGCCCGATGGCGAGGGGACAGGGAGATGAAGCCGTCCCGGGTCGGCACGTAGGTGATGTCGCTCGCCATCGTCCTCGGACCGTCGCCCATCGGGCTCGAACCGATGGCACCACGACGGGCGACCGGACGAGGCTCGCCCCAGAGCTGGTCCGGCGCATCGGCCCGGAAGTTACGGTCGACCAGATCGTTGGCCGGCCGGACCCGATCGTCCCGGATCGTGGTGCGCGTGCCCTTGCGGCGGCTGACACCGACCAGAGCCGCTACTCTCATCAGCCTTTCGACCATTGCCCGGCAGGCGATCGCAAGGCGATCTGCCGAGAGGGGCGCTTTCGGCCGACGCCGATGCCATCGTCCACTGCCCGGCAGGGTATCGCGCAGCGATGTCCCGGGAGGGGGCGAGTTCTGCGTGGATCCGGGGCGCGCCATAGGTCTCCTTCGACGCGCTGTGGATCCTGCCGATCCGTTCGGTCAGGCGGCTGTCGGCCATGGCGCGCGCCGACGGCGGTCGCCTGGCCCATGCATAGAACCCGCTGCGCGACACGCCCATCACGCGCGCCATCATCTGAATGGAGACCACGGCCTGACCTCTCGGCAGCATGGCTTTGCCATGCGCCTGCCGGTCGAGGGTATCGCGGTCATGAACCCGTTCGGCATCGGCCTCGGACCGATGGCGGCCAATGCCTCACCCTCGACGAGCCGAGCTCGCCCCGTGCAAACCAGGCGTCGCCATTGTCTCTCGGACCGATGGCATCCTCGATGAACGACCCTTCGAGAGGATATCGCGCTCCAGGCGCACCTGGCGATTCTCCTTGCGAAGGCGAGCCAGTTCCTCACGCTCCAGGCTGGTCGGGCCGTCATCCCGGACACCGCCGTCGATGCCCGCCTGTCTCACCCATCCTGCGATCGTCCCGGCACAGGGCTCGAACTCCCGCGCCAAACTCCCGACGCTGCGACCGCCACGCGCCAGCGCGATGATCCGATCCCCGAAGTCCGAAGGGTATGGGTTCCTCGTTCTCGGCAGGTGGACACCTTCCTAATGATAGTCAAAACGTGTCCACGGAACCGGGGGAACTCCATCCGGCGACGAGCCCGAGCACCGTGACGGCGTCGGGCAAGGGCGTGACGCGGACGTAGTCGCGCTCGAGGGTCTTTACGAAGGACTCGCTCATTCCGTTGCTTTCGGATGACCGGACCGGCGTGAAGCAGGGGGTGAGGCCGAGGGCCGTGGCGAAGTCGCGCTCGCCATCGTCCTCGGACCGATGGCGGACGACGGCTCGCCCTTGGCGGTGTAGCAGCTGCCGTTGTCCATTGCCCGGCAGGGTATCGCGCAGCGATGTCCCGAGAGGGGGACAGATGCCCGACCCGGTGCGGGGCGCGATCGGTGCCGAAGCGGCGCTCGACGGCGGCGAGCATCATGTCGCGGATGTCGGAGCCGGAGATGCCCGCGCCCGCCACCGCGACGTGGGCTGACGATCTCGCGGTCGAAGGCGTCGATGAGCGAGCCTTGTCCGCCATCG
This sequence comes from uncultured Alphaproteobacteria bacterium, assembly GCA_963757495.1. Lineage (GTDB taxonomy): Bacteria > Pseudomonadota > Alphaproteobacteria > Rhodobacterales > Rhodobacteraceae > Jannaschia. The sequence goes on from CAVWRZ010000015.1 coordinate 99,342, forward strand.
GTCCGAGAACGATGGTCGAGCGCGACGCGGACCTTCTCGCCGTTCCGACAGGCGATCTCGAGGGCGTCGGAACACCAGCGAAGATTCGATGCCATCACCGCGACGCGGCCGTCGTGGACACGGCCCTCGCGGCGGCCGGTGGAGCGCTCCAGCGTCAGACCATGCTGGCCGAGAATGCGAGAGCCACGCGCTTGCGGTTGACCGGCTTTGACCCCGCGCTGCGCCGCTCCCGGTTCAGCAGCGCCGTGAGGCGGCGGTAGCCGTAGGTCGGACGCTGGTCGACGAGGCGGCGGATGGCCGGCAGCAGCTCGGCATCGGCGGTCTTGCGATAGGAGCCGCGAGGCTTCGACGCTCCGGACGCCCGCACGTGGAGCTGGGATCGGCTGACCTCGAGGACCTCGGCGACACGGCTCATCCATTGCCCCCTCTCGGGACATCACTGCGTGATGCCCTTCCGGGCAGTGGGCAGGGTCATGCGCAGCATGATCCCGAGAGGGGGGAACCGTCCCTGGGCGGCGACACCGGCAGCCACGTCTGTTCTTTGCCCGTGTCTGGTCCAGCGCCTCGCGCAGGATCTCGTTCTCCATCGTCTTGCGGCCAGGCATGCGCTCCAGGGCGCGGACCTTGTCCTCGAGCTTGGCAGGCCTCGGACGCGCCCACCACCGGTTCGTTCGACCCCACGGCCATCGCTCCCCCCTCGTCCATGAGGCGCCGCCAACGGAACAGCAGGTTCGGAGCCACGCCGCCCGCGCCGCGCCACGGCGGAGACGGACTCCCCCGGAACCGTTCGTCGGCTTACGCGGCCCCATAGGGGCCACGGTCCTCCTCACCCTCGATGATGCGCAGCGTCCGTTGCGCCGGCCAGTAGCGGCGTCCGGCAAGGCCGGTGATCACCTCGACACGGGGATGCGTCTCGCCCGGCATAAGCATGTCCTCAAGCACAGGCTCGAGCCTTCCATGATCATGCCGGACTGTCCGGTCGAAATGGGGGGCA
>CAVWRZ010000016.1:0-537901 GCA_963757495.1 uncultured Alphaproteobacteria bacterium
GAACGCGTCCTGGCGGTTGTCGGTGTCGTTGTCGTACTGATAGCGGCCGGTGCCGAAGGCGTAGACCTGCGGCGTGAAGTAGCGGCTGCCCTCGTAGGTCAGGAAGAACTCCTTGTCGTCCTCCTCGGCATCGGAATCGCCAAAGAGACCGGCGAAACCGATGAGGTGGTTCCACGAGCCCTGGCCGTAGGTCATGCGGCCGGCCAGCGAAACGTCGGCTTCGTCGTCAGTGGCCGTCGCGGTGACGGCGGCGGAGCCCTGGAAGCCCTGCACGACGCCGTTCTCGCCGAAGCGGGAGGCGTCGTTCTGGCGGTTCAGGTCGCGGGTCGCGTCGCGGTTGATGTCGTCGATCTGGTCGTCGAGCTGGCGCACGCCGGTGATGGTGTTCTGCGCGAAGGCGGGCGCGGCGACGGCGAGGGCCAGGATGGTCGTGGCGGCAAGGGTCGTGATCGTTTTCATCTTGTGATCCTATCTCGGATGAAGTGTTCCAACGAGGAACTCGTCGAAAGCCCTTCGGCTTGGACGGGCACATAGACCCGGCACTCCGGAAAGCAAAATGGCGGAACTGTGAAGCCGGGCGAAGTCTCGCCGAAAAACTCTCATAGTGTTTCAACTGCAACATCCCGCACGATCCGGACGATTGCCCGGCAATCCCCGAGGCCGAACGTAGGGGGAATCCGCATGTCGAGGAGCCCCGCCAGCGGCGCATCCGTGCGCGGCAGCGCCTGCGCCGCCACGTAATCCAAGTGCCGGTGGGCGGAAGTGAAACCCCGCGCCATGGCATGAGCGAACCACTCCCACGCCACCCGCGCGCGCTGCAGACCTCCACGAAGGATGCGGCGCGGTCCGGATCGTCGGCGAGCGCCTGAATGGAGAAGTCGACGAAGGCCTCCCGCGCGGACCGCTCGATCCCCCGGAGGCCGGGCACGTCGCGCAGCCCCGCTCAGCGCTCGTTCCACCGCGCCGCCTGCCGGGGCAGATCGGCCAGCTGCGGGCGCAGGATCGCCGCGCGCAGCTCGTCCACCCGGCCCGACACGTTGGGCATCCCGCCGGCATGGCGCGCGAAGACCTCCTCCGGAGGCGCGGTCCCGTGCGTGGCGTGGAGCATGTAGCTGCCCGAGAGCAGGATCATTCGCGCCGCGAGGTCCGCGTCGTCGGTGACGATCAGCCCGCCCTCGCCCGCGTTGACGTGCCTGTAGGTCTGGCAGGAGTAGCAGCCCGCCGCGCCCCAGCGCCCCGACGGCACGCCGTCCCAGGCGGCCCCCATCGTATGCGTGCAATCCTCCGCCACGGCGACGCCGGCCGCGTCGCAGATCGCAATCAGCCGGCCCATGTCGGCGATGTGCCCGCGCATGTGCGACAGCAGGAGCACGCGGGCCAGACCGGCCTTCGCCTCCAGATCGTCCAGGTCGATGCAGAGGCCCGCGCCGAGCTCCACCAGCGCGGGCCGGGCCCCGACGGCCGCGATGGCACCGGGCACGGGCGCGAGGGTCCAGCCGTCGGTGAGCACCGGATCGCCGCGCCCGACGCCCAGCGCCCGCAGCGCGCAGCCCATCGCAGAGCCCCCGAGGCCACGGCCAGCGCATGCTTCGCCCCCGTCTGCGCCGCGAACTCGACTTCCCGCGCGGAGACTTCCGACGGCTCCGCGCCGTAACGGTGCAGCGCGCCGGAGCGCAGGACCCGCACGGCGGCCTCGATCCCGGCCTCCGGGATCGGCTCCTGCCGGGTGAGGCTGCGGGCGAAGACCTCCGTCACGGGATCAGGCCGTCGACCACCGCCTCGAGCTCGGCGTAATCGTCCAGAAGCGCCTCCGGCTCCAGGTCCGCCACCGAGCGATCGCCGGGAGGGAACGTCACCAGCACGCAGGGCACGCCCGCGGCGGCGGCCGTCTTCCGGTCGGTCGCCGTGTCCCCGATCAGGACGGACCGGGCGAGATCGCCGCCGCAGAGCCGCACCGTCTCGTGAAAGTGCTCCGGATGCGGCTTTCGCACCGCCAGCCTGTCGGCCCCGACCAGCGCGTCGAAGAGATCCGCCGCCCCCATCGCCTCCATGAGCTGCACCGCCAGCCCCTCGGGCTTGTTCGTGCAGATGCCGACGGCGTCGCCCCGCGCCCGCAGCCGCCGCACCGCGTCGAGCGCGCCCGGATAGAAGGTGGTGTGGGTGGCGATGTCGCGACCATAGGCGTCGAGCAGCGGCTGGAAGCCGGCATCGACCTGCGCCTCCTCCACCGGACCCTGCCGCGACAGCCCGAGGCGCAGCATCGCGCGCGCGCCCTTCACCGCCGTCGCCCGGTCCTTCGCCGCACCACGGTCCAGTCGCGCCGCCGACCCGATCTGCGCGAAGGCCGCGTTGGCCGCCGCGATCAGGTCGCCCGACGTGTCGGCCAGCGTTCCATCCAGATCGAAGATCACGCAACGTTTCATCCGCGGCACCCTTTCGCCATGTCTCTGCGCGGCCGGGTTGCGGCGCACCAGACCTGCGGTAGAACGGCGGGCACCCCATGGGAAGTCAATTGATGCCGACCGCGTTGATCGTTCTGGCCGCCGGACAGGGCAGCCGCATGCACTCCGACCTGCCCAAGGTGCTGCACGAGGTGGCCCATGCGCCCCTGCTGATCCACGCGCTGCTGTCGGGGGCCGGCGTCGACGCCCGAGCGGACGGTGATCGTGGCCGGTCATGGCGGCGACGCGGTGGAGCGGGTCGCGACGGCGCACGACCCGGACGCGGTCGTCGTGCGGCAGGCGGAGCAGCTCGGCACGGGCCACGCCGTCCTGCAGGCGCGCGCGGCGCTCGACGGGTTCGACGGCGACGCGATCGTGCTCTACGGCGACACGCCGTTCATCCGGCCCGAGACCCTGCAGGCGATGCTCGACGCCCGCAGCGCCGGGGCCGACGTCGTCCTGCTGGGCTTCCATGCGGCGGATCCGGGGCGCTACGGCCGATTGATCGTCCGACGGCGACCGGACTCGAGCGCAACGTCGAGGCCAAGGACGCGACGGCGGACGAGCTGGCGATCACGCTGTGCAATTCCGGCGTCTTGGCCGCCGACGCCGCCACGCTCTTCGCCCTGCTGGACCAGGTGGGCAACGACAACGCGGCCGGCGAATACTACCTGCCCGACGTCGTGGCCCTCGCCCGGGCCGGCGGGCTCTCGGCCCGCGTCGTGGTCTGCGACGAGGCGGAGACGATGGGCGTGAACACCCGCGTGGACCTCGCCGCCGCCGAAGCCGCGTTCCAGTCACGCGCTCGCCACGCGGCGATGGAGGCCGGCGCGACGCTGACCGCGCCGGACACCGTGCACTTCGCCCACGACACGCGTCTCGGCCGCGACGTCGTCGTGGAGCCGCATGTCGTCTTCGGCCCCGGCGTGACCGTCGAGAGCGGGGCGCACGATCCGCGCGTTCTGCCATCTCGAGGGCTGCCACGTCGCGGGCGGCTGCGTCGTCGGCCCCTACGCCCGCCTGCGCCCCGGCACCGAACTCGGCCGGGATGCCCGCGTCGGGAACTTCGTCGAGGTGAAGGGATCGACCGTGGCGGAGGGGGCCAAGATCAACCACCTCTCCTATGTCGGCGACGCGAGCATCGGGGCGCGGGCGAACATCGGCGCGGGCACGATCACCTGCAACTACGACGGCGTCTTCAAGCATCGCACGAAGATCGGCGCGGAGGCCTTCATCGGCTCGAACACCGCGCTCGTGGCCCCGGTATCGGTCGGCGCGGGCGCGATGACCGGCTCGGGCAGCGTCGTGACCTTCGACGTGCCCGACGGCGCACTGGCGCTGGGTCGGTCCAGGCAGGTCAACCGGGACGGGTTCGCGCATCGCCTGATGGCGAAGCTGCGGGCGGCCAAGGCAAGGAAGACGAACTGATGTGCGGCATCATCGGCATCCTCGGCGACCATCAGGCCGCGCCCATCATGGTCGACGCCCTGCAAGCGCCTGGAATACCGCGGCTACGACAGCGCCGGCATCGCCACCGTGGACGAGGGCACGCTGGACCGGCGGCGCGCGATGGGCAAGCTGGTGAATCTTGCGGACCTGCTGGTTACCGAACCGCTGGCCGGGTTCGCGGGCATCGGCCACACCCGCTGGGCGACGCACGGCGCGCCCTCGGTCGCCAACGCGCACCCGCACCGCGCCGGCCGGGTCGCCGTCGTGCACAACGGCATCATCGAGAACTTCCGCGAACTGCGCGCCGAACTGACGGGCGACGGAGAGAGCGAGACCGACACGGAAGTCGTCGCGCGTCTGTGCGAGGATTTCATGGGCTGCGGGCTTGACCCGAAGGAGGCCGCCTTCGCCACGATCGACCGGCTGCGCGGGGCCTATGCGCTCTGCTTCCTCTTCGACGGGGAGCCGGACCTGCTCATCGCCGCCCGCGCCGGCTCGCCGCTGGCCATCGGGCATGGCGACGGCGAGATGTACGTGGGCTCGGACGCCATCGCGCTGGGTCCGCTGACCGACCGGCTGACCTATCTGGAGGAGGGCGACCGCGCCGTCGTCACGCGAGCGGGCGCGCAGATCTTCGACATCGAGGGCCACCGGACCCACCGGGAGATGCGGCGGATCGCCATCGACGCGCAGCGCATCGAGAAGGCCGGCCACCGGCACTTCATGGCCAAGGAGATCCACGAGCAGCCGCAGACCCTGTCGGACGTGATCGCGGCCTATCTCGACGGCGACCGTGTGCGGGACGTGGGCTTCGACTTCGGCAGCGTGGACCGGATGCAGATGGTCGCCTGCGGCACCGGCCACATCGCCTGCACGGTGGCGAAATACTGGTTCGAGAGCATCGCGCGGATGCCGGTGGAGGTCGACGTCGCCTCCGAGTACCGCTACCGCGAAGGCCCCGTCGCGGCCGACACCGCCGCGCTCTTCCTCAGCCAGTCCGGGGAGACGGCGGACACGCTGGCCGCCCTGCGCTATGCCAGGGGAAAGGCCGGCGCGATCCTGTCGATGGTGAACGTCGACCTCTCCTCCATCGCGCGCGAAGGCGACGTGGTCTTCCCGATCCACGCCGGCGTGGAGGTCAGCGTCGCCTCCACCAAGGCGTTCACCAACCAGCTGGCGATCCTGCTGATGCTCGCCGTCCTGGCGGCCCGGCAGCGGGGCGCGATCGACGCGGCACGTGAGGCGGACCTCGTCGCCCTGATCCGCCGCCTGCCCGGCCTCGTCTCCCAGGCGCTCGCCATCGAGGCGCGCTGCGAGGCACTGGCCGGCTGGCTGGCGGAGGCATCGGACATCCTGTTCCTCGGGCGTGGTCCGATGTACCCGCTGGCCCACGAGGGCGCGCTCAAGCTCAAGGAGATCAGCTACATCCACGCCGAGGCCTACGCGAGCGGCGAGCTCAAGCACGGACCCATCGCGCTGGTCGACAAGACGCTGCCCGTCGTCGTCTTCGCCCCCACCGATCCGCTGTTCGCGAAGACGGTGAGCAACATGCAGGAGGTCATGGCGCGGGAGGGTCAGGTGCTGCTGGTCACCGACGCCGAGGGGCGGGCGAAGGGCTCCGACGGCGTGCGCGAGGTGCTGCTGATGCCATCGGTCGATCCGGTCCTCGCCCCCATCCTCTACGCGGTGCCGGCGCAGCTGCTCGCCTACCACACCGCCGTCCGCAAGGGCACGGACGTGGACCAGCCGCGCAACCTCGCCAAATCGGTGACGGTCGAATGAGCGAGGCACCGGCCGCGGCGAAGGCCAGGATCGCGGACATCCTCCGCGGGCTCGGCGACCCGGCGCGCGCCGCGAAGGACCGCGCCGCCAACCGCACCGACCGGGAGACCTGGGGCGTGACCGGCGACGCGGTGTCGGACCTCGCGAAGTCCCTGCGCGCGGAGTTGACCCTGGACGACCGGGTGCTGATCGCCGACGCCCTCTGGCGCGACGGGGTCGCGGACGGGCGCATCCTCGCCTGCAAGCTGCTGACGCAGGCGCGGATGCGGCCCGACGGCGGGGCCTGGGGCCTGCTCTCCGCCTGGGCGTTCCACTTCGACTGCCGCGCCATCGCCGACGCCGGGGCCGCGGCGCTCCAGCGTCGTCTGGCGGCGGACCCTGCGCGGTTGGACGTGCTCGACGATTGGACCACGGCGGCGAACGTCTGGACCCGCCGGAGCGTCTTCGCCGCCACCGCCGGCTTCGCGCGACTGGCCCATCCTTCGGACGCCGACCTTGCCACGCAGGAGCGCATCCTCGCACATGCCGCCGCCATGTCCGGCGATACCCGCCCCGTGATCCGGCAGGCCATCGACGGCTGGCTGCGCGATCTTGCGAAGCACGACCCCGACCGGGTGGCCGGCTTCCGCGCCGGCTGACGTCCATTCGGCAAGGGCCCCCGTCTTGCCCCCGTTCCCCCCCTGCCCTAACAGGCCCCGGACCTGACGACAGGGGAGGCCCATGGCCCCGGCGAGCAAGCGACTGGTGATGAAGTTCGGCGGCACCTCCGTCGCCACGCTCGACCGCATCCGCCGGGTGGCCAAGCGGGTGGGCGTCGAGGTGGCGCGGGGCTACGAGGTGATCGTCGTCGTTTCCGCCATGTCGGGCAAGACCAACGAGCTGGTCGGCTGGGTTCACGAGGCCGGCGGCGCGCTGCACGACGCGCGCGAATACGACGCGGTGGTTTCCTCGGGCGAGAACGTGACCGCCGGCCTGCTCGCCCTCACGTTGCAGTCCAACGGCATCGACGCGCGCAGCTGGCAGGGCTGGCAGGTGCCGGTGATGACCTCGCCCGCCCATTCCAGCGCCCGCATCCTGGATATTCCCACCGCGAAATTTCGATGCCCGCTTCGGCGAGGGGATGCGCGTCGCCGTCGTCGCCGGCTTCCAGGGCATATCGCCGGAGGGCCGGGTGGCGACGCTGGGGCGCGGCGGATCGGACACCACCGCCGTCGCCTTCGCCGCCGCCTTCGGGGCGGAGCGCTGCGACATCTACACCGACGTCGACGGCGTCTACACCACCGACCCCAGGGTCAGCTCGCGCGCGCGCAAGCTCGACCGCATCGCCTACGAGGAGATGCTGGAGCTGGCATCGCTCGGGGCCAAGGTGCTGCAGACGCGCTCGGTGGAGCTCGCGATGCGCTACAAGGTGCGCCTGCGGGTGCTGTCGAGTTTCGAGGACATGGGCGACGAGGCGGGAACGCTGGTCTGCGCCGAGGAGGACATCATGGAAAGCAACGTGGTCGCCGGGGTCGCCTTCGTGCGCGACGAGGCCAAGATGACGCTGATCTCGGTCGCCGACCGGCCGGGCGTGTCGGCGGCGATCTTCGGTCCGCTGGCCGAGGCCGGCGTCAACGTCGACATGATCGTGCAGAACATCGCCGAGGACGGCCGCACCGACATGACCTTCTCGCTCCCCGTCGGACAGATCGAGCGGGCCGAGAAGGCCGTGCGGGAGGCGATGGCGCGCGAGGAGATCAACTTCCACGACCTCATCTCCGACCGCGACGTCTCCAAGGTCTCGGTCGTGGGCATCGGGATGCGGAGCCACGCGGGCGTCGCGGCGCGGATGTTCGCCGCCCTCTCGGCGGAGGGTATCAACATCAAGGTCATCACCACGTCGGAGATCAAGATCTCGCGTGCTGATCGACCGCAAGTACATGGAACTGGCGGTGCAGGCGCTGCACGACACGTTCGAGCTGGAGAAGGCGTAGCGGAGCACCGCCTGCGGCGGCACCCGGAGATCGACCGCAAGGACATGGAGCTGGCGGTCCAGGAGCCGTTCGATCCGGCAAAGGCCAGATCGCAGAGATGCCTGAAGCTCGGTCCGGTATCGAATTGGGAACCGACCCCGCTCACTCCGATGACTACGGTCTCCAGCCAGCCCGACCAGCGTCGGCCCTGCCGTGAAACCGGAAAAACGGCGCCGTGTTCTACCTTCGATCCATCCCCGGACGGGCATGGGCATCCCGCGGGGCGGGTTCGGGGCCATGCTTCCCGCCGCCCTTCGGGCACTCCGCGACGTCCTATCGCGTCCCTTTCGAGCCGGTCGGCCGGGCGCAGGGTCGAGCCGGGTCTGTGGGCCTGCGCCGGTTTCACGCTGTCCTGCCGCGCCGGCGCGACGATGACCGGACGCTCCGTGCCCGGCTTCCGCCTCGACCAGCTCGCCCTGGCGATCGAATGGCCGGTGGTCGGGCAACTACTGCCGGTCTGGACACTCGCCTCTGCCGCCGCGCCCGCGTTAATCGTCTATTTCGCGCTGTTCCTGGAACGGCCGACGTCGGTCCGACCGGCTTGCGGGGCATGGGGGCACCCGCCTGCGCGCTGACGCTCCTGCGCATCTACGTCGGTTTCGACCTCGAGCCGCACTCCGCGCCGATACTCTTCGCCGGGGCCGGACCGCGGGGCGCGGACGTCGCGGTCTTCGCCGGGTGGCTCTCCATCCCCGATGGCCTTCGTGCCTGGTGCCGATCTGTGAGAACTCGGCATCGCCGTCGGGATCGGAACGGACCTGCTCACCCGGCGCGCGGGGCCCTTTCCTTCGCGGTGGCGACGGGACTGGGCAGGCATTTCGCCAACGGTGTCATCTGGGTCGCCCCGCGGGGCGGCCGGGAATACTCTGCGCTGACGATCGCGACCCTGCTGACCATCGCCACCGGCGGCGGCGGGGCGTTCTTGCTCGGTGGGGGGGCTGGACCGGTCCGCGCGGTATCCGGCGGTGCTGCGCCGGGCCGCGTTCGGCGGACGTGCCGCCCTCCGACCGCACCGGGGAGGCACCGCGCACGCGGCCCCTCCCCTTCCCGCGCCCCCTCCGCTATGGTCCCCCGGGATCGGGCGAGCGGGGCATCCAGAATGGCAGCGCCAAGGGACAGTGACAGTCGCAGGCTCCTGCGGCGGCTTCAGGCCGTCCTGGCGGAGGCCGCGGAGGGGCAGGAGCGGCTCGACCGGATCGTCGACATGGTCGCCACCTCGATGGAGACCGGCGTCTGCTCCATCTACCTGCACCGCGACGAGCAGACGCTGGAACTCTGCGCGACCCACGGGCTGAACCCCGCCGCCGTCCACGTCACCCGGATGCGGGTCGGGGAAGGCCTCGTCGGCCGGGTCGCGCGCCGGCGTGCCCCCATCAACACCGCCGACGCCCCCGCCACCAAGGGTTTCCGCTACATGCCCGAAACCGGTGAGGAGGTGTTCTCCTCCTTCCTCGGCGTGCCGTTGCAGCGCCTGGGCGAATGCCTCGGCGTGCTGGTGGTGCAGTCGAAGGCGGCGCGCGAGTTCACCGACGACGAGATCTACGCCCTCGAGGTCGTCGCCATGGTGCTGGCGGAGATGACCGAGCTCGGGGCCTTCACCGGCGAGGGCGAGGCGCTGCGGCCCCGGCACGCGCAGCAGATCCTGTTCCGCGGCGTCAGCGGTCAGGAGGGCGCGGCCGAGGGCGTCGTCTTCCTGCACGATCCGCGCGTCGTCATCACCAACCCCGTGAGCGACGATCCGGAGAAGGAGGCGCTGCGCCTGCACGACGCGGTCGACCAGCTGCGGCTCTCGGTCGACGGGATGCTCACGCAGGTCTCCGGCAACCGCGAGCAGCAGGAGGTGATCGAGGCGTTCCGCATGTTCGCCTATTCCCGCTCCTGGCTGCGCCGGATGGAGGACGACATCAACGCGGGGCTCACGGCCGAGGCCGCCGTGGAGAAGGAGCAGACCGCCGCCCGCGCCCGGATGCGCGACGCCGATCCGTATCTGCGCGAGCGGCTGGCCGACCTCGATGATCTGTCCAACCGGCTCCTGCGGCTGCTCACCGGGCAGGGCTCGGATCGCGGCACGCTGCCCGACAACGCGGTGCTGGTGGCGCGCACCATCGGGCCGGGGGAGCTGCTGGAGTACGGTCGCAAGCTGCGCGGCGTCGTGCTCGAGGAGGGGTCCGTCGGCTCGCACGCGGCCATCGTCGCGCGGGCCTGGGCCATCCCGCTGGTGCTCCAGGCGACGGGCATCACGACGGAGGCGCTCTCGGGGGACATCCTCCTCGTCGACGGCGACCAGGGCGTCGTCCACCTGCGCCCCGACGCGATCGTGCGCAGCGCGTTCGGCGAGAAGCTGGCGATGGCACAGCAGGCGCAGAAGCGCTATGCCAGCATCCGCGACACCAAGTGCGTGACCGAGGACGGGCAGCGCATCGAGCTGATGATGAACGCCGGGCTCATCGCCGACCTGCCCTCGCTGCCGACGTCCGGAGCCGAGGGCGTCGGGCTGTTCCGGACCGAGTTGCAGTTCCTCACCCGCAACAAGGTCCCGCGACGGGGCGAGCTGGCTTCGCTCTACTCCCGCGTCATCGACGCCGCGCAGGGCCTGCCCGTCACGTTCCGCACGCTCGACATCGGTTCCGACAAGGTGCTGCCCTACATGAAGGCGCAGGACGAGCCGAACCCGGCGCTCGGCTGGCGCGCGATCCGGGTCGGGCTCGACAAGGTCGGCGTGATGCGGATGCAGCTCCAGGCTCTGCTGCGCGCCGCGAACGGCCGCCCGATGAACGTGATGTTCCCCTTCATCGCCCAGATGGAGGAATTCCTCGAAGCCCGCGATCACCTGCGGCGCGAGGTCGGGCGCGAGGAGGCGATGGGCCATCCCCTGCCCACCTCGCTCAGGATCGGCGCGATGCTGGAGACGCCGTCGCTGGCCTTCGCCCCGCGCCGGTTCTTCGAGGAGGCGGATTTCATCTCCATCGGCGGCAACGACCTCAAGCAGTTCTTCTTCGCCGCCGACCGGGAAAACGAGCGTGTCCGCCGCCGCTACGACACCCTGAACGTCAGCTTCCTGACCCTGATCGAGCAGATCGTCGCCCGCTGCGCGCAGACCTCCACACCGGTCTCCTTTTGCGGAGAGGACGCGGGCCGCCCGGTCGAGGCGCTGTGCTTCGCGGCGATGGGCCTGCGGTGCCTCTCGATGCGCCCCGCCTCCATCGGCCCGGTCAAGAACATCCTGCTGAAAGCCGACCTCGGTCGCGTCCGCGCGGTCATAGAGACCGCCCGCGAGAGCGGCGCGCAGTCGGTCCGCCCGGCGGTGATGGACCATCTGCGAACCCGCTGACGACTGGACAATGAGGGCATACGAGCGTATATACCGATTGGAACCGGAGATGACCCCATGATCGAGACCAAGATCCGCCGCGTCGGCAATTCCGCCGTGATGACGCTGACCTCCGAGATGCTCGCCATTCTGGATGCCAAGGAGGGCGACGCGCTCTTCGTCGTGCGCGGCGACGACGGCTCGCTGCGCGTCATGGCGCAGGACCCGGAGACCGCGCGTTTCCTGGAAATGGCCGAGATCGTCATGGACGAGAACCGTGAAGCGCTGGCCGCGCTGGCGTGAGCGGACCGAACTGGGTGATGATCGGAGGCGTCGTCATCGTCCATGACCGCCAGATTTCCCGCCACGGCGGCTCCCCCGGAATGCGGGACAGGACCTTGCTCGAAGCCGGATGCGCCCGGCCGCTGAACCGTCACGCCTACGGGGTGACCGACCTGTACGAACTTGCGGCCGCCTACGCCTTCGGGATCGCCAAGGCGCATGCCTTCGTCGACGGCAACAAGCGGACGGCCTTCGTGACGGCCGTCGGTTTCCTGCGGATCAACGGCATCGCCTTCTCCGCCGGCCAATCCGACATCGTGACCCGGATGGAGGACCTCGCCTCCGACGCCCTCACCGAAACCGCCTTCGCCGATTGGCTGCGGGCGGGAGCGACACCGCTCTAGCGCTGGGTCTCCTGCTCCAGCCGCAACCGGGCGATCCCCTCGTGCCGCTCCGCCTCCCTGCGCTCCACCAGGGCCGCGCGCACGTAGTCCAGATGCGCCTCCACCGCCGCCCGCGCCGCCTCCGGGTCCCGCGCCCGCACGCCGGCATCGATCGCCCGGTGCTGATCCAGCAGCGTGTCCCGCGTGGTCCGCTGCGCGAACATCACGGAGCGGTTGTAGAACACGCCCTCGCGCAGGAGGTCCATCATCGAACGCATCATGTGCAGCATGACGACGTTGTGCGACGCCTCCACGATGGCCATGTGGAAATCCGCGTCCAGCGCCGCCTCCGCCGTCGGATCGGGCCGCCCGTGCGCCGCCTCCATCTTGCCCAGGATCGCGTGGATCAGGGCCAGGTCCGTGTCCGACCCCTGCGTCGCCGCGCGCGCCGCCGCCAGCCCCTCGATGTCGCGCCGGAAGGCGATGTAATCCAGCAGCGCATCCTCGTGGCGGGCGAACAGCCGCGTCAGCATCGGGGAGAAGGCGTTGCCCAGCACGTCCGCCACGAATACCCCGGACCCCGGGCGCGCGCTCAGCAACCCGTCCGCCTGCATCGCGCCCACCGCCGTGCGCAGCGACGGCCGCGACACGCCGAGCCGCTCCGACAGTTCCCGCTCCGCCGGCAGCCGGTCGCCGGGCCGCAGGATGCCGCGCAGGATCAGTTGCTCGACCTGCCGCACGACGGCTTCGGCCAGCCTTTCGGAGGCGATCTTCTGAAACGGCATGGGCTCCCTCGACGGGACGGAGGATATGACCGCTTCGGCGGATTGCCACGCGAAAAGCCCCCGGTCGTCGAACCGGGGGCCTTTCGATCGGTGGGCGGAGATCAGTTCGTCGGCGTGATGATGATCTCGACACGACGGTTCTGGCGACGCCCCTCGGCCGAGTTGTTGGAAGCGATCGGCTGGGATTCGCCCCGCCCGATCGGCACCACGCGCGCGCCCGACACGCCCTGCTCCAGCAGCACGCCGGCGACGGAACGCGCCCGCCGCTCCGACAGGTCCTGGTTGTAGGCGGCGGAGCCCTCGCTGTCGGTGTGCCCGATCACCTGCACCGTCGTCTGCGGATACTGGTTCAGGTTGCGGCCAAGCACGCGCAGGTCGGACTGCAGATCGGCGCGCAGCGCGGCGCTGTCGGTATTGAACAGGATGTCCTGCGGCAACGTCACGACGAGGCGTTCGCCGTTGTTGTTGATCAGGATCCGGTCGTCGCCCAGCTGCGCGCGAAGGTCGGCGGCCTGGGCGTCCAGCCGGTTGCCGATCACGCCCCCGGTCAGACCGCCGACGACGGCACCCGCCAGGATCTCGTCGCGTCGGTTGCCGTCCCCGGCGATTGCCCCGGCTGCGGCCCCGATGCCGGCCCCGATCAGCGCGCCGTTGCGGGTGCGGTTCGGCTCGCCGGTGGTGGCGTCCACGCAGCCGGCGACGATGAGCGTCCCGGCGAGGGCGAGGGCGAGGGGAGCTTTGAAGTGGGTCATGGATTCATTCCGTTCGATTTCGATTGTGCTCGTGCATAACGCACGAGCGGGCCGCCCGTTCCAGCGGATGCCCGGGGTCCGGAGCCCGATGGCGCAGCTTCGCCGATGCAGATGCGCCCCGCGTCCGCGATAGGCAATATCACCCGGCGGAAACGCGGTGTTGCCCCGCCTCCGACCGCGCGCCCTCCCAGGCCAGCATCGCGCGCTTGACCGGCAGCCCCCAGTGGTATCCGCCCATCCCCCCCGACTTGCGCAGCGCCCGGTGACACGGGATCAGCCAGCTCACCGGATTGCGCCCGACGGCCGTGCCCACCGCGCGCACCGCCTTCGGGTTGCCGACGGCCGCCGCGATCTCGCCGTAGGTGGTGACGTGGCCCGAGGGGATCCGCATCAGCGCCTCCCAGACCTTGATCTGGAACGGCGCGCCGATCAGGTGCAGGCGCGCCTCCCCGGCCAGCGATCCGAGGGCCGCCGCGTGGGGGGCCACTGCGCCTGCGTCTTCGACGAAGCGCGCGGCCGGCCAGCGGGCGGTCATGTCCGCCATCGCCGCCGCCCGCCCGGTCTCCGCCGCGAAGGCCAGCCCGCAGATGCCCCGGTCCGTCGCCATCACCAGCATCTCGCCGAACGGCCCGTCGATCCAGCCGTGGCGCACCACCAGTCCCGCGCCGCCTTGGGCATACTCGCCCGGCGACATCGCCTCCCAGCGCAGGAACAGATCGTGCAGCCGCCCCGTCCCCGAGAGCCCCGCCACCTGTGCGGCGTCGAGCAGCGTCATCCGGTCCGCGAGCAGGGACTTCGCGTGGCCCAGCGTCAGATATTGCTGGAACCGCTTCGGGCTGACTCCGGCCCAGGCGCTGAACGATGCGCTGGAAATGCGCGGGGCTGAGGTTCATCTCCGCCGCCAGCTCCTCCAGCGTCGGCGGCAGCCCCGCGCGCGCGTCGATCACCTCGATGGCGCGCCGCATCAGCGCGTAGTGGTAGCCGGCGGGCGGCGGAGCCTGATCGTTCATCGCGTCTCTCCTCCCACGTGGATCTAGGCCGAACACCCTCTCCCTGCGACCCGGAACCTGCGCAATGGTTGCCCCCGCCCCCCCGCCCCGCCACAACACGGCATGGTCAAGCAACTTCCCTACGCCACGATCCGCGAGATCTTCGCCCGCTTCCACGGCATCGACGCGGAGCCGAAGGGCGAGCTCGACCATACCGATGCCTACACGCTCGTCGTCGCCGTGGCGCTTTCGGCGCAGGCGACGGACGCTGGCGTGAACAAGGCGACGCGTGGCCTCTTCGCCGCAGCCGACACGCCGCAGGCGATGCTCGACCTCGGGCTCGACGCCGTCACCGACCACGTCAAGACCATCGGGCTGTTCCGCCAGAAGGCGAAGAACGTCATCGCGCTCAGCCGGATGATCGTCGACGACTTCGACGGCGAGGTCCCGAGCTCCCGCGCCGCCCTGACCCGTCTGCCCGGCGTGGGCCGCAAGACGGCGAACGTGGTGCTCAACCTCTGGTTCGGCCATCCGGCGCAGGCCGTGGACACCCATATCTTCCGCGTCGGCAACCGCACCGGCATCGCGCCGGGCCGCGACGTGGATGCCGTCGAACGCGCCATCGAGGACAACGTCCCCGCCGAATACCAGCGCCATGCTCATCACTGGCTCATCCTGCACGGCCGCTACATCTGCGTCGCGCGCAAGCCCAAATGCCCCGCCTGCCCGATCCGCGACCTCTGCCCCTTCGAGCCGAAGACCTTGGAGCCAACCCGGAGGATCTCCTCATGACCGCACCCTACGACGTCATCGGAATCGGCAACGCCATCGTGGACGTGATCTCGCCGTGCACCGAAACGTTCCTCGACCAGATGGGGATCGAGAAGGGCATCATGCAGCTCATCGAGCGCGACCGGGCCGAACTGCTCTACGCCGCGATGTCCGAACGGGTGGAGGCCCCGGGCGGATCGGTCGCCAATACGCTGGCCGGTATCGGCGCGCTGGGCCTCACGACGGCGTTCATCGGCAAGGTGAAGGATGACGCGCTCGGCCGGTTCTATGCGAAGGCGATGGAAGCGTCCGGCACAGCCTTTCCGATGCCGCCGCGGCCCGTCGACCTGCCGACCGCCCGCAGCATGATCTTCGTCTCGCCCGACGGGGAGCGGTCGATGAACACCTATCTCGGGGCCGGGGCCGACATCGCGTCGTCGGACGTGCCGGACGTCTTCGGCGGCGGAGGCCTCCTGTTCCTCGAAGGCTACCTCTTCGACAAGCCGGAGGGGAAGACCGCCTTCGCAGAGGCCGCCGCCCGCATGAAGTCCGCAGGCGGCCGGTCCGCGATCACCCTCTCGGACCCGTTCTGCGCCGACCGTCACCGTGCCGACTTCCAGCGCCTGATCGCCGACGACATGGACATCGCCATCGGCAACGCCGCCGAATGGAAGACCCTCCACGAGACCGATGACCTCGACCGCGCGCTGGGCATGGCGGCGGACGTCTGCGAGATCGTCGCCTGCACCCGGTCCGGCGAGGATGTCCTCGTCCGCTCCGGCGACACCCGCGTCACCGCCCCCGTCACCCCCGTCCGCGTCGTCGACGCCACGGGGGCCGGCGACCAGTTCGCCGCCGGCTTCCTCTACGGGCTGGCCTCGGAGCGCGACCTGGAAACGGCGGCCCGCATGGGCGTCGCCTGCGCCCGCGAGGTCATCGGCCACATCGGCCCCCGCCCCGTCGTTTCGCTGGCGGATCTCTTCCGCGCGCAGGGTCTGCTCTGACGACCCTCTTGCCCTTCGCCTCCCGCACGCCCACCCTCGCCCCCAACCGGGAGAGACGCCATGAACATCCTCATCACCGGCGCGGCCGGCATGATCGGCCGTCGGCTGACCGACGCGCTCGTCGCCCGCGGCACCCTGCGCGGCGAACCGATCACCGGGCTCACGCTGGTGGACGTCGTGGCCCCTGTCCTGCCCGACGGCGTGCCGGGGGCCGCCCTCGCCGCCGACCTCTCCGATCCCGCCGCTGCCCCCGCGCTGATCGCGGCGCGCCCGGACGTGATCTTCCACCTCGCCGCCGTCGTCTCCGGTCAGGCGGAGGCGGACCTGACCTCGGGCTACGCCGTCAACCTGCGCGGCACCCTCGACCTCTGCGAGGCCATCGCGGCGCAGGAGGATTACCGCCCCCGCTTCGTCTTCACCTCCTCCGTCGCGGTCTTCGGCGGACCGCTGCCCGACGTGCTGCCGGACGATCAGCCGACCCGCCCCCGCTCCAGCTACGGCACCCAGAAGGCGATGGCGGAACTGCTGATATCCGACCTCTCCCGGCGCGGCGCGCTCGACGGGATCGCCCTGCGCCTGCCGACGATCTGCATCCGGCCCGGCGCGCCCAACAACGCCGCCTCCGGCTTCTACTCCTCCATCCTGCGCGAGCCGCTCGTGGGGCAGGAAGCCGTCCTCCCCGTCCCCGACACCACCCGGCACTGGTTCGCCTCGCCCCGCGCGGCCGTCGGCTTCGTCCTCCACGCCGCGGAGGCGGACCTTTCGGAGATGGGGCAGGACCGCGCCCTCTCGCTGCCCGGTGTCGCCGCCACCGTCGCCGAGATGATCGCCGCGTTGGAACGGGCCGCCGGACCGGAGGCCACCGCCCTGATCCGGCGCGAACCCGACGGATCCGTCGCCGCCATCGTCGGCGGCTGGCCGCAGGCCTTCGACCCTGCCCGCGCCCGCGCCATGGGCTTCGAGGCGGAGGCGGACATGGACGCCATCCTGCGGGCCCATGTCGAAGACGAGCTCGGGGGAGAGATCCCTGTCGGAGGCGGCTGACGGACGACGCATGGAAATGACATCGGAGCCTCCGGCGGGGATACTTGCGGAGCAAAGAGGCGCGGGATCCCGCCACAGGGCCGCCGTGGCCTGAAAGCCGAGCGGCGGGATCGTCTTCGCTCGCGGTCATCGGCATCCCTGCCTGTACCGCCCGCCGACATTGCGCGCCGGTCGTTGAGATTCGGTGAACGCCCCGGGGCCTACCAGTGCGGGGGACGCTGGTCCGCAGGGGTTGCCCCGCCCCCCGCGTCGGCCTCCGCCCGCGCGGCCCGCTCCATCAGCATCCCCACCCGGCGTTCCAGCGTGGAGATCTGCCGGTCCTGCCGCGCGACGACGTCCGACAGATCCTCCACCGCTCGGGTCAGGTGGGCGATGCGTTCCTCGAGATGCTGCATGGCGGGGCTCCGGGTTGCGGCAGGGTGGCACGGGCCGTAGAGGACGGCGCGACGAGACAGGACATCCGCCATGGCCAAGAAGACCAAGATCCGCCGCCCCGCGGCCGCCACGCCCAAGGGCTTCCGCGACGAGTTCGGGGCCGACGTCACCCGCCGCAAGGACATGCTCCACGCCATCGCCGAAGTCTACCACCTCTACGGGTTCGAGGCGCTGGAATCGCCGGCGGTCGAGACCGTCGAGGCGCTCGGCAAGTTCCTTCCGGACGTCGACCGCCCCAACGAGGGCGTCTTCGCCTGGCAGGAGGACGAGGACGCCGACTGGCTGGCCCTGCGCTACGACCTCACCGCCCCCCTCGCCCGCGTCTACGCCCAGCACCGCAACGACCTCCCCACCCCCTACCGCCGCTTCGCCATGGGCCCCGTCTGGCGCAACGAGAAGCCCGGCCCGGGGCGGTTTCGGCAGTTCTATCAATGCGACGCGGATACGGTGGGGACTGCGAGCGTGGCTGCGGACGCGGAGATCTGCGCGATGCTCTGCGACACGCTGGAGGCCGTGGGCATCGAGCGTGGCGACTACGTGGTGCGGGTGAACAACCGGAAGGTGCTGAACGGGGTGCTGGAGGTCGCGGGGCTGGCCGGAGACGACAAGGAACGCGAGCGGGGGATCGTACTGCGGGCGATCGACAAGCTGGATCGGTCGGGAATCGACGGCGTCCGGGCGTTGCTTGGAGAGGGGCGGAAGGACGAGAGCGGCGATTTCACGGACGGTGCCGGGCTCGAGGACGGACCGGCTCGACACGATCCTCGCGTGTTCTATGCGAAGCGCGCGCGAAACGCTGACGAAACGCTTGGCAGAGACGTTGCAAGTTTGCAGACGGCAATCGGTGAGACGCGGGCCTCGAAGGCGTCGCCGAACTCGACCAGATCGCCGACCCTTCTCGAAGCCCAGGGCTACGGCCCCGACCGCATCATCATCGACCCCTCCGTCGTCCGCGGCCTCGGCTACTATACCGGCCCGGTCTACGAGGCCGAACTCACCTTCGAAATCGAGGACGACAAGGGCCGCCCGCAACGCTTCGGCTCCGTCGCCGGCGGGGGGCGCTACGACGACCTCGTGACCCGCTTCACCGGTCAGTCCGTGCCCGCGACCGGCGTCTCCATCGGCGTCGACCGGCTGCTCGCCGCGCTCAAGGCCAAGCGTCTTCAGGCGAACGATGGTCAGGAACCGAACGATCCCGGCCCCGTGGTCGTCACCGTGATGGACCGCGACCGGATGGCCGACTACCAGTCCATCGTCGCCACCCTGCGTAAGGCCGGCATCCGGGCGGAGGTCTACCTCGGCAACCCGAAGAACTTCGGCAACCAGCTCAAATACGCCGACCGCCGCAACTCCCCCGCCGCCATCATCCAGGGCACCGACGAGGCCGCGCGCGGCGTCGTGCAGGTCAAGGACCTGATCCTCGGCGCGAAGCTGGCGCAGGACGCGAGTCTGGAGGAGTGGAAGGAGAACCCGTCGCAGACCGAGGTGCCCCTCGCCGACCTCGTAGACCACCTCCGCGCGCTGCTGGCGTGATCACCGCCGCCGACCGCGCCCGCGCCGCGTCCCTGCTGCGCCAGTTCACCGATGCGGGCGCGCAACCCGTGGAGACGGCGATCCTGCAACCCGCCGGCACGCTCCTCGACCTCTACGGCGAGGACATCCGGGCGCGGGCCTTCGTTACGAACGACCCCCTTTCCGGCGAGACCATGCTGCGGCCCGACTTCACCGTCCCCGTCGTGCAGGCCCACATGGCGAACGGCGCGGACCCGGCGCGCTACGCCTATGCCGGCGAGGTCTTCCGCCGCCAGGAGATCGACGAGGGCCGGGCGCGCGAATACCTCCAGGTCGGGATCGAGGTCTTCGACGGCATCGACCCGGCCGCCGCCGACGCGGAGGTCTTCGACCTGATCGCCCGCGCGCTGGCCCCCTGGAACGCCGTCCCCGCGACTGGCGACCTCGGCATCCTGATGGCGGCCATCGCCGCCCTCACGACCAGCGAACGGCGCCGCGCCGCGCTGCGCCGCCACCTGTGGCGACCCGTCCGCTTCCAACGGCTGATGGACCGCTTCACCGGCCGGATCGCCCCCACCGAGACCCGCGCCACGCTCTTCGCCCAACTCGCCACCACCGCGCCCGACGCGCTGATCGCCGCCGCCGGTACCCATGTCGGCCTGCGCGATGCCGGCGAGATCGCCGCCCGCGCAGCCAGCCTCGTGGATGACGCGGCCACACCCGACATCTCGCCCGCGGAAGCGGATGTCATCGACACGATCCTCGCCATGGAGGGCCCGATGGCCGCCGCGCTGCCCCCCCTGCGCGACATGGCCGCCGACCTGCCCGGCCTCCGCGGCGCAGTGGACCGGCTGGAGGCCCGCGCCGACGCGCTCGCCGACCGCGGCCACGACCCCGCCACGCTCCCCTTCGCCCCCGCCCGCGGCCGCTCGGCGATGGAATACTACGACGGCTTCACCTTCACCTTCGCCGACCCCCGCCGCCCGGAATTGCCGCCACTGGCCACCGGGGGCCGATACGACGCGCTGACGGCCGTCCTGGGCCACGGTCGCTCCATCCCCGCCGTCGGGGCCGTCATCCGCCCCGGCCTTCTCTCGGAGATCGCCCCGTGATCCGCCTCGGAATCCCCTCCAAGGGCAGACTGATGGAGCAGACCTTCGCTTGGTTCGGGGAGCGCGGCCTGACCCTCTCGCGCACCGACAACGAACGCGAATATGCGGGCGCGGTGGAAGGAGCCGACATCGACCTCGTGCTGCTCGCCGCCGGGGAGATCCCGCGGGAGCTCGCCGCCGGGCGCATCCATCTCGGCGTCACCGGCTCCGACCTCGTGCGCGAGAAGCTCCCCCGCTGGGCCGACCGGGTGGAGGAGGTGGCCGCAATGGGCTTCGGCCACGCCGACCTGATCCTGGCCGTGCCCACCGTCTGGATCGACGTCGACACGCTGGACGACCTCGACGCCGTCGCCGCGCAGTTCCGCGCCACCCATGGTCACCGCCTGCGGATCGCCACGAAGTACCACCGCCTCGTGCGGGAGTACCTGCAATCGCACGGGGTCGCGGATTATCAACTGGTTGACTCTCAAGGCGCGACCGAAGGTACCGTCCTGAACCGTACGGCGGAGGCGATCGCCGACATCACCTCCACCGGGGAGACCCTGCGCGCCAATCATCTGAAGGTCCTCGCCGGCGATCCGATCCACCGGAGCCAGGCGACGCTCTTCCGCTCGCGCACGGCCCCCCTCGACGCTGCGCAGGCGGCTACGCTGGACGGCCTGCGCACGCGTCTGGCCCCGCGCTAGAGCCCGGCCGTCCGCCCCGCCCGCGCCAGCACCATCAGGTTGTTGACCGGCATCTCTTCGACCTCGACCTCCAGCCCAAGCACCTCCAGCACCGTTCGGATCATGGCGACGTCCTTCATCCCGACCACCGGATCCTGCGCGCGCAACGCCGCGTCGAACGCACGGTCCCCCTCGCTCGTCGCCTGCCCCCCGCGCAGGAACGGCCCGTAGATCGCCAGCAGCCCGTCCGCCTCCAGCGCACGGGCCGCCTCATCGAGCAGCACGGCCACCTCCCCGTCCGACAGCAGGTGCAGCAGGTTGACCACCAGCACCACCTCCGCGCTTCCCGGTACGGCCCAGCCGGGGCGGCCCGCGTCGATGTCCCCCGCAGGCTCCACGTTCGGCAGGCCCCGGCAATGCGCATCGACGGAGGCGCGCCGCTCGGGGTCGGGGTCGCTGGGATGGAACCTCAGGTCCGGGCGATGCGCGGCAAGCGCCGCGATGTGCTGCCCCGTGCCGGACGCGATCTCCAGCACATCGCCCGCCCGCGGCAGCTTCGGCAGCAGGACCGCGAGAATCGCATCGCGGTTGCGCTCGGAGGACGCGACGACAAGCCGCCCCGCGTCGTCACGGCCGGGCGGCGTATCCGACGTGCAGATTCGCCGGATCACGACTTCGGACCGCGCGCCGCGATGCCACGCGGAGCGGGGAAGCGCGCCCCGGCGTCGCCGCCCTCGTCAATGATGAAACCGCAGTCCACGGGGCACAGTGCCATATCGTTAAGGAAGCGAAAAGATGGCCGTCGGGCTTTGCACGAAGAAGGGCAGTCCGAAGACCGCCCGACGTCACTTGAGAGGACCCAGGATCATCAGGACGAGTACGACCGTGGCGACGACATCTCTGTAGCCGACTGTCCCCTTCGACTCGGGCCGGACACGCATTGAAGAAGATGCCAAGCGATCCGCGACCGATCGAGCGACCGAAATGTGCTGAGGTTCTCCCGAGTTCCCCCGTCCTTGCGGACGGTCAAATGGTAGCGGAAGTCAGCTCGTTCCAGGCCTTTCTTCCGAATGGGACGGGAGCCCCTTGTTCGAGCGCCGAGTGGCGCCGCGAGGGGTCGTGCCATCCTTCGATGAACTCGAAGCAGGCCATCCAGGCCGCGGCCCTGGTTCTCACGTTTCGCCGGTCGAGCGGTTCGCGTCCGAACATGGCGAAGAGGCTCCCGCACTTGCACTGCCCGGCAGGCGATCGCGAGGCAATCCGCCGAGAGGGGCGATGTCGCAGGCGTCGCCGATCGATCCCATCGACGGAGGCACGCCCGCCTCCCGGCAGCGCAGGACGAACGGCATTGACGTGTATCGGGACCCCTGATCGCCATGGTGGATGACGTCGCACGGCCGCCGCTGGCCCACTTTGGAGAGATCGCCGCGCAATGCCTTGCCCGTAGCCCGACAGGACCCTGCCGGGCAGTGGGCAGGGCATCGCGCGGCGCTGTCCGCACGGGGGGCAGGGGCAGATCGCACGCGGAACGCTTCCCGTGCCGGGGCGGCGTTGACGGCGCGAGCCTCGTCGCGGATGCCGGATCCGGAGATGCCGGCACCTCGGCGGCGACGCGGGAGACGATCCCTGCGTCGGGTCGAGGCGCGCGCCGCGCCGCCGTCGGTCCGAGGACGATGGGCGCGCGACGCGGACTCGTCGGTGGTCCCGGCGAGCGATCCCCAGGGGTGTCCGGGCCCCCGTGGACCGGCAGGCGAATGGAACGTCCGCCGGGAGGGGCGCGGGTGTGATGCCATCGCCACGACCTTGCCGTCCCGGACCGGCCCTCCCGGCGGCCGGTGGGACCGCTCCGGCATCGGACCGTGCGGGCCGGGGATGCGCGCGCCACGCGCCTCGGGCCCGACCGGCCCCCTCCCGTCCTGCGCCGTTCGCGGTTCGGCCGGGCCCCGAGGCGACGGTGGCCCCGGGGCGGAGGCCCGCAAGGAGAGCCGGGCCCGGCTCACCGCGAGGACCGCCTCGCCGCCAGGACCGCAGCCACGCGGCTCGCTCACTGCCCGGGGGGAACCGTCCCCAGCCGGCCACGGCAGGTGCCATGTCTTCTCGCCCCTGCCCGGTCCAATGTCCCATGCAGGATCCCGGTCTCCGGGGTCCTGCACGGGGCATGCGCTCCAGAGCGCGCGGCGCGTCCTCGGGGATGCGGACCTCCGGGATACCGGCAACCGGCCCGTCCGATTCCACGGCTCCCCCACTCGTCCATCACGTCCGTCGGACGCCGCCACCCGAACGGAAAGCCCGGTGCCACCCCGTTGTGCCGCGCCACGGCGCATACGGATCCCCCGGGGACCAGGCTCTCCTCGAAGATCCACAGCGTCCCATGCGCCGGCCCGTCGCGGCACCAGGCCAGGCAGGCGATCCCCTCCACGCGACGGCGAATCCCGCCCGACCCCGGCATGTCCGTGATCATGCCGGACCGTCCGGTCGGAGGGGGGCCAAAGGAGGTCTACTCTACGGGAAACGATATCGTCCATCCCGATTGGCAGGAGCAAGGAGTGGTTCGAAAGGTGCCAGATCCTGTCCGATGGTCGGAGAGCACCTTACCGGCTCCTCTCAGTCCCGAGGCAACGGTTGCAAAGGGCGTCGTTGCGACGCAATCGAGTGACGGACCCGGTCTGGTTTTCCGCGGTGGCAGGGCGACCGGCCCCGCGGGTATCATCCCGCAAGTTGGCCCGTGCGGGCGAAGATCGAGCCGTCCTTCTCGGGACTGGCTGCCCCGCTCCGACTTATCCCACGTTCTTGCGAAGACGCTTGAGATGCCTGCGGTAAATGATCGGGGCGAGGATATGGTCGTACAGCGCCGAGGCCGACTGCCTTATCCCCGGTAGGCCGACGAGTTTCGCCAACAATCGATACCTCGGCATCTGTGCCCAGAGCACCAGGAATGCAGGGATCCCGGATGTCAGCTTACCATCATGCAGAACATAGAGACGCCGCGCGGCCGTATCCGCATCGATCCCCCACCGCAGGCGAGCCTCCGAGTTCAGATCGTCGAACTGGATCGGCAGATCGTTGTCATCTGCATAAACCGCGTAATGTCGTACTTCGAAATTACAGACCGGGCAGCTGGCATTGTAGAGAACGGACGTCGTCGCTGGATTCTTCATGCACCGTAGATACTCGAAGGAACCGCTCGCTCCAGTCGGCGCTTCGTCGCAGCAATCCGAGGCCCCTCCGTCGCTGCGTGATGCAGAGTTCGCCCGTGCGGGATCCACAGCGCGACGCCATGGGGTCGGACGGGCGGAAGGAGCAAGCCCGCGCACGACCCGCCCGCGCCCGGACGACGACCGGGTCCCGCGGGGCGTCGGCGGGGCGAACGTCTTCGAAAGGTCATCGCGCTCCATGTGCAACCGCCGGTTCCCTCGCGCAGCCGGGCCAGCTCACCGCGCTCGGGGCGCGTCGGGCCGCCGTCCCTCGCACGGCATCGATGCGGCCCGTTCGACCCGGCCCGTGAGGGTCGCGGCCAGGACCCGACCCCCGCGCAACCCTCTCGACGCAGCACCCCCCCGCGCCCGCGCGATGCCCGACCCCGCACCCGCAGGCCCACCGTCCCCGGCGTCCGGACACCTCCCGGTGGTGCCAGAACAGACCCACGAAACCGGAGGAACTCCATGCAAAAACTGCCCTATCAAACCGGCAGCTCGGCAGCTCGAATGATCGCATGGGGCCACCATTTCGATAACTCATCCGATATGTTCAATGGAATATCAGGATACGTCCGGGGCTCCCTGAGCTCTTCCCGGCCAGCGACTCCATGGTTCCGCCAAGCCCCGAACCCGGCCCAGGCATCCCGCCAGACGGCAAACGGCGTCCACCTCTGACTTCGACACCATCATGAGGAGACCGGGGCCGCTCGAGAGCGGACGAACGGGCCCGGCGGATCGCTCCACCGGGCACGCCTGTCGCGTCAGTTCGGGATGTCGCCCGCGATGCCCTCGACGTAGAAGTCCATCGTCGCCAGCGCGCCGTCGTCGGCCACTTCGCCATCCGCCAGCCAGACCGAGCCGTCCTGCTTCATGATCGGCCCGGTGAACGGGTGGTAGCTGCCGTCGGTGATCGCCGCGATCATCTCCTCGGCCGCGGCCTTCGCTTCCGCCGGAACCGCCTCGGTGATCTCGCCGATGACGACTTCGCCCTCGGGCATCCCGCCCCAGCTCGCCGTCTGCGCGTAGCTCCCGTCCATCAGCGCGCCGACGCGCTCGATGTAGTAGGGCGACCAGTCGTCGATGATCGACGCGACCCGCGGCCCCGGCGTGCCGTCGGGGTTGGTGGCGAAGGCGATCATGTCGGAGGCCTGCCCGAAGGTGAACACGCGGCCCCCGTTGGCGTTGGCCTCCTGCGCGGCGGCCTGGGGCGCGGTGGAATCGGTGTGCTGCAATATCACGTCGACGCCCTGGTCGATCATCGCGCGCGCCGCGTCCGCCTCCTTGGCGGGGTCGAACCAGGTGTAGGCCCAGGTCACCACCATCTCCACGTCGGGGTTCACCTTCTGCGCGTGCAGGAACGACGAGTTGATGCCCTGGATGACCTCCGGGATCGGATAGGAGCCGATGTAGCCGATCTTGTCCGTCTCCGTCATGTAGCCCGCCAGCGTCCCCGTCACCGCGCGCCCCTCGTAGAACCGCGCGTCGTAGGTGGAGACGTTGGGATGGTCGCGCTTGTAGCCCGTCGCGTGCTCGAACTTCACGTCCGGGAACTGCGCGGCCACGTTGTTCGTCGCGTCCATGAAGCCGAACGACGTGGTGAAGATGATGTCCGCCCCCTGCAACGCCATCTGCGTGATCGCGCGCTCGGCGTCGGCCCCCTCGGGCACGCTCTCCTGGAACACGGTCTCGACCCGGTCGCCGAACTCCGCCTCCAGCGCCAGCCGCCCCTGGTCGTGCTGGTACGTCCAGCCGCCGTCGCCCACCGGGCCCACGTAGATGAACCCGACCTTCACGGGGTCGTCCTGCGCCATCGCCGGCGCGGCCAGCCCGAGCGCCATCGCACCCGCCATCACTATCTTGATCGTCATCGTCAAATCTCCCGTTGGAACCCGCCCCTTGTCAGGTCGAGGCGTGGAATGGTCGCCCCAGATCGGCGGGCGCATCCCCCCCGCGCCCGGCGCGCATCGATATGAGCACGAGGACGAGGATGGTGACAAGGTAGGGGGCCGCCGAGAGCAGCTCGACCGGCACCGAGGCCCCCGCCGTCTGAAGGTTCAGCTGCAACACGGTGATTCCGCCGAAAAGATAGGCACCGGCGAGAACGCGCCCCGCCCGCCAGGACGCGAAGACCACGATGGCCAGCGCGATCCACCCCGCCCCCGCCGTCATCCCCTCCGTCCACTGCGGCACCCGCACGAGGCTCAGGTACGCACCGCCCAGGCCCGCGCAGGCCCCGCCGAAGGCGATCGCCATCAGCCGCACGCGCCGCACGTCGTAGCCCAGCGCATGCGCCGCGTCGTGGCTCTCGCCCACCGCGCGCAGCACCAGCCCCGCGCGGGTGTACTTCAGGAACGCCCAGACCGCGATCACCAGCGCGATGCTCAGGTAGACGATGGGATCGTGCCCGAACACGACCCGCCCCACGAACGGCAGGTCCGACAACCAGCCCAGATCCACCCGCCCCAGCGAGGTCGCCCGGATGCCGACGTAGCCCTGCCCGATCAGGCTCGACAGCCCCAGCCCGAACAGCGTGAGCGCCAGCCCCGTCGCCACCTGGTTGGACAAGAGCACCTGCGTCAGGACCCCGAAGAGCAGCGCCATCACCGCGCCGCCCACCGCCGCCATGCCGAACCCGAGCCAGGGAGACCCGCTTTCGACGGCGGCGATGAACCCGCAGACCGCCCCCATGATCATCATCCCCTCGACCCCGAGGTTCAGCACCCCCGCCTTCTCGACCACCATCTCGCCCAGCGCGGCGAGCAGGATCGGCGTCGCCGCGACCATCAGCGAGGCGACGAGCAGCGTGGGGGAGATCGCGGAGAGGTCCATTCAGACGCTCCCGTGCCACGTCAGCAGGCAATGGGCGCAGATCGCGGCGAACCCGACCGCCACGCCGCCGCTCATCCGAAGCCCCATGGCCCCGGTCGGCCGGTGCCGGCCCAGCCAGACGCGCGCCCGCGGCAGGACCAGGACGAGGACCAGGGCCAGCCCGGCGACGGCGACATGCCCGAGGACGAAGGCGAGGCCGATGCCGCCGGCGGGTCCATGCGCCATCAGCGGGATCATTCCCCCCATGAGGAGGCCCATCGCGGGCGCCATCCCCGCATGCGTCATGTCGCCTGCCCTCCCACGAGCAATACCGTCGCCCAGGCCCCGCAGGTCAGCCCCGCCAGCACCGTGAGCATCCACATCCGCACCCTGCGCACCCCCCGCCAGCGCGCGGTGCCGGCGACCAGCAGCACCGCCGTCAGCACGCCCGCGATGGCGACGGCCCAACCGCCACCCTCCCCGGTCGCGGCCCAGCCCAGCAGCGCGGACTTCCCCACGACCGCCAGGACCGTCACCACGACGAAGAGCAGCGCCAGCGCCGCCCCCGCCGCGATCCACAGGACCCCCAGCCCGTCCGGTCGGTCCATCTCCGCCATGCCGTCCTCCCTCGCTCCGGTGGACTCACCGGGGGTCACTCCGCCGCCTCCGGCACGGGCCGGGCCGCCCCCGCCACGCGCGGGGTTCCGATCCGTAACCTGAAGTTCGTCAGCACGTCGACCGCAAGCAGGAAGAACAGCAGCATCCCCTGGAACGCCGAGATCGCCGCCGCCGGCAGCCCGAGGTTGGCGGACGCCGCCTCCCCGCCCACGTAGGTGAGCGCCATGAGCAGTCCGGCGGCCACGATGCCCAGCGGGTTCAGCCGCCCGAGGAAGGCCACGATGATCGCCGTGAACCCGTAGCCCGAGCCGAAGTCGATGCTGATCTGCCCCGCAGGCCCCGTCACCTCGAAGAGCCCTGCGAGACCCGCCAGCAGGCCGGAGAACCCCAGGCAGAAGACGATGAGCCGCCCCGTGTTCACCCCCCCGAACCGGGCGGCACGTGGCGCGGCCCCCGCCAGCCGGATGTGGAACCCCATCAGGTGCCGCGTCAGCATGACCTGCGCGAAGATCACCGCGATCACGCGCCGCCACCACGCCCCAGTGCATCCCGGTCCCCGCGATCAGCTCCGGGTTCGCCGCCGCCTCCCATTGCGACAGGTTGCGCGAGCCCGGGAAAGCCCGAGGCCTCCGGATTGCGCAGCCAGCCCACGGCCGCCGAGGCGAGCAGGTTCTCGGCCACATAGACCAGCATCAGCGACACGAGGATCTCGTTCGTCCCGAGCCTCACCTTGAGCAGCGCCGGGATCATCGCCCAGAGGGTGCCGCCCAGCGCGCCGCAGACCACCATGAATGGAAAGATGAGCCAGGACTCCGACGGATAGAACGCCAGCCCCGCCGCCGCCCCGCAGAGCGCGCCGACGATGTACTGCCCCTCCGCCCCGATGTTCCAGACGCCGGCGCGGAACCCCAGCGCGAGCCCCACCGCGATCAGGATCAGCGGCCCGGCCTTCACCAGGATCTGCCCCCGGAAGTACCAGGCGAACTCCCCCATGACCGGATCCCAGAAGATCGTGCGCAGCACCTCGCCGGGATTCTCGCCCAGAGCCGCGAACATCGTCGCCCCCGCCGCCATCGTCAGCGCCACGGCCAGCAGCGGCGACGCCGCGCCCCAGCCCTGCGAGGGCGTCGGCCTGCGCTCCAGCCGGATCATGGGCGGTCTCCGGAAGGTATGACCGATGTCATACCGGCATATGCACCGGTCGCGGTACGCGGGTTACGCATGCGTCATCTCAAGGTCGTGCGCCCCCCCGAGCATGAGCCCGATCTTCTCCATGGTCAGCGTATGGGTCGGCACCGGCACCCCCAGACGCCCGCCGTTCAGGGCGGCGAACCGGTCGGAAATCTCCAGCAGTTCGTCGAGATCCTGCGAGATCATCACGATCGCCGCACCCTGCCCCGCCAGGTCCAGCAGCGCCTGCCGGATGGCGGTGGCGGCCAGCGCATCCACCCCCCATGTGGGCTGGTTCACCACCAGCACGCGCGGGTCCTGCAACACCTCCCGCCCGATCACGAACTTCTGCAGGTTCCCCCCTGAAAGCGACCGCGCCGCGACCTGTGTCGATGGCGTCCGCACGTCGAATTTCTCAACGATCTCATCGGCAAAGCCCTTCGCCGCCCCCCAATCCAGGAACCCC
Source organism: uncultured Alphaproteobacteria bacterium (assembly GCA_963757495.1). Taxonomy (GTDB): domain Bacteria; phylum Pseudomonadota; class Alphaproteobacteria; order Rhodobacterales; family Rhodobacteraceae; genus Jannaschia. The sequence goes on from CAVWRZ010000016.1 coordinate 28,988, forward strand.
CGCGACAGCATCCCGCGCCGCGCCGCCCCGGTCAGCGCCGCGTTCTCCACCAGCGTCATCTCGGGAACGGCGGCGTGCCCCAGCCGCTCCTCCGGCCCCGTCAGCAACCCCGCCGCCCGCCGCGCCGTCGGCCCCATCCGCGACACGTCCACGCCATCCAGCGAGACCGTCCCCGCCGCCGAGACCCGCTCCCCCGAGAGCGCCGCCAGCAACTCGTCCTGCCCGTTTCCCGCCACTCCGCCGATGCCCAGCACCTCCCCGCCCCGCACCTCCAGTGACACATCGCGCAGGGGCGTCCCGAACTGCGACGCCGGTGGCATGGACAACCCGCTGATCCGCAAAACGGTTTCTCCCGCCCGCGCGTCCGCGGACTTCGGCGCGGTCAGCGTCACGCCCACCATCATCTCGGCCAGCTCCGACGCCGTCGCCGTCCGCGGATCGACCTCCCCCACCACCTTCCCTCCCCGCAGGATCGTCGCCGCGTCGCACAAGCTGCGGATCTCCTCCAGCTTGTGCGAGATGTAGAGGATCGACGTCCCCTCCGCGGAGAGCTTGCGCAGCGTGGCGAACAGGATCTCCACCTCCTGCGGCGTCAGCACGCTCGTCGGCTCGTCCATGATCAGCAGCCGCGGCTCCTGCAACAGGCAGCGCACGATCTCCACCCGCTGCCGCTCCCCCGCCGACAGGTCCCCCACCCGCCGGTCCGGGTCCAGCGGCAGCCCGTAGGCTTCGGAGACCTCGCGGATCCGGGTCGCCAGATCGCGCAGCTTGGGCGGATCCTCCATGCCGAGCGCCACGTTCTCCGCCACGGACAGCGCCTCGAACAGGCTGAAATGCTGGAACACCATCGCCACGCCCGCCGCCCGCGCGGCCTTCGGCTCGGCCGGGGCATAGGGCGCGCCCGAGAGCATCATCGTCCCGCGATCCGGCTTCACCAGACCGTAGATCGTCTTGACCAGCGTGGACTTGCCCGCCCCGTTCTCGCCCAGCAGCGCATGGACTCCGCCGGCGCGGATGCGCGAAGGAGACGTCGGAATTCGCCACCACGCCGGGGTAGGCTTTCGTCAGCCCCTCAAGTTCCAGAAGCGTGGTCAAGCAGCGTCCCCTCCGCCGTCCCTGCGGACGCGCCTCCCGACAGTAGACGCGCGGCGACGCCGACGGCAATGGCCTGCGGATGCTTGCCGAAAGCCGGGTCCCCGATCGGGCAGTCGATGCGCGCGATCGCGGCGGGCGCGTGCCCCAGCGCTCCCAACCGCGACCGGAACCGCGCCCATTTCGTCGCCGACCCGATCAGCCCGCAGGAGCCGAACCCACGCGACAGCGCGGCGTGGCAGAGCGCGAGGTCGATCTCGTGACTGTAGGTCAGGATGACATGCGCCGCATCCCCGGGCGCGTGGGCCATCGCACGCGGCATCTCCGCCGCCACCAGCCGCGTCACGCCTTCGGGCACGGTGGGGAACCGCGCCGCCGCATCGTCAACCCAGGTCACGGCGAGGTCCGGCAGCGGTGCCAGCACGCCGACCAGCGCAGCCCCCACATGCCCCGCGCCCCAGACCCAGATCGCGCGGTTTGGCGCGCTCGCTTCCTCCCGCACCCAGCCGTGCCGGAACGCGAAACCGGCGATATCGGGCCGCTCCGCCGCCCCCTCCACCCGCCGCACCCAGGGCACCTCCGGCACCGCGTCCAGCCTTTCCAGAACCAGCGTCACCGCCCCGCCGCAGCACTGCCCCAGACCCGGCCCCAGCGGCATCCGAACCACGCGTGCCTCGCCGCGCACCAGCACCTCGCGCGCCATGCGCAGGGCCTCCCACTCCAGCGCGCCGCCGCCGATGGTCCCATCGAACCCGTCCGCCCAGACGACCATCGACGTGCCCGCCCCGCGCGGCACCGACCCCCGGGTCTCGCCCACCAGCACGCGCACGACAGGCCCATGCGCCGCGATCAGCGCGTCCAGCCGCGCGACGTCCAGCGTCACGAGATGGCCCGCACCGTCCGCAGCACCCGCTCGGCCGTCGCCGGCGCGTGCAGGTCCGGGTAGGCCGCGCCGCAGGAGGCGACCGCGTCCGACAGCGCCATCAGCACGGAGATGCCGTGCATCAGCGGCGGCTCGCCCACGGCCTTGGAGCGATAGATCGTCTCCTCCCGGTTTTCCCCCTCCCAGAGATCGACGTTGAACACCGGCGGCACGTCGGAGGCGCAGGGGATCTTGTAGGTCGCCGGCGCATGGGTGCGCAGCCGTCCCGCTTCGTCCCAGACCAGCTCCTCCGTGGTGAGCCAGCCCGCGCCCTGCACGAACCCGCCCTCGACCTGCCCCACGTCCAGCGCGGGGTTCAGCGAGGCCCCCGCATCGTGCAGGATGTCGGTGCGCAGGATCCGGTTCTCCCCGGTCAGCGTGTCGATGACGACTTCGGAACACGCCGCGCCATAGGCGAAGTAGTAGAACGGCCGCCCCTTCCCCGCGCCCCGGTCCCAGCTGATGTCGGGCGTGGCGTAGAACCCGGTCGACGACAGCGAGACCCGGCCCGCATAGGCCATCGCGGCGGCCGTCTCGAACGGATAGCTCTCGCCGCCCACCGTCACCGCGTCCTCCGCGAACACCACCGTCGCCGGGTCCGCCTGATGCGCCTCGGCCAGGAACACCGCGATCCGGTCGCGGATCGTGTCGCAGGCCGCCTTGACCGCCATGCCGTTCAGATCCGCCCCCGACGACGCGGCGGTGGCCGACGTGTTCGGAACCTTCGCCGTATCCGTCGCCGTCACCTTCACCCGCGCGATGTCGCAACCGAAGCGGTCCGCGGCCACCTGCGCCACCTTGGAGTGCAGCCCCTGCCCCATCTCCGTGCCGCCGTGATTGAGGTGGATCGACCCGTCGGCGTAGACATGGACCAGCGCGCCGGCCTGGTTGAGATGCGTCAGCGTGAACGAGATCCCGAACTTCACCGGCGTCAGCGCGATCCCGCGCTTGAGCACCGGGTTGCCCGCGTTCCACTCCGCCACCCGCGCCTTGCGTCCGGCATAGTCGCAGGTCTCCGCCAGCCGCTCCGTCAGCGCGCCGAGACAGAAATCCGTCACCTCTTGCCCGTAATGCGTCCGCCCATTCCTCTTTCCCGAAATATCCCCGCCGGAGGCTTCCCCCTCGCCCCCCGCGTCGGCATAGAAGTTGACCCGCCGCACCTCCAGCGGATCCCGTCCGACGGCATGGGCGACATGATCCATCACCCGCTCGATCCCGAGCATCCCCTGCGGCCCGCCGAAGCCGCGGAACGCCGTCGCCGACTGGGTGTTCGTCCGCAGCCGCCAGCTTTCGATGGACATGGCGGGAATGTCGTAGGCGTTGTCGGCGTGCAGCATCGCGCGGTCCGCGACCGGCAAGGACAGGTCCTGCGCCCAGCCGCAGCGGGTCCAGTGCCGGAACGCCACGGCCGATACCCGCCCGGTGTCGTCGTGACCGACCTCGTAGCCGATGCGGAAGTCGTGTCGCTTGCCCGTTACGACGAAATCGTCGTCCCGGTCGTAGCGCATCCGGCAGGCCCGGCCCGTCAGCCGCGCGGCCACGGCGCAGGACGACGGCCAGCGCGTTGCCCTGGCTCTCCTTGCCGCCGAACCCGCCGCCCATCCGCCGCACCTCGGAGCGGACGGCGTGCATCGGCACGCCCGAGCGCCTCGGCCACCTTGTGCTGTATCTCCGTCGGATGCTGGGTGGAGGTCAGGACGTGCATCTCCCCGGCCTCCGATGGCAGGGCGAGGGCGGCCTGGCCTTCGAGATAGAAGTGCTCCTGCCCCCCGATCTCGATCTGTCCGGTGAGCACGTGCGGGGCCGCCTTCAGCGCCGCCTCCACGTCGCCGTCGGTCCAGATGCGGGGGCCGCCGTCGAACCAGCTCTCCGCCGCCAGCGCGTCCTCGATCGTCAGGATCGCCTCGCCGGCGGTCACGTCCTCCTCGTGCAGCCGCGCCGCGCGCCGCGCGTTCAGGTGGCTGTCGGCGATCACCAGATAGAGCGGCTGGCCGGCGTAGTGGATCTCCCCGGTGCACAGCAGCGGCTCGTCCCCGTTGCTGGGCGAGCAGTCCGGCATCGGGTCGAGATCCTCCGCCGTCAGCACCGCGACGACGCCGGGAGCCGCGCGCACCGCGTCGAGGTCAAGCCCGTCCAGCCGCCCCCGCGCCGTCTGCGACAGGCCGAACGCCAGATGCAGGCAGCCCTTCGGCGCGGGCACGTCGTCCGTGTAGCGCGCCGTGCCGGTGACATGCAGCGCGGCGCTCTCGTGCGGGAGGGGCTTTGCAACGCTCATGCCGTCACCTCCAGGATCGACGGGGAAGGATCCACCAACCGCCGCAGCATCCCCTGCGCGGCCTGCATCCGATACCCGGCGGAGGCGCGCATGTCGCTCATCGGCGAGAAATCCTCCGCCAGCCATTCCGCCGCCTCCGTCCATCGTCGCCGGCGTCGAAGGCCCGCCCGGTCAGCGCGGCCTCCGTCGCGGCCGCGCGCTTCGGCGTCCCGGCCATGCCGCCGAAGGCGATCCGGGCGGCGGTGACGGTCCCATCCTCGACCACGAGGTTGAACGCCCCGCAGACGGCGGAGATGTCCTGATCGAACCGCTTCGACAGCTTGTGGCAGACCAGCCTGTCCGGCTGCCGCGGCATCGTCACCCGCTCCACGAACTCGCCCGGCTGCCGGTCCTGCTTGCCGTAGTCGAGGAAATACTCCTCCAGCGGCATCGACCGCCTGTCGTCGCCCCGCCGCAGGTGCAACGTGGCTCCGAGCGCGATCAGCGCCGGCGGAGCTGTCCCCGATGGGCGAGCCGTTGGCGATGTTGCCGCCCAGAGTGGCCGCGTTGCGGACCTGCACCGAACCGTAGCGGCGCAGCAGCTCGGCGAAGCTCGCGAAATGCGGGGCGATCGCATGGCGCAGCGTTTCCATGTCGCACATCGCGCCGATCTCGATCGCGCCATCGGTCACCTCCACGCCCCGCAGGTCGTCGCACCCGGCAAGGAACGCCAGCGTCCCCAGCGGGCGGAACTGCTTCGTGACCCAGAGCCCCACGTCCGTCGCCCCCGCCACCAGCGTCGCGTCCGGGTGGTCGAGATACCATTCGGCCAGTTCGTCGGCGTTGCGGGGATGGAAATGTTCGGAGCCGACGATCCGCGACTCACCGACCGGCCCCTCCATCATCTGCTCCGGCACCGGCACGCTCTCGGCGTCGACGGCGGCCCGCAGGATCGGCGCGTAGCCGGTGCAGCGGCACAGGTTCCCGGCGATCTGGTCCATGTGGTCCGTGTCGCCCCGCGCATGGGCCGCCGCCATCGTGGTCACGAAACCGGGCGTGCAGAAGCCGCATTGCGACCCGTGCCGCTCCACCATCGCCGCCTGTACCGGGTGCAGCGTGCCGTCCGCGCCCGCCAGCCCCTCGACCGTGCGCACGGCGCGGCCCGCCACCTGCGGCAGGAACAGGATGCAGGCGTTGAGAGCGCGCGCCTCCCCGTCGTTTCCGGTGACGATGACCGAGCAGGCCCCGCAATCGCCCTCGTTGCAGCCCTCCTTCGTGCCCGTCAGCCCGCGGTCCTCGCGCAGCCAGTCGAGCAGGGTGGTCGTCGGATCGGCGCAGGTCGCCGTCGTGTCCTCGCCGTTCAGGCGGAAGGGAATGTCCATGTCGTCTTTCGCCGCGATACCGGAGGCAGGACCTGCCCCTTCGATGCGGCGTAGAAGGGACCGGACGATGAAACCCGCCCACCCGGCGATTTGCAAGGCCGGGCACTTGATCGGGACGCGGTGTCGCGCCGGGGCCGACGGTGCCGACCTGTCCACCTGCGTCGCCGGCTGGGTGCGCGGCACGCCGGGCAGCGCGGCGGGTGGGCGCGGGGATCGGGATCGCCCCCGACGCGGCCCCCCCGCCGCCCGACGGTCGCGCGTGACGCGGCGAACGGGCTTCCCGCGACCCCCCGGCGCCCGTAGGATCGAACGATGTCCAAGCCCCGATTCGTCCACCTGCGGGTGCACACCGAATACTCCCTCCTGGAAGGCGCGGTCCGGCTGAAATCGCTGCCCGAGCTTGCGGCGCGCGCGCAGATGCCCGCCGTCGCCGTGACCGACACCAACAACATGTTCGCGGCGCTCGAGGCCGCCACGGCGCTGGCCGCGCGCGGCGTCCAGCCGATCATGGGCTGCCAGATCGACGTGATGCACGATCCCGCGGCACCCGGAGAGAAGCCGCGCCGGCCCGCGCCCGTCGTCCTGCTGGCGCAGACGGAAGCGGGGTACGAGAACCTCATGCGGCTGAACTCCTGCCTCTACCTGGAGCGCCCCGAGATGCTGCCGCAGGTGACGTTCGAGGAACTGGCGACCTGCTCCGACGGGCTGATCTGCCTCACCGGCGGACCGGACGGTGCGATCGGGCGGCTGGTGGCCGACGGGCAGGAGGCGAAGGCCGAAGCACTGCTCGGCCGGCTGCACGCCATCTACGGCGACCGGCTCTACGTCGAGCTGCAGCGCCAGCGCGCCCCCGAGCCGACCGAGCGCTTCCACGTCGAGCAGGCCTACGCCCGCGGCCTGCCTCTTGTGGCGACCAACGACGTCTACTTCGCCGAGCCGAAGATGCATGCGGCCCACGACGCCTTCCTGTGCATCGGCGAAGGAGCCTACGTCGATCAGCAGGCCCCCCGGCGGCAGGTCACCGCCCGCCACCACTTCGCCAGCCAGGGCGAGATGGAGGTGCTCTTCGCCGACCTGCCCGAGGCGCTGGAGAACACGCTCGAGATCGCGCGGCGCTGCGCGTTCAAGGCCTACGGGCGCGACCCGATCCTGCCGAAGTTCGCCGACGACGAGATCCAGGAGCTGCGCCGCCAGTCCGAGGAGGGCCTGCGCGCCCGCCTCGCCGTCATCCCCCACGCGGCGTCCGTCGAGGAGTACGAAAAACGCCTCGACTACGAACTCGGCGTGATCGAGGGGATGGGCTTTCCCGGCTACTTCCTGATCGTCGCCGACTTCATCAAATGGGCCAAGGCGCAGGGCATCCCCGTCGGCCCCGGCCGCGGCTCGGGCGCGGGCTCGCTCGTGGCCTACGCGCTTACCATCACCGACCTCGATCCGCTGCGCTACGGGCTCCTCTTCGAGCGGTTCCTGAACCCCGACCGCGTCTCGATGCCGGACTTCGACATCGACTTCTGCATGGACCGGCGAGAGGAGGTCATCGCCTACGTCCAGGAGAAGTACGGCCGCGACCGCGTGGGGCAGATCATCACCTTCGGCGCGCTCCTGTCGAAGGCCGCCGTCCGCGACGTGGGCCGGGTGCTGGGCATGTCCTACTTCCAGTGCGACCAGCTCTCGAAGATGATCCCGGTGGAGGGCGTCAAGCCCGTCTCCATCACCAAGGCGCTCGCCGACGAGCCCCGCCTGCGCGAGGCCGCCCGCGAGTCCGAGCAGGACCGCCGCGAGGGGCGCACCAACCCCGTTCGCCGTCTGATGGACTACGCCGAGAAGCTGGAGGGGCTGCTGCGCAACGCCTCGACCCATGCCGCCGGCGTCGTGATCGCGGACCGGCCGCTGGATCGGCTCGTGCCGCTCTACAAGGACCCGCGCTCGGACATGCCGGCGACGCAGTTCAACATGAAGTGGGTCGAGAAGGCCGGGCTGGTGAAGTTCGACTTCCTCGGCCTCAAGACCCTGACGCAGGTCCAGAACGCCGTCGAGCTGATCCGCGGGCAGGGCCGAGAGCTGCACGTCGCCGCCGACGGCCGCGCCCTCTACACTCCGACGCCCGGCACCGAGAACGACATCAACCTGATCCCGCTGGACGATGCCGCGACCTACGACCTCTATGCCGCCGCCCGCGGCGTCGCCGTGTTCCAGGTGGAATCCACCGGCATGATGGATGCGCTGCGCCGCATGAAGCCCACCTGCATCGAGGACATCGTGGCGCTCGTGGCGCTCTATCGGCCCGGCCCGATGGAGAACATCCCGAAGTACTGCGAGGTCAAGAACGGGCTGTCGAAGCGCGACCTGCTGCACCCCTCCATCGACCACATCCTCGACGAGACGCAGGGCATCATCGTCTACCAGGAGCAGGTGATGGAGATCGCCCGCGAGATGGCGGGCTACTCGCTTGGGCGGGGCCGACCTTCTGCGCCGCGCCATGGGCAAGAAGATCCAGGCGGAGATGGACGCGCAGCGGCCCGCTGTTTCTCGAAGGGGCCGCGAAGAACGGCGTCGACAAGGCCAAGGCCATCGAGGTCTGGAACCTGCTCGACAAGTTCGCCAACTACGGTTTCAACAAGTCCCACGCCGCCGCCTACGCCGTCGTCAGCTACCAGACGGCCTGGCTCAAGGCGAACCACCCGGTCGAGTTCATGGCCGGCATCATGAATTCCGACATCCACCTGACCGACAAGCTCGCCGTCTATGCCGAGGAGGTCCGCAAGAGCGCCGACCGGGGTGGCCTCGGCCTCATCATCGTGCCGCCCTGCGTCAACCGCTCCCGCGCCCGCTTCACCGTGGCCGACGGCGCGCTGGTCTATGCCCTGGGCGCGCTCAAGAACGTCGGCGTGGAGGCGATGCGGCTGGTCGTGGACGGGCGCGGCGAGAGGCCCTTCTCCACTCTCTACGACTTTGCCCGCCGCGTGGACCTCAAGCGCGTCGGCAAGCGCCCGCTGGAGATGCTCGCCCGCGCCGGGGCCTTCGACCAGCTCGACGACAACCGCGCCCGCGTCCTCGACGCGCTCGACGGGCTGGTGAGCTACTCGGCCGCCATCCACGAGCAGCGAGGCTCCAACCAGGTCTCGCTCTTCGGAGAGGCCGGCGACGACCTGCCCGAACCGCGCCTGCCGTTCCGCGACGACTGGCTGGCCGCCGAACGGCTGGGCGAGGAGTTCCTCGCCGTCGGCTTCTACCTCTCCGGCCATCCGCTCGACGACTACATGACCGCGCTCAGGCGCCAGCAGGTGCTCACCCTCGCCGACGTGCAGGCGCAGACGCGGAACGGCCCGATGGTCGCCAAGATCGCCGGCATCGTCGCCGCCCGGCAGGAGCGCAAGTCCGCCCGCGGCAACCGCTTCGCGTTCCTGCAGGCCTCCGACCCGACGGGCGCCTACGAGGCGATGGTGTTCTCCGATATCCTCGACGCGCACCGCGAGCACCTCGAACCCGGCTCCCGCGTCATCCTCCAGGTCGAGGCGACGCAGGAGGCCGACCAGCTCAAGCTCCTCGCCCGCGCCGTCACGCCCATGGACGAGGCCGTGGACCGCGCGCCGCAGGTCGGCCTGCGCATCTTCGTGGAGGAGCCCGGGGTGATCGCGCCGCTGCCGCGGCCTGCTCGCGCGCCTCTCGGGCGAGGCCGGTCCCGCGGGGCGCGGCCCGCTGCACCTCTGCCTGCTCGGCGACGACCTGCCCGGCGAGGTCGAGCTGCTGCTGCCGGACCTCTACCCGGTGAACCCGAAGGTGAAGAGCGCGCTGCGATCGCTCGACGGCGTCGCGATGGTGGAGGAGGTGTGAAGCCTTGCGCCCGGCCCGCGTCGGTGGCCTGATCGCTCCGTGCACTGCCGTCTTCATCCAGAACCCGGACTCGATCTACGACGACGCGCATGGGCAGTGGTACAACTTCCCGCGCCAGTATCTCGGCATGGTCAAGGAAACCGTCGGAGACTGGGTCGTCTTCTACGAGGGCAGGCGTGGGGCCTTCGGCTACACGCACGTCCAGAAGGTCACCGGCATCCGTCCCGACCCCGTGATCGGCGGTCGGTTCTATGCCGATCTGGACCTGCACGACATGCTGGACTTCGAAAGCCTCGTCCCTCGCCAGCGCCCCGACGGCACGATGTACGAAAGCACGCTCCCCGTCTCGCGCGGCAACAACACCGCGGCCGTCCGCCGCCTCTCCTCCGCCGACTTCGCCGCCATCGTGAACGCCGGCCTGCGCGAAGTCCCCGACATCGACGCCCACCCCCGCACCGGTCCGCTCCACGGGCTCGCCGAAGAGCAGGCCCCCTTCACCCCCGACCGCCGCCACGTCCTCAGCTCCCGCCCCGCCCGCGACGCCGCATTCGCCCGCATGGTCCGCCGCGCCTACGGCGGGCGCTGCGCGATCTCCGGCCTGCGCCTGCGCAACGGCGGCGGCCGCGCGGAGGTGCAGGCCTGCCACATCCGTTCGGTGGAGGACGGCGGCCCCGACGTGGTCCGCAACGGCATCGCGCCTCTCGGGAACCCTGCACTGGATGTTCGACCGCGGCCTGATCCGCGTGGCCGACGACCATTCCCTGCTGATCTCCGACAACAAGGTCGACAAGCCGACGGTCGAACGCCTCGTGAACCCCGAGCGCCGCCTGCTGCTGGACGGCGTCGATCCGCGCAACCATCCGCATCCCGCCTACCTGCAATGGCATCGGGAGAAGGATTACGCCTGACGCCGTTCAGATCGGCAACGCGGTCGTGTCCTTGATGTCCTCCATCACGAAGCTGGCCGAGATGTCCGCCATCTGCACGCGGGAGATCAGCGCCTTGTAGAACCGGTCGTAATCCGCCACGTCGCGCACCCGCACCCGCAGCACGTAGTCCAGATCGCCCGCCATCCGGTGCGCCCCCTGGATCTCCGGCATCGCCGCCACCACGGCCTGGAACTTCGACAGCCAGGTCTGGTCGTGCGTCCCGACCCGGATCATCACCAGCACCGACAGCCCGAGCCCCAGCAGGGCGGCGTCCAGATGCGCGACCCGCTCGCGGATCACCCCCGCCTCCTCCAGCCGCCGGATCCGTCGCCAGCAGGCGTTGCGCGACAGCGCGACCCGCTCCGCCAGCATGTCGAGGCTCGGCGTCGTGTCCACCTGCAGCTGCCGCAGGATGCGACGGTCGGTTTCGTCCAAGACATGCGTCATGGCGATACGATTTATCCCACGGGATCCAATCTCACCAGCCAGAACGGGAAGATTTCACCCCGCCGACGGTGCAAGCTGGCAGAAACCACCCACCGGAGCTTCCCATGACCCAGATCGCCCAGTTCCTCCGCGGTTTCCAGGATCACCCCGCCACGGTGAACGAGAGCTACTTCGGCCACATGCGCTTCGCCCTGGGTTTCGCCGGCGCGCTCTTCGCCGCCGGCGGCGCGGCCCTCGTCCACGCGCTGATCCCGCCGCTCTTCGAGACGACGGCGAGCCGCAAGATCAAGGAACTGCACGCGATCATAACGGCCCGGCACTGAGCGTCAGGACCAGTCCACGTCGCCCAGGAAGATGTAGCCCGCGCCGTAGATCGTCTGGATCAGCGCCGGGTTGCGCGGGTCCTCCCCGAGCTTGGCGCGCAGCCGCGAGATGCGCACGTCCATCGCCCGGTCGAAGCTCTCGCCCGCCGCCCCGCCCAGCGCCTCCTGCATCTCGGCACGCGACAGCAGCCGCCGCGGCCGGTCGAGGAACAGCCGCAGGATCTCCGCCTCCGGCCTGGCTGAACGCGACCTCTCCGTCCTTGACCCGGTCCGGAGGGCCAGGCAGGACGAAGCCGTCCGAAATCGGCGGTGAACGGCCCGAACCGCGCGACGCTGCGCGCCGGGGCCTGCGGGGCCTTGCGCAGCCGGGCGCGCACGCGGGCGACGATCTCGGCCGGCTCGAAGGGTTTGACCACGTAGTCGTCGGCCCCGAGCTCCAGCCCCGTGATCCGGTCCTGCACCTGACCCCGGCCGGAGATGATGATGATCGCCGCCCCGCCCTCCAGCGCCAGCCGCGAGACCACGGCCAGCCCGTCGCGGTCCGGCAGCCCGAGATCCACGAGGCAGACGTCCGGCATCCGCTGACGCAGCGCCGCCTCGAACACCTCGGCCCGCCCGTAGGTCTCGACCTCCATGCCCGCCGCCCGCAGCGCGGACCCCAGCAGGTCGCGGATCGCCGGATCGTCGTCCAGCAGTGCGATCCGGGGCACCGTCAGCGGGATACCGTCACGTCAGCGCCGCCGCGAGCTTCTCGAGGCGTGAACGGCTTGCGGATCACCGGCCACCCCGCCGCCGCCTCGCGCGAGAGCGGCGCGTCGACCGGCAGCGACGTCATCAGCGCCGCGCGCAGACCGCGCTCGCCCGCCTCCCGCGCCAGATCGAGCCCCGTTTCGGACGACTTGAGCATGATGTCCGACAGCAGCATCCCGATCCCCTCGATCTCCATCAGCTCGCGCGCCTCTGCCACCGAGCCCGCCTCCAGCACCGCATGGCCGCGCCGCCACCAGCCGGTCGCGCACCGCCTCGCGGATGTGCATCGCGTCCTCGACCAGCAGGATCAGCATCGGCGTCGGGCCCCGGCGGCACGGTCCGCAGCGGCAGGCGCAGGGTCACCACGGCCCCCCCCTGCGCCACGTTCGCCAGCCGCGTGCGCCCGCCGGCCAGCTTTACCACGTCGTAGACCATCGACAGGCCCAGCCCCGTCCCGTCCTCGCCCTTCTCGGTGAAGAACGGCTCCACCCCCTTGCGCAACGCCTCCTCGCTGAACCCCGGCCCGGTGTCGGTCACCGACAGGTCGACCCAGGTGTCCGCGCACGTCGCGCGCCGTCAGCACGATCCGCCCCGCATCGTCCCCGATGGCGTCGCGCGCGTTCAGGATCAGGTTGAGCACCGCATCGCGCAGCGCCTCCGGGTCCAGCAGGACCGGCGCATCCAGCCCCTCGACGGTCCAGTCCAGCACGACCCCACTCGGGAGCGACGCGCCCGCCAGAAGCACGACCTCCGCCAGAAAGGCGCGCAGGTCCACCGCCCGCGGGGCCAGATCGCGCGGGCCGGACAGCCCGGCGATCCGGTCGATCAGCGCCCCGCCCCGCGTCGCCGCCACGCCGATCGCCGCCACCGCCTCCGCCGCCTCGGGCGGCAGGTCGAACCCCGCGAGCCGGTCCTTCAGCCCCAGGATCACCGTCAGCAGGTTGGCGAAGTCATGCGCCATCCCGCTGGTCAGCTGCGCCGCCACCTGCCGGCCGGCGGACTGCGCCAGCGCGGCGCGCGCCTGCGCCTCCTCGGTGATGTCGACCGAGAGCGCATAGACCCCCGTCACCTCCTCGTCCCCGTCCGGCGTGAAGCTGACGCGGATCCGCCGCGCCGACGGCGTCGTGCGTGATCTCGAAGACCGACGGCACGCCCTCCAGCGCCGCCGTCAGATGCGGCTCGACGTCCGCGTAGGGCCGTGGCCCGAGCGCCTCCTCCATCGTCAGCCCGAGGATGTCGGACTTCGCGCCCGGCATCACCGCCCCGAGCCGGCGGTTGGAGAAGGTGTAGCGCCGGTCCCGGTCCAGCCGCGCGATATGCGCCGGCAGCATCTCCGTCGTCAGCTGGATGCGCGCCGCCATCTCCGTCGCCTCCGCCTGCGCCTCGCGCAGCGCCGCGTTGGTCGCCGCCAGCTCCCGGTTCGCCAGCTCCAGCGCCGCATGCCGCTCCAGCAGCTGTTCGGACAGAACCTCCGAGCGCGCCCGCAGCAGACGTTCCTGCGCGCGCGCCGCCGTGATGTCGGTATAGACGGTCACCCAGCCGCCTTCGGGCAGCGGCGATCCCTCCACCGAGATCACCTGCCCCGAGGGCCGCACCCGCTCCAGATAGTGCGGCTCGAAGGCGCGCGCCTGCGCCATCCGCTCGGCAAGCATCGCCTCCACGTCCCCGACCGCCCCGTATTCGCCCCGCTCCAGCAGCAGCCGGATCGTCTCCTCGAAGGAGGCACCGGGCCGCGACAGCGCGTCGGGCAGGTCGAACATCGCGACGGAACCGCCGGTTGCACACCGCCAGCCGCAGGTCCGCGTCGTAGATCGACAGCGCCTGGCCGATCAGGTTGAGCCCGGCCTGCGTCAGGCGGGCGGTCGCGGGGCGCTCGGTCTTCATGTCACGACGCTACCACCGGCGCGCCCCGCGGCAAGCCGTTACAATTCGCAAGGTTCCGGTAACACCCATGAAGCAATCGTGACGCCATGCTCAGGCAGGGCCGCGTCCGGGGAGGGATGCGGGGGGGAGGACCGCCATGACCGAACCGAGCACGATCCCGGGATACCTGGACCGCAATGCGCAGACGTTCGGCATGGCGGCGGCCTACCGCGAGAAGGAATTCGGCATCTGGCAGGAGTGGACCTGGACGGATGCCCGCACCGAGATCGAGGAGATGGCCCGCGGCCTCATCGCGCTCGGGCTCGAGATCGGCGAGCACGTCGCGGTCATCGGCCGCAACCGGCCGCAGCTCTACATGTCGATGGTCGCGGTCCAATGCGCCGGCGGCATCCCCGTGCCGCTCTACCAGGACGCGGTGGGCGAGGAGATCGCCTACGTGCTGGGCAATTGCGCCGCCCGCTTCGTCATCGCCGGCGATCAGGAGCAGGTCGACAAGGTGGAGGAGGTCCGCGACCCGCATCGAGGGGCTGCGCCACGTCGTCTACCTCGACGGGCGCGGCCTGCGCAAATACGACCATTCCGTCATGTCCTCGATGGAGACCCTGCGCGAGACCGGGCGCGCCGCCGACCGCGCCGAGATGGACCGCCGCCGCGCGCAGCAGACCGGGGCCACCACCTGCGTCATGCTCTATACCTCCGGCACCACCGGCAAGCCCAAGGGCGTGGTGCTCAGCCACGACAACATCGTCGCCACCTCCAAGGCCTCCAGCGGGTTCGACAATCTGCGCGCAGACCGACGAGGTGCTGGCCTACCTGCCGATGGCCTGGGTCGGCGATTTCATCTTCTCCATCGGCCAGGCGATGGTCACCGGCTTCACCGTCAACTGCCCCGAGAGCGCCGACACGATCATGCACGACCTGCGCGAGATCGGGCCGACCTACTACTTCGCGCCCGCCCCGCGTGTTCGAGACGCAGCTCACCATCGGTGATGATCCGCATGGAGGACGCGAGCCGCCCCAAGAAGGCGATGTTCCGGCACTTCATGGCCCACGCCAAGACCATCGGCCCGCGCCTGCTCGACGGCGAGCCCGTCTCCACCTTCGACCGCATGAAGTACCGGCTGGGCGAGGCGCTCGTCTTCGGCCCGCTCAAGAACACCCTCGGCCTCTCCCGCGTCCGCGTGGGCTACACCGCGGGCGAGGCCATCGGGCCGGAGCTCTTCGATTTCTACCGGACCATCGGCATCAACCTCAAGCAGCTCTACGGCCAGACCGAGGCCTCCGTCTTCATCACGCAGCAGAAGGACAACGAGGTCCGCTCCGACACCGTGGGCACCCCCACGCCCGGCGTGGAACTGCGCATCGCCGCGGACGGCGAGGTCTTCTACCGCTCCCCCGGCAGCTTCGTCGAATACTACATGAACCCCGAATCCACCGCCTCCACCAAGGACGCGGAGGGCTGGGTCGCGACCGGCGACGCGGGCTTCATCGAGGAGGGCACCGGCCATCTGCGCATCATCGACCGCGCCAAGGACGTGGGCAAGATGGCGTCCGGCGCGCTCTTCGCGCCCAAGTTCGTGGAGAACAAGCTCAAGTTCTTCCCCGACATCTACGAGGCCGTGGTCTTCGGCAACACCCGCGACCGCTGCGTCGCCTTCCTCAACATCGACCTCACGGCCGTCGGCAACTGGGCGGAGCGCAACAACATCGCCTATGCCAGCTATCAGGAACTCGCCCAGCACCCCCGCGTCATCGCCACGATCACCGACCACGTGAACACGGTGAACGCGTCGGTGGCCGAGGACGACATGCTCGCCGGCTGCCAGATCCACCGCTTCCTCGTCCTGCACAAGCAGCTCGATGCCGACGACGACGAGATGACCCGCACGCAGAAGGTCAAGCGCCGCCTGATCGAGGAGAAATACGCCGACCTGATCGAAGGGCTCTATTCCGACGCGGACGAGGTCTACACCGAGACCGACGTGACCTACGAGGACGGGCGGCAAGGGCAAGATCAAGGCGACGGTCAAGATGTGCGACGCGAAGGTCGTGCCGGTGGTGGCGAAGACGCTGGAGGCGGCGGAGTGAGCGAAGCCTTGCCGAACTGGACTGATCGTCTAGACGCTCTGCCGTCCCCGTGATCGCCGTTGCTCGGCGTCGCATTGCTTGTGCTAATTTTCGGCTTGCTACGAAAGACGAGAAGATGATCTATTCGATCGTCGGTTCGACTTTCTATCAGCGCAGCATGTGGTACTTAGAATACACCTATTAATGAAGCAATGACGGACTACGGCTGACATCGGATGATCGCGCTCTTTGCGAGATAAGCTATTCGCCGAGGCCGATAGCTGCTTATTTGGAACTGAGATATCGACCTATTTCGAAGACACTTGCTCACGATATCAAATGCTAGATCTTGATCACGAGCACGTCGATGACGGATTTCTGCAGCCTCGTTGAAGACTATTTGAGGACTAGAATGCATGAACGCCCATCCCGACACCTTCACCACCCCCGACGGCCGCACCATCGGCGGCACGGTCATGGACCTGCGCAACATCACGCTGCGGTTCGGGGGCGTGGAGGCGATCAAGGACATCTCCTTCGACATCCGCGAGGGCGAGATCCGCGCCATCATCGGGCCGAACGGCGCCGGCAAGTCCTCGATGCTCAACGTCATCTCCGGCTTCTACGTGCCCCAGGAGGGCGAGGTCTGGTTTCGCGGCTCCCGGCGCCCGCCGATGAAGCCCTACGAGGTCGCGCAGCAGGGCATCGCCCGCACCTTCCAGAACATCGCGCTCTTCGAGGGCATGTCGGTGCTCGACAACGTCATGTGCGGACGGCTGGGCCACATGAAGACCAACATCGCGGCGCAGGCGATCTGGTGGGGCAAGGCCGCGCGCGAGGAGACGGAGAACCGCGCGGCCGTGGAGCGCGTCATCGACTTCCTGGAGATCCAGGCGATCCGCAAGACCCCCGTCGGCCGCCTGCCCTACGGTCTCAAGAAGCGCGTCGAACTGGCCCGCGCGCTGGCCGCCGAACCCTCGCTCCTGCTCCTCGACGAGCCCATGGCCGGCATGAACGTGGAGGAGAAGGAGGACATGTCCCGCTTCATCCTCGACGCCAACGACGAGTTCGGCATGACCATCGCCCTCATCGAGCACGACATGGGCGTCGTCATGGACCTGTCGGACCGGATCGCCGTGATGGATTACGGCCGCCTCATCGGCGACGGCATCGCCCCACGACGTGCGCAACAACCAGGACGTGATCGACGCCTATCTCGGGGTCGCGCATGACTGAACGTCCGACACGACGTCCGACGCGGATCACCCGTGGATCACCCGTGGATCACCCCTGCGGGCCGGAACCCCTCCGGGGCCGATCCGTTGAGCCTCCTGAACCACAGGAGTGCCCATCATGTCCGACCACGAAACCTGGCTGAAGAAGACGCTCGCCGACATCCTGGGCGAGGATCGGGGCATCCCCGACTACATGATCGACCGGATGCGCGGCTTCACCCCCGAGGATCTCTCGGAGCTTCGGATCGACGAGCGGCAGACGGTGACGCAGACCTTCGCCCGCATCGCGCGTCAGAGCCGCGACGCCCGCGGAGCGGACCTGGGCGAGGGCGGGGACCGTCCGGCCTACGTGGACGGCGACATGGACTGGGGCCTGCGCGCGGCGAAATCCGCTTTGGAATCAGTGCCCGCGGGCAAACGCTCGCAGAAGGCCAACGAGCTGCTGGCGGCCTGCACCTGCCCCGCGGCGACCGGGCCGAACCCCGGAATCGACGGCGGCTCCTCGGCCCGCTCCCCGGTGGAACCGGCGCTCGACCGGCCCGATCCGACCACGCCCGACAAGCCCCTGCCCTACTGATCCGCACCGGCATCCCCGGTCGCGGAGCCGCGACCGGAGGACGACATGCCTGACCAGTTCATCTACGGCCTCGAAGTCGCCCTCAACGGCCTCATGGCCGGCGTCATGTATTCGCTCGTGGCCCTCGGCTTCGTCCTGATCTTCAAGGCCTCCGGCATCTTCAACTACGCGCAGGGCGTCATGGCCCTCTTCGCCGCGATGACCCTCGTGGGCATCCAGAACGGGCAGGTCCCCTTCTCCCACCTCATCAACGCGACGCTGCGGCACCGACATCCACTACTTCGGCTGGACCGTCCCGGCGCTGGCGGCGATCCTGCTCACCGTCGTCGTCATGGCGGTGTTCGCCTGGCTGGTGAACAAGCTCGTCTTCTCCCACCTCGTCAACCAGGAGCCGATCATCCTCTTCATGGCGACCATCGGGCTCGCCTACTTCCTCGAAGGCATCGCCGACCTGATGTGGGGCCCCGAGATCAAGACCCTCGACGTCGGCATCCCGCAGGGCATCAACGACTGGATCGACACCACCACCTTCGAGGTCTTCGGCTACGGCTTCTTCATCGACAACCTCGACATCGTCGCCACGATCATCGCCGGCCTGCTCGTCGCCGGCCTCGTCCTCTTCTCGCAGTACACCAAGCAGGGCCGGGCGCTGCGGGCCGTCGCCGACGACCACCAGGCGGCGCTGTCGGTCGGCATCTCGCTCAACTTCATCTGGGTGCTGGTCTGGTCCATCGCGGGCTTCGTCGCCCTCGTCGCGGGCATCATGTGGGGCGCGAAATCCGGCGTGCAGTTCTCGCTCTCGCTCATCGCGCTCAAGGCGCTGCCGGTCCTGATGCTGGGCGGCTTCACCTCGATCCCCGGTGCCATCGTCGGCGGCCTCATCATCGGCGTGGGCGAGAAGCTCTTCGAGTTCGCCATCGGCGCGCCCTATCTGGGCGGTGCCACCGAGACCTGGTTCGCCTACGTGCTGGCGCTGATCTTCCTCGTGTTCCGCCCGCAGGGCTTGTTCGGGGAGAAGATCATTGAGCGGGTTTGAGGTGCACCATGCCCGCATCGGCTGCATCGTCATCGACTGCCAGACCGACGATTTGAGCGAGGCGACCGCGTTCTGGCTCGAGCGGCCACTCGGCGACTAACGGGTGTCTCGCATGCGACGACCGGCGACTAATCGTACACCGTCTTCGAAGACTGGAAGCGGGCCTCCGAACGATCGCTGCTTCAGGCGCGTCGACCACGCCTCTCGCGTCCATCTCGACATCGAGACCGCCGACCGGGAAGCGGAGGCCGTCGCGGCTGGAGCGCCTTGGCGCGACGGTCGGTGGAACGGTCTCGACCACGGACTGGATCGTCATGCGCGCGCCGACGGGCCATGGCTTCTGTCTTGTGAAGCCGTCAGGGCGACGAGATTTCCGGGCGATGCCGTCCGGTCGGGAGGACTGAGACGATGCTCTACCGTGAAGCCGGAGACTTCAAGACCTCCTACGCCCGCGACAACCAGACCTTCCCGATCAAGTTCGATCGCTGGGGCTACTGGGTCATCCTCGCCGTGGCCGTCCTCGTCGTGCCGTTCGTGATCAACGACTACTGGGCCTCCGCGCTGCTGGTGCCGTTCCTGATCTACGCCATCGCCGCGCTCGGGCTGAACATCCTCGTGGGCTATTGCGGGCAGGTCTCGCTCGGCACCGGCGGGTTCATGGCGGTGGGGGCCTACTCCTCCTACAAGCTGATGACGTCGTTCCCGTGGATGGACATGTTCACCGTCACGATCCTGTCGGGCGTCATCACCGCGGCCGTCGGCGCGCTCTTCGGGCTGCCGTCCCTGCGGATCAAGGGCTTCTACCTCGCCGTCGCCACGCTGGCCGCGCAGTTCTTCCTCGTCTGGATGTTCAACAAGGTCTCGTGGTTCTACAACTACTCCGCCTCGGGCCAGATCTCCGCGCCCGAACGCTCCGTCTTCGGCATCATCGTCACCGGCCCGAACACGCAGGCCTGGGCGCAGTACCTCTTCTGCCTGATCTTCGTGATCGCGCTGGCCTGGGTCGCGCGCAACCTGACGCGCGGCACGGTGGGGCGCAAGTGGATGGCGATCCGCGACATGGACATCGCGGCCGAGATCATCGGGGTGAACCCGCTGCGCGCCAAGCTCTCGGCCTTCGCGATCTCCAGCTTCTTCATCGGCATCTCGGGCGGGCTCTTCTTCACGCTCTATCTGGGCGCGGTGGAGGTGAACGAGGCCTTCGGGATCCAGAAGTCCTTCCTCGTCCTCTTCATGGTCATCATCGGGGGCTTGGGCTCGATCTTCGGCTCCTTCGCGGGGGCCGCGTTCCTCGTGTCGCTCCCCGTGGTGCTCAAGCGTCGTGGGCCGGGACATGCTGGGCATGCCGACGGACATCGTGGCGCACCTGAACCTCGTCATCGTCGGCGGGCTCATCGTCTTCTTCCTCATCGTGGAGCCGCACGGGCTGGCGCAGCTCTGGCGGCTGACGAAGGAAAAACTCAGGTTGTGGCCGTTCCCGCACTAGGGCCGGCCGATCATGCGCCCGTCACCGTGGGGCGCGAACGAACGCCGGACCACCGGCAGCATATCCAGGGAGGATACGACATGAAGACACTCGGAACCCTAACGATCGCGGGCCTCGTCGCCGCGGCACCGGCGATGGCGGATCTCGTCATCCCCGACCTCAGCTACCGCACCGGGGCCTACGCCGCCGGCGGCATCCCGTTCTCGGACGGCTATCAGGACTACATGACGCTGCTGAACGAGCGCGACGGCGGCATCGGCGGCGAGCCGATCCGGCTCATCGAATGCGAGACCGGCTACAACACCGAGAAGGGCGTCGAGTGCTACGAAAGCACCAAGGGCGAGGGCGCGCTGGTCTATCAGCCGCTGTCGACCGGCATCACCTACCAGCTGATCCCCAAGGCCGCCGCCGACGGCATCCCGATCCACACGATGGGCTACGGACGCACCTCGGCCGTCAACGGCGAGGTCTTCAACAACGTCTTCAACTACCCGGCGAACTACTGGGACGCGGCCAGCGTCGCGGTGAACTACCTGCTGGAGGAGAACGGCGGCTCGCTCGAGGGCAAGACCATCGCGCTGGTCTACCACAACTCCGCCTACGGCAAGGAGCCGATCCGGACGCTGCAGGCGCTCGGCGAGAAGCACGGATTCTCGCTGACGGAACTGGCGGTCGAGCCTCCGGGTCAGGAGCAGAAGTCGCAGTGGCTGCAGATCCGCCGCGAGCAGCCGGACTACGTGCTGATGTGGGGCTGGGGCGTGATGAACCAGGCCGCCATCCAGGAGGCCGCGAACGTCCGCTATCCGATGGACCAGTTCATCGGCAACTGGTGGGCCGGGGCCGAGCACGACGTGCAGCCCGCGGGCATGGCGGCCGACGGCTACCTGTCGCTCAACATGAACACGATCGACCCGGACTATCCGGTCTTCGACGAGATCCGCTCGACGGTGATCGATGCGGGCCTCGGTGCCGGCGACGGCTCCAACGTCGGCAACGTGCTCTACACCCGGGGCATGTACGCGGCGATGCTGGCGGCCGAGGCGATCTCCAAGGCTCAGGAGATCCACGGCGTCTCCGACATCACGCGCCGCGCAGATGCGCGACGGGATGGAGGCGATGGAGATGACGGCGGCCCGCATGGAAGAGCTCGGCGCGCCCGAGATCGGCCCGGTCTTCTCGGTCTCCTGCCAGAACCACGGCGGATCGGGCGAAGGCCTCGTGCAGCGTGGAACGCCGCCGAAGGTGTGTTCGAGCCGCTGACCGGGTTCATCGCCCCCGACAAGGCGGTCATCGATCCGCTGGTGGCCGAGGACAGCGCGGCCTACGCGGCCGAGGCCGGCATCACCCCCGGCTGCGCGCAGCCGGCCGGCTGATCCCGAGACGCCCCGGTCCGCGCCTGTCGCGGGCCGGGGCACCGTCGACTCCACCCTGCCGCATCCGCGGCAGCGTCGAAGCGAGGGAGAGACGCGATGCTGGATGCCGAGCCACAGACGACCGCCGCGCAGCCCCTGCTGGAGGTCAACAACATCGAGGTGATCTACAACCACGTCATCCTCGTGCTGAAGGGCGTGAGCCTGACCGTCCCCAAGGGCGGCATCACCGCGCTTCTGGGCGGCAACGGGGCGGGCAAGACGACGACGCTCAAGGCGATCTCCAACCTGCTGCGCTCGGAGCGCGGCGACGTCACCAAGGGGTCGATCAGCTACAAGGGCGACCGGATCGAGACCTCCTCGCCCGCCGACCTGGTGGAGCGCGGCGTGATCCAGGTGATGGAGGGGCGGCACTGCTTCGAGCACCTCACCATCGAGGAGAACCTGCTCACCGGGGCCTATACCCGCCGCGACGGCGGCAAGGCCACGACCAGCGATCTGGAGATGGTCTACGACTACTTCCCCCGTCTGCGCGAACGCCGCCGCAGCCAGGCCGGCTACACTTCGGGCGGCGAGCAGCAGATGTGCGCCATCGGCCGCGCGATGATGGCCCGCCCCGAGATGATCCTGCTCGACGAGCCCTCCATGGGCCTCGCCCCGCAGCTGGTGGAGCAGATCTTCACCATCGTGAAACGCCTGAACGAGGAGCAGGGCGTGACCTTCCTGCTGGCCGAGCAGAACACCAACGTCGCGCTGCGCTTCGCGCATTACGGCTACATCCTCGAGTCGGGGCGCATCGTGATGGACGGCCCGGCGAAAGAGCTGCGCGAGAACCCGGACGTGAAGGAGTTCTACCTCGGCCTGTCCGACGAGGGCCGCAAGTCCTACCGCGACACCCGCAGCTATCGCCGCCGCAAGCGGTGGCTGGCGTGAGGGCCTTCGTCGGCCTCCCCGTCCCCGAGCCCTGGATCGGTCCGCTGATCCGCGCGCAGTCCCGGCTCGCCGGCGGCCGCCGCGTGATCCGCCGACGACCTGCACGTGACCCTCGCCTTCCTCGACGACCAGCCCGAGGACGTGCTCGAGACCCTCCACGAACTGCTGGAGGCCCGCCGCCTGCCCGCCGCCACGATGCGTCCGCTCGCCTTCGCCGCGATGGGCTCCACGCCCCGCGCCGTCGTCCTCGACCTCGCGCCCGACGCCGGGCTCACCGCGCTGCACGATACCATCCGCTCCGCCGCGCGCCAGTCCGGCATGGCCCTCCCCCGCGCCCGCTTCCGCCCCCACGTCACGCTCGCCCGCTACTCGCGCACCGCACCCTGCGACACGGAACGTCTGCCGGGAACGCTGGCGAAGATCGGTGCGCCCGACCTCGTCCCCATGCCGGCGACGGCGGCGACGCTCTGGTCCTCCACCCTCACGCCCGACGGCCCGATCTACGAGCCCGTCGCCAGCTACCGGATCGCAGCATGACGGAGCGTATCCCCTGCCGCACACCCACCGGCACCTCCGCCACCAATATCCCGACCTGGAAGTTCGACGCCTGCCGCATCGCCATCCTCGCGACCCTTGCGGACGGTGCACGGCCGGCTTCCGAAATCTCCCCCGCCGTCGGCGACCGCCTCCCCCCCGATGACCTCGCCGCCTTGGGAAAGCTCGGCTGGCACGTCACCGCCGTCCGCCTCGAGATGGAGGTCCGCGGCGAGATCGAACGGATCCCCGGCGCGACACCCCTGACCCTCCGGCTGGCCCCATGCTGAAACCGCTCGCCCGCCGCGCCGCGCAACTCGTCGAATCCGGCCTCGAACGGATCGGCGACCGTGCGGACGACGCCCCCGTCCTCGACCCCTACCTCGGCTACGCCACCCCCGACGGCGTGCTCCTGCGAGGCCGCGTCCTGTCGCACCTGCGCCGGGTGGAGCCGGACGCGGAGCAGTCGAAGTGGATGAACCTGCGCCAGATGGTGAACCTCTTCGTCACCGACGAGGTGCAGGGCGTGACCGTGACCACGCAGGACGGCACGACGAGCGGCATCTCCGACGCCGAGGGCTACCTGCGCATGGCCGTCGCCGGCGACTTCGCGCCCGGCTGGACCACGATCCGTCTCGCCATCGAGGGCCAGGCGCCGGTCCCCTTCCACGCCCTCGTCCCCCGCCCGGACGCCACCCACATGATCGTGTCGGACATCGACGACACGATGATCGAGACCGGGGCCCATTCGCTGGCCCGCAACCTCTGGACCACCTTCACCGGCTCCGCGCTCACGCGGCAGGCGCATGGCGACGCCATCGACCTGATCGAGGCGCTCACGCAGGGCACGCGCAACCCGGTCTTCTACGTCTCCTCCTCCCCCTGGAACCTGCACGACTTCCTGGAGGACCTCTTCGCCGCCGAAGGCGTGCCCCGCGGCCCGATGTTCCTGCGCGATCTGGGCGTCACCGACGAGGGGATCGGCGACGGCCACGGTACCCACAAGACCGCGGCCATCGAGACGCTTCTCGCCGTGAACCCCGGCCTGCCCGCCTATCTGATCGGCGACTCCGGGCAGGCCGACGCGAAGATCTACTGCGATGTCGTTGCCCGCCATCCGGGCCGCATCCTCGGCGTCGCCCTGCGCGAACCGGCCCCCGGGACCGGGGCCGACGACGCCGCCGCCATCGCCGCCATCGAAGCGGCCGGCATCCCCTGCCACCACGCGCCCTCCTTCGACGGGGCACTCCAGCACTGGGGTCTCGCATGAGCCACTACGACAATCTCGAAACCCGCTCGCAGGACGAACGCGAGGCGGCGCAGCTTGCCGCCCTCAACGCGCTCCTGCCAGACGCGGCGCTCCAAAGCCTCGCGGATCTCGCCTCCCTTCCGGTCCTGCGCAAATCCGACCTCGCCGCCCGTCAGGCCGAAACGCCCCCCTTCGGCGGCATGCACGTCGGCGATGTCGCCCACGTCTTCCAGTCCCCCGGGCCGATCTACGAACCCGGCGGCGTGACCCACGACTGGTGGCGGATGGGTCGCTTCCTGCATGCCTGCGGGATCGGGAAGGCCGATACCGTACAGAACTGCTTCGGCTACCACCTGACCCCCGCCGGCATGATCTTCGAGAGCGGGGCCCGCGCCGTCGGGGCCCGCGTCCTGCCCGCCGGCACCGGGCAGACCGACCTGCAGGTCCGCGCCGCCCGCGACCTGCGCTGCACCGCCTACGCGGGCACGCCCGACTACCTCAAGGTGATCCTCGACCGTGCCGACGAGATGGGCGAGACGCTCGCCTTCACCCGCGCGGCCGTCGGCGGCGGCGCGCTGTTCCCGTCAGCCTGCGGGCCGAATACGCCGACCGCGGCATCGCCACGCTGCAATGCTACGCCACCGCCGATCTGGGCAACATCGCCTACGAGTCGGACGCGATGGAGGGCATGATCCTCGACGAGGGCGTCATCGTCGAGATCGTCCGCCCCGGCACCGGCGATCCCGTCGCTCCCGGCATGGTCGGCGAGGTCGTCGTGACCACGCTCAATCCCGACTATCCGCTGATCCGCTTCGCCACCGGCGATCTCTCGGCCATGCTCCCGGGCCAGTCCCCCTGCGGGCGAACCAACGCACGGATCAAGGGCTGGATGGGACGTGCCGACCAGACCGCCAAGATCAAGGGCATGTTCGTGCGCCCCGAGCAGGTCGCCGAGCTCGTCGCCCGCCACGCGGAGATCCGCGCCGCCCGCGTCACGGTCACACGCGTCGGCGAGATGGACGCGATGACCGTGCAGGTGGAGGCCGACGGCGGCGACGAGGCCGCCTGGGCCGCCTCCGTGGCCGAGACGCTGCGCCTAAAGGGGTCTGTCGAACGGGTCGATACGCTACCCGACGACGGGAAGGTCATCGACGATCGGCGCGTCTACGACTGACCGCGACTCCCGGTCGCGGCACTCGGTCCAGAAACCGGAATCGTCGGCGGAACTTCCCCGCCCCCGGGCGACGTTGTGGGATCAGAAACCTGCAAACGGAGAGCCCCATGACCGACCGAATCTCAGCCCTGAAGAACCTTCTCACCCGCCTCGTCGACAGCCGCGACGGCTACGCGGACGCGCTCGAGCACATCGAGAGCCCCCGCATCAGGACCGTGCTGTCCGACCTGCACGCCCGCCGCGAGCGCAACGCCTCCGAACTGCGCAGCTATCTGTCGCGCGCCGGAGAGAGCGTGGACGAGGACGGCTCCCTGCTGGCCGCCGCTCACCGCACCTTCACCGACCTGAAGGACAGCCTGACCGGCACCGATGACGAAGCCGTGCTGGAGGAGATCATCCGCGGCGAGGAGACGCTCCACGACGCCTACGACAAGGCCATCGAAGCCGAGAGCGGCCACGACCCGGAGTACGCCTTCCTGGTGGAGCAGCACGCCTCGCTCAAGGACGCCATCGCCGACCTCAAGGCCCGCGAGTCCCGCGCCGCCTGACCAGACGACCAAGCCGAAGCGGGGGCGGCCCGAGCAACCGGGCCGCCCCATCGCACGTCAGCCACGCAGCGCGCCGCCCGTGGCCTTCGCCACCTTTTCCACCACCTTGGCCGCCACCGCCTCGATCTCAGCGTCGGTCAACGTCGCCTCCACCGGCTGCATCCGCACCGTGACGGCCAGCGACTTGCGCCCTTCGCCCAAGGTGTCGCCCTCGAAGACGTCGAACACCCGCACCTCCGAAATCAGCGCCTTGTCGGCTCCCTGCGCCGCCTGCACCACCGCCTGCGCCTCGACCTCCGCGCCCACCACGAAGGCGAAGTCCCGCTCCACCGCCTGCAGGTCCGACAGCGTCAGCGCCCCGCGCGATGCCCCCTGCGCCCGCGGCAGCGGCACCGCTTCCGGCCAGACGGTGAATGCCACGGCCGGTCCTTTCACACCCATCGCGCGCAGCACCTTCGGATGGATTTCTCCGAAGGCCGCCAGCACCTTCTTCGGCCCGAGGCAGATCCGCCCCGACCGCCCCGGATGCCACCATTCGTCCGCCCCGCGCAGGATCTGCGCGCGGGCGGGCGCGCCCAACGACGCAAGCACCGCCTCCGCATCCGCGCGCACGTCGAACGCGTCCACCGCCCGCCGGTCGCCATGCACGCCCTTGGGTCCGGTGAATCCGGTCAGCAGCCCTGCGACCTCCGCATGTTGCTCCCCCGGCTCCCCGCCGTGGAACGCCGCCCCGAGTTCGAAGAACGCCAGATCGCCGAATCCCCGCGCCTGGTTGCGCGCAGCCGCCGCCAGCAGGCCCGGCAGCAGGGAGGGCCGCATGTGGCTCAGATCCGAGGAGATCGGATTCTCCAGCCGCGTCGCCTCCGTGCCACCCCCGAAGAGCCCCGCCGACGCGCCGTCGACGAAGGAATAGGTCACGCATTCGTCGTAGCCGAGCGACGCCACCGTCCGCCGCGCCATCCGCTCGCGCGCCTGCGCCGGCGTCAGCACCGGGCGCAGCACGCCCGGCGCGCGCACCAGCGGCACGCCCTCCAGCTTCGTCAGCGACGCGATCCGCGCCACCTCCTCCACCAGATCCGCCTCGCCCCGCACGTCCGGCCGCCAGGACGGCACCGCGGCCATGTCCCCGTCGAACCCGAACCCGAGCGCCTCCAGCGTCGACCGCTGCACCGCCTCCGGGATCCGCATGCCCACCAGGCTCTCGACCCGCTTCGCGTCCAGCCGGTAGGCGCGCGACACGTCCGGCACGGCCCCCGCCACGACCGCCTCCGACACTTCGCCGCCCGCGTGATCCAGGATCATCCGGCAGGCCCGGTCCAGTCCTTCCAGCGTGAACGCCGGGTCGACGCCGCGCTCGAACCGGTACCGCGCGTCCGAATTGATCTTGAGCGCCCGCCCCGCCATCGCGATCTGCACCTCGTCCCAGATCGCGCTTTCCACCAGAACGTTCACCGTCTGGGCGGTCACCGCCGAATGCGCCCCGCCCATGATCCCCGCGATGCTCTCCACGCCCGCATCGTCGGAGATGACCATGGTGCCCGCAGGGAGCGTATAGGTCCTGTCGTCCAGCGCGACGATCTGCTCCCCGCCCGCCGCGCGGTGCACCCTCAGGTCCCCCTTCACCACGTCCGCGTCGAAGACGTGCAGGGGCCGGTTCAGATCGAAGGTGCTCCAGTTCGTCACGTCCACGAGGAAGCTGACGGGGCGCAGACCGATCGCCCGCAGCCTGTCCCGGAGCCAGTCCGGCGACGGCCCGTTGGTCACGCCCCGGATCATCCGCACCGCGAACACCGGGCAGCCATTGACCGTATCACCGTCGATGCGCACCGACACCGGGCAGGGATACGACCCCTCCACCTCCACCTCCGGCAAGTCGCGCAGCACGCCGAGGCCCCGCGCCGCCAGATCCCGCGCGATGCCGCGGACGCCCAGCGCATCGGGCCGGTTCGGCGTGATCGCGATCTCGATCACCGGGTCGACCTTGGCCGGATCGTGTTCCGCCAGCCAGTCCACGAACCGCGCGCCCACCTCGCCCGACGGCAGCTCGATGATCCCGTCATGCTCCTCGGAAAGCTCCAGCTCGCGCTCCGACGCCATCATCCCGAAGCTCTCCACCCCGCGGATCGTACCGACGCCGATGGTCGTGTCGATGCCGGGCACGTAGACGCCGGGCTTCGCAACCACCACGGTGATCCCGGCCCGCGCGTTCGGCGCGCCGCAGATGATCTGCCGCAAGCCCTCGTCCGTCTCCACCTGACAGACCTGCAGCCGGTCCGCGTCCGGATGCTTCTCCGCCGACGCGACGTAGCCCAGCGTGAACTCGCGGAGCAGCGCCGCCCGGTCCTCCACCCCTTCGACTTCCAGCCCGAGGTCGGTCAGCACCTCCGCGATCTCGTCTACGGAAGCCCGCGTGTCGAGGTGGCGCTTGAGCCAGGAGAGAGTGAACTTCATGTCGACCGCCTATCGCTGTTCCGCGTCCGACTACCCCATCTCCGTTGCGGGTTGAAGGTCGAAGCCGATGCGCAGCGCGACGACCGACCGCGCGACCGTCAGGGCATCCTCCGCCCCCTGTCCAGACCGCCGTGGCGAAGGTCGAAGGCACGCGCCCGGGCGCTGCTCTCCAGTTGCGTCAGGGTGACCCTTGCGAACCCCTCCAACACAAGCGCATCGCGCATCCCGACCGGAAGCGCGCCCGACACCGCCGCCGCGCAGATAGGGCCGGACGGGCAGGTTGTCGAGCGGCGGGACGTCACGATCCGTCAGCGGGCAGGCGAACCCCGCGATCCGCCTGCCCTCTCCGCCACCTCGACCCGGTGCACCGGTTCCATCTTCCCGCGCCGCCCGGGACGCAGGCCGATCCAGTCCACACCCCCGGGCCGCACGTTCGTCGCCACCATCCAGCGCGGCGTCCTCATCCGCCCGGCGACCACGTCCCGCAGGCGACGCGTCCGCTCCACGGTCCGAGATATCCGATCCACCTCACCTCTGGGCTAGCATCCGACATCCGACGCAGGTCCGACACGGATCACCCATCGATCCGTGCCTCCGAGGTCCGCTCGATGGCGATGGCCGTTCCCTCGCCTCCCCCGATGCAGATCGCCGCGATTCCGCGCCTCAGGTCGCGCGCCTCCATGGCGTGCAGCAGCGTCACCATGATCCGCGCGCCGGATGCCCCGATCGGGTGCCCCAACGCGCAGGCCCCGCCATTCACGTTGACGATATCCGGGCCGATTCCCATCTCATGCATGAACGCCATGGGCACCACCGCGAACGCCTCGTTCACCTCCCAGAGATCCACGTCCGACACCGACCATCCGAGCGAGTCCAAAAGCTTGCGCGCCGCGGGAACCGGTGCGGTCGTGAACAGCCCCGGGGCCTGCGCGTGCGAGGCGTGCCCGGCGATCCGCCCCCGCACCCGGTGGCCCCCAGCGTCGGCGAAAGCGCGCGACATCAACACGAGAGCGGCCGCCCCGTCGGAGATCGAGGAGGCGTTCGCCGCCGTCACGGTTCCATTTTCCCGGAACGCGGGTTTGAGCGTCGGTATCTTCTCCGGCCGCGCCGCCCCCGGCTGCTCGTCTTGCGCGACGATGACCTCGCCCTTGCGCGTAAGCATCCGGTACGGAACGACTTCCCGGTCGAACTCGCCCGAGGAAATCGCCGCCTGCGCGCGTTCCAGGGAGCGCAGCGCGTACTCGTCCTGAGCCTCCCGCGAGAACTGATAGGCCTCCGCGCAATCCTCCGCGAAGGTGCCCATCAGACGGCCCTTCTCATAGGCATCCTCGAGCCCGTCGAGGAACATATGGTCCACGGCCCGACCATGCCCCAGCCGCGCCCCGCCGCGCATCGCGGGCAGCAGGTACGGTGCGTTCGTCATGCTTTCCATGCCCCCCGCGACCATCGCGCCCGTCCGTCCAAGCGCGATCTGATCGTGCGCCATCATCGCGGCCTTCATCCCCGATCCGCACATCTTGTTGAGCGTCGTCGCGGGCACGGTCTCGGGAAGTCCCGCGAGGAAACCCGCCTGACGCGCCGGGGCCTGCCCCTGTCCGGCGGGCAGCACGCATCCCATCAGCACCTCCTCCACCCGTTCCGGTCCGAGCCCGGCGTCCGCCAGCGCCGCGGCGATCGCGGCACCTCCCAGATCCGCGGCGGTCGCCTGTCCGAGCGCCCCCTGGAAGCCCCCCATCGGGGTCCGCTTCGCTCCGGCGATAACCACGTCCTGCATGTCTCGACCTCTCTGCCATGCCCGTTCACGTTTCGGTAAGCGTTCGCGATGTAGCGTGCCACCCGATGAGGCTGAATGCCAGCCGTGCGACCGTCATCGAAGGGACATGCCATGCTCACGACCCATCGCCCGGACCCGGGGCAGATCGTCCTGACGGTGGAGACCGCGCGGATCGACGCGGCGGTCGCCATGGCGTTCAAGGAGGAAGCGCGCAAGATCGTCCCCGCGGAACAGGGGCGCGTCGTCCTCGACCTCGCGCAGGTGCAGTTCCTCGACAGCAGCGGCCTCGGCACGCTCGTCGCCGTGATGAAGATGCTCGACGGCGGCCGGCGGCTGGAATTGGCGAACTGCGGGGACGTGGTGCTCAAGGTTCTGAAGCTGACGCGCATGGACAGCGTGTTCGTCCTGCGTGATTCGCTCGACGCGACCGCCAACGGGCAGGATGCCGCCTGATGGAGGCGTCGGCTATCGCTCCCCGGCCTGTGCCGGTCCTCCACGTCGAGTTCCCCGCCGTCCCGGAAGAAGTCAGCCGGCAACTGACGGATTTGCCCGATGTCCTGTTGCGCCATGACATTTCCGGGGACCTCAGGGACAACGTTCTGCTCGTACTTGGAGAAGTCCTCAACAACATCGCCGAACATGCCGGTCGAGGCGGCGCGGAGGGGGTCGACCTCGAACTCGACATCGTCTGCGATCGCCTGCACGTCCGCACGCAGGACAGCGGCCTGGCCCTGCCGGCCTGTCTCCTCGGCAGTCCGACACTTCCCGAAATGGGGGCGACGGTGGATGACCTGCCGGAGGGCGGATTCGGTTGGTTCATCATCCACGCGCTCGTCGATGACATGGTCTACGAGCGGGAGGCGGGTAGAAACGTGCTCAGCTTCTCCTTTCTGATGGAGTAGGGAACAAGCCACGGCAGTTGGTTTTCGAGAAGCGAACGACCGTGGTCACGGAAGAAAGGCGGCCGCCGTCATCCCTCCTCGTCCCGGTCGAGGTGTGATCCCGTGTATGCTCCCATCCTACGGATCCGATCGGACGGAGAGTCCGACTCGCGGACCGTTGGCAGCGGAAGCGAGAAGGCCTACGCTTCTCTCAACTCTCCCATCCGCAGGCTCCAATGCGCGATTTTCAGTTTCCCGGCCGGTCCCCGGTGCTTTCGACCGAAGGCATGTGCGCCACATCCCATCCGCTCGCGGCGAAAGTCGCGCTCGATACGCTGGCCCGTGGCGGCAACGCCGTGGACGCGGCGATCGCGGGCGCGATCCTCCTCGGCCTCTGCGAACCGCAGATGACGGGGCTGGGTGGAGATGTCTTCGTGCTGCTCAAACCGGCAGGGCGCGAGGACGTGCTTGCCTTGAACGGATCGGGACGGGCCCCGGCCGCGGCTTCGGCTGCCGAACTGCGCAGGGCCGGTCGCACGACCGTCGACCCCGCTTCCGCCCAATCGGTGACGATCCCCGGTGCGGTCGATGCCTTCTGCACCTTGTCCGAAACCCATGGAAAGCTCGGCATCGCGGACATCCTGGGACCCGTCATCCCCTACTTCGAGGCGGGCGTTCCGATAGCGCCCCGCGTGGCGTTCGACCTGTCCGAGGCAGCGGACACGCTCCAGGGCTCCGCGCGGGGCGTCTATCTGCACCACGGCAAGGCTCCCGCGACCGGAACGATCTTCTCGCTGCCGGGACAGGCCGAGGTCCTCCGCCGGATCGCGCGCCTGGGCCGCGCGGGATTCTACGAGGGCGAGGTGGCGGAGGACATGGTCGGAAGTCTCCGCGCCGCGGGCGGAGCCCATGGGGAGGCGGATTTCGCGGCAACCGCCTGCGACTGGACCGACCCGATCTCCGGCATCTACGCGGGAACGGAACTCGTGGAGCATCCGCCCAACGGACAGGGGGCGACCGCGCTGCTGATGGCGAACATCCTGTCGTCGTTCGACATCGCCACCCTCGAGCCCCTCGGCGCGCCCCGGGCGCATATCGAGGCGGAGGCGGCGAAACTCGCTTATGACGCGCGCAACCGGCTGCTGGCCGATCCGGATCACACCGCGCGGCTGGCCCACATGCTCGATCCCGCCACGGCGGATCGCCTCGCCGGGCTGATCGATCCGAAGCGCGCCATGGCGGCCGCCGCGCCGCTGACCGAATCGATCCACAAGGACACGGTCTACATCACCGTCGTCGACCGCGACCGCATGTCCATCTCACTGATCTACTCGATCTTCCACGGCTTCGGATCGGGGCTGGCCTCCGACCGCTTCGGCATCCTGATGCAGAACCGCGGTGCCGGCTTCACGCTGGAGGAGGGCCATCCGAACGAGATGGGCCCCGGCAAGCGGCCGATGCACACGATCATCCCGGGCATGCTGCGTCGCGGGGGCCGCGTCACGATGCCGTTCGGCGTGATGGGTGGCGCGTATCAACCCAACGGCCACGTCCGGTTCCTCTCGAACATGGTGGATTTCGGAATGGACCCGCAGACGGCAATCGACGCGCCGCGCAGCTTTTCCGATGCCGGTGTCCTCAAGGTGGAGCGGGGATATCCGGACGCCGTGCGCGCCGAGCTGGAAGCGATGGGGCACGATGTGCAGGTGCCCGATGGCCCGATCGGCGGTGCCCAGGCGATCCGGATCGACGAGCGCGGTTATCTCGAGGGGGCGTCCGACCCGCGCAAGGACGGCTGCGCCCTGGGGTACTGAAGCTCAGATCCGTTCGATGGCCAGCGCGATGCCCTGTCCGCCGCCGATGCACATGGTGATCAGCGCGCGCTGCCCGCCGGTGCGTTTCATCTCGTGCAACGCCTTCACGGTGATGATCGCGCCCGTCGCGCCGACCGGGTGGCCGAGCGCGATGGCACCGCCGTTCGGGTTCACCCGCGCGGGATCGAGGCTCAAGGCACGCGACACGGCGATCGCCTGCGAGGCGAAGGCCTCGTTCGATTCGACGACGTCGAAGTCCGCAACCTCCAGCCCCGTTCGTCGCAGCAGCGCGCGGACGGCCGGCACCGGTCCGAGCCCCATCACCTCGGGGCGCACGCCGGCATGGGCGTAACCGAGGATGCGTGCGCAGGGCACGAGACCCGCCGCTTCCGCCGCATCGGCACGCGCCAGCACCAGCGCCGCCGCCCCGTCGTTGATGCCGGACGCATTGCCCGCGGTGACCGTCCCGTCCCGCTGGAACACGGTGCGCAGGCCGGCGAGCGCCTCCGCGGTGGTAGGCTTCGGATGCTCGTCGATTTCGAACGTGACCTCCTCGCGCTTGCGCCGGATCGTCACCGGCACGATCTGTTCCGCGAAGCGCCCCTCCTCGATGGCCGCCGCCGCCCGCTGCTGCGAGGTCAGCGCGAAGGCGTCCTGCGCCTCGCGGGTGACGCCGGCCTCCGCGGCGACGTTCTCCGCCGTCACGCCCATGTGCCCGGTCCCGAAGGGGCAGTTCAGTGCGCCGAGCATCATGTCGAGCCCTCGCGCCTCCCCCATCTTCATGCCCCATCGCGCGTCGGGCAGGATGTAGGGCGCGCGCGACATGCACTCCGCGCCGCCGACCAGTGCGAACTCCGCATCCCCGAGCATCAACGCCTGCGCGCCGGAGACGATGGCCTGCACCCCCGACCCGCAGAGCCTGTTGACGTTCATCGCCGGCACCGTCTCCGGCACCCCGGCCCGCATCGCGGCGACGCGGCTGAGGTACATGTCGCGCGGCTCGGTGTTGATGACATGGCCGAAGACGGTGGTGCCGATCCGCCCTGGCTCCACCCCCGCGCGGTCGATGGCGGCGGCGGAGACGAGCGCCGCCAGGTCGATCGGCGCGGTGCCGGCAAGGCTCCCGCCGAAGGCCCCGATGGCCGTGCGGGTGGCGGAGAGGATGACGACGTCGGACATGGGCAGGCCCCCGGTTCGGAGGCCGGAGGGACGCGGGGCCGACCCCCGGACCCCGCCGGCGAGTGTGGCGCGGGATCGCGCGTCCGGAAACCCCGGACGTCGCGTTCCCCGTCCGTCAGACGTTGAAGCGCAGCGGCGCGACGTTCTGGAACATCCCCGTCGCGCGCAGCTTGTCCAGCACGGCCGCCGGCGGCTGATCGTCGAGATAGAGCAGCGCGATCGCGTCCCGCCCCCGGTCCGACCGGCCGAGCGTGAAGTTCGCGATGTTCACCCCGTTCTCGCCCATCGTCTGACCCAGCGTGCCGATGATGCCGGGCATGTCCTCGTTGGTGGTGTAGAGCATGTGCGCGCCCACCTCCGCGTCGATGTTGATGCCCTTGATCTGGATGAACCGTGGCTTGCCGTCGCTGAAGGCGGTGCCCGCGACGGAGCGTTCGCGGGTGTCGGTGCGCACGACGAGCTTGATGTAGCCGTCGAACGCCCCCGTCTTGTCCTGCCGCGTGGTGGAGATCTCGACGCCGCGTTCGCGTGCGACGACCGGTGCCGACACCATGTTCACGTCCGGGTTCGTCGCCTTCATCACGCCCGCGATGGCCGAGCAGTTGAGCGCGTCGAGGTTCATCGCCGAGACCGAGCCGTTGTAGATCATCTCGATCGACACGATCGGCTCGTCCGTCATCTGCCCCACGAAGGCTCCCAGGTGCTCGGCGACCTTGAGCCAGGGGCCCATGACCTTGGCCTCCTCGGCCGTGACCGAGGGCATGTTGAGCGCGTTGCTCACGGCCCCGGTCAGCAGGTAGTCCGACATCTGCTCGGCGACCTGCAGGGCGACGTTCTCCTGCGCCTCGGTCGTGGCGGCACCCAGATGCGGTGTGACGACGACGTTCGGCAGGCCGAAGAGCGGCGAGGCGGTGGCGGGCTCCTCGGCGAAGACGTCGAAGGCCGCTCCCGCGACGTGGCCGGAACGGAGCGCCTCGGCCAGCGCGGTCTCGTCCACCAGCCCACCGCGGGCGCAGTTCACGATCCGCACGCCGGGCTTCGCCCTGGCGATGTTCTCGGCAGACAGGATGTTCTTCGTCTGATCCGTCAGCGGCACGTGCAACGTGATGAAATCGGCGCGCGCCAGCAGCGCGTCCAGCTCCACCTTCTCGACGCCCAGCTTCACCGCCCGCTCCTCGGACAGGAACGGGTCGTAGGCCACGACCTTCATCCTCAAGCCCCGCGCGCGGTCGCAGACGATGCCGCCGATGTTGCCCGCACCGATCACGCCCAGCGTCTTGCCCGATAGCTCCACGCCCATGAACCGCGACTTCTCCCAGAGACCCGCATGGGTCGAGGCGTTTGCCTCCGGGATCTGGCGGGCGACCGCGAACATCATCGCGATGGCGTGCTCGGCGGTCGTGATCATGTTGCCATAGGGCGTGTTCATCACGATCACGCCGCGGCGCGACGCGGCGTCCTTGTCGATGTTGTCGGTGCCGATGCCGGCCCGGCCGACGACGCGCAGGTTGGGTGCCGCCTCCAGCAGCTTCTCGGTGACCTTGGTGGCCGAGCGGATGGCGAGACCGTCGAACGCGCCGATGCGGGCCAGCAACGCATCCTTGTCCTTGCCCAGGGCGGGCTCGAAGGTGACGTCGATGCCGCGGTCGCGGAAGATCTGCACGGCGGCGTCCGACAGGCTGTCGGAAATGAGGACTTTGGGGGCCATGACGGGCTCCTTTGAAGATCGGGAATACAGGGTGGCCGTGTCGCGGTCAGGCGGCGCGTTCCATGTGGTAGGCCCATTCGATCCAGGGCATGAGGGCCGCGACGTCCGACGGCTCGACCGTCGAGCCGCACCAGATCCGCAAGCCCTCGGGCGCATCGCGGTAGGACGCCACGTCAAGGGCCACGTCCTCCGCTTCGAGCCGCTTCGCCACCCGCTTGGCCAGTCCCTCGGGCGCACCCACGAAGCGCAGGCAGACCGATGTCGTCGACCGCGTCGCGGGATCTTCGGCGAGATTCGCGATCCAGTCGCGGCCGTCGCAGAAGGCCCAGACGTGGCGCGCGCTCGCGTCCGCCCGTGCGATCAGCCCGGGCAGGCCCAGCCCCTCCGCCCAGTCGAGCGCCACGAGGTAATCCTCAACGGCCATCATCGACGGCGTGTTGATCGTCTCGCCCTTGAATATCCCGTCGATGAGCTTTCCACCCTTGGTAAGCCGGAAGATCTTAGGCAGCGGCCAGGCAGGAACATAGCTCTCCAGCCGCTCGACGGCGCGCGGCGACAGGATCAGCATGCCGTGCGCGCCCTCCCCGCCCAGAACCTTCTGCCAGGAGAAGGTCGTCACGTCGAGCTTGTCCCACGGCAGGTCCATCGCGAAGGCGGCGCTCGTCGCGTCGCAGAGCGTCAGCCCGGCGCGGTCGTCCGCGATCCAGTCCGCATCCGGAACCCGCACGCCCGACGTCGTGCCGTTCCAGGTGAAACAGATGTCGCGGTCCGGGTCGATGGCGAGATCGGGCAGCGCGCCGTAGCCGGCCGTTCGCACGTCCGCGTCCAGCTTCAGTTGCTTGACCACGTCGGTGACCCACCCCGCGCCGAAGCTCTCCCATGACAGCATGGTGACGGGGCGCGCGCCCAGCATCGTCCACATCGCCATCTCGTAGGCCCCGGTGTCCGACGCCGGGACGATGCCGATCAGGTAATCGTCCGGCACGCCGAGCAGCGCGCGTGTGCGGTCGATGGCGGTCGCCAGCTTCGCCTTGCCGGGTGCCGCGCGGTGCGACCTGCCGAGCGGCGCGTCGGAGAGCTGGTCCAGGGTGAAGCCCGGATGCTTCGCGCAGGGCCCGGAGGAGAAACGCGGGTTTGCCGGCCGCGCGGCCGGTTTCGTGATGTCGCTCATGACTATCCTTGCAGATAAATGCCCTTCGTTGGGGAAGGGTGTCCCGCCGACGTCGGTATGCGGCCCGCGGGGCTCGCGCAAGTGGCGATCTTCGGCTAGGTCGCGGACCGATCGCCGCCCCGAGGATACCCGATGTTCACCGCCGTGCTGACCTCCGCCCCAGACCGCCCCGCCGTGGACCTCCCGCTGGTGGAGGCGCTGCGCAACGGCTTCGGCGGCGGCGACATGCGCTTGCTGGATCGCGGCGTCGCGGCGGAGTTCGACCTCGACCGGCTCCCCGATACCCTGGAGGCGTCGCGTGCCCAGATGGACGCAATGGGCGTGGATCTGAACATCGTGCCGCAGGCCGCGCGGCGCAAACGTCTGCTGCTGGCCGACATGGACAGCACGATGATCGAGCAGGAATGCATCGACGAGCTGGCGGCCGAGGCCGGCGTCGGCGACCGCGTCGCCGCGATCACCGCGCGCGCGATGAACGGGGAGATCGATTTCGACGGCGCCCTGCGCGAACGGGTCGGACTGCTTGCCGGACTGGACGCGGGCATCGTCGACCGCGTGCTGGCGGAGCGGATCACGCTCATGCCGGGCGGGCCGGTGCTGGTGGCGACGATGAAGGCGCACGGCGCGAAGGCGGCGCTCGTGTCCGGCGGCTTCACCGTCTTCACCTCCGTCATCGCAGCGCGGCTCGGGTTCGACTGGAACCGGGCGAACACGCTTCTGACCCGGGACGGGAAACTGACGGGAAGGCCGGGCGAGCCGATCCTCGGGCGACAGGCGAAGGTCGATGCGCTGGATGAAATCACCGCCGAGATGCGGATCGGCGCGGTGGAGGTGATCGCGGTGGGCGACGGGGCGAACGACCTCGGCATGCTCGGGCGCGCCGGCCTCGGCGTGGCGCTGCACGCGAAGCCCGCGGTGCAGGCCGCCGCCGATACCCGCGTGAACCACGGCGACCTTACCGCGCTGCTCCACCTGCAAGGCTACCACCGGGACGAGTTCCATCCCTGAGATCGCCGGCGACCTGCTGCTCCTGCTGGTCCTCGCCGCGCTGGTGCGGGCTTCGTCGACAGCATCGCGGGCGGCGGCGGGCTGATCGGACCGGGTGCGGGCGGCTTCTACATGCTGGGGTTCGTCCTGCTCGCCGGCCAGGGCGTGCTGCGGGCCACGGCGCAGTCCAAGCTTCTGAACGCGGCGTCGAACCTCGGCGGGCTCCTTACCTTCGCCTTGATCGCGGAGCCGTGGTGGATCGTCGGGCTGGCGATGGGCGCGGCGCAGATCGCCGGCGCGCAGGTCGGCGCTCGATTGGCGGCGGGCCGCGGTGCCCGGCTGATCAAGCCACTGCTGGTGATCGTCACCACGGCGATGGCGCTGCGCCTGATGCGCGACTGGTCCTGAGGCTCAGGGCCCGGTCTCGGCCGCGATCTGCGCGCGGGACTTGCGCTGCCGTTCGGTCGCGGACTTGAGCTGACCGCAGGCGGCCATGATGTCCTCGCCCCGCGGCGTGCGGATCGGCGAGGCATAGCCCGCCTCCATCAGGATCGTCGCGAAGGCCCGGATGCGATTGTTCGACGACCGGGTGTAGGGCGCGCCGGGCCATTCGTTGAACGGGATCAGGTTCACCTTCGCCGGGATCCCCTGCAGCAGCGCGACCAGCCGCTGCGCGTCCTCGTCGCTGTCGTTGACGCCGTGGAGCATCACGTATTCGAAGGTGATCCGCTCCGAGTTCGACACCTTCGGATACTCCCGCAACGACCCTAGCAGCGCCTCGATGTTCCAGCGCTTGTTGATCGGCACCAGCCGGTCGCGCACCTCGTCCGTCGTGGCGTGGAAGCTGACGGCGAGCAGGCAGCCGATCTCCCGCGCCGTCCGCGCGATCTCGGGCACCACGCCGGAGGTCGACAGCGTGATCCGGCGACGGCCCAATGCGATCCCCTCCCCGTCCATCACGATGCGCATCGCGTCGCGCACGTTCTCGAAGTTGTAGAGCGGCTCGCCCATCCCCATCAGCACGATGTTCGACACAAGCCGCGGCCCGGCATCACCCGTCCCCGTGCCATGCGTGGGCCATTCGCCCAGATCGTCGCGCGCCAGCATGACCTGCCCCACGATCTCCCCGGCGGTAAGGTTGCGCACCAGCTTCTGCGTGCCGGTGTGGCAGAACGAGCAGGTCAGCGTGCAGCCGACCTGGGAGCTCACGCAGAGCGTCCCGCGCCCCTCCTCGGGGATGTAGACGACCTCCACCTCATGTCCGCCGGCGATGCGGACGAGGTACTTGCGCGTTCCGTCGTCCGACACCTGCCGGGTGACGACCTCGGGCAGCTGAATCGTGAAATGCTTCGCGAGCGTCGCGCGGATGTCCTTGGACAGGGTCGTCATCGCCGCGAAGTCGCGCACGCCCCAGTGGTAGATCCATTGCCAGAGCTGCCCGACGCGCATCCCGGCCTGACGCTCCGGGATGCCCAGCCCGATCAGCGCCGCGCGCAGCGCATCCCGCGTCAGCCCGACAAGGTTGATCGGGCCACCCTCCGGCAATTTGCGCGGGATCGTCAGGACGTCCTGCGTGACGGGTGACTGCATGACGCCCTCCTGGCGAAACCGCGAACCGGCCCCGATATAGGAGCGTCGCCGCGAAACCGCAAACCGGAGCGCCGCTACCCGCCGCAGCGACCCTCCGCATCCGTGACGGCGGCGGTGAAGCCCAGCAGGCTGAACGTGTCCTGCGTCGCCGTGCCCCGCCCGGACCGGCCGGAGACGATGGCCTGCGCCCCGCGCCGCATGGCCGCGATGATGCGCCCGTCGTCGGTGGGGGAGGCGGCCCAGGCCATCTCCCCATCGGTGAACATCTCGAACCGGTCGGACCCGATCTCGATCGTCACGGTGGATCCGTCCGCGTAAGGGTAGCCGCCCGTCGCCGACACCTCCCCCTTCTTGTCGCTGCCGGGCCAGTAGCTGACGAAGAGCCGGATGTCCCCACGCCGCGCCGCCACCTCCGCACCGTCGCGGGTGTTGCGGATCTGCTTGGGAGCGCTCACGATCCAGCACTGCGTCGGATCGTCCTCCACGAACACGGACCAGTCGGTTTCGGTGTTGACGCGGTTGGAACTGTCCTGCGCCCAGGCCGGAAGGGCGATGGCGAGGGCCAGGCCGGCAATCGCCGTGATGGGCGCGATCTTCGTGGGTGTCATGCTGTCTCTGCCTCTCGTCGGCGGTCCGGCCACCCGGTGTGCCCCGGGCCGTAGAGCCGAAGCCACGGTTCCACATAATGCCACGCGATGATAGCGCGACGACGGGGGGTGGTAAAACCCCGTGCGGCGACTTTTCGCGCGAGACGGGAACGGAGGAAGCGGATGGCGGAGGTGAGCGTGGGGGCGGTCGAACTGGTGCGGATGATCCGCGGCGACCGGATCGAATCGGTGCATCGCGGACATGCGGTCGTCTGCGACGGAACGGGGATGCCGCTGGAGGTCTGGGGCGACCCGTCGGCGGTGATCTATCCGCGGTCTTCCTGCAAGATGATTCAGGCGTTGCCTCTGCTGGAGTCGGGGGCCGGCGCGCATCTGACGACGGCGCAGACGGCCCTCGCCTGCGCCTCGCACCAGGGACAGGCGGAGCACACCGAGGCCGTGGCCGCCTGGCTGCACGACCTGGGGTTGGGCGAGGCGGACCTGCGCTGCGGCACGCACATGCCATATTCCGACGTGGCGAAAGCGACGCTCATTCGGGGAGGCGACACGCCTTGCCAGCTGCACAACAACTGCTCCGGCAAGCACGCCGGCTTCCTCACGCTGTCGCAGCACCTGCGTGCGGGCCCCGAGTATATCGAGCCGGACCATCCGGTACAGCGCGCCGTTCGCGCCGCCTTCGAGGAGGTGACGGGGATGGAGAGCCCGGGCTATGGCATCGACGGCTGCTCGGCCCCGAACTTCGCGACCCGGCTCGATGGATTGGCCCGTGCGATGGGGCTGTTCGCCGCAGCCCGCGACGGCGGCGGTGCGCGACGGACGGCGATGGCGCGACTGGCCCATGCGATGGCGGCCGAGCCCCTGATGGTGGCCGGCGACGGGAGAGCCTGTACCGATCTGATGCGCGCGATGGACGGCAAGGTCGCGGTGAAGACGGGGGCGGAAGCCGTCTTCGTGGCGATACTGCCGGAGCGGGAACGCGGCATCGCGGTGAAGATCGTCGATGGCGGAACGCGGGCGGCCGAGGCCGTGATCGCGGCGCTGCTGGTTCGCATGGGCGCGCTCGATGCGCAGGCCCCGGTCGCGCGCCGACTGATGCACGGCCCGGTCACCAACTGCCGCGGTGTGGAGACGGGGCGGATCGAAGTCACGCTCGGTTAACCCGCCAGGGCGGAGGCCAGGGCGGCGAGAAGAGCCTCCTTGCGCAGCGGCTTGGTGAGGAACGCCGCGAAGCCCGCCGCCTCCAGACGGGCGGCCATGTCGTTGCCGGTATGGGCGGTCAGCGCGAGGCATGGAACGGGGTCGAGGCCCCGTTCTGCTTCCACGGCCCTGATCTGACGCGCCGCCTCGAACCCGTCCACGCGGGGCATCGAGATGTCCAGGATGAGCGCGTCGGGCGGGTCGGCGGCGAAGGCCTCCACCGCCTCCGCCCCGTCGCACACGACACGCACCTGGAATGGCTCGTCACGCAGCATCCGCTCCAGAAGCAGCCGGTTGGTGGCATTGTCGTCCGCCACGAGCAATCGCGGATGAGAAGGCCCCGGGGCGGTCGGAGTAGGCGGCGCGCCGTTCAGCGCCGCCGCCAGATCGCGCCCCGGGACCGGCATCGGCAGGATGGCACCGGCCCGGGCGACGAGATCGGGGATGGCCTCCGCTGTCCGGCCGAGAAGCACCACCAGGGCCTCTGGTCCGATGGCGGCCAACTGGGCCCCCTGTTCCTCCGGGGAAAGCGTCAGCGGGATCAGAACGATCGACGCATCGGACGTCACCTCGCGGCGGACCCGGCAGCCCGCCTCGGCAAGGCGATCGGCCACGAGCTCTCCCCGGGGGCCGCTTCCGGTCGGAATCGTCAGGTCGGCCGGAAGGGCGGGTGACGGGTCCTGCGCACCGTCGAGGGTCAGCGGCAGGGTCAGCACGAAGGTCGAGCCCTCCCCGCTCGGTGCCAGCAGCGTCAGACCGCCGCCCATCCGTTCCGCCAGCCCGCGGGAGATCGTCAGCCCCAGCCCGGTCCCCTCCCGGTCCGGCCGCTCGGCATCGTCCACCTGCGCGAACGCCTCGAAGATCTGATCCGCGCGGTCCGCGGGGATGCCCGGTCCGGTGTCCTCCACCGCGAGCCGAAGGGTGATCTCGGGCGATCCGATGCCCTCGAAGGAGGCGCGCGTGACGACATGGCCGGCATCGGTGAACTTCATGGCGTTCCCGAGCAGGTTCATCACGACCTGGCGGATCCGCCCCTCGTCGCCCATGAACCGGGTCGGAGCCCCGATAGGGTAGCCGAGCCCCACATGGATCCCGGGCCGCCCCGCGCCGGTGGCGAGGCGGACGCAGTCGATCAACAAGGATTCGAGGTCGAACGGAGCCGACCGAAGCTGCACCCGCCCGGCCTCCAGGCGGGAGACATCCAGCGTGTCGTTGACGATCAGCAGAAGCGCCTCCGCCGAATCCCGTATCGTACGGGCGTAGAGTGCGGTCTCGGTGTTGTCCGATTGCTCCGTGAGCAGCTGCGACAGGCCGATCACGCCGTTCATCGGCGTGCGGATCTCGTGGCTCATGCGGGCGAGGAACTCGGCCTTGGCGCGCCCGGTCTGCTCCGCCGCGTCACGGGCCGCCGTCAGCGAGATCTCCCGTTCCTGCTGCTCGGTGACGTCGAGCGCCAGGGACACCACGTCCCCGTCCGGAGCCCGCCGGTCCTGGAAGCGCAGGACACGTCCGTCGTAGTGGTGCAGGATGAGCGGTTCCACCACGTCCGCATCCCAGCGAGCGACCTGCTGCACGGCCCATTCCTCCGGACTGAGGTCGCCGATGTCGAACGCCCCCTCCTCCGCCGCCATCCCGAAGATCTCCGTCGCGTGGCACCCCGGCCCGAGTTCGGACCCGGCATCGAAGAGATCGAGATAGACGTGATTGGCGGCCACCAGCTGCCCGTTCGCGTCGAACACCGCGAACCCGTCGCGCATCGCCTCCAACGCATGCCAGAGCCGGCGACGGGCGCGGTCCGCCTGCTCCGCGGCCTCCTTGCGCTGCTTCAGGACCGCCTCCTGCCGCTCGTTGAGCTTGAGGTTGTGCTCCCGGTCCGACAGGTGCCGCCGCGACAGACGATCCGCGTTGGCGACGAGGGCCGAATGCGCGCGGGCGAGTTCCTTGCGGGTGAACTCGAGCGTCCGCTCCGCCGCCAGACGCCGGCGCCGCTCGTCCTGATAGGATGTCTCGGGAATCGATCCGTCCATGCCTGCAAGCCGCTCCGAAGGGGCCCCCTGGGCCGCACGGGAGGTCTCTCATGCCGGCATGAACATCGTGTTAACCGGGCTGGCCCCGGCGACGTCAGTTCAGATCGAAATGCAGCGGGTACTGGCGACCGTCGAATGCGCCGAAAAGATCGGCGATGTCGGGGTGCGTGACGGGCTCCCCGGAGCGGTCGAGCGTCAGATTCTGCTCCGAGACGTAGGCCACGTAGTAGCTCTCGTCGTTCTCCGCCAGCAGATGGTAGAAAGGCTGGTCGCGCTTGGGCCGCGCATCCTTCGGGATCGCGTCGTACCATTCCTCCGAGTTGGAGAAGACCGCATCGACGTCGAAGATCACACCCCGGAACGGATGCCTCTTGTGTCGGACGACCTCGCCCAACGCATATTTGCTCTGTGTCTTCAGCATGGCTTGCCCTTCTTATGGCGCATTCCTATCGCTGAGACTGCGGGCTTGTAAATCACGGGTGCGGCGAATCGGTGGAAACACAGTGTGACCCTGGTCCTCACAGTCCTGCAGATCGTGGCGCCGGTGTTCCTCCTGGCCGCCATCGGCTTCGCCTGGGTCCGGCTCGGATACGACTACGACACCGCCTTCGTGACCCGGTTGGCGATGACGCTGGCCGTGCCCTGCCTCGTCTTCGTGGCTCTGGCGCGGGGCGACATCGACGC
This sequence comes from uncultured Alphaproteobacteria bacterium, assembly GCA_963757495.1. Classification (GTDB taxonomy): domain Bacteria; phylum Pseudomonadota; class Alphaproteobacteria; order Rhodobacterales; family Rhodobacteraceae; genus Jannaschia. The sequence continues at coordinate 73,085 of CAVWRZ010000016.1, forward strand.
GGGCGCGGCCGGCCGGTTGGGGGCCGCGACGATCACCGTATACATCGCGATGTTCGCTGCCTTCCGGGCAATCTGCGCCATCCTGCGGCTCGATGCCCGGACGTACTGGGCCCCGCTCGTCTTCGGCAACACCGGCAATCTCGGCCTTCCGCTCGCGCTGTTCGCTTTCGGGGACGTCGGGCTGGGGTACGCGGTCGTGGTGTTCGCCGTGACCGCGATCCTGCAGTTCACCGTGGGCATCTGGATCGTATCGGGTGGCGGCAACCCGATGCGCGCCGTGAAGGAGCCGATGGTCGCCGCGACGCTTCTGGGCGCGCTCTTCCTGTGGCAGGGCTGGAGCGTTCCCGCGGTCGCGATGAACGCGCTCGATCTCATCGGCCAGATGGGCATCCCGCTGATGCTCATCACGCTGGGCGTGGCGATGGCACGGATGCGTCCGGGCGGCCTGCTCCCCGTGGCCGGCCTGTCGGTCGTCAAGCTCGCCGTCTGCACCGGGCTGGCCCTCGGAACGGGTCTGGCCTTCGGGTTGAATGCGACCGCCCTCGGGGTGCTCGTCGTGCAACTCTCCACCCCGGTCGCCGTCAGCTCCTATCTGCTGGCGGTGAAGTACGGGGCCGACGCCGCCCCCGTCGCCGGACTGGTGGTCGTCTCCACCACGATGTCCGTGGCCGTATTGCCGGTGATCCTCGCCTTCTTCGTCTGAGACGATTGGCAGGTGGGGGGCCATCTGCTAACACTTGGGAAAATCGGCAACAGACCGGGCAGTATCAGATGAAGAGACTAATGCAGATCGGCTGTCTGCTGCTTCTCGTCGCATGCGGGAGCGGTGGACCGGGCAAGGCTCCCAGCAACCTCGACGACGCTTGCTCGATCCTCAACCAGCGGCCGGGCTACCTGCGCGCGTTCAAGGCGACGGAGCGCAAGTGGGGCGTGCCCGTCCACGTGCAGATGGCCACGATCTATCAGGAGTCGAAGTTCATCTCCGATGCGCGCACGCCGCTGCGGTATGCGCTCGGGGTGATTCCGGTCGGCCGGCAGAGCAGCGCCTTCGGCTATTCGCAGGCGCTCGACGGAACCTGGAAGGAATACCAGCAGCAGGAGGGCGGACGGCGCACGAAGCGGGACAACATCCGCAACGCGACCGACTTCATGGGCTGGTACATGGCGCAGACGAACCGCGAGCTGGGCATCTCCCTGTCGGACGCGCGCAACCAGTACCTCGCCTATCACGACGGGCGCACCGGCTACCGTCGCGGCAGCTATCGCGCGAAGCCGTGGCTGATGCGGATCTCCGGCGAGATCGAGGCACGCGCGGCCCGTTACCAGGTACAGCTGCTCAGCTGCCGCTAAAGTCCCGCCCGCGACATCATCGACCGGTGGATCGCCTCCGCCAGACCGGTTTGCCCGCTCGCCGCGACGGCGTCTGCCTGAGCCTGCCGCAGGAAGCTGTCGAACTGCGAGTCGGACCCGCCCGAGGGCGACGGGGTGCCGGTGCCGGACACGCGCAGCATCTCCGCGAAGAGGAAAGATTCGAGGGCCTCCGCCTGGACGCGCAGCTTGTCGGAAGCGGACGGGGCGGCCGGGCGCGGGGCCTCCAGCGGCGATTCGGCGATGACGGTCATATGGGCTCCGGAGTGATTGCGCCGTCCGTCCGATAGATCACCCCCGGGTAAAGGAATTCGTAACGTCGGGCAGATAGGCAGGAATGGCCGAATGATTCCCCGGATGCCGGAGCTGCCATGCCCTTGCCCACCCTTCAGCCGCTGACCATGCCCGCCGGCACGTCCACCTCGCGTGGGGCCGACGTGCCGGACCGGACGTCGGTCAAAGGGGAGGACGGTGCAAGCTTCGCGAAGGAGGTTCTCGCGGAAGACTCCGCCGGGACCGGCTCCCAGATACTCGCGGAGGACGCGGTTCCCGATCCGTCGCTGCCATCCGATCCGGACGGCAACGATCCGGACGACCCCCTTCTCGCGTTCCTCTCCGGTCTCTCGAACGGTCCCGGGAGTGAGGCGAACCAGGATGCAATCGAGACGGAGCTGCCGCGATGGCTGCGCACGGCACTTCGGACGGTTCCGCAGACATCGGACGGCGCGAGCGTCGCCGGCATCCACGCGTCACCATCCGGGTCACCGGCGAAGCCGGGACAAGGACCGGACGTATCCGCAGTCACTTCGCTTCTGCCTAGGTCCGAAACCGCATCTACCACGCTTCCGCTCCAGACCGTTCCCGTCCCCGAGGAGGATGCCGCGACCAAAGGCGCGCAGATCGCGGCCGTCCAATCCCATCCAGCGACGGCAACTGTTTCTGTTGCCCTGTCCGCTGGGTTGCAACCGGATCCCAAGATGGACGCAGCCCGTCGAACCGGCCGGGGCGGCGACCTCGGGATCGCTCTGCCTCCGTCAAGCCATTCGGGACAGAAGCTAGAAATTGTCACATCCGCGCGAACCATGCTCCCGGACACCGCGGCCGTCGCGCCGGCCTCATTCGATCGCAGGTCCGTAACGCCGCCCTCCGCGGCCGTCCCGGATCCGGCGGCCCCAGCGGTCGAGGGTCCCGACGCTGCCGCCCGGACCGAGCCCGTCTCGACTTTCTCGGATCGCCCCGTCCCGCTGACCGCGCTGCGGCCCGCGCTCGCCGAACAGATCGCGCGCCTCGACCGGTCGGCGGATGGGCCGGATGCCGACGGCGTTCGCGTCGACCGGTCCGCGCGGACCGCGGACATCGAGCTCGCCCCGGCCGAACTGGGCCGCCTGCGGATCACGTTGCAGTCCACCGAACGCGGGCTTCATCTCTCGATCGCCGTGGAACGCCCCGAGATGCTGGAGACCGTGCGACGCCATCTCGACGGGCTTCACCGCGCTCTGCTCAGTGAAGGCGTCTCTCTCGACAGCGTCGACATCGGATCCGGTCGCAACGACCGATCCGGAGACCGACCGGCGCGGCCCAACGCCCCCCCGGACGCGAATGCCGACGCCTCCCTCGCCGCTCGACCGGACGACCCGCAGGCCCCGCCGCCAGCCCGATCCGGCCTGCGCGGTCATCTCGACCTCAGCCTCTAGGAAAATCGCCATGGACATCTCCTCGATCGCATCCGCCGGCTCCGTGGCGATGCCGCCCCCCGCGTTGGGTACTGCCTCGCCCACGTCCGACTTCGACACCTTCCTCAAGCTTCTCACCGCACAGATCCGCAATCAGGATCCGCTGGAGCCCGCCGATTCCACCGCCTACACGGCGCAACTGGCGACCTTCTCCAACGTGGAGCAAGCGGTAAAGACGAACGATCTGCTCGCCCAGATGATCTCCCGCCTCGACGGCCAGCAGATCGGCGGAGCGTCGGCCTATCTCGGAATGGAGGTCCGGCACTCGGGGCCCTTGGCCCATACCGGCGGATCCACGATCGTCCATACGAACATCAACCCCACCGCCGACCGGGCCGAGCTCGTGGTGCGCGACGCTCGAGGTGCGGAAGTCGCGCGGCATCCGATCGACCCCGACGGCCAGACGGTCGGTTGGCCCGCCAACGGTTCCGGCGGCAGCGTCGCGAACGGGACGTACCGTCTCGACGTCGAAAGCTGGGCAGGCGAACGCAAGCTCGACCCGACGCGCGTGGACCATTACGCGAAGGTCGCCGAGGTCGTGTTCGCCAGCGGCGGATCCGAGCTTATTCTGGAGGGCGGCGTGCGGCTGCCCGCGGATGGCCTCCAATCGATCCGGGCCCCCAGGTCCTAGAGCAGAGCCGCGATCGCCCAGACGAGCGCGACGGCTCCCCCCCCGCCAGGAACCAGAGCGCCGGATGGGGCGCGCGGCGGCGCGCGACGACCAGGCGGGTGCGATCCGTTCCGCGCAGCGCGTCGTCCACCGCCTTCGGCAGATGCGGCCCGAACCGGGCCAGCACCTGCACCGTTCGTGCCAGGTCCCGCGCGAAAGCCTTCGGTCCGAGATTCTCGCGGATGTAGCGTTCCACCTCGGGGGCCGCCGCCTGCCAGATGTTGATGTGCGGGTTGAGCGTCCGCGCGACGCCTTCTACCACCACCATCGTCCGTTGCAGCAGGATGAGCTCCGTCCGGGTCTCCATCCCGAACCGTTCGGTCACCTCGAACAGGTAGGCCAGGAGCCGCCCCATGGAGATCCGGGAGGCGTCCATCCCGAAGATCGGCTCCCCGACCGCGCGCAGCGCCTGGGCGAACTGGTCGATGTCCCGGTCGGCGGGCACGTAGCCCGCCTCGAAGTGCACCTCCGCCACACGGCGGTAGTCCTTGCGGATGAACCCCATGATGATCTCGGCGTAGACGCGCCGGGTATATTCGTCGAGCCGCCCCATGATGCCGAAATCCAGTGCGACGACGTCCCCCGACGGGGCCACCTTCAGGTTCCCGTGATGCATGTCGGCGTGGAAATACCCGTCGCGCAGGGCGTGGCGCAGGAACATCTGCAGCACCCGGTCGGCCAATACCGCGCGATCGTGCCCGGCTGCGTCGATCGCATCGACGTCTCCCATCTGGATGCCCTCGGCCCAGTCCATCGTCATCACGCCGCGCGCCGACAGGTTCCAGTCCACCGACGGCACGCCGAACCCTTCGTCGCGCGCCGTGTTCGCCGCGAACTCGCCGGCCGCGGCGGCCTCCGTGCGCAGGTCCAGCTCCTGCTGCACCGTGGCATCGAAATGCGCGATCACGTCCATCGGGCGCAGACGCCGCGCCGCGGGCGACAACGACTCGATGATCCGCGCCGCCAGATAGAAGGCGTCGACGTCCCGCTCGAAGGCCCGCGCGATCCCGGGCCGAAGCACCTTGACGGCGACCTTGCGCGCGTCGCCGACGAGCCGCGCCTGATGGACCTGCGCGATCGACGCGGCCGCCACCGGCTCGGAGAACTCCGAGAAGATCGCATCGACCGGCATCCCCAGATCCCGCTCGATCATCCGCCGCGCCTCGGCGGTCGGGAACGGCGGCAGCTTGTCCTGCAGGACCCGCAGTTGCAGCGCGAGGTCGGTGCCCACGAAATCGGGCCGCGTCGACAGGATCTGCCCCAGCTTGATGTAGCTCGGCCCCAGCGCCGTCAGCGCCCGTGTCACCGGCGGCAGCGTCGGATCGCCGGCGTAGCCCAGCCACTTGAACGGCCAGCCCATCACCCGCGCCGCGACCCGCAGCGGCGGTGGCGCGTCGAGCTGCTCCAGCACCACCGCCATGGCCCCCGTCTTCTCGAAGGTGGCCCCCGTCCGGATCAGCCGCCAGATGTTGTGCGGGCCGCGCATCTCAGATCTTCCAGCCCGAATGCAGCGCCGCGATCCCGAACGACAGGTTGCGGATACTTCACGTTCCCGAAGCCCGCGTCCGCGATCATCCCGGCGAACTTCGCCTGGTCCGGGAACTGCCGGATCGATTCCACCAGATACTGATAGGACGCCCGGTCCCCCGCGATCGCCTGCCCCATCCGCGGGATCACGTTGAAGGAATAGAGGTCGTAGGCGCGCTGCATCATCGGGTTGGGCAGCTGGCTGAACTCCAGCACCATCAGCCGCCCGCCCGGGCGCAGCACGCGGTACGCCTCCGCCAGCGCGTCCGGGATCCGCGTCACGTTCCGGATGCCGAAGCTGATGGTGTAGACGTCGAACGCGCTGCTCTCGAACGGCAGCGCCATCGCGTCGCCCACGACCCAGTCCAGCCGGTCGCCCAGGTCCGCCGCCTCGGCGCGCGTGCGGCCCGCGACGAGCATCCCCTCGGTCATGTCGCAGACCACGGCCGAGGCCGCGGGCGCGCGATGCGAGGAACCGGAACGCGATGTCCCCCGTCCCGCCCGCCACGTCCAGCAGCCGCTGCCCGCCGCGCGGGGCCAGCCAGTCCAGCATCGCATCCTTCCAGAGCCGGTGGATGCCCAGCGACATGGCGTCGTTCATCACGTCGTACCTGGACGCCACCGAGGAGAAGACGCCATGGACCCGGCCCGCCTTCTCGTCCTCGGGGATGGTCTGCGCGCCGAAATGGGTGGTGCGTCCGGTATCTTGCGTCATGGCGGCGGCGTCCTCATGTGTCGGACCTGATGTATAGGGCGCACACGCCTGCCTGCAATGAAGGTGCCGATGCCCGAACTCCCCGAGGTCGAGACGGTCCGGCGCGGCCTGGCTCCCGCGCTCGAAGGCGCGCGGCTGCTGCGCGTCGACGTGAACCGCCCCGACCTGCGCTGGCCGTTCCCCGAGCGGCATGGCGGAGCGTCTGACGGGTGCGACGATCCGCGCGCTCGGGCGGCGTTCGAAGTACCTGCTCGCGCATCTGGACACCGGGGAGACCTTGATCGTGCATCTGGGCATGTCCGGCCGGATGGTCGTGGACGACCTGATGCCGGGCACCTTCCACCGCGACGCCGGGTGGCATCCGCGGCACGACCACGTCGTCCTGCACACCGGCACGCATCGCGTCACCTTCAACGACGCCCGTCGCTTCGGCGCGATGGACCTCGCGCCGACCGCGGCCCTGGACGACCACTGGCTGATCGCGAAGCTGGGGCCGGAGCCGCTTGGCAACGCCTTCCACGAGGATCACCTGATCGCCGCCTTCCGGGGGCGGAACACGCCGGTGAAAGCAGCGCTGCTGGACCAGCGGATCGTCGCGGGCCTGGGCAACATCTACGTCAACGAGGCGCTGCACCGCGCCGGCATCGCTCCCACGCGCAAGGCGGGGCGGATCGCCGCGGCCCGCGTCGCCCGTCTGGTCCCGATCCTGCGCGACGTCCTGCTCGAGGCCATCGCAGCCGGCGGATCGAGTCTGCGCGATCACCGGCAGGCGGACGGCACGCTGGGCTATTTCCAGCACGGCTTCAGGGTCTACGACCGCGCGGGGCTTCCCTGCCCTGCACCCGCCTGCGTCGGGGTGATCCGCCGGATCGTCCAGTCGGGCCGCTCGACCTACCTCTGCCCGCTCTGTCAGAGATGACTTGAAACGGCCGCCCCCGCGGGGCAGTCGTGGAACCTTGCCATCCGCGGAGCGAGAACATGGGCTACGAGACCTTGAACGTCGACGTCGGCAACCACGTCGCCGTCATCCGGCTGGACCGGCCGGACGCGATGAACGCGCTGAACTCGGCGCTGCTGGCCGAACTGGCGCGCGCGCTGAAGGCCGCGCAGGAGAACGAGAAGGTCCGCTGCATCGTGATCACCGGCTCCGAGAAGGTCTTCGCCGCCGGGGCCGACATCGCGGAGATGAGCGAGAAGAGCTTCATCGACGTCTTCATGGGCGATCTGTTCGGCGCGGAGATCGACGCGATCCTGCGGGTGCGCAAGCCGATCATCGCCGCCGTCGCGGGCTATGCGCTGGGCGGCGGCTGCGAGCTTGCGATGATGTGCGATTTCATCATCGCCGCCGACACCGCCAAGTTCGGGCAGCCGGAGATAAACCTCGGCGTCGTCGCCGGCATCGGCGGCACCCAGCGCCTGACCCGCGCCGTCGGCAAGGCCAAATCGATGGACATGCACCTGACGGGGCGCTTCATGGACGCGGCGGAGGCCGAACGCTCCGGCCTCGTCAGCCGCGTCGTGCCGGCCAAGAAGCTGATGGACGAAGCGATGTCGGCGGCGGGAAAGATCGCCGAGAAGTCGATGGTCACCGCCTTCGCGGTCAAGGAGGCGGTCAACCACAGCGAGGAAGTCGGACTGACGGAAGGGCTGCTGTTCGAGCGCCGGATGTTCAACGCCCTCTTCGCCTCCGAGGACCGGTCCGAGGGCATGAAGGCCTTCATCGAGAAGCGCGAGCCCCACTTCCGCGACAAGTGAGGCCGGCGGATGAACGTCATACGCATGTAATACCGCCGTCTGCACCCGTATCAGCACGTCGCGCGCACCGGCTTGACCTGCCCGGCGGCACCGACTAACCCGACGCGATCATGCGTGTGAGGCCCGCTCAGGCCGGAATCGTGCCGCGACGGGTTCCCGTCGTTCCGGTCCTCGCTCGCTTCGCATTCGAACTCGAACAGACAGGACCAAACATGGCCAATACGCCCCAAGCCAAGAAGCGCGCACGTCAGAACGAGCGCCGCTTCGCCGTCAACAAGGCCCGCCGCTCGCGCATCCGCACCTACCTGCGCAAGGTCGAGGAGGCGATCGCCTCCGGCGACCCGACCGCCGCCGCCGCCGCGGTGAAGGAGGCTCAGCCCGAGCTCATGCGCGGTGTCACCAAGGGTGTCTTCCACAAGAACACCGCGGCCCGGAAGATGTCCCGATTTTCCTCGCGCCTGAAGGCCATGGGCACCTGACAGGCGCGGCGACCCGGGCCCCGGCCCGGTTGCCACCGAAGCATGCCTGCCACAGGTCGACAGATTCGAGAGCCCGCTTCGGCGGGCTTTTTCGTGCCGCCAGATCAGCGGTTTACGGCAGATGTGAAGGATTCTTGACGCCCTTCGAATGAGTCAACATCGAAGAGTCGTTGAGGCGTCCGACCCGGGGGGGTATCCCTGTTCCAGCGAGTCAGATCGCGTTCGAGGGGAAGCAATGACGACGGATCAGGATCCGGCCGTCCCGGAGGTTGGGCCTCGGGATGCCTGGGAAATATTGTCACGGGACGAGCGATCCGTCCTCGTCGACGTGCGGACGGGAGCGGAGCTGACCTTCGTCGGTCGACCCGACCTTTCGGAGGTGGGCAAGGACGTCGTGCTGCAGGAATGGCAGACCTGGCCGGAGCTGGATCACAACCCGGCCTTCGCCGAGACGCTGCTGGGCCGGGTCGGGGAGAATCCGTCCCAGATCCTCTTTCTCTGTCGATCCGGCGCGCGCTCGAGGCAGGCGGCCCGCGCCGTGGCCGAAGCGCTCCGCGCGAGTGGGGGTTCGGCGACCTGTCTTAACGTCACCGACGGGTTCGAGGGGGAGGTGGACGAGAAGGGACATCGGGGGGGCCTGAACGGATGGAAGGCCCAGGGGCTGGCGTGGCGCCAGCCGTGACTGCAACATCAGACGGGCGATTGGGGCCGGGACATGACGAATGACGCATGGGGGATCGCCAAGGGTGGCATCCGCAAGGACATCGGGGCGCACAACTACCAGACCTGGATCGAGCCGCTCTCGTTCCGGTCGCTCGAAGGGGGCACCCTGAGCCTCGCCTCGCCGACCGATTTCATCGGCAAGTGGGTGATGCAGAACTTCCAGGACGTGATCCTGCGCCATGTCGCCGGCACCGGCCCGGATGCCGTGCGCCTCGTCTGCCGCGCGGGGGCGGCGAATGCGCCGAAGGTCGACCGCATCGAGCGGACCCCCGACGAATCCACCCCCCGCTCGCGGGCCCGGCAGGAGAGCACGCTCGACAAGCGGTTCACCTTCGACGGATTCATCGTCGGCAAGTCGAACGAGCTGGCCCATGCCGCCGCGCGCCGTGTCGCCACGGGCAGCTCCGTCACGTTCAACCCGCTGTTCCTCCATGGCCGCGTAGGCCTCGGCAAGACGCATCTGATGCAGGCGATCGCCTGGGAGATGCAGCAGTCCCAGCCGGAGAAACGGGTCATGTACCTCTCGGCGGAGCAGTTCATGTACCGCTTCGTGCAATCGCTCCGCGAGAAGTCGACGATGGACTTCAAGCATCTGTTCCGCACGGTGGACGTCCTGCTCGTGGACGACGTGCAGTTCATCGCAGGCAAGGAATCCACGCAGGAGGAGTTCTTCCACACGTTCAATGCGCTGGTCGATCAGGGCAAGCAGGTGGTGATTTCCGCCGACCGCTCCCCGGCCGAGATCTCGGACCTCGAAGAGCGGATCACCTCCCGGCTCCAGCAGGGTCTGGTCGTCGACCTGCATCCGGCGGACTACGAATTGCGCCTCGGCGTCCTGCAGCACAGGGTCGACACCTTTGCCGCGCAGAACCCCACCTTCCAGATGGAGGACGGCGTGCTGGAGTTCCTGGCCAGCCGGATCACCGCGTCGATCCGCGTGCTCGAAGGCGCGGTCATGCGGCTCTTCGCCTATGCCGACCTCGTCAAGCAGCACGTCACGCTCGAGCAGACACAAGATGTGCTGGGCGACCTGCTGCGGGCCTCCGAACGCAAGCTGACGATCGACGAGATCATGAAGGTCACCTGCGAGCACTATTCGCTGCGCATGTCGGACATGACCTCCGCCCGGCGTGCACGCACCGTCGCGCGGCCCCGGCAGATGGCGATGTACCTCGCCAAGAAGCTGACACCGCGCTCCTATCCGGAGATCGGGCGGCGGTTCGGCGGGCGCGATCACACGACGGTGCTCTATGCCGTGCGCAAGATCGAGGAGCTGATGGCGGCGGACGACCAGATTGCCGAGGACGCGCAATTGCTGCAACGCAAGCTGGAGAACTGACCGCGCAGCCCGCGGAACGCCTGTTGCGCCGCCCGGGGCGAACGCTATTCTGCCGCTCCGAAACCCGAGGTTCGAGCCATGAAATTCTCCATCGAGCGCGCCGCGCTCCTCGACGCGGTCGGCCAGGCGCAGGCCGTCGTCGAGCGCCGCAACACCATTCCGATCCTGGCCAACGTGCTGATGGAGGCGGGCGAGGCAGGTGTCTCGTTCAAGGCGACCGACCTCGACATCGAGGTCATCGACATGACCGGCGTGCACGTCGAGCGGCAGGGGGCGACGACCGTCTCGGCGATCATGCTCCACGAGATCGTGCGCAAGCTGCCCGACGGCGCACTGGTGCAGCTGTCGGACGATCAGGCGCAGGGTCGGCTGGAGATCTCCGCCGGCCGGTCGAAGTTCACCCTCTCCACGCTGGCGCGGGAGGATTTCCCGGTCATGGCGTCGACGGACTACGCCTCGAACTTCAAGTGCAGCGCCAAGGTCCTGCGCAGGCTCTTCGACAAGACCCGCTTCGCCATCTCGACCGAGGAGACGCGCTACTACCTCAACGGCGTCTACCTCCACGTCGCCGAAGGCGGAGGGCGGGCGCGTGTTCCGCGCCGTCGCCACCGACGGGCACCGGCTGGCCCGCGTCGACGCCTCCTCTGCCCGAGGGTGCGGAGGAGATGCCCGGCGTGATCGTGCCGCGCAAGACGGTCGAGCAGGTCCGCAAGCTGCTGGCGGACGACGATGCGGAGATCGCGGTGTCGGTGTCCGAGACCAAGATCCGCTTCGCCACGCCGGAGATCACGCTGACGTCCAAGGTCATCGACGGCACCTTCCCCGACTATGCCCGCGTCATCCCGTCGGGAAACACCCGCGAGCTGAAGGTCGATGCCCGGGAGTTCGCGCGCGCCGTCGACCGGGTCGCCACCGTGTCGTCCGAACGGTCGCGCGCGGTGAAGCTGGTGCTCGACGAGGACCGGCTGACGCTCTCGGTCAACGCGCCGGACTCGGGGACGGCGGAGGAGGAACTCGCCGTCGCCTACGCCGACGAGAAGCTGGAGATCGGGTTCAACGCCAAGTACTTGCAGGAAATCGCGGCGCAGGTGGACCTGGAGATGGCGACGTTCCTCTTCAACAACTCCGGCGATCCGGCGCTGATGCGCGAGGGCGACGACCTGTCGGCGATCTACGTCGTCATGCCGATGCGTGTCTGACGCCGCCGGGGCCCGCGTCGAGACGCTGGCCCTGTCGCACTTCCGGTCCCACCGCCGCACCCGGTTGAGTTTCGACGCGCGCCCGGTCGCGATCCACGGGCCGAACGGAGCCGGCAAGACGAACCTGCTGGAGGCCATCTCGCTGCTCTCGCCCGGCCGGGGGATGCGTCGCGCGCTGGCCGAGGAGATCGTGCGCCGACCCGAGGCCGTCGGATGGCGGGTCGCGGCCGGGGTGGCCGGTCACGAGATCGAGCTGCGCGCCGAACCCGGCCAGTCCCGCACCACGCAGATCGACGGGAAGGCCGCACCGCAGACGGCGCTCGCCCGGCTGGCCCGCGTGCTCTGGCTCGTTCCGTCCATGGATCGGCTCTGGCTGGAGGGGGCGGAAGGGCGAAGGCGGTTCCTGGACCGCATGACGCTCAGCTTCCTGCCCGACCACGGCGACGGGGCGCTCGCCTACGAGAAGGCGATGCGCGACCGCAACCGGCTGCTGCGCGACGGCGTGCGCGACACCGGCTGGTTCGAGGCGCTGGAGGCGCAGATGGCGCGGCACGGTGCCGGCATCCACGCGCGGCGCGTCGATGCGCTGGCCCGGCTCGCGGCCGCGCAGGCCGCCGGCACCGCCTTCCCTGCCGCCGAGCTGACCCTCACCCATCCCGACGACGCCTTCCCGGAAACCGAGGACGACCTGCGCGATGCGCTCGCCCGCTCCCGGCCCCGCGACATGGCGGCCGGCCGGGCGCTGGTCGGGCCGCACCGCGCCGACCTGACGGGGCACTACGCGGAGAAGGGGATGGAGGCGCGGCTGTGCTCGACCGGCGAGCAGAAGGCGCTCCTGATCTCGCTCATACTCGCCAACGCCCGCGCGCTGAAAGCCGAGACCGGAACGGCCCCGATCCTGCTGCTCGACGAGGTGGCGGCGCATCTGGACGCCGACCCGCCGCGCGGCGCTCTACGCGGAACTGCTGGACCTCGGCGGGCAGGCTTTCCTGACGGGCACGGGCCCCGAACTCTTCGCCGACCTGGGCACCGCGGCCCGCCACCTGCGCGTGACCGACGAGGACGGGGCGAGCGCGGTCGCGGAGACGGCTCCCTGACGACACAATATATGGTGTGCGCGACGTGACACCGCCCCCGGAAACGCCTATATCCGGGGGATCAGAACGGAAAGCGATCACATGTCCGAGCAAGACGCCGCGCCGCAGGAATACGGCGCAGATTCGATCAAGGTTCTCAAGGGGTTGGAGGCGGTCCGCAAGCGCCCCGGCATGTACATCGGCGACACCGACGACGGCTCCGGCCTGCACCACATGGTCTACGAGGTCGTCGACAACGGCATCGACGAGGCGCTGGCCGGTCATGCGACCTACGTGACCGTCCGGATCCACGCCGATTCCTCGGTCTCGGTGCGCGACAACGGCCGCGGCATTCCGGTCGGCATCCACGAGGAGGAGGGCGTCTCGGCGGCCGAGGTCATCATGACCCAGCTGCACGCCGGCGGGAAGTTCGACCAGAACAGCTACAAGGTCTCGGGCGGCCTGCACGGCGTCGGCGTCTCGGTGGTGAACGCGTTGTCGGATTGGCTCGAACTGCGCGTCTGGCGCGACGGCAAGGAGCACGTCGCCCGCTTCGAGCACGGCGATACCGTGGAGCACCTGAAGACCATGGGCGACACGGACGAGACCGGCACCGAGGTGCGCTTCATGGCCTCGCTCGATACGTTCTCCAACCGCGACTTCGTGTTCAAGACGCTGGAGACGCGGCTGCGCGAACTCGCGTTCCTGAACTCCGGCGTCCGCATCGTGCTGGAGGACGAGCGGCCGGCCGAGGCGGTCCGCTCGGAGCTGTTCTACGAAGGCGGGGTGCGGGAGTTCGTGAAGTACCTCGACCGCTCGAAGACGCCCGTGATGCCCGAGCCGATCTACATGGAGGGCGAGCGCGACGGCATCGGCGTGGAGGTCGCGATGTGGTGGAACGACAGCTACAACGAGATGGTCCTGCCGTTCACCAACAACATCCCGCAGCGCGACGGCGGCACGCATATGGCCGGCCTGCGCGGCGCGCTCACGCGGACGATCAACCTCTATGCCCAGTCGAGCGGGATCGCCCGGCGCGAGAAGGTCAGCTTCACCGGCGACGACGCCCGCGAGGGGCTGACCTGCGTGCTGTCGGTCAAGGTGCCCGATCCGAAGTTCTCCAGCCAGACCAAGGACAAGCTCGTCTCCTCGGAGGTGCGGCCCGCCGTCGAGAACCTCGTGAACGAGAAGCTGGCCGAGTGGTTCGAGGAGAACCCGCAGACCGCCAAGCAGGTGGTCGGCAAGATCATCGAGGCCGCCTTCGCCCGCGAGGCCGCGCGCAAGGCCCGCGAGCTCACCCGGCGCAAGACGGCGATGGACATCGCGTCCCTGCCCGGCAAGCTCGCCGATTGCCAGGAGAAGGACCCGTCCAAGGCCGAGCTGTTCCTCGTGGAGGGCGACAGCGCCGGCGGCTCGGCCAAGCAGGGGCGCTCGCGGCAGAACCAGGCGATCCTGCCGCTCAAGGGCAAGATCCTGAACGTGGAGCGGGCCCGTTTCGACCGGATGCTGGGCAGCCAGGAGATCGGCACGCTCATCACCGCGATGGGCACCGGCATCGGGCGCGACGAGTTCAACATCGACAAGCTGCGCTACCACAAGGTCGTCATCATGACCGACGCGGACGTGGACGGCGCGCATATCCGCACGCTGCTGCTGACGTTCTTCTATCGCCAGATGCCGCAGATCATCGAGGAGGGACACCTCTACATCGCGCAGCCGCCGCTCTACAAGGTCGGTCGCGGGCGCTCCGAGGTCTACCTCAAGGACGAGGCCGCGATGGAGGATTACCTCGTCCAGCAGGGCACCGACGGCGCGATGCTGCGCCTGCCGTCGGGCGAGGAGATCGCGGGCCGCGACCTCGACCGCGTGATCCAGGGGGCGCGCAACTTCAAGCGCATCCTCGACGCCTTCCCGACGCATTACCCTCGTCACGTCCTGGAACAGGCCGCGCTCGCCGGGGCCTTCGAGGCCGGGCAGGCCGACGGCGACCTGCAGGGCGTGGCCGATGCGGTGGCCAGACGCCTCGATCAGGTGGCCGCGGAATACGAGCGCGGCTGGCAGGGGCGCATCACGCAGGACCACGGCATCCGGCTCGCGCGCATCCTGCGCGGGGTGGAGGAGGTCCGCACGCTGGACGGCGCAGTGCTGCGCTCGGGCGAGGCGCGCAAGCTGGCGCAGGTCTCGGGCGAGACCCGCGACGTCTATCGCGATCCGGCCCGGCTCATGCGCAAGGATCGCGAGAACATCGTGCACGGGCCGATCGACCTGCTGAACGCGGTGCTGGCCGAGGGCGAGAAGGGCCTGACGCTGCAACGCTACAAGGGCCTCGGCGAAATGAACCCCGGCCAGCTCTGGGAGACGACGCTGGACCCGGAGGCGCGCACGCTGCTGCAGGTGAAGGTCGAGGACATCGCCGAGGCCGACGACGTGTTCACCAAGCTGATGGGCGATATCGTGGAACCCCGGCGCGCGTTCATCCAGGAGAACGCGCTCAGCGTGGAGCATCTCGACTTCTGAGGTCTAGTGGAAATCCCGCGACTTCGGGATGACGCGCACGTCGCGCGGGTGTTTCGATCCATGGCTCGGCAGCGGGCTCTTCACGTGGTCGGCGCGGCGCCAGATCGGGGGCGAGTTCGTCCTCCGACAGGCGCAGCAGCGCATCGTTGCGATCCACGATCTCGTGGGCGACGACGTGGATCACGGCATCGTCGAACTGCACATGGCCATGCACCGCCATCAGCCGCGCGGACATGATCGGCTTGCGGCATCGGGCGAACAGGTCCGGCCAGACGACGACGTTCACCACCCCCGTCTCGTCCTCCAGCGTGATGAAGCACACGCCCTTGGCGCTCCCGGGCTTCTGACGGATCAGGACCAGCCCCGCGACGGAGACCTTCTGGTTGAAGCGCAGGCTCCGCAGGTCGGCGGCGCGGGTGTAGCCGCCGCGCGTCCATCGCGCGGCGCATGAACCGCAGCGGATGCCCCTTCAGCGACAGGCGCGCGGTCTGGTAGTCGGCGACGACCTGTTCGCGCATCGGCATGTCGGGCAGCAGGTGCACAGGCTCCGTTCCGACGTCCGGCGCGTCCCCGTGCGTGAAGAGCGGCAGCGCGGGGCCCGAGCGGATCGCCTTGGCATCCCAGAGTGCCGCGCGCCGATCCTGCCCGCAGGAGCGGAAGGCATCGGCGGAGGCAAGGATCTCGATTCCCCGCTTGTGGATGCGGGTGCGCCGACGCAGGTCCTCCACCCCGGCGAAGGGCATGTCGCGCGCCGCGACCATTCGGTCGGCGTCCGTCTCCCTGAATCCCGACATCTGCCGCAGGCCAAGCCGCAGCGCGAAGATGCCGGGCGACACCGGCTCCAGCGTGTTGTCCCAGGCCGAGTAGTTCACGTCGATCGCCCGCACCTCCACCCCCGACCGCCGCGCCATGTCGACGATCTGCGCGGGCGCGTAGAACCCCATCGGCTGCGAGTTCAGCAGCGCGCAGGCGAAGACGTCCGGGTGATGGCACTTGAGCCAGCTCGACACGTAGACCAGATGCGCGAAGCTCGCGGCGTGGCTTTCGGGAAAGCCGTATTCGCCGAACCCCTCGATCTGGCTGAAGCAGCGGGTGGCGAAGGCCTCGTCGTAGCCGCGGGCCACCATCCGGTCGATCATGCGTGACTTGTGCAGGCGGATGTCCTCCCTGGAACGCCAGGTCGCCATGGCCCGGCGCAGCCCGTTGGCTTCCTTGCCGGAGAACTCCGCGGCGACCATGGCGATCTTCATCGCCTGCTCCTGGAAGATCGGGACGCCGAGGGTGCGCTCGAGGATGTTCTTCAACTCGTCGGGGTCGTGGTCGGGGCCCGGCGTGGGGTATTCGGGCACCTCGTCCCCCCGGCGGCGGCGCAGGTAGGGGTGCACCATGTCGCCCTGGATCGGTCCGGGCCGGACGATGGCGACCTGGATGACGAGATCGTAGAATTCCTTCGGCTTCAGCTTGGGCAGCATCGCCATCTGCGCCCGGCTCTCGACCTGGAACACCCCCAGGCTGTCCCCGCGCTGGAGCATCTCGTAAGTGGCCGTATCCCCCTCCTCGATCGTGGCGAGGTCCATGGCGACACCGTAGTGATCGCGCAGAAGCCCGAAGCACTTGGCGATGCAGGTCAGCATCCCCAGCGCAAGCACGTCCATCTTGAAGATGCCGAGCGCTTCGATGTCGTCCTTGTCCCACTCGATGAAGGTGCGGTCCGGCATGGCCCCGTTGCCGATGGGCACCGTCCGGGTCAGCGGCTGCTGCGTCAGGATGAAGCCGCCGACGTGCTGCCCCAGATGGCGCGGCATCCCGATGAGCATGTCCGTGAGCTGGATCACCCGCCGGATCACCGGATCGCGCAGGTTCACGCCGGTGTCCTCCAGGTGCATGTCGTCCACCGACCCGCCCCAGGAGCCCCAGACCGTCTTCGCCATGGCGGCCGTGGTGTCTTCGGTCAGCCCGAACACCTTGCCGACCTCGCGCACCGCCATGCGCGGGCGGTAGTGGATGATCGTGGCGCAGAGCCCTGCACGATGCCGGCCGTAGCGTGCGTAGATATGCTGGATGACCTCCTCGCGCCGCTCGTGCTCGAAGTCGACGTCGATATCGGGGGGTTCGTGCCGGTCGGCGGACATGAAGCGCTCGAACAGGACCTCGTTGAGCGCCGGGTCCACCGATGTGATCTCCAGACAGTAGCAGACGGCCGAGTTGGCCGCCGATCCCCGCCCCTGGCACAGGATGCCCTGGCCGCGCCCGAAGGCGACGATCTCCTGGATGGTGATGAAGTACCGCGCCAGATCGCGGCCGGCGATGAACGAAAGCTCCTTTTCGATGGCGTCGCGGACCTTTTGCGGCACGCCCTCGGGATACCTGCGTGCGGCTCCCTCCTCGGTCAGGATCCGGAGATGCCGGTCGGGGGTGCGGCCGTCGGGAATGTGATCCTCGGGATACTCGTAGCTCAGTTCCTCCAGTCCGAACTTCAGCCGCCCGGCGATCAGCAGGCTCTCTCGGATGGCATGGGGCCAGCGCGCGAAGAGCCGGATCATCTCCGCGGGGGGCTTGAGGTGGCGCTCCGCGTTGGCGGCGAGGTGGAACCCGGCATCGGCCAGCTTCGCCTTCTCGCGGATACAGGTCATCACGTCCTGCAAGGGACGGCGCTCCGGCGCGTGGTAGAGGACGTCGTTCGTCGCGAGAAGCCGCAGCCGATGACGCCCCGCCAGCCGGTCCAGCCGTTCGATCCGGGCCTGATCGTCGCCGTGGTACAGATAGGAGGCGGCGATATGTGACAACCGCGGCAGACGCTCCGTCAGGCGGGGCAGGTCGGCCTCGAAGGCGGACAGGTCCCCGGGCGGCAGGACGACGAGGATGGTGCCGTCCTGATGCGCGGCCAGATCGTCGAGCGTGATATCGCAGCGCCCCTTCGTCCTGCCGCGCGCCGTCCGGGCCGTTCATCCGCCCCTTGGAGATCAGCGCGCAGAGATTGCCGTAGGCATCCCGGTCCTCGGGATAGGCGAGCAGTTCGACCCCGCAGGTCAGCACGAGCCGGGTGCCGATCAGGGCCCGCATCCGGGCCGTGCGGGTCTCCAGATGCATGCGGACGATGCCGGCCATGGAATTGACGTCGGCGATGCCGATCCGGTCGTAGCCCATCTTCCAGGCCGTGATCGTCAGGTCGACGGCGTCGGACGCCCCGCGCAGGAAGGAGAAGCAGGAGGCGACGCCCAGCTCGACGAAGGGGGCGGGCGGGTTGCGGGTGAACACCTGATCGGGGTCCAGCGTCCGTTTGTCCGGCGTGAGCGGCTGGTCTGGCATCAGGCGAACATCCCGTGCAGGAACCAGTCGGGCGTGCCGCCGCGGCCGTCGCCGGCGATCCCCTCGCGGAACAGCCAGTAGCGCGCGCCCTCCTCCACCTCGACCTTGTAGTAGTCGCGCAGGCGCGTGTCGGGGCGCGCGCGCCACCATTCGGGAGCGATGCGTTCCGGTCCCTGATGACGGCGGATGAGATAGGGCCTGCGCCGCCAGTTGAACCGCACCGGCGGGCCTTCGGGCACGGCGTAGAGCACCTCGATCCGCTCGGGCGCATGCAGCAGGCGGACGGGGCGCTCGCGGGCGGGTGCCACCATGCCGCCGCCGCCCAAGCCCCCCGGGGCCAGCAGGTCGACGCGGCGCAGCGCCGGCGACCAGCGGGCCGCGCGTTCGGGCAGATGGCTGGCGGCCGGGTCGGGCAGTTGCACCGCTTCCGTCCCCAGCCGCACGCTCAGCCGGTCGATCAGCGTGGCGAGGGCCACGTCGGCCTGCATCTCCCCGTCGAGCCGGACCTGCCCCGCCGCGAGCGGTTCGGGGCGCAGCGCTTCCAGGCTGAGGGTGTCGAAGCCGAAGCCCGCGTCGAGGCTCTCGAAATGCCGGGTGAGCAGGTTCTGCAGATGCGCGGGGTCGCGGCTGGCCTGGGCGCAGCCGGCCTCGAACCGGCTGGAGGTGCCGTCGGTGCGGTAGAGTTCCAGCCGCAGCCCGCGCAGCCCCTGCCCCGCGGTGGCGAGTTCGGTGCAGAGCATGCCGAGCGGTTCGGGCAGCAGCGGCTGCGGGTCCATCACCGGCTCGGCCAGACGCTGCACGACGCGGAAGCGGTGCCGCGGCGGCGGGCTGACGATGGGTTCGGGCAGCGCGCCGGTCATCTGGTCGAGCCGGCGCAGCGGCGTCATCAGGGCGCGCCCGTCCCGGCCGAAGCGCCGCTCCAGCGTGGCACGCGGGATCAGCATGAGGTCGCCGATCCGCGCGATCCCGAGCCGTCGCAGCGTGAGCAGCGTCGCCCCGTCGAGCCTGAGGGCCGCGACGGGCAGCATCGCCAGCCGCGCCTTGAGCGCCGACGGCCCGCAGATCTCGCGCGGGTCGCCGTAGCGGGCCAGCGCCCAGGCCGCGCCATGGGTCGGAGCGACGGCCAGCCGCGCGACCTGCCCCAGCTCTCCCAGACGCGCCTCCATGTCCGACAGCATCGCCGCCTCGCCGCCCCAGAGGTGATCCGACCCGCTGGTGTCGAGCACCAGGCCGTCCGCCGCATCCGATGCGGACCAGGGGCACCAGCGCCGCGACCAGAGCGTCAGGCGGCGCAGCGCCCCGGCGTCGCCCTGCAGGTCGCAGGCGACGACCTGCACCTCGGGCAGCAGCGCCCGAAGGTCGGTGACGCGCATGCCGCGCGACGCCCCCTCCGCCTGGGCGGCGTCGTTGACGGCATGGACGATAGGGCCATGCGGTCCGGGGGCGGTCAGGACGAGCGGGGCGTCGGCATCGGGGCCGTCGTCGACCCCGTCAGCCCCCTCCTCCCACGGCATGGAGGGACGGGCGGGCCGCGCCGCCATCGCGCGTTCCCACCGGGCGATGGGAAACCGCGGCAACCAGATCGACACGATGCGCCGCCCGGTCATGACCGGCCATCCAGATCGCCGGGGCCCCGCGCCGCGTGCGGAACAGGTCGGCCTTCCACTGCGCCCGCCCGGGGGCGCGTTCGTCCCATGGGTTGGCGAGCGAGGGAGCCGGGTCCACGCGCCAGCGGTCGGGGGCCACCGACAGGTCCGCCACCCCATCGGGCCGCATCAGCCAGACCGGGACGCCGGAGCGGGACGACCGCAGCGCCAGACGCTTCGTCGCCGTGAAATCCAGGGCCTTGGGGTTTCCCCAGACCTCGCCCACGACAGCGGACAGTGCGGCGCATTCCAGACCCTCCTCCATCGCCCAGAGCGCATCGGCCGGCGAACGTGCCGCGATGCGCAATATGGGCATCCTCAACCCGCGTTCCGCGATCCCCCGCTGGCACGGCGCGCCCCCCTCGCGGGCGGCGAGCGCGTCCTGCACCCAAAGGACCGGCCCACCGCCCCCGCGCCCGGCCGCCAGAAAGGCGTCCATCTGCGCGAGGACCAGACCCGTCCCGGCCCCGTCCCGCGTGTTCGAGAAGGTCTCGGCGAAGGCAGGCAGGGTCGAGTCGGACGTGGATCGTGCCATCGGGCCACCGGAGAATCGGTTTATGTTCCCCTTATGTTCTAGTTTTGAATTTCGTTTGTCGAGTCCCCGCGCGACCCGCGACGAGAGATTGGTCGTGTAGCGGGGTCGGATAGGGCGTCAGCCCCGGTTGCAGCGCCGTCCGGAGGGTATCGAGCAGGCAGATCGCCCGATTGGACGCGATCAGTTCGCGCGGATCCACGCTCCGCCGGGCGGGGGCGGCGCCACCGCAGCCGGGAATCGCGCCGAGGGAGGCCGTGTCGAACCGCATTTCGGAACAACCGTGGCATCGCGGAAGGTGACGTGGCCACGACCGCGCATCAGCCCGAGCCGGGCCTTGCCGATCATCGGCTGCAGCAACGCATGGGGGTCGATCGAGCCGTGGTGATGCCCATCCGCTTCATGATCCAGTCGGCGTGATCCTTCTCGATGTCCCCGTATGCGGCCATCACGGCCAGCAGTCCGAGAGAAACCGCGTCGCCCGACAGCGATCCAAGCGCCTTCGCCATCCAGGGCGTCCGCGCCGCCCCGACACAGATCACCACGTCCGCCCGCGCAGCGCCTTCACTTCCGGCGCATGCATCGCTTGCAGGTGCGGCGACACTCCCGGCGACATCAGGAGCTGCGGCGTGCCGACCCCATGCATCACCCGGGCGACCATGGAATGAACAAGTCCGATATCTGCAAGACCGGACGGCGCATCGGCAATGGCGGGTCGGGAAAGACGCGAGCCGGCGGATCATGGGCGACTCCGACAGGTCTCGCTCGATTTAAGCGATGCTATAGCGTATGAATTGGAGCCGGTCGCCGTCGGGTACGCGCCCCGCGATAATTCCGACTGAATGAACACAGGGTTCGCGGTCCCGGAGGTGCGTTGCGAGGACGCGGGCCCTCGGCAGACGCCGATCCGCCTCCGGGTGATCGCGATCCTGCCCGCGCATCGCCGCGCCACGGGGACCCATGATATTTTGAAGGGGCTGCGGCAGGTCGAACTCGACGCCGCATCCGGCACTCACCCGTCCCGCCGATATGCCGTCTCTGCGATGCGGTGGCGGAGGCGGAGGCCTGTGCGCCACCTGTCGGGATCGCCCCAGCGACCGGACTCCCGATCCGCGTCGAACGTCCCGGCGTCCAGCCTGATGGACGACCCATTCTGCGCGACGTGAACATGGCGATCCCCGGCGGCGATATCATGACCTTCGTCGAGTGGACTGGGTCGCGCACGTCGGAATTGCTGCGCGCGATGACCGGCAGGATGCCCTCGACCCGTGGGCGCATACGGCGGGGCTGGCCCGCGCATCGGCGTCCTGCCGCAGCCTCTTGCGATCCGGCCGCACCTGCCGATGACGGCGTGGCGGTTCCTCGGCCTGCCACGCCCCGTCGATGCGCCGCAGTCGGAACACGGGCCGGACCGGACCGCCGACGAGGCGACTTGCCCGAACGGACACGTTTGCCGCGACGGCCATTTCCTGCAGATCGCCTCCATGCCCGAATGCCGCGCCCACCTCAGGACGGACACTGCCGGCGCGCTGCCGTTCCGTCGGCACGAGCACGACCCCGCAGACGATCACCGCCACGACCGCGCATGGTGCCCGTCCGAGGGTTTCCCGATGCGCGTGACGTTCGCCGGGCGTGGCGGGGCAGTCAGCGCCCGCGCTCGGTCTCGTGGCGATCCCACTGGTGCCGAAGATGCGCCCGCACCCTTGGGCCGTCTCTCCGGCGAGGTCCCGATCGGGCGGCGGGGTGTTGGCCTCCTCGCCCGGCGATGGCGACGGCGGCTGCGGGTGACGACGGGGGAAGATATCGCGCGCGTCTCCGGCGTCGATCCTGGGAGCCGGTGCTCGCCGTCATTGCCGCCTGCGGGATCGAAGCGGTGGGCGCGCTGCCGATGGGGGCGCTTCCGTCGATCCCGGTGGCCAGAACCCGCCCGTTCCGCGGCCTCGCTCAACCGGGGCACGCCGGCGGGGCCGGCATCGTCCGCGCCGCGGCGGCGGCGTTCAGGATGGCCCAGAAGGCTCCGGACCATCCCGTCGGCGACCGCGCCCCGCCACGATCCGAGCCGCAGGAGCGTTGCATTGGCGCGCGGCACCTGCGTAACCTGTCGTCAATTCACCGGGGGGCGATCGCACGAGATGAAGGACACCGCCCCGGACGTCTTCCTGCGCTTCGACGACGTCAGGAAGAGCTACG
The DNA here is from genome assembly GCA_963757495.1 of uncultured Alphaproteobacteria bacterium. Classification (GTDB taxonomy): domain Bacteria; phylum Pseudomonadota; class Alphaproteobacteria; order Rhodobacterales; family Rhodobacteraceae; genus Jannaschia. The sequence continues at coordinate 95,863 of CAVWRZ010000016.1, forward strand.
ACCAGAAGTCCCTCGTGGTCAAAGGCTTCGAGATGGACGTGGCCAAGGGGGAGTTCATCACCCTGCTGGGCCCCTCGGGTTCGGGCAAGACGACCGTCCTGATGATGCTCGCCGGGTTCGAGAGCGTTACCTCCGGCGACATCGCCATCGCCGGCCACTCGATCAACCGGACCGCGCCGAACAAGCGCAACATCGGCATGGTGTTCCAGAACTACGCGCTGTTCCCGCACATGACGGTGGCCGAGAACCTCGCCTATCCGCTGGCCGTGCGGAAGATGACCAAGCCGCAGATCAAGGAGCGGGTCGCCGAATACCTGGCCCTCGTGGAACTGTCGGACTTCGGGAACCGCCGGCCCGGGCAGCTTTCGGGCGGGCAGCGGCAGCGGGTGGCGCTGGCCCGCGCGATGATCTTCCAGCCGACGCTGATCCTGATGGACGAGCCGCTGGGCGCGCTCGACAAGAACCTGCGCGAGCAGATGCAGTTCGAGATCACCCGTCTGCACAAGCAGCTCGGCTTCACCGTCATCTACGTCACCCACGACCAGACGGAGGCGCTGTCGATGTCCGACCGGATCGCGGTGTTCAACGACGGTGTCGTGCAGCAGCTCGCCCCGCCGGCCGAGCTCTACGAGCGCCCCGTGAACGCCTTCGTCGCGGAGTTCATCGGAGAGAACAACTTCGTCCCCGGCACGGTGACGTCGCTGGACGGGGCGACCGCGCAGGTCCGCACCGACGGCGGCACGGTCACCGCGCAGGCGGCGGCGGGGCTGGCCCGGGGGGCACCCTGCCGCGTGTCCATCCGGCCCGAGAAGCTGTTCATCCCGCCGACGGACCACGCGCACGACAATGCGCTGACGGTGCGGTTCCTGACCCGGATCTACGTCGGCGACTTCATCCGCTACTACTTCCGGCTGCCGGACGGGACGGACGTCATCGTCAAGGTCCTCAACGATCTCGCCGCGCCGGAGTTCGCCGACGACGCGGAGGCGCAGCTGCTCTGGCTCGCCTCCGACTGCATCGCCTTTCCGAACGGCCAGGCGGGACGGGACAAACCGGGGTCCTTTCAAGAAAACCCGGACTGACAAGGAGAGACAGATGACGAGACACCTCACCCTACTCGCCGCGCTGACACTGAGTGCCGGCCCCCTCGCGGCGCAGGACCTGACCGTGACGTCCTTCGGCGGGGCCTACGGTGCCGCGCAGCAGGAGCACATGATCGATCCGTTCATGGCGGCGACCGGCACCAACGTCCTCTTCGAGGATTACGGCGGTGGCATCGCCGAGATGAAAGCCCAGGTCGAAGCGGACAACATCCAGTGGGACGTCGTCGACATCGAAGTCATCGATCTCGAACGCGCCTGCGCGGAAGGCTATCTCGAGGTCATCGACCAGAGCCTGCTGGCCGACGGCGACGACGGCACGCCCGCGGCAGACGACTTCATTCCGGAGGCGCTGGCCAACGAATGCGGCGTCGGCAACATCGTCTGGTCCGTCGTCTTCGCCAACAACACCGACAACGGCCCCGGTCCGCAGACCGTCGCGGAGCTGTTCGACACCGATGCCTTCCCGGGCACGCGGGGCCTTCGCAAGCGTCCGCAGGTCAACATGGAGTGGGCCCTGCTCGCCGACGGCGTCGCCCCCGGTGACGTCTACGAGACGCTGTCCACCGAGGAAGGCCAGGCGCAGGCCTTCGCCAAGCTCGACACCATCAAGGACGACATCGTCTGGTTCGACAGCTGGTCGCAGGCCCCCGTCCTGCTCAACGACGGCGGCGCGCAGTTCGTCCAGTCGGCCAACGGCCGCATCTTCGCCGCCATGCAGGACGAGGGCGCGCCGTTCGAGATCGTCTGGGACGGTCACGTCTACGACCTCGACGTCTGGGCGATCATGAAGGGCACGCCGAACAAGGAGAAGGCGATGGAGTTCATCACCTTCGCCACGCAGACCGTGCCGCTCGCGGGAATGCAGGACGTGGCCTACGGCCCGACCCGCGCCTCCTCGCAGGCGCTCCTGCCCGAGAGCGTGAAGCAGGACCTGCCGACCGCGCATCTCGACGAGGGGCTCAAGGCCGACGGGATCTTCTGGGCCGATTACGGCGAGAGCCTCGGCGAGAAGTTCAACGAGTGGCTTCTCCAGTAACGGACCATCCCCCGCGCCGCCCTCCGGCGCGGGGACCCTCGGGGAGCGCATCATGACCGCAGCCATCACGCGACTGGACCCGGCCGACGCCCGCAACGCCGCGCGCGAGTTGCGCCGGCGCAGGCTGCAGGCGTTCCTCTTCACCGCGCCGCTGCTCGCGTTCCTCGCCTTCGCCTTCGTCGCGCCCATCGCCACGATGCTCTACCGCAGCGTCCACAACCCGACCGTGGCGACACTCATCCCGCAGACGCTGGAGGCGCTCGACGGCTGGTCCGGCGACGCGCTGCCCGGCGACACGATCCTGATCCGGTTCGCCACCGACATGAAGCGGATGGCGTCCGACCGCACCTCGGGACAGCTGGCCAACGAGCTGAACCGTTCCCTGCCCGGCATGTCGAGCGTGGTGACGTCCACCGCCCGCGCCCTGCGCCGGGTCGACGACGCGGAACTCGCCACCGACGGCGCGACGCTCCTGCTGGCGGCGAACGACCGCTGGGCGGAGCCGGCCACCTGGCGCGCGCTCAAGGCCGCCGGGCCGATCTACTCGACCGGCTACTACCTCACCTCGCTGGATCTCGAACGGACGGCCGACGGCGGCATCGCGCAGCGCGACACGCAGATCTACGTCGACCTCTACGTCAAGACGCTGCGGATGGCGCTCGTCATCACGGTGCTGACGATCCTGCTGGGCTATCCGCTCGCGTTCTTCATGGCCCATTCCTCCGACAAGCTGGCGAACGTGCTGATCGTCTTCGTCCTGCTGCCGTTCTGGACATCGCTGCTGGTGCGCACGACGGCCTGGATCGCGCTGCTGCAGACCAATGGCGTGATCAATTCCACCCTCACCGCCCTCGGGATCGCCGACGCGCCGCTGGACCTGCTCTACACCGAATTCTCCACCGTGATCGCCATGACGCACATCCTGCTGCCGTTCATGATCCTGCCGCTCTACGCCGTCATGCGCGGCATCGATCCGAGTTTCATGCGCGCCGCCATGTCGATGGGCAGCGGGCCGCTCGGGGCCTGGTACAAGATCTACCTGCCGATGAGCCTGCCGGGCCTCTCGGCCGGGGCGCTCCTCGTGTTCATCATCTCGGTCGGATACTACATCACGCCCGCCCTGGTCGGCGGCGTCGACGGGCAGATGATCTCCAACATCATCGCCTTCCACATGCAGCAGTCCAACAACTGGGAGCTGGCCGCCGCGCTCGGCTCGCTGCTCCTCGCCCTCATCCTCCTGCTCTACTGGCTGTTCGACCGCTTCGTGGGCACCGACAACCTCAAGCTGGGATAGGTCATGCGCTTCCCGGAATACTACGGCCTGCCCCATGTCGCCGGGCACTACGGGCTGCGCATCTTCGCGGGGCTGGTGCTCGTGTTCCTGATGCTGCCGATCCTCGTGATCGTCCCGCTGTCGTTCAACGCGGAGCCGTTCTTCACCTTCACCGACGGGATGCTGGCCCTCGATCCCGAAGCCTATTCGCTGCGCTGGTACCGGGACTTCATGGCGGACCCGAACTGGCGGCTGGCGATCGGCAACAGTTTCCTCGTCGGCATCGCGGCCGCCCTCATCGCCACGACGCTGGGCACGCTTGCGGCCGTCGGGCTGGCCTCGCCGTTCATGCCCTACAAGCGGCTGATCACCGCGCTGCTGCTCTCGCCCGATGATCGTGCCGCTCATCATCATCGCGGCGGGGATGTTCTTCTTCTACTCCCGGTTCGACCTCGTCGGCACCTTTCCCGGGCTCATCCTCGCCCATGCCGCGCTCGGCGTGCCCTTCGTCATCATCACCGTGACGGCAACGCTCAGCGGTTTCGACCGGTCGCTCTTCATCGCCGGGCTCAGCCTCGGGGCGTCCCCCGTGAAGGTCTTCTGGGACGTGGTCATCCCGCTGATCCGGCCCGGCGTCATCTCGGGCGGGCTCTTCGCCTTCGTGACCTCCTTCGACGAGGTGGTGATCGTCCTCTTCCTCGCCGGCCCCGAACAGCGCACGATCCCGCGGCAGATGTTCTCGGGTCTGCGCGAGCAGATCAACCCGACGATCCTCGCCGTCGCCACGCTGCTCGTCGTCCTCTCCGCCGCGCTGCTCTTCACGCTCGAAGCGCTGCGCCGCCGCTCGGTCCGGCTCGGCGGCACCGGCTGACCGGTCTCCCGCCCCGGGGGCCTGCGCGACTCGACCGCGGAGTTGACAGGTTCCGACCCTTCTGATTGCGTGACTGGTACGTCGGTCAGACCAGTCAGGGGCCGGCTTGTCCGGGAGGGACAATATATGGAAATCAGAGGAATGGCGGCCGCGGCCGCGGTCTTCGTCGCATCGGCACTGCCGGCGGCGGCGGACTATCCCGAGCCGCAGCGCGGGGAGTTCATCATCGAGGACTTCACCTTCGAGAGCGGAGAGACCCTGCCCGAGATGAAGGTGAGCTATCTCACGATCGGCGACCCGTCGGGTGCGCCGGTGCTCATCACCCATGGCACGACCGGGCAGGCGACCTCGATGCTCGGCGCGAATTTCGCCGACAACCTCTACGGCCCCGGGCCAGCCGCTGGACGCGGAGAAGTACTTCCTCATCCTCGTCGACGCCATCGGGGCCGGCGAAAGCTCCAAGCCGTCGGACGGGATGCGCGCGGAGTTCCCCGAGCAGACCCTGCTCGACATGGTGAACGCGCAGAAGGCGCTGCTGGAGGACGGGCTCGACATCGAGCGGCTGCACCTCAAGATCGGCTTTTCCATGGGCGGCATGCTGACCTGGACCTGGCTCACCGAATACCCGGACTTCATGGATGGCGGCGTGCCCATCGCCTCGCTTCCGGGGCCGATGGCGGGCCGCAACTGGATGATGCGGCGCATGGTCATCGACGCGGTGCGCGACGACCCTGCCTGGATGGACGGCAACTACGAGGAGCAGCCCCCGATGCTGCGCTACATGTCGGCCTGGTTCGGCATGGCGACCTCCGGCGGCAACCTGCGGCTGCAGGAGCTGGGCGCGACGAACGAGATGGCGAGCGCCTACGTCGACGAGCGCAAGGCGGAGCAGAAGGTCGGGGACGCGAACGACGTGATGTACATGTGGAACGCCTCGCGCGACTTCGACCCGACGCCCAAGCTGGGCGACATCACCGCCGACGTGCTCCTGATCCTGTCCGAGGACGACGAGCGCAATCCGCTCGAACTCCCGATGCTGAACGACGGGATGGCGCGGATCACGTCGAACTCCGCCGTGGTGATCGTGCCCGAAAGCGCCGAGACGACCGGCCACGGGACGACGTACAACTCGGCCGCCTATGCCGACACGCTGGCCGCCTTCATGGCGACGCTGCCCAACGCGCCGGAGTGAGCCCCCGCCCCGGCCGGGATCACCCGGCCGGGGCACCCAGGAAGCTGCGCGTTGTCTCGTGGATGCGCGTCGTGTGACGGGCGACGGCATCCATCGTGGCCTCCACGTCGCGCCGCCGCAACCCGTCCAGGATGGCGCGGTGATCCTCGATGCTCACGGCGATGGCCCCCGGGCGGGCGACGATCCTGCGCCGGTGCTCCAGCAGATGGGAGTGCAGCGTCATGGCCATCTCGGCCAGCACGGCGTTGCCCGCGGCCTGATAGAGCAGGCCATGGAACTCCCGGTCGGCGATCAGGAACCGCACCGCATCGGCCCCGCAACTCTCCTGCGCCGCCACGGACCCCTCCATCGCCGAGATCACGTCCGACGTCGCCCCGCGCGCGGCGTCCGCGGCGATCCGGCGATCCACCAGCAATCGCGCTTCGTGGACCGCCGACAGACCGTAGGGCCCGTCGAGCCGCAGCATCGGTCCGGGAGCGGCGAACCCCGGCAGGTCGATGGCGGCGACGGTCGTGCGCGCGCCCTGCGCCACGCGCAGGATCCCCCGATCGGCGAGAAGGGCGATCGCCCCGCGCACCGTTTCCCGGCTCACCGAGAGCGAGACCGCAAGCTCCCGCTCGCTCGGCAGCGCGTCCCCGACCGACAGGACGCCCGAGGAGACGAGCGCGGCCAGCTTGCCCGCGATCACCTCGGGCACGGACAGGCGCGTCACGTCGCCCAGCAGGGCCTTCGTATCCTCTCGCGGCATCGGACCCTCCGACCGGGGCGGCGTCCCTGCGACGCCGACTGCCCGATGCCGTCCTACCAGAGAGACGCGGGGCAATGCCACCGGAGCCTGCGCGCAAGGCGTTGACAGGCTGCTCGATTGGTCTAACCTCCGGACCAGTCAGGAGGCACGGCAGGGAGGCCGTTCCGCCGGGAAGGCATGCGTCCGGCAAGGACCGGACCGTTACAGATCTCAGGGGAGAGACACGAGATGATCGACCGCAGGACATTCACGAACGCCACCGCCGCCGCCCTCGTCGCCGCGCTGGGCCTCGCAGCGCCCGCCACGGCGCAGGAGAAGGGCGAGCTGGTCTACATGACGCCCGGCCTCGACCTGGCCTTCTGGCGCTACGTCTCCGAAGGCGTGAGGTCGGTGGCCGAGGAGGAGGGCTACGGCTTCGCCGCCCTCGACTCCACCAACGATCCGCAGACGCAGCTTCAGAACGCGCAGGACGCCATCGCGCGCGGCGTCGCCGGCATCGTCCTGTCGCCCACCGATTCGTCGACCGCGCCGGCGATCCTGCAACTTGCGCAGGACGCGGGTATTCCGGTCGTCATCGCCGACATCGGGACGGATTCGGGCGAGTTCGTCTCCGTCATCGGATCCAACAACTACGAGGGTGCCAACGGCGTGGGCGAGGCGCTCGCCGCCGCGATGGAGGAGGCCGGCAAGACCGACGCCACCGTCGGCATCGTCGGCATCAGCCAGGCACGCCTGAACGGTCAGGCCCGCACGCAGGGGTTCAAGGATGCGCTCTCCGAGGCCGGGATCGAGGGCGACGCGGGCCTCCAGCAGATGCAGGCCTACACCGCGGACGAGACGTTCAAGTTCACGCAGGACATGATCACCGCCAACCCCGCCATGGGCGCGATGTTCGTGCAGACCGACGGCCCGACGCTGGGCGCGCTGCGCGCGATCAAGGCCGCGCGGATGGACGGCGAGGTGCTGGTCGCGGCCTTCGACGGCATTCCGGACTTCGTGCCGCTGCTGCAATCCGGCGAGCTCGTCGTCTCGGGCATGCAGCAGCCCTATCTGATGGGGCAGGAATCGGCGCGCGCGATGGTCTCGCACCTGGACGGCGGCACGCCCGAGAAGGAGATCACCGTGCCGATCCTGATCGTGACGTCGAGCAACATCGAGGAGATGCTGCCGACGATCAAGGAAACCGTCTTCGCCAACGAGATCGAATGACGGCAGACGCCGGGGCGGACATCCTGCCCCGGCCGACCCGACCGACCGCCATGACCTCCCCGGACGCCACGGCCCCTCGGGCCGAACCGCTGCTGACGGCGCATTCGGTATCGAAGTCCTTCGGCAGCACCAGAGCCCTCGCCTCCGCGGACCTGACGCTGCGGCCCGGCGAGGTCGTCGGCCTGCTCGGTGCCAACGGCGCGGGCAAATCCACCCTGTCGCGCATCGTCTCCGGCCATATCCGGCCCACGTCGGGTGACATCGCCTTCGCCGGCGCGCCGCTGGCGTTCGGCTCGGCACGGGACGCCCTCGCCCGCGGCATCGCGCTGGTCGCGCAGGAGACCTCGCTGGCCCCGGACCTGTCGGTGCTCGAGAACATCTTCCTGCCCCATCTCGCCGCCCCGGGCCGGCTGTCCTTCGCCGCCCTGCGGGCACGGGCGACCGGGATCCTGCGCGGGCTCGGCCACGAGCACGTCCTTCCGCTGGACGCCGAGGTCCGGACCCTCTCCGCGGCGCAGCGGCAACTCGTGGAAATCGCGAAGGCCCTCGCGCTGGACGCGCGGCTGGTCATCTTCGACGAACCCACCGCCTCGCTGTCGGCCACCGAGGTGGACAGGCTCTTCGACATCATGACCCGGCTCAAGGAGGACGGCCGCGCGCTGGCCTTCGTCTCGCACCGGCTGGAGGAGGTCTTCGCCGCGACGGACCGGGTGACCATCCTGCGCGAGGGTCGCACGATCCTGGAAGACGTCGCCACCGGCACGCTCACGCAGGGCGACATCGTGCAGGCGATGGTCGGCCGCGACATCGGCGCGATCCACCGGCCCCGCGGCGACGTCGCGATGGGCAAGACGGTGTTCGAGGTGCGCAACCTCCGCGCGCCGCCCCACGTCCGCGACATCTCCTTCTCGGTGCGCGCCGGGGAGATCCTCGGGCTCGGCGGGCTGGTCGGGGCCGGGCGGTCGGAGGCGATGGAGGCGATCTGGGGCCTGCGCCCGCGCCGGTCCGGCGAGGTCCTCGTGCGCGGCGCCCCCGTTCCCCTGCGCCGCCCGGCGGATGCGGTGCGCGCCGGTCTGGCCTTCGTGGCCGAGGACCGGCGGGCGCAGAACATCGTGCCGGACCTGTCGGTGCGCGAGAACCTGATGCTGGCCGCCATGGGGCAGCACCGCGGCTTCGGCCATGGCTACGGGCGACGCGCGGAGAAGGTCGCGGGCCTGCTCGCCGACCTCGGACTGCCCGCCGACCGGCTCGACACGAGCCTGCTGAATTATTCCGGCGGCATGCAGCAGAAGATCATCATCGCCCGCTGGCTGCTCACCGACCCAGACATCCTGATCCTCGACGAGCCCACCAAGGGCGTCGACATCGGCACCCGTGCCTCGATCTACCGCCTGCTTCAGGACGCGGCCGACGCGGGGCTGGCCGTTATCGTCATCTCCTCGGACTTCGAGGAGCTGCTGGGCCTCGCCGAGCGCATCGTCGTCGTCTCCGACGGCGTGACCATCGCGGACCTGCCCTCCGCGCGCCTGACCGAGGAGAAGCTGACGCTGCTCGCCGCCCCCCGAACGTCGACGGCGCGCAATCAGGCGCTGCTCGCACGGCTGGCCGACGCGCACGGGGGCGACGCGACCTGGACGCTGATCGACGGGGAGGAGACGATCTGCCTTGCGCAGGCCGGCCCGTCGCTGTCTGGCCTGCAGCCGGGCACGGCCGCGCTGGCCGGCGAGACGCGGATCCCGGAAGCCCTGCTCGGCCGCGCGGAGGGCTACGTCGCCGACGGCGCATGCCGCACGCTGCTCGTGCAGATGACCGATCGGCGCGGCCACGACCTGGGCTGGATCGGCCTCACCTTCGACGGCGACGCCTCCCTGCCCGACCCGGCCGGGATCCGCGCCGAGGTCGCCGCCCTGACGCGCGCTGGAGGAGGCCGCATGACCGATGCCCCCGCTCGCCCGAACCCGCTGCACGCCATCCTGCGCAGCCTCGAGTTCCGGATGTTCTGCCTCGCCCTCCTGCTCGCGGTCGTCCTCTCCTTCGCCTCGCCGTTCTTCCTGACGGAACGCAACGTCTTCAACATCCTCGATCAATCCGTCGTCATCGGCATCGTCGCCGTCGGCATGACCTTCGTGATCCTGACGGGCGGCATCGACCTCTCCGTCGGCGCGGTCTTCGGGCTCACCGGCATCATCCTCGCCCAGTCCCTCCAGGTCATGCCGATCCCCGTCGCCATCCCCCTCGCCATCGCCGCCGGCGCGGGCATCGGCCTGCTGTCGGGCGTGCTCGTGGCGGGCTTCGGTCTCGCCCCCTTCGTCGTCACGCTCGGCATCATGGCCATCGGGCGCAGCCTGTCGTTCATCTTCTCGGGCCAGCGCAGCATCTCCGGCCTTCCGCCCGACCTCGACGCCATCGTCTACTCCACCTTCCTCGGCATCCCCGCGAACGTGCTGTTCCTCGTGGCACTCTACCTGCTCGCCTGGGCCTATCTCACCCACACCAAGGGCGGGCGAACGATCTACGCCATCGGCTCCAACATGGAGGCGGCGCGGGCGGCGGGGCTCTCGACCACGTTCTACGCGATACTGCCCTACGTCGTCTCCGGCGCGCTCGCCGCCGTCGCCGTCACCTTCAGCCTGGCGCAGGTCATGTCGGCCGACCCGATGGCGGGCAACGGGCTGGAACTCGACGCCATCGCCGCCGTGGTCATCGGCGGGGCCAGCCTCTACGGCGGGCGCGGCTCCATCGTCGGCACGCTGCTGGGGGTGCTCATCATGGTGATGATCCGCAACGGGCTGAACCTCATGGGCGTGTCGCCCTTCTGGCAGGGCACGGCCATCGGTACGATCATCATCCTGGCGCTGCTGGCCGAACGGCTGGTCAACTGGCGCTCCGCACGGGGATAGGAGGGGACATGGACGGACCATCGCGCGCCATCGCGCTCTACGGCACCGAGGAGGAGGTCCCGGCCCCCCGCATCCTGCGCGCCGGGCCGCTCTCCGCGACGCTGGAGGCGGGCAACCTGCGCCACATCCGATGGCACGCGGAGGAGGTGCTGCGCGCGGTGTCCTTCATCCTGCGCGACCGGGACTGGGGCACCTACGCACCCCGCATCGCCGACCTCCAGGTGGAGGAGACCGGCGACGGCTTCCGCGTTACCTACCGCGCGGAGGCAGGCGACGCCGAACGCTTCGCCTACGAGGCCCGGATCGAAGGCCGCGCCGACGGCACGCTGACGTTCCACGGCCGAGGCACGACCGACACCGGGTGGGAGACGAACCGCACCGGCTTCGTCGTCCTGCACCCGATAGACGGGATCGCGGGCGCGCCGGTCACCATCCGCCACACCGACGGCCGCGAGGTGGAGGGCAGCTTCCCCGAGATCATCGACCCGGTGCAGCCGATGATGGACCTGCGCGCTCTGACCCACAGCACGCCCGGCGGCGCACGGGTCGAGACGGTGATGGAGGGCGACACCTACGAGATGGAGGACCAGCGCAACTGGACCGACGCCTCCTACAAGACCTACGTCCGCCCGCTCGCCCTGCCCTGGCCCTACCGGATCGAGGCGGGCGACGGGGTGGATCAGACGGTGACGGTCCGGATTTCGGGCGAGGGGCAAGCCACTGAAAACGCGCAAGCTATCGAACTATTGCCAATTGGCAATCGCGGTCCCGTTCCGCCGCTCGGCCTCGGCCTGCGCCCGGAGGACGTCGCGGGCACGACCGGCGCGCTCGACGCCCTCCGCACCCTCGCACCCGCCCATCTGATCCTCCACCACGATCCCCGCGCGGGCCATTCCCGCGACACTCTCGTGCCGATGCTCGACATCGCGCGCACGCTGAACGCCGACCCGTGGCTGGAGGCGGTGATCGTCGCCACCGACGACGCGGGGGCGGCAGCGGAAGTCGCCGCGCTCGGCAGAGATGGCGCGCGCCCTCGGCGATCCGTTCGCCACCGTCCTCGTCTCCCCCGCGCCGGACCTCAAGTGCACCCTGCCCGGCTCGACCTGGCCTGCGGCCCCCGACGCCGGCACGCTCTACGACGCCACCCGCGCCGCCTTCCCCGCGGCCCGCATCGGCGGGGGCATGTTTTCCTACTTCACCGAACTCAATCGCAAGCCTCCGCCGACGACGCATCTCGACCTCGTCAGCTTCACCACCTCGCCGCTGGTCCACGCCGGCGACGACCTTTCGGTCATGGAGACGCGGGAGGCCCATGCCGCCGTCGCAGCCTCCGCGACACGCATCTCCGAAGGCACCCCCTGGGCCGTCGGGCCCTCCGCCATCGGCGTGCGCGACAATCCCTACGGCGCGTCCGCGAAGGACAATCCGGGCAACGTCCGGCAGGCGATGAACCGAAACGATCCGCGTCAGCGCGGTCTGCTCGGTGCGGCATGGGCGCTTGGCTATTTCGCCGATTTCGCCGCCGGCGGGGCCACCGCCATCGCCCTCGGCGGCACCACCGGGCCGTTCGGCGCGGTCGCCGCCCCGATGGACGATCCGCAGCCCTGGTTCGACGATCACGGCGGCGTCTATCCCGTCTTCCACGTCCTGCGGGGGGTGTCGCGCCTGCGCGGTGCCCGGCTGCGCAACCTCGACCTGCCCGCCGCCGGTCCCCTCTGCGGGCTGGCCGCGGACACGGCCGAGGGGACCGAAATCTGGATCGCGGCGACCGGACCCGGGCCCGTCACCGTCCTGCCGCCGCCCGGCGCGCGCGTCGCCGTTCTGGATGCGGCCCACGTCGCGCAGGCCGCCGCGACACCGGATTTCATGGATCGCATGTCGCCTCACGACGGACCCCTGGAACTCGACGCCTTCGCCGTTGCCCGCTTTGTGATGCGAAAGGACTGACATGCATCTGCTCGTCATCGGGGCCGCCGGGATGATCGGCCGCAAGCTGGCCGAAGCCGTCGCCGCGACCGGCCGGATCGGCGATGCGCCCGTCGATACGATGACCCTCGCCGACGTGGTGGAGCCCGACGTCGCCGCCGGGTTCGCCGGCACGCGGCTTCTGCTGACGGGCGACCTGTCGGAGCCGGGCACGGCCGAGCGCCTGATCGAAGGACGCCCCGACATGATCGTGCACCTCGCCGCCGTCGTCTCCGGCGCGGCGGAGGCCGACCTCGACCTCGGCTACCGCGTCAACCTCGATGGGACCCGCGCCCTCCTCGACGCGATCCGGCACGCCCCGGACTACGCCCCCCGCGTCGTCTACGCCTCGTCGCTCGCGGTCTTCGGCGCGCCCTTTCCCGATCGCATCGCCGACGATTTCCACCTCACCCCGCTCACCTCCTACGGCGCGCAGAAGGCGATGGGGGAGCTGCTGCTCGACGACTATTCCCGCCGCGGCCTCCTCGACGGGGTGGGCCTGCGCTTCCCGACGATCTGCATCCGGCCGGGCCTGCCCAACAAGGCCGCGTCGTCCTTCTTCTCGGGCATCCTGCGCGAGCCGCTGAACGGGCAACGCGGCGATCCTGCCGGTCGACGACGACGTGCGCCACTGGTTCGCCAGCCCCCGCGCCGCGGTGGGCTTCATCGAACGGGCCGCGACGATGGACACGGAAATGCTGGGCAGCCGACGCAGCTTGACCATGCCCGGCCTCTCCGCGACGGTGGCGGACCAGATCGCCGCGCTTCGGGAGGTGGCCGGCGACGGGGCGGCCGCGCTGATCCGGCGGGAGCCGGACGCCACCATCGCGCGCATCGTCGCCGGCTGGCCGCGCGACTTCGACACCGCCCGGGCCCGCGACGCCGGGTTCGAGGCGGAGACGTCCTTCCGGCGGATCATCGAGATCTACCTGGAAGACGAGATGGGCGGACGGGTGCCGGACATCCCCGCCCCCTGACCACCGGGCCCGCGACGCGCGTCCGCACGACCAACACCAAAGGGAGAGAGACATGAAACATTTCGCAACCGGACTGGCCACCGCGGCCGCCCTCATGGCCGGAGCCGCGCAGGCGCAGCAGTCGATCGTCGTCGGCCATGCGCTGTCGCCGGACTCGCACTACGGTATCGGCGCGCAGGCCTTCATCGACACGCTGACCGAACTGTCGGGCGGCGAATTCACCGGCGAGCAGGCCCCCGCGGGGCAGCTGGGCGGAGAGCGCGACATGATCGAGGGGCTGCAGATCGGCTCGCTCGACGTCGTCGTCACCTCGACGGGGCCGCTGGGCAACTTCGTGCCGGAGGTCTACGTGCTCGACCTGCCGTTCCTGTTCCGCGACTACGACCACGCCCGCACCGTGCTCGACGGCGAGATCGGGCAGGAGCTGCTGGACAAGATCGGCGAGAACGACCTCGTCGGTCTTGCCTGGACGGAGAACGGGTTCCGCCACGTGACCAACTCGCAGCGTGCGGTGAACACCCCCGAGGACCTGGCCGGCCTCAAGCTGCGCACGATGGAGAACCGCGTCCACATGGAGGCGTTCGGCGACATGGGGGCCTCCCCGACCCCGATGGCCTTCCCCGAGCTCTTCACCGCGCTGCAGCAGGGCGTCGTCGACGGGCAGGAGAACCCGATCACCGTGATCTCCGCCTCCAAGTTCTGGGAGGTGCAGAAGTACGTCTCGCTCACCGGTCACGTCTACTCCCCGGCCGTGATCCTGGCCTCGCCGATCCTGTTCGACGGGCTGACCGAAGAGCAGCAGGGCTGGTTCCGGGAAGCCGCCACGGCGAGCGCTGCGGCCACCCGCGCGGAGGTCAACCGGCTGGAGGACGCGGGCGTGGCGCTGCTGCGCGAGAACGGGATGGAGGTCACCACCGACATCGACAAGGCCCCCTTCGCCGCCTTGGCGGAACCGGCCTACGCGATCTACACCGACGACTACGGCACCGAGATGGTCGACCGCATCAAGGCCGTCGAATGATCCGCACCTGACGCGCGACCGGCCGGCGCGGACCCCCGCGCCGGCCATCCCTCCGTCGAAGGTCCCCATCCGATGCGCCTCTTCCTCCGGCTCGAAGACATCACCACCGGCATCGCCCTGCGGGCCTCCATCGCCTTCCTCGTGATCGCCGCCAGCCTCGCGCTGTTCCAGGTGATCACCCGCTTCGTCTTCGACGCGCCCTCGACCTGGTCGGAGGTCATCACCCGGTCCTCGATGATCTGGTCGGTCTTCCTCGGCGTCGCGGTCGCCTTCCGCCACGGCGCGATGATCTCGGTGGACGTGATCATGAACGCGCTGCCCCACCGGCTCGGACTCGCGCTCTACCTCGCCGCCAACGCCGCTTCGTTGCTGTTCTTCGCGATCCTCGCCTGGCAGGGCTACCTGATGACCCTGCGCGTCATGAGCCAGAAGCTCGCCGCGCTGGAGGTGTCCATCGCCTGGGTCTACGCCGCCCTGCCCGTGGGCTCGGTCTTCATCATGATCGCCATCGTCGCCGCGATGATCCGGGGCGCGTCCGGCGGCTGGCCCGCCACGCAGGCGGAGGCTCCGGCGTGAACGCCGCACTCGGCCTCTCGCTCGCCATCCTCTTCCTCGCCGGCGTGCCCATCGCCGTGGCCATCGGGCTCGCCTCCGTCATCGGGATCGAGGCGCAGGGCCGGCTGCCGCTTCTGCTCGTGGCGCAGCGGATGTTCACCGGCATCGACAGCTTTCCGCTCATGGCGATCCCGCTCTTCATCCTCGCCGGCAACCTGATGAGCGCGGGCGGCATCTCGCAGCGCCTCGTCGGGCTGGCCAAGTCCATCGTCGGCGGCATCCAGGGTGGGCTCGCCTGCACCTGCGTGCTGACCTGCATGCTCTTCGCCTCCGTCTCCGGCTCCTCGGTCGCCACCACCTTCGCCATCGGCGCGATCCTGATCCCGGCCATGGTCTCCCACGGCTATCCCAAACCCCTCGCCGCCTCGATCCAGGCCTCGTCGGCCGAACTCGGCGTGCTGATCCCGCCGTCGATCCCGCTCATCCTCTACGGCGTCTCCACCGACACCTCCGTCGGCAAGCTCTTCATCGCGGGGCTCGGCCCCGGCGTGCTCGTCGCCGCCTCGCTGATGGCGCTCGTCCTCGTCCTGTGCCGGGTGCGCGGCATCGGCATGAACGACGGCGAGGGGCGCGACAGCCTCGGCCGCGCCTTCCTGTCGGCCCTGCCCGCCCTGCTGGTGCCCTTCGTCATCCTCGGCGGCATCTACTCCGGCGTCTTCACCCCCACGGAGGCCAGCGCCGTCGCCGTCGCCGCGGCACTCATCGTCGGGATGGGCCTCTACCGCGAGCTGAAGATCCGCGACCTGCCGGCGATCCTGACCCGGACGGTGATCTCCACCTCCGCGATCATGATCATCATCGCCGCCGCCGCGCTCTTCTCCTTCCTCATCACCCGGTCGGGCCTGCCCAACGACATCGCCGCCTGGTTCCGCGACGTGTTCGAGAGCCGGATCGCCTTCCTGCTGGTCGTCAACCTGCTCCTGCTGATCGTCGGCATGTTCATCGAGACCTCCGCCGCGATCCTCGTCCTCGCCCCGATCCTGACGCCCATCGCCATGGTCTACGGCGTCGACCCGGTGCATTTCGGATTGATCGTCGTGGTCAACCTCGCCCTCGGCATGATCACCCCGCCGCTCGGCGTGAACCTCTTCGCCGCCTGTCAGGTCGCGAACCTGCCGGTCGAGAAGATCATCCCGCAGCTCGTCTGGTTCGTCGCGACCGTCTTCGCCGCGCTCATGGTCATCACCTACGTCCCCGCCATCACGCTCTGGCCGGTGGACCTCGTCTTCGGAGCCAGCCCATGATCGTCCATTTCGCCGGCCTCGGCTCCATGGGCCTCGGCATGGCCATCACCCTGGCGAAGGCCGGGCATGAGGTCCACGGCAGCGACCCGGCGCAGGACCGCGTGGCGCAGTTGCGGAACGCCGGCGGTCATGCGCTGGACGATGCGTCCCCCTCGGCCGACGCGCTCGTCTGCGTGGTGCTCAACGCGGATCAGACCCGCGCCGTCCTGTTCGGGGACGCGCGGCCTGGCGCGCCGCTTGGCCCCCGGCGGGGTGATCCTTTCCTGCGCCACCGTCGCGCCGGCCTTCGCGGTGGAGATGGAGGCGGAAGCGACGAAGGCCGGCCTGCTCTACCTCGACGCGCCCATCTCCGGCGGCGCGGCCAAGGCGGCGCAGGGCCGGCTTTCCATCATGGCGTCCGGCGCCCCTGCGGCCTTCGACGCCGCCGCCCCGCTGCTGGACGCGATGGCCGAGACCGTGCACCGGCTGGGCGACGCGGCCGGCCCCGGCTCCGCGACCAAGGCCGTCAACCAGCTCCTCGCCGGCACCCATATCGCCGCCATGGCCGAGGCGCTCGCCTTCGCCGCCTCCCAGGGGCTCGACCTCGCGCGCACGGTGCGAGGTCGTCTCCGCCTCCGCCGGCACCTCCTGGATGTTCGAGAACCGCGCCCCCCACGTGGTCGACGCGGACTACGCCCCGCGCTCCAGCGTGGACATCTGGCCCAAGGATCTCGGCATCGTGCAGGCCATCGCCGAAGGTGCCGGCCTGCCGCTCCCTGTCGTCGCCGCCGCCCTCGCCCAGTTCCGCGCCGCCTCCGCCGCGGGGCTCGGGCGCGAGGACGACGCCGCGCTCACGAAGCACGTGGCCGGCCAAGGCGGCATCGCGCTGCCGGGGGGTGCCTGATGCTGCTGGGCTGCATCGGCGACGACTTCACCGGCTCCTCGGATCTGGGCAACACGCTGACCCGAAGGCGGGGATGCGTGCCGTGCAGTACGTCGGCGTGCCGGACGGCCCGGCGGAGGCGAGTGTGGAGGCGGGCATCGTCGCGCTCAAGTCCCGCTCCATCCCGGTGGCCGAGGCCGTCCGCCAGTCGCTCGCCGCCCTCGACTGGCTGCGCGGGCAGGGCTGCCAGCAGTTCCTCTTCAAGGTCTGCTCGACCTTCGACTCCACGCCCGATGGCAACATCGGACCCGTCACCGAGGCGCTCGCCGATGCGCTCGACGCCCGCCGCGTGCTCGTCTGCCCCGCCTTCCCGGCGACGGGCCGCTCGGTCTATCAGGGCCATCTCTTCGTCGGCGACCGGCTGCTCTCGGAGAGCGGGCTGGAGACACACCCGCTCACCCCCATGACCGACCCCGACCTGCGCCGCTGGCTGGCGCTCCAGATCACCGGAACGGTCGGCCACGTCCCCTTCGCCACCGTCGCCGGGGGGCCCGATGCCGTCCGCACGCGGATGGACGCCGAGGATGCCGCCGGTCACCGCCTCCTGATCGCCGACGCCATCCGCGACGACGACCTCGTCACGCTCGGTCGCGCCGCCGCCGGCCTGCCGCTGCTCGTCGGGGGCTCGGGCATCGCGCTCGGCCTGCCCGGCGTGTTCCGCGACGCGGGGCGACTGTCGGACACAGCCGGAACGTGGGCCGGGCAGGCCGGACCCGCGGCGATCCTCTCGGGCTCCTGCTCCAACGCCACTCGTGCGCAGGTCGCACTGCATGCGAAGACCCACCCCACCCGCGAGGTCGAGGCCGGTGCCGTCATGGCCGGCGAGACCCACGCCGAGACCCTCGCAGCCTGGGCGCTGGCGCAAGACGGGCTCCCGCTGATCTACACCTCCGCCGACCCGGACGCCGTGCGCGCCGCGCAGACCCGCCACGGTCGGGAAGCGGTCGCCACCGCCATCGAGGCGCTCTTCGCCGCCACCGCCCGCGCCCTCGTCGCCGGCGGCGTGACCCGGCTGGTGACCGCGGGGGAGAGACCTCCGGCGCGGTGGTCGAGGCCCTCGCGCCTGCCCGGCTGGAGATCGGTCCCGAGATCGACCCCGGCGTCCCCGTCATGCGCGCGAGCGACACGCTCGTCCTCGCCCTCAAGTCCGGCAACTTCGGCGCGCCCGACTTCTTCGCCCGCGCCGCCCGCGTGATGGAGGGCGCATGAGCGACACGAAGCTGCGCGAGGACATCTGCTTCTGGGCCGCCTCGATCTTCGAGCGCGGCCTGACCGGCGGGGCCTCGGGCAACATCTCCGCGCGCACGGAGGACGGCGGGCTGCTCGTCACCCCCACCGGCGTCTCCATGGGCCGGCTCGACCCCGCCCGCCTGTCCCGCTTCGACGCCATGGGCAACCACGTCGCCGGCGACGCGCCGACCAAGGAGATGCCGCTCCATTCCGCCTTCTACGAGACCCGCAGCAATGCCGGCGCGGTCGTCCACCTGCACTCCACCCATTCCACCGCCCTCTCGATGCTCCCCGAGATCGACCCCGACGACGCCCTCCCCCCGCTCACCGCCTACGCCGTGATGCGCGTCGGCAAGGTCGCCCTGCTGCCGTTCTTCGTGCCGGGCGATCCGGCCACCGCCGACGCCGTGCGCGGGCTGGCCGGCAAGCGCGCCGCGATCCTGCTGGCCAACCACGGCCCCGTCGTCGCCTCGAGGGATCTGGAGGCCGCCGTCTTCGCCATGGAGGAGCTGGAGGAGACCGCGAAGCTCGCGCTCCTGCTGCGCGGCACCGGCGCGAAACCCCTGGACGGCGGGCAGATCGCCGCCGTCGTCCGCACCTTCGATCTGGAGTGGGACTGATGCGCTATTCCGCGAACCTGGGGTTCCTGTTCACCGACCTTCCCCTGCCGGACGCGATCCGCGCAGCGAAGGCCGCCGGCTTCGACGCGGTGGAATGCCACTGGCCCTACGACACCCCCCCGGCCGAGGTGACCGCGGCCCTGACCGAGACCGGGCTCGGGATGCTCGGGCTCAACACCCGTCGCGGGCGGCCGGGGGAGAACGGGCTCTCCGCCCTGCCCGGCCGCGAGGCGGAGGCCCGTGCCGCCATCGACGAGGCCATCGCCTACGCCCGCGCCACCGACACCGCGGCCGTCCACGTCATGGCCGGTTTCGCCACCGGGCGAGAGGCGGATGCGGCCTTCCGCGCCAACCTCGCCTACGCCAGCGAGGCCGCGCCGGAGCGCATCATCCTGATCGAGCCGCTGAACCGATACGACGCGCCGGGGTACTTCCTGACCACCTCCGAGCAGGCCGCCGCCCTGATCCGGGACCTCGGCCTGCCGAACCTCAGGCTTATGTTCGACTGCTACCACCTGCAGATCATGGAGGGCGATCTCTCGCGCCGGCTGGCGGCCCATCTCCCGCTGATCGGCCATATCCAGATCGCCGCCGTCCCCGACCGCGGAGAACCCGACACCGGCGAGGTGGATTACCCATGGCTGATGTCTCGCCTCGAGGAGCTGGGCTACGACGCGCCCGTCGGTGCGGAGTACAGGCCCCGGGGCGGTGACACCCATGCCGGCCTCGGCTGGCTCGCCGCGTTCCGCGCAGGCTGATCCAGGCGGACACGTTCGACAGCGAGCGGCCGGAGGAGAGTCCACACACCTCCCCCGGCCACCCCTCCGACCCTTCGCCTCGCGGCGGCGGGTCAGAGACCGGCGGCCTTCCAGGACTGCATGATCCGGAAGACGCGTGGGGTGATGCGGGTGGACCGGTTCGGGCAGCCGCCGTAGGCATGGATCCCGACCGCGTGCCGCCGGCCCGTCGCCGCGTCGTAGCGCCAGGTGGGGCTGCCGCTCTGGCCGCCGAACGTATCGAGCATGTAGGCGATGCGCTTCTGCTCGACCGTCGTGACGCGCCCGGCGTTGTACCACTGGGTGCCGAAGGCCTTGTCGCCGGCATAGCCCGAATTGTTGAGCACCAGCCGCGCCAGCTCCGCATCGGGCAGCGCGGCGAACCCGAACCAGCCGGTCCGCTCGCCCAGCCGCTGATCCGGTGGAAGGATGATGCAGCCCATGTCGTCGTCGGGCGCGGCCCCCTGCGTCCAGCCGCGGACGCTGTGGAACCGGCTCGACGTGGCCGAGCCGTAGGGGCGCAGCGTGCCGTCCATGCCGGGGATCACCTCGATCGACTGCACCCAGCCGCCGTGGTTGCGGCTGTGGACGCAGTGCCCGGCCGTCACCACCGTGCGCGGCGAGACGAAGTAGCCGGTGCCCCGCGTCCGCAGCCCGTTGCCCATCGTGATGATGAGCTGGCAGATCATCCGCCAGGGCGGCGCGGCGCTGGTGGTGACGTGCACCCGGTCGTCCATGCCGCAGACGGTCTCGGCCGCCGGCGGCAGGTCGGGGGAGCGTTCGATGCGGCGTTCCTCCGAATGGTAGTGGACCCAGCCGGCGGGCGGCATGTCGACATGCGTCTCGGGCAGCGCGAAGGTGCGGGTGAAGCCCAGGCCTTCGGTCATCGCCCGGGTCGGGTCGAAGCCGGAGATGCGTTCGAGCGCGCCGCCGTTGTGGGTGGCCCCGTCGTGTCCGTCCTCGAACATCGCGGCCTCCTCGGGGCCTTCGGCAGCCTCCGTCGCCTCCGGGGCGATCCGCTCGGGCATCGGCGGGATCTCCTGAACGGCCTCCGCCCGCCCCTCGGCGAGGAATGCGTCCAGCACGGCGAGATCCGCGGCCCGGGGGCGCGTCTTCTTGGTTGGCTTGGTCATGTCGTCTCTCCTCTGGAAGGGGCGACGCGCCGGACCTATGGCCCGGCGCGCCGGGGGACATCAGGCCTTCGACTTGATGCAGCTGAAGGCGGCAAGCGCCTCGCGCAGCGCGGTGCCGTACTTCTTGGCCTTGAACGAGGCGACCGCCTTCACGACCTTGGGCACGCAGGAGGCGTACTTGGCGTACTTGCGGACGAGCGCGACGATCCGGCGGATGATCTTGCGGGCCCGGCCGGCGAGCGCCCTGCGGATCCGGTCGGCGATCTTCTGGCGACCCCGCCGAAGAACTCCTGATCGTTGCCGAAGTTGCCGTCGGCGATGTCGAGCAGGGTCGGCCCGTCCATCGTCTCCGTCTGCGTGGTCACCGCGAAGGGCGTGTCCGCCGTCGCCTGGTCGAGCTCGGACATCTCGTTGCCGGCCTGCGCCGACGTCAGCCCGAGGCCGAAGTCCTCCTCCAGCTGGTCGAACTCCTGTCCGATCGAGGTGACCTCGGCCATCTCGGCCGCTTCCGGGGCTTCGCCGCCGTCGCTTGAGTTGCTCGTGAGTTCATCGGTCATGTCTCTTCCTCTCCTATTGTGCGGCCTCCGGGCCGCCTTGTCCGATGACGGGCTGTCATCGAGGTCCTGTCTCGATTACCCTCCGTCAAGGAAGCGCTCGCCCCGGAGCCGGAAACGTCAAATGTCCGTCAACCCTCCCTCGACCATCGATGCGGCCATCGATGCCGACCGGCCCGCGGAGGCGGCCATCCTCGTCCGCGTCCTGGGTGGCGGAATGGTGGAGATCGATGGTGGACGGCGGCGCATCTCGGGGCGCAAGCACGTCGGCCTGCTGGCCTATCTGGCCCTCACCCCCGGTCCGGTGCCGCGCGAGATGCTCGCCAACCTGCTCTGGGGCGGGTCCGGGGAGGCGCGGGCCCGGGCCTCGCTTCGCCAGGCGCTCTCGGAGGTGCGCGGCATGCATCCCGAAATGGCCGCCGCCCTCCGCCTCGACCGGACGACCGTGGAACTCGACCCGGTCCGTTGCGGAACCGACCTGGACCGGCTGCTCCGCCCGCTGACCCGGGGCGACCTTCCGCAGGCGCTGCGCCACGGCGTCATCCCGATGGACAACGTGCTCTTCGGGCTCGACGCGATCGGGGAGGAATACGCCGCCTGGCTGCGGGACCTGCGCACGGCGTCGCAGGCGCGTCTGCTGACCTTGCTGGCAGCGGCCGCCGCCGACGCCGCCCTGCCCGCCGCCACACGGCTCGCGATGGCGGAGACGGCGCTGGCGGTGGACCCGCTGGGCGAACGCGCCTGCCGGGACGTGATGGCGCTGGCCAGCGACGCGGGCGACCTCGGGCGCGCGCTGCAGACCTACGCGACGTTCTACGCCCGGATGGAGGCGGAACTGGACATGGAGCCGTCGCTGGAGACGCAGGACCTGGCCGTGCGCATCAAGCTGGGCGCGGAGGAGGGGCCCGTGACGACGCCGGCCACCGCCACCCCGACCAACGACAACGACGATCTCTTCGGCCGCCCCGTCCTCGCCGTCCTGCCGGCGACGATCCGGGGCGCGGGCGTGCCGCCGGATCTGGCGGAGATGCTGGCCGACGATCTGGTGCACACCCTGGCCACCGTGCCGGAACTGGCCGTGATCTCCCGGCTGTCCACCCGCTTCGTCGTCGACCGCCCCGACGTGATGGACGTCCTGCGCCGCCAGCTCTCGGCGACCTACGTGCTCGGCGGCACGTTGCAGGCGAGCGGGCCGGGCGCGTTTCGTCTCGCGCTGGAACTCGCGCGCGTCGCCGATGGCGCGATCGTCTGGACGGAGACGCTGGAGCTGGGCGGGGGCCCGCTGGGAGAGGTGCAGGACCAGACCGCGCGGACCATCGTGCAGCGGTTGCTGCCGAAGGTCCGGCGGGCCGAGCTGCGCCGGGTGCAGCGCTACGAGCTGGCCGACCTCGGGGCCTATCACGTGGTCGCGCGGGCGGAGGAGCTGATCTTCCGGTTGGCGCGCGAACCGTTCGAGCGGGCGGGCACGCTGCTGACCGGCCTTGCCCGCGACCACGCCGACTTCTGGCCGGCGCATCTGCTCAAGGCGGACTGGCACAGCCTGCGCGTGGGCCAGGGCTGGTCCCCGGATGCGGTCGCCGACGGCCGGGCGGTGGAGACGGCCCTGTCGGCGGTGCTGGCCGAGGGGCGGCGCGACGGTCGCGCGCTGGCCATGCTGGGGCATCACAAGGTCATCCTGGAACGGCGGTTCGGGGAGGCCGGCGCGCTCTTCGACGAGGCGCTGGAGATGGCGCCCGGAGACGCGCAGACGCTGCTCTGGTCGGGCCCGGGCCTCGCCTTCATGGGCGACGTGGAGCGCGGCCGGACGGCGTTGCGGCGCGCGATGGCGCTGGCCCCGGACGATCCGCTGCGGTTCCGCTACGAGCATTTCCTCGGTCTCGCCGAATACATGATGGGCGATTTCGAGGCGGCCGCCCGACTGGGAGCCGCCTCGATGCGCCGCAACGGCCGCTACACCTCCAACCTGCGGGCCACGGCCGCGGCGCTGGCGGCGGCGGGCCGGGTGGAGGAGGCGCGCGAGATCGCGGGGCGCGTCCTGACGCTGGAGCCGGGCTACCGGGTCGCCACCGCCGCCGCGCACCTTCCCTTCGCGGACGCGGGCCTGAAACATCGCTTCGCGGAACACCTGCGGGCGGCGGGCCTGCCGAACTGACCTGCACCGGATGGGTTTGACGATCCCTTGACGGCGCGCGCGCGATGCCTGCGGGAGCGGACCGGAAACAACGAGCGGGGAGACGGAGATGGACGACGAGAGACTGACCTTCGCCAACGGCGGCGTGAACGGCGGCGTCAACGGGGGTGTCAACGGCGGCGTCAACGGCGGCGTCTTCGGTGCCCGGACCGCCGCGGGCTCCGGCGACGGGCCGCCCGGCATGCTCCCCTTCGAGGGGGCGCTGGCGATGGACGTGCCCGTGCCCTTCGCCCTGCCCTGCGACATGCCCTTTCCCTCCGCCGCCTGGTCCACCGAGAACCGCGCGCAGATCGCTCTGGCCGGGTTCGCCGCGACGGACTGGGCCGACGTCGACCGCGCCCGCACCGCCGCCGGCACCACCTGGACCCACGCGGACGGCTTCGAGCTGCATCCGCCCTCCCTCTCCAGCCCCGCCGTGCTGGAGGCCGAACTCTCCGCCCTCATCGACCTGCGCGACCGGCACCGCACGCCCGCCCGCCGCGCCGAGATCGCCTGGCAGGCGGACCGGCCCATCGACTACTGGTCGCGCCTGCTGTCGGTCACGCAGACGACCCGGCCCGCGACGCTGGCGCTGATCCAGGGGGCGCATCTGATCGGGACGATGGTGGCGATGCACCTCAAGCACCACTTCGCCAGGCCCCGCCCCGCGCACATCCTGCCCGCGCTCTTCCCGGTGCTGGCAACGCCCGGGCACGCCTCCTATCCGTCGGGCCATTCGATCCAGTCGCATCTGTCGGCCCGGCTGCTCCGCTCGGTCCTGCCCAACGGTCTCGGGGTCGCCTACGGGCCGCAGATCACATCGCTGGCGCATCGCATCGCCCGCAACCGGGAGATCGCGGGGCTGCACTTCGCCCATGACACCGACGACGGCCGGCGGATCGCCGACTGGCTCTACGACGAGCGCGTCTCGAAGGTGGGCGCGGTGCTCGACCTCGTCTCCGACGCGAGCCGGGAGTGGGCGGCGGGCGGCACGGTCCATATCGCCAACGTCCCCTATCTCGACGGCACGCCCCCCATGGCGGGCCCGACCCTTCCCGCGGGCCGACCCGCCCCCGACACGGAGACGACATGATGGCCATCCTGATCGACACCGACCCCTCCGCCGGCAAGTTCTCGGCCTTCAGCGCCGGCACCGCCCCCTCCGCCTCCGCCCTGACAGCCCTCAACGCGGCCAGCGTCCGCGCGAGGCGGATCGAACCCGGCGCAACCGGCCTGCCCACGGACCCGTTCGACCTGCACTCCGCCCACCTGCGCGAATGGGCGGTGCGCGACCAGTTCGGGCGGGGCACCTGCGTGGCCTTCGCGGTCGTCGCCATGCTGGAGCTGCACCGGGCCCACCGCGACGGGAGCGACCTCTCGGAGCGCTGGTCCGAGCATCTGCTCTATCGCCTGCTGCGACGGGCCGGGCTCGACGCGATCGAGCAGGGCCGCTCGACCCTGTCGCGCGAGGACTGGGCCGCCGGCGCCACGACGCTGGAGATGGCGCTGGACGTGCTGCGCGCGCCGGCCCCGTCCGGCACTCCGACCGTCGGCTGGAGCGAGGCCTACCGCCCCGTCGCCGGCGGTCTGCCCGTCTCCGGCGTGGCGCAGCCGGGCGAGGTCGCGCCGCCCGTCCCCCTCGACGTGCCGGACCTGATCCACGGCTGGAAGCGGGCGGAGGATTTCGACGCGGCCGGTGGCACCGCCGACGCCGGCGGGCGCAACGCCTACCCCGCGGGCCTCGGGCGGCTCACCCAGCTGTTCTGCGACCACCTGGCCGCGGGCTGCCCCATCGCCGCCGGCGTCCCGACCTTCCCGCACGACGGCGGGCACAGCAACTGGACGCTGCCGGGCGTCTGGCGATCGGGGCGGGTGATGTGCCCGCAGGACGCGGGTGCCCCCCGCTTCGGCGCGGCGGACGGCAGCGGGCATGTCGTCTGCATCACCGGCTTCCGGCCCGACGCCTCCGAACCCTCGGGCGGCTGGTTCACGTTCCGCAACAGCTGGGGCCTGGCCTTCGCCAGCGCCGCGGCGCGCGATGTCCCCGCCCGCGGCTATGGCCTCATCTCGGCAAGCCACGTCGACCTCTATTGCTGGGAGTTCCTGTCGCCCGCGCTCCTCGCCGCGCCGGCCGCCTGACGGCAAGGCCGCCCCGGCCCGAGGGAGGATGGACGGTTCCGGATCTGGCCCGCGCTCGCCCGCGCGGGTCCGGTCCGGTCATCGCCGCGTCTCTCCGGGAACCACCAGACGCGACCCGCTCCCTCCACGCTCCCCGCAGCAACGACCGTGACCGGGCCTTCTGCCCCGCCCGCCTCCCCCGGGGCGGCCTCCACCATCCCCCGAGCGTCGCTGTGGCCAAGCCGGCGAAGATCGCGCTGGCCGTCCGACGGGAATCGGCGTGAGGGCGATCGTCTCCACCGGCTCCGTCGAGACCGTCCTTCCGATGCGCGCCGGATGGACGGTCCCGTCGTCCTGACCGACTGCTTTCCGGAGACGGCGCTGGTCCCATCGGCCACCCACCTGTCCCGGGGGCGAAGACGGGTATCCCTGCCCGCGGCATCGAACGCACCGCGCGTGACGGTACGGCCTCCTGCATCTCCATCGCCATCGGCCTCGCGCGCCGGCCGACCGGCCGGATCGTCCCCCTTGCGGCTCGTGCGGCCGCTCACCCGGGCGGGCCTCCCGGGGCACCTCACCGCCGGCGTCTTGTCCATCGAGGGCCGGTCGGGGCGGACCATCGACTTCCGCTCGATCTTAGGTGACGGCGCGATACTTGGCTCCGTCGCGCCGTTCCTCGACGTTCGTCTTCATCGTCTTTCACGCCGTCCCGATCCGCCCGGGCGCGGGGGAAGTCGGTCGTCGACATGGAGCGGGTCATCTCCGGCGGGCCCGGTCTCGTCACCGTCGTTGCCAGCGGGGCCACCGGAACGATCCCCGCCTCCTCCGGCACCCTCGCCATCCCGCCGATGGACGGCGGCGGCACGTCCCCGAAGGAGGCGTTCCTACAGAGCCTGATCCCGATCAGGCCACCCATCGCTGCCGCTCATCGGCCGTTATCTTTCGGTCTCACCCCGACCGAGGCTGCGGCGACCGGCGTCGGCGCGATCATCGTCTCCTCGGGGCGCACGCCCGATCGTTTGAGCCCTCGCAATCTTCACGGCACCGATGATGGGCATCCGTGCGATGACCCCCACGGCCATGCCGACCTGCGCCATGACCCTCGTCATCGACGCGATAGCCACGGCGGGCGGCGGCGGCACCCTTGCCGATCGGGCCCGGAGAAACCTGCTCGGCGCTGGCGTGGGCCCTGGCCTGCCCGGTGACCCGCAGCCTCCATCGCGCGCGCCACGCTCCGGGACCCGGCGCTCATGGGATCATCCGGGGCCGGCCGCTCCTCGACAGGCTGTTCACGGTCCCGCCGCCGGTCGAGGCAGGTTGCCATCCTGACGCCGGAGAGGTCCGACGCCGCCCTTGCCGTTTCGGGTGCGGCCGGGTCCGCCGCGGCCACCGCGCTGCCCGCCGCCGTTCCGCTTGAGATCGTCGCGTCGCTGCACGGTCTCCTCGTTCCGCCCGTGACACTCGCACCCCCTCCATCGCCGAAATCGAACCTGAGAGCACCGCCGTCACGTTGCGAAAACCGGTGCAAGACCCCCCACATCATCCTGGTCCTCCTCGCCGATACACCGCTGCCGCCGGGCACCTGGGGAAAGGTCCCGAAGGTTACGGACCTCGCGATCCCGGGCCGCCATGCGCTGGCGGTCGCGTGGCCGTCCCCTGACGGCGGCGGTTCAGGGCAGGACGACGTCCCACTCTTCCAGTTCCTGCGGCGTCAGGACGTAGATCTCATCGGCGGGCGTGGCCATCGCGGGGCCCATGATCCGCAGGTCGATCCCCATCGCGGCCAGATGCTCCAGCACCTCCGCCTGACCGCGCTGGATGTCCTCCGTGGCGAGGAAGGCCGGCAGGACGCTGGATTCGCCGAAGCTGTGCTGGTGCACGCCGAGCCGACCGCCCTCCGCCACCGCCCGCGCGGTGCCGCCCGCGAAGGCGTAGGGGCAGGCCGAGAAGCAGACGGCCTCCGCGTCGATCCGCGTGGGCAGGTCCAGCGCGCGCAGCACCCGTCCGATCTCCAGCGCGTCGGAGACGCTGCCGCCGGGGCTGTCGAACCCGACACGGTCCGGCGGGTCGGCGCGCAGGGCGGCCCCGATGCGCGCACCATCCCCCGGCGCGATGGCCCCGCGCAGCAGCGTCACCGTCCCGTCGGCGGTCGTGGAGGTCTCCGCGAGCAGACGGCGCGGCATGTCCGGGTCGGTGCCGGGGCCGGGGTTGGACGGGTCGGAGGGCCGATAGCGCCGCGTCTGGTCGCCGGGGCGGGTCGGCGCATCGAGATCCGGGGCGGAGGACGGGGAGACGAGGCCCGGCAGGCTCGGCCCGAGATCGATTCCCACCAGCAGGACCGCCAGCACGATCTGTCCGCCGAGCAGCCACCGCAGGGTGCGCCGCTCCGGCGAGGCCCGCGGGTCCGGCGGCGGGTCGGACGCTTCGGTCATTCGGCGGCGGGCCGCAGGTCGGGGACGGCGGGGGGCGGCTTGACGACGGGCGGCGACAGGGCCGCCTCGGGGGCGGAGGACGGCGATCGCTCCATCTGACGCAGGATCTCCATCGCCTGCCGCAGTTCCGCCACCGTCATCGCGTCGTCGGCCTGCGCCGGATCGCGCCCGGCCCGGACGGCGGCCTGCGCGACGGCGACGATCATCACGAGCACCGCCGGCAGCAGGTCGATGGCGATCGCCCCGGCCCAGGAGGGCGCGAAGTTGCGCGCGTAGAGGATGACGGCGTCGGCGGTGGAGATCGGCGTGTAGATGACCTCGGAGGCGGGCTCCAGCGCCAGCACCTCGGAGGCGGCGGCCTGCAACGTCTCGGCACGCCGGGCGACCACTTCGAGCAGGGAATCGATCGTCGCCCGCTGCGCTGCCTGCCCGCCGGTGTCGCTGGCGTCGAGCCGGGGCAGGACCACCGATTGGGCGAGGTCGCGCGCCGCACGGTCCACCAGCGGGGCCACGGAGAGTTGCCGCAGGGTGGTGATGACGCCGGCCAGGCGCACGGCTTCCTCGGAGAATTCGACCGATCGGTCCTCCACCGCGCCCGGCGCCACCGTCAGCGCGCGCATCCGGCTGAGGATCGCGTTGCCTTCCGCGAAGGCGGCGGCGACGGGCGCGTCCTGCGCCGCGATCAGCTGTTCCAGCGCGACGAGTTCGTTCGACTTCTGCGTGAGCACCCGGAACACCGCGCCGCGGCCCGCGAGCCCCGAAAGCCCGCCCCCCGCCTCCTGCTCCGACAGATCCTCGAACCCCTGCCGCGTGCGCCCGACGTCGAGGCCGAGCGCCTGTCCGCGCAGCGTGATCTCGTTCGCGCGCTCCAGCGAGGTCTGATACTCCTGCACCGTCCGCGCCAGATGCTGCTCCACGGCCGCCGACCCGGCAAGGGCGGCCGCGTTGAGCCAGGACGACATCGCCACGATGGCCGCCGAACCGAGGAGCATGGCCAGCACCAGCCAGAGCCGCGTCGCGGCCGTCCGCATCGCGGGCAGCAGGCGCAGCAGGTACGACCAGAACACGAAGATCCCGGTGGAGACCGCGCCCGAGTAGGCCACGGCCGCGAAGAGCGACAGCGCGCCCCCGTCGTCGAGCAGGCCGCGCACACCCAGGTAGGTGTAGATGCCGGAGGCGACCGCCAGCACGCCGAGCGCGGCGGAGGTGAACCCGTCGAGCCAGGCCAGATGCCGCTCGACGTCCCGCGCATGGCGCAGCCCTTGCGTGTCGTGATCCAAGTACGGCCCTCCCGACGCGAAGGTGCGGCCGGGTCGCGCCGATTGCAAGGCTGGGCCGCCGCAGCGTTCGTCAGACCTGCGGGACCGGGAACGCGGTCGGCCCGACATGATCCTCGGCGACGCCCCCGGGCTGTCGTAGGCGGTGTCGTGCGCATACGCTCGCGTCCCTGACCCTCGTGCGGTTCACGAAAGCCCGCTCCGGGACCGCCGGCCCGGCAGCGGCGGCCCATGGGTCGGTGTGGACGAGCGCGGCCTTGCCGCCGGCATCGGTCGCCTCGTCGGATGGCCCCGGGTGACCTCCCGAGGATCGGGCCGCTCGGACGAAGGTCTCGGGGGCGAGACCCCGAGCTGCACCGCGGATCGCCGGAGCATCGTCACGACCGAGCCCACCGACGGTCCCCCATGGTCCGGTGCGACTGGCCATCGAAGCTGGTCCGATCGGATACATGGGTCGAACGCCGCAAGCCGAGTGGCCGAGAGGGCATGCGCCTGCGGTCCGATGATCGGGGCCAAGGGCGATGTGATCGGCAAGACGAGCGATCGTCTCCCGTTCGGTCGGGATGTCGCTGCTCCGCCACCCTGCACCGATACCTTAACGTCCCACCCCCTCGCACGCGCCCAGATCCTCGGGCGTGGATGCCAGGCAATCGCCGGTCGCCAGATCCGGGCGGGGCGTGACGATGGCACCCACCGCAGCCTCCGGCAGGGCGTCCGGGAGGGCGGCGTTGACCGCGGCGAGATCCAGCATCCGGTCGGATTCCCGCCGCGCCTCCGGGGAGATGTCCTGCCCGGCGGCGACCTGATCGACGGAAATGCTGGCGAGCGCAGCGGGGTCGCGCAGGAACACCGTCTCCTGCATCTCCATTCGTTCGCGAGCCGCGGCGAGTTCTGCTTCGGTCACACCGCTCGTGCGGGTCCGGGCCACCTCCTCGCGCAGGGCGGCCAGCGTCTCCTGCGCGTGCTCGGGCGGCACGGCGGCGACCAGCGCCGCGGTGGCCAGGTCGGGTGTCAGGGGCGTCACGGACAGGGTGACGCCGTAGGTCGCACCGTCGGCCTCCCGCAGCCGTTCGAAGAGCCGGGTTCCGTCGCCACCCGCCAGAGCGTTCGGCGCGACGGTCGCGGCCGGATCGGTGGGCGAGACCGGGAAAGAGATCGCCACCAGCGCCGTCTCGGCCTCGGGCGCGTCGATGATCGCCGTCACCGCATCGATGCGGAGCGCGGGCGGCTCCAGCGCGTCCGGCGCGGGGCGCGTTCCCAGATCGGCGAGCACCGCGTCGATCGCGGCCCCGGCCTCCTTCGCCGTCAGCGGACCGGCGGCGACCGCGATCGGACTGGCGTCGAAGGAGACGGAGAGCCAGTCGCGCACGTCGTCGGAGGTGACCGCGTCGACGATCTCGATGGGACGGTTGGTGATCGCCGACAGCCGGCGGTCCCCGTTCGCCAGCAGGATGCCGAGCGCCCGGTCGAGCAGGTTGCCCGGGTCGCGCTCTCCCTCCGCCAGACCGTCGCGGATGTCGTCCTTGACCCAGTCCAGATCGTCCTGCTGCCAGCGTCGCGTCCGTCAGCACGTCGCCGGCGACCGCGGCGGCCGGGGGCAGCCCGTCCGGCGTCTGGGCCTGGAGGATGACCTGCGGGCCGACCAGCGTGTTGATGAGCATCACATTCGCCCCGGCGTCGGTCAGTTCCTCCACCACCTCGTCGAATCGCCAATCGCCCGCACCTTCGAACGGAAGCCGGCCGCCGAGGGTATAGAGCCCCTCGCGGCCCGGCTGCGCGATGGCCGCCGTCCCGGGCCAGGACAGGGAGATGTGCACGTAGTCCGCCTCCTCCACCGGCAGGAGTGTGAAGGCATGGCCCGCCGGAGAGACATGCGCCTCGGGCACGGGGGCGTCGACCCGGTCGGCGGCGGATGCGGTCGCGGCGAGGCAGGCCAGCGCGGCGAGGAGGGTGCGGAACATGGAGTCAGTCCTTGGCTTGTGCGGCGGAGGTGGCGGCGGAAGCGTGTCGAGCGTGACGGAGCGGGGGGGGGGCGTCCAGCAAACGAAGCGCCGATGCGACGTCCTCCGCCGTGACGGATGCCAGCACGTCGGGCCAGGCGGCCCAATCCTCCGCCGTCCGCCCCATCTCGAACCAGGGCACGAGCGACCAGCCGGCGGCGATCGCGTCTGAGCGCGCGCGGGCCTCGTCGCGCACGAGCCGGTCGCGCAGGCGGGTGACGGTGGCCGCGTCCAATCCGTTGCGGGCCAATGCGTCCCACAGATCGCCCCAGGCGGCCCAGGGCGCGTCCAGATCCTCCGGTGCGAGACCGGGACGCAGCACGACGCCGGCCGCAAGCGCGATCACCCCCGGGACAACCCCGTAGGCGCTGGCCCAGCCGTCGCGCAGATCGACGCGTCCGCGGACCAGCGCGGGCCCGGGGGCACCCGGCAGGGCGGAGGCGAGAAAGGCGTCCGCCACCGTCAGCGCGGCGAGGACGGCATCGCCCTCGGGCGCTTCGGCCAGCCAGATACCCCAGCGCTCGGGCCGCTGGACGACATCCTCACGGGTCATCGGAGCCGGGCCCGCGGGGGCGATATCGAGCGCCGGGAGACGACGGGGCATCGCATCGCCGCCCGTCAGCCCGTCCACGAGGGTCCAGTCGACCGCACCCGCGAGGATCAGCACGGCGACCGACGGATCGTAGAGCCGGTCGTGGAACGCCCGGGCCGTGGCGAGGTCCAGCGCCGCGATCTCCGCCGCTGTCCCGATCACGGACCGGGCGAGCGGCGTCCCGGAGAAGAGCGCCGCGTCCATCGCCAGAGTGTCGCGGGCCACCGCGCCGTCCTCGCGCTGCTCGCGTTCGCGGGCGACGATCTCCTGCTCCTGCGCCGCGGCCGCTTCGCTCGCGTCGAGCGGGCCCAGCACGGCCAGCGCCCGTGTCACCGCCTCGGCCGCGCGGCCGGGCGGTACCGTCCAGTGTTGGGTGGTGGCCCAGGGCCCGGTGTAGGCGTTGCCGAACCCGTCGATCCCGGCCCCGGTCGACGTCGCCTGCCCCGCCTCCGCCTTTCGGCCGCGAAACGTCAGATGCTCGACGAAATGCGCCACGCCCCGCTCCGCCTCCGTCTCGTCCGCCGCGCCGACGGGCAGGGTCAGGATCACCGCCGCCTGGGTCGCGTCCGGATCGGCGGCGAGGCGCACCCTGGGCGCGCCGGAGCGGCATTCGACCGGCACGACATCGGCATGGGCCGCGGCGGGGGGACCGGGGAGGAGCGCGGGCGTTCGGATCATCGCAGACCGCGGATGGGAGCGACGACGGAGCGTGCCGGTTCCGTCGCGCGAACCGGCTTCCAGGGGACCACCATCGGCCCGTCTGTGGTCGCAAGACGTATCGCGGTGCGGGTCGGCCGCGGGTGCCGGAGCCGCCGGCTTAGACGGCGGCCGGGGGCTTCTTGGCCCCGGTCATGAAGGCCACCGCGTCCGACATCGTGTAGTCCTTCGGGTCGATCACGCAGAGCCGCCGGCCGAGGCGGTGGACGTGGATCTTGTCGGCGACCTCGAAGACATGCGGCATGTTGTGGCTGATGAGCACGATCGGGATGCCCCGCGCTCGCACGTCGGTGATGAGTTCCAGCACCCGGCGCGATTCCTTGACGCCGAGCGCCGCCGTCGGTTCGTCCAGGATGATGACGCGGGAGCCGAAGGCCGCGGCGCGGGCCACGGCGACGCCCTGCCGTTGCCCGCCCGAAAGCGTCTCCACCGCCTGATTGATGCTCTGGATCGTCATGAGACCCAGTTCCGAGAGCTTGTCGCGCGCGATCTTCTCCATCCGCGCCCGGTCGAGCTGTCGCAGGACCGAGCCGCGCCAACCGGGCTTTCGCAGCTCGCGCCCCATGAACATGTTGTCGGCGATCGAGAGCGCCGGCGACATGGCGAGCGTCTGGTAGACGGTCTCGATGCCCATCGCGCGCGCGTCGTTGGGCGAGGCGAAACGGTGCTCCTTGCCGTCCACCAGGATCGTGCCGGCGTCGGGCACGACCGCGCCCGACATCGCCTTGATGAGCGACGACTTGCCCGCGCCGTTGTCGCCGATCACGGCGACGATCTCGCCCGCGTGCAGATCGAAGTCGCAGTCGTCGAGCGCGGTGACGCGCCCGTAGCGCTTCACGAGGCCACGCGCCTGGAGGACGGGTGCGGCGGTCATGCGGAGACCTTCCGGATCCACTGATCCACGGCGACGGCCGCGATGATGAGCACGCCGATCAGCAGGTAGGTCCATTGCGCGTCCGCCCCCGCGAGCCGCAGCCCGAGGGTGAAGACGCCGACGATGAGCGCCCCGAAGACCGTGCCCGCGATGGAGCCGCGCCCGCCGAAGAGGGAGATGCCGCCGATCACCACGGCGGTGATGCTCTCGATGTTGAGAAGTTGCCCGGACGTGGGAGAGACGGAGCCGATCCGCCCGATCAGGGCCCAGCCGGCGATGGCGCAGATGAAGCCGGTGAGCGCATAGACGGAGATCAGCGTCCGCTTCACGTTCACGCCCGAGAGCTGCGCCGCCTCCGGATCGTCGCCCACCGCGTAGACGTGCCGCCCCCAGGCGGTCTGGCGCAGGACGTAGGCGAGGCCCACGAAGATCAGCACCATCGCCACCACGCCGTAGGTGAAGGTCGCCCCGCCGCGCCCGTCCGCGTCCGCGCCGATCCGGAAGGTCGTGCCGAGGAACTGCAGCAGCGGGGCCTCCGTCTCGATGGTCTGGCTGCGGATCGTCTCGTTCGAGGAGTAGAGGAAGTTGGCGGCGAGCACGATCTGCCACATGCCGAGCGTCACGATGAAGGGCGGCAGCTTCATGGCGGCCACCAGCCAGCCGTTGAGCGCGCCGATCGCCGTGCCGACCGCGAGGCCGCAGGCCACCGAGACCTCCACCGGCAGGCCGTAGCGGAAGGTGAACTGCCCCATGATGACGGAGCTGATGACCGCGATGGCCCCGACGCTGAGATCGATCCCGGCGGTCAGGATCACGAGGGACTGCGCGGCGGCGACGATGCCGACGATCTGCACCTGCTGCAGGATCAGGGTGAGGGCGAAGGGCGAGAAGAAGCGCGAGCCGAGCAGCAGCCCGAAGACGACGATGGAAACGAGGAGGACGAAGAGCGGCACGAGCGCCGGATTGACATGCAGCGCGTGCTGCACGCTTGGCGAGCAACCCGCGCCGCGCGTTGCCGAAACTGGCGACGCCTTCGCTGCGGTCGCTGGCACCCTCGTAGTCGTCGGTCTCGTCCGGCATCTCGTCCCCCTCGTCTCGATGCGGCGCGGCGACCTCTCCTTGCGGAGGGCCGCCGCGCCCTGCCCGCCCCGTCAGGCGCGGCCGGTCAGCCCCAGCAGAGGTCCTGGCCCTCGGCGACGGAGATGCTCTCGACCCCGTCCACCGGCGCGTCCGTCACCAGCGCGACGCCGGTGTCGGTGAAGTCCTTGCCTTCGGTCTTCGCGGGCATGGTGCCGTCCGCGGCGAAGGCGGCGATCGCCTGGACGCCCAGCGCGGCCATCTGCAGCGGATACTGCTGCGCGGTGGCCCCGATCACGCCGTCGGCGATGTTCTGGACGCCGGGACAGCCGCCGTCGACCGAGACGATCAGCACGTCGCCGTCCCGCCCGATGGAGCGCAGCGCCTCGTAGGCGCCGGCGGCGGCGGGCTCGTTGATCGTGTAGACGACGTTGATCTCCGGATCGACGGCGAGCAGGTTCTCCATCGCGCGGCGACCGCCCTCCTCGTTGCCCTGCGTCACGTCGTTGCCGACGATGCGGGGGTCGTCCTCGTCGCCGTTCACGTTCGGATCGGCGAGGTCGATGCCGAAGCCCTGCAGGAAGCCCTGGTCGCGCAGCACGCCGACGCTCGGCTGGCTCACGGCGAGGTCCAGCATGGCGATCTTGGCGTTCGCAGCCTCCTCGCCCAGCGTCGCGGCGGCCCACTGGCCGATCAGCACGCCGGCCTGGAAGTTGTCGGTGGCGAAGGTGGCATCCGCGGCGTCGATGGGCTCGAGCGGCGTGTCGAGGGCGATGACCAGCAGCCCGGCGTCGCGCGCCTGCTGCACGGAGGAGACGATGGAGGAGGTATCCGACGCGGTGATCAGGATACCGCTCGCGCCGTCGGCGATGCAGGTCTCGATGGCGGCGACCTGCGTCTCGTGGTCGCCGTCGACGCGGCCCGGCGAAGGAGTTGAGCGTGATGCCGGCCTCTTCGGCCGCGGCTTCGGCCCCTTCGCGCATCTTGACGAAGAACGGATTGGTGTCGGTCTTCGTGATCAGGCAGGCGGAGGTGGAATGGGCGTCGGCGAAGGCGGCCCCCGACAGGGCGATGGTCGCGGCGGTGGTGGCGAGCAGGGTCTTCATGATGTTCCTCCCGAGAACGTGCCGGAGACGTCCGGCGATATGGCGTGCCGCGACACGCACCGCCGCGGCCCCTCCTCCCTGCCAGCGACGGGTCGGGTCTGTCAATTAATTAGTTATCTTTCTTTAGTAATCCGCCCGCCCTGTTCAGAAGGGCCCCCGCGCGTGTAGAACGACCGACATGAGCGAGGCGATCGTCAGATCCATCTCCACCGGGTTGAGCCAGAAGGGCGTGCGCAACCACAACGAGCGGCTGCTGCTGTCGCTCCTGCTGCGGCACGGCGCGCTGCCGGCGAGCGATCTCGCCCGGCGTGCGGGCCTGTCGCCCCCGACGGTGTCGGCGATCCTGAAGCGGCTGGAGATCGACGGGCTGCTGATGCGGGGGGAGCCGGTGCGCGGGCGGGTGGGCAAGCCCTCGCGTCCGATGCGGCTGTCCCCGGACGGCGCGCTGTCCTGGGGCCTCAAGATCGGGCGCCGGTCGGCCGAACTGGTGCTGCTGGACCTCACCGGGGTGACCCGCGCGGCACGGCGGGTCGTCTATGCGGACCCTGTCCCGGAGGCGATCTTCGCCTTCCTGCATCAGAGCATCGCCGACATCTCCGCGGGGCTCACGCCGGTGCAGCGGGGCCGGCTCTGCGGCATCGGCGTCGCCGCCCCGTTCGAGATGCAGGGACGGCCCGGCGGCCTCCACCCCTCCCCCTGGGACGGGATCGACGTCGCCGCGCGGGTCGCGGGCATCGCCGGGCTGCCGGCCCTGTCGGCCAACGACGCGACGGCCGCCTGCCGGGCGGAGCAGGTCTTCGGGCGTGGCAAGGAGTTCCGCGACTACGCCTATTTCTTCGTCGGCGTGCATGTGGGCGGCGGCGTGGTGCTGGACCATTCCGTCTACGAGGGCCGGCAGGGCAACGCCGGCGCGCTGGGCGCGCTGCCGACGCTGGGACCCCTGGGCGAGAGCCTGCAACTGGGCGATACCGCCTCCATCCACCTGCTGGAGCGCAGGCTGAAGGATGCGGAGATCGACCCGCAGGTTCTCTGGGCCCGACCGCAGGACTGGAGCGCCATCGCCCGCCACGTGGACCCCTGGCTGGGCGAGATCGCGCAGCAGCTCGCGCGGGCGAGCATGTCGATCTGCGCGGTCATCGATTTCGAGGCGATCCTGATCGACGGTGCCTTCCCCGAGGAGATCCGGATGGAGCTGGTCGAGCGGGTCCGCCGCTACGTCGCGTTCCAGGACGTGCGCGGCCTCATCACGCCGCGGGTGGAGGCGGGCACGATCGGACCCGGAGCCCGGTCCGCGGGGGCGGCCACGGGCCCCATCGCGGCGCAGTTCCTGCTCGGCGGGCATCCGTCGGACTAGGGCGCGGCGGTGCCATGACGCCGACCCCGGTCGGGTTTCTGTGCGCATCCGCGGGCTTCGCTGGTATGTCGGGTCTCGGCGGAGCGTTCCGCCGGAGGGA
Source organism: uncultured Alphaproteobacteria bacterium (assembly GCA_963757495.1). Taxonomy (GTDB): domain Bacteria; phylum Pseudomonadota; class Alphaproteobacteria; order Rhodobacterales; family Rhodobacteraceae; genus Jannaschia. The sequence continues at coordinate 133,069 of CAVWRZ010000016.1, forward strand.
CCGGGAGGGCCGACATGAGCGATGCACAGGACTACAGGGTCGGGGAGCGGGCGGGGACGGGGCCGGAGCCCACGCAGTACGAGACGGCACCGTTCAGGAAGGGACGGCCGCCCGAGCCGCTGCAGTTCGAGGTCAACATGGTCGCGGAGGCGGGGGACCGGCAGCGGAAATCGGGCACCGTGCAGGTGAACATCCCCGGCTTTTCCGCGCTCAGGCTCTACTGCGACGAGCAGACGCCGGTGGGCGACGACAGCGCGCCGCCGCCGCTGGCCTACATGTGCGCGGGCATCGGCTTCTGCCTGATGACGCATCTGACCGACATCTACACGGCGCGGAAGATCGGGATCCGGTCCATGCGGATCGAGCAGAAGGTGCGGTTCCAGACCAACCTCAGCAACATGCGCGAGCTGGGCCACACCACCGAAGGGCAGACGCTGGGGATCGAGACGCATGTGCTGATCGACAGCGACGAGCCGCAAGAGCGCATCCGGAGCCTGATGGAGGAGGCGGAGAACGCCTGCATGGCGCATCACGCGCTGCGCAATCCGATCCCGTGGTCCTCCCGGCTGATCCACAACGGCGAGGAAGTGCTGAGCCACGCAGGATGAGGGGTTGGCCCGCGCGGGATGCGCGCGGGCCCAGCCTACTCCGCCGGGGCGGCGCGCGTGACGGGCGTCCCGAACGGGTCCGCATAGCCGTAGTCGCTCATGTCGGCGACCTCGCGGTCCTGCGTCTTCCAGTCCGCGAGGTCCGTCTCGCTGGCCATGGGCGAGAACAGCCCGGTCCAGGCGTAGAGGATGCCGATGACCGGGGTGATCCAGCAGGCGAAGGCGAGCGGGATGTAGAGCAGGTTCTCGAAGTTCCCGTCCACGATGCCGAGGCCCAGCGCCGAGATCACGAAGGCACCGCCCGCGTTCCACGGGATGAGCGGCGACATCAGCGTCCCGCCCTCCTCCACCGCGCGGCTGAGGTTGAGCGTGGAGCGCCCCATCCCGCGATAGACCGGCGCGTACATCCGGCCGGGCAGCGCGATCGACAGATAGGGGTCGCCCGCCACGAGGTTGGTCGCCGTGGAGGTGGCGATGGCCGCCGTCTGCACGCCCGCGAAGCTGTGCACCTTCGACAGGATCTTGGCGATGATCGCCTGCAGGCAGCCCGTCCGCTCCAGCGCACCGCCGAAGCCGAGCGCGATGAGGATGAGCGAGATCGTCCACATCATCGACTGGATGCCGCCGCGGTTCAGCAGGCTGTCGATCTCGGCGATGCCGGTATCGATGGAATAGCCGCTGTTGGCGAAGCGGAACACGTCCTGCAGGGACGCGCCCTGCACGATCATCGCGGTGACGGCACCGGCCACGACACCCGCGAAGAGCGAGGGGAGCGGCGGCTTCTTCATGATGGCGAGCACGATCACGATCAGCGCCGGCAGCAGCAGCCAGGGCGAGATGGCGAAGTTGTCGTTCAACGCCGTCGTGATCGCGTCGATCCGCTCGAACGCGACCTCGCCGCCCCCGACGAGGGCGAATCCGGCCCAGACGTAGATGCCGAGCGCGATCAGCATCGCGGGCACCGTGGTCGGCATCATGTTGCGGATGTGGTCGAAGAGGTTCACGCCGGTCACGGCCGGCGCGAGGTTGGTCGTGTCCGAGAGCGGCGAGATCTTGTCGCCGAAGAAGGCCCCCGAGACCACCGCGCCCGCCGTCCAGTACATCGGCACGTCGAAGCCGGCACCGATGCCCATGAGTGCCAGGCCCACCGTGCCGACCGTCCCCCAGGACGTGCCCAGCGAGACCGAGACGACCGCGCACATGATCATGGAGGCGGCCAGGAAGATCTGCGGCGAGAGCACGAGGAGCCCATAATAGATCAGCGACGGCACGGTTCCGGATGCGATCCAGACGCCGATGATCATGCCCACCACGATCAGCACCGAGACCGACGGCAGCGACACGTTGATGACGCGGAACACGCCCTCCTCCATGTTGCCCCAGTCGTGGCCCAGATAGGTGCCGAGCAACGCGGTGATCGCGAGGCCGATGGCCAGCGGAATGTGAGGCACGAAGTTGCCGAAATAGAAGAGCTGGATCCCCAGGACCGCGAGGGTCAGGACGACCGGCACGAGGGCCAGTCCGAAGGATGGTTTGCGTGGAATGGTATCATCGGTCGACATGGCGGAGGCCCCTTCCGAGCTGGTCGGTCGACCTGACGGGGATACGCGCATGATATCAACCCTTGTTATTTACCGATGAAGGGTCCCTTGGCTCCGGGTGGGGATTCGTCGACGTCCGTGGCATTCGAACGACGGCGCGCCCGGCGCCCGGATCTGCTGGTCGATGGCGGACGTAACACCGTGGAGCCAATCGAGCCGTCGGTTCCCGCCGGCTGCCCGCCGTCTCGCTGCTCCACGAGACGAGGATGGCACTTGCGGTAACAGGCAGCATCCAGACGCCTCCCGATCCGCGGCTCCGATCCGTCTCCACGGCCTCCCGGTTCCGAAGGGGCGAGACTGCCCGTTCGCCCCTTCGGAACCGACGGCCTGTTGGGGTGCCTTTCGGCCGTTACCACGAGGCATGACAATGCGGCACGACGTTCCGACCTCGAAGGACGGATTGTCCAGGCGATCTGGCTCGATCCGGTATGATCGACCCGCCGCATACTCCCGGGTCCTCGGTTCCGGGGCTCCCGTGCTAGCGTGCCCTGACTGGGTGCCGCTGCACGAAGCGTCTGCAGGTCGGAGGCCCTCTCGCCCTCGTCTTCAGATCGCGCGGCCCACCCGCCCGATGGCGCGCAGGGCCTCGTTGCCGGCAACCGCGCCGGGGCTGTCCTGCGTCCGGGGCCTTGCGTTGGATAGCGGCGGAACGACAGCGTCCGCGGCGCGGTTCGCGATGGCGTCGCGGCAGGCCCGACCGGCGCAGGCACCGTCCACTGGCCGACAGGGTCATGCACGACATGGTTCCCGGAGGGGGCGGTGACCGAGGCGATCGGCTCGGAACTCGGGGATCCGATCGGGCAGGCCCGGCAGCATGGGGGTATCGCCTACTCCGCTCCCAACGATCCCGACCGCCCGAACCCCGAGCGGCACCCCGTCGATAGTGATATGGACCTTGCGCCGGACGCGATGGTGCGGCCCTCCGTGCTTGCGCGCATGCCAGTCGCCCTCGCCCCGGACCTCGTAGCCGGGCTGTCTCTGCCGCGACGGGCCGAACCGGACCGTCCACGGGCCGCGATCACGCAACGCGGCAGTGTAAGCGGACCCGTTCGGAGTGCGATGGCGCGCGCGGGGGCATGACGACCAGCTCTGCCGCTGGACCCGCGATGTGGATCCCAGGCAGGCTTCGTTCATCAACGCCCCCCGAACGACATCGTCGCCGGACGATGGGTCCGCAACCTCACGGAAGAGACGACCCTTCTCGGACGGTCGAAAGACCCCGTCTCCGCGGTGATGCGCCGGTGACGGTATGGCGTGCGAGACCGAAGATCGGCACGAAGGAGACCGGCGATCCAGTGGTCTGCCCTCGCTCCGGGGTCGAGGCGGCTTCGCAGAGGGGGACGATTGGGCCCAGCCTCTCGATCATCGGGCCGGCCGACGATCCCCCGGCGGCCCGCCTTACCCGAACCGGTCGCCCCGGGCGGCGCGGATCTCCCCTTTCACGGTGATCAGGTCGTCGGCGAGGCGGTGGAAGTCGTCGCCCGCCGGCGAGGAGCGCCGCCAGTGCAGCGCGATCGCGTGGGTCGCGGCCGGGTGGTCGAGCCGGCGGACGGTGAACTCCGGGTCGCGGACGGCCTCGGCCAGAGCGTAGAGCGAGGGCAGCACGGCGACGCCGGCCCCCATCACCGCCATCTGCCGCACCGCATCGAGACTGGCACCCTGATAGTCGCGGCTGACATAGGTGCCCGCCTCGGCGGCCAGCCGCTCCACCAGGTCGGTCAGGCTGAACCCCGGACTCAGCGACAGGAGCGGCCGGTCGGCGAGGTCCGCCAGCGTCACCGGGCCGCGCTCCGCCGACAGCGGATCGTCGCTGGCGGCGCAGATCCACAGCGTCTCCTCGAAGAGCGGCACGCTGTCGAAGCCCGGCTCGTTGGTCGGCGCGCCGATCACGGCGTCGAGCTGCCCGTCGCGAAGCAGATCGAGGAGCTGTCGGGTCGCGCCTTCCTGCACCACCAGCCGCAGGTCGGGGTAGAGCCGGTGCAGCCGCCGGTTCGCGATCGGCATGAAGTAGGCCCCGACCGAGGGCAGCACGCCGATCGACAACCGGTCCGCGAAGAGGCTCGCCGCGCCCTGCGCCACCGCCTTGAAGTCGCGCACCTCCCGCAGGATGAGCCGCCCGCGCGACAGAACCGCGCGGCCCACGGGCGTCAGCGTGACGCGCCGGGACGTGCGCTCGAACAGCCGCGCGCCCAGCTCCTCCTCCATCGTGGCGAGTTGCTTCGAGAGGCTCGGCTGGCTGACGGCGAGGGCCTGCGCGGCGGATCCGAAGGCCCCGTGGTCGGCGACGGCGACGAAGTATTCGATCTGCCTCAGGGTCGGGCGCATGGCGGGCCTCCGGTATCCATGCCCGCAGGCTATCGCATTCCGCCGATCTTTCCATTGGTTTCATGGATCGGACGCCCCCATCTCCGGGTCACGACGAACCGGAACCCGAAACGATTGGATGATGACATGACCGCCACCAGAACCTTCGCCGCCGCCCTCGCCTTCACCGTCGCTACCGGCATCGCCACTGCCGAGACCGTGGATACCCCGCTGACCCAGGCCGAGGTCACCGCGATCCAGAATGCCTGGGGCGAGGGGATCGTGCGCATCGGCTCCGTCCATACCGAAGGCGGCGACTACCGCGCTGCGGCGGCGGATCACATCGACACCTTCTATGCCTTCGAGGAGGGCGAGGTGCTCTTCAAGCCGACGCTGGCCGTCGAGGACCAGTTCCGCGGCACCTTCGACGAGGCGCTGTCCTACTTCGTCGGCGGCGACATCGCGGAGGACGGCGGCTTCGCAATCGCGCCATACACGGCCGTCCGCTGGGAGAACGAGGGGACCATCCTCGGCGGCGACATGGCCATGTCGATGGGCAACTACTTCTTCACGCAGACCGACGGATCGGAAGTGATGGTCGAATACACCTTCGGCTTCGAGCGGATGGAGGACGGCGCAACGAAGATCGTTTTGCACCACTCCTCGCTGCCCTATTCGGCCGGCTGATCCCTTCCCGCGACACGCGATGCGCCGGGCCCGTCCGTTCGGGCCCGGTGCGATCCCGAATGCGGACGGCCGGGAGGATGACTTCTCCCGGCGCGCCCTTATATCGGGCCGGTATGTCCGATCCGCAGACCTCCGCCGCCACCGGCATCCTCGGGCCGATCCTCGTGCTCGACGACCTGCGCGGCGGGGAGATGCACCTCTCGGCGCTGTTCATCGGACCGGCCGCGACGGTGCCCGACGCAGTGCAGGCCGGCGGGGAGACAGTAGCCCCCACCCTCCTCCTCTCCTGCGGCGAACGGGCGCTCTGGCGCGCGCGGTTCCGCGCACCGGCCGATGCCCCCTCCGCCTACGTCTGGCGCGGGGAGCGGTTCGATCTCGCGGGCGAATTGGGAGCGGACATGCGCCTCGCCTTCGTGTCCTGCAACGGAGAGGAGACGGGGGACCTCGACCGGGACGGAGAGGAGCGCAACGTCATGTGGGCGCGGCTGGCCCGGCAGCACGAGGTCACGCCCTTCGCGCTCCTGCTCCACGGCGGCGATCAGGTCTACGCCGACGAGGCGACGCGGGCCATCCTCTGAGCGCCGGCTGGCCCGGGGACGTAGCCCCGGATCCGTCGCCCGCCGATCTCGCGAGCCTGCGCCGGCATCTGCGGAGGGCGTTCTTCGCGCGCTACGAGGCGGTCTACGCGACGCCCGCGATGGCCCGGGTCTGCGCCCGCGTCCCCTCGCTCATGCAGTGGGACGATCACGACATCTGCGACGGCTGGGGGTCGCTGTCGCGCGCGGCCACCGACAGCCCCGTCGGCCAGGCGATCTTCGACGTCGCGCGCGAGATGGCGCTCGGGTTCCAGCACGCCGCGCGCGACGGCGACCTGCCGGGCGCGCTTCGCCGATGCGGAGGGGCTGCACCTCGGCTGGCGGGTCGAGATGCCGGGGTTGCGGCTGCTCGCCCCGGACCTGCGCTCGGAACGGACCCGGCGGCGGATCATGGGTGAGGGCGGCTGGGCGATGATGGAAGCGGCGCGCGACGATCCCTTCCACGGACGCACGCTGCTGATGTCGAGCGTGCCGTTGCTCGGGCCACGCCTGTCTCTGCTGGAGGGGGTCATGCGGCTCCATCCGAGGATGCTGCGCTACGAGGACGATCTGCGGGACCAGTGGCAGAGCCGCGCGCACCGATCCGAATGGCGGCGGATGCTGGCACTGCTGCGGGACATGGCGGCGGGAGGCGGTTCCGGGATCACCTCCGTGTCCGGGGAGATCCACCTGGCCGCGCGCGCCACCATGGCGCTGGGCGGCGGGCGGGATCTGCATCAGCTCACGGCTTCGGGCATCTCGCACCGCGCACCGCCGCGGGCCTGGGCGCGGTTTCTCGGCGCGCTGTCGCGGCTCGGCGACGCGCCGTTGCCGGGCCATGCGATCCGGATGCGGCGGCTGCCGGGCCAGCGGGGCCTCTTCGTCGCCGAGCGCAACTTCCTCGTCGTGACAAGGCGCAGCGATGCCTGGACGGCGCACTGGGAGCTGGAGACCTCTGGGACGACGGACGCGCTGGATATCTGACGCGCGCTTCCGCAGACGGCCGGGGCAGCGATCCGCCATTGGCGCATGTGCACCTCTGGGCCATCTCGAACGACCCATCCGCCATCCCCCCTGTCGAGGGCAGGCCGGCGATCCTTGTATCCCCTGCGCCCGCAGGCCCGGCACCGCCCGGCGGCCCCATGATCCATCCCGAGCTCGCCCTCGGGTTCGTCCTGCCCTTCGCAGGGGCAATGTGCCCGGGGCACGTGGCCGCCTCCCCTGGCAGCCGCCTCGGCTGCTCCCCATTGCCGATCGGGCCGACGCGCGTCGACCTCGGCCCTTCCGCGCCCGACCTCGTCACCAGCCTTCGCGCCGCGTTCGGGAGGCCGCCCGGGGTCGCGGTCGGCAACGTCGTGAGGTCTGACGTGGCGAACGTGCCGCCGATCCTTGCAGCATCGGCAGGGATCGCGCCGGTCTCCGCGGCCCCGGCGGTATTCGTCCGCAATGGAACGGCGCTCCGGGTCGCCACGCTGCTCTGCGTCGGCGGGGTGCTCCACGGCGCAATCGGTCCCTCGCCGCCCGACCTCGTGACCTCCGTCCCGGCGGCACCGCGCCATCGATCCGCCATCGCCTTCGGAAACGTCGTGAGCTCCAGCATCTGCAGGAGTCTGTGCGTCGCCGCGCCGGTCGGGCCGGTCGCCGTGCCGCCGCGGATCGCCGCTGTCGTACCGCGACACCGCATCGGCCGCGCGAGGGACCCCGCATTCGTGACGGCCCATGGAGGCCATATCGCAGGGCGCGCGGTGGGCGCGTGAAACGCACTTAACGATCTCGGCGGCGGGATGCTCGACCCCGCCGACCTGCCGCACGCCCTCCTCCAGACCACGTCGATGAACGAATGGGGGATCCGAAGCATGGAAAGGGGCGCGGCGCTATGGGACACCGGAAACTCCGAAGATCCCCGGCACGGGGAATTCGCAATCGAACGGGGGGAGAGTCGGAGTGCGGGATTGCAGCCGCCCGCCGGAACTCTCCGGTGGGTCCGCGATCATAGGACCCCTCGCAGCGGGCAATCCTGACAAGCCTCGCTCACCATCTTGCCTCACCGAGAGGGTCGGTCGCCCTGCCCACGACGCCGAAACGCGACGCCGTCCATGCCCGGTCGACCGCCGCGGACCGGCCCGCCGCGCGGTCGTCGATCGTGTCTGACCGCCGCCACGACTGGGGTGCCTCGGGATGCAACGGTGGAGATCACATGGTAGAACTGCCCCTGCCTCGATCCCCCGTCTTCCCGCCTGCGGCAAGGTCTCCGAAGGACGGTCGCAGACCACCGACGGCGCCGTATCGCGGCGTGGGATCGCGAACACGGTCCCGCGGAGGTGCGTTCGCGGATCCGCATTCTGTCCTGTCGTTGCGGCGTGGACCCGACCCCAACGACCCGGCGCGTTCGGGAACACCACCCATCGAAGACCGGGACCCCCGCCGCGGAAGATCAGGCACCTGCGCATGACCATCCGGACCCCGCCCCGATCGATGCCCCGCACCCTCCGAGCGACCCGCGCGGTCTGACATCCTCCGCCGATGCCGCCCGTCAGGGAGACGCGGCCACATCTTCCTGGACCGTCACCGCGACCGAAACCTTCAGCTCCCGCAGTCGGGCCCCCTGCCCGATGAACGTGCCCGAGATGGGCGACGCCTGCGCGGGCGTGCGGGTCGCGGCCACGCGGATGAGCGCTGCCCCCGCCACGATACGGTTCGTCGGGTCGAACTCGATCCAGCCCTCGCCCGGGATGTAGACGTCGGCCCAGGCGTGGGTCGCGCCCCCGCCCACCGCCCGGCCACCGCCGGCCAGCACGTCGTGAAGGTAGCCCGTCACGAAGCGGGCCGCGAACCCGAAGCTGCGCGCAGCCTCCATGAACAGGAACGCGAAGTCCCGGCACGTCCCCTGCCCGGCGCGGATCGTCTCGGCCGCGGTCTGGGTGCCCAGCTCGTCGCGGGCGGAGTAGCGCATCGCGCGGTTGATCGTGGACGCCAGATCGCCGAGGAACGCCACCGCCGCCGCCGGGCGCGACAGGAACGTCGCGTCGAGCCATGCCGTCAGCTCGGGCAGCTCTCCGGGGTGCTGCTGAAGGCGGAACGGCTGCAGGTCGATGGCCTCCTCCGCGTCGTAGACGAAGGGGAAGAACGCGGTCGGGGAGGTGAACCCGCCCCGCCGCAGCGCCGCGGAATAGCGCCGCAGCATAAGCGTGCTCGTCACCGTCAGGCTCGTCGCGGGCTTCGCGAAACTGGCCACCGCCACCGAATTGCCGAACGGATCGAAGCTCCAGCGCAGGTCCGCGCGGGGCCGGATGGCCAGCCGCGCGTCCTCCACCCACAGATCGTGCCCGTCGCGCGGCCGCAGCATCAGCCGGTGCGGCCCGAAGGACACCTCGCCGTCGTAGTGGTACTCGGTCCGGTGACGGACCCGCAGCAATTGTGACATCCCGAAGCCCTTCGTGCGGATTCAGCGCGATGCCTGACAGGTTCGCGCGGGCTGTGACACCCTCGAATGCCCGCCTAGCGCCGCCCCCACCGTTCCCAGGCCATCCAGGCCCCGATGCCGATCCCCAGTCCGGCGGCCGCCATCGCGACGTGCCGCGGCCGCAGCCCCTCCCCCGCGTCGCTGCGCTCGCCGTGACGGTAGCGCGGATCCATGATGCGGTGGTCGGCAAGCCAGCCGCCGATGACGCCCTCGGGCTTGGGCGCGATCCGGCGCAGCCCGCGCCCCTCCGCCGGGTTCAGCGCCTCGATGGTCCGCACCAGCGACCCGGTGCGGTCCAACTCCCGCGCCACCGCTTCGGACGCGACGCCCATGTGCTCGCCCAGGAGCCGGGCCCGGAACAGGGCCACGAGGTCGCCGTTCGCGCCGTCCGCCTCCAGCGCCACGTCGCATTCCGTGTCGAACCCCATCGAGCGGTCATCGAGGTTGCTCGACCCGATCCGCAGGATCCGGTTGTCCGTCAGGAAGACCTTGGCATGGACGTAGATGGGCTCGCCCGCGGCGTTGGCCGGGTGATAGATGCGGAACCGCCCGCCGGGATCGGCCGCCTCCATCCGCGAGATGACCCGCCCGCGCATCACATGCATCGCCTCGTCCTCGAAGGTCGACAGCGCCGCCTGCGGGTTGACGACCACGATCTCGGGCCCGTCCGGCTCCTTCAACCGCGCCTCCAGCGCGTCGCAGACACTCCCGGCGGCGAAATACTGCGACTCGACGAAGATCCACTTCCGGGCGGCCGCGACTTGATCGAGGTAGAGCTGCTCGATCTCGTTCACCAGCGGCTCCTCGTCGAACGGGGGCTCGGTGCGCGCGATGGCAACGTCGATGTTGCGTGCGAAGGTCCGCGGATCGTCGGGCGGCGCGATCGTCTCCGCCCCGTCGGGGCGCTCCAGCGTCTCCCCGGTCGCGCGGAGCCAGCGCCGCCGCGACAGCTCGCCAAGCGCCTGCACCACCGGCCCCGTGAGTGCCGTGGTGACATCGTGCCAGGGCGGGGCCGGGGAGCCGTTCTTGCGCACCCTTCGCGGGTCTCCGGGCGTATGGTCGGCGGTGTCCCACCGGTCCTCCGTCATGTCGATGCCACCGCAGAAGGCGAAGACGTCGTCGGCCACCACGATCTTCTGGTGATGGCACGCCCCGAACGGGTGATGTCCGTCGAGCGCGATGTGGATGCGGTCGCCGCCAAAGAACCGCAGCGCCGCCGTCGGCAGGATACGGCCCGGCGCGACCAGAAGCGCGCCGTTCCACTTGAGCAGATAAATACGAAGATCGGAGGACCGTTCCACGACCGCCTCCAGGAAGGGCCCGAGCATGTTGGGGTATCCGTCCGGGGCCAGCCCGTCGTCGTCGCTCCGGCCCGGGAGCATCTCGATCTCCAGATCGAAGTCCCAACCCACGAGCAGCAGCTCGCGCCGCGCTGCCAGCATCACCCGGCGAAGCTCCTCGAAGTAATCCGCGCCGTTGACGATCATCGTCGCCGTCTCCGCCCGCGCCACGCGCCAGCAGTTGCGCGACGGATCGAACCCGAAGGGAGAGGAGGCACGGACGTCGTCTGGACTGGCGGTCATCGGCAAACCTCTCGATGCGCGGATGCGGGGCATGTCCCGCGGATGCTAGCGCACGCCCGTGACCGTGGAAACATCCGGGGCATCGGCTTCGGCCCCTCCCCGAGCGCACGGCACGCCCGGACCGGTCCGGGCGTGCCGATGGGGAGGCACCGATCAGACGTGATCGTCGAGCCGGTCGCCGACCATCGAGTCGGGCTTGCCAGCGAAGGCCCCGCCGCAGGCCGCGGCCAGACCCAGCAATGACGCCAGCGACAGCAGCAGCGCGACCGAGGCGACAGCGTCGCTTGCCGCCTGCGCCGCCTCGACGGCCTGCTGCTGCGCGCTTTCGATGGCAGCGCGCGCATCGGCGACCGTCGATTCGATGCCGGTCTCCACGCTCTGCACGATGCTCTCCGCTTCCTCGGGCGTCACGCCCAGCCGGCGTTCCATCACCGCCAGCGCCTCGTCGCGGTCCTCCGCCGAAAGCACGGCGTTCTCGCCGCCGATCAGCCCGTCGAAGAACGCCGTGATGTCCTCGCCGGCATCGCCCGGCGATTGCAGGATGTCGCCCAGGGTGGCCCGTGCCTCGCTCAACGCCTCCTCCTGCTCGGCCTGGCTGAACACGTTGCGGAACGCCTCGCTGGCCTCCTGACGGATGTTCTCCTCGGTGATCCCCTGCTCCTGCAGGCTGGCCCGCACTTCGTCGGGCAGCGCATCGAGCGAAATGCGCGAGGCCAGCGCGCCCGGATCGGGCAGGGACAGGTCGTCCGGCACGATCGCCTCGCCGGCGGACCCGACCGCGCTCGCCGTGCTGCTCAGCGCGGTGGAGGCGACGCCGAACACGGTGCCCGCCCCGGAGATGGCCGCGAAGGCCAGGAAGATCGTGGCGACCGACCAGACGGCGGCCCCATGCAGCGCGGAGGTCACGGGCCGCGGGATGCCCGCCAGCCGCGCGGCCACGAAGCCGCCGGCACCCAGCGCGATGAGCTGCGTCACCACGAGGTAGACGGCCGATCCCGTCGCCAGACCGGCCCCCGGGTTCGCGTCGTACTGCGGATCCAGGATGGAGGCCCCGATGCCGATGCCGAAGGTCGTGAACAGGATCATCAGCGCCACGGCGACCACGCCGCCGGCGAAGATGCCCCCCCAGGAGACGCGGGTCGTCGTCCCGCCGCGCGGGGCGACGGGACCCGCGCCGACGGAGCTCGTGCGGACGGTGTTCGTTCTGGCCATGGATCGGTCTCCTGATGCGGCGGACGCGCCTCGCAGGCCCGCGGTCTGTGAAGGGCCAACGTCGCGGCAAACGGTTCGGTTGCATGGGAACTTCGCTCCGGACGCCGCGCGGAGGCGCGCAGGGAACAACCCCCCGGGCCGCGTCGTTCATCCCCCGATCCCCAATGACAGGACATCAGCACATGGACGCCCCCCACATCCCCGCCCAGTCGCAGGACGCGATGCCCGCCGCCGAACACAAGATGGACCCGGCCCCCGACTACGAACCCCGCTTCCCCGGCGTCGGCAAGCTGAAGGGCAAGGTCGCGCTCGTGACCGGCGGCGACAGCGGCATCGGCCGCGCCATCTCGGTGCTCTTCGCCCGCGAGGGCGCGAAAATCGCCATCGCCTACCTGGAGGAGGACCGCGACGCGCAGGAAACGAAGCGTCTGGTCGAGGCGGAAGGCGGTCAGGCGCTGCTCATCCCCGGCGATCTGGGTGTGAAGGAGAACTGCGACGCCGCCGTGAAGGCCACGATCGACGAGTACGGCCAGCTCGACGTGCTCATCAACAACGGCGCGCAGCAATGGCTCGACGAGGATTTCGCCAACCTGGAGGAAGACAAGATCCGCCAGATGATCGGGTCCAACATCATGGCCTACATGTTCACCACGCAGGCCGCGCTGCCGCACCTGAAGGAAGGGGCCAGCATCATCAACACGTCGTCGGTCAACGCCTTCGCCGGCATGGGCGCGCTCGTCACCTACTCCATGACGCGCGGGGCCGCGCTGGCATTCTCGCGCTCGATGGCCGCGAACCTCGCCGAGAAGGGCATCCGGGTGAATTCGGTCGCCCCCGGCCCGATCTGGACGCCGTTCATCCCCGGCACCATGCCCGCCGAACAGGTCGAGGACTTCGGGTCCGGAACGCCGATGGGCCGCGCCGGGCAGCCCTGGGAGGTGGCCACCGCCTACCTGTTCCTCGCCTCCTCGGACGGCAGTTACTACACCGGGCAGACGCTGCACCCCAACGGCGGCATGGTCGTCGGGGCCTGACCCCGCGCTATGTGGCACGCCGGAGGGCGCTCCCGCCGCGGAGCGCCCTTTCGCATGCCCATACCGGAGATCCGCCCGATGCCCGACCGTCCCTGGCCCGCCGCCCCCGTCATCTACCAGATCTACCCTCGCTCCTTCCGCGACACGACCGGGAGCGGCATCGGGGACCTGAACGGCATCACCCTGAAGCTCGACCACGTCGCGTCGCTCGGCGCGGACGCCGTCTGGCTCTCGCCCTTCTACCCCTCGCCCTGGAACGACGGCGGCTACGACGTCTCCGACCACATGTCCGTCCACCCCGCGCTGGGCACGCTCATGGACTTCGACCGTCTGGTGGAGCGCGCCCACGACCTCGGGCTGCGCGTCCTGATCGATCAGGTCTTCAACCATTCCTCCATCGAGGCTCCCTGGTTCGTTCGATCCGTGGCCGGCGATCCAAGGTACGCCGACTACTACGTCTGGGCCGATCCCAAACCCGATGGAACCCAGCCCAACAATTGGCTGTCGCAGTTCGGCCCCCCGGCCTGGACCTGGAACCACATCCGCCGGCAGTACTACTTCCACAATTTCACCGCCGCCCAGCCCAGCCTCAATCTTCGCAACGAGAACGTGCAGGCCGAGCTTCGCACCATCATGCGCTTCTGGCGCGATCGCGGCGTGGACGGGTTCCGCATCGACGCGGTCACCTCGCTGCTCTTCGACCCGTCGATGAAGGACAATCCGCCCGCCAGCCCGGAGGTGCAGGCCAAGGTCGCGGGCGAGAGCTTCGTGCCCTACACCTGGCAGGATCACCGCTACGACATCCTGCCCGGCGACGGCGTCTCCTTCGTGGCGAACCTGCGCGACTGGGCCGGCGACGATGCCTTCCTGATCGGGGAAGTCACGTCGGGGAACCAGTCCGTCGAACTGGCCTCCCGCCTGTCGGACGACGGCCGGATGGACGCCGCCTACACCACCGACCTGCCCGAGAACGAAGCCAGCGCCGAAGCCTACGCGGACATCCTGACCCGCGCCGCCGATCCGGGCCGCATCGGCTGGTGGCTGTCGTCCCACGACCAGCCGCGGCACGCCGGCAAGGCGGGCGACGGCTCGCTCCACGACGTCAAGTTCCTCGCCACGCTGCTCGCCACCGCGCCCGGGCCGGTGCTGATCTATCAGGGCGAGGAACTCGGTCTGCTGCAACCCGACCTGCCCAAGGCCGCCGTGACCGATCCGCTCGACCTGCTCTACTGGCCCGACGGACCGGGGCGGGAGGGCGCGCGCGTCCCCTACCCGTGGCAGGAGGGCGGCGACCGCGCCTTCACCACGGGCCGCCCCTGGCTGCCGATGACCTGGCCCGAAGGCATTTCCCAAGCGGTGCAGCACATCGACGAGCACAGCGCGCTCAACTTCTACCGCGCCGCCTTCGCCTTCCGCCGCGACCGCCTGGGCGACCTGACCCTGACGGACTGGTCCCGCGACGCGCAGACGATCCGCCTGACCTATCCGGGCGCACGGGTGCTTTTGAACTTCGGCGCGGATCCCGTCGGGATCGACGCCGCGCCGGATTTCGCCTCCGCGAAATGCAGCGACACGCTTCCGGGTCGCGCGGCCGGCGTCTGGCTCACCTGACGCCGGCCCTCGCGGGGGTTCAGCTGCGGTATTCGACCGGCCGGTCGTAATACGGCACGTCCGGCACATCGTTGCCGAAGCCCGGCATCTTCGGCAGCGACGCGTCCTTCGTCGTCCTCCCGAGGAATGCGCCCACCGCCAGCAGCAGCGCAGCACCCCCGAACACCAGCGTCTTGCGGGCGACGTCGCCGTCCACGATGATCCCGCTGTCCTCCGCCTTGTGATCGAACGCGCCATGCGCGCGCGCCGGGAAGGGGGCGGGGCTATCGAGGTTGTCGAGCCCGGTCTTGGGCATCTCGTCCGCGCGCTGGGCATCCACGCCCATCTTCTTGAGCTGCTTCTCCACCAGGTTCGGGAACATCATGTTCCCCGCCATCAGCTGCAGCACCGACCGCCCCACGAGGATCTCGCGCGCGTCCGTATCGATCGCGCGCATCACCGCGTCGGCGGCCACCTCCGGCTGGAAGATCGGGGGGGCGGGCTGCGCGTGGGTATCCAGCCGGGTGCGGGCCCAGTCGAATTGCGGCGTATTGATCGCCGGCAGCTGCACCATCGACACCGTGATCGGCCGCTCCGCCCGGTCCAGCTCGATGCGCAGCGCCTGCGTGAACCCCTCCACCGCGTGCTTGGCCCCGCAGTAGGCCGCCTGGAACGGGATCGAGGTATAGGCCAGACCGGAACCCACATTGACGATGTTGCCCTGCGTCATCACGCCCAGCGCCGCACGACAGCCGTTCACGGTGCCCAGATACGTGGTCTCGGTGATCTTGCGGAACTCCTCCTCGTCGACCTCCGCGAACGGCGAGACGCTGGTGAGCATCGCGGAGTTGATCCAGATCTCGGGCGTGCCGAGGTCGGCCACGATCGCCGCCGCCGCGGACTTCACCGCCTGCCCGTCCGCCACGTCGACCGAACGGGTCCAGACCTTGTCGCCATGCAGGCGCGCGATCTCGTCCAGTCGCTCCTGCCCACGGGCCAGAATGGCGACGCGGTAGCCCCGGTCGAGGAGCGCGTCGACGGTGGCACGGCCGACGCCGGCGGAGCCTCCGGCGACGACGGCGACGGGGGAATGGGACGTGGGGGACATGGGCGTTCTCCTGGCTGGGATGGACCGGCCCGGAGCGTCACGGCACGCGGGCGGCTCGAATCATGCCCGTCAACGCGGCACCCCGCCCGATCGGTTCCCCGCCGCCTGCGTCCTCTCGCCGCGTGCGATCAGCCCGCCACCGGCGGCCAGCGCGTCGCCCAGCCCTTGAGAAAGGTCAGGAAGGTCTGCACCTTGGCCGTGCGGTGCAGGTCGACATGCGTCACCAGCCAGAGCTTGCTGTTCCATTCGGGGCGCGGCGGGAAGACCATCTCGGTCTCGCCGCAATCCGCCTCGGCCCAGGTGGTCGAGAACCCGATGCCGAGCCCCGCGAGCACCGCCGGCCGGATCGCCGTCACCTGATTGACGCGGTAGACGATGTTGGCCGCCGGCACGTTCTTCTGCATCCAGGCGAAGAACGGCGCGCGCGGCGTCTCGTCGGCGGATCCGATGAACCGGTGCGTCCCGACGTTCTCCAGATCGTCCGGCCGCCCATGCTCCGCGATGTAGCCCCTGGAGGCATAGAGCCCGAAGCCCTGCTCGTAGAAGCGCTGCACCACGTTGTCGGGCTGCTCCGGCGGGCTGCCCGCCCGGATCGCCACATGCGCCTCCCCGTATTCGAGCCGGAACAGCCGCTCGTCCGTCAGGAACCGGATCGTCACCTCCGGATGCGCCTCCCGGAAGGCGGCCAGCGCCGGAGACAGCAGCGGGGCCAGCACCGCGATGGACGTGATGATGAGATCCCCCGTCACCTCGTCGCCGCGCCCCCGGATGCGGTTGGCGAGTTGCGCCAGCTGATCGTCCGTCGACTGCGCCACCGCCAGCAGGTCCTGTCCGGCCTCGGTGGCCGTGTAGCCGCGCGCATGCCGCTGAAACAGCTTGGTGCCCAGCTTGCCCTCCAGCGAGTCGATGTGCCGGATCACCGTCGCGTGGTGCACGCCCAGCGCCTGCGCCGCGCCGGAAACGGTGCCCAGCCGGGCCACCTGGAAGGCGGTGCGCACCTCGTCCCAGTCGTTGAATGCCATCCGCGTCTCCGATCTCCGCCGACTATCGCGACACCGCACCGTCTAGGCAATTCCTTTCGCAGGAACGCACAGCGACTGTTGGCCCCGGCCCGTTGCGGCCCGGCGTCCGAAGCACACATCTGACGCCGGAACACGCATCGAAAGGCACCTCCCCATGTCCATCCTCCGCATCGACAGCTCCGCCAAATCCGAAGGCTCCGTCACCCACGCCCTGCTCGACGACATCGAAGCCCGCCTGGGCCGCGCAGATGTCCGCCGCGACGTGGGCGGCGAGACGCTCCCGCAGATCGACGGCACCTGGGTCGCCGCGAACTTCACGTCCGAAGACGAGCGCAGCGACGACCAGAAGCAGGCCCTCGCCCTCTCCGACACGCTGATCGCGGAACTCGAGGCCGCCGACACGATCCTGATCGGGCTGCCGATCTACAACTTCTCCGTCCCGGGCGCGCTCAAGGCCTGGATCGACCTCGTCTGCCGCGCGGGCGTCACCTTCCGCTACACCGACAGCGGCCCCGTCGGCCTGCTGGAGAACAAGCGCGTCATCGTCGCCGTCGCGTCCGGGGGCACGAAGGTCGGCTCCGACATGGACTACGCGACCGGCTACTTCCGCCACATCATGAAGTTCATCGGCATCACCGACGTCACCTTCGTCGCAGCCGACGCCCAGCAGATGAAGGATGACGCCATGGGCGACGCGCGCTCGCAGATCGCCGACCTCGCCGCCTGACACCGCCCCCCCCCGGCGACACCTCGCCGCGGGGGGCCGGAATCGCCGGAGGCACCGGGAACGCCGCGACGCGACTGGCGTTCCTCCTGGTCCAACCTGCAAACGAGGCTTCCCGATGTTCCTGATCCCCAACCAGATGCTCGCCGGTTCCATGATGACATCGGCCATGATGGCCGAGATGTCCGCCCGCACGATGTCCTCCGTCACCCGCGGCTGGGCCGACTCGCTGCGCCGCACCCCCGCAGCGGAGCCGATGCCCGACGCCCCCGCCCGGATTGCCGCGATGCCCGACGCCCCCGCCGATGCCCCCGCGTTCGACACGCAGGATCATCCGACGCGCGAACACGACACCCTCGCCGGCCCCGTCGGCCCCCTGCCCGGCTGAGTCCGGCACCCCCCGCCCCGTGCTTGACACCGGGCGGGGGCTCTCGTAGCAGCCCTCTCGAACCCGGAAGCCCCGTCTTCCGGTCCCGGTCGATGGACCGGGATCGCCCTCCGCCAGCGTTGTACGCCCGCGGGGGCGCATCTGCATTCGCCGCAGGCATCCCGCGGGTGTCGGCACCAAGGAGGGCGGCCCATGTTCGAGAGCCTGTCAGACCGCCTCGGCGGCGTCTTCGACCGCCTCACCAAGCAGGGCGCGCTGTCGGAGGACGACGTCCGCACCGCGATGCGCGAGGTCCGCACCGCGCTGCTGGAAGCCGACGTCTCGCTCGCGGTCGCCCGCGATTTCGTCAAGCGGGTGACCGCCAAGGCCACCGGGGCCGCCGTCACGAAATCCGTCACCCCGGGCCAGCAGGTCATCAAGATCGTCCACGACGAGCTGCGCCTGATCCTCGCCGGCGAGGAGGGCATCGCCCCCCTCAAGATCGACAACCCCCCCGCCCCGATCCTGATGGTCGGGCTGCAGGGCTCGGGCAAGACGACCACCACCGGCAAGATCGCCAAGCGCCTGCACGACCGCGAGGGCAAGCGCGTGCTCATGGCCTCGCTCGACGTGAACCGCCCCGCCGCGATGGAGCAGCTCGCCATCCTGGGTGCCCAGATCGGCGTGGACACGCTCCCCATCGTCCTCGGCCAGAAGCCCGTCGACATCGCGAAGCGCGCCAAGCAGCAGGCCAGTCTCGGTGGCTACGACGTCTACCTCCTCGACACCGCGGGCCGGCTCCAGATCGACCAGGCGCTGATGGACGAGGTGGCGCAGGTCCACGCCGCCGTCTCCCCGCGCGAGACGCTCCTCGTCGTCGACGGGCTCACCGGTCAGGTGGCGGTCGAGGTGGCCGAGGAGTTCGACGCCCGCGTCGGCATCACCGGCGTCGTCCTGACCCGGATGGACGGTGACGGGCGCGGCGGCGCGGCCCTCTCGATGCGCGCCGTCACCGGCCACCCGATCCGCTACGTCGGCACGGGCGAGAAGATGGACGCGCTGGAGAGCTTCGAGCCCGACCGCATCGCCGGCCGCATCCTCGGCATGGGCGACATCGTGGCGCTGGTGGAGCGCGCGCAGGAGACGGCGGACGTCGAGGCGCAGGAACGCATGATGAAGCGGTTCCAGAAGGGTCTGTTCAACATGAACGACCTCAAGGGCCAGCTTCAGCAGATGCAGAAGATGGGCGGCATGGAGGGGATGATGGGCATGATGCCCGGCATGGGCAAGATGGCCAAGCAGATGGACAAGGCCGGCATCGACGACCGCATCCTGCTGCGCCAGATCGCCCTGATCGATTCGATGACGAAGCGCGAGCGCGCCCAGCCCGCCCTGCTCCAGGCCAGCCGCAAGAAGCGCATCGCCGCCGGCGCGGGCCTGCAGGTGCAGGAGCTCAACACGCTCCTCAAGATGCACCGGCAGATGGCCGACATGATGAAGAAGATGGGCAAGGGCGGCATGCTCAAGCGCGCCATGGCGGCGATGGGCGGCAAGGGTGGCATGCCCGACCCGTCGCAGATGGACCCGGCCGCGATGGAGGCCGCGGCCAAGCAGCTGGGGAGCATGGGCAAGATGCCCGGCATGCCCGGCGGCTTCACGCCCCCCGCCGGCATGATGGGCCGCAAGAAGTGAGCGGAACCGACCTGCACATCCCGACGCTGGTGACCGAGCGCCTGACCCTGCGCGCGCCCCGCGCCGCGGACTTCGACGCCTTCGCCGAGTTCCGCGCCAGTCGGCAGATGGCGCATCTGGGCGGCCCCATCGAACGCGCCCCCGCCTGGGGCCAACTGGCGGCCATCGCCGGACAATGGCTCCTGCGCGGCTACGGCCGCTGGATCGTGACGCTCACGGGCGAGGACGCGCCGCTCGGAATCGTCGGCATCCATCATCCCGACGACTGGCCCGAGGCGGAGCTTGGCTGGTCCGTCTTCACGCAGGCCGAAGGCCGCGGCATCGCGCAGGAGGCCGCCCTCGCCGCCCGGACCTTCGCCTACGACACCCTTGGCTGGTCCACGATCATCAGCCTCATCGGCGAGGCCAACACCCGGTCGCAGGCGCTCGCCCGCCGCCTCGGCTGCCGCCCCGACGGCACCTTCACCCATGCGGTCTACGGCGACATGACCATCTGGCGGCATCCCTCCCCCGGGGCCGCCGCATGATCGCCCCCGTCGCCATCCCCGTCACGCCCCCCGCCGCCGCCCGCGCCGCGGCGCTGGAGGCGATCGTCCCCGTCCTGACCACGCCGCGCACCCGGCTGCGCGCGCCGCGGCTGACCGATTTCGACGCGCTCCATTCCATCACCGGCAGCGACCGCGGCAGCTTCGTCGGCGGTCCCTGGACGGAGGCCGAGAGCTGGTCGGACTTCTGCCTGATGACCGCCACCTGGCTGCTGCGCGGCCATGGCATGTGGACGGTCGAGACCCGGAACGCGGACGTCGCGGGCTTCGTCCTCATCGGCTGCGAACCCGGCGACCGGGAGCACGAGCTCGGCTGGCTGCTGGTCGATGCCTTCGAGGGCATGGGCCTCGCCCACGAAGCCGCCCGCGCGGCCCGCGCCTTCGCCTGGGGGCCGCTCGCCGTCCCCTCCCTCGTCAGCTACATTCCGACCGGTCACGTCCGGTCCGAACGCCTCGCCGCCCGGCTGGACGCGGTGCCCGACGGCACGACCTGCGGCGACGGCATCGCGGTCTGGCGGCATCCGCGAGAGGCCTTCGCATGAATGCACCATCCCGCCTCCTAGCGCCTCGACCGGTGCGTCCGGAAGGTATGCTCCCGATCATACCCGTTGCGGCACGTCCCGCCATACGTCCGGCGCACCCGTTCCGGGGGGCCGCATGACCGACGCCGCCACCCTGCTCGCCGACCACCGCGCCAGCATCGACCGCCTCGACGCGGTGCTGGTCTACACGCTCGCCGAACGCTTCGCGCATACCCAGTCGGTCGGCCGGCTCAAGGCCCTGCACGCCCTTCCCCCCTCCGATCCGGACCGGGAGGCGACGCAGATCGCCCGGCTCGAAACGCTCGCCCAGGACGCAGGGCTCGACCCCGCGTTCGCCAAGAAATTCCTCGCCTTCATCATCGAGGAAGTCATTCACCACCACGAACGTCATCAATCGTAAGACACCCAAACCGAAGGATTATCCATCATGGCCATGAAGATCAGACTTGCCCGCGGCGGTTCCAAGAAGCGCCCGCACTACTCCATCGTCGCCGCCGACAGCCGCATGGCCCGCGACGGCCGCTTCATCGAGAAGCTGGGCACCTACAACCCGCTGCTCGCCAAGGACTCCGAGGAGCGCGTGAAGATGAACATGGAGCGCGTGCAGTACTGGCTCGACCAGGGGGCGCAGCCCACCGACCGCGTCTCCCGCTTCCTGGAGGCCGCCGACGTGCTGCCGAAGAAGGAGCGCGCGAACGCCAAGAAGGGCACGCCGGGCAAGGCCGCGCAGGACCGCGCCAAGGAGAAGTCCGACAAGGCCGAAGCCGCCGAAGCCGCCGCCGAGGAGGCCCGGAACGCCCCCGCTCCCGAGCCCGTCGACGAGGCCCCCGCCGAAGAGGCCGCAGCCGAAGAAACCACCGCCTGACCGGCACGTCCGGGCGGATCCCGCATCCGCCCCGACGCCCTTCGCCCATGCCTGCCGCATCTCTTCGTCCCCCTCCTGGCCCTCGGCTGCCTCGCCCTCGTCGCGGCCGTCGTCGCGGTGATCCAGACCCGGTCCCACCCCGCGCGGCTGGCCGGGGCCGGCATGCTCGCCATCGGTGCGGTCGCGTTCGTCGTGGCCGCGTCGTGAAGGACCACGTCTGCCTCGGGGCCGTGATGGGCAGCTACGGCGTCCGCGGGGAGGCCCGCGTGAAGAGCTTCTGCGCCGACCCCAGCGCCATCGGCGACTACGGTCCGGTCACTTTCGACTCGGGCGGCACGGCGAAGCTCACCGTCATCCGCGCGGTGAAGGGCGGCTATGCGGTCCGCCTGTCGGGCGTGCCGCACAAGGAGGCGGCGGATGCGCTCCGCGGCCAACGCCTCTGGGCGCACCGCGACGCGCTGCCCGCCCTGCCCGACGACGAGTTCTACCATTCCGACCTGATCGGGCTCGACGTCGTGGATACCGGCGGCGCAGTGCTCGGACCGGTCCATGCCGTCCACGACCACGGGGCCGGCGACCTGCTCGAGGTGCGGGTGGCGGGCACGACGATCCTGCTCCCCTTCACCTCCGAGATCGTCCCCACCGTCGATCTGCGGGCGCGGCGCATCGTCGTCGATCTGCCCTATGGGCTGATGCCCGGCGAAGGCGATGCGGCACCGGACTGACCGGCCCCGGGAACCGACAGGCACAGCGCGGCGTTTCGTCGACCACATCTGTTCTCAAGGAGATCGTCATGATCGGTTGGATCCTCATTCTGCTCGCCATCGCCGCCATCGCGGCCTTCCTCGGAATGGGGCGTGTCTCCGGGATGGCGTTGACCGGGGCGAAGATCCTGATCGTCATCGCGCTCGTCATCTTCCTGCTCGTCGTCCTCGGCATCATCGCGATCGCCTGACGCTTCCCCCCCGCCCGTCCCTGCGCTAGGGGCGGGCATGTCCGCGCCCACCCGCTCCCACGGCCAGAAGTCCATCCGCGCGGCCCTGCAGCCGCGCGACCTGATGGACGAGGCCCCGGTCCGCCCGACCGCCTGG
Organism: uncultured Alphaproteobacteria bacterium; assembly: GCA_963757495.1. Lineage (GTDB taxonomy): Bacteria > Pseudomonadota > Alphaproteobacteria > Rhodobacterales > Rhodobacteraceae > Jannaschia. Next base: position 155,682 of record CAVWRZ010000016.1, read on the forward strand.
CAGGCGGACGTCGTCACGCTCTTCCCCGAAGCCTTTCCCGGCGTGCTCGGGCACAGCCTCACCGGAACCGCGCACGACAAGGGGCTCTGGTCGCTTCGCACGACCGACCTGCGCCGCTACGGTGAGGGTCGGCACCGCAAGGTCGACGACACGCCCGCGGGCGGAGGCGCGGGGCTCGTCCTGCGCGCCGACGTCGTGGCCGCAGCCCTGAACGATGCGCGCGGCCCCGGCCCGATGCTCTACCTCAGCCCCCGCGGCCGTCCCTTCGATCAGGCCATGGCGCGGGATCTGGCCGCCGGTCCCGGCGTCACGCTGCTCTGCGGACGGTTCGAGGGGGTGGACCAGCGGGTGCTGGACCATTTCGACATGCGGGAGGTCTCGATCGGGGACTATGTCCTGACCGGCGGGGAGATCGCCGCGATGGCGCTGCTCGACGCGACCGTCCGGCTGCTGCCAGGTGTGCTCGGGAACATGGCCTCGACCGAGGACGAAAGCTTCTCCGACGGGCTGCTGGAGCATCCGCAATACACCAGGCCCGCCGAATGGATGGGACGGACGATCCCCGAGGTCCTGACGTCCGGGGACCACGGTCGCGTCGCGGCATGGCGGCGCGCGCAGGCCGAGGCGCTGACCCGGGAGCGGCGACCCGACCTATGGGCACGGCAGGGCGACCGGGGCTGACGCCCCACACTTGCGCCATGGCGCGACTCGCGCTATCGCCCGCGCAGCACGTACCGCCCCGGCCCGCCGGGACGCTCTTCGCGCGTGAAAACAAGAGCCGCACCATCGGTGCAGGACATCATCCGCGGGCAAACCGCGCGTATCATCAGGAGGGTTCTCATGAACCTGATCGCTCAGATCGAGGCGGAACAAGTCGCCGCCCTCGGCCACGACCTTCCCGACTTCAAGGCAGGCGACACGCTGCGCGTCGGCTTCAAGGTCACGGAAGGCACGCGCACCCGCGTGCAGAACTACGAAGGCGTCTGTATCGGCCGCAAGAACGGGTCCGGCATCGCCGGTGCGTTCACGGTCCGCAAGATCTCCTTCGGCGAGGGCGTGGAGCGCGTGTTCCCCCTCCATTCCACCAACATCGAGAGCATCGTCGTCGTGCGCCGCGGCCGCGTCCGCCGCTCGAAGCTGTACTATCTGCGCACCCGTCGCGGGAAGTCGGCGCGCATCGTCGAGCAGACGAACTACCGCGCCCCCAAAGCCAGCTGAGGAGAGACCCGATGAAGAAGGAACTGCATCCCGAGTACCATGCCATCGACGTCAAGCTGGTCGACGGCACGGTCGTCCAGATGAAGTCGACCTGGGGCTCGGAGGGCGACCAGCTGTCGCTCGACATCGACCCCTCGGTGCACCCGGCCTGGAACGGCGGGACCTCGCGGCTCATGGACACCGGCGGCCGCGTGTCGAAGTTCAAGAACAAGTACGCCGGCCTCGGCTTCTGAGCCCACCGCCCGCGTCGACGATCAGGGGTCGCCTCCGGGCGGCCCCTCTGCGTTCGGACGTCCGGGAAATTGCGGGCGCAATCCCGGTGCTTTCTGGGCATCGGGCGAGATACCACCTAGAGAGCGGCGTGGCCCGGCGGACGGGCGGAGGGCACGTCCATGGCGCATATCATCGTCTTCGGAAACGAGAAGGGCGGGTCCGGCAAGTCGACCACCTGCATGCACACCGCCACGGCCCTGGCGCGGCTTGGGTTGCGCGTCGGCGTGATCGACCTCGACCTGCGGCAGCGGACGTTCACGCGGTATCTGGAGAACCGCGCGGACTACAATGCCCGGCACGGTGCCCATCTGCCGACCCCGGACGTCACGCTGCTTCCGAAGGTCGATCGCGCGGACCTCGCCGAGGGGGAGAACCCGTTCGACGCCTCCCTGACGTTGGCCGTCGACAGGTTGCGCGACACCGTCGACTTCGTCGTCATCGACTGCCCGGGCAACCACACCCGGCTGAGCCAGGTCGCCCACGGGCTCGCCGACACGCTGGTCACGCCGCTCAACGACAGCTTCGTGGACTTCGACCTGCTGGCCCGTGTCGACCCCGAGACGGGCAAGGTCACGGGCCCGTCGGTCTATTCCGAGATGGTCTGGGGCGCGCGCCAGCAGCGGGCGCAGGCGGGGCGCAAGCCCATCGACTGGATCGTTCTGCGCAACCGTCTCGGCGCGCAGGAGATGCACAACAAGCGCAAGATGGGGCAGGCGCTGGAGGACCTGTCGAGCCGCATCGGCTTCCGCGTGGCCCCCGGGTTCACCGAACGGGTGATCTTCCGCGAGTTGTTCCCCAAAGGGATGACGTTGCTGGACCTCAAGGACATCGGCATCTCCAGCCTGAACCTCAGCAACATCGCCGCCCGGCAGGAGGTCCGCGACCTGATCCGTGCGCTCAACCTCCCGGACGTGGACGTCGCGATCTGACCGGATGGGGCGCGGCCGGTCGTCGCGGCCCGCGGAGGTCTGTTGACGCCGGCCTCCGGCTTTGTCAGCTTCGGAAGCTATCCGCGCGGCGGGGGTCGGCCCGATATGGGTCGACGGTGCCGCGTCGGGGCCGTTTCGACGGCTACCCATCGAGGAGATGTGGACCCATGAAGAGATTCCTAACCACCACGGCACTTGCCGCCACCGCCGCAACGGCGCTCGCCGGCACCGCATTCGCACAGGACGCCGCCGCCTGCGGCGAGGTCTCTATCACGGAGATGGACTGGGCCTCGGCCGCCATCGTGACCAACGTCGCGAAGTTCCTGATGGAGCAGGGCTACGGCTGCGACGTCTCCGCCGTCCCGTCGGCGACGACGCCGGCGATGGTCTCCGTCGCCGAGACGGGCCAGCCCGACATCGTCACCGAGGTCTGGACCAACGGCAATCCGGGCTACGACGAGCTGTCGGCGGCGGGCACGATCGTCACGCTCACCGATGTGCTGACGGACGGCGGCGTGCAGGGTTTCTACCTGCCGGCGTCCCTCGTCGAGGCGCACCCCGAACTCGCGACCATCGAAGGCGTGCTCGCCAACCCCGAGCTCGTCGGCGGCCGGCTGCATTCCTGCCCCGATGGCTGGGCCTGCCAGAACACGGCGACGGCCTACGCCGAGGCGGCCGGCTTCGAGGCGGCCGGGATCGAAGTGTTCCAGCACGGCTCCGGCGAGACGCTGGCGACCTCCATGGCCTCGGCGGTGGAGAACGGAGAGCCCTGGTTCGGCTACTACTGGGAGCCGACGAGCATCCTCGGCAAGTACGATATGACGCAGATCGACCTCGGCCCGTTCGATCAGACGACCTTCGACTGCAACTCGAATCCCGATTGCGAGGAGGTCGGCATGACGTCCTACCCCGTCGTGCCGGTCAAGACGGTCGTCACCACGACGTTCCAGGAGGAACACCCGGACCTCGCGGAGCTGCTCAACAAGGTGCAGTTCACCAACGCGCAGATGGGCGAGGTGCTGGCCTGGCAGGAGGACAACAGCGCGTCCGTCGAGGAGTCGGCCGTCTATTTCCTCAGCAGCTACCCCGACGTCTGGCGGGAGTGGGTCAACGACGACGCGCGCGAAAAACTGTCGACGCTCCTGCAGTAGAGTTCCACGCGAAGGGCCCGCCGGGAGACCGGCGGGCCGCCTTTACGTAGGGGCGGGCGGAAGGAGCCTCGTCCGTCGAGAGGTGTCGTAAGAGTGGAAAAGCGTTCCTGAACAACGCACTGGGGATCTCCGACAATCCGGTTGACCTCCGACCCCTGCCTTGCAACCCTCGAGGGATACCCGGTCGAGATGAACCCGGGTTCGAATGCGTCGCCCGGACAGGGGCGGCACCGGCGGCCATCTCATGGTGGGTCGGACATCCACACAGGGAGACATGAACAAATGAAGAAGTTGCTTATTTCGACGGCCGTCGCGGCGACCGCATTCGCCGGAGCCGCCAAGGCTCAGGATACCTGCGGCGAGATCACCATCACGGAGATGAACTGGGCCTCCTCGGCCGTGGTCACCGCCGTGTCGAAGTTCCTGATGGAGCAGGGCTACGGCTGTGACGTGACGACGATCCCGTCGTCGACCACGCCCGCGCTGGCCTCCGTCGCCGAAACGGGCACGCCCGACATCGTCACCGAGATGTGGACCAACGGCGCGCCGACCTACACCGAGATGTCGGAGGCCGGCACCATCGTGACACTGACCGACGTGCTGTCTGACGGCGGCGTCGAAGGTTGGTGGATCCCGAAATACGTCGTGGACGAGCATCCCGAACTGGCCACGCTGGAAGGTCTGCTCGCCAACCCCGAGCTTGTCGGCGGCCTGTTCCACCAGTGCCCCGAGGGCTGGGGCTGCAAGAACATCAACGCCGGGATCATCCGCGCGGTCGATCTCGAAGGGAACGGTTTCGAAGTCTTCCAGCACGGCTCCGGCGAGACGATGGCGACCTCCATCGCCTCCGCCTTCGAGAACGAGGAGCCCTGGCTCGGCTACTACTGGGCCCCGACATCGGTGCTGGGCAAGTACGAGATGGTCTCGGTCGACCTGGGGCCGTTCAACGAGGAGGCCCACACCTGCAACGCCGATCCGGATTGCGAGGACATCGGCCTGTCGTCCTATCCGGTCGGACCGGTCAAGACGGTGGTCACCGCGGACTTCGAGGAGCGCCAGCCGGCCATCGCCGCGCTGATGAGCAACGTGTCGTTCACCAACGACGAGATGGGTGACATCCTGGCCTGGCAGGAGGAGAACAACGCCTCCGCCGAGGAAGCCGCGGTCTACTTTCTGACGACGTATCAGGACACCTGGCAGGAGTGGGTCAGCGACGAGGCCCGCGAGAAGCTGGCGGCGCTGCTGCAGTAGCCGATACGACAGAAACGGGCCTTGCGGGGCCCGTTTCCCGTTATGGACGACCGAAGACGGGGTAGGATGAGCCCCCAAGAGCAACGACCGATGGGACAGAACCATGGCGACCTATGACGGATTCTTCGAGGCGATCGGCCTCGGCGGCTGGTGCGGCGGCGGCAAGACGGACGGGCCGATGACGATGGCCGAACTGCTCGCCCGCGCGAACGGGACCGAGGTCGCCCCCGGCGCGCCCGACCCCGGCGTGCCGCTGCTGGAGACGCCGTTCCCCTCGCTCGACGCGCTCAACAAGTCCTGCTCCGCGATCCCCCGCTCCCGCGACATGACGGAGGCGGTCGAACAGGGCTTCCTCGCCATCAAGGACCCGCTCAAGGTCGTGCTCGATCCGATCACGCAGCCGCTGTCCTGGATGCTCGACTTCGCGCTCGAACTCTTCCAGGTCATTCCCTGGTTCATCATGATCCCGCTCCTCGTGGCGATCACCTGGTTCGCCACCCGGCGTGCCGGCGTCACCGCCTTCGTCGCGGCGGCCTTCTGCTTCATGGCGTTCATCGACTACTACGACGACGCGATCATGACGCTGTCCATCGTCTTCGTCTGCACGATCATCGCGGTCGCTCATCGGCGTGCCCATCGGCATCGCCATGTCGCGCTCGAACCTGCTGCAACGGGGCACGATCCCCATACTCGACATGCTCCAGACGCTGCCGACCTTCGTCTATCTGGTGCCGCTGATCTTCCTGTTCTCGGTCACCGAGTCCAAGCTCTACGGCATCGCCATCATCCTCTACGCCATCGTTCCCGTGATCCGGCTGACGGACCTCGGCATCCGGCTGGTGGACAAGGACGTGATCGAGGCGGCCGACGCGTTCGGAATGTCCTCGCGCCAGAAGCTCTGGGGCGTGCAGATCCCGCTGGCGCTGCCCAACATCATGGCCGGCATCAACCAGACCATCATGATGTCGCTCGCCATGGTCGTGATCGCCTCGCTGGTCTCCGCGCCGGGTCTGGGCGTCAAGGTCCTCGCCGGCATCCGGAACCTGGAACTGGGCGTCGGCCTCGTCGCGGGCTTCTGCATCGTCCTCCTCGCGGTCCTGCTGGACCGCGCCACCAAGGCCGCGCTGGGCCGCATCGACACGAGTGCACGCTGATGGAAAATGCCGTCAAGATCTCCATCCGCAACCTCTACAAGATCTTCGGGACCGACCCGAAGGCGATGATGGGCTACGTCAAGGACGGGCTGGGCAAGCCGGAGCTTCTGGCGCAGCACAATCACGTCCTCGGGTTGCAGGACATCAACGTCGACATCCGCGAGGGCGAGATCACCGTCATCATGGGGCTGTCGGGGTCGGGCAAGTCCACCCTGATCCGGCACCTCAACCGGCTGATCGACCCGACCGCCGGTGAGGTCATCGTCAACGGGGAGGACGTGCTGGCCTATGGTCCCGCCCGGCTGGCGGAACTGCGGCAGAACACGATGTCGATGGTGTTCCAGAAGTTCGCGCTCTTCCCCCACCAGACGGTTCTGGCCAACGCCGGCATGTCGCGCCGCGTGCGCGGGGAGTCGACGGAGATCGCCGACACCGAGGGCAACAAGTGGCTCGAACGGGTCGGGCTCGGGGGCTACGACGACTACTACCCCGGTCAACTCTCGGGCGGGATGCAGCAGCGCGTCGGCATCGCCCGCGCCCTGTCCTCGGACTCCGAGATCATGCTCATGGACGAAGCCTTCAGCGCGCTCGACCCGCTGATCCGAACCGACATGCAGGACCTGCTGCTGGAGCTGCAGCGCGAGCTGCAAGAAGACCATCGTCTTCATCACCCACGACCTCGACGAATCGCTCAAGCTGGCCGATCACCTCGTCATCCTGAAGGACGGGGCCGTCGTCCAGCAGGGCGAGCCGCAGGACATCCTGCTCAACCCGAACGACGATTACATCATCGACTTCATCGCCGACATCAACCGCGCCCGGGTCCTGCGGGTGCGCTCCATCATGAAGAAGACGGACCAGCCCGGAATGAACATCGCCGGGGACGTGGGGCCGATGCAGAACCTCGAGTCGGTGATCGCCATGTCCGGGGGGGACACCAGCCTGAACTACCGCGTGATGGACGGCGACCGGCAGATCGGCCTGCTGAACATGCGCGATCTGGTGCGCGCGCTCGTCCCCGTCGAAGCGGCGGACCCGGCCCGCCGCGCCGCTTCCGCCGCCTAGTCGTAGCGCAGCGAACGCGCCTTGCCGCGGAACACCCAGTAGGCGAGCGCCGTGTAGCCGAGGATCGTCGGCACCACGAAGCAGGCTCCGATCAGGATGATGAACAGGCTTTCGGGCGCGCTCGCCGACTCCCAGATCGTGAGCCGCTCGGGCACGACGTAAGGGTAGAAGCTGTAGGCGAGGCCCAGGAACGCCAGCGTGAAGAGCCCCAGTGCGGCGGTGAACGGGGCCCAGGCCCATCGGTCGTTCTCGCCGGGAAGATGCGCGAAGGACCGCCAGAGCAGCGCCAGCAACGCCAGCGACAGGATCGGCAGCGGGGCGAGGTAGAGGAACGAGGGGAACGTCGTCCACTTCTCCCAGATCCGGGCGGAGACCAGCGGGGAGGCGAGCGAGATCGCCCCGATGCCGACCACCAGCCCCCAGATGCACTCCTTGGCCCAGCGAACGGCGTTCACCTGCAACCGTCCCTCCCCTTTCAGGATGAGCCAGGTCGCCCCGATGAAGGCATATCCCACCGTCAGCGCCAGCGAACACAGCACCGCGAAGAGCAGACGTGCCCGGCGTCTTGTCCAGGCCCATGACGTAGAGGCCGAGCATGAAGCCCTGCGCGAGGGTCGCCATCAGCGAGCCCGCGAAGAACATCCAGTTCCAGAACCCCTTGTACTTCGCCCGCGCCTTCACGCGGAACTCGAAGGACACGCCGCGCAGGATCAGTCCGATCAGCAGGAAGAACACCGGCAGGTAGAGCGTCGAGAGGATCAGCCCGTGCGCCGAGGGGAAGGCGACCAGCAGCAGGCCGATGGCGAGCACCAGCCAGGTCTCGTTCGCATCCCAGAACGGCCCGATGGAGGCGACCATCATGTCCTTCTCCGCCTCGTCCGTCGCGAAGGGCGTGAGGATGCCCACGCCCAGGTCGTAGCCGTCGAGCACGACGTAGAGCAGGATCGACCCGCCCATGAGCGCCGCGAAGACGAAGGGCAGCCAGGTTTCGGGCGGGTATCCGAACAGCTCCATGATCGTCATTCCGCGGGCACCGCGCCGCCGCGGTCCTCCCGCGAGATGACGTCGACGATGGCCTCGCCGGAGGCGGGCGTCAGGCTTTCGAGCGGCTCGTCATGCCGGGCCTTGAGCGCGAGATAGACGATCACGCCGATATAGGCACACAGCAGCGCGGCATAGACGACGAGGTAGCCGATCAGCGTCGAAAGCACGAGCGGGGCCGGCACGTCGGCCACGGCCATCTCGGTCGTCATCACGCCATGCACGAGCCAGGGCTGCCGGCCGATCTCGGTCGTGTACCAGCCGGCCAGCGTGGCGACCCAGCCCGAGAGCGCCATCGGCACGAGCGCGTAGAGCAGGATCCGCGGCAGCCGGTCGATCTGCAGGCGCTTGCCCCTGCGCTTGCGCCGCGCCATCAGCGCGACCGATCCCCAGGACAGCAGCAGCATCGCCATGCCGGTCCCGACCATGACGCGGAAGGACCAGAAGACCTTGCCGACGGGCGGATGCAGGACGGTGCCGTCCTCGGCCACGAAGTCGTTGAGGCCCGGCACCACGCCGTCGGCGGAGTGGGTCAGGATGATCGAGGCGAGGTTCGGGATCGCGATCTCGAAGTCGTTGGACCGCGTCTCCTCGTTGGGCAGGGCGAAGAGCACCAGCGGCACGTTGCCCCCCGTCTCCCAGTTGCCCTCCATCGCGGCCACCTTGGCGGGCTGGTGCTCCAGCGTGTTCAGCCCGTGCAGGTCGCCCGCGAAGATCTGCACCGGGATCAGCAGCGCGCCGAAGATCAGCCCCGCCCGCATCGAGGAGCGCACGCTCTCCTTGCGGTCCCCGGCGAGCCAGCGCAGCGCCGAGATGCCGGCGATCAGGAAGGCCACCGTGAGGCCCGAGGCCAGCAGCATGTGCACGAAGCGGTAGGGCATCGACGGGTTGAACACGATCGCCCACCAGTCGGTCGCATGGGCCACGCCGTCGATCATCTCGAACCCCTGCGGCGTGTGCATCCAGGAGTTCAGGACGATGATCCAGAACGTCGACATCGTCGTGCCGAACGCCACGAGGAACGTCGCCAGCGTGTGCAGCCATCCCGGCACGCGGGAGAAGCCGAAGAGCATGATGCCGATGAACACGGCCTCCAGGAAGAAGGCGGTCATGATCTCGTAGGCGAGCAGCGGCCCGGCGATGTTGCCCACCGTCTCCATGAACCCGGGCCAGTTGGTGCCGAACTGGAACGACATGGTGATGCCGGAGACGACGCCCATGGCGAAGGACAGCGCGAAGACCTTCACCCAGAAGCGGTAGGCCTCCATCCACTTGAACTCGCCGGTCCACTGGAACCGCAGCTTGAAGAACAGCAGGAACCAGCCGAGCGCGATGGTGATCGTCGGGAAGAGGATGTGGAACGAGATGTTGGCCGCGAACTGGATGCGGCTCAGGATCAGGGTGTCCATCATGTCGTCTTCCTCCGGAACGGGTTCAACCGCGGGGCCTTGTCGAGCATTCCGCCCAGCTTCCGGCCCATCGTCATCAACTGTACGAGACGCTCCGTCTCCAGACGGTTCATCTCGTCGTGGAACTGGGTCATCATCTCGATCATCTCGCGCAATTCGGCGATCCTGGCCTCCGCGTAGGGGTCACCCTGCGGCCCGGCCATCTCCAGCTCGCGCAGCCGCGTGAGCGTCGGGTCCACCTCCCGTTTGCGCCGCTCGGCCACGAGCGTGCGAACGATCTCCCAGAGATCATCGGGCGTGGTGAAGTAGTCGCGCCGGTCGCCCTCGACATGCCGCACCCGCACGAGATTCCAGGCCTGCAACTCCTTCAGCCCCATCGACGTGTTCGACCGGCTGATCCGCAGCTTCGCCGTGATCGTCTCGGCGTTGAGCGGATCGCGGGACAGGAAGAGGAGGGCATAGATCTGACCGACCGTGCGGTTCATCCCCCATCGGCTTCCCATCTCCCCGAAGTGCCAGATGAAGTCCTGTTGCAGCGGCGTCAGCGTCATGTCGATCATTTCAGTAATTTCTGAAATGCATGTATCACTCTTCGCGCCGGGCGGAAGTGGGTCGTCCGAAAATCTTTTCGCGCGTGATGAACGCGGCGGTCACGCCTTCGACGGTAAGACCTTCGCGGCACACCTGTCGGTTCTGAACGATGCCGAAGCGTATTGCGCTCAGACGCTCCCGCAGGTCGCGCAGCCCGGCCGCCGCGCGATCTTCACCCGCCGCATGTCCGCGTCCAGCCCGTCCCAAAGCAGCAACGTCCCGCGCAACGAGGTGCCGGCCCCGGTGATCTCCTTGATCGCCTCCAGCGCCATGATCGAGCCCACGATCCCAGGCAGCGCGCCGATCACCCCCGCCTCCGCGCAGGACGGGGCGAGGCCCGGAGCAGGGGCGGCCGGGAACAGGCAGGTCAGACAGGGTGTGCCGCGCGCCGGATCGAACAGCGTCACCTGCCCCTCCCACTGGGTGATCGCGCCCGACAGCAGCGGCGTGCCGGCCGCGACCGCCGCCGCATTCACGATCTCCCGCGTGGCGAAATTGTCGGACCCGTCCACGATCAGGTCGTAGTCTGCGATCAGGTCGCCGGCGATCTCGGCGGTCAGCCGGCGGTTGTAGGGGCGCAGCGTGACGTGCGGATTGATCGCGCGCACGCCCGTCTCCGCCGAAAAGACCTTCGGCTGGCCGCCCCGCGCGTCGGTATGCACGATCTGCCGCTGCAGGTTCGACAACGAGACGACGTCATCGTCGATCACCCCCAGCGTGCCGACACCCGCCGCCCCGAGGTAGAGCAGGACCGGGGAGCCGAGCCCCCCCGCGCCGATCACGAGCACCCGCGCGTCCTTGAGCACACGCTGCCCCGGACCACCGATCTCCCGCAGGGCGATGTGGCGGGCGTAGCGTTCCAGCTCCACCTCGCTGAACGGGCCGGTCGGGGGCGGCGGATCGGACTCGTTCCGCTTTGTCTCCAGCGCCTGCGCCTTCGTGCGCACGCGCCCCAGCACGCGACGATAGATCAGGATGGCGGCGACCATGCCGCCGAACACCAGCCACTGCCCCGGAGAGCCGCCGAGCGATTCGCGCAGCGGATGCCCGTCGTAGAGCGCGAACTGCACGAAGAGGACGGCGACGTAGAGCAGCGCCAGCATCAGGAGGCGCGCCTGCACCGGCGTCTTGAGGAAGACCCCCAACCCCCAGATGCCGGCGGCGAGGATCAGAACGAGCATCATGCGCCGGACCCCGTCGAACCGAACCCGCCGGGACCGCGCGCGGTCTCCTCCAGCGCATCGACGAGGTCGAAGGTCGCGCGCACGACGGGTGCCACGACCGCCTGCGCGATCCGCATTCCATGCGTGACCTCGAAGGGGGCGTCTCCGTGGTTGACGAGGATCACCCCCACCTGACCACGGTAGTCGGCGTCGATGGTGCCCGGCGCGTTGACCAGCGTGATCCCGTGGCGCAGCGCGAGGCCCGACCGCGGCCGGACCTGCATCTCGTAGCCCTCGGGCAGCGCGATGCGCAGCCCGGTGCCGATCAGCCGCCGCTCCCCGGGGGCCAGCACGACGACGTCTCCGCCGGTGTCGGCGCGCAGGTCTGCCCCGGCCGCGCCATCGGTCGCGTAGCCCGGCAGCGGCAGGCCGGGGTCGGCTCCCTCGGCGCGGGAGACCCGGACGGTCACGGTCACGCCAGCGCCTCCGCGATCCGGGCGGCGAGCCGGCGCGCGGTCTCCGCCTTCGTCAACCGCGGCCAGGCCTCCGCGCCCGCCTCCGTCACCAGCGTCACCGCGTTCTCCGATCCGCCCATGATGCCGGTGCCGGGCGAGACGTCGTTCGCCACGATCCAGTCGCAGCCCTTGCGCGCGCGCTTCGCGGTGGCATGGGCCACGACGTCGTCGGTCTCCGCGGCGAAGCCCACGACCAGCCGGGGACGGTCCGGGCCTTCGCAGACGGTCCGCAGGATGTCCGGGTTCTCCGCGAACTCCAGCGCCGGGGCAGCGCCGCCGTCCTTCTTCATCTTCGACCCGCTCGCGTTCTCCACCCGCCAGTCGGCCACCGCGGCGGCCATCACCGCGACGTCGGCCGGCAGCGCGGCCAGGGTCGCGTCCAGCATCTCCCGCGCCGTCTCCACCCTGCGCAGCTCGACACCCGGCGGCGGCGGCACGTCCGCCGGCCCGGTCACGAAGGTGACGCGGGCCCCCAGATCGCGCAGCGCCACGGCGATGGCGCTCCCCTGCGCGCCCGACGAGCGATTGGCGATGTAGCGCACCGGATCGATGGGTTCGTGCGTCGGCCCCGACGTGACGAGCGCGTGCCGCCCTGCAAGCGGTCCGGCGGTGAAATGCGCCTCCACCGCGGCGACGATCTCCGCCACCTCCGACAGCCGCCCCGCCCCGAACTCGCCGCAGGCCATCGCGCCCTCTGCGGGCCCCACGATCGCGACCCCGTCGCCGCGCAGGACCTCCAGAGTCCGCCGCGTCGCGGGATGCTCCCACATCCGCACGTTCATGGCAGGGGCCAGCATCACAGGCGCGTCCGTCGCCAGCAGCAGCGTCGTGGCCAGATCGTCGGCCCCCCCCTGCGCCATCTTCGACATCAGGTTCGCCGTCGCCGGGCAGACGAGGATCAGGTCGGCGGAGCGGCTGAGTTCGATATGCCCCATCTCCGCCTCCTCCGTCAGATCGAAGAGATCCCGGTGCACCTTGCGGGCGGCGAGCGCGGAGACCGAGAGCGGCGTGACGAACTGCTCCGCCGCACGGGTCAGGACCGGGACGACCGTGGCCCCGCGTTCGCGCAGCCGGCGGATCACCTCCAGCGCGCGGAACGCCGCGATGCCGCCGCCGACGATCAGCAGGATGGTTCGGTCGGTCAGCATGGCCCCTCCGCGATTGCCCCGTCCTAGGACGTCCGTGCCCCTAGCGGAAGGCCGCGCAGGGGTCGGGGCGCGCCACCGCGTCGGTGCGCCGCGTCACGTCCGCGGGCGGCGTGGCACCCTCCGGGCCCTGCACCAGGGCCGCCACGCGCAACTCCGGGCGGATCCGCGCGATGGCCGCCGGCACGCCCCAGTCGGTGCGCGCGTGGCCGTTTCCGGTGATGAGGACGACCGGGCCGCCAGTCTCGTCGAAGGCGGCGATCGTGCGGGCAGCGAATTGCGCGTCCGTTTCCCGCTGACGGGCGACGAACCCGGGCAGCAACTCGTCCGGCAGCGCATCGCAATGGGCGGCGGCCTGCAACGCCTCCCGTGCCGCCTGCTCCTCGGGCGGAAGCGCGTCGTTCAGACCGTAGGCCGAGAGATCTCCCGGCGCGCCCGCCGCGCCTCGGATCGCCGCATCGCTCGCCGCCATGATCGGGGCGTACATCGCGATGTCGGGCCAGCCGCTGACGTCCCAGTCGAGGAGCGGGCCGAGTACAGCCGCCGTCCGCACCGTATCGGGTGTGATCCGGTCGGCCTGCTCGTCGGTCAACTGCTCGAAGACCACGGCCGTCGGGCGGAGTGCCGCGACGATGCGCGCCTGTTCGGCGTGATGATCCGGGTCGTCGTGGATCTCGCCCAGAACGTAGATATCCGCAGGCGGAAGGTCCTCCGCCTTGGCGGCAGTCCCCGCAAGGTACGCAAGCGCCAGCAAGATCAGAGCACACCTCACACCAGGAAGCCCAGAACCTCCTTGCTCTCGGCTTCCAGCGATTTGCGCATCTTGGCGAAGGCCGCGGCCTCGAGCTGACGGACCCGTTCCTTGGAGAGCTTGAGCTCGTTGCCCAGCGATTCCAGCGTCCGGGGGTCCTCGCGCAGCTTGCGCTCGCGCACGATGAACCGCTCCCGCTCGTTGAGCGCGGACAGCGCGTGCAACAGCCATTCGCGCAGCATCGCGTTGTCATGCGCCAATGCCACCGTCTCGTCCGCCTGCGCGGAATCGTCTTCCAGCGCGTCGATCCATTCGCGCCCCTCGTCCTCGGAGGATTGCGTCGCGTTCAGGCTGAAATCCGACCCGCCGAGCCGTCCCTCCATCATCTCCACGTCGCGCAGCGGCACGCCGACTTCGGTGGCGATCTTCTCGCGCATGGTCTGACGGTCGAGCACGATGCCTTCCGCCGAGGCCTCGCGCTCCAGGCGGGCCTGCACCCGGCGCAGATTGAAGAACAGCGACTTCTGGCTGCTGGTCGAGCCCGTGCGGACCATCGACCAGTTGCGCATCACGTAATCCTGGATCGAGGCCTTGATCCACCACACGGCATAGGTCGAGAAGCGGACGCCCCTGTCGGGGTCGAACTTCTCGGCCGCCTTCATCAGGCCCAGGCCCGCCTCCTGGATCAGGTCGTTCATCGGCGCGCCGTAGCGGCGGAACTTCGACGCCATGGAGATCGCGAGCCGCATGTATGCCGTGATGAGCCGGTGCAGGCTCTCCTCGCAGCGGTCGTCCCGCCAGGCGTAGGCGAGACGCAGTTCCGTCTCCGCATCCAGAAGCTCCGCCTTCATGGCGCGGCGGGACAGGGACGTGTCGCTGTTGAAGTCGAGTGCCATCTGAAGTCTCCCTTGGGTGCGTGTCCCGGGTCGCAGAATCGACCTCTTGCAGGCACTTACATTCGCACTACGCCTTATCTGTCCAAGGGGTTCCTCTACCATGGAGAAAAATTTCGGGGCGACCCTTGTCCTGGGCCATGCCGCGTCAGGTAAGTCCCGCTGGGCAGAGGCGGACTGCGCCCGCGGCCCCGGGTCGGCGCGATATGTCGCAACCGCACGCGTCCTGGACTCGGAGATGCGCGCGAAAGTCGCCGCCCATGCAGCCCGGCGCGGTCCGGCATGGACGGTGGCGGAGGTGCCGGTGGATCTGGCCACTGCATGTGCGTCGTTCGATGGCGGGGATGTCGTCCTGATCGACTGCGCGACGATGTGGCTGACGAACCTGCTGATGGACGATGTCGACTGGCGCGCCCCGGCGGACGCCTGGTTCGCCGCGATGGCCGGTTCCGACGCACGGTTCGTGATCGTCTCCAACGACGTGGGCGGCGGCGTGACGCCCGACAACGCCCTCGCGCGGCGCTTCCAGCGGATGCAGGGGGAGCTGAACCAGCGGCTCGCGGCCTTCGCCGACCGGGTCGTCCTCGTGACCGCCGGCCTGCCGCAGCGGCTCAAGTGACCCGCCTCTGGTTGATCCGCCACGGCCCCACCCACGCCCGCGTCATGGTCGGCCGCACCGACCTGCCCGCGGACCTGTCGGACACCGACGCCCTGTCCCGGCTCGAATCCGCCCTCCCCCACGCCCCCATCGTCAGCAGCGACCTGATCCGCGCCGCCGACACCGCCACAGCGCTTCAAGGCGACCGGCCCCGCCTGCCCCACCATCCGGGCCTGCGCGAGTTCGACTATGGCGACTGGGACGGGCGAACCTTCGATGCCATCGACAGCCCCGAACTGCGCAGCTTCTTCGACACGCCCGGCGCGCAGCGCGCCCCGAACGGGGAAAGCTGGGACGACGTCTCCGCCCGGGTCACCGCCGCGGTCGCGGAGCTTGCCACCGGGCCGGATCTCATCGTCGTCGCGCATATGGGGGCCATCCTGACGCAATGGGCGCGCGCCACCGGCCTGCCCCCGTTCGAGGCACTGGCGCAGAGGATCGACAACCTGAGCGTGACGCGCATCGACCTCACCCCGGACGGTCCCGTCGCCCTGCACGCCAACCGCCTCGTATGAGCCGAACCGTTGGCGCGGCATGCTCGCGGTGCTAACCCCTTCGCCCATGACCTATGACCTGCTGATCGGCGACCGATCCTATTCCTCCTGGAGCCTGCGCGGATGGCTCCTCTTCGCGGCTTTCGACATCCCCGTCCGGGTCGAGCTGAACGAGATGTACCGCGACGGCTTCAAGGACGCCCTGGCCCCCTGGGCCCCCGCACGTACCGTCCCCGCGGCCCGCGCGGCGGATGGTGCGCTCTGGTCCGACAGCATCGCCATCGCCGAAGGGCTGGCCGAGCGCCACCCGGACTCAGGCCACTGGCCCGTCGATCCAAAGGCGCGCGCCCTCGCCCGCTCGCTCGTGGCCGAGATGCACTCCGGCTTCGCCGCCCTGCGCGCCGCCTGCCCGATGAACCTGCGGGTCCGGTGGCGGGGCTTCGCGCCGGACGCCGCCGTCCGCGCCGATCTCGCGCGGCTGGAACTGCTCTGGGGCACGGCACGCGCGACCGCCGGCCCCGGTCCCTGGCTCTTCGGCGCCTATTCCGCGGCCGACGCCTTCTACGCTCCCGTCGCCATGCGGATCGCGGGCTACGACCTGCCGGTGGGCGATCACGCGCGCGCCTACGTCGAGGCGCATCTGGCGCATCCCCCGCTGCGGGCCTGGCGGGCGGAGGGCGAAGCTCGGGACCGGACGATCGCGAACTACGACAAAGGGCTCCCGACGGAGCCCTTTCCGATCGGCTGACACGTCGACCCCTGCGCGACCCTCGATCCCTCGTATCGAACACGCAGGGTCGGGATCAGGAACAGCCGACGGCCTGACATCGGTCCCGGGCCATAGGTTCGTTCGCCTTCCGGATGGGAAAGCGGGGGCTGTACCCTGTCTCCATGCCCGGCGGGTCAAAACTTGCGCCGGTCCGACGGCAGTCCGTAAATCTACATCTCCGCGCGTTTTCTTTCAGCATGCATCATGTGACCGCTCTCGTATGCGCGGACATTCCCGTTGCTCCAATGACCTCGGGGCTCATACCCGGAAGAGCACGGCTGCCGGGAGGAAGACGACGGGAGACCTGCCGGAGTGGGTTGCCACGCGCCTGCGTTCCTTCGGGCGTCCGAACATGAACCCGATGACTGCCCGGCAGGGCATCGCGCCGTGTAGTCCCGGGAGAGGATCGAAATCGTCCTGTCGGCAGGTGCCTCTGCAGCAGGATCCGTCACGACCCGGGCAAGGACCCCCGTATCGCTCCACCGCGGGCCGTTGGGGTCGATCCCGCCCAGACCCCGCCGGTCATCGATGCGCGGCATCCGCTCGCAAGGCTCCCCTCAATGGAAACTACGTCCGTCGCCGCGCCATCCGAACTTTGCTCTTCCCGTGCAAATCCCGCATGGCTCGGGCCCAAGTTCGGGGGCCCGAGCCAGCCGGCCTCGGAAGCCGCGGCTGTTCGATGATGCCGGAGGCTGGGACCGTTTGGTGCGTTTGCTCCATGAGGCGGGGGATCTGGTGGGGCGGCACCGTCGGCCCTCCCGTCCCGCCCCGCGGCTTGAGGATGAGGTCATGCAGACTCCGCGGCGTATCCGGCAGGATTGGCCGCAGGCGGATCGCAAATCGGGTGGTCGGGGACGCCGGCGTCTGACATGGGCCGGATGATGGATCGGACGGCACCCAGGACAAGAATCGCGGTGATCGGCGCGGGGCCCGCGGGGCTCATGGCGGCGGAGGTCGCGGCGCGGGCAGGTTGTGTCGTGGACGTCTACGACCAGATGCCGAGCCCTGCGCGCAAGTTCCTGATGGCCGGGAAATCTGGGTTGAACATCACGAAGGTGGAAGAGCGTTTCGCCGCCGTCCTCCCCGCGTCTCTGGCCCCGATGATCGCCGTCTTCGGCCCGGACGAGGTGCGCGCCTGGATGGACGGGCTGGAGCAGACCTCCTTCGTGGGGTCCACCGGTCGCGTCTTCCCGGACGCGATGAAGGCCTCGCCCCTGCTGCGGGCCTGGCTCGCGCGGCTGGACGGGCTGGGCGTGACGCTGCACAGGCGCGCGCGCTGGACCGGATGGGACGGCGATGCGCTGACCTTCGAGGATGGCGCACGGGTGGAAGCGAATGCGACGGTGCTCGCCATGGGCGGCGCGTCCTGGCGCAGGCTGGGGTCGGACGGCGCGTGGACGGCGGCGATGCCGGGCCGCGTCGCCCCCTTCGCGCCGTCGAACGTCGGCTTTGTCGTGGACTGGTCGCCGCACATGGCCCGCCACTTCGGAGCGCCGGTCAAGAACGTCGGGCTCGTCGTCGACGGCGTGACCCATCGCGGCGAGTTCACCCTGTCGCGGCACGGTCTGGAGGGGGGCGGGCTCTACCCGCTGACGCCGGCGCTGCGCGACGGCGCGGCGCTGGCGCTCGATCTCAAGCCGGACCTGACGGTCGGGGAGGTGCGCGCCCGGCTGGCCCGCCGCGGCAAGGACAGCCTGGCGAACCATCTGCGCAAGGCGCTTCGCCTGACCCCGGTGCAGATCGCGCTGTTGCAGGAGTTCGCGCGCCCCCTGCCCGCCGACCCCGCCGCCGCGATCAAGCATCTGCCCGTACCCCTCCGCGGTCCCCGCCCGCTGGACGAGGCGATCAGCACGGCGGGCGGGCTGCTTTGGGACGCGGTGGACGATACGCTCATGCTGCGCGATCGGCCGGGGACCTTCGCGGCCGGAGAGATGCTGGACTGGGAAGCCCCGACGGGCGGCTACCTGCTGACCGCCTGCCTGGCCACCGGGGCCTGGGCCGGGCGGCAGGCGGCGGCCTGGGCCGGGCGGTAGCGGTTCACTCCCGCGCCACCGCCCGCCGGAACGCCGGCCGCGCCCGCATCGCGTTCATGTGCGCGCGCAGCCGGTCGTCCAGCTCGAACTCCTGGCTCAGCGCCCAGCCGCAGCAATGCGCGAGCAGGAAGTCGGGGATCGTCGGCTCCTCCCCGGCGAGGTAGGTCCGCTCCCCCAGCGCGTCGCCCATCGCCGTGCCGTAGCGGGCGAACTGCCACATCAGCGACGGCTTGACCGCCGCGACCCGGTGCTCCTCGGGCAGCACGAACCCGTGCTTCGCATAGGCCCAGAGGATCGCATCGAACGTCTCCAGGATCGTGTTGGTCACCGCGTCCTGTCGCGCCCGCGCGAAACTGCCGGCCGGGTGGGTGAAGCGGCCGTGCCGGTCGGCGAGGAAGGTCATCTGCGCGACCGAATCCATCACGACGCCCTCGTCGGTCTCAAGCGCCGGGACCTTGCCCTGCGGCGAGACCGCCCGCGCCGCATCGCTCCGGGGGCTGGCCGGAACGAGGGTGTAGGGCACGTCCAGCTCCTCGAGCATCCAGAGCGTGCGCATCGCGCGGGATTTCGTCGTTCCGTAAAGGGTATACATGGAGGATCCTTCCGATGGCATCCGCTCCACCTTCCGCCATTCGCCGGGCGGAGGCTACCGCGCCATCATCGCCAGACGAATCAACGCACGTTCCATCACCGCCATCGCCGGCGCTCGTGAAGAGGAGCGCAGCGTCAGGTCCGTATCCATCAGCAGCGCCAGCGCCGCTTCCGTCCGCGCGGTGCCCCAGGCGCGGGCCTGCCGCTGCAGCGCGTCGCGGTTCGGGCCCCAGGCCTGCCCGGTGCCCAGCGACAGCCCCATCAGCTGCTGAAAGTGCCGCGTGGCGAAGATGACCAGCGTCACCGGCGCGACCCCCTGCCCCGTCAGCCGCTGCATCAGCGGGCCGATCCGGGCGGCGCGCCCGTCGGCGGCGGCCAGGATCACCTCGTCCATGTCGGCATCCACGGTGGCGGGGGCCATCGCGGCGACGGCTTCGGGCGTGACCTCCTCGCCGCCGGCATAGAGCGCGATCTTGGTCAGCGTCTGGCGGAAGTCGCCGGGATCGAGCGCCAGGGCCAGCGCGTCGACGTCGCGCCGCGCCTCCGCCGTCATCCGCAGGTCCTCGGCGGCGATCATCGCGTCGATCTCCTCGCGGCCCATCGGCTCGTCGTAGAGCCCGATTGCGACGGCATGCTTGTGGGCCTCGAACGCCCGGCGCAGCTTCGACGTCTTCTTGAGCGCGCCGCCCGTCACCACCAGCGCCGCATCTCCCTTCGACCAGTCCTGCAACGCCAGCAGGATCGGCGCGGATTGCAGCTCCGTGGCCCCGTCCACCAGCACCACGCGGGGGCCCGGGAACATTCCGACGGCCTTGAGCGCGTCGGATACCGCGGTCGGATCGGCCTTGGCTTCCGCGCCCGTCATCCGGGTCAGCCGCATGTCCCTCTCCGCGTCCGGGCCGGCGTAGGCGCGGATCAGCTCCTGCCGGCGGAGCGCCACGCGCATCGCGTCGCCCCCGTAGATCAGCGCGCCGGCGGTGCCGGGATCGGGCTTGGCGAAGAACGCCGCCGCCTGCGCGCCCCGCAGGTTCATCGCGCCAGCGTCTCCGCCTCGCCCAGCAGCCGCGCCACGACCCGGTCCGCGAGGATCACGGCCAGCCGACGCTCCGCATCCCGCTGGGATTCCAGCGTGGAGACGGTGGAGCCGGTGGCCGAATAGGACGTGAAGGTCGCGTCCCGCCCGGACAGGACGACCGCGTCGGATCCGGTACGCGCGAGCGTCCAGGTCGCCGTGCCCTCGATGTTGAACCGCGTGATGTTGTTGGACCCGTCGATGGCGAGGGCCGTCTGCGCCGTGGCGATGGTGTAGGACAGGGTCCAGACAGGATCCGCGGCGCGGCCCAGCCGCTCCTCGAACTGGCGCACGAAGGCGAAGGTCAGGTCGGTGGCGGGCTCGGTCAGGATGATCGTCGACCGGAGGGCCGCGCCCCCGCCGGAGGGCCCGTGGACCGGCGCGAAGCCGCATCCGGCGAGCAACAGCAGCGGGCCGGCGAGGATCAGGCTGCGGAGGCGGTCAGGTGACGACATTCACGATCCGCCCCGGCACCACGATCAGCTTTCGCGGCGCGCGTCCGTCCAGCGCGCGCACCACGGCCTCGTCGGCGAGCACCAGCGCCTCGATCTCCGCCTTGCGGCATGTCCTTGGGGACCGAGATCTCCGACCGTCGCTTGCCGTCGATCTGGATCGGCAGGATCACGACATCTTCCACCAGCAGCGCCGGATCCGCCTCGGGCCAGGGCGCGTTCAGCACGAAGCCCGTCGCCGCCCATCATCGCCCAGATCTCCTCGGACAGATGCGGCGTCATCGGCGACATGAGCTGCGCCAGAACCCGCATCGCGGCCCGCCGCGCCTCGGCCCCCGCGTCGGTGCGGTGCAGGACGTTGGTGAATTCGTAGAGCTTGGCGACGGACTTGTTGAACGCGAACCCCTCGATCCCCTCGGTCACCTCCACGATGGCGCGGGCGGTGGCGCGGGCCAGATCGTCGTCGGCGGCATTCGCCGGCCGGTCGGCGCGGGCCATGTCGGTGGCGAGCCGGTGGACGCGGCGCAGGTGCTTGTGGGTCGCCTCCGCGCCGGATGCCGTCCATTCGACGTCGCGTTCCGGCGGAGAGTCGGAGAGGACGAACCAGCGGGCGGTGTCGGCTCCGTAGGCGGCGATGATGTCCTGCGGATCGACGACGTTGCTTCTTGGATTTGGACATCTTGGCGGAGGGGATGATCTCCACCGCCGCGCCGTCCTTTAGCGCGCGCATCCCATCCGGCTTGGCGACCGTATCTTCGGGCAGATGATAGACCGCACGCCCCTTGTCGTCGCGCGTCTGGTAGATCGCGTGCGTCACCATCCCCTGCGTGAACAGCGCGTCGAACGGCTCGGCCGCGCCCTCCGGCAGGTGCCCCGTCCGGATCATCGCGCGGGCGAAGAAGCGCGAGTAGAGCAGGTGCAGGATCGCGTGCTCCACCCCGCCGATGTACTGGTCCACGTTCATCCAGTAGGCGGCGTCGTCCATCACCGTCGGCGTGTCGGCGCGGGGCGCGGTGAAGCGGGCGTAGTACCAGGACGAATCCACGAAGGTGTCCATCGTGTCCGTCTCGCGCCGGGCGGGCGCGCCGCACTTCGGGCAGGGCACGTCGCGCCAGGTCGGATGCCGGTCCAGCGGGTTGCCCGGCACGTCGAAGCTCACGTCCTCGGGCAGCACGACGGGCAGGTTCTCCTTGCGCTCGGGCACCACGCCGCAGGCGTCGCAATGCACCACCGGGATCGGGCAGCCCCAGTAACGCTGCCGCGACAGGCCCCAGTCGCGCAGGCGGTACTGGGTCTTGCCCGTCCCGATCCCCTGCGCCTCGGCCCAGTCGATGGTCGCGTCGATGGCCTCCTGCCCCGTGGCGATGTCGAGGCCGGCGGGCTGCTCCAGCCAGCGGACCGCCTCGGTCTTCGGCGGCACGAAGGCGGTGTCGGTAACGGGGTGGCCGTCCTGCACGGCGACGAAGGTGTCGATCACCGGCAGGTCATACTTGCGCGCGAAATCCAGGTCGCGCTGGTCGTGCGCCGGGCAGCCGAAGATCGCGCCGGTGCCGTAGTCCATCAGCACGAAGTTCGCGACCCAGACGGGCAGCGTGCCGCCCAGCGGGTTCTCCACCGTCAGCCCGGTGTCGTAGCCGCGCTTCTCCGCCGTCTCCAGCGCCGCTTCGGTCGTGCCGCCCCGGCGGACGTCGACGGTGAACGCAGCCAGATCGGCGTCGCCCTGCGCCAGCGCCTTCGCCAGCGGATGCTCCGGCGCGATGGCGATGAAGCTGGCCCCGCGCAGGGTGTCGGGGCGGGTGGTGTAGATCTCGATGGCGTCGTGCCCGTGCTGCGGCTCCGACAGCGCGAACGCCATCTGCAGCCCGCGCGACCGGCCGATCCAGTTCTCCTGCATCAGCCGCACCTTGTCGGGCCAATGCTCCAGCCCCTCCAGCCCTTCGAGCAGCTCCTCGGCCATGGACGGAGATCGCGAAGGCCCATTGCGTCAGCTCGCGCCGCTCGACCTCCGCGCCGGATCGCCAGCCGCGGCCGTTCTCGACCTGCTCGTTGGCCAGCACCGTCATGTCGACCGGATCCCAGTTCACCATCGCGGGCTTGCGGTACACGAGCCCCGCATCGAGCATGTCGAGGAACAGCGCCTGCTGCTGGCCGTAGTAGTCCGGGTGGCAGGTCGCGATCTCCCGCGTCCAGTCGATCGACAGGCCCAGCGGCTTCATCTGCGCCTTCATCGTCTCGATGTTGGCGAAGGTCCAGTCGCGCGGGTTCACCCCGGCGGCGATGGCCGCGTTCTCCGCCGGCAGCCCGAAGGCGTCCCATCCGATCGGGTGCAGCACGCTGAAGCCGCGCGCGATCTTGTAGCGCGCGATCACGTCGCCCATCGTGTAGTTGCGCACGTGGCCGATGTGGATGCGCCCCGACGGGTAGGGGAACATCTCCAGCACGTAGTACTTGGGCGCCTCCGACCGCGCGGCGCGAAACGACCCGGCCTCGTCCCAGGCGGCCTGCCATTTCGCCTCGATGGCGGCGGTGTCGTAGGTGGCGGCGTCAATCATGCGAACGGTCCCTGCTCGGCGCCCCGGCCCGGTGGCGAAGGCGTCCTGGATGTGTCGGAGCGCGCCACGGGCGGCGCGCAGGTCAGAGGTTGCTGTCGCGGATGCGCAGCTGGCGGGCGCGGGTCAGGATCGCGTCCTCGATCGTGCGCTGCGTCTCGCGGCTCGACCGCCCCGCCGCGGGTGCGCAGCGCGAGGTTGAGGCTGCGCGCGTCCAGCGCCGGATCCTGGATCAGCACGGTCGCCTGATAGGCGCGGCCCCCGCCCGGCGGCGTGCCGTAGCCGAACTGGATCACGCCCGAGAACGGATCGGCGTTCTCCACGGGCAGGAAGTTCAGCACGTCCAGCGTCGCGGCCCAGAGGTAGCGGTTGACCTCCAGCGTGACGTTCGGATCGTCGGCGTTGGAGAACAGGTCGAAGACCGAGGACGTCAGCGCGTTCGACCGCTGCGCCCGCGCGATGGTCGCCGGGTTCTCCTGCGCCGCGATGCGCGCCTCGCGGCTCTCTCCGAAGAGACCGCCGCCGCATCCCGCCAGAAGTGCGAGCGCGGCCAGCATCGCGGTGCCCCGCGCCATCTTGTTCCCGCCCATGCCTGCCCCTCGCGTGCGAACCCGTCGCGTCGTCCTACCCCATGCCCGCCCGCCCGGACAAGGCTGCGGATGCGCGGGCCGGGGCACGGCACGGGCGGGGCCCGGACGCGGGTGGCCGGCCTTCCGCGACACTGTGGCACGAAAGCACCAAGCATTAACGGAAACCCGGGGCCGGAGCGGGCATCGTTGCGACGTGGCCGCCGATGTCCGAAACGGAACCACGCCCAACGCGATTCCCGTGGTGGGGACGACAAAAACAAATCGAGGGACAACCATGAAAAAAGTTCTCTTCGCTTCGACCGCCCTGGTCGCCTTCGCGGGTGCCGCTTCGGCCGAAGTGCTGCTCTCCGGTTCCGCCGAGATGGGCCTCATCTACGGCGACGGCGGTCGGCGCACCCACAGGCAACGACGTCGAGTTCTTCACCGACATCGACGTGACCTTCACGATGTCCGGCGCGACCGACAATGGCCTGACCTTCGGTGCCACCATCGATCTCGACGAGTCGGACGGCTCGAATGTGGCAATGAGACCGTCGGGACCGTCGACGACGACCTGATCGCTCTTCGGAATCCTACGGTGCATGATCCGCCTGCCTCGGCAGGCTCCTCGCGCGCGTTCGCCGGCCGCACCCAAGGCGGCGAGAGCATCTTCCTGTCGGGTGCCTTCGGCACGCTGACCGCCGGTGACACCGATGGCGCGCTCGACTGGGCCGTGACCGAAGTCGGCTTCAACAACGCCTCGCTGAACGACGACGAGACGGCCCACGCCGGCTGGAACGGCAACGCCGGCCTCGACGGACTGTATGACGGCCAGGTCGTCCGCTACGACTACTCCGTCGGCGACTTCGGCTTCGCCCTGTCGGCCGAGCTGGACGACGACGAGGACACCGACGACGATGCCGTCCTGGGCATCGGCTTCAAGTACAACGTCGACCTCGGCGGCACGGCCATCGCCCTCGGCCTCGGCTACCAGGCCGCCGAGCGTGACGGCGACAACGACGACGTGGTCACCGTTTCGGCCAACGCGACGGTTCTGGAGAGCTTCCAGGTCGGCATCAACTTCTCGGACATCGACCGTGGGTGATGACCTGAACGGCAATCACCTCGGCTTCGGCGTCGGCTACGGTGCCGGCCCGATCTCGCTGTCGGCCAACTACGGCCGTTACAACCTCGACAACGGTCTGGACGCGGAGCGGCTTCGGTCTGTCGGCCGGCTACGACCTGGGCGGCGGCGCGAGCGTGCAACCTCGGCTACGGCAACAGCGACTACGACGGGGACGACACCACGCGACGATTTCGAGACCGTGTCCTTCGGCGTGCGCATGAGCTTCTGATCCACCCGGATCATCGGCGACGGAGGGAGCGGGCCTTGTGCCCGCTCCTTTCCTTTGGGCACATGCCTTTCGTGCTGCATCCCCCCGGAGGCTTCCCCATGTCCCTGCCCGACATCACCGCCCGCATCGCCGCCGCCTGTGCGGGGGCCGGGCGGTCCCCGGCCGAGGTCGCGCTCGTCGCCGTCTCCAAGGTGCAGCCGGACGCGCGGGTGCAGGCCGTCCTCGACGCCGGCCACCGCATCTTCGGCGAGAACCGCGTGCAGGAGGCGCAGGGCAAGTGGCCCGCCTGGAAGGAGACCTACCCGGGGGTGGACCTGCACCTGCTCGGGCCGCTCCAGTCCAACAAGGTGCGTCCCGCACTGGAGCTCTTCGACGCGATCCATTCCGTCGACCGCGCCAAGCTCGCGCGCCGCATCGCCGACCTCGCGCAGGAGACGGGTCGCTGCCCCGCGCTGTTCCTTCAGATCAACACCGGCGAGGAGGCGCAGAAGGCCGGCGTGATCCCGGCCGAGGCCGATGCCTTCATCGCGGAGGTGCGCGCGATGGACCTGCCCGTCGCGGGGCTGATGTGCATCCCCCCGGCGGAGGAGACGCCGTCGCTGCACTTCGCGCTGCTGGCCAAACTCGCCGCGCGCAACGGGCTCGCCGGCCTGTCGATGGGCATGTCCGCCGATTTCGAGCAGGCCATCGCGCTCGGGGCGACCCACGTCCGCGTCGGCTCCGCCATCTTCGGCGCGCGCGTTCCCGCCTAGCCGGGCACGATCAGCCGGGTGCCCCGCCTCACCCGCGCCGCGATCCAGCGCAGGTCTGCCGGGCGCGAACGCGATGCAGCCCTCCGTCGGATACCCCGGCCGCCGCCAGCGGTGCAGGAAGATCGCCGACCCCCGCCCCGCCTCTACCGGCGATGCGTTCCAGTCCGTCAGCAGGACCAGATCGTAGAGCGGATCGCTCCGGCGCAGCGCCTCCGCCGATGCCCCGAACGGCGCGCGCACCGGAGTGTTGTAGGCAGGCGTCGCCGGGCGCGTCGCACCACAGATCGCGCGGCCCGATCGGCTCGGCCCAGGGCACCGGCGCGCGCATCCGGTCGGGTCGGTAGAGCATGCCGGTGATCCGGTGGACCCCCGCCGGCGTGCCTCCGTCGCCTTCCCGCTTGTCCGCCACGATCCCGCCGCGCCCGATGGTGCAGGGAAACCGGCGGCCCATGAACCGGCACCCCCGTCGGCGTCAGCACCAGATCGTCGCGCCGTCATTCCAGATGCCCCGACTTCGCCCGTTTCACGTCCAGATACGCGGCATTGCGCGCCGTGCGCCCGACGTGCAGCGGCACGCGTTCGGTCACCTCGATGCCCTGCGCGCGCATCATGGCGAGCTTGCGCGGATTGTTCGTCATCAGCCGGATCGCCCCGATCCCCGCGCGGCGCAGCAGGTCGGCCCCCAGCCGGAAGTCGCGCTCGTCGTCCTCGAAGCCGAGCCGGTGGTTCGCCTCCACGGTGTCGAACCCCTGATCCTGCAGATCGTAGGCGCGCATCTTGTTGGCCAGCCCGATGCCCCGCCCCTCCTGATCGAGGTAGAGCAGCACGCCGCCCCCCGCCTTCCCCATCGCCCGCAGCGCGGCGTGGAGCTGCGGACCGCAATCGCATTTGAGGGACCCGAGCACGTCGCCGGTGAAGCACGCGGAATGGAGCCGGACGAGGACCGGGCGCGCGCGGTCGACCATCCCGATCTCGACCACGCTGTGCTCGCACGCCCCGTCCCGCACCACCTGCACCCGGCTGTCGCCGCCGAGGTCGAGCGGCACCCGGGCCGCGGCCACGAACGCGGGGGCCGTGGGCGGCAGCGGGCCGGGCCCCGCCGGCAGCCACGTGATCCCGCCCGGCGCCTCCGCCGCCACGCCGACCACCGCCGGCAGCAGCCGCGCCGCCTTGGCCAGCGCCACCCCCTGCCGCCAGGGCGCGGCGTCCCCGCCCCGCAGCGTATCGAGCGGCCCCTTCATCGGGTGGCGCAGGTCGTCCGCCGGGTCGGCCACCGCGCGCAGCCAGGCGGCATCGGCCCCGGCGGGCACGGCGATGCGCGCCACGTCGCCGTCATAGGCCCGGGCCTGCAGCGTCTCCGCCCGCCGCCCGGAGATCGTCAGGATCAGCGGGCCGAGATCCCGCATCGCCGCCAGCCGCTCCGCCGACACCGTCTCGACCGAGGCGAGCAGCACGCCGCCCACGGCGACCGGCAGGCCGACGCGCAGGTCGGCGTGCGCGCGGGCGAGCAGGTCGGCAGGGGTGGGCGACAGCATCCGATGGTCCTGAAACAAATGGCGCGGGAGGCCCCCGGCAGACCGCACATATGAAACAAATCGCATCTTGGCGACACGTCGGCGTGAGACCGGCGGCCCGGGCTGGTCCGGTGCGGCGCGCGAGGGCACCATCGCCCGGACACCGAAGGGAGTTCCGATGGCCAATCTCAAGAAGATCCTGCTCGTCGACGACGACGACGACCTGCGCGACGCGCTGGCCGAGCAGCTCGTCCTGACCGAGGATTTCGACGTGTTCGAGGCCGATTCGGGGGCCACCGGCATGACCCGCGCCAAGGAGCAGCTCTACGACCTGGTCGTGCTCGACGTCGGCCTGCCGGACACCGACGGGCGCGAGCTCTGCCGGCTGATGCGCAAGTCCGGCGTGAAATGCCCCATCGTCATGCTGACCGGGCACGACACCGACGCCGACACGATCCTCGGGCTCGATGCGGGGGCCAACGACTACATCGCCAAGCCGTTCAAGTTCCCGGTCCTGCTGGCCCGCATCCGCGCGCAGCTGCGCACCCACGAGCAGTCGGAGGACGCGGTCTTCACGCTCGGGCCCTACACCTTCAGGCCATCGATGAAGATGCTGCTGACCGAGGACGACAAGAAGATCCGGCTGACGGAGAAGGAGACGAACATCCTCAAGTTCCTCTACCGCGCCGGAGACGGCACCGTGGCGCGCGACGTCTTGCTGCACGAGGTCTGGGGCTACAATGCCGGCGTTACGACGCACACGCTGGAGACGCATATCTACCGTCTGCGCCAGAAGATCGAGCCGGACCCGTCGAACGCGCGGCTGCTGGTGACGGAGAGCGGCGGCTATCGTCTTCTGGCGTGACAGATATGCCATAGGGCACAGCAAAGGCGCGTCGGGACGAAAATTAACCTTAGGTAAACCCCCTTCGTGTCATACCGTCGGAGCAGACCGACGCATCGGCGGGACCACCGATGCACCTCCCTGTTGGACTTGGCCGGACCCTCGGGTTCGGCCTATTTTTTCGGACGCGGCGCGATGCGATTCGTGCGGGGATCGGAGCGGCGCGAAATGGCGGACGAATTCACGCGGATGCTCGACCGGGCGCAGGCGTTCTACGGCGCGCTTGCGGCGAACAACGCGAAGGACTGGTTCGAGCCGCGCAAGGATCGCTGGAAAGCCGACATCGAGGGCCCCGCGAAGCTGCTGGCCGAGATCGCGGCCGAGGAGGTCAGCCGGATCACCGGCGAGGGGCATGTCGGCAAGCTCTTCCGCATCCACCGCGACGTCCGATTCTCGAAGGACAAGTCGCCCTACAAGACCACGCTGGCGATGACATGGGCCACCGCCGACGCGGACGCTCTGGCCCCCGTCTTCTACTTCGGGATCGATCCCGGAAGCACCATGGTCGCCTGCGGCACGCCCGGGTTCGCCGGCGACGACCTGCGCCGCTACCGCGCGATGGTCGACACCTGGGGCGACGCCCTGGCGGAGGTGATCGAGGCGACCGGCGGCACCCTCGCCGACATCGGACCGGAGCCGCTCAAACGCGTGCCGAAACCATACGATGCGGATCACCCCCATGGCGACCTGATGCGCCGCAAGTCGCTGGCGGTCGGCCTGCCGCTGGCCCCCGGATGGCGCGACGGGGACGACGGTCTGATCGGGGCGCTGACCGACCGGATCGAGACGCTGGCCCCCTTCCGCCGCTTCATGGCCGACCGCCTCTGAACCACCGGAGGGCTGGCCCCCCGCATCCCGCCCTGCCACAAGCCGGGCGGATCGCACAGGAGCCCGCATGCCCTTCACCCTCGCCACCTGGAACATCAACTCCGTCCGCCTGCGCGAGGAGCTGGTGTTGCGGTTCCTGCGCGAGGAGGGGCCGGACGTGCTCTGCCTGCAGGAGTGCAAGTCGCCGGTGGATCTTATCCCGCGGGAAGCCTTCACCGCCCTCGGCTACCCCCACATGGTCGCGCGCGGACAGAAGGGCTACAACGGCGTCGCCATCCTGTCGAAGCTGCCGATCGAGGAGGCGGGCGCGGAGGATCACGCGAAGCTCGGCCACGCGCGCCACATCGCGGGCCGGCTGGAGAACGGCGTGACGATCCACAACTTCTACGTCCCCGCCGGCGGCGACACGCCGGACCGGGAGGCGAACGAGAAGTTCGGCCAGAAGCTCGACTACCTGTCGGACATGCGCGACGCCTTCCATGCCGACACGCCGACGAAGGCGATCCTCGTCGGCGACCTCAACATCGCGCCGCGCGAGGACGACGTCTGGGATCATCGCAAGCTCCTCAAGGTCGTCAGCCATACGCCGGTGGAGGTGGAAGCGCTGGCGCAGATGCAGGAAGCCGGCGGCTGGGTCGACGTGACCCGCGCCGACATCCCGGACGGCACCCTATATTCCTGGTGGTCCTACCGCGCGGCCGACTGGGACGCGGCGGACAAGGGGCGACGGCTCGATCACCTCTGGGCCACGCCGGACATCGCGGGTGCCGCGCATTCCAGCCGGATCCTGCGCCACGTGCGCGGCTGGGACGGGCCGTCGGACCATGCGCCGGTGCTTGCCACCTTCGACCTCTGAGGGTTGGAAAGCCGCCGGCGCGCGCGCATATAGCCAGCCAGACACAGGAGACCGCCCGATGATCGAACTCGGCCAGCCCAAGCCCGATGCCGCCCCCGACCTGATCCGCGACGTGGACGAGCCGACCTTCATGGCCGACGTCGTCGAACGCTCGATGAAGGTGCCGGTGATCGTGGATTTCTGGGCCCCCTGGTGCGGCCCCTGCAAGACGCTGGGCCCGCAGCTGGAGCAGGCGGTGACGGCGCAGAAGGGCGCGGTCGCGATGGCCAAGGTCGACATCGACCGCAACCAGCAGATCGCCCAGCAGCTCCAGATCCAGTCGATCCCGACGGTCTACGCCTTCTGGCAGGGCAAGCCGGTCGACGGGTTCCAGGGCGCGGTGAGTGCCGGGGAGGTGACGGCCTTCGTCGCCCGCGTCGCCGCCATGGGCAACGGAGCGGAGACCGACGACGGGCTGGCCGAGGCCGTGACCGCCGCCGAGGAGATGCTGGACGCCGGCGAGGCGGTGGACGCCGCGCAGACCTTCGCCGCGGTGCTGGGCGAGGAACCGGAGAACGTCGCGGCCTACGCCGGGCTGATCCGCGCGCATCTGGCCCTGGGCGAGGTCGACCAGGCGGAAGCGCTGGTGACGAACGCGCCGGCGTCCATGGCCGGCGCCGCGCCGATCGAGGCCGCCCGCGCCCAGATCGCGCTCGCCCGGCAGGCCGCGAACGCGGGCCCCGTCACGGACCTCGCCGCCGCCGTCGAGGCCGCCCCCGACGACCACCAGGCCCGCTTCGACCTCGCCGCCGCCCTGCAGGCCGACGGGCAGACGGAGGCCGCCGTGGATCACCTGCTGGACCTGTTCCGCCGCGACCGGGAGTGGAACGACGGGGCCGCCCGCACCCAGCTCTTCACCATCTTCGATGCGCTCAAGCCGACCGATCCGATTGTTCTGAAAGGACGACGCAAGTTGTCCTCGATGATCTTTGCCTGAATGGGCCGGCGTCCTACATCGATGGTCATGTATCGCACCAACGATCTCCCCCCGACGATCCCGATCTTCCCGCTCCCGGGCGCGCTGATGCTGCCGCGCGCGCGCCTGCCGCTGCACATCTTCGAGCCGCGCTACCTGCAGATGATCGACGACACGCTCAAGTCGGACCACCGGCTGATCGGCATGGTCCAGCCGCGCGCGCAGAAGACCGGCGACGGGCGCGAGATGCAGGCCATCGGCTGCGCCGGCCGGCTGACGCAGCTGTCGGAGACGGAGGACGGACGCTACATGGTCACGCTGGCCGGCATCTGCCGGTTCCGGATCGCCAAGGAGGTCTCCGGCTTCCAACCCTATCTGCAGGCCGACGTCAGCTGGGACGGGT
The DNA here is from genome assembly GCA_963757495.1 of uncultured Alphaproteobacteria bacterium. Lineage (GTDB taxonomy): Bacteria > Pseudomonadota > Alphaproteobacteria > Rhodobacterales > Rhodobacteraceae > Jannaschia. The sequence goes on from CAVWRZ010000016.1 coordinate 186,985, forward strand.
TCGGCCGCGACCTCGGGAAGGTGGAGACCGACGAGGCCTTCGATCGACCGAAGTTCCTCGACCTGCTGCACCGCTACTTCGAGGCGCAGGATCTCTCGACCGACTGGGACAGCCTGAAGGACGCGGAGGAGGAGCTGCTGATCAATTCCCTCTCCATGCTCTGCCCGTTCGAGCCCGAGGAGAAGCAGGCGCTGCTGGAGGCGCCCAGCCTCTCCACCCGGCGCGAGACCGTCGTGACGCTGATGGAGTTCGCCCTGCGCGGCGACGAGAGTGGGGGGATGATGCAGTGACCGACGATGCCCCCGCCCATGACCGCCGGATGCTCGAGGCGCTGGTCTGCCCGCAGACGAACGGGACGCTGACCTACGACGCCGAGGCGCAGGAGCTGGTGTCCAGGGCCGCGCGGCTGGCCTATCCGATCCGCGGCGGCATCCCGATCATGCTGGTGGACGAGGCGCGCGTCCTCGATTAGCGCATCAGCCGCGGCAGGTCCCCGGCGATGCCCGCCGCTTCCCGGATGAACCGCCGACGCAGCGCCGGCAGGGCCGAAATCGCACCCATCCCGAGGTCACGGCCGAGCCGCAGGACCGGGTTGTCGTTGGAGAACAGCCGGTTCACCGCGTCCGTCGCCGCGCCCATGACGCTGGTGTCGAACCGCCGCCAGCGTTGGTAGCGCGCCAGCACGTCCGGCGCGCCGATGTCCTCGCCCCGGGACCGGGCGTCGCCCAGCACATGCGCGAGCGCCGCAACGTCCTTGATCCCGAGGTTGAGGCCCTGCCCCGCGATCGGATGGATGCCATGCGCGGCGTCCCCCACCAGCGCCGTTCGGTCGGCGACGAAGGACTGCGCGAGACTCAGCGAGAGCGGATAGATGTGCCGCCCGCCCAGGAGCCGGATGTCGCCCAGGAAACTGCCGAAGCGCGGGCGCAGGACGTCGAGGTAGTCGTCGTCGGGCAGCGCGTTCAGGTCCGCCGCCGTATCCCGGCTTTCCGTCCAGACGATGCTGGAGCGGTCGCCCCGGAGCGGCAGGATCGCCAACGGTCCGGCGGGCATGAAGAACTGATGCGCGACGCCCCCGTGCGGAAGCGCGTGCTCCACCGCGCAGACCAGCGCCGTCTGCCCGTAATCCTTCCCCGTCCGCCCGATGCCGGCCCGCGCGGCCGTGCCGCCGCCGCGCCCGTCGGCCCCGAGCAGGAGACGGGCAGTCAATGTGTCATCGGCCTCCACCTCGACGCCGGCGGGGGTCGCGCGCTGCGCGGTGACGGCGGTGTCGAAGCGCATCCCGATCCGCGGATGGGCATCGCAGGCGGCGAGCAGCGCAGGGCGCAGGAACCGGTCCTCCACCATCTGCCCCATGAAGGGCTCGCCGATCTCGGCAGCGTCGAACGACAGGTGCAGCGAAGACGCCCCCTCGCCCGCGCGCCCGTCGCTGGCGCGGATACCCGTCATCGGCTGCGCATCGCCTGCCAGCGCGTCCCAGAGCCCCAGAGCGCGCATCAGCCGCACCGAACCGAGCGCCACCGCGTAGGAGCGGCCGTCGAAATCGGCGTCGAAATCGGCGCGCGGTCGGGCGTCCACCACCAGCGAGGTCAGCCCCGCATCGGCGAGGGCGAGCGCGGTCAGCGGGCCGGTGAGCCCGCCGCCGACGATGAGGGCATCCGCATCCATAGGCCTCCGATATGACGGCCCGCGCGGCATTGTCCAACCCCGCCGGGCGGCCTAGCGTGGTCCGCGACACTTTGACGGAGACGGCGATGCAGGCGTGGACGAGCATGAGTGCCGGCGACCTGGGGCGCGGCATCGCGGCGGGCGGCATCGACCCGGAAGCGCTCTGCGAGACCTTCCTCGCGGCCATCGCCGCGCATCCATCCGCGGACGACATCTACGCCCGCACGACCTCCGACCGCGCCCGGGCGGAGGCCGAAGCCGCGTCCGGGCGCGCAAAGGCCGGGTTGCGCAAGGGCCCGCTGGACGGCGTGCCGATCAGCTGGAAGGACCTCTTCGACAGCGCCGGCGTGGCGACGGAAGCCGGCAGCGCGCTCCTGAAGGGCAGGACGCCCGATGCCGACGCCCGCGTCCTCGCCGACGCCACCCATGGCGGCGCGGTCTGCCTGGGCAAGACGCACATGAGCGAACTGGCCTTCTCGGGTCTGGGACTCAACCCGATCACCGCAACGCCGCCGAACCGCCACGACCCGGCCCTCGTCCCCGGCGGCTCCTCCTCCGGGGCCGCCGCCTCCGTCGCCTTCGGACTGGCCGCGGCCGCCATCGGCTCGGACACCGGCGGCTCGGTGCGCAACCCGGCCGCCTGGAACGACCTCGTCGGGCTCAAGACCACGCTGGGCCGGATCGATACGACCGGCACCGTCCCGCTGGTCGAGACGATGGATACCATCGGGCCGCTGACCCGCACGGTGGAGGACGCCGCGCTCGTGCTCGCGCTGCTGGAGGGCGGCCGATCGGCGGATCTGACCGGCGCGACCTTGAGCGGCACGCGCCTCCTCGTCCTCGCCGACTACGCCGACAGCAGCCGCGACGCGCCAAGGGTGGCCTTCGAGCGATCGGTCGACCGGTTCCGCGCTGCCGGGGCCCGGATCGAGCGCGCCGAACTGCCGTCGGTTGCGGCCGCGATGGATCTCACGCCGCTGCTGTTCTCGCCCGAGGCCTATGCCATCTGGCGCGACACGATCGAGGCGTCCCCCCACCTGATGTTCGACCGCATCCTCGAACGCTTCCGTTCGGGCCGGGACGCGAAGGCCGCCGACGTCCTGGCGGCCCACCGTGCCCGACGCGTGGCGGAAGCCGACTACCTCGCCGCCACCGCCGGCTACGACGCCGTGATCCTGCCCACCGCCGCCCTCCTGCCGCCGGACCGGGAGCGGCTGCTGACGGACGAGGCATACTACGTGACGGAGAACCTCCTCGCCCTGCGCAACACGCGGGTCGGGAACGTGCTGGGCCTCTGCGGATTGACGGTGCCGACGGGGGTGCCGATGTGCGGCGTCATGGCGCTCTGTCCGCCGCTGCAGGAGGAGCGGCTGCTGCGGCTCGGGGCGGCGATGGAGGCCGTGCTGGCTGACGCGACGTAAAATCTACGCTTGATCCGATTGGTTATCTGGCGATACGTTTGTTCGTATCCGGGGGCGCGGTGTCCGGAACGTCGTCCCACCGTCAATTACGCGCGTTTCCGTGCGCGGCTCCCGCAGAGGCTTGCCCGACATGGCCGGTCGCCCCCGCCGGTGTCGCCCAGACCGTACAGATCGATAGGATACCGCCGATGCTCGCCAGACTGACCGCAATCGCCTTCGTCGCCGCGACGCTCGGCCTCCCCGCCGTCGCCGCCACGATCAGCTACGATCTGCAGGCGACAGCGAACGACTCCTCCGCCGGCGGCCCTTTTCGTCCAACGAAGTTCGAGAGGACCGTGTTTCCCGGACTTACCGCCCTCGCTGCGCAGCCCACGGTCATCGACGACGTCGCCGGCACACAGGGCAGTGCGTCGCTCGACATCGACCTGCGGCGCGGCGTCGTCAAATTTGGCGCGCAGGGCACGGCCGCCGGGCAGTCGAGCTCCTCGGACAGCGCCACCGCCGCGGGACGGATGTCCTGGGCCGTGACGGAAACATTCGACATCCTGACGCCCGGGACGATCGACTTCTCCGCCGTCGTCGATGGTTTCCTTCGTCGGAGCCTGACGCCGCAGTTCGGGTCCAGCGCGAACGCCGCGACGTTCTTCCGGCTGACGGCCGATATCCGGGGCAATCCGCGCCCGATTCCGGAGCGGGAGGACAGGCGCGACTACGACCTGCGTGCCCTCGGTCTCACGTCCCTCGCCATCGACGATACCCTGTCCCTCTCGGTTCCCGTCAGAACTCGCGATCTTCTGACGCTGAGCTTCCAGGGCAGCGCAACAGGCTCTGCCTTCTCGCAGATCTTGCAGGGGACCACGGGCACCGCGAACTTTCTGAGCACGGCTTTGTTCGACGTCTCGAGCTCCGACGGAGCGACCTGGGCGACCTCCGATCCGGATTTCCTGTCGCAGGTCGGGACGACGGCGCAGCCCATTCCGCTGCCCGCGTCCCTGCCGCTTCTCGCGGCGGGGCTCGGCGGGCTGGGCTGGGCCGGGCGGCGGCGCGGACGGCGATGATCGTCTGACGCCGACCCCGTCGGCATCGGCGGCTTGAACCTTCCGTGAAAACGGCACAGAGACCCGATATGCGGCCATCTGCGCCGGGACGGGAGGGGACCTGCCATGATCGAGAAGCGGCAATTCTACATCGGCGGCACCTGGGTCGATCCGCAGGACGGACGCGACCACCGGGTCATCGACCCCTCCACGGAGGAAGCCTGCGCCGTGATCTCGCTGGGCGGGACGGCCGATACCGACGCCGCGGTGGCCGCCGCGAAGGCGGCGCTGCCCGGCTGGATGGCGACGCCCCCCGAGGAGCGGATCGCGCTGCTGGAGACGCTCGTCGACCTCTACAAGGCGCGTGCCGGTGACATGGCGCAGGCGATCAGCATGGAGATGGGCGCGCCCATCGACATGGCGAAGTCGTCGCAATGGGGTGCCGGCTACGGGCATCTGAAGACCTTCGTGAAGGCCGCCCGCGACTTCCGGTTCGTCCGCCCGCTGGGCGACCATGCTCCGACCGACCGGATCATCTACGAGGCGGTCGGCGTCGCCGCGCTCATCACGCCGTGGAACTGGCCGATGAACCAGATCACGCTGAAGGTCGGCGCGGCCGTCGTGGCGGGCTGCACGATGGTGCTGAAGCCGTCGGAGGAAAGCCCGCTGAGCGCGATGATCTTCGCCGAGATGATGCATGAGGCGGGCTTCCCGGCGGGCGTCTTCAACCTGATCAACGGCGACGGCGCGGGCGTGGGAACGGACCTGTCGGGCCACGCGGACGTGGACATGGTGAGCTTCACCGGATCGACGCGCGCGGGCACGGCGATCTCGAAGAACGCGGCGGAGACGCTCAAGAAGGTGCATCTGGAACTGGGCGGCAAGGGCGCGAACCTGATCTTCGCGGATGCCGACGAGAATGCGGTGAAGCGCGGCGTTCTGCACATGATGAACAACACCGGCCAGAGCTGCAACGCGCCCAGCCGGATGATCGTCGAGGCCTCGGCCTACGACGCCGCGGTGGAGACGGCGGCCGAGGTGGCGAACGGCGTCGCGGTCGGTCCGGCCAGCGAGGACGGCCGCCATATCGGCCCCGTCGTCAACGAGAGCCAGTGGAACAAGATCCAGGACCTGATCCAGACCGGCATCGACGAGGGCGCGCGGCTCGTCGCCGGCGGCACCGGGCGGCCCGAGGGATTGAACCGCGGGCTTCTTCGTCCGCCCGACGGTCTTCGCGGACGTCACGAACGAGATGACCGTCGGGCGCGAGGAGATCTTCGGCCCCGTCCTGTCGATCATGCGCTTCGAGACCGAAGAGGACGCCGTCGCGATGGCCAACGACACGGTCTACGGGCTGACCGACTACGTCCAGAGTTCCGACGGCGCGCGGCGCAACCGGCTTGCGCGGCAGCTGCGCGCGGGCATGGTGGAGATGAACGGCGAGAGCCGCGCGGCGGGTGCGCCCTTCGGCGGCATGAAGCGGTCGGGCAACGGGCGCGAGGGCGGCATCTGGGGCATCGAGGATTTCATGGAAGTGAAGGCGGTCTCGGGCTGGTCGAACGGCTGATCCGGGACGGCGCATAGGCAGAGGAAGGGCACCCCATGGCGGACGGCGGCAACACTCCGAACTCCCCGGAGGCGCGCGACATCGCGCATCACCTGCACCCCTACACCAACGCCGCGCTCCACCGGGAGGTAGGTCCGCTGGTGATCGAGCGGGGCGACGGGGCCTATGTCATCGACACTGCCGGCAAGCGGTATCTTGAGGCGATGTCCGGACTCTGGAGCGTCGCCGTGGGCTTCAGCGAGCCTCGGCTGGTGGAGGCGGCGCGCAAACAGGGAGCCGCGCTGCCGTTCTACCACAGCTTCGCGCACAAATCGAACGGACCCGCCATCGATCTGGCCGAGCGGCTGATCGCGATGGCCCCGGTGCCCATGAGCAAGGTGCATTTCACCAATTCCGGGTCCGAGGCGAACGACACCGCGATCAAGCTGCTCTGGTATCGCTCCAACGCGATGGGCCAGCCGCAGCGCAAGAAGATCATCAGCCGGATCCGCGGCTATCACGGCGTCACCATCGCCTCGGCCAGCCTCACGGGCCTGCCCAACAACCACCGCTCCTTCGACCTGCCGATCCCGCAGGTGCTCCACGCCGGCTCCCCGCATTACGCCGGGCAGCACCGCGACGGAGAGACGGAGGAGGATTTCGCCACCCGTCTGGCGGACGAGCTGGAGGCGATGATCCAGGCCGAAGGGCCCGACACGATCGCCGCTTTCATCGGGGAGCCGGTCATGGGCGCGGGCGGCGTCGTCGTGCCGCCGCGGACCTACTGGGCGAAGATCCAGGCCGTGCTGAAGCGTCACGACATCCTGCTGATCGCGGACGAGGTGATCTGCGGCTTCGGGCGGACGGGGCGGATGTTCGGCTCGCAGACCTACGACATGAAGCCCGACATCATGATCCTCTCCAAGCAGCTGACGTCGTCCTACTTCCCGATGTCCGCGATCGTGATGAACGAGCGCGTCTACGAGCCGGTGGCGGCCGAGAGCAACCGGATCGGCACGTTCGGGCACGGCGTCACGGCCTCTGCGCATCCCGTAGGCGCGGCGGTGGCGATGGAGAACCTGAACATCATCGAGGAGCGGGACCTGGTGGCCAATGCCGCCGAGCAGGGCGCGCATCTGCAGGACCGCCTGCGCGCGTTGTCGGATCATCCGCTGGTTCGCGAAGCGCGCGGCGTGGCCTTGATCGGGGCGCTGGAGTTGAAAGGCACGGAAGTGCCGGGCCAGCGCGGCGCGGCGATGGCGGCGATCATGCAGGAGGAGGGGGTGATCTCGCGCGCGATGCTCGACTCGATGGCATTCTGCCCGCCGCTGATCGTGGGTGCCAAGGAGATCGAGCTCGCCATGGACGTGACCGAGCGCAGCCTGGAGACCTTGGGCAAGCAGATCGCGGCTTGAGGGCCTTCTTCGACCGCCGCCAGCTGCGCCACGCGCCCGGGACCTACCTTCGGTTCGGCACGGCCCTGCCGCACCCCGAGCAGCCCGAACGCGCGACCCTGCTGCGCGACGTCCTGCTGTCGGAGGGGTTCGAGATCGCGGCCCCCGGGGATGCCGGGACGGCCCCGATCGAGGCGGTGCACGATCCGGCCTACGTCGCCTTCCTGACCGACGCGCACGCCCGCTTCCGCCAGGTGGCCGAGCCCGGGGCACTCGCCATTCCGACGCATCATCCCGGCCTGCGCCGCGGGCGCGAGCCCCGGGACGTGCGCGGCCAGCTCGGCTGGTGGATCACCGATCCCTCGCTGCCGCTGACCGAGGGCTCCTGGGACGCCGCCTACTGGTCCGCGCAGTCCGCCGTGGCCGCCGCCGATGACGTGGCCGGGGGCGCGCGGGCCGCCTACGCGCTCTGCCGTCCGCCCGGCCACCACGCGATGCGCGCCGCGGGCAACGGATTCTGCTTCTTCAACAATGCCTGCATCGCGGTGGAGCGGCTGCGCGCCACCTTCCCGCGGATCGCACTCCTCGACGTGGACGTGCATACCGGCAACGGCAGCCTCGACATCCTCTACGGGCGCGGCGACGTGTTCTTCTGCTCGCTGCACCCCGACCCGGCCACCTTCCCGACCTGGTTCCTCGGCCACGCCGACGAGACCGGCGAAGGGGACGGGGCCGGAACCACCCTGAACCTGCTGCTCGAACACGGGGCGTCGGAGGAGGCGGTGCTGGCCCGGCTGGACGAGGGCCTCGACGCGATCCGAGGCTTCGCGCCCGATGCTCTCGTCGTCTCGCTGGGCTTCGACATGGCCGCCGACGACCCGCTCGCCGCCGTCGCCGTCCATTCCGGCGGGTTCGCGCAGATGGCCATGCGCATCGCCGCCCTCGCCCTGCCCACGGTGCTGGTGCAGGAAGGCGGATACCTGGGCCCGTCGCTCGCGGACAACGCCCGCGCCTTCCTCACGACGTTCCGCGACAGCCTCTAGGGCGGCCTGCTGCGACGGAAGCCGAACGTCGGCCTTGTCCTATCGGCGGCGGCTGACTAGCGTCACCGTCAGGAGACGGCGGCCCTGGGGAGGAACTGCGTGCCAACACCGAACGGCGGATCGACCCGTGCCACCCCTATCGCAGGCAAGGTCCGCGCATGACGCTGGCGCTGGACGGCGTGACCCATGTGGTCGATGGCCGGCCCCATATCCACGAGACGACACTGACGCTCGAGAAGGGCACGATGAACGTGCTGCTGGGCCCCACGCTCTCGGGGAAGACCTCGCTGATGCGGCTGATGGCGGGGCTCGACGTGCCGACGCGGGGCCGGATCGTCTGGAACGGCGAGGACGTCACCGGGCAGCGGGTGCAGGACCGCCGGATCGCCATGGTCTACCAGCAGTTCATCAACTACCCGTCGATGACCGTCTACGAGAACATCGCCTCGCCGATGAAGCTGATCGGGCTGGACAAATCCGAGATCGACGCCCGCGTCCGCGAAACCGCCGACCTCATGCAACTGACGCCCATGCTCGAGCGCAAGCCGCTGGAGCTTTCGGGCGGGCAGCAGCAGCGCTGCGCGCTCGCCCGCGCGCTGGTCAAGAACGCGGGGCTGGTGCTGCTCGACGAGCCGCTGGCCAACCTCGACTACAAGCTGCGCGAGGAATTGCGCGCCGAAATCCCGCGCATCTTCGAGAAGTCGGGCGCGATCTTCGTCTATGCCACCACCGAGCCCGAGGAGGCGCTTCTGCTCGGCGGCAATTGCGCGACGCTCTGGGAAGGCCGCATGACGCAGTTCGGCCCCACCGCGCAGGTCTACCGCCAGCCCGCCGACGCCACGACCGCCCGCGTCTTCTCCGACCCGCCGATGAATTTCCTGGCGCTGGAAAAGCGCGGCGACGCCATGCGCCACGCCGGCGGGGATTTCGCGGTCGGCACGATGGGCGCGGGCCTGCCGGACGGGCGCTACCTCGCCGGCTTCCGGCCCAACCACCTGACGCTGGAACACGGGCGCAACGCGATCCGCTTCGAGACGACGCTCAACGTCACCGAGATCACCGGATCCGAGACCTTCGTTCACCTGCGCCACGGCGAAGACCGCTGGGTCGGGCTGATCCACGGCGTGCGCGACCTGCGCCCCGGTCAGGCGTTGCCGGTGTTCCTCGACCCGGCGCGCGTCTATCTCTTCGGCGAGGGTGGGGCGCTCGTCGCCGGCGCGCCCTATGCGGAGGCGGCATAGATGGCCAAGATCACCTTGGACAATCTCGCGCATTCCTATCTGTCCCAGCCCAAGGGCGAGGCCGACTACGCCCTCAAGGAACTCAACCACGACTGGGCCGACGGGGAGGCCTACGCGCTGCTCGGCTCTTCGGGCTGCGGCAAGTCCACGCTCCTGAACATCATCTCCGGCCTGCTGATCCCGTCGCAGGGGCGCGTGCTCTTCGACGGGCACGACGTCACGACGGCCCCCACGGCGGAGCGCAACATCGCGCAGGTGTTCCAGTTCCCCGTCGTCTACGACACGATGACGGTGCGCCAGAACCTCGCCTTCCCGCTCAAGAACCGCGGCATGGACGCGGCCGAGATCGCGCGGCTGGTGCAGAAGGTCGGCGCGATGATCGACATGGAGGACGTGCTCGACCGCAAGGCCCGCGGGCTGACGGCGGACGCCAAGCAGAAGATCTCGCTGGGCCGCGGCATGGTGCGCGAGGACGTCAACGCGCTGCTCTTCGACGAGCCGCTGACCGTCATCGACCCGCACATGAAGTGGGAGCTGCGCACGCAGCTCAAGAAGCTGCACCAGGATTTCGGGCACACGATGATCTACGTGACCCACGACCAGACAGAGGCGCTGACCTTCGCCGACAAGGTCGTGGTCATGTACGACGGGCGCGTCGTCCAGATCGGCACGCCGCAGGAATTGTTCGAGCGACCCGCCCATACCTTCGTCGGCTACTTCATCGGCTCGCCCGGCATGAACCTCTTCGATGCGACCGTCGACGGCACCCAGGCCCGGATCGATGAGGCCACCGTCGACCTCGGCCACGCCTATTCCGCCGCCGGCAAGGTCCAGATCGGCGTGCGCCCGGAGTTCATCCGGCTGCGGTCCGACGGCACCGGCATCCCCGCCCGCATAGACCGGGTGGAGGACGTGGGCCGCCACAAGATCGTCCGCCTCGACGTCGGCGGCACACGCGTCGCCGCCATCGCCACCGAGGACGACGTGATCGGCTCCGACACGCACCACATCGGTTTCGCGCCCGGCGGCATCAACGTCTACGCCGACGACTGGCGCGTGGCACCCATGGGGGACGCGGCATGAACAAGACCGTCAACCAGAAGGCCTGGTTCCTCGTCCTCCCCGTCCTGATCCTCGTCGCCTTCTCGGCCGTGATCCCGCTCATGACCGTGGTGAACTACTCGGTGCAGGACACCTTCGGGAACAACGTCTTCTTCTGGGCCGGGCTCGAGTGGTTCGACGAGATGCTGCATTCCGACCGGATGTGGAACGCGCTCGGCCGGCAGCTGCTGTTCTCCGCCATCATCCTCGCCATCGAGGTGCCGCTGGGCATCTTCGTTGCCCTGAACATGCCGAAGTCCGGCTTCTGGTCCTCGCTCTGCCTCGTGCTGATGTCGCTGCCGCTGCTGATCCCGTGGAACGTCGTCGGCACCATCTGGCAGATCTTCGGGCGCGTCGACATCGGCCTGCTGGGCTATACGCTCGACGCGATCGGGGTGGACTACAACTACACGCAGGACACGATCGACGCCTGGGTCACGGTCATCGTGATGGACGTCTGGCACTGGACGTCGCTGGTGGCGCTGCTGGCCTTCGCCGGCCTGCGCTCGATCCCCGACGCCTACTACCAGGCCGCCAAGATCGACCAGGCCTCCCGCTGGGCCGTGTTCCGCTACATCGAACTGCCCAAGATGGCGGGCGTGCTGATGATCGCGATCCTGCTGCGCTTCATGGACAGCTTCATGATCTACACCGAGCCCTTCGTCGTCACCGGCGGCGGGCCGGGCAACGCGACGACGTTCCTCTCCATCGACCTCGTGAAGATGGCGCTCGGGCAGTTCGACCTCGGGCCGGCGGCGGCCTTCTCGCTGATGTACTACCTCGTCATCCTGCTGGTCTCCTGGGTGTTCTACACGGTGATGACATCCTTGGACAAAAGGGACGGCGCATGACCGACGCGGCACAGGCCCCCGGCGTCGGCACCATCCCCGGCAAGCTGACCGAGACGATCCCCCGCGCCGCCACCCGTCGCCGGTTCCGGCCCAAGGGCTCCGCGGTCGTGATGTTCCTCTACCTGCTGTTCCTGATGCTGCCGCTCTACTGGCTGCTCAACATGTCGTTCAAGACGAACACGGAGATCCTGTCGACCTTCTCGCTCTGGCCCAACGACCCGACGCTGGCGAACTACCGCTACCATCCTGACGGACGCGTCGTGGTACTCCGGCTACATCAACTCGATGATCTACGTGACGATGAACGTGACCATCACGCTGGTCGTCGCCCTGCCGGCCGCCTACGCCTTCTCGCGCTACCACTTCATGGGCGACAAGCACCTGTTCTTCTGGCTGCTGACCAACCGCATGGCCCCGCCGGCGGTCTTCGCGCTGCCGTTCTTCCAGCTCTACTCGTCGGTCAACCTCTTCGACACGCACATCGCCGTGGCCCTCGCCCATTGCCTCTTCAACGTGCCCCTCGCCGTCTGGATCCTCGAGGGGTTCATGCGCGGCGTCCCCAAGGAGATCGACGAGACCGCCTACATCGACGGCTACTCCTTCCCCCGCTTCTTCATCCGCATCTTCATCCCCCTGATCGCGTCCGGCATCGGCGTGGCGGCGTTCTTCGCCTTCATGTTCTCCTGGGTCGAACTGCTGCTGTCGCGCACGCTGACCTCGGTGGACGCGAAATCCATCGCCGCGACGATGACGCGGACGGTGGGGGCCTCCGGGGTGGATTGGGGGGTGCTGGCGGCAGCGGGCATCCTCACCATCGTGCCGGGGGCCTTGGTGATCTACTTCGTGCGCAACTACATCGCGAAGGGTTTCGCGTTGGGGCGGGTGTGATGGATCTTGTTCGAACCCCTGTAAGGACGCGCAAGGTCATCCCCGGGCTTGACCCGGGGACCTCTCTCCTGCTTTCGGACGCCGATGTTCGTCTACATGATGACCAACCGGCCTCAGGGCACGATCTACACCGGCGTGACCGGCGATCTGGTCCGACGGGTGCACGAGCACCGGAACCATGCCACCAGAGGGTTCACCGACCGCTACAATCTCGAACGGCTCGTCTGGTTCGAGCCGCACTGCCGGCCCGATACGGCGATCCGGCGCGAGAAGGCGATCAAGCACTGGAGCCGCCAGTGGAAGGTGCAGCTGATCGAGGCGGAGAACCCGGACTGGAGGGATCTCTGGTTGGAGATATCGGGCTAGCGGCGGGAGATCCCCGGGTCGGGCCCGGGGACGACCCTGCGCGTTGCGCAAGCCGGAGGATGACACATGCTTGACTGGATGGCCTGGACCTGGCCCACCGCCCTCTTCTTCATCGTGATCGCGGGCATCCTGCTGACCTTCACGATACTCGCCATCAAGTTCCCGGAGAGCGCCCCGCGCGGGGATCCTGCGGATCGAGACGACGCGGGGGGACCGGCTCTTCATCACGCTTCTGGGCTCGGCCTTCATCAACCTGGCCTGGCTCGGGCTGGTGGACACCGCCCAATGGGGCGCGCTCGTCGTCTGCGCAATCTACGCCGCTGCGGTCTTCCGCTGGGTGTGATACCAACGAAACGGTTACTTAAGGGAGGAACCACATGAACAAGATCCTGACGACAACCACCGCGATGGCCATCGGGCTCGCCGCGCTGCCGGCGTTCGCCGACATGGACGCCGCCAAGGCGTTCCTGGACAGCGAGATCGGCGACATGTCCTCGCTCGACCGCGCGGCGCAGGAAGCGGAGATGCAGTTCTTCATCGACGCCGCCGGCCCCTATCAGGGCATGGAGATCAACGTCGTCTCCGAGACGATCACGACCCACGAATACGAGGCGCAGGTCCTGGCCCCCGCCTTCGAGGCGATCACCGGCATCAAGGTCAACCACGACCTCATCGGCGAGGGCGACGTCGTCGAGAAGCTGCAGACGCAGATGCAGTCGGGCGAGAACATCTACGACGCCTACGTCAACGATTCCGATCTGATCGGCACGCACTGGCGCTACCAGCAGGTGCGCAACCTGACCGACTGGATGGCCGGCGAAGGCGCGGACGTCACCTCGCCCACGCTCGACGTCGAGGACTTCATCGGCATCGGCTTCACCACCGGGCCCGACGGCAAGATCTACCAGCTGCCCACGCAGCAGTTCGCCAACCTCTACTGGTTCCGCTACGACTGGTTCAACGACGAGCAGAACAAGGCCGACTTCCAGGAGGCCTACGGCTACGAGCTGGGCGTTCCGGTCACCTGGTCGGCCTACGAGGACATCGCGGAGTTCTTCACCGGCCGCGACCTCAGCCGTCTGGGCGTCGAGGGCGAGGTCTTCGGCAACATGGACTACGGCAAGAAGGACCCGTCGCTCGGCTGGCGCTATACCGACGCCTGGCTGTCGATGGCCGGAGCCGGGGACAAGGGAACGCCCAACGGATTGCCGGTCGATGAATGGGGCATCCGGGTGAACGAGAACTCGCAACCCGTCGGCTCCTGCGTCGCGCGCGGCGGCGACACCAACGGGCCGGCCGCGGTCTATGCGGTGACCAAGGCGATCGAGTGGCTCAACAAGTACTCGCCGCCCACCGCCATGGGCATGACCTTCGGCGAGGCCGGCCCGATTCCGGCGCAGGGCAACATCGCCCAGCAGATGTTCTGGTACACCGCCTTCACCGCCGACACGGTCGTCCCGGGCCTGCCGGTCATGAACGAGGACGGCACGCCCAAGTGGCGCATGGCCCCCTCGCCGCACGGCGTCTACTGGGAAGACGGCATGAAGGTCGGCTATCAGGACGCCGGATCCTGGACGCTGATGGATTCGACCCCCGTCGACCGCGCGCAGGCCGCATGGCTCTACGCGCAGTTCGTCACCTCCAAGACGGTGGACGTGAAGAAGTCCCACGAGGGGCTGACCTTCATCCGCGAGTCGACCATCCAGCACGAGAGCTTCACGGAGCGCGCCGACAAGCTGGGCGGCCTGGTCGAGTTCTACCGCTCGCCGGCCCGCGTCCAGTGGTCGCCGACGGGGACGAACGTGCCGGACTATCCCAAGCTGGCGCAGCTGTGGTGGCAGAACATCGGCGACGCGATGTCCGGTGCGAAGACGCCGCAGGAAGCCCTCGATCAGCTCTGCGCCGATCAGGAGAGCGTGCTGGAGCGGCTGGAACGCGCCGGCGTGCAGGGCGAGCTCGGTCCGGTGATGAACGAGGTGCGCGACGCCGAGTACTGGTTCGCCCAGCCCGGGGCACCCAAGCCCAAGCTGGAGAACGAGGACGAGGAGCCGCAGACCATCGCCTACGATGAGCTGATCAAGTCCTGGGAGCAGTGATCCCGTGACCCCGGCCGGAGCGCGCATCCCGCGCTCCGGCCACCCCCGCTACTTCACGCCGCTCGCGAAGTCCGACCCGACGAAGAGCCGCTGGAGCGCGAAGAACACCAGGATCACCGGCAGGATCGACACGGCGAGCGCGGCCTGCTGCAGCGCCTTCTGGTCCAGATCCTCGAACGCCCCCTGCAGCAGATAGATGCCCACGGGCAGCGTCTGCAGATCCGGCGCGGTGCGCGTCACCGTCATCGTCCAGATGAACTCGTTCCAGTGATAGACGAAGGAGAACAGCGTCAGCGTCGCGATGGCGGGCTTGACCAGCGGCAGCATGATCGACCGGAAGATGCGGTACTCGCTCGCCCCGTCCAGCCGCGCCGCCTCCAGCAGATCGTCGGGGATGCCCGATGAAGAACTGCCGCATCAGGAACACGCCGTACCACGTCACCGCGAAGGGCAGGCAGAGTGCGGCATAGGTGCCCAGCAGGCCCGACCCGCCCTGCCCCGCGATGTCGTTGCCGCCCATGAGCGGGGCGAAGCGCAGGATGAAGAAGATCGGGATGATGAAGAGGAAGAACGGGAACATCTGCGCGCCCACCACCAGCCGGAACACCGATGCCCGCCCCGCGAACTCGTACTTCGCCAGCGCGTAGCCCGCCATGGTGGAGGTGGCGACCTGCAGCGCGGTGATGATCCCGGTCACGACCACCGAGTTGAAGAACCAATTGCCAATTGGCAATTCGCGGAACACGCGCGCGTAGATGCCCCATTGCGGCTCCGACGGCAGATAGCGCGGCGGGTTGGCGAAGACGTCCGCCGGGCCCCGCAGCGCGCCGATGAACATGTCCGCGAAGGGCAGGATCATGACGAGCGCGCCGAGCGCGAGCAGCGCGTACTTCAGTGCCGCCATCATGCCCGCTCCCGCAGCGCGCGGAACTGGAGGAACGCCAGCACGCCGATGATCGCCGCGAGGATCAGCGCCGCCGCCGAGGCCCGCCCCATCCGCAGGTCCTGGAACGCCATGTCGTAGGCGTAGAGCGCGGTCACCTCCGTCGACCCCCGCGGCCCGCCTCCCGTCATGGCGAGGATCAGCGCGAAGAAACCCATGCCGGTGATGAAGCTGGTGATCGTCACGAAGGTGAAGGCCGGCCGGATGATCGGCAGCGTCACCGAGCGCAGCACCCGCCAGGCGCTTGCCCCGTCGAGTTCGGCGGCGTCGTAGATGTCCTGATCGACGGCTTCGAGCGCGGCGGAGAAGATCAGCATGTTCTTGCCCGCGTCGTACCAGATCATCACCAGCACGACCGAGACCATCGCCATCGCCGGGTCGCTCAGCCAGTCCGGCCCGCGCACCCCGGTCAACGCCAGCAGCCGGTTGACGAGCCCGTAGCGGTCGTCGAGCACGAACTGCCAGAGATAGGCGATGGCCACGATGTTGGTGAGCTGCGGCAGATAGTAGACGGACCGCCAGATCGCCTTGCCCTTCGCGCGGGAGAACACGAAGGCCAGCCCGAGCGCCAGCGGCACGCCGATGGCGACGAAGCCCAGCGCGAAGACGAAGGTGTTGACGAGCGAGCGCAGGAAATCGTCGTCGCGCGTCAGCAGGTACTCGAACTGCCTGCAGCCCGACCCAGGACGGCGTGCCGAGCGGGTTCCAGCGGGTGAACGACAGGTAGACCGAGAACCCCAGCGGCAGCACGAGGAAGACGAGGGCGAAGACCAGCAGCGGGGCCAGGAACACCCACTGCGCCCTGCCCCCGCCGACCGGACCGGCGTCGCCGCGCATGGGCCTAGTAGAACTCGAAGAGGATGTCCTCGACCTCGCCGTCCAGCTTCTCCATCGCCGCCTCGGGCTCCGCGCCGCCGGCGACGATCTCCTCCAGCGTCTGCGCCATCATCCCCTCGATCTCGCGCGCCTGCATCACGTTGGGCTGGCTGATCGCGCGGTCGCTCGCCAGCGCGTCCACGAAGGGCTGCGTGAAGGCGTCCGCCGCCGGCAGTGCGGCGGTGTCCGCCGTGGACGCCGTCAGCGCGCCCAGCCCGTCCAGCATCTCGCCCATGCAGGACGGCCCGCCGTCGCGCGGCTCGTTGAGCGAACGCACCAGCGCCCAGGCCGCGTCCTGTCGGTCACTGGCGGAATCGACGCCCATGAAGAAGGCGTATTGCATCGTGCGCCAGTCCTCACCCATCGGGATGGAGCTGACGGCGACATCCTCGTCGAAGCGCTCGCCGAAGCCCTCGCGGATCGCGCTCTCGTACCAGTTCGCCATCACCATCATGCCGATGCCGCCGGCCGGGAAGTCGTAGGCGTCCACCGACAGGTCCGTGATCCCGTCCTGCACCAGCCCCGCCATGCGCGTGGCTGCATCCACCGCCGCCGTCCCCTCGAGGTTGGCCTCCGCGCGGTCGTCGGAATAGACGCCCGCCCCGTCCGAATACATCAGCGCGTAGAACGGATGCACCAGCCCCGCTCCCGAGGAGCTTTCGGCGAAGGCGAAGCCCGCCGTCCCGATCCGGTCCTGCTCCGTGCGCGTCGTCACCGCCTGCGCCACCTCGCGCAACGCGTCCCAGGTCGCCGGCGGCGCGTCGTAGCCCGCCTCGCGCAGCAGCGCCATGTTCGACACCAGCATGTAGACCGACACCTCCGTCGGCACGCCCCAGAGCGTCCCGTCGATCGTCGCCGCGTCCACCGTCCCGGCCCCGTAGCCTTCGGTGACGAAGGACTGCAGATCCGCCGGCGGTTCGGCCAGCACGTCGTTGTCCACCATCTGCGCCGCCCAGATCGAGTAGACGTTGTAGATGTCCGGTGCCTGCCCCGCGAGCCGCCCGGTCAGCACGGTCTGCAGATAGTCGCCGTAGCCGATCTGCTGGTACTCCGCGCCGATCCCGTCGTCGTCGTAGGCGTTCAGGCAGGCGATCAGCGGCGCGGCCTGCTCCTGCGTGTAGTGCATCGCCACGGTCAGCGGCGCGTCCTGCGCCCGGGCGGCGGCGGGTAGCACCAGGGCGGTGGAGAGGATCAGGCGGGTCAGGATCGATCTGGTCATGCGCGGGGCTCCCATCGGGTAAAGGACGTCTGCCCAATGAGTTAACGCGCGGGAGGACTTCGTCCACACCCTTCGCACGGCCCGCCTCTCTCCTCCGCCCCCCCCCCTGCCTGGCCTTTATGTCTTTTTACATCGTTTTAGGCGCGGGCTCCATTCTTCCATGCTAGCGAACGCGAGCCAGGCCCACTCCGTCGGCAAGGTACCGTTCGCGATCGTCCACAGGAGACCTCCCCTTGCGCATCCTCCCCCTCCTCCTCGCCTGCGGCGCGTTCGCCGCACCCGCCGGAGCCGCCACGATGATCCTGACCAACGGCGACGACGACTGCTTCGGCTCCAACCTTGTCTGTCTGCGGCGAGGGCACGCTTCTGCCGGACGCGTTCTTCACCGACCCGCTCCACGGCGCGTCCGCCGGGGATCCGGCCGGCACCGACACATTCGGAACGAACGGGACCTTCACCACCACCTTCGATGTCGCGCTGATGGGTCTCGACGTGCTGTCGGCCACGATTTCCGCCAAGACCGTCGGGTTGGAGCGCTTCGGCGGCATCTTCGGCGACGCCTTCCAGGGCGCGCGGTTGCAGTTCAACGGGCTCGACGTCGCCACGTTCTTCACCCCCGGCGGCGATCCGGCGATTGGTGCCGCCGGTCCCGCCAACCGGGTCGGTTTCATCTCCTTCGCGCTGGACGCGGGCACGATCCTCGACGGGACCAACTCGCTCACACTCATCCCCGAGGAGGCATTCGAGCCGTTCGACATCTTCGAGGAATACGCCGTGGATTTCACCAGCCTGACCGTCGTCACCGGCGATCCCGCCCCGGTCATCCCCCTTCCGGCCGCGATCTGGATGCTCGGCGGGGCCATCGCGCTCCTTGGTGCGCGCGGCCGCATCGGAGCCCGGACATGACCGCCCGCCTGCCCGCGGCCGGCCTGGCCCTCCTCTTCGCTCTCGGGGCCACCGCGGCCGCAGCGCAGGAGAAGTTCATCGGCGAGATCACCCTCTACGGCTACACCTTCTGCCCCCGCGGCAGCCTGGAAGCCAACGGCCAGCTGCTCCCGATCAGCGGCAACACCGCGCTCTTCTCGCTCTACGGCACGACCTTCGGCGGCGACGGGCGGACGAGCTTCGCGCTCCCCGACCTGCGCGGTCGAGCGCCCATCGGCAACGGTCGGGGTCCGGGCCTCGCCGACCGCCGGCTCGGCACCCGGGGCGGCTCCGAGAGCGTGACGCTGAACACCGCACAGATGCCGGCGCACGACCATGGCGTGAGCGTCGCGATCAACGGCACCACCGCGCAGGGCAGCTCGCCCACGCCCGCAGGGAACCTTCCGGCCCTGTCGACCGCGGCATCGGTCTACGCCCCGTCCCCGACCGGGACCACCTTGGCCCCCATGTCGCCGGAGATGGCGTCGGTCTCCCAGTCCCGGCAGGGTGGAGGTCAGGCGGTCGGAACGATGCCGCCATTCCTGGCGATGCGGTACTGCGTCAACCTCTTCGGGGTCTTTCCCTCGCGGAATTGATCCTCGACGCGACCCCTGCCACCACCTTCCCTAGCGTAATACTCCTGAGTGCGATAGGGAACGTCCCATGGCCCGCTACCGCTTCCTGGATTTCGCGCTAGACGTCCCGCTCCGCCGGCTCTCCCGCCCCTCCGGCCATGTCGCACTCGGGTCGCGGGCCTTCGACCTGCTGGCGTTCCTGATCGCGCATCGGGACCGGGTGGTCGGACGGGAGGAGACGATGGACGCCGTCTGGGGCACCACCGTCGTCGGGGCCAACAACCTCTCCGTGCAGGTCGGCACGGTGCGGCGGACCCTCGGGGCGCAGGCGGTCCTGACGGTGCCCGGCCGGGGACTCCGCTTCGGCCATCCCGTCGAGGAACTGCCGTCCATCGTCCCGACATCGGGGACCGCACCCGCGCCGCGCCTCCCGATCCCGCGCGCACCGTCCCGCCGCATCCGCGGCCGGGTGCCGACGTCCTAGCCGACCGGGCCCGGCCGCCGATCCGACCCCTCTGCAAGCCGTCGACACCGCTCAGATCGTACCCGTGCCCATCTGGCGGCACCCAGGATCCCCACCTGCGTCTCCCCGATCCACGCCACGGGCGCATGGCGTCGCGGCACCGGGACGCTCGGCGTCACGATCCTGCCCGGAGCTGGCCTCCACATCCGCCCCGACCCTCGGACGGACGTGGTCCCGGTCCTGTCGCGACCCTGCCCGGCGCGACGCCGCAAAGCCACACCCCCGGCACCGCGCCGGGATTGCCGTAGACCCACGGCCGATCCATTTGCTATCGTTCGTGGGACCGGTGCCGTCAGAGCGCCCGCACGAGGCATGAGCATGAATTCTCCGCAGCGGTTCTCCGAACTGCCCGAATACGCGTTCCCGCGCCTGCGGACCCTGCTGGGCGACCGCGCGCCGGGCCACGACACACCGATCCAGATGACGATCGGCGACCCCCGCCACGCGCCTCCCGCGCTGGTGGCCGAGGTGATCGCGCGGCACGCGGCGGCCTTCATGTCCTACCCGCCCAACGACGGCGCGCCCGAACTCCTCGCCGCCTGCGCGGGCTGGCTGGAACGGCGCTACGGCTACGCGGCCGATCCCGAACGCGACATCCTCGTGCTCAACGGCACCCGCGAAGGGCTCTACAACACCTGCATGGCGCTCTGCCCCGAGACGAAGAACGGGCAGCGCCCCACCATCCTGACGCCGAACCCGTTCTACCAGGTCTATGCCGTCGCCGCCCTCGCCGTGGGGGCCGAGCCGGTGTACCTGAACGCGACCGAGGCCACCGGCCACCTGCCCGACTTCGACGCCGTGGATCCCGCCCTGCTGGACCGCACCGCCCTCGTCTACGTCTGCTCGCCCGCCAACCCGCAGGGGGCGACCGCCTCGCTCGCCTACTGGTCCGACCTGCTGCGCCTGGCGGAGCGACACGACTTCACCATCCTCGCAGACGAATGCTACGCGGAGATCTACCGGGATACGCCCCCCGTGGGCATCCTCGAGGCGGTCCGCGCCACCGGGGCCGACCCCGAGCGCGTCGTCGCCTTCCACTCGCTGTCCAAGCGCTCCAACCTCGCGGGGCTGCGATCCGGGTTCGCCGTCTCCGGGCCCGGCAACATCGCCCGCATGAAGCAGTTGCGCGCCTACGCCGGCGCGCCGCTGCCGCTGCCGCTCCAGATGGCGGCGGCCGAGGTCTGGGCGGAGGAGTCCCATGTCGAGGCGAACCGCGCGCTCTACGCCGCGAAGTTCGACGCGGCCCGCGAGATCCTGCCCGGCCATCGCATCCCCGATGCCGGCTTCTTCCTCTGGCTGCCGGTGGACGACGGCGAGCGGGCGACGCTGCGGCTCTGGGAGGAGACGGGCGTCAAGGTCCTGCCCGGGGCCTATCTCGCCCGCGATACCCCCGCCGGGAACCCCGGTGCCCCGTACATCCGCGCGGCCCTCGTCGGCCCGCTCGACGAGACGGTCGAGGGCCTCACCCGCCTGCACGACTGCCTCTACCGGTAGAAGGAGACATCATGGCCTATCAGGTCCGCCAGCGCGATCCCCTCCTCGACAGCCAGACGCAGATCAGCCTCGCGCGCCGGGGGCGGGAGGGGTTCGGCGTGCTGATGGCGCTGCTCGGGGCCGCCCTCGCCGTCCTGCTGCTCTCCTACCACCCCGAGGATCCGAACTGGCTCGCCGCCACCGACGCCGCGCCGCGCAACTGGCTGGGGCTCTTCGGCGCATCGCTCGCAGCACCCTTCTACCTCGTGCTGGGCTATGGCGGGCTGGGGCTCGCCGCCGCGTGTCTCGTCTGGGGCGGACGCTTCGCACTCCACGCGGGCTCCGAACGCGCGCTGCCCCGCGCGCTCTTCGTACCGGTCTGGGTGCTGCTCCTGTCGCTCTTCTGCGCCTCCCTCGTGCCTGGCCCCACCTGGTCGCACGACTACGGCCTGGGCGGGCTCTTCGGCGACACCGCACTCGGCGCGCTGCTGCAGATCCTGCCTATCGGCGCGATCGCGGGCCTCAAGATCCTTTCCCTCCTCCTCGCCGTCACATCCGTCGCCGCCGGCACCTGGGTCCTCGGCTGCACGCGGGAGGATCTCGCCGCGGTCTGGCGGCTCTTCCTTTCCGGCTTCGGCAACGCCCTCCATCTCGCCCGCCTC
The DNA here is from genome assembly GCA_963757495.1 of uncultured Alphaproteobacteria bacterium. Taxonomy (GTDB): domain Bacteria; phylum Pseudomonadota; class Alphaproteobacteria; order Rhodobacterales; family Rhodobacteraceae; genus Jannaschia. The sequence goes on from CAVWRZ010000016.1 coordinate 208,832, forward strand.
GCCACCGGCTCCACCGTCCGCCACGCCACCGCCGGCGCGCGCCGGGGCACCGCCGCCCTCGCTCGCGCGCGCCGAACGGCCGCGGACGTTCCGCAGCCCCTCCCGGCCGACGGCGCGACCGACGAGGACGCCCTCCCGACGCAGGAGGACAGCGCCCGGATCAGCGCCCGCATCGCCAGCGCCGTGCGAGATCGGGTGCGCCGCGCCGGCAGCGGTCAGACACGCGCCGCGGCACCCGCCCCTCTGGTCGCCCGCGTCGAACCCACGCTCATCACCACGCCCCGCGCGGCGCCCGATCCGTCGGACGACGATCCGCTGATCGAACTGGAGACGCCCGCCCCGCATCGCCCTGCCCCCCCTGCGCCCAAGGCACCTGCCCCACAGCGCCTCGTGCAGCCCCCCGTTCGCCCCGTCCCGACCTCGAAGCAGGCCCGCGCCGAGGCCCAGCCGGACCTGCCGCTCGCGGCCGACGACGACACAGGATACGAGATGCCCCCCCTGGGCCTGCTCGCCGATCCCGCCACCGTCGAGCGCCACGTCCTGTCCGAGGAGGCACTGGAAGAGAACGCGCGGATGCTCGAATCCGTGCTGGACGACTACGGCGTGAAGGGGGAGATCACCTCCGTGCGCCCCGGCCCGGTCGTCACGCTGTACGAGCTGGAGCCCGCCGCCGGTCTCAAGGCGAGCCGCGTGATCGGGCTCGCCGACGACATCGCGCGGTCCATGTCGGCCCTCTCCGCCCGCGTCTCCACCGTGCCGGGCCGCACCGTCATCGGCATCGAACTCCCCAACGAACGCCGTGAGAAAGTCGTGCTGCGGGAGATCCTGTCCGCCCGCGACTTCGGCGACAGTTCGATGGAACTGCCCCTCGCCCTCGGCAAGGACATCGGCGGCGCACCCATCGTCGCGAACCTCGCCAAGATGCCCCACCTGCTGATCGCGGGCACCACCGGGTCGGGCAAGTCCGTCGCCATCAACACGATGATCCTGTCGCTGCTCTACAAGCTGCCGCCCGAAGACTGCCGGATGATCATGATCGACCCCAAGATGCTCGAATTGTCGGTGTACGACGGCATCCCGCACCTGCTGTCGCCCGTCGTCACCGACCCCAAGAAGGCCGTCGTGGCGCTCAAATGGGTCGTGGGCGAGATGGAGGAGCGCTACCGCAAGATGTCGCGCATGGGCGTGCGCAACATCTCGGGCTACAACGGGCGGGTGAAGGATGCGCTGTCCAAGGGCGAGATGTTCTCGCGCACCGTCCAGACCGGCTTCGACGACGAGACCGGCGATCCGGTGTTCGAGACCGAGGAGAGCACGCCCGAGAAGCTGCCCTACATCGTCGTCGTCGTGGACGAGATGGCCGATCTGATGATGGTCGCAGGCAAGGAGATCGAGGCCTGCATCCAGCGGCTGGCGCAGATGGCCCGCGCGTCGGGCATCCACCTCGTCATGGCCACGCAGCGCCCCTCGGTCGACGTCATCACCGGCACGATCAAGGCGAACTTCCCCACGAGGATCAGCTTCCACGTCACCTCCAAGATCGATTCGCGCACCATCCTCGGCGCGATGGGTGCCGAGCAGCTCCTGGGCATGGGCGACATGCTCTACATGGCCGGCGGCTCCAAGATCACCCGCATCCACGGCCCCTTCTGCTCGGACGAGGAGGTGGAGGAGATCGTGAACCACCTCAAGTCCTTCGGCCCGCCGGAATACGCGGCCTCGGTGCTCGACGGTCCCGACGGTGAGGCGGCCGGCGACATCGACGCGGTGCTGGGGCTCACGGGGGGCAACACGGGCGGCGAGGACGCGCTCTACGATCAGGCGGTGCAGATCGTCGCCCGCGACCGCAAGTGCTCGACCTCCTACATCCAGCGCAAGCTCGGCATCGGCTACAACAAGGCCGCCCGCCTCGTGGAGCAGATGGAGGAGAACGGCGCGGTGACGCCCGCCAACCACGTCGGCAAGCGCGACATCCTCCTGCCCGATCCCGCGGGGTAAAGGGCCCGGGCGGGTCACTGCGGGCCGGTCGGCGGTCGAGAGCCCGGTAACGGCATCGACCGCTCGATCCCGTCCGACTGCGGGGGAATGCCCGCAGCGTGACCGACGGGCCGTGCCCCTGCACCGCCCTCTGACGCGCCGCGCCTCTGGCAGGTACCGGCGACGATGCGGCGCTCGCCCCATCCGGGCTCAAGGTCACGATGTACCGGCTCCTGGAGACGGTCCGCAGGAGGCAAAGGCTGACCCTCACACCCTCGCGGCGCAACTTGACCTCGACCGTTCCACGCTGGGTCGCAACCTCACCGTCCTCGAGCGGCGCGGGCTGCTGCGCCGGGTCGACATGCGGCGCCCTCTGCTGCCGGGCGGCGATCCCGCTCTTCTCGCTCGGCATCCGTCACATCTTCGGGCTGCTGTCACCTGCCTTCTTCGCCTGCGGCGTCCGGGTCATGTTCATCGCGGTCCAATTGCCCGCCTGCCGCGCCGAAGGGGGCCCCGGTGCCGGCACCGCCACCACCGTCCTCGCGCTCATCGGGTGCTTCAACGTCGCCGACTCCCGTTACGCCGGCCCACGGGGTGTGCGGCACCTTTCGATACCGGGCGGCGTCGTGTTCTTCGCCCACCAGCTCGGCTCGTTCGCGCGTGGCTGGGGAGGCGGGCCCTTCTGCGACCGCACCGAATCCAACGATATGGCCTGAGGCGTCGCCGTCGGTTTCGGCCTGCTGGCCGCGCTTATGAACCTGCCGATCCGGGAGACCCTCGTGGCCGACCAGCGCGTTGCTCCCACGGCCTGAGCCGAACCGGCCCGCCCATCGCCGCCCTCGCCGGATGCGCGACGGTCCTATCCGGTCGATGACAGGCTCGATCATGGCTGCCGCGCGCCTCCTCTGCACGTCGCGAGGGCCTCTCGAAATCCCCGGCCCTGCAGATCCGAAGCCATCGTGCATCGCCCCACGCGGATCCGATCCGGCCATGGGGGGGGACCGCACAGGGCCGGACGCATCCGATCGTCACACCGAAATACGGTTCCAACCGCTCGGGCCTCCCGATCTCCGCGTCGCAGGGTGGGGGCCCGGATCGCCCTGCCACGACCGGCTCCACCTGCGCCGCGACCCGCAGCTCGATCATCGGTCCGATGGTGCTCGTCGAACCTGTGGCGACGTCTGCGATCAGGTTCCGAACGTCTGCCGTTGACCCCGGCCCCGGAGCATGAGGCAGATGGCGGTCGGAGCGTTCCGCGCCCGGGTCGGCACGCTTTCACCCCCGCGCCGGGTCGCGCCACGTCCGAGGATGCGGCCGTTCTGCACGCGCCCGCCGTCGCGGCAGCGGCGCAGATCACCACCGGGACCGTGTCGCCCGGTCGACGTGTGCCCGGGCGGATCCGCCATTCACCCGAGGTTCGCAAGCGCGAGGGATGCAGCCGCTCAGTCCCGCGCCCGATCGAGAAGCTGGATCAGCTCCATGAACTTGGCCCGTTGGTCGGCGGCGTCGCCAGATGCGAGCGCGTCCTCGATGCAGTGAGAGGCATGATCCTCGATCACCAGCTTCTCGACACCCTTGAGTGCCGCACGCACCGCCGCGATCTGCGTCAGGATATCGACGCAGTACCGGTCCTCCTCGACCATGCGGGACACGCCACGGACCTGGCCTTCGAGGCGTTTGAGGCGGGTGAGCGCGGCGGATCGGTTCTCGTGCATGAGAGAGATAGAAGGCGTGCCAGGCTGGAAGTCGAGCCTGCGGAGGCAAATCCCGTGGAACCGCCCTTGCAATGCCCCGTTTATATACCCTATAGGGGTATCTTGGAGGCGCAATGGCCGATCAGACGAAATCCGGCGGGTCCAGCTCTGCCGCGATGATCGCGACCTCGGCGGTCGTGACGTTCGGTCTGGTGCACCTGAACGCCTACGCGCTGGATCATGTCCTCTGTCAGTCAGGCGCGCATGTGGATGGCGCTCTACATGGGCGCGGTCATGGCCGTGATCGTGCTGGCCCAGATGCGGGGGATGCCGCCCCGGTACGCCCCGCGCTGAACGAAGACCTGAACGAAGGAGCGATACAGATGCCCAAGGACATTTCGAGCGACCCCGCCGCCGCCGCTGACGGAAAGACCGCCGTGCTCTACCGGATGGTCCTGCCCGATCATCTGTGCCCCTCGGGGCTCAAGGCGAAGTGGCTGCTCGAGAAGGAGGGCTACGCCGTCGACGACCGCCCGTTCCGCACCCGCGCCGAGGTGGATGCCTTCAAGGCGGAGCACGGCGTCGCGACCACGCCGCAGGCCTGGATCGACGGCGCGCGGGTCGGCGGCTACTCGGACCTGCGCGAACGGATCGGGGGCCACGACCCCAGGGCGCGGACCTATACGCCGGTCCTGATCCTCTTCGCCGTCGCGGCGGCCACGTCCCTGACGCTCTCCATCGGCTTCCTCGGCGCGATCACCTGGCAGACCCTGGGATGGTTCATCTCCGTCTCCATGATCCTGCTCGGCATGCAGAAGCTGCGTGACGTCGAGAGCTTCTCCACGATGTTCCTCAACTACGACCTGCTGGCCCGTCGCTGGGTGCCCTATGCCTACGTCTACCCTTGGGTCGAGACCGGGGCGGGCGTGCTGATGACCGGAATGCTGCTGACCTGGCTTGCCGCACCCGCCGCCCTGATCATCGCGACCATCGGCGCGGTCTCGGTGTTCAAGGCCGTCTACGTCGACAAGCGCGACCTCAAGTGCGCCTGCACCGGCGGCGGCACCAACGTGCCCCTCGGCTTCGTGTCCCTGACCGAGAACCTCATGATGATGGGTATGGCAATCGTCGTGTTGGTGGGGCTGTTCGCCTGAGACGTCGACGCGGGTCTCCAGCTCCCACCGATCCGCCGGGCTTGCGTCGCGAGCATCGACGATAGTCTCGGCGCTGCGAGTGACCATCCGCTGCGCAGCCCTCGCCCCTGCAGCGGCACGAGCCGCTACGGCTGCTGCCCGAACGACCGGCGGCCTGTCTGGACTGGATCCGGGCCATCCGGACGTCGATCTCCTTCCGGCGACGATTTCCTGCTGATAATGCGTCACCATCGGCCGGAGGCGGCCGGCGACCCCGGGGCGACCGCATCGGCAAAGGAGATCGTCGACGCGCGGGAAACCGATACGGTTCCGATGCGCGCGCTGCGAATGCTGCCTGGGTACCCGGCGAAGCCAGTGCGCCAGTCAAGCGGCAATGACGACCGGCAGAACCCGATCACGCCGGGGCGATGGCCAGGGAGAGGGTGTCGAACTGTCCCACGGGGATCACGAGCGGCGCGAAAACGGTCGTGGCCAAGCCTCCGCCGGAAGGAGGGTGATCGAACGAGGAGAGAGCATGGCGGCTGACTGGCCTCCTTCCGTCCAGGGGTCGGCGAAGGCGGTGGCGGGAACCGGCGGCAGCGCCGGCGCGGATCTGCCGGGAGATGGGCCGGAGGGCCGGACAGGACCGTCTGCAGCGGCTCGTCGTAGCCGGAGGATGGTCGCCATGCCGATGCGGATGGACGGCCCGATCGCCGCGAGGCCGTGCAGCGTGTCCCAATCGATCAACCCGATCCGGAGCGCACCGGTCGGGTCGGCTGCACCTCGATCGCGGCCGCAGGCGCGGGCAGAAACCGGAGCGATCCAAGGGACGCCGGGGAGCGTCTCCCCGACCGGCCCGCCACGGATCCATCTTCGGGGGCGAGGGGGGCGCGGGCCTCCAGCCGCGCAACGTCCGGATCGAAGATCGACGGAAGCGCCCGCCCACGCGCGGTTCTGATCATGGCGGCTGGCGGGGGTTGATGACCTTACCTGTCGAACCGCTCCCGATCGACAGCCCGCAGAGCATCGGCATCCCTGCGGAGGCGATGATCGGACGGGCGATGCGCCGAGCCGCGACGCATGGGACGCCTCGGAATTGTCTTCATCCTGCAACCACCGGCCGGCCCGCCCCGCCGTCGCGATCGCGCTGCCCATCGACAGGAGGGCCATGACACCAGCGGACCGGCGGAGCCCACCGGCAGCGTAGAGCGGGCTCCGAGCACGCGGGCGATGGCGATGGCGATCGTCATCGTAACTCCCATGGGGTAAGCGGCGGGTCTCGACGTGAAGACCGTGGTGTCCACTCGCTCGCCCCGGCCCAGCCGTAAGTCGATGGCCGGGCGCGCGGGGCCTCCGGGCCGCATCGTTCCGCCAAGGCCGCACACGGTGTCGGTGACGTTCGACCCCTCCCGGTCCTGAGCGCCTGTGGGCGAGGTTCGTCGGGTTCCCGGTGCTCTCGTGCGGATCCGGCATCGACGGAGATGGCGTCCATCGACGCTCCCGAACGCCTCCGCCGCGACGGGGCGGTCTTCGCGGGCGACCTGCCCGACTGACATACCATGGTTCCGGACACCGTCGGGGCGATCGACACCTCCGGCGGTTCGGCGCATGCCCTGTCCATGCATCTCCCGGACGCGCCCTCCTGCTCTCCGATCCGGCCGGACCAGCCGAGGAGCATCCGTTCCGGCACCGGCCAGACAGCGTGACCGCGAAGATCGGAAGACCTGCCGCGATCACGGCGAAGACTGGATATCCGGTGCCATCGGGCAGGTCGGACAACGCGCGATCGAGTGCTTTCCGTCACCTCGTCGAGCGGTGCGACGGCATCGCAGTCAGGCTCGAACGCGGAATACGACTGGACGCAGCTCTCGGCCGCGTTCCCGGACATCTTCCCCGACATGGATGAGGGAACCGAACGCGGTTTCCGGCCACGCGATCGGCAGGCGCTCGAATGTCCGCGGAAGATCGCGTCGAGACGGAAGGGACCGGGATGGCAGGCGACCTCTCTTCCGAAACCGGCGCGTCGGTTCGCCCCCCCGGCCGGGGCCACGATGAACCCCCGCGGCCGAAGCGGAAGCCGGCACCGACGGCCCGCTCGTGCGACGGCCTCCACGCCGGGCAGCGTGGAGCTTTCGGCTTCCGCATCCCCTGCCGTGATCCGTCCGCCCGCATCATCGGCCGCCCCGAACGCCGCGAGGTTCGCATCCGGAGCGTCGGGCCTCATCTCGACGAAAGCTCCGTCGGGCTGCGCGTCGCTCGCGAGGCCCCCATCCGCGAAGAGGATCCGCGCCTCGCCCGGCGTGGCAGAGGCCCTCGGGCCGTCGATCCGGTCCCGCACGAGGGGGATCCTGATGAATGCCTCCGGCGACGGTATCTCCGGCGATACCGTGCTTGCCGCTTCGTCGGACCTGCAACGCGGCCGGGGGAGGGCGGCCCGGGCGGTATGCGCCGAGGTCAGGACGCATCCTCTCCCCATATAGCCGAGGATGGCGGCGGTCAGGCTGGCGGTGCCCATCGAGATCGGCCCGACCCGCGATCCGTACCGACGGGAAGCGGCCTCTGCACGTCAGGGGAGGCTTCGATATTCATTCGCGTCTCCGTGGGGACCGGTATCCGCTTCCCAGGGGTGGAGACTATCGTCCCGCTGCTCGTCGGTTTCATGCGTTCGAAACGCAACGGACCTGCCGCGGCCGAACGCAATCGCGCAGATGCCCGAACCGCGCCGGCGGCGAGATCGAGAGGCGGGACATCGGACCTGCCCTTCGCGGTCCCGTTGGCCGTCATGTCTGCAGTCACGGGATCCCCGGTCGCAGCCGGTGCGGTCGTGATCCCCGCGGATGAGGCGTCTCGAAGAACCGCGACTCCCGTGCCCGGTCCGTCCTCCGACGGCTGAAATCTACCGGTACGGCACTGCAGCGCATCGCCGGGCGTCGACACCCATTCGTCCCCCGCTGCGGGTAACTTCCAAAAAAATCGCCTCACGATGCCGGTCGAGCGGATCCTCCCTGCCCGTGGAACAGGGCCGGAGGCGGCCCTTCCAGAGGCCCGCGCCGGCAAGACCGCGATCGTGGCGGCACCCATCCCCGATGGAAGGGCAGGATATGCTTCGCGTGGAGCATAACCTCGTGCCGAGCGTCGGTGGGCATGCGCGGGCACCATCGCGGGGCGAAGGACCCGAGCGGAGGGCGTCGTTCAGAGCGTCGTCCCGGGCCGGATGGATCCCTGTCACCAGGCAGCTAAAGAGGAGACGTGACGCCACGGCAAGGAGCCCCGGTATGCAGAGACCTGCGAACCCGAGCCGTATAGCCCCGGTGCCAGGATGCGTCCGTGACGATCCGGGCCGCCCGATCGCGGCCACTTTGCCGGCGCTGTCGATCACGGGCGAGGCGCAGGTCGCCACCTTCGGCATCCTCTACACCATCGGCGACAGCCTTGCGGACTGCTGCTTTCTCCGCCGGTTCACCCGAGGCGACCCACCGCCCCGGGTGCACCTGCTGCCGTCGCGGATCGACGCCGTGAACGAACCTCGCCGTCGACGGCGCGCCACCCGACACGACGAACCCGCGGCCCTGTCGACCTCCGGCACCGCCACCTTCTGGAACTGGTCGCTCTCCTCGACGGGATCCGGGGCGGTGCCGATGCGCCCGAATTCGAGTCCCCCGACGGGTGCCGAGACCTGAGGCGGAGCAGGCCCGCTGGGCCTTCGCGGCCTTCATCCACGCGGCGAACGCCACCGACGTCATCATCGCACCCAAGCTGGCCGGCATCATCGTCCCCGGGGGGGTGTCACGCCCGTTCCGAATCCCCCCGCCGGCCTCCGCGCTGCGCCTGATCGGAGCCTTCGCCGGGCGCGGCGGTCTGCATGGCAAGAGTCGCAAGGCTGCCTGACCCCTGGAAAGCATCCCGCAGACGATAACCCCACCGGCGCGAGCGTCGCCGGCACTCCCTCGATATCGCCGAGCGCAGCTCCGCCGCCAAACCGCCATCCGGTCCCATGGCTCTCCCGAAGTCCGCGCCGCTGGCAGGCGGGCCCGGAGGCGGATCGTCCGATACGCATACCTCCGGCGAAGGATCGAACACGATGGGGAAGGGAGGCGAGGTCACGGCATCGCGGGCGTTTTGGACGGATGGATCGGGGAGCCGCCCAGAGGGTCCGGTGACGTGCGGTTCCGCGGAACGAGGGTCAGACGGGCGAGGGCCCGTCCTCCCGCGCGCCGCCCTCCATCCGTCGCGTCCGGCATCCGCTGGCTAGCCACCATCGAGCGAAACCGCGCCGATGCGCTCACCGACATGCGCGCCGCCACCCGCATTCGCATCGTCCGCCGCCATGACGCAGCCGCCATGGCGGGCATGTTCGCCGGCATCACGGCACCGATCGACCGGCCCCGCGATCTGCACCACCATCACGCCCGATGTCGGCGAGGGCGCCCCTTCGGGGTTCCATCATGCCTCCGGCGGCACCATGATCCGCAACCGGGGCCGACGCGTGCCGTTCGACCAGCGCGGTCCCCCTCCGTTCCGACCCGTCCCGAGGAAGGCCACCCTTGCAACAGCCCGACCTCCTCCTCTTCGTCCTGCACATCGCCGGTGCCGCCTCCCTGCTGATCTGGTCGGTGCGCCTCGTGCGCACGGGGGTGGAGCGGGCCTTCTCGCTGCAGCTGCGTCACTGGCTGCGCCGCTCGTCGGACAGCCGGCTCCTCGCGGCGCTCAGCGGCACCGGATCCGCGATCCTGCTGCAAAGCTCCACCGCCGTCGCCCTCCTCGTGTCGAACTTCGTCGCCAGAGGCTCCATCGCCACCTTCGTCGGGCTGGCGATCCTGCTGGGCGCGGACGTGGGCTCCGCCATCGTGGCGCAGCTCCTGCTGGTCCGTCAGACGTTCCTCGTTCCGCTCCTGCTCGTCGCCGGCGTGGCCCTCTTCCTGCGCAGCCGGAACGGGCGCACCCGGCAGATCGGGCGGATCCTCGTGGGTCTGGCGCTGATCTTCGCCTCCCTCGACATGATCCGCGCCGCTGCCGAACCGCTCACCGGCAGTCCCGGCACCGTGGCCGCGATGCAGTATCTCGCCACCGATCCGATCACCGCCTTCGCCGTCGGCGCGCTCTTCGCCTGGGCCGTGCATTCCAGCGTCGCCGCCGTCCTGCTCTTCGTGACGCTCGTGGCGCAGGGGCTGCTGCCCGGCACCGGCGCGCTCGCCATGGTGCTCGGGGCCAATCTGGGCGGCGCGTTCATCGCCTACGTCCTCACGCTCTCGGCCCCGGTCGCGGCGCGGCGGATGGTGGTGGCCAACCTCGCGCTTCGCGGCGGCGGCGCGGTGCTGGTGCTGGCGGTGCTGGCCCGGCTGGACGACCCGCTGGGCTGGCTGGGCGCGGATCCGGCGCGGCAGGTCATCAACCTGCACCTCGCCTTCAACCTCGCTCTCGCCCTTGCCGCGATGCCGCTGCTCGGCCCGGTCGCGCGGCTGACGGAACGGCTGATGCCCGCCACGCCCGACCGCACGCCCGGCGGGCCTGCCCGGGCCGCTGGACGCGGGCGCGCCGCGCGATGCGGACCAGGCGCTGGTGCTGGCCGCGCGCGAGATCCTGCACATCGGGGAGATCATCGAGGCGATGCTGCGTGCCGTCGGTCCGCTCTACGCCAGATGGGACGCGGAGGCGGCGCAGGACATGAAGGCACGGCACGTCATCGTCGGCGCGCGCCATCAGACCCTCAAGCTCTTCCTCGCGCGGCTCGGGCCGCGACGGGCTGGACGAGGACCGCAGCCGCCGTTCCCACGATCTCGCCACCATCGCCGCCAACCTGGAATCCGCCTCCGACGCGATCGCGCGCACCCTGTCCGACCTCGCCCGACGCCTGAACCTGGAGGGCGTCGCCTTCTCCCGGCAGGGCGGCGAGCAGATCGCGGATTTCCACGACCGGGTGCTCGCCAACGTGCAGCTCGGCCTCAACGTCCTGATGACGCAGAACCCCGACGCCGCCCGCGCGCTGGTCGCCGCGAAGGAGAAGGTCCGCGACGTCGAGCAGCACCTCCAGCGCGCGCATCTGGGACGCCTGCGCGAGGGGCTGGTGGAAAGCATCGAGACGAGCAGCATCCATCAGGAGACGCTGCGCACCCTCAAGCAGGTCAACACCGCCTTCACGATGATCGGCTACCCGATCCTGGCCGAGACGGGAGACCTTCTGGAAAGCCGCCTGGCCGATGGCCGGTAAGCGCCCTCACTCGGCCGCGAACGTGCGCCCCGCCAGCGGCGCGCAGCCGCTCGGCAGCCCGCGCGGTGCCTCCAGCCGAAACCCGCCCTCCGTCTCCTCGATCCGGCAGGTCATGCGGATCGCATAGCCGCTCGCCGGCGCGCCGATCCCGCTCAGGGTGAGCCGGTCGCCCGAACGCGCGAATTCGCCCGACATCGGATCGCCCCGCGCCGGCGTCATCGTGAACCGCCCGTCCGCGCCGAGGGTGATCGTCACGTCGTCCGCCGCGTAAGTGCCCGGAGTGAGGTCGGTCACCGCAGCCTCTTCCGCCGGCTCCCCGGCCCGGGCCGCCGTTCCCTGCCGTTGCAACTCCGAGATCCGCGCCTCCATCTCGGCGATGTCCTGCGAGCGCGCGGCGAGCCGTTGCGACAAGTCCGTAACCTCCTGCTGCAGCGCGTCCCGCTGCTCTGCCGCGGCGTCGGTATCGGACGCCAACTGCGTGCGCCGGGTATCGAGATCCGCCACGGCTGCCTCCAGCGTCCCGCGCTCCGCCGCGATGGTCGCGAGCTCGCCGCGCGCGCCGTCCAGCTCCGTGCGCAACCCGGCCTCCGCGTCGCGCGCCTGCTGGACCTGCGTCTCGGACTGCGCGGCCTGCGCCGAAAGCGCCGCCGCCTCCGTCGAGAGGGCCGCCACCGACTCCCGCAGCGCCGCCTCCTGCGCGCGCGCCTCCTCCAGCCGCGCGCCGACGGCCGCCAGCTCCTCCGCCCGTGCCGCCGCGGCACCCTCGGCCTGCGCGATCAGCCCGTCCTGCTCCGCCAGTCGCGCATCCAGCGGCGCGATCTCGGCCCGCACCGTCTCCAGCCGCGCCGTCTCCTCCTCCAGCGTGGCCTGCGTCCCGTCCAGTTCCGCCATCAGCCCGTCCAGTTCGATCACTCGCAGGTCGCGCTGCCCGGTGGTCTCGTCGAGGGCCGCCTGCGTGCCGGCAAGCTCCACCGTCAGCGCGTCCAGCGTCCCGCTCGCCGCCTGCTGAAGCTCCAACTCATCGGCCACCGCGACCCGCGCCAACTCGACTTCCTCCAGCTCCGATCGGGTGCCCGCGCCCGAGATCAGCAGGCCGATCACCGCGATCCAGCCGATCACGGCCGCGACGAGCAGAACCAGCGGAACGGGCCGCTTGAGTTCCCGGGTGATCTCTGACGTATCGGTCATCGCAGTTCTCCTACAGGTGTCGCATCACGATATGACGCGGGAAGGGCGCACGTCCATTCCCTCGTGACGGATCCGCCCGGACGAGCCCTCGCGCGTGACCCCGACCTCCCCGGCATCGTCGTGGGTGCGGACGGCGTGCGGCCGCGATGCGCGTGCCCGGAGGATCGAAGGAACGGAGCGCGGGAACCCGCCCCTCCGGCCCGATGGCGGATGCGGCGACGCGGTGATCGAGGGTCCGCCCGACACGATCGACATGGAAGACGTCGAAATCCGGTTCTCCGAAGACCTCGATCGGGCCGCCCCGATCGAAGCCCTGCGCGCACGAGGCCGGGAAGGTCCGCGTGCGGGCGCGCCGCTTGCCCGACATCCGAGGTCGCTGCGTGCCCGTCTGCGAGCGCCGCCCGCGACGCACCCTGCCCCACCGCGACCTGATCGGGGCGCGAGCCGGCTCCATGGGACAGGGGAATGGCAGACCCTCCGGACGGGCCCTGGGTCTTGGCTGCGGATGACCCGCGGGGGGGCCCGGGTCCACCGGGACCACCCGACCCGGGCGCAAGCAGGTCCGCCCTGCGTCGACCCGCCGTCGGACCGGCTGTCTGCGCCGGACCGTGATCCGGCCCTGCCAGCGCGCCGGGGCGACCGGGATACAGGCGATCCTTCCGCCGCTCCACCGCAGCCGACCTGCCGACCCTTGGCACAAGCCGGGCAGTCTGCCACCACGGGACATCCGGCCCCGAACCGACGAAGGACATGCCATGAACATCCCGCCCGCCATCGCCGACGGCACCGCGGAGCTGACCGCGATCTTCCGCGACCTGCACGCCCATCCCGAACTGGGGTTCGAGGAGCACCGGACGGCCGGGATCGTCGCCCACAAGCTGCGGGAGTACGGAGTGGACGAGGTGCACGACGGCATCGCGGGGACGGGCGTCGTCGGGCTGATCCACGGCAGGCGTGAGGGGGCGCGCCGGATCGGGCTGCGCGCGGACATGGACGCGCTGCCGATCGAGGAGCGCACGAACCTCGACTACGCCTCCGGGACGCCCGGGGTCATGCACGCCTGCGGTCACGACGGGCACACGACGATGCTGCTGGGCGCGGCGAAGCATCTGGCGGCGACGCGGGACTTCGCGGGGACGGCGGTGCTGATCTTCCAGCCCGCGGAGGAGGGGCTCGGCGGCGCGAAGGGCATGCTCTCCGACGGGCTCTTCGAGCGGTTCCCCTGCGACGAGATCTACGGGATGCACAATTCGCCCAATGGCAGGCCCGGCACGTTCGGCATCTGCAAGGGCGCGGCCATGGCCGGCGCGTCGTTCTTCGACATCACGGTGCAGGGGCAAGGCAGCCATGCCGCCATGCCGCACCAGTCGCGCGACCCGCTCGTGATCGCCTCGGCCCTCGTGGGGAGCCTGCAGACGATCGTGTCGCGCAACGTGCCGCCACGCGACGCCTGCGTGCTCTCGGTGACGCAGATCCATGCGGGTGCCGCCTACAACGTGGTGCCGGATGCGGCGACGCTCGCGGGGACGATCCGGTACTTCTCGCGACGAGGTCCGCGATCTGACCCATGCACGGATGCGCGCGCTCTGCGACGGCTTCGCGCTGGCGCACGGGGTGGAGATCCATCTGGACCTGCGGGAGGTGTTCGACGTGCTGGTGAACGACGATGCGCTGTCGGAGGCCTACCTTGCGGCGGCGACGGAGATCGTGGGCGCGCAGAACGTCTCCGGCGACGAGCCGCCCTCGACCGGGTCGGAGGATTTCGCGGACATGCTGAAGGCCGTGCCCGGCGCCTATTGCCGGGTCGGTCATTCCGGCACCACGGGGCTGCACAACCCCAGCTTCTTCCTCGACCCCGAAGTGCTGCCCGTCGGCGCGTCGATCCTGGCGCGGATCGCGGAGCGACGGCTCACGGCCTGATCGGTCCGGGCTACCAGACGATGGGATGGGTCCGCCCGTCGGTGACGTTCACGAAGCCGTCCGGAGCCAGGTCGGACGGCGCCACGAGGACCCAGGCCCAGGGCGCGCAGGTCAGCGTGGCGAAGGCGAGGCGTTCGGGGAAGCCCGGGGCCCAGCGGGGCGAGGAGGTCGGCTCCCACATCCAGTCGACGCGGGCGGCGGCGGCGTAGAGCGTCTCCATCTCGGCGGCGAGCGCCTCGGCCGGCCGGCGGGTCATCAGCCCGCCGATCTCGTAGCGCACGGTGGCGGCCAGCACGCCTTCCACCACCAGCGCCCAGCCGCCCTGCATCTCCCGGATCGCGTTGACAGCCGCAGCCATCGCCGCGTCGCAGGAGCCGCAGGCCCAGACGTTGTGCTTGTCATGCGCCATGGAGCAGGCGAGCGCGGTGCCGGGCGTCGCGGGGCCGGTGCCGCGCCAGAACATCCGCGCGACGCGGCCCGTGCCGGAGAAACGGTCGACGATGGCGAACTTGGTGATGGTCCGCGCGGCGTCGCGCTGCACCAGACCGTCCACGACGGGGAGCGTCGCGGTCAGGAACTCCGGCTCCCAGTGGAACGGGCGCAACAGGGCGGCGGTGACGGTGTCGCGGCCGGGCGGCGCGGGGATGGCGAAATCGGCGGCCGTGATCTCCCGGTCGATGCGGATGCTGCGCGTGGCGGCCTCCGGGCGGTCGATGATCGGGACGGACGGCAGGTAGGTCGCGCCGTCCGAGACCTGCGCGCCGTCGGCCCAGACCTCCGCGATGTCCACCGATGCGACGTCGCGCAGCAGCACCATGTCGGCGTAGCGTCCCGGTGCGATGGAGCCGATCCAAGGCGTGAGCCGCATGTGGCGCGCGGGGTTGAGCGTGACCATGGCGATGGCCGTCTCGGGCGACAGCCCTGCCTCGATCGCGAGGCGGACGTTGTGGTCGGTGGCCCCCAGCCGCAGCGTGTCCTGCGCGGGCCGGTCGTCGGTGCACAGCGCGGTCTGGTCCCAGCGGGTCAGGCCCATCTCCAGCAGCCCGCCGATCATCTCCGCGCGCGAATGGGGGCGGATCTCGAGGAAGAGCCCGCGCCGGAGCTTGTCCATCGCCTCGGCCGCGGTCCAGGCTTCGTGGTCGGACGCCATGCCGGCGGCGGCGAAGGCGCAGATGTCGGCGATGTCGCGCATGCCGGCCGCGTGCCCCTCGACGACGCCACGGGCCGCGAACGTCGCCTCGATCATGCCCCAGAGGCGGTCGTGGCTGGGGTTCGTGGCGTCCCAGACGGCGGGCCAGTCCATCACCTCGTCCAGGCCCGCGACCTGCGGCGTGGCCATGAACGCGGATTGCTCGTCGCGCCCGAAATGCCCGCCGCCCCATTCGTAGCCCGTGGGCGGGACGGCCGATCCGGGCAGCGGAAAGATCTTGCAGGGCATGCCCGCGCGCCGGTGGGCGAGCCAGAAGTCGAGGTTCCCCGGCCCGTCCACGTTGGAATATTCGTGGCTCGCCTCGCAGGTCCAGGTGCAGCCATGGGGGATCACGAGCGCGGCCTCGTGCTCGGGTGTCAGATGGCTCGATTCGATGTGCTTGTGGACCTCGCCGAAGCCCGGCACGGCGGCGAGGGCGGGGCGGTGATGGCGTTCGCCGGCTTCTCCGCGCCACTCCCCGGCCGGGCCGGTCCAGGCGATGCGGCGGCCGGCGATCACGATCTCCGCATCGTCGAGCCAGAGCCCGGTGTGGACGTCGAGCATCCGGCCCACGCGCAGGATGCGGTCGGCAGGGGCGCGGCCGAGGGCGACGAGGGCGAGGTGGCGGCGGATCGCGCCTTCGTCGCGGGCGGTGGGCAGCAGATCGTCGGGGGTCATGGCGCGGGCTCCCAGCCCTGCGGGCGTGCGCGCGAGGCGGGGGGTCTCGATGGCGGCATGGACGGGGAGGCCCGGGGGGATGACGGCGCGCCAGAGGTCGCCCTGAAGCATGGCCGCCCCGATGGCGACGGGGGTGACGCCGGCGCGGGCGAGCAGGCGCAGGACGGCGGCGATGGAGGAGCCGGTGGAGAGGACGTCGTCCACCACCGCGACGCGCGCCGCCTGCATCGGAGGCAACAGGCGGGGATCGACGTAGAGACGTTTCGCGCCGCCGGGGCTGGTGATGGAGGTCAGGGGCTCGGAAAGGGCCTCGTCGTACCAGAACTTCACGCTGGTCCCCAGCGGGGCGAAGCGCGTGTGGCCCAGGCGACGGGCGACGGCGGCGGCCAGCGACAGTCCAAGGGTCGGCACGCCGACGACGAGCGACGCGCCGACGGGGGCCAGCCGCGCGGCGAGGGCATCGGCGAGCGCGTCCTGCACGGCGAAGCTGGCCTGGTTCACGATGAGCGAGGCGACGCCCGCGTCCGTGCCGCCGGGCAGGGTGCGGATGGGCAGCAGGATGCGGCGGCCATCGGGGAGGGCGACGGCATAGGTGCTCGCGCCCGGACCCACGGGGCCGGGGGGCAGCAGGTCCTGCCAGACGGTGGGCACTGTCATCGCGGCTCCTTGGCCAGCCCTCGCCCGCAGCATAGACTGGCGGCATCCGCGCGCAATCGGAGAGCCGCCATGGACGACGCCACGCTGGACGATCTGACAGCCCTGCGCCGCGACCTGCACGCGCATCCCGAGCTGGGGTTCGAGGAGGTGCGGACGGCGGGGATCGTGGCCGACAGGCTGGAGGCGATGGGGCTGGAGGTGCGGCGCGGGTTCGGGCGCACCGGCGTCGTGGGCACGCTGCGACGGGGCGAGGGCGGGCGTTCGGTCGGGTTGCGCGCGGACATGGACGCGCTGGCGATGCCGGAGGTGGGGACGCCGTCCTGGGCCTCCACCGCGCCGGGGCGCATGCACGCCTGCGGCCACGACGGGCACACGACCATGCTGCTGGGGGCCGCGGCCGTGCTGGCGGGAGAGGGCGGGTTCGACGGGACGGTGCATTTCATCTTCCAGCCGGCGGAGGAGGGGCGCGGCGGAGCGGCGGCGATGATCGCCGACGGGCTGCTGGAGACCTGCCCGATGGACAGCGTCTTCGGGCTGCACAACATGCCGGGGCTGGACCCGGATCAGATCGCCGTGGTGCCAGGGCCGCAGCTCGCTTCCTCCGACCACTGGCAGGTGGCGTTCCGGGGCGTGGGCACCCACGGGGCCAAGCCGCATCTGGGGCGGGACGCGGTGACGGCGGCGGGGCACTTCCTGACGCAGCTTTCGACCATAGTGGCGCGGGAGATCGACCCGCTGCAACCGGCGGTCGTCTCGGCCTGCGCGCTGCGCGGCGGGGATTTCGCGGCGCTCAACGTGATCCCGGATGCGGTGGAGGTGGCGGGGACGGCGCGGGCCTACGATCCGGGCGTGCGCGACCAGCTGGAGGCCGCGATCGGGCGGCTGGCGCGGGGCGTGGCGGCGGGGTTCGGGATCGAGGCGGAGTACGTCTTCACGCGCCGCATCGCGCCGGTGGTGAACGCGGAAGCGCCGACGCGGGTGGCGCAGGCGGCGGCGGCGCGGGCGGGGCGGCTGCTGACGACGTTTCCCCCGTCCACCGCGGGGGACGATTTCGCGGAGTTCGCGGCGCGGGTGCCGGGCTGCTACGTCTGGCTCGGCAACGGGCCGGCGCGGGACGGGGCGCTGCACCACAACACGCGCTACGACTTCGACGACCGGGCGATCCCCGCGGGCGTGCGCTTCTGGGTGGAGGTCGCGCGGGAGGCGCTGAGGCCCTGAGCCAGCCGGTCGAGCAGGCGCGGGGCGTCGGGGGCGAGGGCCAGTTCGACCGGGTACGGGCCGGGGATGAGCGCGCCGGGATCGTCGCTGAGGTCGATGTCGAGATGGTGCCTCTCGGTGGTAAAGAGGTCCGGGTGGACGGCGAGAAGGGGAACGAGCGGATCGTGGAGCGGACGGCTGGTGCGGTCGGTCGCGGTGGCGAAATAGGCGCGCAGCAGGGCGGCGGCGGTGCGGGCGGACAGGGGGCCCGCGTCGAGGCGGGCGAGGAAGGGAGCGTCGGCGCGGACCTGGCGGGTGGTGTCGAGCGGGACCAGCGTGAGGTCGAGCCCGGCCGAAAGGACGCGGGCGGCGGCCTCCGGGTCCTGGGCGAGGTTGAACTCGGAACGGGGGCCGGCGTTGCCATGGGTTTCCAGCGCGCCGCCCATGGCGATGACGCGGGCGAGACGCATGGCGGAGGTCGGGGCCGCGTCGAGCAGATGCGCGAGGTTGGTGAGGGGCCCGAGGCAGTGCAGCTCGATCGTGCCCGGCGGGGCCGCGTCGAGGGTGCGGGCAAGGAAGGTCACGGCGTCCATCGCACCGGGCGGGACGGGGCGCGGCAGGGAGATGCCGCCCAGCCCGTCCGTGCCGTGGATGCGCGCTTCGTCGCGGGGCGGGCGGCCAGGCGGGCGGTCGGCCCCGGCGTGGAGCGGCACCTCGGGGCGGCCGACGAGGGCGAGCAGGCGACCGGCGTTGGCGGTGGTGACGTCGAGGCCGAGATTGCCGGCAACGGTGGTGATGCCGCGCAGGTCGAAAGCGGGATCGGACAGGACGAGGAGGAGCGCGATCGCGTCGTCCAGCCCGGGGTCGGTGTCGACGAGGATCGCGCGGGTCATGCGGTGCCCCGGTCGATGGCGGCGATGCGGGCACCGAAGGCGAGGGCGGTCTGCCGCGCGTCGGCGAGGATGCGGTCGGGGTCGAGGGCCTCCACCCTGCGATCGCGCATGAGCCAGCGGCCGGCGACCATCGTGGCGCGCACGTCGCAGGGCAGCGTCGAGAAGACGAGCGTCGCGGCAAGGTCGTGGAGGGGCTGCTGGCGCGGATCGTCGAGCGAGACGCGGATCAGGTCGGCCTGGAAGCCGGGGGCGAGGCGGCCGATGCGGTCGCCCAGCCCGAGAACGCGCGCGCCTTCGGTGGTGGCCATGCGCAGGACATCCGACGGGGGCAGGGCGGCGCGGGTGCCGGTGGCGATCTTCTGCAGGATGGTCGCCGGGGACATCAGGCCGAAGAGGTCCAGCGTGTTGCCCGACATCGCGCCGTCGGTGGCGAGGCCCACGGGCACGCCGCGGGCGCGCAGGTCGGTGACGGGGGCGGTGGGCCGGCCGGCCTTGCCGTTGGCGCGCGGGCAATGGGCGACGCCGACCCCGGAGGCGGCGAGGCGGGCGCGGTCGTCTTGCGTGAGGTGGATGCAATGCGCGGCGACGAGACCGGGGCGGAGCAGGCCGGCGTCGTGGACGATGCGCACCGGGGTGCGGCCATGCTCGCGCGCCGCCCAGGCGATCTCGTCGGCGGTTTCGGCGAGGTGGATCTGCACGGGCAGGCCGGGGTGGGCGTCGGCCCATTCGGCGACGCGGGCCAGCACGTCGGGTCCGGTGGAATAGGGCGCGTGAGGCGCGATGGAGGGGGTGACGAGGGGGTGGCCGGCCCAGCGCTCGGCGAGGGCGTCGGCCAGCGCGAAGGCCTCGTCGAGGTCGCGCGCATCCGGCATCGGATAGGTGGCGATGGTCTGGCCCGCCACGCCGCGCAGACCGGCGGCGGCGATCTCCTCGGCCACGGCGTCCTCGAAATAGTACATGTCCGCCACCGTCGTGACGCCGCCGCGGATCGACTTCGAGCAGGGCGAGGCGGGTGCCGATGCGCACCGACCTCCTGCGGTCACGCAGGCGCGCTCGAGCGGCAGGATGTAGCGGATCAGCCGGTCGTCCACCTCCTCCGCCAGCCCGCGGAACAGCGTCATCGGCAGGTGGCCGTGGGGGTTGACCATGCCGGGCATGACGAGGTCGCCGCCCATGTCCTCCCCGGGGCCCGGAGCGTCCCCGGTGCCGATCTCGGCGATCACCGTGCCGTCGAGGCGGAGCCAGCCGCGGTCGATCTCGGGGCCGTCCATCGTCAGGATGCGGGCGTTGCGTGAGCAGCGTCACGGGACGGCGGCGGAGAGCAGGCAGCATTGCTCGGGGTTGGGGATGAGGACGGCCGCCTCGCCCGGCTCGCGCGGGTCCGACAGCGGGCCGTTGGCGATGATCTCGCCCAGCGGCGGTCTCGCAGCGGTACTGGTAGGCGCGGCCCAGATAGGTGCGCAGACCGAGCCGTCGCGGGGATGCCGTGGCCTTCGCGCGCGACCGTCGAGACCGTCGGCGCGGGCGGCGAGGATGAGGTCGCGGCCGGGGGGAATGGCGTAGTCCGCGCGGGGCAGGTCGAGGGTGGTGCCGCCCTCCATCTGCGCGCGCAGGGTCTCGCCGGCGTCGCCCACCGACGCGCAGGGGGATGAGGTTCTCGAAGCCCACGAAATCGGCGACGAAGGCGTTGGCGGGGCGGGCGTAGAGCACCTCCGGCACGTCGAGCTGCAGGATGCGGCCGGCGTCCATGATCGCGACGCGGTCGGAGATGGAGAAGGCCTCCTCCTGATCGTGGGTGACGTAGAGCGCGGTGGTGCCGTTCGCGCGCTGCAGCCGGCGGATCTCCACCCGCATGTCGACGCGCAGCTTGGCGTCGAGGTTGCTGACAGCGGCTCGTCGAACATCAGGAGCGGCGGGTCGATGACGAGGGCGCGGGCCAGCGCCACCCGCTGCCGCTGCCCGCCCGAAAGGTTGGCGGGGTGGCGGTCGGCCAACCCCGAGAGGCCGACGCGTTCGATCATTTCGCCCGCCGCCGCGCGCCGCGCCGCGCGCCCCTGTCCGCGCTGCTTGAGCCCGAAGGCCACGTTGTCGAGAACGGTGAGATGCGGGAACAGGGCGTAGGTCTGGAACACCAGCCCGATGTCGCGGGCGTGGGCCGGCAGGCGGGTGAGGTCGCGCGTCCCCAGCCGGATGGTGCCGGAGGTGGGCGCAAGGAAGCCCGCGACGAGCCGCAGCGTCGTCGTCTTGCCGCAGCCCGACGCGCCCAGCAGGGAGACCAGCTCGCCTTCGGCCAGATGCAGCGAGAGGTCTTCGAGGACGCGGGTGCTGCCGTAGCTGGCGGAGACGGCGTCGAGGGTGAGGGAGACTGTCACCGGGCGAGGAACGTGAGGCCGAGCGTGCGCTCCACCAGCGCCATGACGGCGACGGTGACGAACATCAGCAGCACGGAGACGGCGGCGATGGTGGGGTCGAAGAACTGCTCCATGTGGGCCAGCAGCTGGATCGGGAGGGTGGAGACGCCGGGGCCGGTGAGGAAGATGGAGATCGAGACGTCGTTGAGCGAGGTGATGAAGGCGAGCACGAAGGCCGCGATCATGCCGCCGCGGATGTTGGGCAGCACGACGGTGAAGAAGGCGCGCCAGCGGGGGCAGCCGAGGCTGACGGCGGCCTCCTCCACCGAGAAGTCGAACTGCGCGAGCGAGGCCCCCACGACGCGCACGCAGTAGGGCAGCACGAGGAGCGCATGGCCGACGAGCAGCGTGGTGTAGATGGGCGTGCCGAGGCCGGTGGCGACGGTCTTCATCAGCGCGAAGCCCAGCACGATCTCGGGCACCAGCACGGGCAGGACGAAGACGTTGCCGAGGAAGCGCGGCAGCTGGAGCCGGTAGCGGGCCATGGCGTATGCGGCGGGGATGCCGATGGCCAGCGACAGCAGCGTGCCGAAGGTGGCGAGCGAGAGGCTGGTGATCATGGTGCGGCGGAAGGCGCTGATCTCGAAGGCGTTGTCGAACCAGCGCAGGGTCAGGCCCTGCGGCGGGAAGGTGAGGAAGGTGGTGTCCGAGAGGGCCGAGCCGACGATGATGACGAGGGGGCCGAGCAGGAACAGGAAGGTCAGCACCGCGAAGGCGATCAGGGCGGGGTGGATGCGCGCGCTCATCCGGCCACCGGGTTCAGGCGGCGGGCGAGGCGCGACATGGCGTAGACCGTCGACAGCGTCACGACGACCATGATCGCCGCGATGGTGGAGGCGCCGACCCAGTCGAAGGTCACCATCGCGCGCTGGTGCAGGAAGGTGCCCATCATCATCTGCCGCTCCCCGCCCAGAAGCTGCGGCGTGGCGTAGGAGGTGAAGGAGCCGGTGAAGACCAGCACAGCGCCGACGATCAGGCCCGGGACGGCCATGGGCAGGACGACCTGCCCGAAGGCCGCGGCCGGGGTGGCACCCAGCGAGGCGGCGGCGTCCGTCAGATCCTCGGGGATGGAATCGAGGACGCCCACGAGCGTCAGGATCATCAGCGGCACGAAGAGATAGACCATCGCCACGATGACGGAGCCTTGGGTGTAGAGCATCGACAGCGGCTCCGCGATGATCCCGAGGCCCAGCAGCGTCTCGTTGACGATGCCCTGGCGGCCCAGGATCACCAGCCAGGCGAAGGAACGGACGACGACGCCGGTGAGCAGCGGGAAGACGGCGGCGACGATGAGGACGCTCTTGAGCCGGGCGGGCGCGCGGGCGACGACCCAGGCGGTGAGGAAGCCCACGACGACGGAGATGGCGGTGGTGACGAGCGCCACCTCCATCGTGCGCCAGAGAACGGTGCGGCGGAAGCGGGAGGCGAAGAACTCCTGGTAGGTGGCGAGCGGCCCCGCGTCGGTGGTGAAGGTGGTGCCGAAGGTCGACAGGATCGGCAGGCCGAGGAAGAGCGCGACCAGCAGGATCGCGGGCACGGCCAGCGCCCAGGCGAGGCGGCGGTCGGTCACGGGACGCGGCTGGGCATGGGCGGACCTCCGGATGGAGTCGCGCCCGGGATCGATCCCGGGCGCGCGGGCGTCAGAGGCCGAAGACTTCCGCCCAGCGGTCGATCCACTCGGTCTTGGCCGCGTTCATCGCCTCGTAGTCCATCGTCTGCAGCGCGCCGACCGCCTCGGGCCCGTAGGTCCAGAGCGCGGCCTGCTCGGGCGTCAGCTCCACTTCGGCGTTCGACGGGCCGTCGACACCCGTCTCGGCGTTCGAGCTGCTGGATCTGCGTCGAGAGGACGAAGTTTATGAATTCATGCGCCAGCTCCACGTTCTCCGACCCCGTGGGGATGTTGATCGTGTTCAGCGTGGCGATGTCGCCGTCCTCCAGGTCGGCCCAGACCATCGTCGGCACGGCGGCCTGCAGCGAGCCCAGCGTGAAGTCCTGCGCCACGGCCACCCGCGCCTCCCCGGTGGAGATGAGGTTCACCATCTCCGATCCGGTGTTGTAGTTCTTGACGACGTTGCCCTCGATCTCCTCGAGCGCGGCGAAGGCCGGGCCCGCGTCCTCGAACACGTCCGTCCCGGCGTGGTCGCCGGCCTTGACGACGACCATGGGCCCGGCGGTCGTGGTGATGCCCGGCAGCGAGACGGCACCCGCCAGATCCGCGCGCCACAGATCGTCCCAGGAGGTGATCGGCTCCACGGTGGCGCTGTCATAGACGATGCCGGCGCGGCCGATGTTGTAGGCGGGGCCGTATTCGCCCTGCGGGGCCTGCGCGATCTCGTGGAGCAGCGCGACGTTGGGCACCAGCGCGCGATCGACCGGCAGGAAGATGCCGGCCTCGATCCCGAGTTGGCTGAAGCTGTCGGTCAGGTAGATGACGTCCACGCCGGTACCGCCGCGCGCGATCAGCTTGTTGAGCCGGTCGGCGTTGTTGCCGGTCTCGAAGATCACCTCGCAGCCGCAGATCTCCTGGAAAGGCTCGACGATGTTGGCCTGCAGCTTGTCGCCGTTGAAGCCCCACCACGATATGGTGAAGGTGTCCTGCGCCTGTGCGAGCCCGGCGACGGGCAGAGTGAGGGCCGCGAGAGAGGCGGAGCGGAGGGTGCGAAACATGGGGCTGTCCTTGGGATGCGGAGCGGGAAGATGTGACGTCACGGTAGGAGAGGGGCGGGGATCGCGCAATCGGGCGCACGTCGAAATCGGCGCGACACCGGCCAGTGCCCGGGAATGAGGCGCCCGCTGATCCTCGACACCGACGGCGGCGTGGACGATGCGCAGGCGCTGATGCTGCTGCTGGCGCACGGGCGCGTGCCGGAGGCGATCACGACGGTCTTCGGGAACGTGCCCCTCGAGGCGGCGACGCGCAACGTGCTGGCGGTGCTGGGCCATGCGGGCGCGGGCGTCCCGGTCCACGCAGGGGCAGCGGGGCCGCTGGTCGGAGCGGCCGTGCATGCGACGGGGATCCATGGGGCGGACGGTCTGGGCGGCGCGCCCCGGCCCGATCGGATGGCGGCTCCGGCGGGCGACGACGCGGTCGGCTGGCTCGTCGCGCGGCTGCGGCGGGCGGCTGCGGGGGAGCGCGTGGACGTGCTGGCGATCGGGCCGCTGACGAACCTCGCGCTCGCGCTGCGGCTGGCCCCGGACTGCGCCGGCGGCATCGGCGCGCTCACGATCATGGGCGGCACGCTGGAGGGGCGGGGCAACGTCACGCCGGCGGCGGAGTTCAATGTCTTCGCGGACCCGGAGGCTGCGAGCCTCGTGCTGCGCGCGGGGCTCGCCACCACGGTCGTACCCTGGGAGCCCTGCCGGCGGACCCGCGTGCCGGGGGCGGAGGTCGACGCGCTGTTCGAGGATGTGCCGGACGACGCGCGGGGCCGCTTCGACCGCGCGCTGGCCGCCCATGCGCGCCGCACGATCCGGGGCTTCACCGGGCGCGACGACTTCCGCTTCGTCGATCCCTTTGCGGCGGCCGTGGCGCTCGACGGGCATGTGGCGACCGGGCGGCTGGAGGCGAGCTGCGACGTGGTGCTGTCGCCGGGGATCGCGCGGGGCATGACCGTCGTGGACCCGTCGGGGCGGCTGGGCACGGCCAGGGTGGAGATCGTCACGCAGGGCGATACGGCGCGGCTGATGGCGCTCTACGGTGCCTCGCTGCGGTGGCGGGGGTAGGAAACGACGAGCCCCCGCGCGTGTCGGCAGGGAGGACGGCGCGGTGGAGCGCGTCACCGGCGAAGGCCGCGCCACGGGGAGCGCAGACGACCGCCGCGCGACCGGAGACCGTCGCACGCGGATGCGGAGGGGGGCTTGCCGATGGTTCCGAGGATGGATCGTGGCGGCCATTCGGGAGGGATCGCCCTCGAAACGTCGCTCCGGGGGTAAGGGTGCACATCCCGGATCCTTCGGGATCCGGGCATGGCAAGAGTAGCCGATGGCAAACTGCTTCTGCCGTCGGCAAATGTTTGTGGCTGTCGATCCCACCCGTCCCCGGGACCGGCTTCGCTCATCGCGGCGCGATGCACCGTCGGCGGCGCTTCCGGAGAGGCTCCGGGTCGATCCCGATGTTCGGGCCGCCCCTACGGGGTGCAGGTGCCAGACGAGGACAGTAACGGCGATTGCGGTGTCCCAAGCAGGTGTCTCGACCGGGGCCGCGGTGCGCGCCGACATCGTCGCGTCCCGAACGATGCGGTTGGCCCGACGTGCCGATGCCGGGCGGAACCATCGTGCGGGCCACGATACATGCGGTCCGACGGGCCTCGCCTCCGGCCCTGCCCTCGCGGGCCCGGAGATCGTCCGTGGCACCTCGAACCGTGCGTGCCCGATCTCGCCGAGGCGCGGCGGACATCCAGGGACCGGCCCCGACCGGCGAGACCCCGCTGAAGCGGCCGGGGTTCACGCGGCCGTGGTCGGGGGACCTCCTCGTCACGACCTGTCCCGGGCAAGACGGGATACGATCGCAGTCCGATCCGCCATCCGGATGCAGGCCGCCGGTCCCGGCGGCGCGGGTACGCCGCGCTCCGGGTCGGAGGCGCGATCGTGGAGGGAAGGAAGGATCGGAGGATACCCGTAGACGTGGGAACGTCGCGCCGTCGGCATGCTGGCAAGGGACGGGAGACATGCCGGAGGAGTCCAGCCCGGCGTGCGCGGCGCATGTCCGGGGGGCGTTCGACCGCGATGCAAGCGATCGTGGACGCGATCCGAAGGGTGCCAAGCTTCACAAACCTCCGTCAGGTCTGCTCCTTCCGTCGGCGGATCCGGCCCGGGGGCGGGCATCGTCAACCTTCGCCCTGCACCGACGAATACCGCGTGCCGGTTCGAGTCCCGCGGAACGATCGCCGCCCCCGTGCTCCGCCGGCGGCCGCGCCGGTCGCGTGTCGATGCGGATTCCGGAGGGCCCGGACGAGACGGTCCCACCCATTCCGGCATCGCGCGGGCGAGCCGAGCAGCGCAGACCATCGCCACCACGAAGATCGCCCCGGGGGGCGTTCGCATGGGTCCGGGCAGGAACTTTTCCCCCACGACAAGCGACGGGGTCGCGGGCCTCGAATGCATGGCCGGTATCCCTTCTGTCCGCTCGGCAATCGCGCTCGTCGCATGCCTGCCGGAGGACCTCGGCGACGTTGACGGCAGGCGTATCGTGCAGCTCGTGGGTTTCAGAACCGTTGACGTCACGTATCTGCCGCAAGGAGCGTCTTGCCGGCCGTGGGCACGCT
The DNA here is from genome assembly GCA_963757495.1 of uncultured Alphaproteobacteria bacterium. Taxonomy (GTDB): domain Bacteria; phylum Pseudomonadota; class Alphaproteobacteria; order Rhodobacterales; family Rhodobacteraceae; genus Jannaschia. The sequence goes on from CAVWRZ010000016.1 coordinate 235,241, forward strand.
GGCTTCGGGTGCTCCCCTTGCCATTGCCGCACCCGTCCCGCCGCGAAGCTGCATGACGACGCGCGGGGGCGGAACGGGGTCCCTGCGCGTCCCGATCGAAGCCCGCCGTCGATCGGACGGATCCGGGCCGCCCTCCCGGGGTTCGGGAAACGGCGGACGAGACCATCCCAGGACCGGCACGCATACGGCGTCGAAAGCGGGCGACCGAGCGAAACGCCGATCCGCGGTCGGGTTTCGGCAGCGCCATCGTCACGCAGGTCGCGGGATGCGATCTGCAACGGCCTGGATGTGCCTGGACGACAGGTCTGAAACGACGGACCGACGATGGTCTTTTCCGATCCCGGGGGCCGTGCCGCGAGGACCATCTCCATGCCGAAGGAGTTCGCCTCGATGGATCGTCCGTTGGTGGAGGCGGTGGCGACGTCGGCGACCGCGCGCCAGTCCACGGTTCGGCTCTCCACGACCGCTCGGGTCACGCGTCGGAGCTGCGCCGGAGAGGGAACCAAGGCGTCGTATCGCGCCCGATACGCGATCCGTCCCGCCCGGCGGCGCTCCGCAGGGCCAGGTCGCATCCCTGGTTCCGGTCGCCTTCCGACCGGGCCGGTTCCGAAGGATCGGCCCGTCGCCGCATGCGACCCGGCGATGGTGCGGATCGCCGGGGCGGATAGGGCTCCATCCGAGGGTCATCGGTCGAGCTTCGAGGCGTCTGCCGGGGCGGGCTGAAGCGCGGTCCGATGCCTCGTTCGACTTCATCGAAGGGCCCGGGCCGCATCGTCCATGAACCGTCCACCGGAGATGTCGGCAGTTTCGCCCCGGGCCGATGCCTCAGGCCGATGTGGGCACAGTCGATACGCCTCGGCTCGCCCGCTTCCTGCGAACTCATCCGACGGAACGTCTCGCGTGTTCATCGTGATCGGCAGGTCAGCGACGTCGCGCGCCACGCCTTCCGTTCCGTCCCGAAGCGACACCGGATACGTCTTCGATCGATCCGAGGGACTGGAGCCTTACCCGTCCGAAGGCCCGCCTCACCGCCTCCCCTCCACCCTCGTGGCGCGACGGTCCGGTGCCCCGTCAGACGTTCGTCTCGAGCAGGATCTCCGTGCGGATCCGCTCCTGCGACGCGAGTATCTCCGACCTGTCGCAGCGCGCCTTCAGGCGACGCAGCGCGCTGCGCGCCAGATGTCCGGTATCCTGGGTTATGATCGCGTCCACAGCTCCCGACGTGAGGGCCGCGACGGTCGCCCCGGTCCGCTCGTGAACGATCTGCACCACGTCCCCCGATACCCCGAGACGCTCGATGATGGCGAGCGGCACCCGCGCCTCGGAGCTCAGGACGTAGATGCCCCGCACGTCCCGATGGTGGCCGAGCGCCGTCGCGAGCACGGTCTGCGCCCGGACCTCCGATCCGTAGGTTTCCAGCGACGGCAGGGCCTTCAGCTCCGGGAACCTGCGATGCAACGTCAGGTCGAACCCGTGACGCCGCTCCAGTGCATCCTGCGCGTTCATCGTCTCGGCCACCACGATGACCTCGCCCGCCCCGGGCCCCACGAAGCGCCCCATCAGCAGTCCCGCCGTCGCCCCCGCCACCTCGTTGTCGATCCCGACGAAATCGCCGACGATCCCGCTCTTCTGGTCCGTCACGAAGGGCAGAACGGGCACGCCGCGCTCGACGAGGCGCATGACGGCGTCGCGCAGCTGCGGCGATTGCGGGGCCATCACGGCGATGCCGTCCCACCGCCCCTCGGGTTGCTCCGACAGGTGCCGCGCCAGCCGGTGCGGATCGTTCGTGTCGACCCGGTGCAGCTCCACCGACAGCGCATCCCCCGCGAAGGCCTCCGCCCCCTCGCGGATGCGCTCCGACAATCCCTTCGAGGAACAGGTCCCCCGTCCGCGGCAGCACGAAGAGGAACCTGTAGCGGCGCCCCTTCGCCAGGTTCGCCGCCGCGAGGTTGCGCACGAAACCCAACGCCTCGATCGCCGTGTTCACCCGTTCGATGGTCTTCCCGCGCACGCCCTCGCGGCCGTTCAGCACCCGGTCCACCGTCGCCCGGCTCACCCCCGCCGCCCGCGCGAGGTCCTTCGTCGTCGGTCGCATCCCGGTGTCCGACCCGTCCTCCATGGCTGCCCTCCCGAGCCCCTGCCCCCTTGCCGGAATAGCGCCGATCCCCCGTGCATTCCAGCTTTTCGACGCAGCTACCGCAGAAATCGCTTGATCTGACGCACGTGCCTCATCTACGCAGGGAGGGCCGGAAGGTGGCGACAGGGAGGTCGCGCCGTTGGCATCAGGGAGATCCGACCGATGAAACGACTTCTGCTTGCCGGTGTCGCCGGCGGCGCGCTGACCGCCGCCGCCATGCCCGCCGCCGCCGCCGACCTCACCCTCTGCTGGGCCGCCTGGGACCCGGCGAACGCCCTTGTCGAGCTTTCGAAGGATTTCGAGGAACAGTCCGGCCACACCATGACCTTCGAGTTCGTCCCCTGGCCCAACTTCGCCGACCGGATGCTCAACGAGCTCAATTCCGGCGGGCAGCTCTGCGACCTGATGATCGGCGACAGCCAGTGGATCGGCGGCGGCGCGGAGAACGGCCATTACGTCAAGCTCAACGACTTCTTCGCGGCCCAGGGCATCACCATGGACGATTTCATCCCGGCCACGGTGACGGGCTATTCCGAATGGCCCAAGGGCACGCCGAACTACTGGGCACTCCCGGCCTTCGGCGACGTCGTCGGCTGGACCTACCGCAAGGACTGGTTCGAGCGGCCCGAACTGATGGAGGCCTATGAGGCCGAGTACGGCCGCCCCCTCGCCGTGCCCGCAACCCTGGCCGAACTCAAGGACATCGCAACGTTCTTCCAGGGCCGCGACATCGACGGCACCACGGTCTACGGCGCGGCCATCTACACCGAGCGCGGGTCCGAGGGGATCACGATGGGCGTGACCAACGCGCTCTACAACTATGGCTTCCTCTACGAGAACCCCGACCAGCCCTACGACCTCGAGGGTTTCGTCAATTCCCCCGGCGCGGTGGAGGGGCTGGAGTTCTACAAGGCGCTCTACGACGGGGCGACGCCGCCGGGCTCCTCGAACTGGTACATGGGCGAGAACATCGACGCCTACCGCTCCGGGCAGGTCGCGATGCAGATGAACTTCGCCTTCATCTGGCCGGGGGTGGAGGCGGATCCGACCGTGGGCGGCGGCAAGTCGGGGTATTTTCCCAACCCCGCAGGGCCCGCTGGCCAGTTCGCGCAGCTGGGCGGACAGGGCATCTCCGTCGTCTCCTACTCCGACAAGCAGGACGCGGCGCTGGAATACATTGCCTGGTTCGCGCAGCCCGAGATCCAGGCCCGGTGGTGGGAACTCGGCGGCTACTCCGCCCTCAGGGCCGTGGTCGAGGATCCCGGTTTCGCCTCCAGCCAGCCCTACGCGCAGACCTTTCTGGACTCCATGGCCATCGTGAAGGACTTCTGGGCCGAGCCCGCCTACGCCGACCTGCTGCTCGCGATGCAGGACCGGATGCATGCCTACGTCATCGCCGGGGAGGGCACCGCGCAGGAGGCGCTGGACGATCTGGTCGAGGACTGGACCGAGGTGTTCGAGGACGAAGGCAAGCTCTGAGCCCCGCCCGAACCTCCGGGGCGCGCGCATCCTCCGCGCGCGCCCCGACCCGTCCGATCCGTCAGGAGACCCGCGCATGGAGCCGACCCACGCCGACCGTCCGGCCGATGCGACCGCGCGCGCGACGCCCCGCACGGTGGCCCGCCGCATCCGGGGGCTGTCCGACCGGGCCATCGCCTGGATCTTCGTCGCCCCGACGATCTTCCTGCTGCTGGCGGTCAACATCTTCCCGCTGATCTGGACCGTCCGGCTCAGCTTCACCGACTTCCGCGTCAACCGCCCGAACAACGAGGTCGAGTGGGTCGGCCTGCGAGAACTACGCGCGCATCCTGACCGACGAGGACGTCTGGCAGACGATGCAGGCGACGGCGCATTTCCTGATCTGGACGATCGTGCTGCAGGTGCTGATCGGCTTCTTCCTCGCCTGGCTCATCAACCTGAAGTTCCGCGGCAACGACCTGTGGACCACGATCATCGTCTTCCCGATGATGCTGTCGCCCGCCGTCGTCGGCAACTTCTGGACGTTCCTCTACCAGCCGCAGATCGGGCTCTTCAACTACGCCGTCACCTTCTTCACCGGCGGCGACCCGGCCGGCTTCTCGATGATCGGCGACGTGCATCTCGCTCCCTGGGCCATCGTCATCGCGGACACCTGGATGTGGACGCCCTTCGTGATGCTCATCTGCCTCGCCGGCCTGCGGTCCATCCCCGCGTCGATCTACGAGGCGGCGGAATGCGACCGCGCCTCCAAGCTGCGGCAGTTCTTCACCATCACCCTGCCGATGGTGCTGCCGTTCCTGATGCTCGCCGTGCTGTTCCGCGGGATCGAGAACTTCAAGATGTTCGACCTCGTGGTGCAGCTCACCGGCGGCGGCCCCGGCAACGCCACCACCCTCACCTCCATCGACCTCAAGCGGGAGGCCTTCGAGCGCTGGCGCACGGGCTATTCCTCCGCCTACGCCGTCATCCTCTTCGTCACCGTCTTCGGACTGGCCTCGATCTACGTGAAGGCGCTCAACAAGGTGAAGGAACGATGAGCTTCTCCATCACCGATCCCGCCCCCGCGACCAAATGGGCCGCCGGGCTGCTCGTCGCGGGCTATGCGATCCTGACGCTGCTGCCACTGCTCTGGATCGTCGCCACCGGCTTCAAGTCGCCCTCGGACGCCATCGCCTACCCGCCCGTCGTCGTGTTCGAGCCGACGCTGGAGGGCTACGTGAACCTCTTCACCGAACGCACCCGCGCCACCCCCGACATGATGGAGGCGGCCGGCCCGCCCACGACGTGGTACGAGGAGATCGTGCGCGGGCAGGACATGGTCATCACCGGCCCCAGCCGCTACGGCGCGCGGTTCCTGAACTCCGTCATCATCGGCTTCGGCTCCACCGCGCTCTGCATGGTGCTGGGCACGATGGCGGCCTACGCCTTCAGCCGCTTCAAGGTGCCGCTCAAGGACGACCTGCTGTTCTTCATCCTCTCGACCCGGATGATGCCGCCCATCGCCGTCGCCATCCCGATCTTCCTGATGTTCCGGCAGATCGGGCTCAACGACACCCATCTGGGCATGATCCTGCTCTACACGGCCGTGAACCTGTCGCTTTCGGTCTGGCTGCTGAAGGGTTTCATCGACGAGATTCCGGTGGAATACGAGGAGGCGGCGCTGATCGACGGCTACACCCGGTTCCAGGCCTTCACCAAGGTCGTGCTGCCGCAGGCCGCGACCGGCATCGCCTCCACCGCCATCTTCTGCCTGATCTTCGCGTGGAACGAATACGCCTTCGCCGTCCTGCTGACGTCGGGCACCGCGCAGACCGCGCCGCCGTTCATCCCGACCATCATCGGCGTCGCGGGCAAGGACTGGCCGGCGGTCGCGGCGGGGGCCACGATCTTCCTCGTCCCGGTCATGGTCTTCACCATCCTGCTGCGAAAGCACCTGCTGCGCGGCATCACCTTCGGGGCGGTGCGCAAATGACCGATTTCCTCAAGGGCCTCGCCGGGCTGCGCCGCGGTCCGTGGGAGGCGCTGGCCTCCGTCCTGATCGCGCTCGGCGTCGTCATGCTGATGCAGCCCTTCGCGATCGCGCTCTACTCCTGGTCGTTCCTCGTCACGCTGGTGGGCACGGTGATGTTCGTCGTCGTCAGCCACTTCCGGGAGTAGGCGCATGGCACAGATCCGGATCGAGAACGTCCGCAAGGACTTCGGCGACTTCACCGCCGTGCAATCCTCCACCTTCACCGTGGAGGACGGCGAGTTCTTCATGCTCCTGGGCCCCTCGGGCTGCGGCAAGACGACGACGCTGCGGATGATGGCCGGCCTGGAGCTGCCCACCTCGGGCGAGATCTACATCGACGGGGAGGAGGTCGGACAGAAGCCCGCGAGCCAGCGCGACATCGCCTTCGTGTTTCAGATGTTCGCGCTCTACCCGCATATGAACGTGCGCGGCAACATCTCCTACCCCCTGAAATCGCAGGGAATGCCGCGCCGCCGCAATCCGCGCGAAGGTGGCGGAGGTCGCCGCGATCCTCGACATCGAAGGCCTCCTCGACCGGCCCGTCGGCGGCCTGTCGGGCGGCGACCGGCAGCGCGTGGCGCTGGGCCGCGCCATCGTGCGCGACCCCAAGGCCTTCCTGATGGACGAGCCGCTGGGCGCGCTCGACGCCGAGTTCCGCGAGCGCATGTCCGAGGAGCTGCGCGCCCTGCACGACCGCATGGGGGCCACCACCGTCTACGTCACCCACGACCAGCTCGAGGCGATGCAGATGGGCGACAAGATCGTGGTGATGAACCACGGCGTCGTCGAGCAGTTCGGCGTGCCGCAGGACATCTACGACTGGCCCGCCACCACGTTCGTCGCCCGCTTCATCGGCGACCCGCCGATGAACTTCCTCGAGGTGGAGGCGGCACTGAACCCCGGCGACGCCACGCTTCCGCTGGGCGACACGTCCGCGGACATGCCCGCCCTGGTGCAGGGAGCGAAAGGCGCGCTGACCCTGGGGATCCGCCCCGAGTTCGTGACCCTGGACGACGCGGCGCCCTACCGCGGGCGGATCGTGGCCAGCGAATACCTCGGCACCACGCAGATCGTCACGCTCGACACCGCCAACGGCCGCGTCAGGGCGCGGCTGCCGTCGGCCACGCGGGTCCGCACCGGGGACGCGACCGGCCTGCGCTTCGATGCGCGCACCGTCACGCTCTTCGACGCCGCCGGCCGGGCCCTGCGCAGTCGCGCCAACGAAGGCGTGCTGGCCCATGGCTGAGGTCCGACTGGAAGGCATCACCCGCCGCTACGGCGGCGACGTCGCCCTCGACGACGTGACCATGACCGTGCCCGACGGGGCCTTCGTGGTCCTGCTGGGGCCGACGGGGGCGGGCAAGACGACGGTGCTGCGGATGGTCTCGGGCCTCGATGCGCCCGACGCGGGCACCGTCTCCATCGGCGGGCGGTCGATGACGGGGCTGACGCCGGCGCAGCGCGACGTGGCGATGGTGTTCCAGCAGTACTCGCTCTACCCGCATCTCACCGTGCGCGACAATCTGGCCTTCCCGCTGCAGTCGCCGATCCTGAGGACCCCGAAGGACGAGATCGCGCGCAAGGTGGCCGAAGTGGCCGAGATGCTGCAGATCTCCCACAAGCTCGACAACAAGGCGACGGCACTTTCCGGCGGAGAGATGCAGCGCGTGTCGATCGGGCGCGCGCTCGTCCGGCGGCCCTCGCTCTACCTGATGGACGAGCCGCTGTCGTCGCTCGACGCCAAGCTGCGCTCCGACCTGCGGATGGAGCTCAAGAACATCCAGGCCAACCTCGGCGCGACCCTGCTCTACGTCACCCACGACCAGACCGAGGCGATGACGATGGCGACGCATGTCGGCGTCCTCGACCGCGGACGCCTCGTCCAGTTCGGCACCCCGCGCGAGATCTACGAGAATCCCGTGAGCGTCTACGCCGCCAGCCGGCTCGGGCAGCCGCGCATCAACCTGCTGCCGGCCGATACCTTCGCCGGCGCGCCCGCCGGGGCCGTCACCATCGGCCTGCGCCCCGAGCAGATCGCCCAGGGCGAGGGCGAGGCGGCGACCGTCGCGCGCGTCGAGCGGCTGGGCGACCAGACCCGCCTGCACCTCGCCTTCCGCAGCCACGACATCGTCACCGTCACGGACGCGCATACGGCGCTCCGCAGCGGCGACACCCTGCGGATCCGCCCGCGGGCCGCGTTCTATTTCGACATCGCCGGACACCGCATCGCCTGAAGGGGGACCCATGGCACATTTCATCGACGACAGGGCCGGTCTCGTCGCCGACGCCATCGAGGGCACGGTGGCCGCCTCGGGCGGGCGGCTGACCCGGCTGGACGGGTTTCCCCACGTCCGGGTCGTCCTGCGCGCCGGCTGGGACCGCTCGAAGGTGGCCCTCGTGTCGGGCGGCGGATCGGGGCACGAACCGGCCCACGCGGGCTTCGTGGGCGAAGGCATGCTCACGGCGGCGGTCTGCGGCGACGTCTTCGCCTCCCCGTCCGTCGATGCGGTGCTGGCCGGGATCCTGGCCGTGACCGGGGAGGCGGGGTGCCTGCTGGTGGTCAAGAACTACACCGGCGACCGGCTCAACTTCGGGCTCGCGGCGGAGCGGGCGCGGGCCTTCGGGCTCCGGGTGAGCATGGTGATCGTGGACGACGACATGGCACTCCCCGATCTCGCACAGGCGCGCGGCCTCGCCGCGACGCTGCTGGTGCACAAGATCGCCGGCGCGCTGGCCGAGGACGGGGCCGACCTCGACACCGTGACCGCCGCCGCGACCCGCGTGGCGGCCGCCGGGCGGACCATCGGCATGGCGCTCGACGTCTGCACCATCCCCGGCTCACCCAAGGAGAACAGGATCCCCGACGGCATGGCCGAACTGGGCCTCGGCATCCACAACGAACCCGGCGTGGAGCAGGTGCCGTTCGGTGGCGCGCGCGCGGCGATGGACGCGGTCGTCGCCAAGCTGATGCCGGGCCTGCCCGAGGGCCCCGTCGCGGCACTGCTCAACAACCTCGGCGGCCTGTCGGATATCGAGATGGCGGTGCTCGCGCGGGCGCTGATGACGTCGCCGGTGGCGGAGCGCATCGCGCTTCTCGTCGGTCCGGCCGCGATGATGACCTCGCTCGATATGCGCGGCTTCTCGATCTCGCTGCTGCCCCTTGGGCGACGGCGACGCGGAGCGTCTTCGCACCCCCGTCGACGTCCCCGGCTGGCCCGGCTGCCGCCCGGTCGCCACGGCGGAGATGCTGCCGCTGCCGGACGGGCTGACTCCGATCCGCGCGATGCCCTCCGCCGACGGGCCGACGCGCGACTTCCTCGCCGGCTGCTGCGAAGCGCTGATCGCGGCGGAGGCGGACCTGAACGCCCTCGACGCGAAGTCGGGCGACGGAGACACGGGCTCCACGCTGGCGGGCGCATCCCGCGCGCTCCTCGCGGCGCTGGACGATCTGCCGCTTGCCGACCACACGCAGCTGTTCCGCGCCATCGGGCAGGACCTGTCGCAGACCATGGGCGGCTCGTCCGGCGTGCTCATGGCCATCTTCTTCGCGGCCGCCGGGGATGCGGCCTCGTCCGGGCTGACGCTGCGCGGCGCGCTGCAGGCCGGATTGCACCGCATGCAGGAGATCGGAGGCGCGGCCCCGGGCGACCGGACGATGGTGGATGCCCTCGGCCCCGCCCTCGACGCGCTCGAAGCGGGGACTTCCGCAGCCTCGGAGGCCGCGCGCCAGGGGGCGATCCGCACGGCCGCGATGACGACGGCGAAGGCGGGGCGTTCGGCCTACGTCAGCGGCGCGCAGCTCGAAGGCCATGCCGATCCGGGCGCGGAGGCCGTCGCGCGCCTGTTCGAGCATATCGCGGCGGCCGGGCGAAGCTGATCGTCGGGGCTCGGATCGGATCGCGCCCGCGGAGTCTCCTCTGCCGTCGTCCCGCGAGCCGAAGGATGCCCGTAGGAGGGATTGCGGAACGACGAGACCTGCCCGGCCGTGCAGGAACGAGCCGGACGCAGGTCCGCCAGAGACGCGACAGCGTCGGCAGCGGGCACCATCCGCGGGTCGTCCGTGGCATCCTCTCCGACGATGAAGGAACAGCTGGACCATCTGCGAAATGCGCCCCTCGCGGCGAACCGCCTGTGGAGGCGCGGGGGTCGTTGCGACGGCTCCGCCATCCGGGGCGCTTTCCGGGCATCCCGTTCGAGCCGTCGCAGATCGACTTCGTGTCCCGATGTGCGAGCGCGGCCACGGCTGCATCGCGTGGCAGACAGCGACGGGCGCGTCCCTTCGGGGTCCCGACCGATCCCTTCCGCCATGCACGGCCCGAAAGGGTATCGCGCGGCGATGCCCCGGGAGGGGGCCCGGGGATCGTCCGGGAGGGCCTGCGTTCCGGTCCCGGGCTTCGGCCTGCGCCGATGCCGGACCTCGATGCCCCGATGACCGGTGATGGATCCGCGGGCCGGTCGGGGCAGGGGGTCTTCACGCCCATGAGCCGGATCATCGGATGCGTCGTGCTGCGGCTTCGTCGCGCAACGGCACGGCGACCCGGGTCCTGCGTTCGACGGGAGACGCCAGGTCGGCCGTGCCCCGGGCGCGCTCGAAGATCACCGGATCGCGCTCCCTCTCGCCGAACGTCTCGCGGGGTCCGACGCAATCGGGGCGCTCGTGGATCGAGCGGTCCGGTGGGACGACGAGGCCGCGCGGTCTGCGGGACTGGCGGACACGCCGTCTCCTGCGCCGGCCCGGCCAAGTGCCGTGCAAGGCGTTCGGACCGGCCATCGGCCCCATGGACGCAGGCATGGATCGTCCCCCCCCTCTGCGGGACGTCGCTTCGCGATACCCTGTCGGTCGAGGCGTGACGGACCCGGACAGGCTGGCCTTCGAGATCGATGGGACCGTTGCGCTCGAGATCGCGACAGACCGTCGAACGATGCTGGCCGATCTCCGCCGCGATCTCCCGCACGGACATCCTCGCATCCACCATATCCTCGATCGTGCGCCGCTCGCGCAGGTTCGGCTCCATATGCGCCATCCCCGGCTCTCCCGGCTTTCCAGCACGAATGAGGGGGTCTTCGCAGCTCGGTTCGGAATGTGCCTGACGGGGCGGCGACATCCGATAACGCGCGAACATTCCGCCGCGCGGCCCTATATGTCGTCCGACCGCCACCGAACGGAAAGACCGACATGCGCATTCTCCTCGCCGCCCTCGCCACCGCCCTCGCCGTCCCGGCCGCCGCGGAGATCCCGGTGAACGACATCAGCCGCTATCTCAACGGCTTCCAGACCGCGCAGGCGGAGTTCACGCAGATCAATTCCGACGGAACCCTTTCCACCGGAGACCTCTCGATCCGCCGCCCGGGCCGCGCCCGCTTCGACTACGACGCCCCCAACGGCGGCCTCGTGATCGCGGGCGGCGGGCAGGTCGCGATCTTCGATCCGGTCTCCAACACCCCGCCCGAGCAGTACCCCCTCTCCCAGACCCCCCTGTCGCTCATCCTGGCGCAGAACGTCGACTTCGCACGCTCCGGAATGCTCGTGGCGCATCAGGGGGATGCCACGCAGACCGCCGTGACGCTCCAGGACCCCGCGCACCCCGAGTACGGCAACATCCAGCTCGTCTTCACGCCCTCCCCCGTCACCTTGCGCCAATGGGTCATCACCGACGACGGCGGGTCCCAGACCACGGTGATCCTGGGCGACATGGCCACCGGCGTCGGCATCGGGGCGAGCCGGTTCAGCATCCCGCAGGAGATGCGGAGCCGCGGGCTCACGGAATGATCCGACCCGACGGAACAGGCGGGGGAGTGGACCCGCGCCGTCCTCGACACGTTGAGCGGTAACGAACATCGGGAGGCATTCATGGCCAAGGTACTCTTCATCCTCACCTCGCACGACGCGCTGGGCGACACGGGCAAGCCCACCGGCTTCTACATCGACGAGATGGCGGTGCCCTACTGGGCGCTGACGGACGCCGGGCATGAGGTGACGATCGCCTCCGTGAAGGGCGGCCGGCCCCCGATCGATCCGAACTCGCTGGACGACGACGTCTCGAAGCGCCCCGAACCGGTGACGCGGTTCCTGAGCGACCCGGACGCCCGTGCCAAGCTCGACGACACGCCCGCCGTGGCCGACGTGACGGCCGAGGGCTACGACGCGGTCTTCCTGCCCGGCGGTCACGGCACGATGTGGGACTTCGCCGGTGACGCCGACGTCGCCCGGCTGGTGAGCGCCGTCTGGGCGAAGGACGGCATCGTGGGCGCGGTCTGCCACGGGCCCGCCGGCCTGCTGGGGGCGACGAAACCCGATGGCACCCCGCTGGTCGCCGGGCTGCGCGTCGCGGGCTTCACCGACAGCGAGGAGAAGACCGTCGGCCTCACGGATCAGGTCCCCTACCTGCTGGAGTCGCGCCTGCGCGAGCAGGGGGCCCGGTTCGAGGGCAAGGCGGACTGGGAGGCCTTCGCCGTCACCGACGGCAGGCTCGTCACCGGCCAGAACCCGCAGTCGGCGGAAGAAGTCGGCAGGCAGCTGGTCGCCGCGATCGGCTAGAGACCGGAGAGGCGACCCAGCGGGATCTTGAGATAGACCTCGCCGTCGTCCTCGGGCGGGGGCAGCTTCCCCGCCCGCATGTTGACCTGGATCGACGGGATGATGAGCTTCGGCATGCCGAGCCCGGCATCCCGCTCGGTCCGGAATGCGACGAAGGCCTCGCGCGTCTGCCCGCCGCCGACATGGACGTTCGTCGCCCGCTCCTCCCCTACCGTCGTCTCCCAGCGGAAATCCTCCCGCCCCGGGGCCTTGTAGTCGTGGCACAGGAACAGCCGCGTGGCGTCCGGCAGGGCGAGCACGCGCTGGATGCTGTCGTAGAGCTCCTCTGCCGACCCGCCCGGAAAGTCGCAGCGCGCCGTGCCGTAGTCCGGCATGAAGAGCGTGTCGCCCACGAAGGCCGCATCGCCGATCACATAGGTGACGCAGGCCGGCGTGTGACCCGGCGTGTGGATCACCCGCGCCTCCATCCCGCCGATGCGGAAGGTGTCGCCGTCGGCGAACAGGGCGTCGAACTGGCTGCCGTCCATCTGGAAGGCGGTGCCTGCGTTGAACACCTTGCCGAAGACGCGCTGCACCTCGTCGATGCGGTCGCCGATGCCCATCTTGGCCCCGGTCCTCTGCGCGATATAGGGCATTGCCGACAGGTGGTCGGCGTGGACGTGGGTTTCGATCACCCACTCCACCGTCAGCCCCTGCCGCGCGACCTCGGCCAGCACCGCGTCGGCGGAGGCGTGGGAGATGGTGCCCGACGCCATGTCGAAATCGAGGATCGAGTCCACCACCGCGCAGGCGGTCGAGCCCGGATCGCGCACGATGTGGCAGACGGCGTTGGTGCCCTCGTCGAAGAAGCTGGTGACCTGCGGCTGCGTCATGGCGCGCCCTCCCGCTGCCAGACTGGCCCTCCCGATCTTATCGGTCAACGATCGATCGGGAATGCCTCGATGATCCGCGTTCCTTCGCGCGACGTCCAGCCCGGTTCCGATCCGGCGGGTTGCGGGGTTCCGTCGCCCCGGACACCCCGCTTCTCTGTCCTTCGATACGGTGCCGGCTCCCGATCTGCGGTCTCACCGGGTCGCAAGGATCACCGACGCCACTGCCGGAGCCCGGGAAGGACATCGAAGTTCTTCCGGTACGGATCGATCGGGCCATTGCACGGCAGCCCGTCCCACCTCGACCGGAACCGGGCCCGCTCCGAGATCGCTTTCGACCATCCCGCCTGCGAAGATTTCCCGGACGGATCTCACGATGTGCTGTGGCGCTCGGGCGGATGCCGCTCAACCCGTCGAGCAGGGGTGCCGGCTTGCCGAACGACGAGGCGTTCCATCATCGCGGCACGGGCGAGGCGGAACCGGTGTTCCGCGTCTCCCCGCAGAACATCCACCGCAACAAGGCCGGATGCTCGAAGCGCTTCGACGAACTGATGCAGAACAGGCGGATCACCCGGTAGACGACCGGACGCAGGCATGATCCGATCCACGACGGGGTCGCAAGCGCGTTCGGGATCCCGGGAGACCTGCCTGAGCTCCACGATCCGCTCTGCGAGCGGTTTCCACATGCCCGCAACGATGGAAGGAGGCGGTTCGCAACCCACCCGACCGTCAGGATTCCCGGCCCGGTCGAACGGGACGAAGCGAGACGACAGGGCAAGCCGGTCACCGGCCTCATCGCCTCCCACCCGCGCATGCCCTTCATGGGTCGCAAGGTTTCGAAACCTCCCGACGGGCGCGTCGAACGAGGGGTGTCGGATTTCGCCGCACATATCGGGCGCGTCCTTCCGACCGTCGCGGGACGCTACCGTATGCCACCGCATTTCGCGTGTCGGGATCCTCGGAAGATCGCGAGGAACCCTGTCCGTCACGCGTTCGCGGTGCAGCGGTTTCGCCCGACGCGGACCTGACCACCCACCGGCGGCCGCTCAGAGCGTGGCCGCCAGCCGGGTGCCCTGGTCGATGGCGCGCTTCGCGTCGAGCTCCGCAGCCACGTCCGCGCCGCCGATGACGTGGCAGGGGATGCCCCGCGCCTCCAGCGCATCGGCCAGGCTCCGGTCAGGGATCTGTCCGGCGCAGAGCACGATGGTCTCGGCCGGGATCACCCTCGGATCCTCCCGCGCCTCTCCGGTGGAGACCATCAGGCCGTCGCCCGTGACGCGCTCGTAGTTCACGCCGCCCACCATCTCCACGTCCTTCATGCGCAGGCCCATCCGGTGGATCCAGCCGGTCGTCTTGCCCAGCCGCTTGCCGGGCGCTTCCGCCTTGCGCTGCAGCAGCGTGACCTTGCGGGCGGGCTTCGAGGGCTGCGGGCCATCGGGCGAGACGCCGCCGCGATGCTCGGCTGGATCGGTGACGCCCCAGTCGGTCATCCATTCGGGGAGGTTCTCGGTCGCGGAATGGCCGTCGTGGACGAGGAAGTCGGAGGTGTCGAACCCGATGCCGCCGGCACCCACGACGGCGACGGTCTTGCCCGACCTCCACGTTCCCCGTGCAGCACGTCGACGTAGCTGACGACGCGCGCGTCCTCCTGCCCCTCGATGCCCGGATCGCGGGGGACGACGCCGGTGGCGACGATCACCTCGTCGAAACCGGCGAGCATGTCGGCGTCGACCTCGGTGCCCAGCCGCGTCTCGACGCCCGTGCGCCTCGACCATCCGCGCGTACCAGTCGACGAAGCCGATGAACTCCTCCTTGCCGGGCACGACCTTGGCGAGGTTCAGCTGCCCGCCGATCTCGCTCGCCCGGTCGAAGAGCGTGACGTGGTGGCCCCGCTCGGCCGCCGTGATGGCGGTGGAGAGCCCCGCCGGACCGGCCCCGACGACGGCGATGCGCTTGGGGGCGTCGGTGGGCGCGACGATCAGTTCCGTCTCGTGGCAGGCACGCGGGTTCACGAGGCAGGAGCTGATCTTGCCGGAGAACGTATGGTCGAGGCAGGCCTGGTTGCAGGCGATGCAGGGCGCGATGGTGTCGGCGCGGCCCGCCGCGGCCTTGGACACGAAATGCGGATCGGCCAGGAACGGCCGCGCCATCGACACGAGGTCGGCGCAGCCCGTCGCCAGCACCTCCTCGGCGACCTCGGGCGTGTTGATCCGGTTCGACGTGATGAGCGGGATGCCGACCTTGCCCATCAGCTTCTTCGTCACCCAGGCGAAGGCCGCGCGGGGCACGCGAGGTGGCGATGGTCGGGATGCGCGCCTCGTGCCAGCCGATGCCGGTGTTTATGATCGTCGCCCCCGCCGCCTCGATCGCCTGCGCCAGTTGCACGACCTCGTCGTGGGTCGAGCCGTCGGGGATCAGGTCGATCATGCTGAGCCGATAGATGATGGTGAAGTCCGGCCCGACCGCCTCCCGGCAGCGGCGCACGACCTCCACCGGCAGGCGCATCCGGTTCCCGTAGCTGCCGCCCCAGCCGTCGGTGCGGTGGTTGGTGTGGGTGACCAGGAACTGGTTGAGGAAATACCCCTCCGACCCCATGATCTCGACGCCGTCGTAGCCCGCCTCACGGGCGCGCAGGGTGGCGGTGACGAAGTCGGCGATCTGCTTCTCGATGCCGGCCTCGTCCAGCGCCTTCGGGCGGAAACGGCGAGATCGGCGACTTGATGGCCGAGGCGCTGACGCATTCCGGCCCGTAGGCGTAGCGCCCCGCATGCAGGATCTGCATCGCGATCAGCCCGCCGGCGTCATGAACCCGGTCCGTCACGATGCGGTGGTTGGCGATGTCCTCGTCCGTGAACAGCCCCGCCGCCCCCGGAAACACGCCGCCCTCCCGGCTGGGCGACATGCCGCCCGTCACCATCAGCGCCACGCCGCCGCGCGCGCGTTCGGCGTAGAACTCCGCGACCCGGTTCCAGTCCTTCGTCTCCTCCAGATTGGTGTGCATCGAGCCCATGATGACCCGGTTCTTCAGCGTCATGTGACCGAGGTCCAGCGGCGACAGCAGGTGGGGATAGTCGGTCATGGCGCGTCCTCCGGATGGGGTGGCGTCAACGTCGTGCATCACGCCGGGCGGGGCAAGTCAGGCGGGCGGAAACGTCGCGTCCCGCACCATGGCCTTCAGGGCCGCGGTGTGGGCCGCGTCGCCAGGGGCCAGCGCCCGTGCGGCGGCCAGCGGGTCGGGAACGACCCGGTCGACCAGCCCGAAGGCGAGCGCCTCCGCCGCATCGAGCCGCGCGCCGCCGGCGAGAAGCAGCCTCGCCCGTCCCGGCCCGATCAGCCGCGCCATGCGGACCGGATCGGAGGGCGGCGGCCGGAAGCCCAGCCGGGCGACCGGATAGAAGAACGTGGCATGCGGCACGCAGAACCGCACGTCGCAGGCCAGCGCCATCCCCGTCGCCCCGCCCGCCAGCGTGCCGTTCAGGGCCGCGACCGTGAGGCAGGGCAGCGCGGCCACGGCCCCCGACAGCTCCTCCCAGAGCGGCGAGGTGGCGAGGCCCCCAGGTGCCTCCTCCAGATCGGCTCCGGCGCTGAACGCGCGATCCCCCGCCCCCGTCAGGATCAGCAGGCGGAACCCCTCAGCCCCCCGCACCGCATCTATCAAATCGGCCAGCATCGCGGCGGTCAGCGCGTTCGCCTTCCCGGCGCGGTCGATGGTGAGCGTCAGGACGTCGCCGTCGCGCTCCCGCCGGATCACGCCAGACCGATGCGCCGGCGGATCGCCTCGTCGCGCAGGGAGACCTCGGTGCCGCGCAGATCGTCCGCCTCCGCGCCGCACATCCAGACCAGCGCGTCCGCGACCCATTCCGGCGGGATGTGATCCTCCCAGTCCAGCGCCGCGACCGGCCCCACGCCCGACGCCTTGATCTCGCGCTGCATCTGTGTGGCGACGGTGCCGGGCGACAGGCCCATGACGCGGAGCATCTCCCCGTGCTCGGCATGCGCGGCCTCGGTCAGCATCTTCGCCGCCGCCTTGGAGGTGCAATAGGCCGACCAGCCGGCCAGCGCCCGGTGCGCGGCCCCCGAGCTGATGGTGATGACCGTGCCGGACCCCTGCGCCGCCATCACCGGCAGGGCCGCGCGCATCCCGTGGAACACGCCCTTCACGTTCACGTCGATCACCCTGCCCCAGTCCCCGGGGTCGACCTCGGCCAGCGGCCCGATGGGCTCGATCACGCCGGCGTTCCCGATCAGCACGTCGAGCGCGCCGAAGGCCTCCACCGTGGCCCCGACCGCGCGGGCCATCTCCGACCAGTTCGACACGTCGCAGGGGATGGCGAGCGCCGTCTCGCCGATCTCCCCGGCGAGGTCGGCGATCTCGGAGGTGCCGCGCGCCAGCAGGGCGACCCTCGCGCCGCGCGCGGCGAAGGCGCGCGCGGCGGCGGCCCCGATCCCGCGGGAGGCCCCGGTGATCAGCACGGTCCGGTTCGAAAGGTCGGTCATCGCGTCCTCCGGTTGACCCTTCGCACAGGGTCCGGTTTGGTGGTGTCGACCCTGGATAGAGGAACCGATCCGATGCGGAAACACCACATTGCCCCCTCCGCCATCGGCGGGGCCGCGGCGCTCCTGCTGGCGACGGCACCGGCGGCCTGGGCAGACCTGAGCGCCGAGACCCTCTGGGCCGACTGGCAGGGCATCTACGACCGGTTCGGCGGAACGCTGGACGCGACCTCCACCGACTACAGCGGCGGCGTGCTGACGCTGGAGGGCGTGACCTACACCACCGAGATCGCCGGCACCCAGAGCGCCGCGACCTACGGCACCATCGTGATGGAGGAGCGGAGCGACGGCACGGTCGACATCCGCATCCCCGCCGACGTCCGCAGCGAGAGCGTCACCGAGACGGACGGCGTCGAGGTCGTGCAGGTCATCACGATGCGCCACGAGGATCTCACGATCGTGGCGCGCGAGGAGGGCGAGGAGCGCGTCTACGACATCGCCGCCGACGCCGTGACGCTGGACGTGGACACCACCGTGGCGGAGGTGGAGGAAGCCGCGGAGGCGGCGGGTGAGGAAACGGACGCGGCGGCCGTGCCGAACCGGGTGACCCTGAGCATGACGGGGCTGGAGAGCGTCTACCGATCCGGCCTGGGCGCGGACGGCACCGAGTTCGAGCAGACCTCCGGGCTCGACGAGCTGGAGATCGCGTCCAGCCTGCCGCAGGACGGCGGCACCGTCGACGTGACCTACGCGCTGACCGGCATCGCCTCCGACTTCGAGGGCAGCTACGCAGAGGCTCCGGCCGGGCCCTTCGCCGGCCTGTCGAGCCTCGGCGTCACCTACGACGGCGAGATCACCCATTCGGGCAGCACCATGCGGATCTCGGGCCCGACGGTGGACGGCCCCGTCGAGATCTCCGGCACGTCCGAGGCCGGCACGCTCGCACTCGACTTCGGCGAGCGATCGCTCGGCTACTGCGATCACCTCGACGGGCGGGGAGATCACGGCGCAGGTTCCTGCCTTTCCGGTCCCCGTCAGCGTCTCGATGGAGGAGATCGGCACGGCCTTCACCCTGCCGCTGGGCACCCCCGGAACGGAGAGCCCGTTCGGCGCCGACGCTGACCCTGCGCGGCCTGACGGTGGACGACGCGATCTGGAACCTGTTCGACCCGGCGGAGGAACTGCCGCGCGATCCGGCGACCGTCGTGCTGGACTTCGCGGGCACGGCGGTGATGAACGTGGATCTCTTCGGCGACCCGGAGGCGATGGCCGCACTGGAGGGGCCCCCGGGCGAGTTGAAGAGCCTGACGCTGACGCAGCTTCTGGTGACCCTCGCCGGTGCGGAGCTGCGCGGCTCGGGCGACCTGGCCTTCCCGGTGCCGGCGACCCCGCCCGCGCCCGTCGGCACGATCGACCTCGCACTCGACGGTGGCTTCGCCCTGATCGACCGGCTGGTCGCCATCGGCCTCGTCCCGGCGCAACAGGCCGCCTTCGTGAAGGGCGGGGCCGGCGCGATCGCCCGGCCGGTGGGCGACGACCAGCTGGAGTCGACGATCGAATTCACCGAGGGCGGCGGCATCTCCGCCAACGGCATGCCGCTCGTGCAGCCCTAGGCCACCTTGTCCCCTCCCCCCGCCGGGGCTACCTGCGCGGGGAGGAACGAGGTGCCCGATGACAGAACTCTCCGATCTGACCGACGCCCTGCTGCAGGCCGCACGCCGCGCGGGAGCGGAGGCTGCCGACGCGCTCGCGGTCGACGGAACCTCGGTCTCCATCGACGTTCTGAAGGGCAAGCTGGAGCATGCGGAGCGGTCTGAAGGCGTCGAGATCGGGCTGCGGGTGCTGCTCGGGCATCGTCAGGCCTGCGTCTCCGCCTCGGACATCAAGCCGGAGACCATGACGGCGATGGCCGAGCGCGCCGTCGCCATGGCGCGGGAGGCCCCCGAGGATCCCCACTGCGGGCTGGCCGACCCCGACCAGCTGGCGCGCGACTGGGACGTGGCGGCACTCGATCTGGTGGACGACGGCCCGGCCCCTTCCCCCGCCGAACTGCAGGACATGGCCGCGCGGGCCGAGGCCGCGGCGCTCGCCGTGAAGGGCGTGAGCCAGGTCTCCGCGGCCGGCGCGGGGCACGGCGACCGGCGCATCCATCTGGCGGCGACCAACGGCTTCTCCGGCGGATACCGGCGGACAGGCACCTCGCTGTCCTGCGTGGCCATCACCGGGTCGGGCACGGGGATGGAACGGGACTACTACGGCGACAGCCGCATCCACCGCACCGATCTGGACGACCCGGAGACGGTGGGCCGCATCGCCGGGGAGCGGACGGTGGAACGCTCGGGCGCGTCCAAGCCGCCGACCGGCGCCTTTCCCGTGGTCTACGACGAGCGGGTCGCGGGGCAGCTGATCGGGCACCTGCTGGCCGCGGTCAGCGGATCGTCCGTGGCGCGCGGGGCCAGTTGGCTGCGCGAGGCCATGGGCGAGGCGGTGCTGCCGGCGCATCTGTCGCTGACGGAGGACCCGTCGATGCCGCGCATCTCGGGCTCGCGCCCCTTCGACGGGGAGGGGCTGCCGGTCGCCGCCCGCGACATCGTGCGCGACGGCGTTCTGATGGGCTGGACGCTGGACCTCGCCACCGCCCGCAAGCTCGGGATGGCGAGCACCGGGAACGGCGCGCGCGGCCCCTCCGCCCCGCCCTCGCCCTCGGTCACCAACGTGCGGCTCACGCCCGGCGGCGCGACGCGGGCGGACCTGCTGGCGGATATGGGGACGGGGCTGCTGATCACCTCGATGATCGGCTCCTCCATCAATGCGACCACCGGAGACTACTCGCGCGGGGCCTCCGGCTTCTGGGTCGAGAACGGGCAGATCGTGCGGCCGGTCAACGAATGCACCGTCGCGGGCAACCTGCGCGACATGCTGCGCAGCATCCGGCCCGCGAACGACGCCCGGCTCCACGTCGGCCGACAGGTCCCCTCGCTGCTGGTCGAAGGGCTGACGATTGCCGGAGGATGATCTCGCACTTCTTCTGGACGCGGCGCTGGCCGCCGGAGAGATCGCGCGGAAACACTTCGGAAACGGCCCCGAGACCTGGGACAAGGGCTGCGGCCAGGGCCCGGTGACGGAGGCCGACCTGGAGATCGACGCGATGCTGCGCACTGACCTCCTGGCCGCACGCCCCGGCTACGGCTGGCTCTCGGAGGAGACGCCGGACGGACCGGAGCGGCTGGCGCGCGATGCGGTGTTCATCGTCGACCCGATCGACGGCACCCGCGCCTTCATCGACGGCTCCCGCGATTTCAGCCATTCGCTCGCAGTCGTGCGCGGCGGCCTGCCGACCGCCGCCGTGGTCCACCTGCCGATGCGCGACCTGACCTACGCCGCCGCCGCGGGGCGGGGGGCCACGCTGAACGGCGCGCCCATCGCGCCCACGGGGCGGGACGCGCTGGAGGGGGCCACCGTTCTGGGGGCCAAATCCAACTTCGCCGACGTCCACTGGACCGGCGGCTGCCCGCCGGTCACTCGCCATTTCCGCTCCTCCCTCGCCTATCGGTTGGCACTGGTGGCCGAGGGGCGCTTCGACGCGATGATCACCCTGCGCCCGGCCTGGGAGTGGGACATCGCGGCCGGCGCGCTGCTCGTATCGGAAGCCCGGGGGCACGTCGCCGACCGGGCCGGCAGACCGCTGCGCTTCAACGCTCCGCACCCGATGCTGGACGGGGTGATCGCAGGCTCGCTCGCCGTGGCGCAGGGCCTGCTCGCCCGGCTGTCCGAGGTTTCCGACCCGTCCGCGACGCGCTAACAGGCGGAGGCATCAACCGAAAGGAGGCCATCATGGTCCAACGACTGCACCTCGTCTTCGGCGGCGAACTCGTGAACCCCGGGTCCAACCAGTTCGCGGACGTGGACGAGATCGACGTCGTCGGCATGTTCCCGGACTACGCGACCGCCTACGACGCCTGGAAGAACGCGGCGCAGCGCACCGTGGACGACGCCCACATGCGCTACTTCATCGCCCACATCCACCGCTTGCGCGACGAGGAATCGCCCGCGTCCCCGACCGAGGAGCTCGGCTGAGCCCATGGCCCGCTCGGCGGTCCTCGGGCTCTACCTCGCGCTGACGAGCCGGCCTTCGTTCGGCGAACGGATCCTGCGGCGACGGCTCGCCTCGGGCAAGGAGGACGCTTCCCGGCTGGACGAGCGCCGGGGGATCGCCGGGCTGCCCCGCGCCCGAGGGCACGCTGATGTGGCTGCACGCCGCCAGCGTCGGAGAGAGCGTGTCGCTGCTGGAGATGATCCGCCGCATCGGGGAGGAACGGCCCGACCTGCATTTCCTGCTGACGACCGGCACCGTCACCTCCGCGCAGGTGCTGGCCGACCGCCTGCCGCCACGCTGCCTGCACCAGTTCGTGCCGCTCGACGTGCGGCCCTGGGTCAAGCGGTTCCTCGACCATTGGCGGCCCGACCTCATCGTGCTGGCCGAGGCTGAGATCTGGCCGGCCCTGCTGATCGAGGTCGGCAGGCGCGCCATCCCGATCGCCATGATCAACGCCCGCATGACCGAGCGGGCCTACCGCCGCTGGCGCATCGCCCGCGGGGCGGCGCGCGCGATGATGGCCCGCATCGACCACGTCCAGGCGCAGGACCGCGCGACGGCCGACCGGTTGCTGGCGCTCGGGCTGTCCCCGTCCAGGCTGGAGACCACCGGGACGCTCAAGGAGGGCTCCGCCGCGCTGCCCCACGACGAGGCGGAGCGGCAGCGGCTGGCGCGCGTGCTCTCGGGGCGGCAGAGCTGGCTCGCCGCCTCCACCCACGAGGGCGAGGAGGAGATGGCTGCCGAGGCGCACCGCCAGACGCTCCGGTCCTGGCACCGCCTGCTTCTCGTCATCGCGCCCCGCCACCCGGAGCGCGCGGAGGGGATCGTCGCGGGTCTGCGCGCCGGCGGCTGGAAGGTGGCGCGGCGCTCGGCGGGCGAGGAGATCACCCCAGACACGCAGATCTACGTCGCCGACACGATGGGGGAGATGGGTCTGTGGTACCGGCTCTGCCCGGTCAGCTTCGTCGGCGGGTCGCTGGTGGGGGTCGGCGGGCACAACCCGTTCGAGCCGGCCGCCCTCGGCTCCGCGATCCTGCACGGGCCCCATGTCGAGAACTTCGCGGACATCTACGCACGGCTGCGCGCGGCGGGTGCCACCCGGCAAGTCACCGGCTCCGACCTTGCCGCCGCCCTGACCGAGACACTGGAGCCCGATGCCGCCGCCCGTCTCGCCCATGCCGCATGGGAGGTCTGCTCGGAGGGCGGGGAGGTGACCGAGCAGGCGATGGACCTGCTGCTGGCGATGCTCGACGGGGTGGACTGATGCGCGCGCCGGGCTTCTGGTCGCGCCCGCCCGGGCTGGCCTCCGCCCTGCTCTCGCCACTCGGCGCGCTCTACGCTGCCGGCACGGCGCGCCGGGTCCGCCGGCCGGGCGCGCGCATCGGCGTGCCGGTGATCTGCGTCGGCAACCTGACCGCGGGCGGCACGGGCAAGACACCGACGGTCATCGCGCTCGCGGAACGGCTGCGGGACCGGGGCGTGGCGGCGCATGTCGTCTCCCGGGGCTACGGCGGTTCGCTCCCCGGGCCGGTCCGCGTCGATCCGGATCTGCACGACGCGGCGCAGGTGGGGGACGAGCCGCTGCTGCTCTCGGCCTTCGCGCCGACCTGGGTGGCCCGCGACCGGGCCGCCGGCGCGCGGGCCGCCGTGGCCGGCGGGGCGCGGGCGATCCTGCTGGACGACGGGTTCCAGAACCCGGCGCTGGTCAAGGACCTCTCCATCGTCGTGATCGACGCCGGGGCGGGCTTCGGGAACGGGCGCGTGATCCCGGCCGGCCCGCTGCGCGAACCCGTCGCCACCGGGCTCGCGCGGGCGGATTTCACGTTGACCATCGGCGCGGGACGCGTCGATCTGCCGGACCCTCCCGTGCGGCTGACGGGGCATCTCGCGCCGCTGCGGACGGGGATGGACTGGACGGGGCTGCCGGTCTTCGCCTTCGCGGGGATCGGGCGGCCGGAGAAGTTCTTCGACACCCTGCGCGACCTCGGGGCGGACCTTCGCGGAACGGAGGCTCTGGCCGACCATCAGCCGCTGACGCCGGCCCTGCTGCGGCGGCTGGGCGACCGGGCCGCGGCGCTTTCGGCCCAGCCCGTGACGACGGAGAAGGACGCCGTCCGCCTGCCGGATGCGTTGCGCGGTCAGGTGCTCACGGTGCCCGTCCGCCTGCGCCTCGACGACTGGGCTCCGCTGGATGCCGCGCTGGACGCCCTCGGGCTGTGACGGTTCAGCCGGCCTCGTCGACCAGCGCGCCGAGCTGGTCCAGGCTCATGGCCCCGGTGTGCATCTCGCCGTTGATGAGGAACGATGGCGTCGAGCGGACGCCGTCGTCCGCCGCGTTCTTCTCGTACCAGGCGACGAGGCTCTGCGCCTTGTCGGCATCCTGCAGGCAGGCGTCGACCGCCTGTGCGGAAAGCCCGGCCTGCGCGCCGACGCGCTTCAGGCTCTCCACCACCAGCGCCGCCTCGCCCTGCCGCGCCCATTCGCCCTGCGTGCGGTAGAGGATGTCGGCCACGCCGAAGTAGCGGTCCGTCCCGGCGCAGCGCGCGACCATCGCGGCCCAGAGGCCGTAGCGGTCGAAGAAGACCTCGCGGTAGGTGAAGTGGACGCGGCCGGTGTCGATGTAGTCGGCCTTGAACGCCTTGAACGTGTCGTTGTGGAACGTCGCGCAATGCGGGCAGGTGTAGCTCGCGTATTCCACGACCTTCACCGGCGCGTTCGCGTCGCCCAGCGTCACCTCCTCGATCGCCGAGGCACCCTGCGCGTTCGCGGTGCCGAGATCGGCGAACTCGGGGGACGCAAGCAGGGCGAAGCCGCCGGCGGCGAACGCTCCGATGCCCGCGAGGGTCAGGGCTCTGCGTCGTGTGATCATCGGTGTTCTCCGTCTGCGGCCCCTCGGGCGTTCCGTTTCGATATGATGTTCGCTGCCAGCCGTTCAAGCGACCGGCGCAACCCGTCGTCGCCCACGCCCTCCGCCCGTTCGCGCCCCAGGGCTACTGCCGCACCGTCCGGGACAGGTCGCGGGGGCGGTTTCGCCTCGAATGCGACCTGCCCGTCGGCGAAGCCCGTGGGGGCCGTCTGGGTGATGTCGATCCGGCTGATCGCGCGGTAGCCGTAGCAGGCGTTCACCCGCTCCATGATGCGCGGCAGCATCATCTGCAGCATCGGCGCCTGCGCCCCCGTCGTCAGCAGGGTGAGCACGGCACCGAAACCGCCACGCGGGAAACCGATCTTGACGGGGCGGCAGACGTCGGCCGTCTCCGCCCCCGCGATCTCCGCCCAGTGGGTCAGCACGCGTGTCTCTGTGAAGCCGCGCTTCTCGCCCAGCCGCCGGACGTCCCGCTCCACGAGGGTCGAGACGCGGCGCGCGGCTTTGCGGTATCGGATCATCTGGACGGGGTTCCTCCGGTCTGGGCTTCACCCTACATCACGGGCCTGACCGGGGAACAGGGGGCGCGCTCACCTATGCGTGATGAGGCGGCGGAGCGGTGCACGACGGCCCTGCGCGACTGGTACGCGCATCAGGCGCGCCGCCTGCCGTGGCGCATCCCGCCGGGGTCGGACGCGGCACCCGATCCCTACCGCGTCTGGCTGTCGGAGGTCATGCTCCAGCAGACGACGGTGGCGGCGGTGAAGCCCTACCACGCGCGGTTCACCGACACCTGGCCCACGGTGCGCGATCTGGCGGCGGCGGAGGATGCGGACGTCATGGCCGCCTGGGCGGGCCTCGGCTACTACGCCCGGGCCCGGAACCTGCTGAAATGCGCCCGCGCCGTGGTGGAGCGGCACGATGGCGCGTTTCCGGCGACGGAGGCCGAACTCCTCGCCCTGCCCGGCATCGGGCCCTACACGGCCGCCGCAATCGCCTCCATCGCCTTCGGGGTGCGTGCCGTGGTGGTGGACGGCAACGTGGAACGGGTGATGGCGCGGCTGGGGGCCATCGAGACGGTGCTACCTGCCGCCCGCGCAGAGATACGCACGCTCGCCGATGTGCTGACGCCCGATGCGCGGCCCGGCGACCACGCGCAGGCGGTGATGGATCTGGGGTCCACGATCTGCACGCCGCGCTCGCCCGCCTGCGTGATCTGTCCGCTGCGCGACCTCTGCGCGGGGCGGCGGGCCGGCATCGCGGAGACCCTGCCGCGCAAGGCTCCGAAGGCGGCGAAGCCCGAACGGCGCGGCTACGTCTACCTCGCGCGGCGCGGCCCGCTCTGGCTGCTGGAGACGCGCCCGCCGAAGGGGCTGCTGGGCGGGATGCTCGCCTTCCCCACCTCCGACTGGTCCGACACGCCCATCCCCGCCGCCCCCTTCGACGCGCGTTGGAAGGAGGCGGGATCGGTGCGCCACACGTTCACGCATTTCCATCTGACGCTGAAGGTGATGACCGCGACGCGGGCGGGCAACCCGGACCGGGGCGAATGGGCGGTGCTGCCGGCGCGGGCCCTGCCGACGGTCTTCGCCAAGGCGCTGGCGGTCGCCTTCCCGTCGACGTGACGTCGCGTATCGCACGCCGCGCTTGAGCGGAGCGCCCCGCGCGCGGTAGCCTTGCCGGTAACCTCCGGAGAGCGACCGCCCATGTCCATCACCGCCCTGCCCGACGCCCGCGTGCGTCGCCCGCTCGCCGCTCTGCCGTTCTGGATCTCCCTCACGCTGATCCCCATCGTCGTCGTCAGCGCGACGCAGGGCGGCTGGTGGGTGCTGCTGATGCCGGTCTACGCCTGGGGGCTCTACGCGATCCTGGACGCGGTCGCGGGGCTGGAGGAAGGCAACGCCGACCCGGACATGGAGCGCGGCGGGCTCGCCTGGTACCGCGCGATCACGCTGATCTGGGCCCCGGTGCAGGGCGCGACGCTGTTCTGGCTGATCTGGTACGTCACCCGCGCCGATCACCTCTCGGGCTTCGAGATGGTGGCGCTGTTCTTCGGGATGGGCGTGGCGACCGGCACCGTGGGCATCAACTACGCCCACGAGATGATGCACCAGCGCCCCAAGCTCGACCGCTGGCTGGCCGACGTCCTGCTGGCGATGGTGCTCTACTCGCACTTCCGCTCGGAGCATCTGCTCGTGCACCACCGCCACGTCGCCACGCCGCGCGACACGGTGACGGCCCGCTACGACGAGGGGTTCCCGGGCTTCCTCGTCCGCGTCCTTCGTGAAGGGGTCGGCTCCGCCCTCGGCGCGGAACGGGCGATGCTGGCGCGCAAGTCGCTGCCGGCGACGCATCGGTCGAACCCGTTCTGGCGCTACGCCGCGCTGCAATTCGGGTTCCTGACGCTCGCCGTCCTTCTGGGCGGCTGGCTCGGCCTCGGCCTGTTCGCGGTGCAGGCGGCGACGGCGATCTGGCAGCTGGAGCTGGTGAACTACATCGAACACTACGGCCTGACGCGCCGCCATCTGGGCGGCGGCAGATACGAGCCGGTGCGCCCGCATCACAGCTGGAACTCGGCGCAGAAGGCGTCGAACTGGCTGCTCATCAACCTGCAGCGCCATTCCGACCATCACTACAAGCCGGACCGCCCCTTCCCCCTGCTCCAGACCTACGACGCGGAGGAGGCCCCGCAGCTGCCTGCCGGATACCCCGTCATGACCATCGCCGCGCTGGTCCCGCCGGTCTGGCGGCGGATGATGAACCCCAAGGTACGGGCCTGGCGCAAGCGTCACTACCCGGATGTGACGGACTGGCCGGGCGACGTCAGCGGCGCGGCTGCCGGATGAGGCGCCAGAGGTAGATGCCGGCGAGCGCGCCGAGGGTGCCCCAGCCGATCGGGTCGATCCAGTCCGCCACCCGCGCGAACTGCGACTGAAGCAGGTAGCCGACCACCGCGAGGAACCCGATCCAGACCACCGTGCCCAGCGTCGAGTAGAGGAGGAACCGTCCGAGCGGCATCCGCGCCACCCCGGCCGGCACCGAGATCAGCGTGCGGAACCCCGGCAGGAACCGCCCGACCAGCACCGCCCATTGCCCGTGACGCGCGAACCAATGGTTCACCGCGTCCACGTCGCGCCCCGAGATCGTCAGCCAGCGGCCGTGCCGGTCCGCCCAGTCGCGCAGCCGGTCGATCCCGAGCCAGAGGCCGATGTAGTACCAGAACGTCGCCCCGGCGACCGATCCGATGGTGCCGACGAGGACGACGAGCGGCAGCGACATGCGGCCCTGCGCGGCGAGGAAGCCGGCGAGCGACATCACGATCTCCGATGGGATCGGCGGGAAGACGTTCTCGATCAGCATGAGGAACGCGAGGCCCCAGTAGCCGCCCGCCGCCATCGTGTCGGTGATCCATTCGAACATCGGATGCGCTCTCGTTGGCGGGTCAGGCGGCCTTGCGCAGGTCGTCGAAGGCGCGCAGCTCGCCGATGAGCGCCTCCATCCGGTCCACCGGGATCATGTTCGGCCCGTCGGACGGCGCATTGTCCGGATCCTCGTGCGTCTCGATGAAGAGCGCGGAGACGCCGACGGCGACGGCGGCGCGGGCCAGCACGGGCGCGAACTCCCGCTGCCCGCCGCTGGTGTCGCCCTGCCCGCCGGGCTGCTGCACCGAATGGGTCGCGTCGAAGACGGTGGGGTAGCCCGTCGCCTCCATCACCGGCAGGCCGCGGAAATCGCTGACCAGCGTGTTGTAGCCGAAGGAGGTGCCCCGGTCGCAGAGCATGATCCGCGCGTTGCCGGTGCTGGCCACCTTGGCGGCGACGTTCGCCATGTCCCAGGGCGCGAGGAACTGACCCTTCTTGATGTTGATCGCAGCCCCCGTCTCGCCGGCGGCCAGCAGCAGGTCGGTCTGGCGCGACAGGAACGCGGGGATCTGCAGCACGTCGCAGACCTCGGCCGCCGGCGCGCAGTGGTCCGGCAGGTGCACGTCGGTCAGCACGGGGCAGCCGAACTCCCGCTTGATCTCGCCCAGGATGCGCAGCCCCTCGTCCATGCCCAAGGCCCCGCTCGGACCCGAGCGAGGAGCGGTTCGCCTTGTCGTAGCTGGCCTTGAAGACGAACCGCGTGCCGGTGGGCGCGCAGGCGGCGGCGATGCGTTCGGCCATCATCCGGGCATGGTCGAGCGACTCCAGCTGGCACGGCCCGGTGATGAGCGCGAAGGGTTCCGACCCGCCGACCGCGATGCCGGCGACGTCGATCACCTTCGATTTCAGCGGTTCCATCTCAGGCTCCCAGCACGGCTTCGATCCGGGGCACGTCCTCGGGGTTGTTGAGCTCCCAGAACACGCGGCCCCGCGCCTCCACCTCGACGCAGGCGACGACTCCGCCGTTCTCCAGGAAGCGCAGCTGCTCCAGCCCCTCGCGCCGCTCGAGCTCGCCCTCGGGCCAGCCGACATAGGCGCGCAGCGCGTCCGGGCGATAGGCGTAGACGCCGACGTGGTGGAAGACCGGCACCGGGTCTGGCACGCGGCCGGGTGCGATCCAGGGGATCACTTCCTTGGAGAAGTAGAGCCCGTGCAGGTTGCGGTCGAACACGGCGCAGGTGCCGCCCACGCGCCCCGCCTGCCGGTCCTCCACGAACATGTCGTAGGTCTGCCGGTCGCAGCGCAGGACCGGCGTGGCGACCTGCGCCGCCGGGTCGCTCCCCATGCGCGTCGATCAGCGCCTCCACGAACCATGGCGGCGTCAGCGGGGCGTCGCCCTGCAGGTTCACGATCAGGTCGGCGTCGACCTGGGCCAGCGCCTCGGCGCAGCGTTCGGTGCCATTCGCGGCCTCGGGCGACGTCATCAGCACGGACGCGCCGAACGCCCCGGCCGCATCCGCGGATGCGGTCGTCGTCGGTCACGACATGCACCGCATCGACACCGCGCACCTTCAGCGCGGCTTCCCAGGTCATCTCGATCAGCGTCTTCACCGACCCGTCGCGCTGCCGCAGCTCGGCCAGCGGCTTGCCGGGATAGCGCGTGGAGGCGTAGCGCGCCGGGATCATCAGCACGGTCTTCATGCGACGCCCGCGCGCAGCAGGTCGTGGATGCGCAGCACGCCGACGGGCTTCGCGCCCTCGCAGACGATCAGCGCGTTGATCTTGCGCGCGTTCATCACCGCCAGCGCGCTGGCCGCCAGCGTGTCGGGCTCGACCGTCACGGGATCCGCGGTCGCCACCTGCCCGGCCGCGCGGTCCATCAGATCGGCCATGTTGCGGCGCAGGTCGCCGTCGGTGACGACGCCGCGCAGCTCGCCCCCCTCCACCACGACCGCGATGCCGAAGCCCGCGGCCGTCATCACCAGCAGCGCGTCGGGCATCGGCGTGTCGGGGGCGACGGCGGGCAGGTCGCGGTGCATGAGCCCCTCCACACGCATCATCCGCGCGCCGAGCTTGCCGCCCGGATGGAACACGCCGAAATCCTCCGCCCTGAAGTTGCGCCGCCGCAGGAGGGCCACGGCGACCGCGTCCCCCATCGCCAGCATGAGCGTGGTGGAGGTGGTCGGAACCATGCCGATCCCGCAGGCCTCCGGCAGGTCGGGGATCGTCAGGCGACGGTCGGCCGCGCGCATCAGGGTGGAGGCGGGGCACGAGGAGACGGCGACCAGCGGCACGCCGAACCGGCGCGTGTGCTCGATCATGTCGCGCAGCTCCGCCGCCTCCCCGGAATTCGACAGCATCAGCACCGCGTCCTCGGGCCCGATCATCCCCATGTCGCCGTGGCTCGCCTCCGCCGGATGCACGAAGAGCGCGGGCGTGCCGGTGGAGGCGAGGGTCGCGGCGATCTTGCGGGCGATGTGGCCGGACTTCCCCATGCCGCTGACGATCACGCGACCCTTCAGGCCGGCGAAGAGGTCGACGACCGGCGCGAAGTCCGCCGGCAGATCGTCCGCGAGTTGCACCAGCGCCGCCGCCTCCGCCCGCAACACCTCGCGGGCGGTGCCCGTGGGGTCGGTGGCGGCGGGGGGGGCGAGCGTGTTCATGGCCCCGACCGATAGGCCCGGGGCGGGGTCAAGGCAACCGGCCGGAGAGGCCGCCGCGATGTAACAACAGCGCGTCGATCTCCGCCAGGTGGCTCGGCCAGCGCGTCAGGAAGGCATGGGTCCGCACGATTTGCGCCCGCGCCGCCACGCCCGGATACGCGTGATCGGCGGGCGCGGCCGGCACCGCACCCACCCGCGCGGCCAGCGCGGCGGGATCGAGCACGTCCACCGGCAGCCCGTCTCCCCATCGGTCACGGCCTCGCGCACGGGGCGACATCCGCCGCGCCGACAGTGGCCCCCATCGCCATCGCCTCCGGCGGCGACCACGACAGCGCGAAGGGCAGCCGGCCCGGGGAATGGACCCGCTCCCGGTCGATCAGATGCCCGGCCTCCGCGCGGCTCTCCGGCTCATAGGACGCCCCCGGGCCGCCGACGACGAGCCCGCGCGCATCCGGCCGCGCCGCCCGATCGCCGGCGACGCGCGCATGAAGCTCGGGAAACCCTGCGTCCGCTCCATGTCGCGCGCGCCCTGGGTGGTAAGCTCGTCGTCGCGCGCGATCCGCCCCGCCCTCGTGGCCGACGTAGGGCCAGCCGCGGAACCCCTTCGGAATTCGGTCGCGCCGCCAGCGGGTGGAGGAGACGCCGCGGTCCACGACGTGCAGGCTGGCGTCGGGCACCGCATTGCGCGCCTGCAGCGGGAACGGCGCTGCGGGACCCGACCGGCCCGCCATCGAGCCCGTGGTAGAACTCGGAGAGGCCCGG
Source organism: uncultured Alphaproteobacteria bacterium (assembly GCA_963757495.1). GTDB lineage: Bacteria > Pseudomonadota > Alphaproteobacteria > Rhodobacterales > Rhodobacteraceae > Jannaschia. The sequence continues at coordinate 266,518 of CAVWRZ010000016.1, forward strand.
GAACGGCACGCCCGGCAGCACGCGGCGCAGGAACAACGGCTCCCCCCGGCCGGTGCGGCCGGGCACGATGTCGGGCACGAAGCCCGCGTCGCGCAGCCCGCGATCCGACTCCGCCTCCCGCACCTTCGACGACCCGCAGGCCCATGGTGGTCGGGAGGGCTCCACGGCCGGGTCAGGCAGATCGGCTCGTCCGCGCCCCGTCAGATCGGCCATTCGAGCAGTTCGCGGTACCGGAAGGGCATGCCGATACGGACGAACAGGATCTCCGAGGGGTCAGCGTCCGACGGCCTCGTAGGCGGCGAAGCCGGCGGCCAGCACGTCCGCGCGGTCATAGACGTTGCGCAGGTCGGCCATCCGCGCCGTCGCCATGCCGCCGGCGATGCGTGCGAGGTCGAGCGCGCGGAACTCGTTCCACTCGGTCAGCACCACCACGAGGTCGGCCCCCTCGCAGGCGGCATAGACGTCCGCCTCCCACGCCACGCCGGGCAGCAGCTTCTCGCCCTCCCGGAACCCCTGCGGATCGACCACGCGCACCCGCGCGCCCCCGCCCACGAGCGCCGGCACGATGGTCAGGCTCGGCGCGTCGCGCATGTCGTCGGTGTTCGGCTTGAAGGTCACGCCCAGCACCGCGACGGTCCGACCGTTGAAGCTGCCGTCGCAGAGATCGCGCAGCTTGCCGACCATCCGCGCCTTCACCCCGTCGTTGACGCGCATCACCGTCTCGGTGATCTGCATCGGCACGGCGTGCTCCTGCCCGATGCGGGCGAGCGCGGTGGTGTCCTTGGGAAAGCAGGAGCCGCCGTAGCCTGGGCCCGCGTGCAGGAACTTCGGGCCGATGCGCCCGTCCATCCCCATGCCCTTGGAGACCATCTTGACGTCGGCACCGACCTTCTCGCAGAGCGCCGCGATTTCGTTGATGAAGGTGATCTTGGTGGCGAGGAAGGCGTTGGCCGCGTACTTTATCAGCTCCGCGGATTCGAGGTCCGTCACCATGATCGGGAAATCGCGCAGGTAGAGCGGCCGGTAGATGTCGGACATCACGTCGGCCGCGCGGTCGCTCTGCACCCCCACGACGATGCGGTCGGGGCGCATGAAGTCGTCGATCGCCGCCCCCTCGCGCAGGAACTCGGGGTTCGAGACGACGTCGAACTCCGCGTCCGGCGCGGCCGCCCGCACCGCCTCGGCGACCTTGCGATTGGTCCCCACGGGAACGGTCGACTTGGTGACGATCGCAGCATAACCCGTCAGCGCCCGGCCGATCTCCTCGGCGGCGGCCATCACGAAGGTCAGGTCCGCATGTCCGTCGCCGCGCCGCGTCGGCGTGCCGACGGCGATGAACACCGCGTCGACGCCGGCGACGGCCGCCTTCAGGTCGGTGGTGAACGACAGGCGACCGGCGGCCACGTTGCGCGCCATCAGGTCGTCCAGCCCGGGCTCGAAGATCGGGACCTTCCCGGCTTCCAGCAGGTCGATCTTCGCCGGGTCCCGGTCCACGCAGATCACCTCGTGGCCGAAGTCCGAGAAGCAGACCCCGGACACGAGGCCCACGTATCCGGTGCCGATCATCGCGATGCGCATGGGTCTTCCTTCTCTCGTGCCCCGAAGGGCACCTCGGGCGATGGGGTGCGGGCCGGGCGACCCAGTGGGCTCCTGCCGGATTCCACCGCGCGCCGTCAAGACCGCGGGGAGCAGGGTCAGGGATGGGCGGTGCGATACCAGTCCACGAAGGCCGCCACGCCGTCCTCCACCCGCGTGCGCGGCAGCGGTGCGCCGAGCAGGTCCGTCAGCAGCGTCGTGTCCGCCCAGGTGGCGGGCACGTCGCCCGGCTGCATGTCCATCGCGTTGCGGATCGCGGGCGCGCCGCAGGCCGCCTCGATGGCCTCGATGAAGCGGTTCAGCTCCACCGTCTCGCCGTTGCCGATGTTGACGACGCGGTGGGGCGCGACGGGCGAGAGGCTGTCGCGTTCGCCCACGGGGTCCGCGCCCGGCGGGACGTCGATGAGGTCCGCGATTCCCTGCACCAGATCGGCGACGTAGGTGAAGTCCCGTTGCATCTTCCCGTGGTTGTAGACGTCGATCGGGGTGCCGGCGAGAATTGCCTTCGTGAACTTGAAGAGCGCCATGTCGGGCCGGCCCCAGGGCCCGTAGACGGTGAAGAACCGGAACATCGTGGTGGGGAGGCCGTAGAGATGCGCGTAGCTGTGCGCCATCGACTCGCCCGCCTTCTTGGTCGCGGCGTAGAACGACATCTGCGTGTCCGATTGCATCGTCTCGCGGTAGGGCATCTGCGTGTTCGCACCATAGGCGGAGGAGGTGGAGGCGATCAGCAGATGCGCCGGCGGATGGGCGCGGGCGGCCTCCAGCATCTCGAAGGTGCCCAGCAGGTTGGAATGGACGTAGTCGCGCGGCGCGTCGATGGAATGGCGCACCCCGGCCTGCGCGGCGAGATGGACGACCGCGTCTGGGCGGTGCTCGGCCATCAAGGACTTCGCCAGGTCCGGCGTGGCCACATCGCCGATGACGGGGACGAACGCCCCGTTCTCCTCCAGCATCGCGTGGCGGCGGCGCTTGAGATCGGGGTCGTAGTAGTCCGACAGGCAGTCGAGCCCGACGACGTTCCAGCCACGCGACAGCAGCAGGTCGGACAGGTGGTAGCCGATGAAGCCGGCCGAGCCGGTGACGAATGCGGTTCTCATGGGCTCCCTCGTGACCGGCGCGGGGGCGGCTGTCAAACCCGCGGCAGAGCGGCGCGCCAGTCCGGGCGGGCGATGCCGAAAGTCTCCTCCAGCGCGGAACAGTCCAGTCGGGAGTTGAGCGGACGCGGGGCCGGGGTGGGATACTCCGCGGTCGGGATGTCCCGCACGGTGCAGTCGCGTCCGGCCTCCGCCATGATCGCGCGGGCGAACTCCGCCCAGCTGACGTCGGGCGCGCCCGCGAAGTGGTGCACGCCCGAGGGCGCGCCGTTGCGCAGCATGTGCGCAAGGTCCCGGCAGGCGCGGGCGATGTCGGCGGCGGGCGTCGGGCCCCCGATCTGGTCGCCGACGACGTTCAGGGTATCTCGCTCCGCCCCGAGCCTGCGCATGGTCTTTACGAAGTTCGACCCGTGGGCGGAGAACACCCAGCTCGTCCGCAGCACGACGTGCGTGCCGCCCGCCGCGAAAACCGCAAGCTCCCCGGCGCGCTTGCTCCGCCCGTAGGCGTTCACGGGATCGGTGGCCTCGTCCGGCGTCCTCGGGGCATCGCCGGAGCCGTCGAACACGTAGTCGGTGGAGATCTGCACCAGCGGGATGCCGCGCCCGGCGCAGGCGCGGGCCATCTCGCCGGGGGCCTCGCCGTTGATCCGGGTCGCCAGAGCCTCCTCCGCCTCCGCGCGGTCGACGGCGGTGAAGGCGGCGGCGTTGATCACCGCGTCAGGCGCGTGCCGGGCGATGGCCGCCGCGCAGGCCCCGGCAACCGAAAGATCGGCCTCCGCCCGTGACAGGCAATGCATTCCCTCGAAGCGCGCCAGCTCCCGCGCGACCTGCCCCGTCTGCCCGAAGACCAGGATCACGCCCGCGTCCCCAGCCGCGCGCCCACGCCGTCGCGCTCCAGCAGCGGTCGCCACCACGCCTCGTTGTCGAGATACCAGCGCACCGTCCGTTCCAGCCCCTCCTCCAGCGTCACCGAGGGACGCCAGCCGAGCTCGTCCATGATCCGGGTCGCGTCGATGGCATAGCGCGCGTCGTGGCCGGGCCGATCGGTCACGAACTCGATCAGATCCGCGTGAGGTGCCGCATCGGGCCGCAGCCGGTCGAGGATCGCGCAGATCCGGCGCACGAGATCCAGGTTCGTCGCCTCGTTCCCGCCGCCGACGTTGTAGCTGCGCCCGACCGCGCCCTCCTGCACCACCTTGAGCAGGGCGGAGGCATGGTCCTCGACGTAGAGCCAGTCGCGCACGTTCGCCCCCGCACCGTAGATCGGGATCGGCCGGCCATGCAACGCGTTCAGGATGACCACGGGGATCAGCTTCTCGGGGAAGTGGAACGGCCCGTAGTTGTTCGAGCAGTTCGACAGGACCACGGGCAGCCCGTAGGTCTCCCCCCAGGCGCGGACCAGATGGTCGCTGCCGGCCTTGGACGCCGAATACGGACTGCGCGGATCGTAGGGGGTGGTTTCCGTGAACAGCCCCTCCTCGCCCAGCGAGCCGAAGACCTCGTCGGTGGAGACGTGGTGGAAGCGGAAAGCGTCGGGTTTGCCAGCGCCCGTCCAGTAGGCCCGCGCGGCCTCGAGCAGGTGGAACGTGCCCATCACGTTCGTCTGGATGAAGGCACCCGGCCCGTCGATGCTGCGGTCCACATGGCTCTCGGCGGCCAGATGCATCACCGCGTCCGGCGCGTGCCCGGCGAAGACCGTGTCGAGCGCCGCACGGTCGGTGATGTCGGCCTGCACGAAGGCGTAGTTCGGGGCCTCCGAGACCTCCGCCACGTTGGCGAGGTTCGCGGCATAGGTCAGCGCGTCGAGGTTCACGACCTCGAGCCCCGCGGCCACGGCCTGACGCACCACCGCGGAGCCGATGAACCCCGCCCCGCCCGTCACCAGCAGCTTCATGCCGCACCCTTCCAGTCGAACGGGCTGTCGAGTTCGTCCAGCGCGGGAGCCTCCGCGTCCTTCGCCGACAGGACTGGGTCGCCCGAGAGCCCCCAGTCGATCCCACAACTGTCCCAGCGCACGGCACCCTCCGCATCCGATGCGTAGAAGCCGGTGCATTTGTAGACGATCTCCGTCCCCGGCTCCCGGGTGGCGAAACCATGGGCGAACCCCTCGGGCACCCAGAGCATTTGGCCCGTTCTCGGCGCTCAGCTCGATGCCGAAGGACGCCCCATAGGTCGGGGAGCCGCGCCGGATGTCCACCACCGCGTCGAAGAGCCGCCCGCGGCCGCAACGCACCAGCTTGCCCTGCGCATGCGGCGGGGTCTGGAAGTGCAGACCGCGCACGGTGCCGACCGTCTCCGACAGCGAATGGTTGTCCTGCACGAAATCGACGTCGAGGCCGAGGTCCGCGAAGGTCCGCGCGTTCCACGTCTCCGCGAAGAAGCCGCGGGCATCGCCGAAGCGGCGGGGCGTCAGGAGCTTCAGCCCGTCGATCCCGGTCTCCTCTATCTGCATGGCGCGCGCTCCCTTTTCGTCTCCGGGGTAGCCACGGGGGGTCAGAAGCGCAACCGCCCCGCATGCTCCCGGCCCACCGCATCGGTCGCCGCGACCAACCGTTCGGCGATGCCCGATTCCGACAGGGCGTGCCCGGCGAAGGGGGCGAGATCCAGCGTCGCGCCGGACCAGCCCCGGGCCAGCAGATGCGCCGACAGCGGCGGGCAGATCATGTCGTAGCGCCCCTGCACGATATGGCCCCGGATGTCGCGCAGCCGGTCAAGATTGGCGCGGATCCAGCCGTCGTGGTCGAGGAACCCGAGGTTCGTGAAGTAGTGGTTCTCCAGCCGGGCGAAGGCGCGCGCGTATTCGCCCCCGGGCTCGCCCGACCGGCCCTGCGACTGGACGGAGGCCAGCGCGTTCTCCCAGGACGCCCAGGCGCGGGCGAACTTCACCTGCTCGTGGGCGGGCGTGTCGAAGAGGCGGGCGTTGTAGGCCGCGATGAGGTCGCCGCGCTCGGCTTCCGGGACCATCGCGCGGAACCGCTCCCACTGGTCGGGCCAGAACGCGCCGGCCCCCCCGCCGTAGAACCAGTCCAACTCGCGCTGCTCCATCAGGAACACGCCGCGCAGGATCAGATGCGCCGCCCGGTCGGGATGGGTGATCGCGTAGATCAGCGACAGCGTCGCCCCCCAGGAGCCACCGAACACCGCCCAGGCGTCGATGCCGAGCGTCGTGCGAATGCGCTCCATGTCCGCCACCAGATCCCAGGTCGTGTTGTGTGCCACGCTGGCATGGGGCCGCGACCGGCCGCAGCCGCGCTGATCGAACAGCACCACGCGCCAGATCGCGGGGTCGAAGAACCGCCGCATCAGCGGGCTGCACCCGCCGCCGGGCCCGCCGTGCAGAACGACCACCGGCAGCCCGTCGGGATTGCCGCATTGCTCGACGTAGAGCGTGTGGCCATCGCCGACGTCCAGCATGCGCTGGTCGAACGGGTCGACGGGCGGGTAGAGCGCGGTTGCGCCGGTCTGACGCGTGTTGTGGTCCATCATCCGCCCTATATAATCCATCGATCCCGGGCCACCACCGGGCGGACGCCACAAACCGAAAGCCGACGGGGACCGCAATGACCACGACCATCGACGCCGCCGAGATCGAGAAGTTCCAGGCCATGGCGGCCGAATGGTGGGACCCGCAGGGCAAGTTCAAGCCGCTGCACATGCTCAACCCCTGCCGGCTCGACTACATCACGACGCAGATCGCCTCCGAGTTCGACCGCGACCTGAAGACCGACCGCCCGTTCGAGGGGTTGCGCATCCTCGACATCGGCTGCGGCGGCGGGCTGCTGGCGGAGCCGATGGCGCGGCTGGGGGCGACCGTGGTGGGCGTGGACGCGGCGGCGCGCAACATTCCCGTGGCGCAGGCCCATGCCGAGCAGTCGGGCCTCGACATCGACTACCGCCACACCTCGGCCGAGGATCTGGTGGCGAGCGGCGAAGCCCCCTTCGACGCGATCCTGAACATGGAGGTGGTGGAGCACGTCTCCGATCCGCTGGCCTACCTCACCGCCTGCCACGACCTGCTGCGACCCGGCGGGCTCATGGTCTGCTCCACGCTCAACCGCAATCCGAAGTCCTACGTCATGGCGATCATCGGGGCGGAGCACGTGATGCGCTGGCTGCCCAAGGGCACGCACGAATGGTCGAAGTTCATCACGCCCGACGAGCTGTTCGCGCTGCTGGAGAAGGCGGGGATGCGCCCCGAGGACCGCACGGGCTTCGTCTTCAACCCGCTCACCTGGTCCTGGCGGCTGTCGGAGCGCGACCTGTCGGTGAACTACGTCACCGCGAGCCTGCGCCCGGCCTGACGTCAGGCGACGCCGTAGCGGGCCAGGAACATGTCGACCGCACCGTCGATCACCCGCTGCCGCTCGGCCTGCGTCGTCGTCTGGCGGACGCCGAACATCAGCTCGGGGAACAGATGCGACTTGCACAGCTCCGCGAACTGGTCGGCGGCGAGCTCCAGATCGTCGATCGCCAACTGCCCGTCGGCCACCGCGCCGCGCAGGTATTCCACCATCCGCCCCCGGAAGCGCCGCGGGCCGGTGTCGTAGAACTCCCGACCGAGCCCCGGAAACCGGTCGGATTCGGCGACGCACATGCGGAAGACCGACCGACCGAACTCCGACAGGAAGAACCCAAGCATCCGTTCGGCGGCGACGCAGAGGACTTCGCGCGGGCCGGACTCGTCGCTCAGGATCGCGTCCGCCTCCTCGATCTGCATCCCGCATTCGGCCTTGGCGACCTCCATGAACAGCAGCCGCTTGTCGGCGAAGTAGCTGTAGAGCGTGGCCTTGGAGACGCCGGCGGCCCGGGCGATCGCATCGACGCTGGCCCCCTCGTAGCCGTCGGCCATGAAGACCGCGCGCGCGCCGGCAAGCACCTGATCGAACTTGCGGCCCCTCTTGACCGGCGTTGCGTCGTTCATCCGGACTCCACCCCCGGCCTTCAGACGTAGAGGGCCGCCGGCGACGGCACAAGCGCGACGGCGGCTCCATCGCGCTCGCTGGACAGCCCCCCGGGCGCTCGCTAGCCGTCGTCCATGCTGGCGATCTTCCTCAAGACCCTTCCGTTCTTCGCGCTGATCGCCCTGGGCTACCTCGCGGGCCGCACGCGGTTCTTCACCGCCGAGGCGACGGCCTACCTCACCAAGTTCGTCTTCTGGTTCGCGCTCTCGGCGATGCTCTTCAACTTCGCGGCGAGCCTCACGCTGGCGGAAATCCTCGACTGGCAGTTCATCGCCGCCTACCTCTGGGGCTGCGGCACGGTCTATCTCATCGCCACCGCCGTCGGCCTCATTCGCGGCCTCTCCATCGCGGAATCCGCCGTGGAGGCGCAGGTCGCGGTCATCGGGAACGTCGGCTTCCTCGGCATCCCGATGTTCATCCTGCTGCTCGGCCCCGAAAGCGCCGGCCCGATGCTGATGATCCTGGCGACCGACCTCATCGTCTTCTCCTCGCTCATCGTGATCCTCATCACCGGCTCGCGGGAGGGGCGGGTGTCGGCGCGGACGTTGAAGACGGTCGGGCTGGGGCTTGCGAAGAACCCCATGATCGTCTCCATCGTCGCCGGCATCGCCTGGTCCTCGACCGGGCGCGAGCTCTGGGAACCGGTGCACGAGTTCGTCGCCATCCTGGGGGCTGCCGCCACGCCCGGCGCGCTCTTCGCCATCGGGGCGTCGCTGGCCGGCAAGACGGCGGAGCGCCTCTCCGTCGCGGGCTGGCTGACGTTCTGCAAGCTGGTGCTGCACCCGGCCGCCGTCGCCCTCGCCGCCCTCGTGATCTTCCCCGTGGCCGACCCGTTCGCGGCCACCGTGATGATCTCGGCCGCCGCTTTGCCCGTCGCCGGAAACGTGTACATGCTGGCGCAGCACTACGGCGTGGCCCCCCAGCGGGTCAGCGCCGCGATCCTCGTCTCGACCGCCGCGTCGATCGTCACCGTCTCGGTCGTGATCGGCCTGCTGACCCAAGGAGCCTGAATGAAGACCCTGTCAGAGACCCGCTGCTTCGGCGGCACGCAAGGCGTCCATTCCCACGCATCGGGCGCCACCGGGACCGAGATGACCTTCGCCGTGTTCCGCCCCGAACGCCCGAGCGGTGCCGTCCTGTGGTTCCTGTCGGGCCTCACCTGCACCCACGAGAACGCGATGACCAAGGCGGGGTTGCAGGGCTGGGCGGCGAAGGCGGGCCTCACGCTCGTCTTCCCCGACACCTCGCCGCGCGGCGACGGCGTGCCCGACGACGACGCCTTCGACATGGGGCAGGGCGCGTCCTTCTACGTCGACGCGACGGAGGGCCCGTGGGCGAAGCACTTCGCCATGGAGCGCTACGTCGCGACCGAACTTCCCGACCTGATCCTCCCCGCCTTCGACCTCGACGCCGCACGCCAATCCATCGCCGGGCACTCCATGGGCGGCCACGGCGCGCTGACCCTGGCGCTCAAGCACCCGGGCCGGTTCCGCTCCGTCTCGGCCTTCGCGCCGATCTGCAACCCGTCCGAGAGCGACTGGGGCACGCCGCCAGCTCGACCGCCTACACCGGCGATCCGGCGGCTCATGACGCGACCGTCCTGCTGCGCGGCGGCGCGACGCTGCCCCCCGCGCTGATCGACACCGGCACGGCGGACCAGTTCCGCGACAAGCTCGGCACCGCCGCCTTCGCATCCGCCCTCGTCGAGACCGGATCGGAGGCCAGGCTGAACCTGCGTCGCGGCTACGACCACAGCTATTTCACCGTCTCGACCTTCGCCGCCGACCACGTCGCCTTCCACGCGGAGCATCTGGCATGACCGCGCAGGCCGTCATCTTCGACATCGGCAACGTCCTCATCGAATGGCAGCCGGAGCGGTTCTACGACGCGCAGATCGGAGAGGAGAACCGCCGCGCCATGTTCGCCGCCGTCGACCTGCACGGGATGAACGACCGCGTCGACCTGGGGCAGGGGTTCCGCGACATCATCTACGAGACGGCGGAGGCGAACCCGGACTGGCGCGCCGAGATCCGCATGTGGCACGACCACTGGCTGGAGCTGGCCGCCCCCGTCATCGACCGTTCCGTCCGACTGCTCCGCGCGCTGCGAGCCAGGGGAATCCCCGTCCACGCGCTGACCAACTTCGGGATCGAGAGCTTCGATCTGGCGAAGGGTCACTTCGACTTCCTGACGGAGTTCGACCGCGCCTTCGTCTCGGGCCACATGGGCGTCATCAAGCCGGATGCGCGCATCTACGAGATGGTGGAGGCCGACCTCGCGCTCCCGACCGACGCCATCCTCTTCGCCGACGACCGGCAGGCGAACGTCGACATGGCCCGCGACCGGGGCTGGCGGACGCATCTGTTCGAGCATCCCGGGGGCTGGGCCGACCGGCTCGTCACCGAAGGGCTGCTGACGGCGGAGGAGGCGCGATGACGCCCCGCTACATCGGACCGGAGGCGGAGGGGCGCCTCGACTGGCTGAAGCTCTGCGATGCGCTCACCGCGGGACACCTGCTGCCGCGCGCGGACGTGAAGGACAGCTTCCTCTACCGCGGCGGGGACACGATCCTCAGCCGCGCCGCCTGGATCGACGGGCTGGGCGCGCTGGTGAAGACGGCGACGATCTTCCCGGGCAACGCGGCGCAGGGCATGCCCACCATCGGCGGCGCGGTCTCGCTGCTCTCGGACACCGACGGCACGCTGGCCGCGACCCTGGACTTCGGGCTCGTCACCAAGTGGAAGACCGCCGGCGACAGCCTGCTGGCCGCCACCCGCCTCGCCCGCCCCGAAAGCCGCCGCATCCTGATCGTGGGGTCGGGCACCGTGGCGCGCTCGCTTCACGAGGCCTATGCCGCTGCCTTCCCCGACGCCGCCTTCACCGTCTGGTCGCGCACCGCCGCCAGCGCGGCGGCCTTCGCGGCCGCGCAGGGCATCGAGCACGCGACCGATCTGGAGACCGCGGTGGGCCGGGCCGACATCGTCACCTGCGCCACGATGACGACCGAGCCGGTGCTGCGCGGCGCATGGCTTCGCCCCGGGCAGCACGTCGACCTCATCGGGGCCTACCGCCCGGACATGCGCGAGGCCGACGACGACGCCCTGCGTCGCGCGTCGATCTTCGTGGACGCCCGCGCCACCACGCTCGACCACATCGGCGAGTTGAAGATCCCGCTCGCCGCCGGCGTGATCGCGCAGGGCGACGTGCGGGCGGACCACTATCAAGCGCATGCGATGCGGCGGACGTCGGACGAGGAGATCACGCTCTTCAAGAACGGCGGCGGCGCGCATCTGGACCTGATGACCGCGCGATACATCCTCGACGTCGCGGGCTGAAAGCGCCGGGGGCCAGCCCCCGGACCCCCGGGATACTTGCGGAACGAAGATGTGTCTCGGCCACCTAAAGCGCCGGCCGAAAAGTCCCCGCGGGCGAGAGGGTGAAGATCTCCGCGCCCGTGGCCGTGACGCCGACGGAATGCTCGAACTGCGCCGACAGCGACTTGTCGCGGGTCACGGCCGTCCAGTCGTCGAGCAGGACCTTCGTCTCGGGGCGACCGAGGTTCACCATGGGCTCGATGGTGAAGAACATCCCCTCCTCCAGCACCGGTCCCGTGCCCGGCCGGCCGTAGTGCAGGACGTTGGGCGGCGCGTGAAACACGGTTCCGAGCCCGTGGCCGCAGAAGTCGCGCACCACGCCCATGCGCGCGGCCTCCGCGTAACTCTGGATCGCATGGCCGATATCGCCGAAGGAATTGCCCGGGCGCACCGCGTCGATCCCCTTCATCAGCGCGTCGTGCGTCACCTCGATCAGCCGGGCGGCCTTGCGCGACGGCGTGCCGGCCACGTACATCCGCGACGTGTCCCCGAACCAGCCGTCGACGATGACGGTGACGTCGATGTTGACGATGTCGCCCTCCGCCAGGACGTCGTCGGGTCGACGCTTCTCCAGGTCCTTCGAGATCGTCTCGTCCTTCGACTTCGGGATCGGCGCGCCCGGGATCCCGTGGCAGACGACGTGGTTCACGCTGATGCAGCTGGCGTGCCGATAGCCCTTGTAGCCGACTGTAGCCGACGTCGCCCCCGCCTGCGCGACCCAATCGGTGATCGTCGCGTTCAGCGCCCCGGTCGCGGCACCGGGCACCACGTGCGGGGCGATCCGGTCGAGGATCTCCGCTGCCAGACGGCCGGCGCGGCGCATGCCTTCGAACTCCGCCTGCTCGTGGATGCGGATTCCGTCCCGGGTCAGCCTGCCGCGAAAATCGTCCAAATGCCTCGCTCCCACCGCCTGCGCCCCGCCCGGAGCGACCATCGTCCCGCCCTCATCTAGGACCCCGCGCCGCCTTTATCCAGCCGAGCCCGGCACGACGGGGACGGGCGGCCCGGCCTCGATCCCCTCCGTCCCGATCCGCGACGACAGGGCGATCACCCGCACGCCCGCCGCCACCGCCGCGTCGAAGGCGCGCCCGTAGGCCGGGTCGATGTCGCGGGCCACGGCGACGCCGGTGCAGTCGGTCCGCTGGAGGAGGAAGATCAGGACGGCCCGGTGCCCCTGCGCCACCATCCCGGCGAGGTCGGCCATGTGCCGCGCCCGCCCGCGCGGTGACGCAATCGGGAAACTCCGCCAGCGCCCCTGCCGGCGCAAGCTGACGGCCTTGACCTCCACGAAGGTCCGCCCCGCCCCGTCGGTCACGACGAAATCCACCCGCGACCGGGTGCCGTAGCGCACTTCCGCCCGCACTTCGCCCCGCAGGCCCGCCACGCTGCCCGCGCGCAGCGCCTCGCCCAACACCCGGTTCGGCGAACCCGTGTCGATGACCACCAGCTCGCCCACGGTCTCCGCGCGCCGCCAGCCGAACCCGAGCTTGCGGCGCGGATCGTCGTCGGGTTCCAGCCAGACGCGCATCCCCGGCTCCGCCAGCCCGGTCATCGCGCCGGGGTTCGGGCAATGCGCCACCGCCTCCCGCCCGTCCGTCCAGCACCACGTCCGCGAGGAAACGCTCGTAGCGGCGGATCAGCGTGGCGGGGACGAGCGGTGTGGCGAAGCGCATGGGAGCGACCTATACGGGTCCGCAGCACAGGAGACCACGATGACGCCCTCGACCGCCCCCCGCCCGACTGCCGCCATGCTCGTCATCGGGGACGAGATCCTTTCGGGGCGCACCCGCGACGCGAACATGCACCACCTCGCCGGGGTGCTGACGGAGGCGGGCATCACGCTGGCGGAGGTCCGCATCGTGTCCGACGACCACGACGCCATCGTCGCCGCCGTGCGCGCGCTCTCGGGGGCATGGGACACGGTCTTCACCTCCGGCGGCATCGGTCCGACCCACGACGACATCACCGCCGACGCCATCGGCGCGGCCTTCGGCGCGCGCGTGGACATCCGCGACGACGCCCGCGCGCTGCTGGCGGCGCATTACGCCAGGTCCGGGTCGGAGCTGAACGCGGCCCGCCTGCGCATGGCACGGATCCCCGAAGGCGCGACCCTGATCGACAATCCGGTCTCCGTCGCGCCGGGGTTCAGGCTGCGGAACGTGCACGTCATGGCCGGCGTGCCGAAGGTGTTCCAGGCGATGGTGGCCAGCGTGATCCCGACGCTCACGAGGGGGGATCCGCTGCTCTCCACCTCCACGCGCATCGACCGTGGCGAGGGGGACATCGCCGGGCCGCTTGGCGATCTGGCGACCGAATACGCCGACCTCTCGATCGGCTCCTACCCCTATCAGCGGGACGGCAGGTACGGAGCCTGCATCGTCATCCGCGGGCAGGACCGCGCGCGCCTCGACGCCGCCACCGCCAAGCTCTCCACCCTGTTCCCGTGACCGACACCCTCCCGGACGACGCGGCGATCCTCGGAGCCGTCCGGGCGACCTGGCCGCCCTCCCGGCTCGATGGCATCGGGCCCTTCGACCTGCCGGCGGAGCGCGTGGGCACCCGCCGCGCCACCTCCGCCCGTCTGCGCGCGCGCGCCATCCCGACGGCGGAGGCCATCGCGCAGGTCGAGGCCGCGCGCCCCGGCACGATCTTCGGCACCCGCGACGGAGCGGAGGACGCGCTGGCCGACCTGCTCGCCGCGCGCGGCTACGTCGCCGGCGGCGGCTCCGACCTCATGGCCGGCCCGCTGGAGACGATCCCCGACGACATGCCCCCGGTCAGCGGCTTCGCGCATTGGCCCCCGCTCGCCATCTGCGACACCCTCTGGGACGCGCACGGCAACGACGCCGCGCGCCGCGCCCCGGCCCACCGGGCGCCCGAGCCGAAGGCCGCGATCCTGCTGCGGCTGGACGACCGGGCCGCCGGCGCGCTCTTCGTCGCGGTCCACGCCGGCCTCGCCGTCTGCCACATGGTGCTGACCCTGCCGCGCTTCCGCCGCCGGGGGCTTGGCCGGGTCGGGATGGGCCACGTCGCCCGCTGGGCCCGGACCCACGCCGCCACCCACGTCGCCCTGCCGGTGGAGGCGGACAATGCCGCCGCCGTCGCGCTCTACGCCCGCGCCGGCCTCGTGCGGCGGGGCGGATACCGCTACTGGAGCCTGCCATGACCGATGCCCCCACCGCGCTCGACCTGCCACCGCTGGACCCGCTGCCGGAGGCGACGCAGCGCTACTTCGACATCTGCACCGAGAAGCTGGGTTTCGTCCCCAACGTGCTGCGCGCCTACGCCTTCGACGTGGAGAAGCTGAACGCCTTTACCGGCATGTACAACGACCTGATGCTCGCCCCCTCGGGGCTGACCAAGCTGGAGCGGGAGATGATCGCCGTCGCCGTCTCCGCCGAGAACCGGTGCTTCTACTGCCTCGTCGCCCATGGCGCGGCCGTGCGGCAGCTCTCCGGCGATCCGCATCTGGGCGAGATGATCGCGATGAACTACCGCGTCGCGCCCGTCGACGCCCGCACCCGCGCCATGCTCGACTTCGCCGTCCTGATGACGAAGGCCTCGGCCACCATCGAGGAGTCGCATCGCGCCGCCCTGCGCGGCCACGGGCTGAGCGAGCGCGACATCTTCGATCTCGCCTCCGTCGCCGGGTTCTTCAACATGACGAACCGCGTCGCCTCCGCCATCGCCATGGCCCCGAACCCGGAGTACCATACCCAGCATCGGGGCCAGCCTCGTTGAGGGCCCTCGCCACCCTTCTCCTCCTCGCGGTCCCCGCGCAGGCCGATCTCGCGATGCCCTATCCGGGCAGCCGCACCCTGTCGGAGACGGTGCCGCTGTCGAGCCACCGCGTCGCCACCGGACGGTTCGACGGCACGCTCCCGTCGGTCGTGGCCGAGGGTGTCGTCACCCGCCGCATCTGGCAGCTCACGGGCGCGGAGACGACGCTCCAGGTGCTGGCCCCCCTGCGCGCGCAACTGCTCGACGACGGCTGGGAGGAGGTCTTCGAATGTACCGCCCGCGCCTGCGGCGGCTTCGACTTCCGGTTCGAGATCGACGTGGCCCCCGCCCCTGCGATGTTCGTGGATCTCGCCGATTTCCGCTATCTCGCCGCGCGCCGCGAGGACGCCTGGACCACGCTCCTCGTCAGCCGCTCCGCCGAGATGTCCTTCGTGCAGCAGGTGGAGGTGCGGCCGGCGGGCACCGAGTCCCCCGATGGGGCATCGGCGGAGGTGGCCCCGACCCCGGTGGCGGCCTCCGACATCGCGCCGACGCTCGTCGCCACGGGTCATGCCGTGCTGTCCGACCTCGATTTCGAGACCGGCTCGGCGACCCTCGCACGGGACGGCTACGCCTCGCTCGACGCTCTCGCTACGTTCCTCGCAGCGAACCCGGCGACGACAATCGCCCTCGTCGGGCATACGGATGCAGAGGGCGGTGCGGCGGGCAATCTCGCCATCTCGCGGCGGCGCGCGGAGAGCGTGCGCGCCCTCCTCGTCGAGACCTACGGCGTCGCATCGGCCCGCGTGGAGACGCAGGGCGTCGGCTTCTTCGCGCCGATCGCGCGCAACGATACCGAGGCCGGGCGGCGTGCCAACCGGCGCGTGGAGGTGGTGATCACCTCCACCCGATGATCACCAGGCCCCCGGACCGCGGTCCCGGAAGCTCTCCACCAGGAAGTCGATGAAGGCGCGCACCTTCGGCTGCGTGTAGCGGCCGGGCGGATAGACGGCGTAGATGCCCTGCGTCTCGGGTGCCATCGCCGCGAAGGCCGGAACCAGCCTGCCGCTCTTCACGGCGTCCGCAGACAGGAAGTCCGGGAGGAAGGCGATCCCCAGTCCGCTGATGGCCGCGTTGAGCAGCGACTGGCCGTCGTTCACCGTGAGCCACCCGGCGGAGCGGACCTGACGCTTCTCTCCGGACGGCGCGGTCAGCTTCCAGACCGAGCCGTTCGCCTGATTGGAATAATGCAGCAGCTTGTGCGCGTTGAGGTCGTCGATCCGCGCGGGGCGTCCGTATTCCTTCAGATAGGCCGGGGAGGCGATCATCTGTCGGTGCGTCTCCGCCAGCTTGCGCGCCCGCAGCGAGCTGTCCTCCAGATCGCCGATCCGCAGCGCCAGGTCGAACCCTTCGGAGATCAGCTCCACATAGCGGTTGTCGAGCACCATGTTGACGGTGATGTCCGGGTAGTCGCGCAGGAACCCGCCCAGGATCGGCGAGAGGTGGTTCACCCCGAAATCCGTCGCCACCGAGATCCGCAGCATCCCCGACGGGGCCGACTGCATCGAGGTGACGAGCGCGTCGGCCTCGCCTGCGTCGTTGAGCACCCGGCGCGCCCGGTCGTAGTAGGCCAGCCCGATCTCGGTAGGCGAAACCCGCCGCGTCGTGCGGTTCAGCAGCCGCGCGCCCAGCCGCGTCTCCAGCGAGGAGACGTGCTTGGAGACGGCGGACTTGGAGATCCCGAGCTTGCGGGCCGCGTCGGTGAAGCCACCCTGATCCACCACCGTGGCGAAGGCTTCCATTTCTGACAGGCGATCCATGAAGCTTCCTCGATGGCGGTTGGGGTCGCCGTCGACGCTGGCCGCGCAATGCGGCGGATTCGTGCCCGGGGCGGGTCAATCCCGGCATGATCCTGCGATCATTTCACGACCGGAAACGAAGAAACAATCCTATTAAGACTATTGTTATTGGTTAATTTTCCGTGATCCCGGCACATTCCGAACCGAGCTGCGAAGACCCCCTCATCGTGCTGGAAAGCCGGGAGAGCCGGGGATGGCGCGCACGGAGCCGAACCTGCGCGAGCGGCGCACGATCGAGGATATGGTGGATGCGAGGATGTCCGTGCGGGAGATCGCGGCGGAGATCGGCCGGCATCGTTCGACGGTCCGTCGCAATCTCGAGCGCAACGGTCCCATCGATCTCGAAGGCCAGCCTGTCCGGGTCCGTCACGCCTCGACCGACAGGGTATCGCGAAGCGACGTCCCGCAGAGGGGGGGCGATCCAGGCCTGCGTCCATGGGGCCGATGGCCGGTCCGAACGCCTTGCACGGCACTTGGCCGGGCCGGCGCAGGAGACGGCGTGCCCCCCAGTCCCGCGGACCGCGCGGCCTCGTCGTCCCACGGGACCGCTCGATCCACGAGCGCCCCGATTGCGTCGGACCCCGAAGGGACGCGCCCGTCGCCGCCTGCCACGCGATGCAGCCGTGGCCGCGCTCTCAGATCGGGACACGAAGTCGATCTGCGACGGCTCGAACGGGATGCCCGGAAAGCGCCCCGGATGACGGAGCCGTCGCAACGACCCCTGCGCCTCCAGGGAGATCGAACTGTCCCACATCTGCGAAGTGGAAGTGTCACACATCCCTGACCGGCGATCGGGATGGAAGTGCGGCCGCGGGATGGGCGGTGACAAGCGCGCGCGGGGTGAACCGGATCGAGCCGGACATCCGGGACGACGCCGTCGGACCTGGTTCGTCGGAGACATGCGGACGCAATCCCGACGCCGGCGATGGGACGCCCGCCGGGAATCATGACCCGGAGGTTCCGGTCCGGATATTCCACCCGCCTCGGCTGCGGTGCGAATGCCTCGGCGCGCTCGTTCGACCTCCCGGGACAGCGCCGCGCAAGGCCCTGCCGGTCAGGGGGTCGACGGCTCCGACCACCGTTGGTTCGAGGATCGCGGCCCGGCCTGCACGCCGCTCCGCATCGTCGATGATGCGACGAACCGGCCGATCCCGCTGCTGTCCGCGACGTCCCGGAGCACCCATCGTCAAGGAGAGCGCCAGAGCCGTCCCCGGCGGCGCATGGGTGGCCCGCCGCGTTCCACGGCGACAAGCATGGGGAATTCCGCCGCGCGGGGCTGGACGCGAAGAGGGGCCACGCGATGAACCGGTCCGGTCGCGCCCAGGACGGATCGGACGTCGCGGTCCCCGCTTCGCCGGAGTGCCGCGCCGGCCCGACGGCCCGTACCGCGCGCTTTCCATCGAACCCGACCGCCTGCACGACGCGTTCCGCGCCGCCGGTGCCACGTCGGCGCGCCACCAACGGCCAGCGCGACATGCACCGCGCCGAGCCCGGCGATCCAATGATGCGCGTCAAGGATGCATTTCATTATATTGTGTTAACCATATGTCATCGCCGGGTCGTTGTCGATGAACGCGCCGGCCAGATGATCCCGGGCACCTCGCCTCCGAGGCCGCAAACCCTTCCGCCGCAACTCGAAACGACGGCCTCCGTTCCGGCTGACCGCCTGGGGGAGGGTCAACGACGCGCCCTCCGGCCCGTTCCTCACTGTTGCATTCCTGAACCTCCGCAATCCTGCGCGGCGCCCTCCACCGGGACACTCCGCTTGCCCGGGAGGTCCGCGCCTGTAGGCCCGTGGGACAGCACGCCCAGCGCCGCCGGGGAACCAGATCGAATGCGACATCCTATCCGCAGCCTTTGGACCCTGCTCTTCGTCCGCCTCCTCCCGGTCTGCCTCGGTCTGATGATCCTCGCCGGGACCGCCGCTCCGGCCATGGCGCAGGTCTACGACCGTCTCATCAATCTCGACGATGACGGGTTCGACCCGTTCCCGGCGGGCGGCACGATCCAGCTCACGCTGGACGTCACCAACAACGGGCCGGACGTGGCCCCCGCGACCGACCTGTTCATCGACGTGCCGACCGATGGCACGCTGGAGGCGGTGACGGGCGGGTTCACCTGCGCCGGATTGCCGGCCGCCGGCGGCACCACCGTCACCTGCGCGATCCCGGCCCTGGCGGATGACGAGACGGTCTCGGTCGTCCTCGAACTGACGGCACCGTCCGAGACCGTCCTCGTCACGCGGGCGCGCATCACCGAACCGGGAGACGCGGATCAGGCCAACAACGACGATCCGAGCCTGGACGAGACGACGACGATCACCTCCGGATCCGAACTGCAGCTCGACGCGACGGTTCCTGCCGGCGCGGTGTCCGGCGAGGTGATCGCGCTCGTCTACACCGCGACCAACAACGGCCCGAACGACTCGACCGCGTCGATCCTGGAGTTCCCGATCCCCGCCGGTCTGACGAACGTGGACCCGCCGCCCAACTGCGCGCTGGCCAGCGGGCGTTACCGCTGCACCGTCGGCCCCCTCGCGGTCGGTGCCACCCGGACGCTGACGTTCGGGGCCCAGGTCTTCGTGGCCGGCGGCTCCTCCGTCACGTCGACGGCGAGCCTCTCCGACGTGGTCCCGGGAGACGCGGACGTTTCCAACAACACGCAGACGCAGGTCATCGCAATCACCGGCGGCACCGACCTGTCGGTGACCAAGTCGCGCGCGCCGGCGGACGACCTGCTGGTGGGCGAGAGCACGACCTTCACGCTCGACCCGCGCTACACCGGCGAGAGCCCGACGGGCATCACCCTCGTCGACACGGTCCCCGACGAATACGACGTCGACACGATCACCGCCCCCGGCTGGACGGTGACGCGCAGCGGCCCGAACCCGCGCACGCTGACCTTCGAGCGTGCGGGCGGCGGCGGCACGGCAGGCGCGAACGTGCCCCTGGGCGCGATCACCATCGACGTCACGGCGATCGCGCCCGGCAACAACGTGGTCAACGCGGCGACGATCTCGCAGGCCTCCGGGCCGGACTCGAACCCCGGCAACGACACCGATGACGATGGCGGCGTCGCGATCGAGGCGGCGGTGGTGGATCTCGTGCCCGTGAAGACCGGGCAGGATCCGCCCCTCGCCGTCACGGGACAGGACTACCGGTTCGCGCTCCGCGCGCGCAACGCGGGCACGCTCGGCTACGTCGGGACGGTGCGGCTGGTGGACGATTTCCCCGCGGGAATGACCCTGACCGGCCTGTCGGAACCCGCCGGCTGGACCTGCACGGTCACCCAGCCGCCATCGCCCACGTCCCTCGCGCCTCCGGTCGCGGGGCCCGGGCGGGTCGTCTGCGACTTCGAGTATCTCCCCGGCGCGCCGCTGGCCGCCCGCGGAGGTCTGACGTCTCCGGTCCTGCTCGATTTCGACGTGACCTCGGGCAGCTTCGCCAACGGTCTCGAGGTGGTCGCCGTCAACCCGGCCATCCCCGAGGAGCCCGGCGACACGGCCAACAACACGACCACGACCACCGTGACCGGGTCCGCGCCCGGTGATACGGCCGACCTGCGGGTGCTCAAGACGGCGACGAACGCCTCCGTGATCGTGGGAGATCAGCAGACGTTCCAAATCGAGATCGTGAACGACGGACCCGTCACCGCGACCGACGTGATCCTGAACGACCGCCTGTCGGCGCTCTTCGACAACGTGCCCGGCAACGTCACCGTCACCTCGAACGAGGCGACCGTGAGCGCCTCCGCTCCGAACTGCAACCTGACGCAAGACGGGTCGAACGCCGTCCAGCTACGCTGCGAGATCGCGAGCCTTCCCGTGTGCACCGCGGGGAACGGATCCTGCCTCGTGCTCGACGTCACCGTCCGCACCGGCCTCAACGGGGCGACCCGGTCGAATTCCGCGCGCGCCGTGTCGCAGCAGACGGCCGATCCGGACCTGGGGAACAATTCCGGCTCGGTGTCCTACACCACCGTCGAGCGCACCGACGTCGCGGTGGTGAAGACCTCCTCCGCCACCTCGGTCCCCGCCGGGCAGAACGTCACCTACGTGATCGCCGCGAGCACCCTTCCGGGGTTCAGCGACGCGGCGAACGTGGAGATCACGGACACGCTTCCCGCGAATGTCGTGTTCCTGTCTGCGTCGCCGACCTGCGGCACGACGCCCGCGGTCGGAACCGTCACCGCCGGCGGCGAACAGGTCATCTGTCAGCTGGGCACGATCGCACAGGGACAGCAGCAGACCGTCACCATCGTCGTGCGCCCGACGAACGCCGCCGGGGCCCCGCCCGCACCCGGCAACGACATCCTCAACAGCGTCACCGTCTCCACCACGACCGACGAACCCAATCAGGGCAACAACGCCGCCAGTTTCGTGGTCTCGGTCCAGCCCGCGAACCTCGACCTGCTCGTCAACAAGCGCGACACCGTCGACCCGGTCACCATCGGCGCGGACACGGTCTATGTCGTCACCATCGGCAACAACGGCCCATCCGCCTCCGAGAACGCGATCCTGCGCGACAGGCTCCCCCCGTCGCGGCTCTCGTACCGAACCGTCATCGTGCCCCCCGATGCGATCTGCCAGCCGTTTCCGGCCGCGAACTCGTTCGGCGGGGTGATCGACTGTCGCTTCCCGACGATCCTTTCGGGCGAAACCCGCGAGATCCGCGTCACCATGCGCGCGACCGCCAAGGGCTCGATCCCCAACAACGCCGAGATCGACAGCGACGAGATCGACCCCCTCGCCCCGGCCACCGACCAGGACCGCCTCGCCGCCAACAACGCCATCGCGGAGAACACCACGATCCGCACGCTCACGGACCTGCGGGCGGTGTCCAAGACGGCGACGCCCGCCGCGGTCTCGCTGGAGGATAATTTCGTCTACACGCTCGTGGTCAACGTCGGGCCGTCCCGGCAGGAGGCGGACGGCGTGGTCGTCACCGACACCCTCCCCGCGGGCATGTTCCTGACCGGGACGCCGACCGTGGCGGTGGATCCGGGCGGCGCGGCGAGCGGCACGACCTGCGGCGGTGCGGCCGGGGCCACCAGCTTCACCTGCGCCCTGGGCACCGTGGACGCCGACACGACGCTGCGCATCGACGTCCCCGTCGAGGTCCGCGTCCGACCGACCTCCGGGACCATCACCAACACCTTCACGGTCACGACCACCTCCGAGGATTCCAACGCGACCGACAACGCGGCCTCGGGCGCGGTCGTCGTGGACGTCTCCTCGATCGCGGGCCAGGTGTACCGCGACTTCGCCGACAACGCGGTCCGCGACGGTGGCGACAACGGCGTCTTCGACCTCGAGATCACGCTCACCGGAACCACCACGGACGGTGCCGGCGTGGTGCGCACCGTGCGGACCGCGGCGGACGGCACCTATCTCTTCGACGGGCTGCCCTCGGGCACCTACACCGTGTCCCGCGCCGTGCCGGCGGAGCCGAACCTCGACGGACGGCCCGCCCAGCCGGGCAGCCAGGGCGGCACGAGCGGCGGTGACACGACGATCTCGGCGATCGTGCTGCCGGGGGCCACCGCGTCCACCGACAACGACTTCCGGCTGCGGCCGCAGGCGCGCATCGGCGTGGCCAAGGCCGTGACGAACGGGCCCGTGCTCGCGGGCGACGGATCCTTCACCGTCACCTTCGGCCTGGCCGTCGAAAACCTCGGTGCCGATCCGCTCTCCGGCGTCGCGGTGGCCGATCCGCTCGCCGGCGCGGCCCCCGCCTTCGGCACGCGCGTCACGCGTCCGGACCCGCTCGCCGATCCGCTCCTGCCGGGTCAGTACGTGATCCTCGCCGCCCCCTCGGGCAGCTGCGGCGGGCTGCGCGCCGACTTCGACGGCTCCGGGCAGACGGCCCTCGCGAGCGGCTTCGGGCTGGGCGCGGGCGTGACCTGCACGATCTCGTTCCGCCTGCGGGTGCAGCCGCCCGACGTCTCCACCGCCTTCGAGAACCAGGCCACCGCCACCGGCACCGGCGTCAACTCGGGTCAGGCCGTCTCCGATACGAGCGACGCCGGCACCGATCCGGACCCGAACGGCAACGGCGATCCGGGCGACGCGGGCGAGGACGATCCCACACCCGTCGTGCAGCCCTCCGGCCCCGCCGAGATCGCGGTCTCCAAGCTCGTCGTGGCCGATACGCTCGGAACGCCCGCCGCGCCGGGGCAGACGATCACCTACGAGTTCGTCGTGCGAAACGCCGGCGGGCTGTTCCTGAACGACGTCACCATCGACGACCCGCTGCTGACGCCGACCCGCGTGGCACCAGCCGTCGCGACGCTGGCCCCCGGCGAGACCCGGACCTTCCGCCGCGACTACGCCATCGTCCAGGCCGACATCGACCTCGGACGGGTGGAGAACCAGGCGACCGCGAGCGGCCTGCCCGCGGGCGGCGGCCCCGCCGTCTCCGACCTCTCGGGCGACACGCTGCTGACCGACGCGCCCACCGTGACGCCGCTGGCGCAGGGCGGGGCCGGCATCTCGCTCGCGAAGTCCGTCGATCCGGCCAGCCTGCCCGCGCGCCCGGTGGCCGGCGACGTCGTCACGTTCGATTTCGCCGTCACGAACACCGGCAACGTCACGCTGACGAACGTGACCGTCGTGGAACGCCTCGCCGGCGCGGTCGTGTCGGGCAACCCGATCGCGAGCCTCGCGCCGGGCGCCACGGACACCACCACGATCACCGCCGACTATACGCTCACGCCGGCGGACATCGCGAACCGGACGGTCACCAACGACGCCGACGTCACCGGCACGTTCACCCCCGCAGCACCCGGCGATCCGGATACCGTGACGGCTTCGGCCTCCATCACCGCCCCCGTCGCCGCGATCCTGGCCGTGACGGAGCCGGAGACGGAGTTCGCGGGCGACGGCGGCTCCACCGGGTCCGTGCTCGGCTCCGACCTGCTGGAGGGGGCTCCGGCCAGGCTCGAGACGGTCGCGATCACGGTGGATGCCAGCGATCCGGGCCTGACGCTCGACCCCGCCACCGGCATCCTCACCCTCGCGCCGGGGCAGCCCGCGGGCCGCTACACGGTGACCTACACGATCGCCTCGCGCGCCGATCCGACGCTGACCTCCACCACGACCGAAACCGTCGTGCAGCTTCCGCGGGCGGGACTGGAGACGGTGAAGACCCAGGCGCGCACCGACGAGGGCGACGGGCTGCCCGGCGTCGGCGACACCGTCACCTACACGATCACCGCCCGCAATACGGGCAACGCGCCGCTGACCTCGGTCGTGCCGGCGGACACGCTGACCGATCGAAGGGGCACGCCGCGCGCGCTCGACGCGGGGCCGGCCTTCGTCTCGGCCGATGCGGGTTCGCCCGAAGGCCGCCTGGAGATCGGCGAGACGGCGACCTGGACCGCCTCCGTCGTCATCGACCAGGCGTTCGTGGATGCGGGCGGCCTGAGCAATTCGGTCACGGTCTCCGCGCAGGTCGAGGTGCCCGCGGGTTTCGCCGCCGTCGCCGCGATCTCGGACGTCTCCGACGACGGCGACGACGCGGACGGAAACACCGTCGACGATCCGACCGTCCTGGCCCTCGCGCTCCTCGACCGGGCCTCCGCCGTCACGATGGTCAAGACGACGCCGCGCGGCACGGTGCGGCGCGGCGGGATCGTGCCCTGGACGATCGTGATCGGCAATTCGGGCGCCTCCGACTTCGGTCCCGTGGATCTGCGCGACCGGCTGCCGGAGGGCTTCGTCTACGTCGACGGATCCGCCGCGCTCGACGGCGTGCCCGCGACGGTGATCGTGCGCGCGAACGCGGGCGACGTCGTGTTCCCCGGCGTCGTGGTCCCCGCGGCCGGGCAGGTCACCGCGACGCTCTCCTCCCGCATCCTGACCGGCACGAGGCCCGGCACGCATGTCAACGTGGCCAGGCTGATCGATCCCGCGACGGGCGCGCGGACCGGCGTCGCGGCGCAGGCGGAGGTCCGGCTCCTGCCGGAGGCGGTATTCGATTGCGGCGAGGTGATCGGCAAGGTCTTCGACGACCTGGACGGTGACGGCCATCAGGACCCGCCGGGCGCGGACCGCGGCATCACCGATCAGGACATCTTCGACGGCAAGGGCGGCAAGTCCGCGAAGACGGCGGTCCTGCCCGAGGCGGCCGGAACCGAGGCGGGCATCCCGTCGGCGCGGCTCGCGACGGTGGACGGGCTGCTCGTGACGACCGACGAATACGGGCGCTTCTCGGTGCCCTGCGCGGCCCTGCCGCGCGACCGGGGGACGAACTTCCTGCTCAAGCTCGATCCCTCCTCGCTGCCGAGCGGATATCGCGTGACCACCGAGAACCCGCGCGTGATGCGGCTCACCCCCGGCATGATGACGGAGATGAACTTCGGCGCGGCCCGGGCCCGGCTCCTGCGGGTCGATCTCGACGCCGCCGCCTTCGGACCGGGCGGCGCGGCCTCGCCGGCGCTGGACGCGGGGCTCGTCCAGTTGGCGGCGCGCGCCGGGCCGCTCCCCGCGATCCTCGCGCTCGGCTACCGCGTCCCCGCCGCCGCCGGTCCGGGAGAGGTGGCGCAGGCCCGCGCCCGGCTCGATGCCGTCGAACGGCGGCTGCGCGGCCTCTGGCGCGGGGCGGGATACGCGTCGCCGCGCATCGAGACCACGATCGTGAGGGCGGCACCATGACCGGAACGGGAGTGATCGCTATGACCGCCATCCAGGGTGCGAGACGCCACGCGATGCGGGGCGGCACCGCGCTCGCCCTCCTCCTGGCACCCGCCTGGGCGCAGGAGACGGGCCTCGGCGCGGGGGGGTTCTCGATCTCGATCGACGGGGAGACCGTCGCCGGTGCGCCGGCCCCCCTGCCCCCGCGGCGCGCGGCCGTGCCGGCGCTCGACGCCCTCTCTCTCGACGTCCGCTACGACGGGTTCACGGCCGAGCGACGTCTCGCGGTGACGGCGGACGCGGTGACGGCCCGGCCGGGCGGGACCGTCCGCTTCGTCACGGACGTCAACTACCCGGCCTTCCTCGTGCGCCGCGACGTCGTCGTCCTCGACCGGGATGCGCCGGTGCCGACCGCCGTCGCGCTCCTGCCGGTGGGCCCGGACGGCGCGGCGACGTGGACGATGCCCGCGGGCGGATCGGGCCGCTACGCCTACCTGCTGCGCGCCACGGATGCGCGGGGGCGCCGCGACGAGACGGCACCCGCGATCCTCGACCGGGCGACGGGCACGGCCGACGTCCCCGCAGCGATCCCCGATCCGGCCGTCGATGGAACGGTCCGGCGCGGCATCCCGGGGGGCGGCGGCTCCGTCGCGATCGCGGGTCGCGCGGCACCGGGCGCGGTCGTGACCGTCATGGGCGAGCGGATCGTGGCCGGTCCCGACGGGCGGTTCGGGATCGAACGCATCCTTCCCGCCGGCGACCATGTCGTCACCGTGGAGACCGGCGGCCGTCGCCTCGTCCGCGATGTCGCGATCCCGGAGCGCGAGTGGTTCGGCACCGGCATCGTGGACATCACCATCGGGCGCGAGCGCGGTGGCCAGCGCGGCGGGCGCCGCGACGTGGCCGATGCGCGGCTCGCCTATTACGTGAAGGGCCGGACTGCCGGCGGCTGGACGATCACCTCCTCCGCGGACACGCAGGAGGGCCCGATCGAGGACGTGTTCCGGCGGCTCAACGACAAGGACCCGGCCCGCGTGCTGGACCGTCTGCGCGCCGAATCCGACCTGCTCTACCCCTCCTACGGCGACGACAGCACGATCTTCGACGACACGCCGACCCGCGGCAACGTCTACCTCCGGCTGGAGAACGAGCGGACGCGGCTCACCTTCGGCGATTTCGCCGCGGGCGTGACCGGACCCGGCCTGCTGCAGAACACCCGCGACCTCTACGGGCTCGAGATCCGGCACGCCTCCGGGGCGACCACCTCCGAGGGGGAGGCGCGCTACGCCGTCACCGCCTACGTCTCGCAGCCCGACACGCTCGCGCAGCGCGACGTCCTGCTCGCCACCGGCGGCTCGATCTACTTCCTGAGCCGTCAGGACGTGCTCTTCTCCACCGTGAAGGTCACGGTGCAGCGACGCGACGCGCGGACCGGCTTCGTGCTCGATTCGGCTCCGTTGCAGGAGGGGCGCGACTTCACCGTCGACCACGTCCAGGGCGTCGTGATCCTGAGCGGTCCGCTCGCGGCCTTCGCCTCCGACGGCACGCTGATCGACGATGCGGGCTCCGATCTGGTCCAGCAGCTCGTCGTCCAGTACGAGTACACGCCCACCTCCAACGTGCCGGACGACATCGCCTGGGGCGGCCGGGCCGAGGCCTGGGCCACCGACCGGCTGCGCTTCGGCGTCACCGCGATGACCGAGAACACCGCCTCGGGCGAGGATCGGCGGATGCTCGGCGCGGACGTGTTCTACCGGTTCGGCGACACGTCCTACGCCCAGCTCGAGCTCGCGCGCACCGACGGGCCCGGTATCGCCCGCACGATCAGCGCAGATGGCGGGCTGACGCTCGCCGCCTCGGCCGGTCGCGCCGACGAGGGCGGCGCGCTGCGGTTCGACTCCCGGTTCTCGCTCGGCGATCTGGGCCTCGCCCGCGAGGGTTTCCTCGCGCTGCGCGCCGAACGGCTCGACGCGGGCTTCTCCACGCTGGCCGAGGACGTGACCGCCGACAGGACGCTCGTCGGGCTCGAGGGAGAGGTCGCGCTGACCGGGCGGCTCGACCTCTCCACCGCGGTCGAACGGTTCCGGGTGGACGGCGGCGAGCGCAGGGACGAGGGCGAACTCGCCTTGTCCTACGCGCTCACGGAGCGGGCAACGCTGCGCGCGGGCCTGGCCCGGCTCGACCGCGACGATCCCGGCGGATCCGGAGGGGAACGGCGCGCGCACCGATGCGGGCCTGCGCCTGAGCTACGCGCTGAGCGACGACGTGACGCTGGCGGTCTTCGGACAGGGCACGCTGTCGCGCTCGGGAGACATCGCGGGCAACGACCGGCTCGGCGCGGGCATCGTCGCGCGGCTGGGCGAGCGCGTGACGGTGGAGGCCGAGGCCTCGGGCGGCGACGGCGGCGCGCGCGCGGCCCTCCGCTTCGGCTACGCGGACGGGCCCGACCACGAGGCCTATGTCGGCTACACGCTCGATCCGACCCGGAGCACGGGACGGACGGCGCGCGGGCGCGACGACGACGGCACGATCGTGGCGGGCGGCCGCACCCGCCTGTCGCCCTCCGTGACGAGCTGGTCGGAGAGCGTGCTCGACCGGCCCGGCGACCAGCGCTCCTTCACCCGCGCCCACGGGCTGACCTGGACGCCGGGGCCGGCCTGGACGCTGTCGGGGACGATGGAGACCGGGACCGTGGACGACCGGATCTTCGGGACGTTCGAGCGCACCGCGCTGTCGGCCGGCGGCGTCTGGTCGCCGCGCGAGGACCTGTCGGGCAGCCTGCGCGTCGAATACCGCGAGGAGGACGGCGACGGTGCCGCCCGCGACCGCGAGACCATCGCCGTGCTCGCCTCCTACGCCAACCAGGTCTCGACCGAATGGCGGCTCCTGGCCGACGTGGACGCGCTGATCTCGGACGCCGCGCAGGGCAGCTTCGCGGACGGCGAATACGTCCGCGCGACGCTGGGCTTCGCCTACCGGCCGGTCGCCTCCGAACGGCTCGACCTGCTCTTCGGCTACAGCCACCTGCGCGACCTGCCGGGGCCCGACCAGATCACGGTGGCGAGCGGCGCGGGCGGGCCCGAACAGGTCAGCGACGTGCTTTCGGTGAACGCGAGCTACGACCTGAGCCAGCGCTTCACGCTGGGCGGCAAGCTCGGCTACCGCCGCTCCCGCATCGCCGATCGCGGGAGCTCCGACTTCGTCGACGACGCAGCCGGACTCGCCGCGCTGCGCGTCGACTGGCACGTCCTGCGCCGCTGGGACGCGCTCGTCGAGGGCCGGGTCCTGCGCGGTTTCGACGTCGGCAGCACCGAGACCGGCGTCCTCGTCGGCGGCTACCGCCACATCGGCGAGAACCTGAAGGTCGGGCTGCTCTACGAATGGGGCTCGGTCTCCGACGACGTCACGAACATCGACTACCGCGGACAGGGCGTGCTGCTGAACCTCGTCGGGAAGTTCTGAGGCCGAGGCCCAGCCGGGGACGGCCGCTCCCGAAGATCGCGCGCTCCGTTCCGGCCATCGGCCCGCTTCGGGGCGGAGCCTCGCGACCGCAGGGACGGCCGCGCGCAGAGGTGTGCCTCATGCACGGATCCTTCGTCCGAGGATCGGCCGGAGGCCTCATGCGGAAGCGAAGTGCGACGGGACACGGGGCTTGCCATCCTTCGCCAAGGCACCCGGCCGATGACGGCCTGCGCGGTGCCCGAAGGGCCGAAACGCACGGAGGGTCCGGCGACGCCGCCGACGGCCTGCCGCGCCCTGGCGGCCCTGACGAAGGCCGGACGGGCCCATCGGCCCGGACCGATGAATGCCTTCGCGCCCTGTCGCTGCAAGGCGGTCGCGCACACGCCCGTCATGGCGATATGCGACGATTGCGGCACGGTCGAGGCGCATGCCGAGGCCGCCGAGATCGATGGCCCCGGTCGCCATGTCCTCGAGATCCACGGTCGTTGCGGGGCCTGCGCCGTCGCCACCTGATCCCACCGCCAGCCCCTCGCGAGATGCGGTCCCGGACGCCGCGCGTCCCGGCCCCGGAGGAGACCTGCCATGACCGACCCGCACATGCCCGACCGAAAGCTCCGGGCATGAGCGGCACTCTCGGAGCCACGTCCCTGCCCCGGCCGCGCCGGACGGGCGATCCGATGCGCGCCTGCGACCGGCTGCCGCCCGAACTTCGAACGCTGGGCTGGCGTGGGCCGTGCTGCCCCGGTCCCCCGCCTCCTGCCCGCGCGTCCGGAAGAAGGCGGAGCGGCGCGCCCGCCCCGCCCGTACGGGCGGACGAGGAGGCGGTCACCCGGCGTCCCTTCGTGGCGGACCACAGGTCGCCGGCGGTCACGGCCATCGACCCCGATGCACCCTGGCAACGCCGGTCTTCGCCGTGGCGGGTCCCGCCCGGCTCTACCCGTCGCCCTCCGAAGCCCTCGTCGTCGCGGAGGACCGGCCGATCCCGACCGATCCGCCCGCAACGATGCGGCGCACCGTCGGCACCCGGAGCTTTGCAGAGATCGAGACGATCGCCTGCCCTGAAACGTGATCGACGAGGGACGCCGCCCGCCCCCGTCGCAGCGGGCCGCGTCCCCCAGCGGTGGGAGGCGGGGCGGGAACGACGGGTCCATGATGCCGGCCAGTCCGGACACGCGCGCCCGGGCGCGATCCCGCCGATGGCCCGCAGCCCGCCCCGCAGCCGCGACATCGGCGATTGTGCCCGGCGGCACCGACCGCGATGCTGGACCGCATGAAGACGACGTTCCTCTGCGCCGCCGTGGTGCTCGGTCTGGGCACGACCGCCGAGGCCCACCCCCACATCTTCGTGGATGCCGGTGCGGATTTCGCGTTCGACGCCGACGGCCGCCTGGGACTCGCTGCGCATCTCCTGGCGCTACGATGCCTACACGACCCTCTTCATGTTCGATTCGCTGAACCTCGACACCGACGGGGACGGCGCGCTCGACGATGCCGACCGCGCCGCCATCGTCGAGGGCGAGACGGATTGGCCGCCCGGGTACGACGGCGATGTGCATCTGGAACTGGACGGCCGCCCCCGGGCCATGGGCCGTCCGCGGAACGCCGCGGCGGAGATGGTGGAGGACCGGATCGTGGTGACCTTCGACCTTCCCCTGGCCGAGCCCGCCGACCTGTCGGGGACGCGCGCGACGCTGCGCCTCTACGATCCGGGCTTCTACTACGCCTACTCGGTCGCGGAGGTCCCGCGGATCGCGGCGCGGCCCTCCGGCTGCACGGCGGCGCTGACGCCCTTCGAACCCGACGCCGCGACCGCGCAGGCGCAGGCAGAAGCTCGCGGCCCTGTCGCGGGAGGAGATACCGGAGCAGGCCGACATCGGCCGGCTCTTCGCGGATGTGATGGTGCTGACATGCGACTGACCGCCCCCCTCCTTCTCGGGCTTCTCGCCGTCGCCGCCTGGGCGCTGGTGCCGTGGATGGCGGTCGCGCAATGGGCGATGCTTCAGCAGAGGGAGTTCCAGAACGCGATGGCCGGGTCGCTCCGCGCCATCCAGTCGGGGGAGACGGCGGCGATCGGGACGCTGTGCCTCGCGACCTTCGCCTACGGCGTCGTCCACGCGATCGGGCCCGGGCACGGAAAGGTCCTGCTGGGCGGTGCCGCGCTGGCCAGCGGCGCGACCCTGCGCCGGATGGCGGCGCTGACGCTGGCGGCCAGCCTCGCGCAATCGGCCACCGCCATCGTGCTCGTGGCGGTGATGCTCGGGCTGCTGCGGCTCACCTCCGCCGACGCGGTGGCCCTGACCGAGACCTGGCTGGCTCCGCTCAGCTACGCGGCCGTGGGGGCGATCGGACTGGTGCTGATCGTGCGCGGCGCGCGCGCCATCCGCCGCTCGATGCGGCACCGTCATCACGCCGGCTGCGGCTGCGGTCACGCGCATGGCCCGTCGCTGACCGAGGTGCGGTCGCTGACCTCCGCCCGGGATGCCGCCGCGCTGATCGCGGGCATCGCGCTGCGGCCCTGCACCGGCGCGCTGTTCCTGCTGGTCATCGCGGCGCGGTTCGAGGTCTTCGCCGTCGGCGTCCTGGCGGTCGTGGCGATGGGGCTCGGCACCGCCGCGTTCAACCTCCTGGTGGCCGCGTCCGGCGTCGCCGCCCGTGGGGTCGCCCGGCTGGGCGGCACGGAAACGGGCGGCGTCCGGCTGTCCGCCGGGCTGCACCTGGCCGGGGGCGGGGCGATCGTTCTTGCCAGCGTGCTGCTGCTGCGCCCGTATCTCGCCTGACACCGCCGGAGGGCGACCCCCCCGACGGCCATCCGGGCCCGGCTCTAGTTCGTCAACGCGCCGGCGAGCGTGGTCGCGTTGTAGCGCATCATGTCGAGGTAGGTGGCGGCGGGACCGTCGGGGCCCGACAGCGCGTCGGCGTAGAGCGTACCGCCGACCGTCGCGCCGGTCTCGGATGCGATCTGCTCGATCAGGCGGCCGTCGGCCACGTTCTCGACGAAGACCGCCGACACGCCGTCCTCGCGGATCTGCTCGATGAGCGCGGCCACATCCTGCGCGGAGGCCTCGCTTTCGGTGCTCATGCCCTCGGGCGCGAGGAAGGTGAGGTCGTAGGCATCGGCGAAATAGCCGAAGGCGTCGTGGGAGGTGACGATGGTGCGACCGTCCTCGGGCAGGGCCGAGAGCGCGGCGATGACCTCCGCCTCGGCCGCGTCGATCCGCGAGAGGTAGTCGGCGGCGTTGGCGGCGTAGATGTCCGCGCCGTCCGGGTCGGCCCCGGACAGCCCGGCCTCGATGTTGGCGACATAGGTGCGCGCGTTCGCGAGGCTCTGCCAGGCGTGCGGGTCGATGCCGCCGTGGTCGTGATGGTGCTCGTCCTCCGCGTGATCCTCGCCCTCGTGGTGGTCGTGCTCCGCGTGATCCTCGCCCTCGTGGTCCTCATGCTCGGCGTGTTCCTCTCCCTCGTGGTGGTCGTCCTCCGCCGCCTCCAGCGGGTCGATCCCCTGCGTGGCGACGACGGTCGGGCCACCGTATTCCGAGGCGTCCACCAGCCGGTCCAGCCAGCCCTCGAAGGCGAGGCCGTTCACGAAGAGCACGCCCGCCCCGGCCACCGCCTGCGCGTCCTGCGGCGTGGGCTGATAGACATGGGCATCGCCGTTCGGCCCGACCAGGGTGGTGACGTCGACGCGGTCGCCGCCCACCTGCGAGACCATGTCCCCCAGGATCGAGAACGTGGCGACGGCGCTGAGCCTGTCCTGCGCCATCGCCGCGCCGGGCAGGATAAGGGCGAGGGCGGCGGACGCGAGCAGGAAGCGGCGTGTGGGCATGATGAGACCTTTCGGATGCGGGATCTGGGTCAGGCGTGGAAATGGGGTCTGGGCAGATATCGCGCGGCGATGCTGCCGACGGGGCCGAGGATCATCGACACGAGATAGACGCTTCCCGCGGCGAGGATGATGGACGGCCCCGTGGGCAGGCCGAAATGGTAGGATCCGAGCAGCCCCGCGACCGAGGCGGCGAGCGCCACGCAGACCGCTACGGCGAGCATCCCCGCGATGCCCCGCGCCCAGAAGCGGGCCGCAGCGGCGGGCAGGATCATGATGCCGACGGCCATCAGCGTGCCGAGCGCCTGAAACCCCGCGACGAGGTTGAGCACCACCAGACCGAGGAAGACGAAATGGACCGGCGCGCTCCACCGGCTGACCGAGCGCAGGAACTGCGGATCGACGCATTCGAGGACCAATGGCCGGTAGAGCAGGGCCAGCGCCAGCAGCGTCGCGGTGCAGATCGAGCAGAGCAGGATCAGCGCGTCGTCGTTGAGTGCCAGCACCGTGCCGAAGAGCACGTGCATCAGGTCGACGTTGGACCCGCGCAGCGAGACGATCATCACCCCGAGCGCGAGGCTGATGAGATAGAAGGCCGCGAGCGACGCATCCTCGCGCAGCACCGTGATCCGGCTGACGAGCCCGGTGAGGAGCGCCACGGTCAGGCCCGCGACGATGCCGCCGATGGTCATCGCGCCCAGCGACAGGCCCGAGATCAGGAAGCCGACGGCGGCCCCCGGCAGGATGGCATGGGCCATGGCGTCTCCCGTGAGGCTCATCCGGCGCAGCATCAGGAACAGGCCCACCGGCGTCGCGCCCAGCGAGATCGCGACGCAGCCCAGCAGCGCGCGCTGCATGAAGGCGAAGTCCGCGAAGGGCGCGATCATCGCGTCGAAGGCGCTCACGCGGCCCGCCCCGCAGGAGCGTCCGCCGCGCAGACGGCCGCCCGTTCGTCATGCGCCTCGCACATCTGGCGCGCCCGGAAGAGGTTCTCCGCCGTCAGCACCTCGGCCGTGGGACCGTGGGCGATCTTGCGTCGCGCCAGCAGGAGGGTCCGGGGAAACTGCGCCCGCACCGTCTCCATGTCGTGCAGAACGGTCAGGATCGTGCGGCCTTCGCCGTGCCAGCGCCGGATGATGGTCATCAGGTCGTCGGCCGTGCGCGTGTCGATGGCGGTGAACGGCTCGTCGAGCAGGATGAGGTCCGCGTCCTGGAGCAGCAGGCGCGCGAACATCACGCGCTGCATCTGCCCCCCGGACAGCGCGCCGATGCCGCGGCGGTCGAACCCCGAGAGGCCCACGGCGGCGAGCGCCTCGCCGATGCGCGCCCGGCCCGCCCCCGCGATCGCGCCGAACGCGCCGACGCGCGCCCAGAGCCCCATGGCGACGAAGTCCCGGACGCACAGGGGGAAGGACCGGTCCACTTCCGCCAGCTGCGGCAACCATGCGACCCGATCCGCCCGCACGTCGATCCGCCCGTCGAGCGGCGACAGCGCGCCGGTGATGGCCTTGAGAAGCGTCGATTTTCCCGCGCCGTTCGGCCCGACCACCGCCGTCAGGGTGCCGGTCTCCAGATGCATGTCCAGATGATGAACGGCGGGATGGCGGTCATAGCCGAGCGTGAGATCGTGCAGGTGCAGGGCCATGGATCAGCCCGCGATCAGCGCGAAGGCGCCCCAGAGCAGGGCGACCACCCCGCCCACGACCGCCAGTCGCGGTCCGATGCCCGACAGCATCAGGCCCTTCATGCCCTGCCCTCGTCGCAGGGCCCGCACCGACCGTGCACCTCGATCACCGGGCGCGTGGCGAGGAACCCCGTCGCGCCGAGCGCGCCGTCGATGGCGGTCAGCGCGTCGGGCGCGGCGAACTCGTCGACGGTGCCGCAATCGTCGCAGATCGCGAGGATGCCCGCCTTCCGCGACATGGAATCCGGTCGCGCGAACCAGGCGTTGAGGGTCTCGATGCGGTCCACCAGGCCCGCCGCGGCAAGCCTGTGGAGCGCGCGGTAGACGGTCGTCGGAGCGATCCGCGGACGTTCCGGACGTATCATATCGACGATGTCATAGGCCGAGACGGGTCGGGTCGAAGACCTGATCGACCGCAGGACGATGACATCGTTGGGGGAAAGGGCGTCGGGCGACATCTTCGGGGGGCTCCTGCGACGGTCGGATGGACCGGATTGGAGCTACGTTATAACATCACACACGGATGCGCAATCGCCGACGACGGAATCGATTCACGCCGTCGATCTGCCCCGCACCGAAGCCTCGGCCTGTGGGGTCTCCGGTCGGCCCGCGCCGGCCACACGACACGATCGTCACGACCCTGACCCATCGGCGTGCGGACCTTGCCGGTCCTCGGGGCGCGGGAAGAGGTCGACTGCGAAGTGATCCGCGACCGCATCCGGGCCGGACCGATCGCCGACACTCCCGAACACCGACCGCCGGTCGGTCGTCGATGCCGGGTCCACTGCCCCAGGGAGATGCCGGTCAGATCGATATCCGGGGATGGGACGTCGTATCGAAGTATCGTCCCCGCCGGGCCCCGCCGCATCGGATGCGCCGGCTCGACTATCCGGCGGGCGGGACGGTGCGGAGGCAGGGCGAAACCGTTCCGCCTGGCACCCGATGCGCTGTCCGGGGGAACGGCCATCCCTCCCGGACATGCTTCGCCAGTGCCGTCGGGCGGTCGACGATGCGGTTACGGGGGGCCCGCACCGGAGCGTCCCGCCGCCTCCGAACGCAAACTCCGGTGCGGATCATCCCCCGGTCGGAGGCCACGAGACCGTCGACAGGCATCATCCGCGATCCGGCGTGCCGTTCCTCCCACGCAGCGGCGCTACGGGTCCGTGCGGCTGCGGAGCATCCTCATCGACCGCTGCGATTTCGCGCCGGCCGTCGAACGGCCGCCGCACGATGCAGCGCGTCCCGCCACCCGCTGACGGTCGCCGGCAGCGGAAAGCAGCCACCCCACCTCCCGGTCCGAAAGCCGACCTCCCGAGCGGAAGCCGGGGATCCGACCTGCAGGATCTGCACGACCCGGACCCCATCCGGCGCGAAACGCCCGGCCCCGACCGAAATCGTTTGCGGGATCGGGCGGCTGACCGGCGGCTGCAAGTTCGCCGACGATACGTCCGAGCTGGCGGGTGTTCCGATGGATGACGGCGGCGGCGAGCAGGTTCAGCCCTGCCATGCGATGGTGCTGGCCTTCCGAGCTGTGGTCGCGGATCTCGCCGCGGCGGCCGAGGCTGATTGCGCGTTTGAGCGCGTGGTGCGCCTCGCCCTTGTTCAGGCCCATCCGGGTGCGCCGCTGGAGATCGGCGGCGGCGATCCAGCGTGAGGCAGGAACAGCGAGCGCTCGACGCGGCCGACCTCGCGTGAGCCGCGGAGGCCAGCTCGTTCTGCCGCGGGTAACGAGCCTTTGTCCGCCATCGGTCCGAGGACAACGGCCGAGTGCGAGCTTTCGCAGGATGACGCTGGGCACCACGGTGCCGAGGGACATGGAAGCGGTCAGGCGCAGGAGGTCTGGCCAGTTGCGCAGGGTGAGATCGGTGCGCACACGGGCGGCGATCAGGGGTCGTACGCTCCGCGACGCGGCATTCGGCTCGAAGGCGTAGAGGCGCTTGTCCGGCAGGTCGCGGATGCGCGGTGCGAACGTGTAGCCCAGGATCGAGCAGGCGGCGAAGACGTGGTCGGTGAAGCCACCGGTATCCATTGCCCGGCAGGGTATTGCGCAGCAATGCACGAGAGGGGGCATAATGCTCGCGCACCCTTCGGCCGGTCTCGTTACCCAGGAGACCGTCGAGGGGCGAGCCATCGTGCGCCATCGGTTCGAGCCCGATGGCGAGCGGAGCCTCGTGGGCGGTGGCCGGGATGGTGCGTACGGCGAACGGTGCGAACTGGTCGGAGATATGGGTGCAGGCCTTGATGCCGGGCTCCGAGCCGTGAGCCAGGCGTTGACGAGATACATGGCCTCGCCCGTGCCCCCGGCGGGAAAGAACTGTCCGTCCGACGATGCCGTCAGCCCCTCGCCCCAGATGCGCGCCATGGGGGCAGGGCCGCCTGAGCCTCGACGATGAGGCCGAGGGCGCGGTCGCAGGCGTCGTCCTCGACATGCCAGCGGGCAATTCGAAGAAGCTGCCAGTGCGTATGGGGAGTGGCGGACGCCGCCATCTTCTTCAGGCCGAGGTCGAGCCCGTCCGCAGGACGGCGCTCAGCAGCCCGATCCGTCGCGGCAGACCGATGCGGTGCGCAGGTCGGTAAAGGCGTCCGAGAAGCCCGTGGCCCCGCCTGCGTCGAGAAGCAGGTCCGTGATCCGCACCTCCGGCATGCGACGATGAAGATCGAGGATCGTCCTGTCGGCTCCGGACGGGGTGACGGCTTGGAGGCGATCCGCGCGCAGCCGACCGCCCGGGGTCGTACCGCCGGCCAGCAGGCCATTCCGGGCAGCGCGATCGACGCCGTCCATCGCCTGATCCAGGGCGATCCGGCGGCTGCGGGTCCATTCTGCGGCGTTCAGGGGCACGGCAAGACGGGCTGCGCCTTCGACAGCGGTGGCTGGGACGAGATCGCGTTCGGGCTCGCGATGGCGATGGCTGTGGGCCAGCCAGATGTCGCCCGAACGCAGGGCGTCACGAAGGGAGAACAGGATCGCCGTCTCCCAGGCGCGGGGGTCGGTTGGGTCTCCGCCGGTCGTCAGGCGCCCGCGCCACGCGCGCCGCGGGCAAACCCGAGAGGAAGGATCCCGGATGGGGCCATGCGCGCTTTCCGGTTCATGGCTCGCAACGCCAGGGTTGCCGTCATGAGCGGTGCGGCCGCTCGCCCGCCCTGCAATTCCAGCGCGTCAAGCATGCGCGGCGCGTAGCGGGGCCGCGCGCGCATGCTCCGCATGTCCAGAAACCAGATGGTCGAGCGGATCCGCCGGGGTTGCGCCGGTGAGGACCGCGGCGGTCGCGGCGAGACGCCCTAGCCCTTCCCACCCGACCGTCTGGGCGACGATGACCAAGGCGTCCTCGCCCGCCGCATGGGCGCGGACCATCGCGCTGCTCACGCGGGCGAAGATGTGCAGCGTCGTGACGACCCGGCTGCGATGCTCGGCGGCGTTGGCCGTACACAGGCGCTCGGCATCGCGATAGGTGCGGCCGATGATGCGCTGATGGGTCTCGACCACCGCGTCGGCGATGGCGGCGCCCCACGGGGCGGCGCAGACGGCGAGAATCGCCAGCCGCCGCGCCTCGGGCAGTTCGCGCAACCCGTCTGCGTGAGTTGCGTTCGCCCTGCCGCCTCGGACGCGCGACGCGCTGCGGCGGGATGCCGGAGATCACGTCCTCGGACACCGCCAGCCCCGACACCCATTCCGCAGGGGCGAGCAGCCGGTTCGCGTCCGCCGAGTTGCCCCCCGGCTCGTGCCGCCGCAGCCGAAGCACGAAGCGCGAGGTGCCGTCTTCGGTCGCTTCCGACAGCATCCGTCCCAGCCGTTCGCGGGCATCTGCATCGAGCCGGTCGGCGATCCGCTCCGTAATCCGACGCTCGGCCGCGACCGAAGCGTCGGCACACGCCCTCTCCACCGTCGTGGGCCCCGGCACGATCACCCGGCGCAGACGCAGCTCTTCCAGCATCGTGACGACCAATGCCTCGTTCGA
The DNA here is from genome assembly GCA_963757495.1 of uncultured Alphaproteobacteria bacterium. Lineage (GTDB taxonomy): Bacteria > Pseudomonadota > Alphaproteobacteria > Rhodobacterales > Rhodobacteraceae > Jannaschia. The sequence continues at coordinate 304,679 of CAVWRZ010000016.1, forward strand.
GCGCGTCGTCTCCGCCGCCGGCCAAGCCAGCCCCGCATCTCCTCCGCAGCCCGCCCCTCGAAGGGACGGAGGCGATAGAGACGCTGGAGGGCGGCGGAGTGCTCGCAATGGGTTTCCGGGCGCAAGGCGTAGCCGGCAAGAGCGTCCGCGCCGAGACCGAGCTGAACCCCGTTGAGCGAAAGCATCGGCTCCGGGATCGTCTCGCCTGGCCGGAGCAGGCGTCCCGGATACCGGAACGCGCAGAGCTGCAAGGCGAAGCCCAACCGATTGCGCGCCCGATGCCGCTTTCATGACATGCGCCAGGTCTTCGTCGCTTGAGGGCAGTGGCGCATCAGCGCCGGCTCGTCGGTCGGCAGGGCGAACAGCGCCTCGCGTTGCCGGGCGGTCAGGACGGCGCGTCGGGCCATGCTCGTCGCTCCCAGTTCGATACAGGTTCTCGACGTAATGAATGCGACATGAGATGAGACACGATCGAGAGCGTCCTGTCAGGCCGCTTTGTGCTGCTGCCTCAACCGATCGTTTGCGACAGGGACGGCCCGACGACACGAGGAGGGGAATTGCCATGCTGCTGGGCTACATGCGGGTGTCCGAAGCCGATAGCTCGCAGTCGACCGACCCGGCACGCACGATGCGCTCCAGGCTGCCGGCGTCGCGGCGGACGCGATCTACGACGACCACGCCTCGGGCAAGGGGGCGGTGCGGCCCGGGCTCGAGGCCTGCCGAAGGCCCTGCGCGGCGGCGACATCCTCGTCGTGTGGCGCCTCGACCGTCTGGGACGGAGCCTCGCCCACCTCGCCCGGACCGTGGACGGGCTCGCCGCCCGGGACGTGGGGCTGCGCGTGCTCTCCGGGCAGGGGGCGGCGCTCGACACCACCTCGGCCTCGGGCCGCCTGGTCTTCGGCATCTTCGCGTCGCTCGCGGAGTTCGAACGCGAGCTGATCCGGGAGCGCACGATGGCCGGCCTCGCCGCCGCCCGTGCAAGGGGACGCACGGGCGGCCGGAAGTTCGCCCTCACCAGGGCCCAGGTCCGCCTCGCCCAGGCCGCCACGGCGAGCCGCGACACCTCGGTCTCCGATCTTGCCGCCGAACTCGGGATCAGGCCCGTCGCGCTCTATCGCAACGTCGGCCCCGACGGCGCGCTGCGCGAACATGGCCGGAGGGTGCTCGGTGCCAGGACCCGCCGCTCAGCGAAAACGTAGCTCAGCGCCCCCTCCCGCAAACGACCCCCGACCCCGGGGACGGGCCGCCATCGTCGTTCGGTGGCCGGTTCGGTCACGCGGGCGGAGCTTGCGGGCGGCCAGACGGCCTCACCGTGTCCCAACCCGACAGGGAGATTTCGCAGGATGCGGACCGTCGCCATCGGTACGGCCGGCCCGCAGGCCGGGTCCGCCTCCGCGGTATCGGATCGCGCCCGACAGGCGCGCCAGCGCTGCAGCGCGACCCCGGACGACGCGGATCGTTCCGGGTCGCCCATCGACCGATGCGGGACGTCCGGTCGCCCGAGGCGAAATCCCGGAGTTCCGCGACCGTCGGGCCCCTTCGGTCGACGCAATCGGCCGGCACGGTCCTTGGATGGGCACCACCGGAACGAAAACCCCCTGCAGTGCCCATCACCCCGGTCGCGCGACGCTCCCGCGACGGATCGGGTCCACCGGGATCCGGCGCGATGCGGCCGGGTGGCTTTCGGAGCCGATCACCGGGGGATGCATCCCGGCCGCGCTGCGATCCGCTCCGCGCCCGCGGCTGGCGGATCGTGGCGCGGCCGGGCGGTCGCCGCCGCGCACCCGGAGGCAAGGCCGACGTCCCCCCGGAACGTCCAGCCGGCCCGTAGCGGCGCGCCGGGATCGGCGGGCCGGCGGCGCACCCCCTCCAGCCGCCTTTCGGTCAGGACGTTGCCGGCGCGCTGACGGCGCAGGGGGCGGGCGGCGTGGTTCACCCGGTCGCCGGTCGTGGCCACGGCCTCCGGCACCACGTCCCGCGTCGCCCGCGAGACCATCGACGGGTTCGACAGGGTCCGGCCGACCGTCGCGGCCGACACGCCCGCCAGTCCGGCGATGTCCCCGATGCCGAAGGGCCTGCCGCCCCTCCGGGGTCTCCGGTGATCCGTCGCGCGACGGGCGCGATCGACGGTTGCAATGAGGGCCGGCCGGCGTAGGGTCATCGTGCAAACCATTGCATCGTGCATCCGCCCGGACGAGGGCGGCGTCTGGGAGGGCCGGGGCATGAAGACGATGAAGGGGCCCGCGCTCTTTCTGGCGCAATACGCCGGAGACGACGCCCCGTTCGACTCCTGGGACGCGATCACGAAATGGGCGGCCGGTTGCGGCTACGAGGGCGTGCAGGTCCCCAGCTGGGACGCGCGGCTCTTCGATCTGGAAAAGGCCGCCGAGAGCGCGGGATACTGCGACGACTTCCTCGGCCGTGCCCGCGACAACGGGGTGGAGGTGACGGAGCTTTCGACCCATCTGCAAGGCCAGCTGGTCGCGGTGCATCCGGCCTACGACATCGGGTTCGACGGCTTCGCCCATCCGTCGGTCCACGGCGATCCGAAGGCGCGGCAGGCCTGGGCGGTCGATCAGGTCCGGATGGCGCTGACCGCGTCCCGCAATCTCGGGCTCACGGCGATGGCCTCGTTCTCGGGCGCTCTGGCCTGGCCCTACCTCTACCCCTGGCCGCAGCGGCCGGCGGGGCTGGTGGAGGCCGCCTTCGACGAGCTGGCGCTCCGCTGGCGTCCGATCCTGGACCACGCGGAGGAGTGCGGCGTCGACATCTGCTACGAGATCCACCCGGGCGAGGACCTGCACGACGGCGTCACCTTCGAGATGTTCCTCGACCGGGTCGATGGGCACGATCGCGCGAAGATGCTCTACGATCCGTCGCACTACGTGCTGCAGCAGCTCGATTACATCGACCATCTCGACATCTACGCCGAGCGGATCGGCATGTTCCACGTCAAGGACGCGGAGTTCAATCCGACCGGGCGGCAGGGTGTCTACGGCGGCTATCAGCCCTGGATCGACCGCGCCGGCCGGTTCCGCAGCCCCGGGGACGGGCAGGTGGACTTCGGCGCGATCTTCTCGAAGCTGGCCGCGATGGATTTCGACGGCTGGCCGGTCGTCGAATGGGAATGCTGCCTCAAGCACCCGGAGGATGGCGCGCGGGAGGCCGCCGCCTTCGTGCGCGCCCATGTGATCCGCGTGTCCGACAGGGCCTTCGACGATTTCGCGGACGGCGGCAGCGACGCGGCGGCCAACCGCGCGATGCTGGGCCTCGACGGATGACGCGGTTCGCGGGCCGGACGGGGCCGATCCGGCTCGGGATGGTCGGCGGGGGACAGGGGGCGTTCATCGGCGCGGTGCACCGCATCGCCGCGCGGATCGACGGGGACTACGCGCTGACCGCGGGCGCGCTGTCGTCCACGCCGGACCGGGCCCGGGCCTCCGCCGCGGAGCTGGGGCTGGACCCCGCGCGCAGCTACGACGGTTTCGCGGCCATGGCGGAGCGGGAGGCGGCGCGCGACGACGGGATCGAGGCCGTCGCCATCGTCACCCCCAACCACATGCACGCCGCCCCCGCGATCGCCTTCCTGGAACGCGGCATCCACGTCATCTGCGACAAGCCCCTCACCTCGACGCCGGCCGAGGCGCAGGCGCTGGCGGAAGCGGCGGCGCGGTCGGACGCGCTCTTCGTCCTCACCCACAACTATACCGGATATCCGATGGTCCGGCAGGCCCGCGCGATGGTCGAGGCCGGGACGCTCGGCCGGATCCGTCTGGTGCAGGTCGAATACGCGCAGGACTGGCTGGCCGAGGCTCCGGCGGAGGACAACAAGCAGGCCGCCTGGCGGGGCGATCCCGAACGCTCGGGTGCCGGGGGGTCCATCGGCGACATCGGCACCCACGCCTTCAACCTCGCGCGCTTCGTCACGCAGCTGCCGGTGCGCGCGCTCGCCGCCGACCTCGACCGTTTCGTCGAGGGCCGCCTGCTCGACGACAACGCCCATGTGATGCTGCGCTTCGAGGGCGGGGCCAAGGGGATGCTCTGGTGCTCGCAGGTGGCCGTGGGCCACGAGAACGGCCTGCGCCTGCGGGTCTACGGGGAGCGGGGCGGTCTGGAATGGGCGCAGGAGACCCCGACCGACCTGTGGTTCACGCCGCTGGGAGAGCCAAGGCGCCTGCTGACGCGGGGCGGGGCCGCCACCGGGCCGGAGGCGGCGCGGGTGACGCGCACGCCCCCTGGTCATCCCGAAGGATACCTCGAAGGGTTCGCGAACATCTATACCGAGGCCGCGCGCGCCATCCGGGCGCACCGCACCGGCGACCCGGTCCCCGACGGCGTGCTGTTCCCGACGCTGGAGGACGGGCTGGAGGGCATGGCGTTCATCGACGCCTGCATCCGGTCGTCCGGGCGGGACGGCGTCTGGACCGCGCTCGAATGACCGATCCCGTCCTCGCCATCCGCGATGTGAGCCGCAGCTTCGGGCCCGTGCAGGTGCTCTTCGACGTGAGCTTCGCGCTGCGCCCGGGCGAGGTGCACGCGCTGATCGGGGAGAACGGCGCGGGCAAGTCGACCACCATGAAGATCCTCGCCGGATACCAGCCGCCCAGCAGCGGGGAGGTGCTGCTGGACGGGGTGCCCGTGATCTTCGCCGACGCGCAGCAGGCCGAGGAGCGCGGCGTCGTCATGATCCACCAGGAGTTCAACCTCGCGCAGCAACTGTCGGTGGAGGAGAACATCTTCCTCGGGCGGGAGCTCAAGCGGGGGCCGTTCCTGGATCACCGCGCGATGCAGGCCGAGAGCCGCCGGCTGCTGGACCGGCTGGACTGCCCGGTGGATCCGCGCGCGAAGGTCGCGGACCTCTCCGTGCCCAACCGGCAGATGGTCGAGATCGCCAAGGCCCTCGGACGCGAGGCGCGCGTCCTGATCATGGACGAACCCTCCGCGGTGCTCACGGCCAAGGAGACCGACATCCTGCTGGACCTGATCCGGCGGCTGCGCGCGGACGGCTGCGCGATCCTCTACACCTCGCACAAGCTCGACGAGATCGCGCGCATCGCCGACCGGGTCACGGTGCTGCGCGACGGGCGGCAGGTGTTCGGGGGCCCCGCCGCCGGACTGACCCAGGACGCGATGGCCGAGGCGATGGTGGGGCGCGAGCTGTCCGACCTGTTCGTCCCCAGGGGCACGCCGCAGGCCGACACCGTGCTGGAGGTGAAGGACCTGAGCATCGAGGGCATGGTCCACGGCGCCGGCTTCCACCTGCACCGGGGCGAGGTCCTGGGGTTCTCGGGTCTGGTGGGGTCGGGCCGGACCGAACTGATGGAGGGCGTCGCGGGACTGCGCGCGGCGACCGGGTCGGTGACGGTGAACGGCCGCGCGCTCAGGGCCGGGTCCGTCCGGGCCGCGCGGGAGGCGGGGCTGGTCTATCTCACCGAGGACCGCAAGGAGAAGGGGCTGCTGCTCGGCCACGGCCTGACGGTGAACCTGACGCTGCTGGCGCTCGCGCGCTACACCCGGTTCGCCATCGACGGCGCCGCCGAGGAGGCGGCGCTGACCGACGCGATCCGCGAGTTCGACATCCGCGTGGGCGACCGGGGCATGACCGCGGGCAACCTGTCGGGCGGCAACCAGCAGAAGCTGCTGCTGGCCAAGACCATGCTGGCCGAACCCGACGTCGTCATCATCGACGAGCCGACGCGCGGCATCGACATCGGCACCAAGCAGCAGATCTACGGGTTCATCGCCGCGCTGGCGACGTCCGGCAGGTCGGTGATCGTCGTCTCCTCCGAGATGTCGGAGATCATCGGGCTGTCCAACCGCGTCATGGTGATGGCGTCGGGGCGCATCGTGGGCGAGCTGCGGGGCGACGAGATCGACGAGCGCGCCATCGTGAAGCTGGCCATGGGCATGACGCGGGAGGCCGCGGCATGAGCGCGGCCGACCTCGCCCCCGCCCGGTCGCGGCTGCCGAGCTTCCACGTCCTCGGGCCCCTGCTGGCCCTGATCGCGCTGATCGCGATCGGCGCGTCGATCAACTCGAACTTCCTGAGCTACGGCAACGTGACCAACGTGCTGGCGCGCTCCGCCTTCATCGGGATCATCGCCGTGGGCATGACCTTCGTGATCACCGCCGGGGGGATCGACCTGTCCGTCGGGTCCATGGCCGCCTTCGTGGCCGGCGTGATGATCCTCGCGATGAACGCGCTGATCCCCTCGCTGGGCATCTCCGTCCCGGTGATCCTGCTGGGGATGCTCACGGCGCTGGCGGCCGGCTTCGCGGCGGGCTGGCTCAACGGGTTCCTCATCGCGACGGTGCGGATCGAGGCGTTCATCGTCACGCTGGGCACCATGGGCATCTACCGCAGCCTCGTGACCTGGCTGGCCGACGGCGGCACCCTGTCGCTGGACTTCGAGCTGCGCGGTCTCTACCGCCCGGTCTACTACGACGGAATGCTGGGCGTCGCCTGGCCGATCCTCGTCTTCGCGCTGGTCGCCATCCTGGGCGAGCTCGCGATGCGCCACCTGCCCTTCGGCCGCCATTGCGGGGCCATCGGGGCCAACGAGCAGGTCGCGAAATATTCCGCCGTCGACGTGCAGCGCACGCGCATCGCCACCTACGTCCTGCTGGGGATGCTCGTGGGGCTCGCCACCATCATGTACGTCCCGCGGCTCGGCTCCGCCTCCGCCTCCACCGGCGTGCTCTGGGAGCTGGAGGCCATCGCCGCCGTCATCATCGGGGGCACGGCGCTCAAGGGCGGCTACGGAAGGGTCTGGGGCACCGTCGTCGGCGTGCTGATCCTGAGCCTCATCGACAACATCCTGAACCTCGCCTCGATCGTCAGCCCCTACCTGAACGGCACGATCCAGGGCGTCATCGTCATCCTCGCCGTCGTACTCCAGCGCGGGAAGAAGACCGACGGCTGACCCCGTCGGGCAATCCGCCCCCGGGAGGGGGGCATCACACAGGGAGAGACCCATGCTTCGCAGAACACTGTTGTCGGGCTTCGCAATCGCCACCTGCCTCGCCGCACCGCTGGCCGCGCAGGAGGCCCGGGAGTTCACCATCGGGGTCGCCATCCCCTCGGCCACCCACGGCTTCATGGGCGGGCTCAACTTCCACGCCCAGGACACCATCGCCCGGCTCGAAGGGGTCTATCCGCAGCTGACCTTCGTGCTGGCCACCGCCGGAGACGCGGGCAAGATGGTCAACGACATCGAGGACATGGTCGCCACCCGCGACATCGACGCCCTGGTGGTGCTTCCGTTCGAGTCCGAGCCGCTGACCTCCCCGGTCAAGGCCGTCGCCGACGCCGGCATCTGGGTCACGGTGGTGGACCGCGGGTTGTCGCAGCCCGGGATCGAGGATCTCTACGTGGCGGGCGACAACCCCGGCTTCGGACGCGTGGCGGGGGAGTACTTCGTGGACAACCTCGCCTCCGGTGAGAAGATCGTCCTGCTGCGCGGCATCCCGACCACGCTCGACAACGAGCGGGTCGAGGCCTTCGAGGCCGCGCTCGACGGGTCGGGCATCGAGATCCTCGACAAGCAGCACGGCAACTGGAACCGCGACGACGCCTTCTCCGTGATGCAGGACTACCTGTCGAAATACCCGCAGATCGACGCGGTCTGGGCCGCGGACGACGACATGGCCATCGGCGTGATGGAAGCCATCGCACAGGCCGGCCGCACCGAGGAGATGTGGGTGATGGGCGGTGCCGGCATGAAGCAGATCATCAAGCGCATCATGGACGGCGACCCTCAGCTTCCCGCCAACGTGACCTACCCCCCCGCGCAGATCTCGACCGCCATCGAGATGACCGCGATCGGGCTGGTCTCCGGCACGCCGGTCTCGGGCCGCATGATCATCGGCTCGCAGCTGGTCACGCCCGAGAACGCGGAGGCCTTCTACTTCGCCGACAGCCCCTACTGATCACGACCCGGAGGAGCGGTTTCGGCCACTCCTCCGAACATCCGCCGCGGAGATCCGACGCGGCCGTCGAACGCCGCGGGCAGACCGACGATCCGGCTCTCACCGCGACGCCGTGCCGCCGGGCAGATGCGTCCGCCGGCGAGCCCATGGCACCCGTCGGTCGTCGGCAGCACCGGCATCGAGGTCGGGTGCCAGGCGCGTGGCCTCTGTGCGCGTATGGCGGAGCCGCACGTCACGGCTGGCGCAGTCTGCGCCTCGGGATCGGCAAGCGGAAACCGCAGGTCCGGGCGGTTCGGCCGACCGGACGCCATCGATCCCCGTCGCGGTCCGAAGGCAGGCCGTTGGCGGGCAGCGGGATGGCTGCGACCACCTGCCCGGCCGGAGTCCAGGCGCCCGGAAGGCGAGCGTCGCGATCCGCGCCCGTGCATCGCGCGGAGGGAGGGGCTCCCTCTGCCCTGTGCTCCCTTGGCCCGGGCCGACATCATGCGCGAACCCCGTGAAGGCGCAGACCCCGTCCCAATGGTCCGGTCCCGGGGAGGGGCAGGGGAGGCCCGTGACGAGGACATCCGGAGCGGACCGGAGCCGGACGTCGCAGCCCGGCTCCGGACGCGCCTGGGCGTCGGAGATCGTGCCGCGGCAGGTCGTAGCGTCATGCCCCCTGCCCGGGTGCCGGCATCGGGATCGCGAGCGACACCACGAGGCCGCCTCCTGTCCAGTTTCGGGTCAGCGTTCCGCCGAACTGCGCAGCGACCGAGTCCAGCATCCGACCGCCGAACCCGGCCCCCTCGACCGGAGCGGAGACCTCAGGACCTCCTGTCTCCCTCCAGACCCCGACGAGGACGTCGTCCTTCGTCGACCAGGTCACCGCGACCCTGCCGCTGTCCACGCCGAGCGCCCCGTACTTCGCCGCATTCGTCGCGAGTTCGTAGAACAGCAGCCCGAGCGGCGTCGACCAGAGGCTCGGCACGAGCGTCGAACCCCCGGCCACCTCGACCTGTCCGGCATGGGCCTGCAGCACGGAGCGGGTCAGATCGACGACGTCGACGGTGCTCCGGGACATGTCGAGATTGCCCGCCCCGATGCTGCTGGCCCGTGCCATCGCCTCGATCCGGCCCCGCAGGATCGCGAAGGCCCCCTGCGGGTCGCCCTTCCTGCGCCCGTCCCGCTCCGACAGGCCGACGAGGGAGTTGACGATGGTGAACAGGTTCTTGATCCGGTGGCGCAGCTCCTCCGCCTGCAGCTTGCGCAGCTCCGCGACCTGCTCGAGCTCCTCCGTCATCAACCGGCGTTCGGTGGCGAGGCCGACCATGTTCGCGATCGACAGCATGAAGGCGCGGTCCGCCGGGCTGAAGCAGTCGGCGTCGAGGCTGTCCACCTCGAGGATCCCCCGCATCTCGCCGCGATATCTGACGGGCACGTTGATCGCCGCCCGCACGCCGTGCCCGGTCAGCAGGGCGGGCGTGCGGAACCGCCGCTCCGCCATCAGATCGTTGGACAGGACGGCGGTCTCGTTCAGGAAGGCGAAGCCGACGGGGGAGTCCGCGTCCACCCGGAAGGAGGCCACGCCGACCACATCCGGTTTCCAGCCGATGCCGGAGACGATCAGCAGGTCACGATGCTCCGGCCTGAACTTCAGCACCTTCGCCATCGCCCCCGCCGTGCCGGTCGCCGCGATGCGGACCGCCTCCCGGAGGAGGGCCCCGTCATCGGTGCAGTCGAGGGCGAAGACACCGAAGGCGGCCGTTCCGCCATCCGGGGCGCGGCCGAGGGGCGCGGTCCGGACGTGGAACCGGCCCGACCGCGCAGGCCGGGCCGGTCCGTCTTCGGCGGGCTTGCGCTACGGCTTGGAGGCGGCCTCGATGGCGTTCACCATCTCCTCGCCGTTCTCGGCGACGAAGTTGTCCCAGACCGGACGGGTGGCGGCCTGGAAGGCGGCGGCGTCGACGTCGCGGTTGACCTGCATCCCGTTGGCCTCCAGCTCCGCGATGCGCTCCTCCTCGTTGGTCTCCGACAGCTCGCGCTGCATCGCCACGGCGTCGGCGGCGGTGTCGAGCACGATCTGCTGCTGCTCGGGCGTCAGCCCCTCGAACGTGTCGAGGTTCATGAAGAAGGCGAGGGCCGCGTAGGCGTGCTGCGTCATGCTGAGGTAGTCCTGCACCTCGTAGAACTTGAACGAGAGCGTGACCGCGATCGGATGATCCTGGCTGTCGACGACGCCCGTCTCCAGCGCGGTGTAGAGCTCGGCCACGGGCAGCTGCTGCGGGGCCGCGCCCAGGGCCAGGAACATGTCGTTGAGCGCCTTGGAGTTGTTGACCCGCATCTGCAGGCCCTCCACGTCGGCGGGCTCCACGATCGGACCGCGGTTGTTGGTCATGTTGCGGTAGCCGTTCTCGGGATAGCCGAGCGATTTCATGCCGTTCTGCTCGAACTCCGCGGCGATGGTCTGGCCCGGCCCGCCGTCGAGCACCTGGTAGGCGATCTCGCGGGAGGGGAACATGAACGGCAGCTCGATGGCGCCCGCGTCGGGCATGAGGCCCGTCAGGTTGTTGAGCCCCACCAGCGAGATGTCGATGATGCCGGAGCGGACGCCGTCGATCATCTGCGCGTCGTTGCCGAGCTGGCCGTTCGGGAAGATCTGCACCGTGATCTCGCCGTCGGTGCGCGCCGAGAGCTCCTCGGCGAAGAACTCCGCCATCACGTGCTGCGGATCGCTCTCGGGCACGGGATGCGCGAAGCGCAGCGTGGTCTGCGCGACGCCCGCGGTGGTGGTCAGGAGCGTGACGGCCGCGGCGAGGCCGAGGCGTTGGATCGATATGGACATGGGTTTCCTCCCTTAATCCCCGATGAAGAAGTTCATCGGGGCGATGACGATCTGCGGCACGAGAACGAACAGCAGCATGAGCGCGATGTAGGCCACGACGAAGGGGAACGTCCCCTTGATGGCCGTGGACATCGGCATCCGGCTGACCCCGCAGACGACGTTGAGCACGTTGCCCACCGGCGGCGTGATCAGCCCGATCGAGGTGTTGATGATGAACATCAGGCCGAAGTAGACCTCGTCGATGCCCGCCTCCCGGACGACGGGGATCAGCAGCGGCACGAGGATCAGCACGGCCGGCGCGAGGTCCATGACCATGCCGACGGCGAGCACGATCAGCATGATCACGAGCATCAGCATGCGCGGGCTCTCGATCAGCGGGCCCAGCAGCGTGGCGAGCTGCTGGGGCAGCTGGGCCACGGTGATGAGCCAGGCGGCGACCATCGCGCAGCCCACGAGGAACATGACCATGGCCGTCGAGCGCCCGGCGTTGACCAGGATCGTGAGGAACTTGCCCCAGGTGAGCTCCCGGTAGATCACGACCGAGATGACGATGGAGTAGACGGCCGCGACGACCGCCGCCTCGGTCGGGGTGAACACGCCGAAGCGGATGCCGCCGATGATGATGACGGGCAGGAACAGCGCCCAGACGCCTTCGCGGAAGGCGCGGACGCGTTCCTTCCCGGAGGCCCGCGGCATCACCTCCAGATCCTCGTTGCGGATGATCCAGGTCCAGACCAGCAGCAGCGTCGCCCCCATCATCAGGCCGGGGGCGATGCCGCCGAGGAACAGGTCCTTGATCGAGATGTTGCCCGCGACGCCCACGAGGATGAGCGGCAGCGAGGGCGGGATGACGGGCGCGATGATCCCGCCGGAGGCCAGCAGCCCCATGGACGGGCCCGCCGGATAGCCGGCCTTGCGCATCATCGGATAGAGGATCGCCACCAGCGCCGCCGCATCCGCCACCGCCGACCCGGACAGCCCGGCCAGCAGGACGGCGGTGAACACCGCGACGTAGCCGAGGCCCCCCTTGCGGTGCCCCACCAGCACCGTGGCCATGCCGACGATGCGCTGCGACAGGCCGCCGGCCGCCATGACCTCGCCCGCGACGAGGAAGAACGGGATCGCCAGCAGCGGGAAGCTGTCGATGCCGTTGATGAGCGACTGCGCGAGGATGTCGGCGCTGAAGAGATCCATGTGGACCATGAGCGCCATCGCGGAGAGCAGGAGCGCGAAGGCCACGGGCAGGCCCAGCAGGATCGACCCGATCAGGACGCCGAGGAAGATGAGGAGCGTCACAGGTGGGTGCCGCCGCGCGGTTCGTCCGGATCGCGCAGCGCGGCGGGATCGACGATCCGCACGACCGCGATGATCGCCATCAGCACGCCCGAGAGGACGCCCGGCAGGTAGAGCAGCGCCGACGGCAGGCCGGTCAGCTGCGAGATGTTGCTCCAGTTGGCGTTCATCTGGTGGAAGGCCCCCCAGAACAGCATCAGCACGCCGACGGCGATGACCGCATAGGCCGCGCGCCGCAGGAACGGCACGGCGCGCGGCATGAAGGAGGTGGTGAACTCGGCGACGGCGAGATGCTCCTCGCGCCGCAGCACCACCGCCGCCCCGAGCAGGACGAGCCAGACGAAGGCCAGCCGCGACAACTCGATCGAGGGGCGCAGGCCGGAGGAGAACCCGTACCGCAGCACCACGTTCGCGAAGACGAGGCAGATCATCGACAGGAGCAGCGCCGCCATCACGACGTCGATGACCTTCCAGAGCAGATTGAACGCCCGCATCGCCCCTCCCCCGTCGAAGGCCCGCGGACCGTCGATCTCTCCCGTGACTTCAGATAGCGCGCGGTCCGGTCGACTTGGCAAGGGTCTTGGCCGTAACCGTCTGATCGGATGGACGTCGGATGCCGGCAGGATCCCGCTCCCCTGCCCTCGCGGGTCGGCGGATCGAGGACCGTACCGTCACGCGGACGCCTTCGCCGCCCCGGACTTGCGCTCGTGGAGGGCGCGGTAGGCGGCGGCGGATGCGGGAAGATGCGCCTCCACCGCGCGGACGAGATCCTCCGTCGAGGTGCCGCGCAGGGCCCGGATGATCTCGAAATGCTGCGCCACGACCGTCGTCATGTGCTCCCTGTCCTCGTATTTCACGACCCGGATCGGCTGCGCCGCGCACGCGTGCGTCCGGATCGGCTCGACGAGGCGGTCGTTGCCGCAGCAAGGGAACTCGACCTCGTGGAACTCCGATGTCCTCGGGCCGGGCGGCGACGTCCGGAGTGCATGGCAGGGGCGTCCGCGCCGCCGCGGCCGTCTCCGGCACGATCCGCGCGTCGCAGGGCGCGGCGACCTGATCGGGGCCGAAGTCCACGACCCCCACCCCGCGGTTCGGCCTGCGCACGAGCAGCCCGCGCGCCTCCAGCGCGGCGAAGGCCCCGCGCACCGCATGCCGCCTGGCACCGTGGCGCTCCATCACCCGGTCCCCGACGATCCGGGCACCGGGCGGGCAGCGGCCGAAGATGATGTCGTTTCCCATGTCGGCGACGAGCGTGTCCCGCATGGAATGCCTCCGGTGCCGTCCGCTGCCTTGAACATGGCATGACGATGCCTTCCGGGATCATCGACAGCATTGACGATCTTGCGGAGAACCGGAGAGCGTGGCGCTGGACGTCCGGGAGGACGTGCTGACACGACCCGAGGGTTCGGTCGCGGTCACGGCGATCCTCTGCACGACGCAGGCGATCGCCTCGGAGGCGACGGAGCGGAGACCGTTCGAGGGGCGGACGGTCAACGTGCTCACCGCCAAATCGAGCCGGTTCGAGGCGCACGATGCGCGTCCGGCCGCCTTCGAGGAGGCCACCGGCATCGACGTCGTCTACGACCAAGTGCCCTTCCCCGGCATGAAGGAGGCGCTCACGATCCAGATGGTCGCGGGCGGCGGCGACTGCGACGTCGTCTCGCTCATGGACCAGCGGATCCCGTCGCTCGGGCTCCCCGTGCGGCCCATCGGCGCGCAGATCGCGGCGCAGGACAGCAGCGATGCCGCCGGCGTGGCCCTGCCCTACGGCAAGCTGAGCGGTCAGACCTGATGGTCCGGATGAACCTGCTCCGGGGCAACGGCGGCGACCTCTTCGATACGGACGGCGGGCCGCCCCTCCGGCCTCGTGGTCTCCAGCGTGGCGCTGACCCTCGTCATCGCCATGTCGCTGGCGCTCCCGCTGCGCCGCGAGGGCCGGATGCATACCTTCACGCGCGCCGTCCTGATCCTGCCCTTCGCGCTGATCGGCGCGGGCTGCCGCTTCGTGTCCAACCCCGGGTTCGGCGTGCTGGCCACGTGGATCGGCGCGGTCTTCCCCGCCCTCGAAGGCACGCCGTGGCTGGCCGACCCGGACCTCGCCATGGCGATCCTCTTGCCGACGGACGTCTGGCACCGGGCCCCCTGAATGACGTTCAGGTGCCCGGGCGGGCTCGCCTCCATCCCGCGAGAGACGGAGGAGGCGGCCCGCACCGACGGCGCGTCCGACCTGCGGATCCTCCTCGGGATCATCCTTCCGCAGATGCGGGGCGTGCTGCTGGCGGAGGCCGTACTCGAGACGACCTTCGCGCTCACGATGGCGATCTCCATCTGGTACGTCCGCATGCTCCCGAGCGAGAGAGATGGCGACCGCATGGAACGGCATCTCGCATGGGGGGAGCGCGCCCTCCTGGTCCTCGTCTCGGTGATCGTCCTCTTCCCGATCGCCCGGATGTTCCTGACGGCGTTCGAGCGGCCCCGCGACGCCTGCCCGCTGTCGCTGGACTTCGAGCCGACGCTCCTGAACTTCGCCACCGTCTTCGCCGACCCGTGGACCCTCGGCGACATGGTGCTCGACTTCGGTGATCGCGGCGACGGTGACGGTGGTGATCGCCGTGCCCTGCGCCCCGCGGGCGGCCTGTTCCCTCTCCCGCTTCCGGGTGCGGGGCCGCAAGGTCCCGTTCTTCGCGATGTTCCGCACGCCGGGCCTGCTCGACACGCGGCTGGCGCTCATCGTGGTGAACCTCGCCATCGTCACGCCCTTCGCGATCCGGATGATCATGGGGTTCATCGACGCCATCCCCACCGACAGCGAGGAGGCCGCGATGATCGACGGCGCCTCCCGCCCGCGCGTGATCGAGGGCATCGTCCTGCCGATGGCCGCCCCCGGCATCCTGCCCTCCTCGATCTTCTGCTTCATCCTCACGTGGAACGAGTTCCTCTCCGCCCTGATCCTGACGCGCCGCGACGCGGTCACGCTTCCCGTCGACCTCGTCAGCTTCCGCACCGAACGCGGCGACCCGTGGGGGCTGACGAGCGCTGCGGGCGTCATCATCCCCGTGCCGGGCCTCATCATGGCGCTGCCGATCCGGCACAATTCGCCCGCGGCATGAAGGTCCGCGCGGTCGAGGAGGCAAGGACGCGGAATGGCCGGAGTGCAGCTCGTCGATATCGAGAAGACATACGCCGCCGTCACCGCCGTGCCGCGGCTCGACCTCACGATCGAGGACGGCGGGTTCCTCGTGCTGCCGGACCCGTCGGGCTGCGGCAGGACGACGACGATGCGCATGATCGCGGGGCTCGAGGAGATCACCTCGGGCCACATCATGATCGCGGGCGGGCGGATCGACGACAAGCCGCCCGAGGCCCGCGACATCGCCATGATGTTCCGGAACTGCGGCCTCTGCCCGCACATGACCGTGCGCCAGAACATCGACGACCCGTTCGACCTGCGCGGTGCGGACAGGACCACGCGGACCCGGCGGGTGCAGGAGACGGCCGGGAAGGTGGGGCTCGACGCCCTGCTGGCCGGCGCCCCTCCGAACTCTCGGACGGGCAGCGGCAGCGGGTGGCGCTGGCCCGGGTGATCGTGCGCACGCATAGATCTTCCTGATGGACGAGCCGCTGTCGAACCTCGACGCCAGGCCGCGCGTGACCATGCGCGCCGAGCTCAGGCACCTCCACCGAGAGCTCGGCGCGACCTCCGTCTGCGCGCGCGGCTCCCCGGAGTTCGAGGCCGCGATCGACGCCCCGATCCGCTTCACGCCCAAGCCGGGCACGCGGGTCCATCTCCTCGACCGTCCATCCGGGCAGAGGCTCGACGGCACTGGCGTCTAGGGACAGGCCATATGACCCCCGTCACGCAGGACATCGCTTCGGCCCCCCATGTCAGGCGCGACGACGACGTCTCGTGCACGGTGGCCCGCATCGACTGCAGCAAGCCCGGATCGCACCTCGAGGAGAACTACTCCGATCATCGGGCCGGGCGTGACCTCCTCGGACGAGCAGATCATCGACCTGCCCGAGGCGCACGGCTTCGACATCGGTGCCGCGACCATGCCCCGCGGGATCACGAACGACCTGCACATCCACTTCACGGCGGAGGTCTTCATCGTCCAGCGCGGCGAATGGACCTTCCGCCGGGGCTCGAACGGGGGGAACGAGGCGACAGGGCGGGCGGGCGACATCCTGTCGGTGCCGACCCGGATCTTCCGGGGCTTCTCCAACGCCGGCCCGGATGACGGATGGTTCTTCGCCATCCTGGGCGGAGACGACACCGGCGGCGTCATCTTCCACCCCGACATCATCCGGGAGGCCGCGGACCATGGGCTCTGCATCTCGTCGGAGAACCGGCTGATCGATGCCGCGCGCGGCGATGCGATCCCCCCCGAGGAGGGCCGGATCCCGCCGATGCCGGACGCCGACGTCGCCGCCCTGCGCGAGGTCTCGCGCGAGGAGATGATGTCCCGCTCCGTGCAGCGCGCCGACCGCGACTCCCGCCCCGCCCTCGTCGACCGGGACCTGCCCGGCGGTGGCGCACAGATCGCGCCCGTCATCGGCTACGGCATCACCCGGAACCGCGACCACGCCGCGCCCATCACCGACCCGCACGGAGTCCCGGCCGAATCGCTGCGGCTCGGGCCGGGACGCTCGGTCGGCCCGCTCATGCTGGACGAGAAGACGGTGCTGATGGTCCACGAGGGCCGCCTGCGGCTGGACGACGTCGACGACGGCGGTGCCTCGGTCGACGTGGATGCCTGGGACACCTGTTCGGTCCCCGGGGGCACCGTCCGCACGGTGACGGCCCTCGGCGACGATCCGGTGGAGGTCTCTGCTCGTCGTGTCGGGCGATCACCGCAAGCGCCCGCGCTTCGCCGCCAAGGCGTCGCTGCTGCCCGGCTACCGGCGAAGCGCCTGATGCGCCCGAACGCCGTGCGCACCCGGCTGGCCGCCGGGGAGGTCGTGGTGAACGGCTGGCTCTCCATCGGCTCGGGCTATTCCGCCGAAGGGGTCGGACAGTCCGGTGTCCATTCGGTCACCGTCGACCTGCCGCACGGGGATGATCGACCGGGCGCAGGCGATCGGGATGCTCCGGGCGATCCCGGCGACCCCCGCGACGCCGCTGGTGCGCGTGGCGCCCGACGATGCGGCGCAGATCATGCACCTGCTCGACGCCGGGGCCTTCGGCATCGTCTGCCCGATGATCACCACGCCCGCCCCGGCCGCCGCCTGCCTCTACCCACCCGTCGGCAGCCGCAGTTTCGGCCCCTCGCGCGGTCCGCTCCACGGCGGGGCGGACGACGTGGCCGGAGCCGACGCGACCGTCATGGCGATCCCGATGATCGAGACGGCCGAAGGGGTCGAGCGCATCGGGGAGATCCTCGACGTCGAGGGGATCGACATGCTCTCCCTCGGCCCCAACGGCATGGCCATCGCGCTGGACGGCCACGCGGGGCAGCCCCGCCCGAAATCGGAGGCGGCGACGCGGCGCGGCCTGCCCGTCGGCATCTTTTGCGCCTCCGGAGAGGACGCCCGCCGGCGGATCGGCGAAGGCTTCCGCCTCGTGACGCCCGGCAACGGCTTCGGCCACCTCGACCCGCAGCCTGCGCGACGCGGTGCGCGTGGTGCTGGACGTGGTCCGGGCCGGACCCGCCGAGGCCCGCATCGTCGGCTTCGCCCGCACGGCGCGGATCGCGGGCCGGATGCCGCCGCAGGAGGATGCCGCGACCCTGCGCGGGCGCCGGATGGCCCATTTCGACGCGATGGCGGCGGGCCCCCGGCCGGGCGTCGCCGTGATCGAGGACGTGCACGGCGACGGCGACGCGGCCACGGGGGCCTGGTGGGGCGAGGTCCACGCGCGCATCCACGCCACCGTCTCCGGGCTGGAGGAAGCCGTCACCAACGGCGTGATCCGGGATCCGGGCGACATCCCGGACGGATTTCCGATCCTCGCCGGGTCGGTCGGGCCGAGCCACGGCTTCGTCCACGTCCGGGAGGTCGGGACGACGGTCACGGTGCGCGGGATGACCGTCGCGGACGGCGACCTCGTCCATGCGGACCGCCACGGTGCCGTCGTGGTGCCGTCGTGGTGCCGGCCGGGGTGCGGCCCCTGCCGGAGGACGCGGACGGCCGGTCGCTCCGCGCCGGGGCCATCGTGCTCGATCCGCTCCAGCGCGGTCCGGTGGACATGGAGGCGTTCCGCAGCCTCCGGGCCGCCTTCGAGAGGGCGCGGGTCTGACGGCGGACCGCTTCGCGCCTCAGTAGTCCGAGACGAGCAACCGGGTGGCGACGGCGTCCTCCTCGACGTCGGCGAAGCGGCCGATGGGCTGCTCGAAGACGTTGTCGCCCGCGTCGTCGTTGACCGTGGAGACCTCGCCGATCAGCACGTCCGCGCCCTCCCCCCAGAAGGCGTGCCAGACGCCCGGCAGCAACGTCACGCTCTCGCCCGGCCGCAGCCGCAGATGCCCCCCCGCCCGCACCGTCCTGTCCACCCCGTCGCAGGGCACCGTCACATCCGCGCTCCGGTCGATCCCGCCCCCTGCGTCCGATGCGAAGAGCTCGATCACCAGATCGCCGCCGCCGCGGTTGACGATGTCCTCGGCCTTCAGGTCGTGGCGATGCATGGGCGACAGCTGGTCGCGGCGCGAGATCATGATCTTCTCGGCGTAGAGCATCCCGCGCCCGGCGCCGAGCGCCGCCAGCGTGCCGTTGCGGACCGTGAACAGGAACAGCCCCATCTCGTCCCACCGCCCCTGCCCGTAGTCGGTGATGTCCCAGCCCATGCCCCGCGCCCGGATGGTCGCCGCCTCCGCGCTCCTGATCCGGTCGGGGGACCAGCCGGCGAAGGGCGGCAGGACGTAGCCGAAGCTGCGGATGAAGGCGTCCCCTTCGGCGAGGATCTCGTTGATGCGGGAGCGTTTCATGGCGTTTCCTTCGAGGTTCGCAGGATCGGGCGTGCGACGGTCAGGTACCCCGTGGCCGGCGCGCCGTCGATATGTCGCGGCAGGGCCCCAAGCCTAACTGCCCGCGCCGGTCCGGCGGCGGGGTCGAGGGCACCCGGCGCGGGCGCGGCGTCGCGCGCGCAGGCGAGGTCCCTCGGGATACGGGGGCGTCGGATCGGGGCAAGTGCATCCTCCTCGCAGGCGGTGGATCGGTGGCGCGCGCAGCGGCATCGGCACGGGCGACCGCCCGGAAGCAGGGTCGGGCCGTCGTCGGGCTGCACCGTATCGACCCCGGCGTCCCACGTCACCCGGGGCGTGGGGCGGTCCGTGGAGAGCATGACGCCCCCGTCACCTCCGGTCGCCGCGCCCGTGGGCGTGCCGATGCCGGGATCCTCCGGACCTGGCCGTCGCGGCGGACCCCGGACGCCGCTTGCCTCAGGTCACGCCGAAGGTCCCGGGCCCGCCCGCTCGCGCGATCGCGACGAACGGGATGCCGAACGTGCCGGGGGTTGCGACGCCGGCTAGGCACAACCGCCTCGTCCGGCACCGCGTTCCGGATGGAGGTGTCGGTGGGGGAACGCGCACGCATCGACCACCCGGCTTTCCGCTCTTTCCGGTATCGGCGCGGACCGGATGCGGACGGGCCGCCCGGCCATCCCGGATGGGCCGCGGACGCAGGCTTCCGGGGATCGGACTGCCCGGGAATTCATCGTTGCCTCCCGGAGGACCCTCCGGCCATCCTATTGACTTGACATGTCGTTCCCCGGTGATGGACCAATGGTGCATTGGTTCGACCGAGGAGCCGGACGCTGACCGACGCGCGTGCCCCCATCCTGAGCCTGGACGGTCTGAGCCTGCGGTTCGCGGGGCACGGGGCCTGCGTGCTCGACGGCGTTTCCCTCGATGTGGCCGCGGGGGAGATCCTCTGCATCGTCGGCGAATCCGGCTGCGGCAAGAGCGTCACGGCGATGGCGATGATGGGCCTGCTGCCGCCCGGCGCGGCTGACATTCCGGAAGGCGTCATGACCTTCGAGGGGCGGCGCATCGATCTCGCCACGACGCGGTTGCCGGCGGACCTGCGCGGCGACGCGATGGCGATGATCTTCCAGGAGCCGATGACCTCCCTGAACCCCGTGTTCCGCATCGGCGAGCAGATCGCGGAGGCCGTGCGACGCCACCGCGGGGCCTCGCGCGCCGAGGCCCGCGCCCGCGCGCTGGAGATGCTGGTCCGCGTCGGCCTGCCGGACGCGGAGGCGCGGCTCGACGCCTGGCCGCACGAGCTGTCGGGCGGGCAGCGGCAGCGGGCGATGATCGCGATGGCGCTGGCCAACGATCCGCGCCTGCTGATCGCCGACGAGCCGACGACCGCGCTCGACGTGACGATCCAGGCGCAGATCCTGGAGCTGATCCGCGACCTGCGCGACGAGACCGGGATGGGCACGATCCTGATCACCCACGACCTCGCCGTCGTGGCGGAGGTGGGCGACACCGTGGCCGTCATGTACGGCGGGCAGGTGGTGGAACGCGGCCCCGTCGCGCGCATCTTCGACGACCCGCAGCATCCCTACACCCTCGGCCTGCTGGCCTCCGTCCCGCGGCTGTCGGGGCCCCGCGCCAGGCTGACGGCGATCGAGGGGAGCGTGCCCGGGATCGAGGCGATGCCGCCCGGGTGCCGCTTCCGCGACCGCTGCGCCTTCGCCGCCCCCGCCTGCGCCGCCCGCCCGCCGCTGGCCGAGGTGACCCCGGATCATGCGGTCGCCTGCCATTTCGCGCCGCTCGAGACGGTGCTGCGGGTGGCGGGATGACCGCCGCGATCCTGGAGACGCGGGATCTGGTGAAGCACTTCCCCATCGGCGGCGGCCTCTTCGGCCCGTCCGGGGCGGTCCGGGCCGTCGACGGCGTCTCGCTGAGGATCATGCCGGGGGAGACCTTCGCCATCGTGGGCGAATCCGGCTGCGGCAAGTCCACGCTGGCGCGCCTGCTGATGCGCCTGATCGACGCGACCTCGGGCGATGTCGCCTTCGACGGTCGGGTGGTCACGGGCCTGCGCGGGCGGGCGCTCTCGGCGCTGCGCCGCGACGTGCAGTTCATCTTCCAGGACCCGTTCTCCTCGCTCAACCCGCGCGCCACCGTGGGCCGGCTGGTGGGCGAGCCGCTGGAGGTCCATGCGCCGGACCTGTCGCGCGCCGACCGCCGCGCCCGGGTCTCTGCCCTGCTGCGCCAGGTCGGCCTGCGCCCCGAGCACGCCGAGCGCTATCCGCACGAGTTCTCCGGCGGGCAACGGCAGCGGATCGGCATCGCGCGGGCCCTCGCCTCCGGGCCGCGGGTCGTGATCGGCGACGAGCCGGTCTCCGCCCTCGACGTCTCGGTGCAGGCGCAGGTCGTGAACCTGCTGGGCGACCTGCGCCGCGATCTGGGGCTGACGCTGGTGCTGATCGCCCACGACCTCGGCGTGATCCGGCACATGTCCGACCGGGTGGGCGTGATGTATCTGGGCCGCATCGTCGAGCAGGCCCCGACGGACGCGCTCTTCGACGCGCCGCGCCATCCCTACACCCGCGCCCTGCTCGATGCGGTCCCCGACCTCGAGGACCGGGGCGGGGCCAGCCGCGCGCGCCTCGACGGGGAGATGCCCTCGCCCGCGGACCCCCCGCCCGGCTGCGCCTTCCACACCCGCTGCCCGCACGCCCGCGACCTCTGCCACGAGGCCGTCCCGCCGCTGGAGCCCGACGGGGACCACGCCACCGCCTGCCACTTCTGGCGCGAGATCCCGGCCCGGCCGCCCCGCGCGTCCGACGGCGTCCGGCCGCCCGGAACGCAGGCCCGCCTCGACCTCTACCGCCGCGCGACGGAGGGGGCACAGATCATCCCCGTCGCGTCCCCCCACCCCGACAGGAAGGACATCGGATGAAACATCTGACACTCACCACCGCCGCGCTCGCCCTGATGGCGACCGGGGCGCCTCGGCGCAGGATCTGCGGATCGCGCTGCAATCGGACGCCGACGTGCTCGACCCCGACCAGAGCCGCACCTTCGTCGGCCGGATCGTCTACACCTCGCTCTGCGACAAGCTGGTGGACATCACGCCCGACCTCGAGATCATCCCGCAGCTGGCGACCGGCTGGACCGTCGCCGAGGACGGGCTCTCCATCGACATGACCCTGCGCGAGGACGCGACCTTCCACGACGGCACGCCTTTCGATGCCGAGGCCGTCGCCGCCAACATCGAGCGCTCGCAGACGCTGGAGGAGAGCCGGCGGAAGTCCGAGCTGGAGTCCATCACCTCCACCGAAGTGCTCGGACCCCACGAGATCCGGCTCAACCTCTCGGCTCCCGATGCCACGCTGATGGCGCAGCTGGCCGACCGCGCCGGCATGATGGTCTCGCCCGCCGCCGCGGCCGAGGCCGGGGCCGACTTCGGCGCGAACCCGGTCTGCTCCGGGCCCTTCCGGTTCCGCGAGCGCATCGCGCAGGACCGGATCGTGCTGGAGGCGTTCCCCGAGTACTGGAACGCGGACGCCTACCACTTCGACACCGTCACCTTCCTGCCGATCCCCGACACCACCGTCCGGCTGGCGAACCTGCAATCGGGCGACATCGACATCCTGGAGCGGCTGGCGGCACCCGACATGCCGCAGGTGGAGGCGGATGACGGGCTGAAGATCGAGGAGGCGATCTCGCTTGGCTATCAGGGCGTCACCTTCAACGTCGGCAACGGGGAGCGGGCGGCGAACCCCTGGGGCGAGGACGCGCGCCTGCGCCGCGCCTTCAGCCTCGCCATAGACCGGGAGGCGATCAGCCAGGTCGTGTTCGAGGGCACGGCGGCGGCCGGCAACCAGTCCTTCCCGCCGAACTCGCCCTGGTACGATCAGGATCACCCGGTGCGAGGCACGCGACGTGGAGGCGGCGCAAGGCCCTGCTGGCGGAGGCCGGCTACCCCGACGGCATCGACCTCGAAGTGCAGGTGCCCAACACGACCGTGCCGCTGCAGCTGATGCAGGTGGTGCAGTCCATGGTGGCCGAAGCCGGCATCCGCGTCTCGATCACGTCCAAGGAGTTCGCCACGCTGCTCTCGGACCAGACGGCGGGCGACTACGTGGCGAGCCAGATCGGCTGGTCCGGCCGGGTCGATCCGGACGGCAACAACCACCAGTTCGTCACCACCGGCGGCGGCATCAACGACAGCGGCTACTCCAACCCGGAGGTCGACGCGGCCCTCAACGAGGCGCGCACCCTGTCGGACACGGCCGAACGCAAGGCCCGCTACGACGCGGCAACGGACATCCTGATCGAGGACCTGCCGCGCGTCTTCCTCTACCACGAGACCTGGATCTGGGCACTGGATGCCGGGATCGAGGGCTTCGTGCCCTACCCCGACGGGATGATCCGTCTCGAAGGCGTCACGATGACCGAGTGATCCGCCACCCGGCGCGCCCCCCGGGCGGGGGCGCGCCACCTCCCTCGAAAGGCCTCCGATGCTCGCCTTCCTCCTCCGCCGCATCCTCGTGGCGATCCCGACGATCCTGCTGATCTCGATCTTCGTCTTCGCGCTTCAGCACCTGCTGCCCGGCGACCCCCTGCTGGTGCTCGCCGGAGAGGAGCGCGACCCGGAGGTGCTGGAGTTCCTGCGCGAGAAATACCGCCTGAACGATCCGATCCCGGTGCAGTACCTCGCCTGGGCCGGCAACGCGCTGCAGGGCGATCTCGGCATGTCGCTGCGCACCAACCAGCCGGTGACCGAGCTCATCGCCCAGAAGCTCCCCGTCACGCTTCAGCTCGCCACCATGTCGCTGATCTTCGCGCTCGTCATCGGCATCCCCACCGGCATCCTCTCGGCCTACCGCAAGGGCACGGTGACCGACTACGTGGCCAACGTCGTGGCGCTCTCGGGCCTGTCGATCCCGAACTTCTGGCTCGGCATCATGCTCATCCTGCTGGTCTCCGTGAAATGGCAGCTGCTGCCCGCCTCCGGCTACGTGCCGCCCGGCGAGGACCTGTGGCTCTCGATCAAGACGATGCTGATGCCCGCCTTCGTGCTGGGCACGGCGCTCGCCGCGACGCTCATGCGCCACACCCGCTCGGCCATGCTGGGCGTGCTGACCTCGGATTACGTGCGCACCGCCCGCGCCAAGGGGCTGCCCGAGCGGACCGTCGTGCTCAAGCACGCGCTGCGCAACGCGCTCACCCCCATCGTCACGCTGACGGCGCTGCTCTTCGGGGAGCTGATCGCCGGCGCGGTGCTGACGGAGCAGATCTTCACCATCCCGGGCTTCGGCAAGCTCGTCGTCGATGCGGTGTTCAACCGCGACTACGCCGTGGTGCAGGGCATCGTGCTCGTCACCGCCCTGGGCTTCATCGCGATGAACCTCGCCGCCGACATGGCCTACTTCCTCCTCAACCCGCGCCTGAGGGCCGCCTGATGGTCGCCGCTTCGGACCCGCAGGCGGGGCCGGCCACCGCGCCCATGCCGCGCGCCGGGAACCGCGCGTTGAAGAAGTTCCGCCACCACAAGTCGGCGATGTTCGGCACGGCGCTCGTGGCCTTCTTCGTCGCCCTGGCGATCCTCGCGCCGCTCCTGCCGATCCCCGACCCCGTCGCCACCGACTGGGGCGCGATCCGAACGGCCCCCTCCGCGGCGCATTGGCTCGGCACCGACGAGATCGGGCGCGACATCCTCGCGCGCATGGTCTGGGGCGCGCGCTCCTCGCTGCTGGCCGGCATCGTCTCCGTCGCCATCGCCATCGCCGTCGGCGTGCCGCTGGGCCTCGCGGCGGGCTACTTCGGCGGCTGGACCGATGCCGTCGTCTCGCGCTGCACCGAGGCGCTGCTGGCCGTCCCCTTCCTCATCCTCGCCATCGCACTCGCCGCCTTCCTCGGCCCCTCGCTCACCAACGCGATGATCGCCATCGGCATCTCCGCCACGCCGCTCTTCATCCGCCTCACGCGGGGCCAGGTCATCAACGTCGCGGTGGAGGATTACGTCGACTCCGCCCGCGCCATCGGCCTGCCGACGCGGCTGATCCTGCAGCGCTACATCCTGCCCAACGTCCTGCCGCCCGATCCTGGTGCAGGCGACGCTCACCATCGCCACCGCCATCATCGCCGAGGCGTCGCTGTCGTTCCTGGGGCTGGGCCAGCAACCGCCGGCCCCCTCCTGGGGC
Organism: uncultured Alphaproteobacteria bacterium; assembly: GCA_963757495.1. GTDB lineage: Bacteria > Pseudomonadota > Alphaproteobacteria > Rhodobacterales > Rhodobacteraceae > Jannaschia. The sequence goes on from CAVWRZ010000016.1 coordinate 329,821, forward strand.
TCGATGCTCAACACCGCCAAGAACTTCCTCAACCAGGCGCCCTGGATGGCGCTCTGGCCCGGCCTGTCGATCTTCCTCGTGGTGCTGGGCTTCAACCTGCTGGGCGACGGGCTGCGCGACGCGCTCGACCCCCGCGAACGCTAGGACCGCAGATGAGCTTCACCACCCGCCCCGAGATCCGCGGCACCTTCGGATGCGTCGCCTCGACCCACTGGATCGCCTCCGCCGTCGGCATGGGGCTGCTGGAACGCGGCGGCAACGCCTTCGACGCCGCCGTGGCCACCGCCTTCACGCTCCAGATCGTGGAGCCGCACCTGAACGGCCCCGCCGGCGACATGCCCGCGATCTTCCGCACCGCCGGCGGCCCGGTGCAGGTGCTGTGCGGTCAGGGCCCCGCCCCCGCCGGCGCCACGATCGAACACTACCGCGCGCAGGGGCTCGACCTCATCCCCGGCTCCGGCCTGCTCGCCACCGTGATCCCCGGGGCCTTCGACGCCTGGCTCCTGCTGCTGCGCGACCACGGCACGATGACGCTGCGCGACGTCCTCGCCCCCGCCATCGGCTACGCCCGCGACGGCCACCCCGTCCTGCCCCGCGTGGCGAACACCATCGCCGGGCTGGCCGGCTACTTCGCCGAGCACTGGCCCAGCTCCGCCGCCGTCTGGACGCCCGACGGGGGTCGCTCCGGAGCCCAACGCCCTGTTCCGCAACCCCGACCTCGCGCGCACCTACGCGCGGCTGGTGGAGGCCGGGGAGGCCGCGGGCGAGGACCGCGCGGCGCAGATCGACGCGGCGCGGGCCGAATGGCGCAGCGGCTTCGTGGCGGAGGCCATCGCGGACTATCTCGCGGACGCCGAGGTCATGGACGTTTCCGGCACGGCCCATCGCGGCGTGCTGACCCGCGCCGACATGGCCGGCTGGGAGGCCACCTACGAGCCCGCGCTCTGCCTACGACTACCACGGCTGGACCGTCCACAAGACCGCCCCCTGGTCGCAGGGGCCGGTGCTGCTCCAGACCCTCGCCATCCTCGAGGCACCACGACCTCGCCGCGATGGACCCGATGGGCGCGCGCCTTCGTGCACACCGTGATCGAGGCGATGAAGCTCGCCTACGCCGACCGGGAGGCCTACTACGGCGACCCGGCCCATACCGACATCCCGATGGAGCACCTGCTGTCGGAGGCCTACGCCGCCGACCGCGCCGCCCTGATCTCCGGGACCGCCAGCCCCGAGCAGCGCCCCGGCCGCGTCCCCGGCCTCGAGCATCTGGCGGACGCCTACGTCGAACGCGCCGCCCGCGCCTTCGACGTGGCGGACGCCCCGGCGCAGGAGCCGACGATGGCGCATCTGACGGAGAAGCGCGGCGACACCGTGCACCTCGACGTGATCGACCGGTGGGGCAACATGATCGCGGCCACCCCCTCGGGCGGCTGGCTGCAATCGAACCCGGTGATCCCCGGCCTCGGCTTCGCGCTGAACTCGCGCGCGCAGATGTTCTGGCTCGACGCGGGCCTGCCGACCTCGCTGGCCCCCGGCCGCCGCCCGCGCACCACGCTCACGCCCACGCTGGCCGAACATGCCGACGGCCGCGCGCCTCGTCTTCGGCACGCCCGGCGGCGACCAGCAGGACCAGTGGCAGCTGATCTGGTTCCTCCGGCTGGTCCACCACGGGCTCGACCTGCAGGCGGGGATGGACGCGCCGCTGTTCCACTCGATGCACTTCCAGGGCAGCTTCTACCCGCGCGCGGCCAAACCCGGGGAGATGATGCTGGAACCGGCCTTCGGCGAGGAGGTCATCGCCGATCTGCGCGCCCGCGGCCACATCGTCCACGTCGCCGAGCCCTGGACCGTCGGTCGGCTGACGGCGGCGATGCGCGAGCCCTCGGGGATGCTGCGCGCCGCGGCCACCCCGCGGCTGATGCAGGCCTACGCGATCGGCCGATGACGGATGCCCCCGCCCTGCGCGACCGGCTCCTGGGCCTCATCGCGGCGGAGCTTCCGCCCGACGGTCGCCTGCCGACCGAGCGCGCGCTGGCCGAGCGTTTCGCGGCCTCGCGCCGGACCGTCCGCACCGCCCTCGACGCGCTGGAGGCCGAGGGGCTGGTCTGGCGGCGGCAGGGCTCGGGCACCTTCGCGGGCCGGCCGGCCGACCCCACCGGCGATCTCGCCGCGCGCATCGCAGGGGAGACCGACCCGCTCCAGCTGATGGAGGCGCGGCTCTGCATCGAGCCCGAACTCGCCGCCCTCTGCGCCGACCGGATGACCGACGCGGAGATCGCGCAGCTGCGCCTCCTCGCCCACCGTCAGATCGCCGGCGACGCGCAGACCATCGAGCTCTGGGACGGGGCGCTGCACCGGCTGATCGCCGAATGCGCCCGCAACCGGCCGCTGCTGACGGCCTTCGCCCTGCTCGACCGCATCCGCTCCAATCCCGAGTGGGTGCAGGTGCGCGCCCGGGCCCGCGCGCGCCTCCCGCTCGCCGTGCCCCAGGGCGAGCACGACCGGCTGATCGACGCCATCGCCTCCCGGGATCCGGGGGCCGCGCGCGCCGCGATGCACGACCATCTCCGGGCGCGCTTCGACGCGCTGCGCCGGGAGTTCGCCGATGGATACAGGGAGGCCGGGGAATGAGGACCAGCGACATCGAGGCCGCCGAGCGGATCGCCGGCGTCACCTACACCGAGGCCGAGCGCGCGCTCATGCTGGGCTCCCTGGAGGATCAGCTCCGCCGCACCCTCGCCCGCCGTGCCGTGCCGCTGGACGGGGTGCAGCCCGCCAGCCGCTTCGATCCGCGCCCGCCCGGCTTCGCGATGCCCCATTCCGCGGACCTGCTGCGCCTGTCCCCGGAGGAGGCGCCGCTGCCGGACGACGAGGCGGACATCGCCTTCGCCCCCGTCACGCCGCCTCGCCCACTGGATCGCCACCGGCGCGCTCACCTCCGCCCGCCTGACGGAGATCTACCTCGCCCGCATCGCCAGGCTCGACCCCGGCTTGCGCGCCTTCGCCACCGTGACGCCCGACATCGCCCGCGCGCAGGCCGCCGAGATGGACGCGCTGACCCGCGACTGCATCACGCGGGGTCCGCTCCACGGCATCCCCTATGGGCTGAAAGACCTGTTCGACACCGCCGGCGTGACGACCGGCTGGGGCGCGGAGCCCTACGCCGACCGCGTGCCCGCGACCGATGCCGCCATCCCGCAGCGGCTGCGCGCCGCCGGGGCCGTCCTGCTGGGCAAGACGACGCTGGGCGCGCTGGCCTACGGCGACCTCTGGTACGGCGGGCGCACGCGCAATCCGTGGAACCCGGAGGAAGGGTCGAGCGGCTCCTCCGCCGGTTCCGCCTCCGCCACCGCGGCGGGGCTCTGCGCCTTCGCCATCGGAACGGAGACGCTGGGCTCCATCACCTCGCCCTCGCAGCGCTGCGGCACGACCGGCCTGCGCCCGACCTTCGGCCGCGTGTCGCGCGCCGGCGCGATGCCGCTCTGCTGGTCGCTCGACAAGGTCGGGCCGATCGCGCGCTCCGTCGCCGATTGCGGAACGGTCCTCTCCGTCCTGAACGGCGCCGACCCCGCGGACCGGGGCTCCATCGCCGCGCCGTTCCACTGGAACGCGACCCGCCCGCTGGACGGGCTGCGGCTGGGCCACGTCGCGGAGGCCTTCGAGGCGGGGTCGGACGGGGAGCGGGCCGCGCTGGAGGTGGCCCGGACGCTGGGGCTGGAGACCGTGCCCGTCGCCCTGCCGCCGCTGCCCTACGGCGCGCTCCTCGACATCCTCTACGCCGAGGCCGCCGCCGCCTTCGAGGAGCTGACCCTCTCGGGGCGCGACGACGCGCTGACCTGGCAGGACGCGGACGCCTGGCCCAACGCCTTCCGGCGCGCGCGCTTCCTGTCGGCGGTGGACCTCGTGCAGCTCGACCGGCTGCGCACCCGCGTCATGGAGGCCGTCGCCGGGCTCTTCGACGATGCCGACGTGCTGATCGGGCCCTTCGGCGGCGACATGCTGGTGGCGACGAACTTCACCGGCCACCCCTGCCTGCACCTGCGCGCGGGGTTCGAGACGGCGCGCGACGCGCCCGCCCGGATCGCTGGCGAACCGGTCTCCGGGCGGCACGGCATCCGGCGACGCGCTGCACCGCGTCCCCTTCGGCATCTCGCTCTGGGGCCGGCTCTTCGACGAGGGGCCGATGCTCACGGTCGGACGCGCGCTGGAGGCCGCCCTCGACGTCGCCGGAGAGCGGCCGGATCTCTGACGCGAGGAGGCGCCCGGGCCTTGACATCGCGGCGCGTTCGGCCCAGATGCTATCGAAACGATATCACCGGAGGTTCCATGGGCCAGCTCATCGTCCGCAACCTCGAAGAGGATGTCGTCACGGCCCTCAAGTCGCGCGCCGCGGCCCATAATCGTTCCGCGGAGGCGGAGCATCGCGCGATCCTCCGGGACGTCCTCTGCGCGGCACCCGCGACCCCCGGCGACTGGTTCGACCGCGCCCGCGCCCTCCGCGCGCGCCTGCGGGTGGCCCATGGGACCACGACGGACATCCTGCGCGCCGACCGGGACCGCGACGACGCCCTTGGCTGATCCCGCGACGGCCCGGGTCGTCGATGCCTCCGTCGCGGTCAAGTGGCTCGTCGCGGAGGAGGGATCGACCGCCGCCGACGCCCTGCGCGACCTGGACCTGCACGCCCCCACCCTCCTGCGGATCGAGGTGGCGAACGTGTTGCGCACGCTGACCGCCCGGGGCGCGATGACGGGGGCGGAAGCCACGGAGGCGTTCGACCTGCTGCTGTCCGCGCCGGTCACCTGGCACGAGCCCGGCGCGGACACGATGCGCGCGGCCCTGGCGATCGCGCTGGCGCTCGGGCACCCGGTCTACGACTGCCTCTACCTCGCGCTCGCCATAGACCTGGGCGCACCGCTCGTGACGGCGGATCGCCGGTTCCACCGCGCCGTGGAGGCGCATGCCGATTTCGAGGGCCTCGCGTTTCTGCTCGCAGACGCCCGCTAGACGGAACCGTCGGGCCCATCCCCCGTCGCGGATCGAGGGCCCCCTGCCCTGTCGCCGTCCGCCCCGCGCCCCGTGGATGTCCACCGGGAGGCCCGGCACGTCCGCATGGGTGCGGCGGTCGTCGCGTCAGAGCGCGCGGATGCGGTCGATCACCGCCGGCGGGGCCCCGATGCCGACCTGCCCGTCGCGCACGGGCGCGCGGGAGGGTCAGCGCGCCGGGCCGGCTGGACGATGTACGCGCTCACCCGGTTCGACAGGGGGCTTCCCGGCTGGCTTGACACCGGAAGAGGTCGCGCCATGCCGGAAGGCTCGGGCACCGTCGGATCGTGAGGATGAGGCCTGCTCCACGAACCCATCGGTGACTTGCGCTCTTTGCGATCCGACGATCCGGTGGAAACGAACTGCGAACGTCACCGGCGGTGGGCCCACTTCCGGGTCCACCGGGAACGGCATGCCTCCCTCGGGGATCGGTTGCAGGTTCGCAGGGGATGGGAGTCGCAGAGGGGGGTGGAGTGCACCCTGCCGTCCGGGGCGGCCGCGCGTCTCGAAGACCCCGTGGCAGAAGCGGTGGCGCGTCGGGACGGCGGACCGGCGGCTTCACCATCCGACGCAAACGCTTCTCCGGCGATTGCGGACCGGGCTTCGACGGCACCTCCGCCAGCGCGATCGTCCAGGATTCCCGCTGCCCGCAAGGCGTGCGCGCCGGTTCGTGGACGCGCCGTCCGCCGATGCCCTGCCTGCGGCGCACGAAGCAGGCGTCGATCAGGCCGGAACCGTCGATCCGCTCCGCGTCGCCGGTGGGCATGTCGTCCGGATGCGGGTGCACTCCGCCGGATCGCGCGCATCCATCGGCGACAGGCTCCCCGCGCCCCGACGTGCCGCGGTCGGTGACCATCGCCGGCTCGCGGCTGCCGACCCGCACCCGAGGGCCGGCCACCGTGCCGTATCCCTCTTGCCGGCCTCCGACCAGCCGCAGCTTCGGCACACTCCCTTCCGATCCGTCTCGCTTTCCGACCGTCTCCCGATCCTCCCGACATCGGGATGGACTCATCACGAATGACGGACGCTCGATCGGGGGCGGCCCATCGCCACCCTGCACCCCTCAGCCGAGATGTATGTTCGGACGGTCCATCATGGAATGGGCCCGGACGGCCGCTATCTTTCCGTAACTGTTGTCTCCGACATGAACGGTCTTCCCGAGCATCGCCGCGGCAATCGCAACATGGAGCCGATCCGTCTTCACCGTGTCATACTTCTTTATCGTCTCCACGAATTTCGAGGCGATTTTCGCGGTGAGGAACAGCACCTCGTCGTGGTTCATCGAAAAGAGCTTCGAGATATCCGCGTTGTCCTTCGCCAGAGGGTCCTGGGATACCCGTTCGCTATCGGTTCTGTACGCGTTCAGGACCCCCTTGTCGGATGGAAGCCTGCTGCCATCGGCCCATCTCTTCATCCGGCTCAGAAGCCATATGGCGTAAGCCCGGGATTGCCTGAGATGCATTCGGGACCCGATCCTGTCCATACCGATGCATTCGATACGATCGAGCATACGCTGCATTTCGTCGAACGTGTTGGCAAAGGCCATGTCATGGCTCAAGACGACATTGGCACCGGGCGCATGCGTCAGGACATGACGATAGCTGGCCTCTTCCCGCGCATGGATCTCGAACCGGCCATCCAGCCGGGACAACAGGTCTTCGTGTCCTCGAACCGACGAGGGCAATAGCGTGAAGGACTTCAGGGTCTGGAAATTCGCCTCGATGCACCCTTTTGTCTGATAATAGTACGGAACGAGATTGCCACCGCCGGCAAAGACGATGTGAGCATCCGGATATACACCATCCCAGTTCCCGACCTCGGGACGAAGACCGACCCAGTCGAATACCTGCAGAGGTTCCGGTCGCGATGATTGCGTCGCCCGCATTCCCGGGGCACTGGACATATACGGTCTTCGCGCCCTTCAGACTCGACAACCGGTGGCACAGCTCCGTGTAGTCGTGACCATATGGCCCGATCCTATGGCGATCAGGCTCCGTCATTGCACCATTCCATTACAAGCGTCATCTACCGGCCTATCCAAGCGGATGTCTTCGAAGGCCGCTGCGATGAGATACGACGGACGACGAGATGTTGTCAAAGCGAGGTTCATCCGGAACCTTCTTCACGAGCCGGTATCACGGTTCCCGGCAGTCCTCCAGCCTGCTCCAGGCGCGGGTCGATCTTCCCGCGGACTCTTCGGACATATAGGACAACCTCGTCTTTTCAGACCCTGGTTACAAACTCCGGATGGATCACACGGCACGGACAGGGCGTTTCGAACCCGATGCGCGGCGGCCATGCGGATCCCCGTGGGGATCGGAATCGCCGTCGGGCGAACCGAAGGCCCGCGCGGCGCGGCGGTCCTCCCCGGCCCGTCGCGGCACCGTTCGACGTCGGCCGCGTGGCGATCTCGACCATCGCGCGGAACGCGCATTCGGCCGTCCGGATGTCGCCGAAGGCCCTGCCACCCCGAGTGGCGAGGGTGTTCACCGCCGGCACCCCGCGGTCGCATCCGGTGTCGAACGGCAGGCGGCACCGCAGGCGCGCGCCGACCCGCACGTGCGGGCGACCGCCCCCTCCCGGCCCGATCGCGGCCCCGGGAGCCTCGACCGGGAGGCGCAGGGGTCATCGCGTCGGATGCGCCCGATCCCCCCGATGACGATGACGGCACCGCGATCCGCGGCGGATGCGCCCTACAGGATGCTCGCGAGGGCTTTCTGGATGGCCTCGACGTTGGCGCCGCGCTTGAGCGCGCGGACGATGGGTTCGGGCTGGCCCGAGACCCAGATCTTCATCTCGCTGTCCGCATCGAAGGTTCCCGCGTTCTCCACCGAGAACTGCGTGACCGATCGATACGGGATGGACCTGTACTCGACCTTGCGGCCCGTCATGCCCTGCTTGTCGACGAGGATGAGCCGTTTCGACGTGAAGACATAGACGTCGCGCAGCACCTTGAAGGCCGCTTCGATCGTCTCCTGCGGGGCGAGGATGGGCGCGTATTCCTCCGCGATCTCGGAGACGTCGACGTCGGAGGCCTGTCCGAGCATGCCTGATATGAGACCCATGAATGTGCTCCTGCTGGCTGTTGGATGGTCGGTCCGGACATAAGGCGGTCCTCCCGGAAGTCGAAGGGCACCGGCCGGGCCGGATCGTGGGAGCCGGGCACGGGGCCGCAGGATCGTCGCGGGCCGGTCGGCGGTGCCCCCCTCCGGCCCCGGGCTGCGGCCGTCACGCCGCCTGCAGGCGCCGCGTGACCTCTTCGACCAACGCATCCGGGTCGTAGAGGCTCGGCAGCGTCTCGAGGTGCCCGTCCCGTTCGAGCAGGAAGGTCGGGAACGCGGCGATGCCCATGGCGCGCCCCGCCGCGAAAGCGCCGTCCGCCAGCTCCGGATCGTGGATGTCGGGCAGGGCCACCCCCGGCGCGTGCGCGGCGAGCAGCGGGGCGTAGGCCTCCGGATCGTTCGGGTCCATCCCGTCCGCGTAATGCGCCTCGGTCACCGCATGGGCGAAGGCGACCGCCGCCTCGGGACGCGCGCGCAGGACGGCGTCCACCGCGACCGCCGGAGGGCCGGAGGCGGCCATCGCGCCCGGCGCGCGCATCCAGGCGTAGAACGCATCGGACGGCGCGCGCCCGGTCACGGTGCGCAGCCGCTCCGCCGCGCCCCGCACGTAGCCCTCCATGGCCGCGGCCGGGCCGACACGCGACCCGGTGACGAGGCCGGCCATGACGAGGCGGACGGGCATGATCCGCGCCACGGCGCGCACGGCGGGGGCGGCACCGTAGCACCAGCCGCAGATCGGATCGTATCCATAGACGAAAGTGGGCATGGGACCTCGGGCTCGGGTGGAAATGTGGGGCGTGGGGCCTGCCGTCGCATCGTCGGCCGGCGCGGCGGGCATTCGGCCCGCGACGATGCGCAGGACCAGATGGATGTCCGTCTCGGCCGGACCGTCGCGGTCGCCCGGAGGCTCCGGCCCTGCCCCGGCGCTGGACGCGACGCGCGCGCGCCGACCCGTCGGGCCCGGAGGATGGATGTTCGCGCCGACCTTCATGCACCAGCCCCCGTGACGGGCCCGCGCGCCCGATCGCCCGCCCATCCTTCGCGGCCCGGGACCGCCGCGCAAGGACGCACCTTTTGGATACCCCCTCCGGCGCGGGCCGCGACCGGCACCCCGGAGCGCCGACGCAGGGTCGCGGCGGCCCGCGGGGTTTCCCCAGTCGCGTCCCGCGCGTCGCGGAAGCCGGAGCGCGGGTCGTTTCGCGGGTGTCGAAACCGATATCCGCCCGGCCGCATCCGCCGGGATCGACGGCGACGACGATCGGACCGCAGAAAACGGTGGGCGCAGACGCGGGAATCGGTATGGTCCCCCTCAACCGGAACGCAACCGGGACGGGACGGGCGACACGCCCGCGATAGGGAGGACGATATGTTCAAGATTGCATTCGCACGGCCGGCTGGCCTGCTTGGAACGGCGGCACTGGTCGCGATGGGCCTCGGGGCCCCGGCGGCGGCACAGCAGCAGCTGTCGATCGCCACGGGCGGCACCGGCGGGACGTACTACCCCGTCGGCGGCGGTCTGGCCGAAATCGTCAACAACCACGTCGAGGGCTATTCCGCGACCGCCGAAGTCACCGGCGCCTCGGTCGAGAACATGGGCCTCATCGCCACCGGCGACGCGGACCTCGCCATCGCCCTCGCCGACACCGTGGCGCAGGCCTACGAGGGCACCGGCAACTTCGAGGGCCAGCAGCTCGACATGGTGCGCGGCCTGGCCTCGATCTACGCCAACATGATCCACATCGTCGCCCTGGAGGGCAGCGGCATCGCCTCGCTGGCCGATCTCGCGGGCAAGCGCGTCTCCATCGGCGCGCCCGGTTCGGGCACCGAGGTCAACGCCGGCGCCATCCTGGAGGCCAACGGCATCAGCTACGACGACATCGACGAGCAGCGCCTGAACTTCAACGAGACGGCCGACGCGCTGGCCAACGGCGACATCGACGCGGGCTTCTGGTCCGTGGGCGCGCCGACCTCCTCGATCCTCAACCTCGCCACGACGCAGGACATCGTGATCGTCGCCATGTCCGACGCGGAGCTCGCCGCCGCCATGGAGGCCGACGCGACCTTCGCGCGCACCACCCTGCCCGGCGACAGCTACAACGGCGTGACCGAGGACATCGTGACGCTGGGCATTCCCAACGTGCTCGTCGTGTCGTCCGAGATGTCGGACGACCTGGCCTACGCGCTGACGAAGGCGATGTTCGAGAACATCGACGAGCTGCGCGCCGTGCATCCGGCCGCCGAGGAGACCTCGGTGGAGTTCACGATGGAGGCCACGCCGATCCCGCTGCACGCCGGCGCGCTGCGCTACTACGACGAGGTGGGCGCGGACGTGCCCGACGACCTGCGCGAGTGACCGGACGGGTGCGAGGGGGGCCGGTGGCCTCCCTCCTGCTCCTCGCCGCCGCACTCCTGACGACGTCGGCCCACGCGGACCGGCTCGTCGCCACCCGCGCCGACGACGGCACCGGGATCGCCGGCTTCGACGTTCCCGACGGCGGCGGATGGTGCGTGCTCTGGCGGCACTCCGTCGCCGGCTTCGACGTCTCCGACTGCTACGAGAACCGCGGCGGCCGCATGGTGCTGGTCCGCTCGCACCAGCCCGACTTCGCCGCCGGCCTCGGCCACATACCGGGGCGCGGGCGGCAGGTCTCCGACGGGCGGGGCGGCTACCACATCCTCGACATCGACGAGCCCGTGCCGGGCGACGCCTACGTCCTGCGCCCGGGCCTCGGCCCCGTCGATCACCGGCTGCAGGTCGGGGACGCCACCGTGTCCCTCTCCGCCGCGGCCCCCCGGATGCGCGTCCGCATCGCGCTCGAACCGCACCGACCCTGACAGGGAAGATCCGCCCATGGTGACCGACACGACCCTGCCCGCCGAGCCGCCGCAGCCGCGCCTCGCGCTGCGCGCCATCACCGTCGTCGGCATCGCCCTGTCGCTGTTCCAGCTCTGGTCGGCGGGGGTGCAGCCGCTGGGCCTGTTCTTCCAGCGCCCGATCCACCTCGGCTTCGTGCTGGTCCTGTGCTTCCTGATGTTCCCCGCCTTCGGCCGCCACCGCGACCGGGGCGCGCTCGGCTGGGCCCTCGACGGCGCGCTCATCGCGGCCAGCGTCGCCGTCGGGGCCTGGGTCCCGGTCAACATCGACATCATCGCCAATCAGGTCTTCCCGCGCGACGTGGACGTCTGGATGGGCGTCCTCACGATCCTCGTGGTGCTGGAGGGCGCGCGCCGGGCCGTGGGCCTGGGCATGACGATCATCGGGGCCGCCTTCGTCGCCTACGCCTTCGCGGGCGGGCGCGGGGAGCTGCCCTTCCTCGCCGATTTCATGCCCGGCATCCTCAACCACCGCGGCTACTCGCTCGAACGCGTGGCCAGCCAGATGACGCTGGGCGCGGAAGGCATCTTCGGCATCCCGCTGGGCGTGGCGGCGACCTTCGTCTTCGTCTTCGTCCTCTTCGGCGCCTTCCTGGAGGCGACGGGCGCCGGCAAGTTCTTCATCGACCTCGCCTATGCCGCCACGGGGCGGCAGCGGGGCGGCCCGGCCAAGGCCGCGGTCATCGCCAGCGCCGGCATGGGCTCGATCTCGGGCTCGGCCATCGCCAACGTCGTGACCACCGGGGCCTTCACGATCCCGCTGATGAAGAAGCTCGGCTACCGCCCCGCGCAGGCCGGCGGGATCGAGGCCGCCGCCTCCACCGGCGGGCAGATCATGCCGCCGCTGATGGGGGCCGGCGCCTTCCTGATGAGCGAGTTCACCCGGGTTCCTTATGTCCAGATCGTGCTCGTCTCGATCTTCCCGGCCGTCCTCTACTTCGGCACCGTCTACCTGCTCGTCCACATCGCCGCCGTGAAGCAGGGCATGAAGGGCCTGAGCGCCGCGGAGCTGCCGCAGGTGCGCGCCGTGCTGGCCGAGGGCTGGCACTTCCTGCTGCCGCTGGTGGCGCTCGTCGCCCTCCTCGTGGCGGGGTTCTCGCCGATGCGCGTGGGCTTCTACGCGATCCTGTCGATCCTCGCCGCCGCCGCCGCCCGCGCCCTGTGGACCTTCGCCACCGACGGCCCGACGGTCGCGCGCTTCATGGCGCTCTGCCGCCGCGGCGTCGTCATCGTGCTCGACTCGCTGGAGCTGGGCGCGCGCAACGCCGTCGCCGTCTCGGTGGCCTGCGCGGTGGCGGGCATCGTCGTCGGCGTCGTGGGGCTGACGGGTCTGGGCCTCAAGTTCTCGGCCATGATGATCGCCTTCTCGGGCGGCAACATCGTGCTGGCCCTGCTCCTGGTGGCCATCGCCAGCCTGATCCTCGGGATGGGCCTGCCGGTGACGGCGGCCTACATCGTGCTCATCATCCTCGTCGGCCCCGCCCTGACCGAGCAGTTCGGCATCCCCCTGCTGATCGCGCATCTGGTCGTGTTCTGGTACTCCCAGGACAGCAACGTCACGCCCCCCGTGGCGCTCGCGGGTTTCGCGGGCGCGGCCATCGCCGGATCGAAGCCGATGGAGACCAGCTTCCAGGCGTGGAAATACGCCAAGGGGCTCTATCTCATCCCGCTCTTCATGGTCTTCAACGAGGAGATCATCCTCGGCGGCCCCCTGCCCCTCGTCCTGTGGAGCGGCGCCATCGCGATCCTCGGTCTCGTGGCCTTCGCCGGCGCGCTGGAGGGGTTCCTCTTCGGACCGATGCCGGTCTGGATGCGGGTGCTGCTCGTGCCCGGCGTCACCGCCCTGTTCTGGCCCGACCTCACGGTCGAGATCGCCGGTGCCATCCTCATCACCGCCCTGCTGGCCCTCAACCGGACGCAGGCGCGCCGGGCGGCACCGGTTGGATCGTCGCGGGCGGGGTGACCCGGCACCCCTGCCCCGCCGACCCGGATGCGTGACGCCCGCGACACCCTGTTCCCGGTTCTATCGTCGCCTTTTCAAAGTCTTGGACCGGGGAGCGCCGCCGATTGCCAATTGGCAATCGACGTCCCGCTCACCCGCTCCGCCGCTCCGCGTCGCGCGCATCGAGGAACTTCCCGAACGCGGCTTCGAGGGCCGTCCGACTCATCGAATCGCCGAACTCCAGCACCGTCCTGCTCCCCCGGCGCAGGCAGCGAACGCCGGATTCGGTCGTCATGCGGCGATAGATCACCGGCTTGGGCGCTTCGGCCTTCGCCCCCTTCGTCGAGGCGAGCAGCCGCTTCATCACCACCTCCGCCGTGGCCCCCTGCCCCGCCAGATCCCGCGCCGCGGCGAGCACCGCATCCCGGGTCGCCGGATTGCCGAGCGCGGGCTTGAGGAGCCGGGCGTGGGCCTCCCGGATGTCGCGGATGCTGGAGAAGGCCGCGACGATCTCGGGCGGTAGCCGCGCGAGCTGGAGGAAGCGCGAGAGGTAGGCGGGCGACATCTCCAGCCGGGCGGCCATCCCCTTCTGCTCGCCGCCGTAGTAGCGATCCACGGCATCGAGGTAATCCGTCGCCCGCTCGTGATCCGAGATGTCCTCCCGGTCCCGATTCTCGATATCCGCGAGCCGGAACGCCGCCTCGTCGGTCAGGTCGCGCACCTCGATCAGATAGCCGATCTCCGGATGGCCGTTGGCGCGCAGCCAGCCGACCGCGAAGTGACGCCGCGCGCCGCAGATCACCTCGTAGGGCGTCTCCTCCTCTCCGGTCTCCCGCACGATGGCGGGAAACTCCTGCCGCCCCTGGCTGCGGATCCCGTCGATCAGGTCGCGGCAGCTGTCCTCGGTCAGCAGATCGTAGGCCCGGTTGTGGCGGGCCCACATCCGCGCGCGCGCCGGATCGACGCGGCGCACCACCTTCTCCTCGAGCTCGCCCGAGAGCCGCTCGGCCACCCGGTTGGAGCGTTGCAGGAACCGCGCCCCCGCCCGCTCCGGGAGCATTGCGCCCAGGCCCGACAGCACGTCGTCGAATATCGCCGAATGCTTCTTGCTCACATCATACCTTCCTTCCTGAGGCCCGCATGATGGCTGGGCCAGGTTCTCCGGATCGACGTCTCGACCTCGCGGCCGATCGCGTCGAGATACGCGCGGCACCGCTTGTGCGTCTCCGTCCGCGTCTGCGGGCCCGTGAGCTCGTAGACGGTCGACAGGTTCGCCGTCGCATCGTCGATCTCGGCCGAGTCCTCGAGGATGGCGGCGAGCATGTCCGATGGGAAGACCGCATCCATCATCCGCTTGATCGCCACATGCGCGGACTTCTGGTCGTTCATCCTGGTCGCCAGGATCTTGACGAAACCGTAGTCGCGCGTTCCGCCGTGGCGGGCGATCTCCGACAGCGTGGCCCCCATCATCTTGAGGAAATGCGCCGTCGAGCCGAAGTCGATGGTGTTGGGCGGCGCGGGGATCAGAAGCGCGTTGGCCGCCCGGAGCACCGAGAGCGAGATCATGCCCAGGGCCGGCGGCGGATCCAGCAGGATGACGTCGAATCCGTCCTGGATCGTCTCGATCCCCTCGCGCAGCCGGTCGAGCACCAGCGTCTGCTCGCGCGCCATCCGCGCGGCGAACTCGTACTCCGCGTCGTAGAGGCCGAGATTCGCGGGGATGAGCGCCAGCCCGGGCCAATAGGTCGCCCGCAACGCGTAGTGCAGCGAGGGGGGCCCCCCGTGGCGAAAGAACGGGTAGAGCGTATCCTCGGTCTCGTCGACGTCCACGTCCGGGTTGAGGCCGAAGATCGCCGTGGTCGAGGCCTGACTGTCGCAATCGACCACGCAGACCCGGTAGCCCTTGAGCGCGAGGTTCTGCGCCAGATGCGTGACCACGGTGGACTTGCCCACGCCGCCCTTGAAGTTCTGCACCGCGAGCACGCAGGGCGGATCGGTCGGCGCGCGCCGGGGCAGGCTGCCGAAGACCCCGCGCATGGCGTTCACCTGCGCCAGCGAATAGCCGGTGCGCCGGTTGGTGGCCGGATCCTTGTGCGGCTCCGGCAGGCGACCGTCGCCCTCGGCATCCCGGATCGCCTTCTCCGTCCGCCCCACCATCTCGGCGGCGGTGCGGCGTTGAAGCTGAGGTTCAGCGTCTTCTCCGTGCCGGGCGCGGATGTCGCCGAGACGGCGTAGGATGCCGGCTTTCGAGCTCAGCGTGCGCGGTCCGGCTCGCGAGCGGTCTCACCTCGAATCCATCCACAGGGAACCCCCCTTTCTCTGATTCTGAATGTTCCAGTGTTCGGGCCGCGCTGCTCCCTTCTTCCCATAGCGCCGCACGCGTCATTCCTTACGGATGGGGCAGGTCGGGATACGTCTCGGGTGCGTGGGCGATACCTTTGGGGTGGGCCTGGCCTACGTTCGCGGTTCACGGGTGAAGGGCAAACCGGAAATTTGCGATGGACCGTCGAAACCCCTTGTTTCGCACGTTGCCCGCCGTTTCATCTCCGAACCAGGTGCCGCACCCACCCGGGACGTAGGCGTACGTTTCGGGTGGGCAGACGGGACTGGACGGGGGGTGACCGGAGATATCCTATATGGGTTCGGAAACCGGCGTAGGGATACGGCGTAGGTCGTGACCCTCCCCCCCCAAGGCATACCGCACGCTCGACGCCCGGCCAGGTACCGAAAGCCTGGTGAAACCCGGGGAGCTCGTCGGTGTCGTCGAGGTGACGCCGCTCACCCTGGCGGACCGTCGCATCCACAATCTGCTTCTGGAGAATGCGTGGGACGCGATCGACAAGCCCGTGACCCATGTGATCGCCAAGACGCTGCTCCGGGGATCGCACGATTCCAACGACCGCATCGGTGCCTCGCTCGAACGGCTGATGAGCGCGATCGTCGAGGTGCGGGTCGTCTGGGACGGGGAGCCCGCGATCGAACGGGTGCAGCTTCTGGGGGGCAACGTCGAGACGCTGCGTTCGGACGGTCTGCTGAAGTACGAGATCCCGTCGCGGCTTCGCAGGATCATCGGCAACTCCACCGTCTTCGCGCGGCTGCGGCGCGAGGTCATGTTCGCGCTGACCTCCAAATACGCGTTGACGCTCTACGAGATGGTGCAGAAGCGCGGCAACCTGCGCTGGCGCTCCGCGGAGAAGTTCACCCTGGCCGAGCTGCGCGGCATCCTGGGCGTGCCCAGGGGCAAGCTGACGTCCTGGTCCAACCTCAAGCTGCGCGCGATCGTGCCGGCGGTGGCCGAGGTCAACCAGCTGTCGGACTACGTGGTCGAGGTGGCGCCGATCAAGACCGGGCGCAGCGTCACGCATGTCGAGCTGCGCTGGCGGAAGAAGGATGGCAGGGGGCCGCGGAACGGGAGCTGTCGTTCTCCAGGGTCGGTCGCGAGCAGCGCCGGATGCAGGCGGGCGGGTCGGCGGAGGGCGGCGGACGCGGCGCGGCTGTGCCCGATGCCGGCGATCCGTCTGCCGCCGGGTCCGATCCGAAGCCCCGCCCGGCGTGGCTCGACGGGCGCGGCCCGGCGCTGCAGACCCGCACCTACGAGACGGCACGGCTGCGCTATCCGGGCTACGACATCTACCACATCGAGGGGGAGTGGCGGACATGGGCGGCCTCCCGCGATGCGCCGCGAGACCCGGACGCCGCGTTTCTCGCCTTCTTCGGAACCTTCGCCGACCGCCACCCCCTCTGAGCGATTGCCAATTGGCAATCGGGTTTCCCACCGCGGGGACAGGGCTGTATAACCGTTCCGGAACAGCATGTTGCGGGATTGGCGGGTGGGAGAGGCGATGGCGGTACCGACCGCAGCGCGGGATCCGGTGACCGGCCCCTCGGGTCCGGCCCTCCACCACCCTGGGGCCAGCGTTTCCAAGCGGAGGTTCTGCGCGGCACCGAGGGCCCTTGCGGCGATGAGGCACGCCTCGGCATCTGGAGGTCCGCTCCCCGCATGCTGGCGGGGGCGAGGAGGGCGATGTCGAAGCAGGGGTCCTTGGCCTCCCGCGCCGGTCCCGGGTCGGGCAAGCGCTTCTGCGGCTGGAACCCGCGCGCGCCGATGTCCGCCCGGGCCAGCACGCGCGTCCGTATCCAACCGGCATCGACGGTGCCGCCGGAGATCATCCGCCCGCCGTCGACCCGGACGGGCGCGGTTCCTTCGGATGACGGGATCGTCCGCCTGCGCCACGAGATCGCCGAACCTGTCGCACAGGGCGATCGGGGCGGTGCGCCCGCCCGCACAGGGTGTAGCGGCCGCCGCGCCGCATGACGACGATGCGGAGCGCGCCGGCGGTGACGTCCGTGCCGGCGATGCCGATGGCCCCCCGTGCGCTCGGGTCGACCGCGACGGTCGGGGCCGCGCTGCGGGCGTCCGCCAGGGCGATGGACCCGGCCCGTAGCGCCACCCCCGGTCGGAGGCGATCCGGCCGTCGTCCACCGCCACGCGGGCGTCCGCGGCCCCGTCCGGCGAGGATGTCGCCCGCGTGCCGCACGCCGGCACCCGCTCCGGTGGCGTCGAAGACGATGCGGTTGGCCCGATCACGCCGGGGCGCAGGGTCTCGATGGCGACGACAGGGACCCCGTCCGAGCCGGTGCCCACTCTCGAACGGGCCCTGCATCGCCCGGCAGGATGGCGGCACCGAAGGCGGTGAGCCCATGGCCCGCCGGCAGGCCGAGCGCGGCGGGTCCGCCCGGGACGGCGACCGGCCCCGGGACCTCGGCGGCGGTGGCCCGCGGGGCGGTGGCGCGGGTGTCCGATCGACGCCGGGTGCGCCGACGTCGAAGCCGGTGAGCCCGTTGCGGCGGGTGCGGCGCAGGGGCGGGGCGCCGCCGACGCGACCGTCGCCCCCCATTGGTCACGGTGGTGTCCATGCTGCCGTCGACGGTCCCCTGCGCGGGCACCGCTCGGGCCGGGAACGCCCGGACGAGGTCGCCGCGACGGCCCCATGGTCCATCGATCGGCCGTCCGGCGGCACGGTCGGCTGACGTCCACGGCGGGTTGGCTGCGCTCCTACGGCAGGGTGCAGACGGCGGGACCGCTGACGGCACGGGCCGCGAGGATCCTAAAGGTTGCCGGGTCTTTCCGAGGCGGCGAGCCTCGAGGAGATCGACGCGAAAGCGGTCACCGCTTCCCCGACCACGAGGCGACCTTCCCGGCCTTCGGGGACACCGTCCGGCGCGATCGCGCGACGGGGGCGCGCAGGCTGATTTCGCGGGCGGCGCGGGATATCATCGTCGGGTTCGACGGTTTCGACCGGCAGCAGGACAATTGCGGCGCGGTGGCCGGCGGCGACGCCCGGCCGGTGCCGAACGCGGGGCTTCGCGGCCATCCCTCGCCGTGTCATCCCGGGCGACCCGGACGGCGGGGCGCGCCATCCCGATCGGGCCGTTCACCCGGAGAGCTGCGAGGACGGCCGCCCCGCGACCATCGGCCGGGCGTTCGACGCGAAATATCGCGGCGTCCTGCCGGGGATACGGTGTCGGAGGCTTCCCTGGCGAAACCGCGCGCCCCGGAGACGCAGGTGATCGCGGGCGGCGATCTCGCGATCCGGGCCGGCGGCGACGTCGTCGGCCCGGGTGCCAGACCGGCGGGATCGCCGTGTGCGCCATCGCGGTGCCCGCCGCCGTGGTCGGGGGTGAACACCGCGATCCGGGGTGTTTCCGGGATCGCTTCGGGCCGGACGCAACGATCCGCGGCCGGACGCGCCCTCGTGGTGGCGGGCATGACGACGGCCGATGCTCGCGATCCGTGGAACGGGGTCGAAGCCGGGACTGCAAGTCCGACGATCGTGATCGGCGTCGTCGTCCCTCGCGGTGGATCGCACATCCCCACGACGCGGATCGGGCCCGACGACGCCCGTCCGCCACCCGGCAGACCCACCCGGCAGGCACCGGACCCTGACGGGATCGCTCGACGCGGAGGTCCGTCCGAGGTCTTCCTCATTCAGGAGGATTTCGCCCTCGATCCCGCATGTCATGGGGCCCGCCCCGCCCCATCGGCATTCCCGGTCCCGGCCCGATCCAGCGCCGCGGCACGAAGCTGGAACGCTGGATCCGTTCCGGATCCTTGCCGGGCAGGTCCCGGCAGAGGCGATGCCCCCGATGCTTTCGGATCGCTCCCGGGGGCGGGTCGCACCGAAGGTCGGGGCAGCGCTGGCGCGGAAGATCGACAGGGCGTCGGTCGTGCCCGGGGACGAAGGCGATAGGTGCGCGGTCCCCCTTGGAGGCATTGCGGTCCGCGGTGGCGGATCACAAGGCGATGGTGGAGCGTGCGGGTCCGCGCGGGAGGTTCCGGATCGGTATCGGGCCGACCGATGTGGGGGACCACCTTCGCTACACCTCCTTGCCGGCGACGGCCCTTGCGCGGACCGGCCACCCTGTCTGGACCCGGTTCCTGGGAAAAGCGTCGTTTCGTGAGGCACGCGCCATGCCCGACAGTCGGCCCCATCGTGACGATCGACCCGCGCGCTCGGCCGGGGGATCGACGGTGTGAGGTTGCGCCCGGAGTGCCCCCACGGGAGTGGTCCATCGACCGGGATGGCTTCATCGCGATGTCAGGAGGACCGGGGGATGGCGGGAAGGCGAGACAGGCCCGAAGAGCGTGCGCCGAAGCTGCGGCGGCCGGAGTGGGGCAGGGACGAGGCCAGGTCGATCGCCGATGCCGTTCGACGGATCGGCGGGACGCAGCGACTGTTTCTCGGGGGCGCAGGGACGATGGCGGCAGGTGTCGGGATCAGCTCGAACGGTTGAAGGCGCGGACCGGGGACAGGCGGATCAGGCGTTCCGGGTCGGATCCGCCGAGGGACGAGATGATCCGGGCGGAGGCCGTCCGTGGAAACGTCCAGGCCCGTTGCGCCGCCGTCGACGCGTCGATCCCGTGCGACGGTCCCCCGGCGTATCCGGGCGCCGGGTCTGCCGCACAGCGGGGCAGCATCGCGCGACGCGGCGCAACATGCTCCTCGGTCTGCGAGACGAGGAGCGGCCGGCCGAGCCGAGTGCCCCGTTTCACCGGACGGTCCGTCGGGGGTCGGGCGACCTGCGGATCGCGACGGGGCGCGCGCGCGGCGGGCGGGCGCGGGGGCCGTGGCGGGGGCATGGCAGCAGCCGGTGTCCATTGCCTCCTTCCGGGATCCGCCTGCGGCAGGACCCTGCCGGGCGGCGGCAGGGCATCACGCAGGGACGTGCCGGAAGGGGGCGGTGGACGCCGCCTGCCATACATGACGCCGCCACGGTGCCATCGTCGCACGCGGCGGCACGGCGATCCCGCCCTTCCGGGAGAACGGCCGGGCCCGCAGGGAGGAAGCGCCGCCGACCCGGGCGCGCAACGAGCCCCCGACCAACGGGAGCTCCGCCGCGCCCTCATCACCCGCTCGGCCCGGACGTGGAGGGGAAAGAACGGCCCCGCCCCAGGCCGACCTTCCGCGATGGGGCCGTGCCGGATTGGCCGATCGAGACGGGGGGCAGTCCGGCCGGGCCGCGACCATCTTCCCGCCGGCGATCCCTCCCCGTGATCGAGCGGATGCGCGCCGCCATCGATGGAGGATCGCCCGGAACCGTCGGCCCCATGCTCGAGGCATGAGACCGGACGCGCCGGGGAAGATGCGGTTTGCGGTATCGCGGTTCCCGCCTCCCTCTCCGAGCCCGCCGCCCTGACGCCGGCTCGGGGCCGGACACGCGCCACGACCGAAGCCACGCTCCGGATCCGACGCGATGCGGCGTGATCCGGTGGCGGAGACGTCGGGATCGCCGGGCCGCACGAGGACGGGCCCGGACCGCGCTGCCGGAGGGAGGCCGATCCGGTTCATGCACGGACCGCCCGCGATGCGCGACGCGCACGTCTCGACGATCACGGGCGGAACAGGCGGCGCTCACCGATCGGACGGCACGGGCGGAGGCGGACGCTGCGACCGCATGCGGGACGAGCGGGACGCGGCGCGTGACGAAGCTTCCGCGCTGATTGCCGAGCACCTGCATACGATCGTCGAACTCGGACGGAGCGCGGTGCCCATGAGCGCGACGTCGAGGCTTTGCAGGCGGAGGGGCTCGAAACTGTCGGTTCGGATCTTGTCTCGGTACGGCATGACGTTCACCTGCGCCCGCTCCACGGTGCCGACGAACGCTTCCGACATGCCGTGGCCCGGCGGGTTCCCCACCGACGGCACGCGTGGTTTCGAACGGAGCCGTCAGGCGGCGCGGCAGATGTCCCCGGCGATATGGGCCGGTCCATCGGCGCTCGCACCTCGGTCCGGGGCGTCGATGACGGAAGCGCCGCGCAGGATATCACCGTTCCCACGGCGCAACCGGATGCCGTCGCCCTGCCCGCGGAGGGTCGGGGGGCCGGTCGGAGCAGCGCCCCGTTCCACCGATCCACATCGCATCGATCCCCCATCGGACCCGGGAACCGAAGCCCCGGTCCGACCCGTGTCAGACCGCGTCGAGCGGAAAGATCGGACGCAGGACATTGCGGTAGGGCAGGGACGCGTAGTCGACGGTGCACAGCGCCCCGCTGTCGCAGATCGACGATCCGACCGGCGATGGGAGCGAAGGCCGCGCGAAAGTGCTGCATCGAGCGCAGGGCGATGGTGGAACAGCCGCGGGGGTCGATGCCGAACGTCTCGAACTGGGCGAGATCGAGGATCTGATGGGCGATGCTGACGATGAGGATATCGATGTCCTGCACGCGGAGCACGGCCGTCGGGCCGAAGCTGCGGCGTTGTCCGTGCAGGATCGGCCCGGTGCCGACGACATCACCGTCGCCGCGCCAGCGCAGGGTCCCGGTCAGGTCGAGCGGACCCCCGCCGAACCTGCGGATCGGTCCGGCCGCCGAGCGCGAGGCTGACGGTGCCGCCGACGGGTTCGGATTGCAGCGCGCGCGCCGCGACGGGGTCGATCATCGGGCCGAAGCAGGCGTTCCGCACCTCCGCGTCCAGCAGCGCGGACAGCAGCGCGGTGGAATCGCCGTAGGCCCCGGAGCCGGGATTGTCCGCGTAGTCCGCGATGACCAGGGGCGCGGCACCGGACCATTCCGCCGCCACCCGGGCGGCCTCTGCGACCGTCAGATAGGTGTTGAGGGCCTCTCGCCGACGGGTCCAGATGTCGTCGGCGATCCCCTCGGCGATGGTCTGCGGAGCGGTCGGGCCCGTCCGGGCCGTGTCGTGGACGACGAGGACGGTGGGCCCGGCGAAGGGGACGTCGGCGCAGGGGAATCCGCCGTTGATGCTGACGGCGAGGATGTCGGCGCGGGCCTCGGCGGCGCGGGCGAGGGCGTGGCGCTCGATCATCGGACCGAGATCGGTGCGCCCGCCGTTCGCTTCCTCCAGCATGGGTCGATGGGCGCGAAGGGTTGCGGGCCGGATCTCCCCGGCCATCGCGCGATGCAGCAGTTCGGCGGTGCGCCGGCCCGTGGCGCGCATGTCGACGTGCGGGTAGGTCGTGTAGCTGACGAGGATCTGGGCGAGGTCGCACATCGCGGGGCTGACGTTGGCGTGGGGGTCGAGGGTGACGGCGACGGGCAGGTCGGGGCCGGTGATCGCCCGGAGCCGACGCAGGATCTCGCCCTCGCCGTCGTCCCGGGAGGCGGTGACCATCGCGCCGTGGAGCATCAGCAGCACGCCGTCCCAGCCGCCACGCGCCGCCGCTTCCATCACCGGGGCGCAGAGGGCGTCGAAGGCGACATCGGCGACGCGCCCACCGGGTCCGGCACCGGCGCTGCCGGCATGGGTCACGTTCCAGTCGCGCAGGCGCGCGACGTCGAGCAGACCGGCAAGGTCGGTGTTGGCGTCGCCCCGGGCGGCGATCGCCGCGGGACCGTCGAGCAGGATGCGGTCGCGGAAATCGTCCAGCGTGGTCGGATGGACGTTGAAGGTGTTCGTCTCGTGGCTGATTTCGGCGGTCAGGACGTTGAAGGACAAGGTCGGTCTCTCAGAGCGGGTGGTGACAGGCGACGGGATGGCCGCCGCGCGGATCGAGGGCGGGGGTCTCGCTGCGGCAGAGCGCGTCGGCGTTCGGGCAGCGGTCGGCGAAGGCGCAGCCGGGCGGCAGGTCGAAGGGGGAGGGGACCTCGCCTTCGAGCGGGGCGATGACCCGGCGCTGTGCCGGGTCGGCGGCGAAGGTGCTCTCCATCAATGTGCGGGTGTAGGGGTGGCGGGGCGCGCGGTCGGTGTCGGGCAGCGCCTCCACCACGCGGCCGAGGTACATCACCAGGATCTCGTCGCAGAAGTAGCGCACGAGGGAGAGGTCGTGGCTGATGAAGAGGTAGGTCAGCCCGAGATCGGCGCGCAGCCCTTCGAGCAGGCTCACGATCTGCGCCTGCACCGAGACGTCGAGCGAGGCGGTGGGCTCGTCGAGCACGAGGAGCGAGGGGCGCAGGGCGAGGGCGCGGGCGATGCCGACGCGCTGCTTCTGGCCGCCGGAGATCTGGTGCGGGAAGCTGGTGGCGAGGCCGGGGTTCAGTCCGACCATCTCGAGGAGCGCCTCCACTTCGCCCGGGTCGGGCTTCCGGCCCTGCACCACGAAGCTCTCCTCCACGGCGCGGGCGACGGTGTAGCGCGGGTCGATGGCGGAATAGGGATCCTGGAACACCATCTGCATCCGGGCGCGGAGGCGGCGCATCTCGGAGGCGGACTTCGCCAGCAGGTCGTCGCCGTCGAAGCGCACGGTGCCCGACGTGGGCTCGATCAGGCGCAGGATCAGGCGGGCGAGGGTGGACTTGCCGCAGCCGGATTCGCCCACGACGCCGATGGTGCGGCCCTGGGGAAGGTCGAAGCCGACGCCGTTGACCGCGTGCATCACCCGGGCCTTGCGGAACGGGCCGCCGGGGGCGGTGAAGCGCTTCGTCAGGTCGCGGACCTCCATCAGCGCGGCGGTCATGGCGCGACCCCGGGGAAGTGGCAGGCGACGGCTCCGGTGGCGGAGGCGGCCAACTCGGGGACCACGCTCGCGCAGACGTCCTGCGCCCGGTCGCAGCGGGGGTGGAAGGGGCAGCCGGGGGGGTAGTTCAGCACCGTGGGCACGGTGCCCGCGATGCCGGTGAGCGCCTCGCCCTCGGTCAGCCCGCGCGGGATGCAGCCGATGAGCGCCTGCGTGTAGGGATGCTGGGGCGTGTCGAAGATGGCGCCGACCGGGCCCTGCTCCACGGCGCGGCCGGCATACATCACGACGACGCGGTCGCAGGTCTGCGCGACGACGCTCATGTCGTGGGTGATGAGGATCAGGGCGAGGTCGCGGCTCTTCACCAGGTCGTCGAGCAGGCGGATGATCTGGGCCTGCACGGTCACGTCGAGCGCCGTCGTCGGCTCGTCGGCCACCAGCACGTCGGGGTCGGCGGCGAGCGCCATGGCGATGACGATGCGCTGCTTCATGCCGCCCGACATCTGGTGCGGGTAGCGGTCGCAGATGGTGGCCGGGTCGGGGATGCGCAGGGTGCCGAGGATCTCCACGGTGCGGGCGCGGGCCTGCTTCGCCGTCATGCCCAGATGGAGCATCGCCACGGCGTCCACCTGCGGTCCGATGCATTGCAGCGGGTCGAGCGAGGTCATCGGGTTCTGCGTGATGAGGCCGATGCGCCCGCCGCGCAGGCGTCGGTAGGCGCTCTCCTTCAAGGTCGTCAGCTCCTGCCCGTCGAAGGTGATGGAGCCCGCGGTGATGCGCCCGCCCGACAGCGGCAGCAGCCCCATGACGGACATGGCCGTGAGCGACTTGCCGGACCCGCTTTCGCCCACGATGCCCAGCGTCTCGCCCTTGCCGACGTCGAAGCTGACGCCCGAGAGCGGGGCGACGGGGCCGAAGGCGACCTGGAGATCGCGGACCGAGAGCAGTCAGGCGCCCCGGATCCGGTCGCGGATGTCGAGCGCGCGGATCAGCTCGTCGCCGAAGAGGTTGATCATCACGACGGTGATCGCGACGACGACGCCGGGGAAGATGATGACCCATGGGGACGAGGAACAGCTGCGCCGTGCCGCTCGACATCATCGCGCCCCAGCAGGGGGTCGGCGGCTGCGCGCCCAGCCCGAAGAAGCCCAGCGTCGCCTCCAGCACGATGCCGTCGCCGATGGCGAGCATGCCGACGACGATGACGGGGGCGATGGCGTTGGGCAGCAGATGTTGAGCAGGATGTGGTGCGGCTTGGCCCCGAGGTTGATCGTCGCCTCGATGAAGGTCTCGCGCTTGAGCCGCACGATCTGCGCGCGGGTCAGCCGGGTGAACTGCGCGAGATAGGCGATGGCGATGGCGAAGGTGGTCGACGTGAGGCCGGGGCCGATGATGGCCACGAAGATGAGCGCGATCAGGATGTCGGGGAAGGACCAGGTGAGGTCCACCACGGTCATCACGACGCGCTCGAACAGGCCGCCGAAGTAGCCCGCCGCGGCCCCGAGCGTCATGCCGACGGTGATGGAGATGGCGATGGCCGTGGCGGAGACCGAGAGCGAGGTGCGCGCGCCGTGGATCACGCGGGAGAGGACGTCGCGGCCGAACTGGTCGGTGCCCAGCACGTGCGGCCAGCCGGGCGGCTGGTTGCCGTTCATCAGGTCCTGCGCGGCGTAGTCGAAGGGCGCGATCCAGGGCGCGAAGATCGCCGTCAGCAGCAGCAGCACGAGGAAGCCGCCCGCGATCCGGCCCAGCCAGGAGCCGAAGGCGCGGCCCAGGGCCGTGTTGCCGAAGCCGCCCATCATGCGGGCCGCCGTGCCGGTCATCGAAGTCATGTCTTGGCCTCCCTCACCCGTGGATCCATCGCGGCCTGCGCCACGTCGCCGATCAGCGTGCCCAGCATCACGGCGAGCGCCAGCATCAGCAGGCAGCCCTGCACCACCGGATAGTCCCGTTGCCCGAGCGCGCGGATCAGCAGCGAGCCGAGGCCGGGGCGCCCGAAGACGAACTCCACGGTGACCGCGCCGCCGAGGATCCAGCCGATGCGCAGCGCCAGGATCGTGACGACGGGGAGCATCGCGTGGGGCATCAGGTGGCGGAACAGGATGGTGCGCGCCGGCAGGCCCTTGGCGTGCAGCAGCGTGACGAAATCCTCCCGCCGCGCATCCATCAGGGCGACCCGGGTGACGCGGGCCACGAGCGCCACGCCGCCGAAGCCGATGGTCAGCACCGGGAGGACCAGCGCGTCCCAGCCCCGTGGCGCCCGAGACGGGGAACCACTGGAGTTGGACGGCGAAGGCGAGGATGAGGAGGAGGGCGAGCCAGAAGCCGGGGACGGTGGAGCCCAGCAGGATGAAGCCGCGCACGAACTGTTCGAGCACCGCGTTGCGCGTGGTGGCGGAGACCGTGCCGAGCGCGATGCCGACGATGGAGGAGAAGGCGAAGGCGGCGGCCCCGAGGCGGAGCGAATAGGGCAGGTTCTGCCCGATGAGGTCCGCGACCGGGCGGCGCAGCACGATGGCCTCCCCGAAGTCGCCCTGGAACATGGCGAGGATCCAGCGGAAATACTGCACGACCAGCGGCTGATCGAGGCCGTATTTGGCCACGAGGGCCGCGCGATCGGAGGGCGAGGAGCCCACGCGCAGCAGGTTGTCCACCGGATCGCCCGGCAGCAGGTGGACGATGGCGAAGATCACCACCGAGATCGAGATCGACACCGGGATCAGCATCAGCGTCCGGAAGAAGACGTATCGCAGCAGCATCGGGTCGCCTCCTTTCGAGTTCTCCGGGTGCCCCGGCGGGCCGGAACGCAGAACGCCCGCCCCGGGTGAGGGGCGGGCGGCGGGGACTTATTCGACGGGCTTCATGTCCAGGACCGTCTGCGACCGGAACCTCGTGCCGCGCACCGGATCGGGCACGGTGACCGTGTCGGCGTTGAAGGCGAGGTTCGTCGTCGGCTGGTAGATCGGCACCATCAGATGCTGGCTCAGGATGTACTCGTGGTAGGCGGTGAAGTTGGCGATGCGCTCGTCCGAGTTGGCGCTCTCCTGCATCGCGACCTTGTTGAGCCGCTCGCCTTCCGCGTCGTTCCACATCGAGACGTTCGGATAGCCCAGACGCTCGCCGGAGAAGAACCAGTCGAGGATGTCGGAGTTGTTCCAGTCGTAGGAGCGCACGGCGAGCTGATGGCGGTTGTTCTTGTACTCGTCGCGGATGGTGGAGCTGTCGAAGACGGTGATCTCCGCCTGCATCCCGATCTCGGCCAGTTGCGCCTGCACCACCTGGGTCAGCACGGTGAACTCGCTGCCGTTCTGGGTGAAGAGCTTCACCTCCAGCGGCACGCCGTCCTTCGCGCGCACGCCGTCGTCGCCCATGGTCCAGCCGGCCTCGTCCAGCAGCTCGGCCGCGCGCGCGGGGTCGTGGCGGACGTTGAGCGCGTCGTCGACCGTCGCTTCGGGCAGCGACGAGATCAGGAAGTTGTGCGCCGGCGCCCCCACGCCGTTGTAGATCGAGGCGACGATGGCCTCCTGGTCGATGGCCAGCCCCGTGGCCTCGCGCACCCGGATGTCGTCGAAGGGTGCCGCGGTGACGTTGATGGGCATGTAGCTGATGCCGGTGCCGGGCATCTGGATCACGGTGACGTTGGCCTCCGCCTCCAGCACCTGCAGGAAGTCGGTCGGCACGCCCAGCAGCACGTCGACGCCGCCGGTCTTGAGCTCGAGGAAGGCGGTGGACTGGTCGGGGATCTCGCGGAAGGTCAGGCGCTCGAAATGCGCGGCCCCCTGGTTCTCGGACAGGTCGGAGGACCAGGCGTGGTCGTCGTTGCGCACCAGCACCGTCTCCAGCCCGATGTCGAACCGCTCCAGCTTGAACGGCCCGGTGCCGACGGCCCCCGCGACGCCGTAATCCGCGCCCATCTCGTCGACGGCCGTCTGCGACGGGATGCCCATGAAGCCGGAGCCGAGGTTGTAGAGCAGGTTCGGCTCGGGCCGGTTCATCACGAAGCGCACCGTCAGCGGGTCGATCACCTCGACGCTCTCGATGGCCGCCGTCAGGAAGGCGTTCTCGGTGTCGGCGTAGTCCGGGATCCAGTCCGCGATCGTCTGCGCGTCGAAGGGGGTGCCGTCGTGGAAGGTCACGCCTTCGCGCAGGTTGAAGGTCCAGGACATGCCGTCCGCGGCCTCCTCCCAGGAGGTGGCCAGGTGGGGATGGAACGACTGGTCGGCGTCCTGCTCCACGAGGCGGTCGTAGATCATCGAGGTGGCGGTGTTGAGGTTGGACGAGGTCACCGGATCGTAGGAGGTGGCCCCGAGCTCGCCCGCGTCGAAGGCGATGACCGCCTCCTGCGCCGTGGCGGCGGTGGCGAGGGCGGCGGCGAAGGCCGTGCCCGCCATGAGGGTCGTGAGGGTCGCGCTTCGCATCTGTGTCATCCTTCGGTTGGGGTTTGTCTGATCTTCGGCTTCTGGCGGACCGGCGCGGTGCCGACATGGCCGGTGAAACGGTCGTAGAGGCCGGCCACCCGGTCCATCCGGTCCTCCACCGCGGGCCCGAGCTCCATGAACACGCCGTTCACCAGCAGGTTGGCGAGGCTGGCCATCTGCGCCGTCGATTCCCAGAACAGGTTGAACTGCGTGGGCACGACGAAGACTTCCGCGGCGGCTTCGTGCGCCCAGTCGCAATAGGGGTCGGTCACGAGGGTCACGGGGATGCCCGCGGCCTTGGCGGCCAGCGCGAGGTCCTGGGCGAGGCGGGAGTAGCGGCGCGCCTCGAAGATCACGAGGGCGGCGCTGCCGTCACGCGCCAGCACCGGGGCGAAGTTGCCGTCCGCGAGGTCGAGGAGCTGCACGCCGTCTCGCAGGTACTGGAGCTGGTTGACGAAGATCTGCGCCATGCCGCGCTCCGTCTGGAAGCCGGCCGCGAAGACGGCGTCGGCGGTCGCCAGCCGCTTGACGACGGTGGCCCAGGCGTCCGACTGCGCCAGCTCGTAGACCGCGACGAGCGCCGCCATCTCCAGCTCCAGCCCGCCGGCGAGCTGATCCTCCCCGGCGCGGTGCCGGGCCTGCAGGTCGCGCAGGCGGTCGCCTATGAGCCAGGGGCCGTCGCCGATCTCGGCCTTCAGATGCGCCTTGAGATCCTTGAAGCCGGTGTAGCCCAGCGAGCGGCAGAAGCGCCCCACGGTGGGCTCGCTGACGGAGACCTTCGCGGCGAGGCTCGCGGCCGTCTCGAAGGGCAGGGTGCCCGGGTCGGCCAGCATGTAGGCCGCCAGTGCCCGGTCCGCGCGGGAGGCGGAGACGGAGGCGGCGGTCAGGCGCTGTCGCAACGGCTCGGTCATCCGGCTCCCCCATGGAACATACCCTTCATGCTGGTAAGAAAACTTTCATCAAGTCAAACGAAATCTTAAAACTTGCAACCGTGGCGGGGCTGCGGTCAGGTGGCGGCCAGGCCGGCTGGCACGGCACCGGGCCGCGGGAGGGCAGGAATGATCCACGATGTCATCGTGATAGGGGCGGGCATGGCCGGAGCCTCCACCGCCCATGAGCTCGCCGCGGAGGCGACCGTCCTGCTGCTCGAAAGCGAGGCGGCCCCCGGATACCACGCGACGGGCCGGTCCGCCGCGCTCTTCACCCGCAACTACGGCACCCCGCTCGTCCGTCGGATCAACGCGCTGGCCGAGCCGTTCTTCCGCGCTCCGCCCGAAGGCCTGGTGGACGGCCCGCTGCTGAGCCCGCGCGGCGCGCTCGCGGTGGTGCCGCCGGGCCACGAGGGGCTGATCGACGAGGTGCTGGCCGCGGGCACGGCGGCGGACCCGGTCCACGAGCTTTCCACCGCGCAGGCGCTGGAGATGGTCCCCTTCCTGCGCCCCGACCGGGTGGCGCGGGCCGCCCACGAGCCGGGCGTGTCCGACATCGACGTCGCGGCGCTGCTGCAGGGCTACCTCGCCGGGTTCCGACGGCGCGGCGGCACCGTCGCCACCCGCTCCGCCGTCACCTCGCTGCGCCGGTCGGACGGTGTCTGGACCGTGGAGACGGTCGGTGGACCCCACCGGGCCCGCGTGCTGGTGAACGCCGCCGGGGCCTGGGCGG
This sequence comes from uncultured Alphaproteobacteria bacterium, assembly GCA_963757495.1. Taxonomy (GTDB): domain Bacteria; phylum Pseudomonadota; class Alphaproteobacteria; order Rhodobacterales; family Rhodobacteraceae; genus Jannaschia. The sequence continues at coordinate 359,737 of CAVWRZ010000016.1, forward strand.
AGGCGGTGGGGGCCATGGCGGGCACCGCGCCGATCGGCCTGGTGGCGAAACGGCGGACGGCCATCGTCGTCGACGCGCCGGGCGGGCTGGACACGACCCATCTGCCCTGCGTCGATTTCACGGCGGGCGGGGCCTACGTCAAGCCGGACGCGGGCCGTCTGATGGCATCGCCCGGCGACGCGACGCCGGACGTGGCGCAGGACGTCCGCCCCGACGAGATGGACGTCGCCGTGCTCGCCGACTGGATCGGGCGCGAGACGACCATCGAGGTGCGCCGCATCGCGCACAGCTGGGCCGGACTGCGCTCCTTCGTGCCCGACGGCGGCCCGGTCGTGGGCCCCGATCCGCGGGTCGAGGGCTTCGTCTGGAACGCGGGGCAGGGGGGCTACGGCATCATGATGGCCCCCCCGTTGGCCGCAGCCGCCGCGGCCGCGGCCCTCGGGCGGGATCTGCCGGCGGCGTTCGGGCCCGCGGGGATCGGGTGGGCCGACCTCTCGGCGCGGCGGAGGGCATGAGGAGAGCGGGATCCGTTCGAGTGGAGGGCCACCCGTCTCGCCCGGTCGAGGATCCGGAACCGGCGGGCATGTCGCCCGGCCCGATCACGGTTGCATGCGACACGCGGCCCCGATCCCGATCCGGGCCCGGCGGCCGGAACGGGCCGCTGCGATGCGCACCATCGCCCGGGCAGGGCTGCCCATCGCCCCCACGCAAGATCCCGGATCGCATGTCCGGGCCGTGACGGGGCCCGATGGGATCGCCCCCGATCCCGTCGAGCGACGTCCGGACCGGTTCGGAGGATCCTGGACAACGGGTTCGCCAAACCTGCAATCGCCCTATCCCGGACGGGAAGGGGAGCGGCCCCGCCGGCGTCCCCGGGTCGGGTTCCCGGGGCTGGAACCGGACGAGCCGGCGATGACCGGGGGACCACACGACGGAGCGGATGCGACGGACACCTCGGTCGAGGCGTCGTCCGAGCGCGCCGCGGGCCACGATCTGCCTGCGGACGGCTTCGGGGCTAAGCGACAGGGGTGAGCACGATGGCCCCCGGTGCAGCTCAGGGATCGCGTGGAGCAGGGCGCACGGTCCGTTTCCAGCCCCGGAGTGCCGAGCGCACCGACAGCTTCAGCGCGCGTCGCCTGTGACTCAGGAGGACGCCGAGCGCCCGACGGTGATCGTGCTCTGCGCGAAAGGCGGAGGTGTGGGAGGGATCGGCGTTGGTGGTCGCGCCCGACGACAGGTTCACCCGTGGCGGCAGGCTCGCGCCGATGTAGCGTGCGGAGATCTCGACGTCCTCTCCCTGGTTCCAGGCCAGCAGATCGTTGAACGGGACACGTTCGAAAGCTGGCTTTTCGAACACCATGAAGCCGCCGTTCACAGACTGCCCCGACCGAACGACCCGGTCGTTCGTGCAGTGGACGGGCGGCGACCGGATCACAGGAGGGCCGCCCGTCTTCGTATCGCCGGCGCAGGGCGACGACATCGAGATCGTATCCGAGCGAGCCCGTTCTGGCACTACCGGGAGGTGTCCGGATGCCGGGGGCGGTGGGCCGTGGGGGTCGGGGATCGGGTGATCGCGCGGGCGGGGGGGTGCTGCGTGAGGGGTGCGCGGGAGGTCGGGCCCTGGCCGCGACCCTCACGGGCCGGGTCGAACGGGCCGGGATCGATGCCGGTGCGAGGGACGGCGGCCCGACGCGCCCCGAGCGCGGTAAGCTGGCCCGGCTGCGCGAGAGGAACCGGCGGTTGCACATGGCGCGCGATATCCTCTCGAAGGCGTTCGCCCCGCCGACGTGCTGCCGGGGCCTCGGCTGGCCCGTCGCGCGCTCGGGTCGCACGGGACGCGCCCGGCTCGTCGGGGGGCATCCTCCGTCATCTGTCCGGGGACGATGGCGCGCGACATCGCATGCGGTCCGACCCGGGCGGGCTTCGTCCACTCGTCCGTCGTCCGGGATGCCTTCTGCCGGCGGATCGTCGGCTGGACCATGGGGCGGTCCAAGGACCGGGGGGAAGGTCACTGCGCACTGGCTGGCAGGCCGTCGCGGCCATCGGTTCGGCCCCTCCTCGCGGAGGATCGGGCGGCTTCGGCCGGCGCTCGGGACGCGCGGGATCCCGGTCGCCGGGATGACGGCGAAGCTGCGGCTGTCCGACGAGGAGGACGTGCCGAAGCGCCGGCCGATCCCCGATCGCATCCGCGGATGGAGGTCGAGCCGACAACGGGCGACGAGGACCGCGCCGGATGCGGCGGTGCGCTGCGGCGTGGGGGCGAGGATGTGACCGAGGCGCTGGAGGACGCCGAGACGGGACGGCCGACGATTGGGGACCGTCGGCCCGTCGAACGGGCGGTCCGTCGTGGACCGGGTGGTGCGGCCGCGCGTCGCGTGCGCGCGCCTGCGGGACCGTCCACCGGAAGGCCTCCCGAGCCCTCCCCGCCCGCGAGGCCTTCGCGCAGGCGGCGCGGCGCGGCGCGGCTATGGGCCTATGGCCGGGACGCGCGGTGAGCCATGTGGTCGCCATCGGTGCGAGACCCATGGCGAACGGGGCGGTTCCCCACCGGCCGGCCGGCATCGCTCCGCGCCCGCCCGTCGTGCTGCGTGGCGCGCGGGGCTCGCCCGCGCGCCCGGGCCGGCGGGGCTCCCTCCCTGCGGGCATCGCCGCGCGGATACCCTGCCCGCTGCCCCCTCTCGGGATCCTGGCTGCGCCGGACCCTGCCCATTGCCCGACAGGGTCCGGCGCAGGCAGGATCCCGGAAGGGGCAGCGGTCGGCCATGCCGGCTTCGGGCACCTCTCCCGCCCCGGCGACATCAGGGTCGCCGCCCGACGGGCGGGTGGGGATCCGGCAGGCGAGTGCCGCGCCGATCTTCGACGACATCGAAGGCTGGCTGCGACGTCCAGCTTCCCGGCATCTCGCCCCTCGCCGTCGCGATCCGCTGCGCCCCGGCCCGCATGAGGCGGCTCCGGCCCTGTCTCGACCACGGCTCCCTCGAGATCGACGACGACACGGCCGAACGTCCGTGCGGTCCGTCGCCCCCTCTCTCCAGATCGCCGTGCAATCGCCTGCCGGGTAACGAACGGCACCGAGACCTGCCTCCGCGTCGGCTCGCCGGCCGGCCACCGCGCCGCCGCCATCGCCCCGGACCAGCCGCCTCGGTGAACCCCCGCCGTGGAACGGCGCCGATCAGAGTCGGCAGGACCGGACGCTTGCCCTTTGCGGCGGATGCATCCCGAAATCGTTCGTGATCCTGCGATGGTCGTGATTCCTGCGATGGATGGAGCCGACATCGATGGGTCCGACGACGATCGAGTCGGGCAGGTCGCACGAGGGACCCGCATGCGATCACGGCAGCAAGACAGCACGCGCGTCAGACGCAATCACGCGCAGAGCCGCCTGACGTCGATGATCGCACGCCTGTGCCGGAGACGAGGCCTTGCGAAGGATGGAGGCGGAAGGTCATCGTTTACGCGACGCCCGCGGTTCGGAAATGCCGTCGGACGCCGAAGGTCGTACCGGGTGCGCTGTCCTGTATGGGATGCGAGCACGGCACGGCACGTCAGGCATGCCTGCTCGAAGGTCACGTGAGGGATCGAGGCTGTGTCGCAACCAAGCTTGAGTCCTCACGAGCACGTTCCGAACCGAGCTGCGAAGACCCCCTCGTCGTGCTGGAAAGCCGGGAGAGCCGGGGATGGCGCACACGGAGCCGAACCTGCGCGAGCGGCGCACGATCGAGGATATGGTGGATGCGAGGATGTCCGTGCGGGAGATCGCGGCGGAGATCGGCCAGCATCGTTCGACGGTCCGTCGCGATCTCGAGCGCAACGGTCCCATCGATCTCGAAGGCCAGCCTGTCCGGGTCCGTCACGCCTCGACCGACAGGGTATCGCGAAGCGACGCCCCGATTGCGTCGGACCCCGCGAGACGTTCGGCGAAAGGGAGCGCGATCCGATGATCTTCGAGCGCGCCCGGGGCACGGCCGACCTGGCGTCTCCCGTCGAACGCAGGACCCGGGTCGCCGTGCCGTTGCGCGACAAAGCCGCAGCACGACGCATCCGATGATCCGGCTCATGGGCGTGAAGACCCCCTGCCCCGACCGGCCCGCGGATCCGTCGCCGGTCACCGGGGCATCGAGGTCCGGCATCGGCGCAGGCCGAAGCCCGGGATCGGAACGCAGGCCCCTCCCGGACGATCCCCGGGCCCCCTCCCGGGGCATCGCCGCGCGATACCCTTTCGGGCCGTGCATGGCAGAAGGGACCGGTCGAGACCCCGAAGGGACGCGCCCGTCGCTGCCTGCCACGCGATGCAGCCGTGGCCGCGCTCTCAGATCGGGACATGAAGTCGATCTGCGACGGCTCGAACGGGATGCCCGGAAAGCGCCCCGGATGACGGAGCCGTCGCAACGACCCCCGCGCCTTCACCCCTACAGGTCCATGTAGACGTGCCGCTCCTCCTTCGCGCCCGGATGCGTGCAGGCTCCGAGCTGCGCCGACCCCACGAGCCGCGCGTATTTCCACAAGGCACCGGAGGCGTAGATCGTCTCCTTCGGGCCCGTCCAGGCCGCGCGCCGCTCCGACATCTCCGCGTCCGAAAGATCCACGGAGATCGTCCCTTCGATAGCGTTCAGCGTGATGACGTCGCCATCCCTCAGCAGCGCGATCGGCCCGCCGCGCGCGGCTTCCGGCCCGACGTGGCCGACGCAGAACCCCCGCGTCGCCCCCGAGAAGCGCCCGTCGGTGATGAGCGCGACCTTCTTGCCCATCCCCTGCCCCGACAGCGCCGCCGTCGTCGCCAGCATCTCGCGCATGCCCGGACCGCCGGCCGGTCCCTCGTTGCGGATGACGAGGACCTCGCCCTCCTCGTAGCCGCGCGCCTTCACCGCCTCGAAGGCCTCCTCCTCGCTCTCGAACACGCGGGCGGGGCCGGTGAAGATCTGATGCTGCGGCTCCATGCCGGCGACCTTCACGATGGCCCCCTCGGGCGCGAGGTTCCCCATCAGCCCGACGACGCCGCCGGTCCGCGTGATCGGCGTGGCGACGGGATGGATCACGCGCCCGTCGGCCTCCAGCGAGACCATGTCGAGTTCCTCGCCCATGCTGCGCCCGGTGCAGGTCATGCAATCCTCGTGGATCAGGCCCGCGCGGCGCAGCTCCTTCATCACGACCGGGACGCCGCCGGCCTCGTACATGTCCTTGGCGACATAGGCCCCGCCGGGCTTCAGATCGACGAAGTAGGGCGTGTCGCGGAAGATCTCGCAGACGTCCTGCAGGTCGAAGTCGATCCCCGCCTCATGCGCGATGGCGGGCAGGTGCAGCCCCGCGTTGGTCGATCCGCCGGTGCAGGCGACGATGCGCGCCGCGTTCTCCAGCGACTTGCGGGTGACGATGTCCCGCGCCCGGATGTTGCGCTCGATCAGCCGCATCACCGCCTCGCCGGAGGCCACGCAGTACTGGTCGCGGCTCTCGTAGGGCGCGGGGGCCCCGCGGAGTTCGGCAGCGCCAGCCCGATGGCCTCCGAGACGCAGGCCATGGTGTTGGCCGTGAACTGCCCGCCGCAGGCCCCCGCCGACGGGCAGGCCACCCGCTCCAGGATCTCCAGCTCGGCATCGGTCATGTTGCCGGCCTGATGCTGGCCCACGGCCTCGAACACGTCCTGCACGGTCACGTCGCGCCCGTCGAGCCGTCCGGGCAGGATCGAGCCGCCGTAGATGAACACCGACGGCGTGTTGAGCCGCACCATCGCCATCATCATGCCCGGCAGGCTCTTGTCGCAGCCCGCCAGCCCCACGATCGCGTCGTAGCAATGCCCCCGCATCGTCAGCTCCACCGTGTCGGCGATGGCGTCGCGCGAGGCCAGCGAGGAGCGCATCCCCTCGTGCCCCATCGCGATCCCGTCGGTCACGGTGATGGTGGTGAACTCCCGCGGCGTGCCATGCGCCTGCTTGACGCCCAGCTTCACCGCCTGCGCCTGACGGTTGAGCGCGATGTTGCAGGGGGCCGCCTCGTTCCAGCAGGTGGCGACGCCGACCCAGGGCTGGTGGATCTCCTCCTCGGCCAGCCCCATCGCGTAGAAGTAGCTGCGGTGCGGCGCGCGGGACGCGCCTTCGGTCACATGGCGGCTGGGCAGGTGGGTCTTGTCGGTCGGGGCCTTCGCCATGGTCGCGTCTCCTGTCATGCGGGGCCTTCGGGATAGACGCCGGGGCAATGCGGGACAAGGACGATTGCCGCTCCGCCCCGGTCCCCCTATCAAGACGCGGAAAACCGGGGACGAGGGCACCGACGCGCATGTGGACCGCCGAATTCGACCGTTTCGTGGCACCCGCCCGCGCCCGTCCGCAGCTCTGGCGCACGGGTGTGGGGCTGGCCGCGATCGCGCTGGGCTACTTCGGGGGGTTCGCGCTGATCCTGGCGGCGCTCGTCGGGACCCTGGGGGCCGAGGAGGCCTTCGCCTATCTGCGCACGCTCGACACTGGGGGGACGCCGACGCTGGTGGTGCTGTTCCTCGCGATGTTCGCCATTCCCCTCGTGGTGACGATGGGCGCAGCGCGGGTGCTGCACGGCCGGCCGGGGCGCGGGCTCTTCGGGCCGAAGGTCGCGCGCGACTTCGGCCTGGCCATCGTGATCGCCGGGCTGGTCTACGCGGGCATCGGGCTGGTGTTGCCGCTGCCCTTCGAGCCGGTCCCGAACCTGCCCCCGGCCCTGTTCCTGAGCTTCCTGCCCGTCGCCCTCGCGGCCCTCGCCATCCAGACCGGGGCGGAGGAGCTGGTGTTCCGAGGCTACCTCCAGCAGCAGCTCGCGGCGCGCTTCCGCAGCCCGCTCGTCTGGATGCTGATCCCGTCGCTGACCTTCGGCGCGCTGCACCTCGACCCTTCCGCCGGGATCGGGCAGGCCTGGACGATGCTGCCGCCGACGCTCTTCGGGCTGGTCGCGGCGGACCTGACGCGGCTCACCGGGTCGATCGGGCTGGCCTGGGGGCTGCACTTCCTCAACAACTGCTCGGCCATCCTGCTGATGTCGCTGCAGGGGAACCTGTCGGGACTGGCGCTCTACACGACGCCGTTCGGAATTGACGCGCTTTCGATCACGGACCCGCTCGTCTGGCAGGAGATGATCGTGACCGTCATCGTCTGGGCCTGCGTCCGGCTCTGGCTCGTGCGCCGGCGGACAGGGCTGGCATCCCGCGCCTGACGGTGCCGGCCCGGGGACTCTCCATCCTGCGCCGTGTCGATCTGCATCATCCCGGGCACGGCATGCACCCTGCCCGCACCCCGTCCCGCGCCCGCGGGGTGCCCGAATTGCAATCCCTCCCCCGCGTGGGTATTTCCGCCGGGGACATGAGCGGGGATGCGCGATGAACTGGATCAACAACTACGTCCGGCCCAAGATCAACTCGCTCTTCTCCCGCCGCGAGGTCCCCGAGAACCTCTGGACCAAGTGCGACGAATGCGGAACGATGCTGTTCCACCGCGAACTCGCCGACAACCTGCGCGTCTGCACGAATTGCGGCCATCACATGTACATCGGCCCGCGCGACCGGTTCCTCGCCCTCTTCGACGGCGGGGTCTTCGCGGAGGTCGCGGTGCCCAAGCCGATCGACGATCCGCTCAAGTTCCGCGACCAGAAGAAGTACCCCGACAGGTTGCGCGCCGCCCAGAAGGCCACCGGGGAGGACGGCGCGATGCTGGTGGCCGAAGGCGAGATCCTGCGCACCCCCGTCGTCGTCGCGGCGCAGGATTTCGGCTTCATGGCCGGCTCCATGGGAATGTATGTCGGCAACGCGATCATCGCGGCGGCCGAACGCGCCGTCGCGCTCGGCCGGCCGATGATCCTGTTCTCGGCCGCAGGCGGCGCGCGGATGCAGGAGGGGATCCTGTCGCTCATGCAGATGCCCCGCGCGACCGTCGCGGTGGAGCTGCTGCGCGAGGCGGGGCTGCCCTACGTCGTCGTGCTGACGCATCCGACGACGGGGGGCGTGACCGCGTCCTACGCGATGCTGGGGGACGTGCACATCGCGGAGCCGAACGCGCTGATCTGCTTCGCCGGCCCCCGCGTCATCGAGCAGACCATCCGCGAGACCCTGCCCGAAGGGTTCCAGCGCGCCGAATACCTGCTCGACCACGGCATGCTCGACCGCGTCACGCCCCGCGGGCAGCAGCGCGAGGAGCTGGCCACGATCCTGCGGATGCTGACCGGACAGGGCCCCGTCGTCCACGGCGACCTGCCGGCCCCTGCCGAAACCCCGCTCGTGGAGCCCCCCTTCGCCGACCCGGAGCCCGCCGGGTGAGCACGGCACCGGACGTCGTGCTCGACCGGCTGACGGCACTGCACCCCAAGGTCATCGACCTCGTGCTCGACCGCGTCCACCGGCTTCTGGAAGCGCTCGATCACCCGGAGGCACGGCTGCCCCCCGTGGTCCACATCGCGGGGACCAACGGCAAGGGTTCCACGCTGGCGATGCTGCGCGCCGGGCTGGAAGGCGCGGGCGACACGACCCACGCCTACACCTCGCCGCACCTCGCGCGCTTCAACGAGCGCATCCGCGTCGCCGGAGAACTGATCGCGGATGACGACCTCGCCCGGCTGCTGGCCGAATGCGAGGTGGCGAACGGTGGCGCGCCGATCACCTTCTTCGAGATCACCACCTGCGCCGCGATCCTCGCCTTCGCGCGCACCCCCGCGGACTGGACCCTGCTTGAGGTCGGCCTCGGCGGGAGACTCGACGCGACGAATGTCATCACCCCCGCGCTCACCGTCATCACCCCCGTCTCGATGGACCACGAGAGCTATCTCGGCGATACCCTGGCGAAGATCGCCGGAGAGAAGGCGGGGATCCTGAAGCGCGGCGTGCCCTGCGTCGTCGGCCCGCAGCAGGAGGAGGCGCTGGACGTCATCGAGGCCCGCGCCGCCCGGATCGGCGCTCCGCTCCACGTCCATGGGCAGCACTGGCACGTGACCGAGGAGGCCGGGCGGCTGGTGTTCCAGGACGAGGACGGGCTGATGGACCTGCCGCTGCCCCGCCTCATCGGCGCGCATCAGGTCGCCAACGCCGGGGCCGCCATCGCCGCGCTGCGCCTGCTCGGCCGGGCCGACGGGGCCGATGCCGCGATGACCGACGTTGAATGGCCCGCGCGGTTGCAACGGCTGCGCTCCGGTCCGCTGGTCAAGGCTGCCGGCACCGCCGAACTCTGGCTCGACGGCGGGCACAACCCGGCCGCCGGGGCCGCTCTGGCCGAGGCGCTGACCCGCCTGCCGGACCGGCCGCTGCAGCTTGATCTGCGGCATGCTCAACACCAAGGACGCGACCGGCTACATGAGGCCCCTCGCAACCCTAGCCCGCCACCTCCACGCCGTCTCCATCCCCGGCGAGGCGAACACGCTCACGGCCGCGCAGACCGTCGCCGCCGCGACCCGCGCGCGCCTTCCGGCCTCGGAGGCCGCCTCCGTCGCCAGCGCCATCGCCACGATCACCGCCGACGCCCCACACGCCCGCATCCTCATCTGCGGCTCGCTCTACCTTGCGGGCCACGTCCTGCGGGAGAACGGATGATCCGCGCCGCCCTCCTCCTCGCCCTCGCCACGCCGGCGCAGGCCGCGACCCACGCCTTCTGCTGGACCGGCGCGGCGGGCTACCGGGTTGAGGGGACGATCACCTACCCCGACGGTGCCCGCGGCATCCTGACGGAGGAGGACGTCACCGGCTTCGCCATCGAGGGCTGGCGCGACGACACCCTCCTCGGTCGATGGTCCCTCGACGAGCGAACACCCGACACGACCTTCATCCTCCGCTTCGACGCCGAAACCCTCTCCTTTCCGATGGGCGGCTACGAGAGCGACGGCACCTATCAGGCGTGGAACGCCGACGGTACGGCGACAGACTGCGGCGATCCGGGCTTCGGGTTCAACGGCGGCAACCGGGCGCAGGACGTCTGCGTGGACGGCACCTTCGTCGAGGAGTCCGGCATCGCCCCCGGCACGCCCCTCGCCGTCTCGGCCGGCGGCACGCCCTGCGGCCCGCTGCCGATGTCCGCCCTGACCGCGCAGCGCCGCGTGGGATGACGCCCGAAGCCTTCGCCGCCCGCATCCCGCGTCTCTTCCGACTTTCCGCGGAAGGCAGCGCCGAGGGCATCCGGCGGCACGGATTGCTGACGGCGCGCAGTCTCGCGGCGATGGCGGGCCACGACCTCTCCGACGTCCGCCGCGCGAAGGCGCTCCCCCTGACCCTGCCGGACGGCACGCGGGTGCAGATCACCGACAATTCCCCCCTGTCCGAAAAACGCCTCGCCAGGATCCTGGACGATGGCCTGACGCCCGCGGGTTGGATCGGGATGCTGAACGCGCGCATCTTCTTCTGGCCGTCGCAGGCCCTCGGGAAGGGCAACCTGAAGGCCCGCCTCCGGCACGGCTACGCCAGCGAATGGCACGTCTTCGACACACTCGCCCTCCTCGCCCCCGTCTGGGACCGGGCGGAGATCGCGCCGTTCAACACCGGGGCCACCGTCCACGTCCCGCCGCGCAGGGGACGCGCGACCTTCGCCCCGCTCGCCGGTCTCGACATCGACGAATGGCGGGACCGGCGGCGCGCGGCGGGCATCGTCCGGGGCCGCGACGCCGTCCGCGAGGTCACGGTACGCGGCGACCTTCACCATGCCGGGGATGCCCTGCGCGACGTGACGTCCGCCTGAGCCGGATCGAATGTCGTTGCCCCCGTGCCGCAAACCGGGGACAAACGGGTCGGCCCACCGGGAGGGATCGGGCCGAAGGGGAGAGAGCATGCACGACGAGAGCCGCCCCTGGACGGCGTTCTACGGCGCGTCCGTGCGCCGGGACATCACCGCGCCGCGCTACCGCACGCTGGGCGACATGATCGCGGCCGTCGGCGCACCTGTATGGACCCGAAGCCCGCCTTCACCTGCTGCCTGCCCAACGGCATGAACGGCACGCTCACCTTCGCGCAGGTGGACGAGATGTCGGACGCGCTCGCGATCTACCTGCGCGAGGTCTGCGGGTTGTCGAAGGGCGACCGGGTGGCGCTGCAGGTGCCCAACGGGCTGTCCTTCCCCGTCGCCGCCTTCGGGGTGATGAAGGCCGGCTGCATCCTCGTGAACGTCAATCCGCTCTACACCGCGCGGGAGATGGCGGCGCAGTTCGCCGACGCCGAGCCGCAGGCGCTGATCGTGGTGGACATGTTCGCCGACAAGGTGCGCGCCGCGATGAAGGGCCACGCGATCCCCAACGTCATCGTCACGCAGGTCGCCGAGTTCCTGCCCGCCGCCCCGCGCGGCATCGTCCGCTTGGTGCAGCGGTACTGGACCCGCAGCCTGCCGCCGGTGGACTTCCCGCACATCCGCCTGCCCGCGGCCCTCGCCGCCGGTCGGCAGGCCGGGGCCGGCATCGCGGTGGAGGAGTACCGCGGCGCGCTGGAGCCCGACGACGTGGCCGTGCTGCAATACACCGGCGGGACGACCGGCGTGGCCAAGGGCGCGATGCTCACCCACCGCAACCTGCTGGTGAACATGGAGCAGACGATGGAGATGATCGAGGGCGTGGAGCCGGGGGCGGAGGTCGCGCTGACGGCGCTGCCGCTCTACCACGTCTTCGCCTTCACGGTGAACCTGCTGGGGTTCTGGTGGCTGGGCGCGCGCAACGTCCTGATCCCCGACCCGCGCCCGCTGTCCAACCTCAAGCGCGCGTTCGAGAACTACCGCGTGACCTGGATGAGCGGCGTCAACACGCTCTTCAACGGGCTGACGAACGAGCTGTGGTTCCGCGAGACGCCGCCGAAGCACCTCAAGTTCGCCTCCGCAGGCGGCATGGCGCTGCAGACCTCCGTGGCCGAACGCTGGCGCGAGGTGACGGGCCGCCCGGTGCTGGAAGGCTACGGGCTGACCGAGACCGCCCCGGTGCTGACGTTCAACCCGCTGGGCCGGGTCCGCGCGGGCTCCATCGGCATCCCCGTGCCCGGCACCGACCTGCGCTGCCTGAATGAGGCCGGCGCGGATGTCGCAGTCGGAGAATCCGGCGAATTGGCGGCCCGCGGCCCGCAGGTCATGGCCGGCTACTGGAAGCGCCCGGAGGAGACGGCGGCGACGATGCGCGACGGCTGGTTTCGGACCGGCGACATCGGCACCCGCGACGCGGACGGCTACTTCCGCATCGTGGACCGCTTGAAGGACATGATCATCGTGTCGGGCTTCAACGTCTACCCGAACGAGATCGAGGATTGCCTCGTCTCCCATCCCGGCGTGTCGGAGGCGGCGGTGATCGGCGTGCCCGACGACGCGCACCGGCGAGCGGGTGGAGGCATACGTCGTCCTGCACGACCGCGCGCTCACGGAGGCCGACCTGCGCGCGCACTGCAAGAAGCATCTGACGCCCTACAAGGTGCCCAGGCGGGTGGTGATGCGCGACGAGCTGCCCAAGTCCAACGTCGGCAAGATCCTGCGCCGCGACGTGCGCGCCGAAGCGCTCGCCGGAGGACAGGTCTGATGGTCGGCCCGCTCGAACAGGCGATCCTGGCGGCGATGATCTTCGTCATCATGCTGGGCATGGGGGCCTCGCTGACGCCGCGCGACTTCCTGCTGGCCTTCCGCCGCCCCTACGGGCTGATGGTGGGCGTGGTCTCGCAATACGGGTTCATGCCGCTGATCGGCTTCCTGCTGGCGCTGACGCTGCCCGTGCCCGAGGTCATCGCCATCGGCATCCTCATCATGTCCTGCATGCCGGGCGGGACGACGTCGAACATGTTCACCTACTTCTCCAAGGGGAACCTCGCGCTCTCGCTGCTGATGACGGTGACGTCGACGGTCTTCGGCGTGCTGCTGATCCCGCTGGTGCTGGTGCTCTACGCCGGCGCGCTCGACGTGGAGATCCCGCGCGAGAACATCGTCGCCACGCTGGTCCTGCTGCTGGTGCCCGTCGCCGTCGGCATGGGGCTGCGCCGGCTCAACGCGAACGTCGGCGCGGTGACGGAGTTCGCGGGGAGCGCTCTTGCCCTCTTCTTCATCCTCTTCCTCGTCCTGTCCTGGATCCCGCGCAACTGGGGCTTCCTGCTGACGACCGGCTGGGCCACCTACGCCGCCTCCATCGGGCTCGGGCTGATCGGGATCGCCGTCGGCTATCTCTTCGCGCGCGCCCTGCGCCTGCATCCACGCAACGCGCGCACCGTGGCGCTGGAGACGGGGATCCAGAACGGCCCCCTCGCCATCGCGATCATCGCCTTCACCTGGCCCGCGGACGAGGCGCAGGCTGTGATGGCCGTCCCCGTCCTCTACTCGCTCTTCATCGTCATCGTCTCCACTGGCGTGACGCTGATCTTCCGGCGCGCGAACACGGCCGCCGAGCAGAAGATGCCCGACGGGTTGCTCTGATCACTCCAGCGCCCGCTTATTCCAAAGCGCGGGGCAGCCAGAGCGCGAGGTCCGGGATCGCGATGAGCGCGAAGACCATCAGCAGCATGACCAGCGCATAGGGCGTGGCCCCCAGCATCACCTCCGACAGCGTGCCGGACCGCCGCGCCCCCTGCACCACGTAGAGGTTGAGGCCCACCGGCGGCGTGATCAGCGCCATCTCGATCAGCACGATCATCAGGATGCCGAACCAGATCGGGTCGAACCCCTGCGCCACCACGATGGGCACGATGATCGGGATGGTGACGACCATCAGCGACAGCGTCTCGATGAAGAACCCGAGCACGACGTAGAGCAGCACGACGATCAGGATCGTCCCGAAGGGCCCGAGCCCCAGCCCCTCCATCATCGCGTTGATCTCCCGGCCCAGACCGGCCGAGGCCAGCGTGAAGTTCAGGAAGGACGCGCCCAGAACGATGAGCATGATCATCGCCGTGATCTTCATCGTGCCGAGCAGGCTGAGGCGCAGCATGTCGAGGCTGACGCCCCCGAAGGCCGCCGCGATCAGCAGCGCGCCGGCGACACCCACGGCCGCGGCCTCCGTCGGCGTGGCCCAGCCCTGGTAGATGGAGCCGACGATCATCGCGAAGAGCAGGATGATCGGGCCGAGGTCCACCAGCGCGCGCAGCATCTGCGCGACGGGGAACGTCCGCCGCACCCCGCCGAGCGAGGGGCGGATCACGCAGATGAGGACGGTGATCGCCATGAACCCGAGCGCCAGCAGCAGGCCCGGAACGAGCCCGGCGAGGAACAGACGCGGGATCGAGGTCTGCGTGAGGAACCCGAAGACGATGAGGTTGATCGACGGCGGGATCATGATGCCCAGCGTGCCGCCCGCGGCGATGGCCCCCGAGAAGAGCTTGGGGTCATAGCCCAGCTTCTCCGCCTGCGGCATGGCCACCGTCGCGACCGTGGCGGCGGTGGCGACAGAGGAGCCGGAGGTGGCGGAGAACATCGTGGCCGTGGCGATGTTGGCATGGACCAGCCCGCCGGGCAGCCAGCTGACCCAGCGGTCGAGGGCGGCGTAGGTGCGCGCGGCGACGCCGGAGCGGACCAGCAACTCGCCCAGCAGGACGAAGAACGGGATCGCGATCAGCGTCGCGGAGTTCGACGAGGACCAGACCATCGCGCCGAGGCCCCGCGAGAGGGGGAAGGAGGAGAAGAAGGCGTCGATCCCGAAGCCCAGCAGGAACAGCACGATCCCCACCGGGATCGAAAGCGCGAGCAGGCCCAGCAGCCCGGCGGCGACGGCCCCGATCACAGGAGCGCATCCGCTTCGGCGAAGGCCCCGATGGCGGCCTCCGTCTCCGCCGCGCGGCCCCGGACCACCATCGACAGCGTCAGCAGCGTCAACGCGCAGGACACGATCGCGAACCAGAGCCAGCCCGCGAACCACGGCACCTGTACCCAGGCGAGCGGCGTCTCCAGCGGCGTGTTCGCGCGGCTGCCGTTCTCCAGCGAGCGCGCGACCACGGGCCAGGCCTGCACCGCGACGAAGACGACGGTGGCCGACAGCACGATCATCGAGAACACGTCCGCCAGCGCCCGCGCCATCGTGCCCCCGCGCGCGCGCAGCAGGTCGATGCGGACGTGGCCGAGTTCGAGGAGCGCGTAGGACATGCCCCAGGCGGTGCCGATGGCCATCGCGTAGCCCGCGATCTCCTCGGTCCCGCCAAGCGAGGAGCCCAGGCGGCGCATCACGATGTCGAGCAGGACGAAGCCCGCGCAGGCCAGCAACATCGTGCCCGCCACCAGGGCGACGCCCCGGTTGATGCGCCGCAGCCGGTCGATCCACACCATCTCCGCCGCCGGGGCCCGGCTCATTCGATGCGTCACGCCGACCACCGCGCCGACGCTGTCGTTCCAGCGCTGCGCCCAGTCGCCGCCGGCCCGCTCCGCCCATTCCGGCAGCACCTCGGTCGTCAGGATATCCCGCGCCCGCGCGAAGTCGGCGTCCGAGACCTCCACCAGCACCATCGAGCGCGCGTCGCCCGCGGGGCACTCGCCGTTGCCCGTCAGGCACGCGATGTCGTCGGTCAGCGCATTCTGCGCGGAGGCCCAGGCCGGGTCCTCGAACTCGGCTTCGATCGTTGACCGGATGGTATCCTGCACGCCCGTATCGAGCCCGGACCAGCGGTCGAGGTTCATGGCCGTGACCACCGGGTCCCAGCCGCCGAGCGGCAGCGGCAGCAGATGCGTCGACACCTCCCACCAGCCGGCGGAATAGCCCGAGCCGGCCCCGGTGACGGCGCAGTCGACCACGCCGTTCTGCAACGCGCCGGGGACTTCGGCGAAGGAGACGTTCACGCCCTCCGCCCCGAGCGCCTCCAGCAGCTTCGCGGTCATGCGGCCCGAGGCGCGGATCTTGAGGCCGGCCAGGTCGTCCAGTCCGGCGATTTCCCGATTGCAGAACACGATCTGCGGCGGATAGGGCGCGACGGCGAGGACCTCCGCGTTGAACCGGTCGCGGAAGATGTCCGTCAGCATCGGCATCGCCGCGTCCACCATCGCGCGCGCCTCGTCCGCCGTCAGCGCCAGAAGCGGCACGTCCAGCCCCTCCAGCTCCGGCGCATCGGCGACCGCGTAGTCGCCCACCGTCATCGCCACGTCGAACACCCCCTGCCCCAGCAGCGGATAGACGTCCGCGACGCCGAGGTTCATCTCGTTGTGCGTCGTCATCTCCACATCCACGTCCGGCAGCGCGGCGGGCAGGACTTCCGTCCAGTACGGCACCTCGTAGGCCTTGTTGAGCGGCAGGCTCGACCAGGAGCCGACGACCGAGAAGGTTTCGGCCCCGGCGGGGGCGGCCAGCGCGGTGCCGATGGCGAGAAGGGTCAGGGTGGTCTTCATGGCGTTTCTCCGGGTTGGGTTCGATGGGTGGGGTTCAGGTCGGCAGGACGGTCGTCTCGGCATCCTCGGCGACGTCCGCGATCAGCATGTGGCCCGGGGCGTGGGTGATGCAGATCGGCAGCCTGGCCGCCCGCAGCACGTTCTGGGGCGTGACGCCACAGGCCCAGTAGACCGGCACCTCGCCGGGGCGGATGTCCACGGCCTCGCCGTAATCGGGCGCGCCCAGATCGGCGATCCCGAGCTGCGCCGGGTCGCCCGTGGCGATGGGCGCGCCATGCGCCTGCGGGAAGGCGGCGCTGATCCGGCGGGCGTCCTCCACCCGGTCCGCGGGGATCGGGCGCATGGTGACGACCATCCGCCCGCCGAACGGACCGGCGGGCACCAGGTCGAGGCTGGTGTCGTACATCGGAACGGTCCGGTCCTGCTCGACGTGGCGCACGGGGATGCCGGCGCGGATCAGCGCGTTCTCGAAGGTGAACGAGCATCCCAGGGCGACCGTCACGAAGTCGTCGCGCCAGTGATCCGTGATATCCGTCACCTCCCCGGCCAGCGCGCCGTCGCGGAAGATCCGGTAGCGTGGCACGTCGGTGCGGATGTCGATGTCGTGGCCCAGCGTCGGCATCGCGGGATCGCCGGTGTCGGAGATGCCGACCACGGGGCAGGGCTTGGGGTTGCGCTGGCAGAACCGCAGGAAATCGAGCGCATGGGCCTCGGGCAGGATGGCAAGATTGCATTGCAGCCGCCCGACGGCGAGCCCGGCTGTGTGGCGCACGTGGCCGCCCGTGCGGATCGCGGCGCGCACCGCCGCAGCCGAGGCGGTCCGCAGATCGGGATCGGGTGTCGAGACCATCGGCGGCGGTTCTCCTTGGGCTGGATCCATGAAGACACCACGTCACCCATCCATTCAAACTCTCATTCTGGATCACCGGTGATCGATTTCCTGGAACCCCCCTTCCCATCGTTCCGCGATCTTCCGCGCCAGATCCGCTCCGGTCTCCGCCATATGGCTGCGCGGTTCGGTCAGGTGCGACGCGGTAAAGACCAGCGGGGCGCAGGGCAGGCCGGGGTCGAATTCCTCGATGGCCCCCGCCGCCAGCAGGTCGCGCGCCACGGCCCGCGGGTAGGGCCCCACCGCGACGCCCGCGGCGATCATCCGCAGGCTGGCCGACAGCGATGCCGAGGAATAGATGCGCACCCCCGGCCCGTGCCGTCGGGCCAGCGCGTCCGACAGTTCCCGCCAGGGCCGCGTCCGCCTGGCGTAGGAGATCACCGGCGTGCGCGCGAGGTCCACCTCCCCGGCACCCGCCGCCCGGAACCAGTGCAGCTCGAACGCGGGCAGCGCCACGTTGCGCACCGCGAAGTCCGACACCGGGCCCATCAGGAACGCGAGGTCCAGCCGCCGGTCCAGCAGCGCGTCGCGCAGCGTCACCGAGATGTCCACCGTCAGGTCCAGCGTCACCTGCGGGAAGGTCTCGCTGAACGCCTTGATGAACGCCGGCAGCCAGCTCTGCGCCACGGTCTCCGACGCGCCGATGCGGAACAGTCCCGTCATCTGCGACGGATCGGCGACGCGCAGGCGGATCTCCTCCTCGACGAAGAGCATCTGCTCGGCGTAGCCCAGCAGCGCCTGCCCCTCCCGCGTCAGGACCAGCCCTCCGGGGCGCCGATCGAAGAGGGCGCGGCGCAGCTCCTCCTCCAGCTTCGTCACACGGCTCGAGATCGCCGGCTGCGACAGGTTCAGCCGCGCCGCCGCCCGCCGCACGCCGCCGAGCCGGGCGACCCAGAGGAACGCGCGCAGTTGATCGAGTGTCATGGGGAACGGTCCGGCACGCTCGCCCGAAGGTCAAACGATAACGCGCGCGTGACGCCCCCTGTGGCCTTGCCCGCCCGGATCGCCCATGGTGCGCTGGAAGCAACGATACGTTCGAGGGAAGACGCATGCTCGTGATCGGTTGGCGGGAACAGGTGGACCTGCCGCTCCTCGGCCTCACCCGGCTCAAGGCGAAGATCGACACCGGGGCCCGCACCTCGGCACTCCACGCCACGGAGATCTTCGAGTTCGAACGCGACGGCGCGCCCTGGGTGCGGTTCCATTCGCGCTTCGACGACAACACGCAGGATCGGGACGTGGAATGCCCCGTCCACGACCGGCGCGAGATCAAGAACACCAGCGGCGTGCCCGAGCCGCGCATCGTCATCCGCACGGGCTTTCGCATCGCGAAGCGGACCTGGCGCATCGACCTGTCGCTGACGGAGCGCACCGAGATGAGCTTCCGGATGATCGTCGGGCGCACCGCGCTGCGCGGCCGCTCCATCGTGGTCGATCCCGGCAAGCACGACCTGACCAGGACCGGTCCCACCCATGGGACCCATGAAAGGACTCCCCGATGAAGATCGCAATGATGGCCCGCAACGCCAGCCTCTACAGCCACCAGCGCCTCAAGGAGGCCGCCGAGAGCCGGGGCCACGAGTTCCACATCGTCAACACCCTGCGCTGCTACATGAACATCGCGTCGCGCCGCCCGGAGATGTTCTACAACGGCGAGAAGCTCGAAGGTTTCGACGCCGTGATCCCGCGGATCGGTGCCAGCGTGACGTTCTACGGCCTGGCCGTGCTGCGCCAGTTCGAGATGATGGGCGTCTACCCGCTCAACGAGAGCGTCGGCATCGGCCGGTCGCGCGACAAGCTGCGCTCGATGCAGCTGCTCGCGCGCGACGGGATCGGCCTGCCGGTGACCACCTTCGCCCACGACCCCAAGCAGACGGAGGAGGTGCTCAAGCTCGCCGGCGGCGCGCCGCTCGTCATCAAGCTGCTGGAGGGCACCCAGGGCCTCGGCGTCGTGCTCGCCGACACGGACCGCTCCGCGAAGTCGGTGGTGGAGGCGTTCCGCGCGACGAACACCAACATCCTCATCCAGGAGTTCATCAAGGAGGCCGGCGGCACCGACATCCGCGCCATCGTCGTGGGCGGCAAGGTGATCGCCGCGATGAAGCGCACCGGGGGGGAGGGCGAGTTCCGCTCCAACCTGCACCGGGGCGGGTCGGCCGCCATCGTCAAGCTCTCGCCCGAGGAGCGCTCCACCGCGATCCGCGCGGCCAAGTCGATGGGGCTCAACGTCTGCGGCGTCGACATGCTGCGCGCCAACCACGGTCCCGTCGTCATGGAGGTGAACTCCTCGCCGGGCCTCGAAGGCGTGGAGAAGGCGACGCAGCTCGACATCGCCGGCACCATCATCGAATACCTCGAGAAGCACGCGAAGCCGGGCGCCACGAAGACGAAGGGAAAGGGATGAGTTCCGCCAGACCGGACTTCGAGATCGGCGGGGAGCGCATCCCCGCCGGCACCCGCCGCACCGTCAATCTGCCGGTCAGCGAACTCTCCGACCACACGCCCGTCACCATGTCGGCGCATGTCATCCACGGCGCCGCCGACGGTCCGGTCATCTTCATCAGCGCCGGGATCCACGGCGACGAGGTCATCGGGATCGAGATCGTGCGCCGTCTCCTCTGCGCCCCGTCGCTGGCCCGGCTGCGCGGCACGCTGATCGTCGTGCCCATCGTCAACGCCTTCGGCTTCATCAACCATTCGCGCTACCTGCCCGACCGGCGCGACCTCAACCGCTGCTTTCCCGGCAGCGAGGGCGGCTCGCTGGCCGCGCGGCTGGCCAACCTGTTCCTCACCGAAGTGGTGGCGCGCGCCGATCTCGGGATCGACCTGCATTCCGCCGCCATCCACCGTACCAACTATCCGCAGATCCGCATCTCCCCGGACGACGACCGGATGCGCGCCCTGGCCGACACGTTCGGCGCCCCGATCATCATGCAGTCCGCGATCCGTCCGGGCTCCCTGCGCGGGGCCTCCAAGGACATCGAGAAGGACGTGTTGCTCTACGAGGCCGGCGAGGGGCTGCGCTTCGACGAGCTTTCCGTGCGCGTCGGGCTCGTCGGCATCCTGCGCGTGCTCCGCTCGATGAAGATGGTCCCCGCCAAGGGGATCGCCGCGCCCAAGTCCGCGCCGCAGTTCTGCCCGTCGAGCAAGTGGCTGCGTGCGCCCATGGGGGGCCTGTTCCGCAGCTTCCGGGCGGACGGGGACCCGGTGCGCAAGGGCGACCTCATGGGCTCCGTCTCGGACCCGTTCGGGGAGGTGGAACGGGAGATCGCGGCCCCCTTCGACGGCATCATCGTCGGCCGCGCCGTCCTGCCCATCGTCAACGAGGGCGACGCCGTCTTCCACCTCGCCCGCGTCGGCTCGATCCGGGCGGCCGAGGACGCGATGGAGGACCATTCGGCGCAACTGGCCGACGATCCGATGTTCGACGAGGACGAGATCATCTGACCCGGCCCGGCACGTCCTACAGCACCGCGTGCCGGTTGACGTCCTTGTAGAGCAGGTAGCGGAACGGCCCCGGCCCGCCGGCGTAGCAGGCCTGCGGACAGAAGGCGCGCAGCCACATGAAGTCGCCCGCCTCCACCTCCACCCAATCCTCGTTGAGCCGGTAGACCGCCTTGCCCTCCAGCACGAAGAGCCCGTGCTCCATCACATGCGTCTCCAGGAACGGGATCACCCCGCCCGGCTGGAACGTCACGATGGTGACGTGCATGTCGTGGCCCATGTCGGCCGGGTCCACGAAGCGCGTCGTGGCCCAGGCACCGTCGGTGTCGGGCATCACCGTGGGGGCCGTCTCCGCGTCCGAGGTAAACACCGCCGCCGGCACCGCGAGCCCGTCGGCCGGGACGTAGCGCTTGCGGATCCAGTGGAACCGCGCGGGGCGGTCGCCGTCGTTGCGCAGCGCCCAGCCCGACCCCGGCGGCAGCCAGGCGTAGCCGCCCTCGGCCAACTCGCGGGCCACCCCGTCCAGCGTCACCGTCACCGACCCCTCGACCACGAAGAGCGCGCCCTGCACCCCGGCCTCCGGCTCCGGCCGGTCCGATCCGCCGCCGGGCTGCACTTCCATCACGTACTGCGAGAACGTCTCCGCGAACCCCGACAGAGGCCGCGCCAGAACCCAGAGCCGGGTTTCGTCCCAGCCGGGAAGCAGGCTCGCCGTGATGTCGCGCATCGTGCCCCGCGGGATCACCGCATAGGCCGTCGTGAACACGGCCCGGTCGGTCAGAAGCTGCGTCTGCGGCGGGTGGCCGCCGATGGCGGAGTGATAGGCGCGGGGCATGGGATCTCCGGTGCGGCGGCGGGGCCGATGGTGGCCCTCCGCCGGGCGGAAGCCAACCCTCGCCGATGACTGCCGACCTCTGAAATCACCAGTTGACCGCCGCCCGAAACTATCCTTACTAAACTTGTCGGATATTTGAACGGAGACAGAAATGACCCGCACTCCCCTCCTTGCCGCGCTCATGGCCACCATCGCCCTGCCCGCCTTCGCCGAAGGCGAGTTGAACCTCTATTCCTCGCGCCACTACGACACCGACGAGCGCCTCTACTCCGATTTCGAAGCCCAGACGGGCATCACGATCAACCGGATCGAGGGCAACGCCGACGAGCTGATCGCGCGGATGGAGGCCGAGGGTGCCAACTCCCCGGCGGACGTGCTGCTGACCGTCGACACCTCCCGACTGGAGCGCGCGAAGGATGCCGGCCTGCTGCAGACCGTCGACAGCGAGATCCTCGAGGAGCGCATCCCGGGCAAGCTGCAGGACGCCGAGAACCAGTGGTTCGGATTCAGCCAGCGCGCGCGCATCGCCTTCTACGACGAGGCCCGGGTGACCGAGCCGCCGCGGACCTACGTCGAGATGGCCGACCCGAAGTACGCCGGCATGATCTGCCACCGCTCCTCGACCAACGTCTACTCCCAGACGTTGCTCTCCGCGATCATCGAGGAAGCCGGAGAGGACGCCGCGCGGGAATGGGCGCAGGGCTTCGTCGACAACTTCGCCCGCGACCCGCAGGGCGGCGACACCGACCAGCTGCTGGGTCTCGTCTCCGGCGAATGCGCCATCTCGATCTCGAACACATACTACTTCGCCCGTGCCCTGCGCACGCAGGTCGACGGGCTGGACGCGGAGGCGCTCGAAGGCATTTCCTGGATCTTCCCCGACATGCCCGACGGGCAGGGCAGCCATGTGAACCTGTCGGGCGGCGGCATAGCTGCCAACGCGCCCAACCGGGACAACGCGGTCGCCTTCCTCGAATACCTCGCCTCCGACAGCGCGCAGGAATACTTCGCCAACGGCAACGACGAATATCCGGCCGTCGCGGGCGTGCCGCTGAGCGACGCCGTCGCCTCGCTGGGCCAGACGCCCGATGCCTTCGACACGGTGGACCTGTCGGCCGTGGCCAAGAACCTGCCCACCGCACAGCGCATCTTCGCCGCCGTCGGCTGGGAGTGACCGCCGCCTGACGCTCCCGCGCTCCCTCATCCGGGGGCGCGGACCTCTCAGCCGCCCGTGACCGGCTCCGGCTCGACCGCGGGTTCGGAGGTCTCCGACAGGAACCGTCCGATCCCGCCCAGCCCCTCGACGTTGTCGCAGAGCACCTTGAGGAACACGAGCAGCGGCACCGCCATCAGCGCCCCCGGAATCGACCACATGAACGACCAGAACGCGAGCGCCAGGAACACCGCAACCGTGTTGATCCGCAACCGCCGCCCCACCACCATCGGCGTCACCACCTGCCCCTCCAGCGCCGTCCACCCGAAATAGACCAGCGGCGGCAGCAACGCGGCCCCGACCGTCGGGAAGCTCGCCAGCGACACGATCCCCACGATCGCCACCCCGCCCAGCGCGCCCACGTAGGGCAGGAAGTTCAGCATCATCGCCATCACCCCCCAGAGCACCGGCGTCGGCATTCCCAGCGCCCACATCGACACCCCGATCATCAGCCCGAGCGTCGCGTTGATCAGCGTGATCGTCAGCAGGTAGCGGGAGATCTCCGACTCGATGTCGCGCACCGTGCGCAGCGCGCGCTTCTTGTCCGTGAGCGTCCCGAAGGACTTCACGATCTGCTCGGAGATGTGGCTGCCCGACGACAGCAGGAAGAACGTCAGGATCACCACGATCACCGTCGTCGTCACGATCGACAACGCCGATCCGGCCACCTGGCTCAGGATGCCCGGCTGCTGCACCGTCACCTGCTGCACCTGCCCGCCCGCCCCCGTGGCGTCGTCCACCTGCTCGGCCATCTCCGTCACGCTCTCGATCGGCTCCTGGATGTCCGCCAGCTTCTCGCGCACCTCCCGCGCCATCCGGGGCGCGTCGTCCACCAGGTCGAAGAACGGCGTCCCGAGCGCTGCGAAGGCGCTGCCGATCCCGAAGGTCAGGCAAAGCACGACCATCCCCGCCGACACCCCCTCCGGCAGCCCACGCCGGTGCAGGAACCGGACCATCGGCGACAGCGTGAGCGCCAGCAGGAACGCGAGCGTGACCGGCATGAAGAAGGCCGCCGCGCCGTAGAACGCGCCGGCGAGGAGGATCAGGAAGACCCCCGTCAGCAGCAGGTTGGTCCGGCGCAGGACGCGTCGTGCGGTCCGGCGCGTCGGTCGAGGGGGTCAGGGTGTCCATGTCAGCGGGTGTAGACGAGCGCGGTGTAGCCGCCCAGCGACAGCGTCGCCCCGTGCCCGTCGCCGCCGTCCTCCGCCGCCTCCAGGTCGTGCGCCCCGTGGTCGCCGAAATCGCGGCTGTAGCCCGACCAGTCCGTGTTCAGCCGCAGCCGCCATGCCCCCTCGCCCGGCAGGGACAGCGCCACGTCCTCCGCCGCCTGCGCCCGGAAGTTCATGACCACGACCACCCCGTCGTCGCCTTCACCGTGGCGATGGAACGCCAGCAGCTTGCGATCCTCGTCCGCCAACAGGATGTCCACGTCGCGCGCCAGAAGCCCCGCCGCACCGCCGTCCCGGTCCAGCCGAAGGCCGATGAGGTCGCGCCAGAGCCGGACGATGCCGTGGAAGTCCTCCGCCCGGTCCCAGTCCAGCGGCACCGTGTCGTCGAACCAGCCGCCCTGCAGGAACTCCTGCCCCTGGAACAGCATCGGGATCCC
This sequence comes from uncultured Alphaproteobacteria bacterium, assembly GCA_963757495.1. GTDB lineage: Bacteria > Pseudomonadota > Alphaproteobacteria > Rhodobacterales > Rhodobacteraceae > Jannaschia. The sequence goes on from CAVWRZ010000016.1 coordinate 383,965, forward strand.
CGGCGCCGTCATCACCAGCACCGCGCCCAGCGTCGCGCGCTTCTGCGCCGCCCAGTGGTCCTCCGCATCCTCGCCGCCGATCTCGGCGGGCACCCGCGCCTTGCCGTTGGCGACCTCGTCGTGGCTTTCGGTGTAGACGACGCGCTGGAACGGGTCACCGTTGTAGGCTCGGGTCAGCGCCTCGGCCAGCGCGCCCATCGACCGCGCGTCGTCCTCGGCCACGATCAGCTGCTCGCGCACCGGATGCACGAAGCCCGCGTCCCACTGCGCGCCGAAGCCCGCGCCCCCGTCGCCCGTCCCGCCGGTGATCGCACCCAACTGCCGCAGATCCTCGGCGATGGTGATCCGGCCCGGGAACCGCTCCGCGATCTCGTCATTGAGCCAGCCCATGAGCGACCAGCCGTCGGGCAGCGCGTCGCCCTCGTTCCCCTCGTCGCCGGAGATGGTGCGGATGTAGAGCGTCATGTCGAAGCGCAGCCCGTCGACCCGGAACTCGTCGAGCCAGTAGAGCGCGTTGTCGCGGATGAACTGGCGCACTTCGGGCCGGCCGTAGTCGGGTCGCGTCTCGCCCCAGGGCGTCGCCGCGCGGTGGTCCTGATAGAAATAGGCCCCGCCGGCCTCGCCCTCGCCCGTCCCGTCGAAGCGCCAGAGGTCGAGGTCCGACGGGCCGAAATGGTTGTAGACCACGTCGAGGATCACGGCGAAGCCCGCGGCGTGGGCGTCCTTCACGAAGGCCTTGAACGCCTCCGGTCCCCCGTAGGCACTCTCCACCGCGAAGATATGCGCCGGATTGTAGCCCCAGGAGACGTCGCCGGCGAACTCCGCCGCCGGCATGATCTGGATCGCGTTCACGCCCAGCCGGCGCAGGTGGTCGAACCGCTCCGCCACATCCGCGAAGCCGCCCGTCTCCTCGCCCTCGCCCCGGTTGAACGTGCCCAGATGCAGCTCGTAGATCACCAGAGCATTCCAGGCGGGCATCTCGAACGCATCGTCGCCCCAGTCGAAGGCCCCGTCCGTGACGATCCCGTTGCCGACGGAGTTGGTCACGGCGCGCGCATAGGGATCGATGCGGCTGACCACGCCGTCCGCGCCCTCGATCCGGTAGCGGTACTCCTGCCCGTCCCGCGCGCCGTCGACGTCCGCGTACCAGAACCCGGCATCGTCGCGGTCCATGCGCGTCGCATCCTCGGACCATTCGTTGAAGTCCCCCGTGACATGGACCGACGTCGCGTTCGGGGCCCAGACGCGGAAGGCGGTGCCGCCCTCGTGGACGATCGCTCCCATGCCGGCATGGATGGGGGAGGAGTCGGTGGGCAGCGGCATGGGAGCGTTCATGGCGGGTCCGGGACTGGCACCGGCAATGGGCGCGGTGCGGGGGGCTGTAAAGAGAAGCGGGGCCGGGGCTGGGCTGTCGTACCGCCGATCCACGGGTGCAACCCGGTTCGCGACGATCCGTTCCCTGTCCGGCGGAACAAATCCCGGACCGAGCCGCGCGGAGCCGTTCGCACGATCGACGCCGGTCGAGGCCGGTCCGGTGCGCGGATCGGGTATGCTCCGGATCATACCGCCCGCCACGCGCTCCGCCATACCGGCGTGCACCTGCGTGACACGGGAAGATTTCCCGCTTCCGCGCCCGGTCACACCGGCAGCGCGGTGGTCGACTTGATCTCCTCCATCGACAGCAGGGCGGTCACGTTGAACACCCGCACCTCCGAGATCAGCGCCTGATAGAAGGCGTCGTAGGCCCGCGCATCGGCCACGCGGACCTTCAGGACGTAGTCGATCTCGCCGGCCAGCCGATGCGCCTCCTGCACCTCCGGACGCGCACGCAGGGCCGACGAGGAACCGCGCCTGCCAGCCCGCCTCGTGCTCCGACGTGCGGATCAGGACGAAGAAGCAGGCATCCAGTCCGACGGCCTGCGGCGCCACCACCACCGTCGAGGGCCCCATCACCCCCGCCGCCCGCATCTTGCGGATCCGGTTCCAGACAGGCGTCTTCGACGACCCCACCAGACGCGCGATTTCCTCCAGCGACTGCCCCGCATCCTCCTGCAGCACCCGGAGGATGTTCCGGTCCAGCGCGTCGAGCCGGACCGCCTTTCCCGCTTTCTCGGCCATCCGGACCATCCTTCTCCAAACGCATTAAAAACCGGTTCGACGTCCCTGTTATCACCGCCCCACTGCCCATGATCAAGGAAGATGTCCTATATGGGTCAGACGTCCCGCAGGAGCCTTCGATGAACCATTTCCCCATCTTCCTCGCCCTCGAAGGCCGCCGCGTGCTCGTCGCGGGCGGTGGCGAGGCCGCCGTGGCGAAGCTTCGCCTCCTGCTGAAGACCACGGCGCGCATCACCGTCGTCGCCGAGGACGCGCTGCCCGAGATCCGCGGCTGGGCCGACGCCGGGCGGCTCACCCTCGTCGCGCGCGCGCTGGAACCCGGCGACGCGCTCTGCTGCGTCGTCGCCTATGGCGCGCAGGAGGATGCGCTGCTCGACGGGCGCACGCTGCGGCTGGCCTCGGCGGACGGCGCGCTGGTCAACATCGTCGACGATCTCGCCCGGTCGCAGTTCATCACCCCCGCCATCGTGGACCGCGACCCGGTCGTCGTCGCCATCGGCACCGAAGGCGCGGCCCCGGTGCTCGCCCGCCGCATCAAGGCGGAGCTGGAGGCCGAGCTGCCGGTTCGTCTCGGGACTCTGGCGCGGATCGGGAAGACGTTCCGAAAAGCCGCCGACATCCTGCCCATGGGAGCCCCCCGCCGCCGGTTCTGGGCCGAATACTACGACACCGCCGGCCCCCGCGCCGCGCAGGGCGGGGAGGGCGCGATCCGGGTGGCGCTCGATGCGCTGCTTGCTTCCCATGCGGGAGCGGACGTCCGCGCGGGCCATGTCGACCTCGTCGGTGCCGGCCCCGGCGATCCGGACCTGCTGACGCTGAAGGCCCGCCGCGCCCTCGACCGCGCCGACGTCGTGATCCACGACCGTCTGGTCGCGCCCGAGATCCTGGAACTGGCGCGACGCGAGGCGCTCGTCATCGACGTCGGCAAGCAGGGATTCGGGCCCTCGACCGCGCAGGCCGACATCGATGCGCTGATCGTGGAGCACGGGATGAAGGGCGCGCATGTCGTGCGGCTGAAATCCGGGGACCCCACCGTCTTCGGGCGGCTGGACGAGGAGATCGAGGCGCTCGAGGCGGCTGGCCTCGGCTACGCGATCGTACCCGGCATCACCGCCGCCTCCGCCGCCGTCGCCACCATCGGGCAGAGCCTGACGAAACGCGCGCGCAACGGCTCCGTGCGTTTCCTCACCGGGCACGACATGAAGGGGTTCGCGGATCAGGACTGGACCGCGCTCGCACGTCCCGGAGAGGTCGCGGCGATCTACATGGGCGTGCGCGCCGCGCGCTGGATGCAGGGGCGGATGTTGATGCATGGCACCGCGCCCGTCACCCCGGTCACCGTGGTCGAGAACGCCAGCCGGGCGGATCAGCGCATCCACGCCGCGACCCTCGCAACTCTCCCGGACGCGCTGGCTGGCGTCACCGGCCCCGCCGTCCTGCTCTTCGGCCTCGCCCCGCGCGCGGCCGCGACTGCCCTCGCCAGACAGGAGATCGCGTTGTGAACCGCTCTTTCACCCCGAAGGTCGTCACCGCCAATCTGCTGCGCGCGGGCGATGTGGTCTACTTCACCGAAGCCGACGTCTGGTCGCCCCGGCTGTCGGACGCCGAGGTGCTGACCGACGAGGCCATCGCGCAGATGCGGCTGGTGGATGCCGACCGGCCCGATACGGTCGTCGGCGTCTATCTGGCGGACGTGGCGATCACTCCCGACGGCCCCGTCCCTGCGCATTTCCGCGAGGAGTTCCGGGCGAGTGGCCCGACGAACCACGCGCATGGCAAATCCACGCAGGAGGTCTGAGATGTACCGGTATTCCGATTTCGACCGTGATTTCCTCGCCGAGCGGAACGCCCAGTTCCGCGCGCAGGTGGAGCGTCGCCTCGACGGCTCGCTGACCGAGGACGAGTTCAAGCCGCTGCGCCTGATGAACGGGCTCTACCTGCAGCTGCACGCCTACATGCTGCGGGTGGCGATCCCCTACGGCACGCTGTCGTCCGCTCAGATGCGCGTGCTGGCGGAGCTCGCGGAGCGGTGGGACAAGGGCTACGGCCATTTCACGACGCGACAGAACATCCAGTACAACTGGCCGAAGCTGACGGACGTGCCCGACATGCTTGACCGGCTGGCGGACGTCGGGCTGCACGCGATCCAGACGTCGGGCAACACGATCCGCAACGTCACCGCGGATCACTTCGCCGGGGCCGCGGGCGACGAGGTGGGGGACCCGCGCCCGGTCGCCGAGTTGCTGCGCCAATGGTCTACGGACCATCCGGAGTTCCAGTTCCTGCCCCGCAAGTTCAAGATCGCCGTGACTGGCGCGCCCAACGACCGCGCCGTGATCCGCGCCCACGACATCGGCCTGATGCTCAGGGAGCGGGACGGCGTGAAGGGCGTGGAGGTCGTCATCGGCGGGGGCCTCGGGCGCACCCCGATGATCGGCAAGACGGTGCGGGAGTTCCTTCCCATGCAGGATCTGCTGCCCTACTGCGAGGCGATCGTGTCGGTCTACAACCGGCTGGGCCGGCGCGACAACAAGTACAAGGCGCGCCTCAAGATCACCGTCCACGAGAACGGGATCGACACGATGCGTGACCTGATCGAGGCGCGGTTCGTGGAGCTGCAGCCCCTGTTTTCCGGCGTCGACCGGGAGATGCTGGCGGGGATCGAGGCGCAGTTCGCGCCGCCCGCGTATCTCGACAACACCCCCGCGCCGATCCTCGACCCGGTGCTGCGCAGCTTCGTGGACACCAACGTCACGGCGCACCGGCGCGACGATCATGCGGTCGTGACCGTTTCCCTCAAGAAGCACGGAGACACGCCCGGTGACGCGACGGCCGTGCAGATGCGGCTGCTGGCGGACCTGGCCGAAACCCATGCCTACGGCGAACTCCGGATCAGCCACGAGCAGAACGTGATCCTGCCCCATGTGCGCCGTGACGCTCTGCCCGCGCTGCACGCTGCGTTGAAGGCAGCCGGTCTGGGCACGGCCAACGTCGGGCTCGCCTCCGACATCATCGCCTGCCCCGGCATGGACTACTGCGCGCTGGCGACGGCGCGGAGCATCCCCGTGGCGCAGCAGATCGCCATGCGGCTCGACGAGCTGAAGATCGAGCACGAGGTCGGGCATCTGAAGATCAAGATCTCGGGCTGCATCAACGCCTGCGGGCACCACCACGTCGGCCACATCGGCATCCTGGGGTTGGATCGCGCGGGGGTGGAGAACTACCAGATCACGCTGGGCGGCGATCACACGCAGACGACGGCCATCGGAGCGCGCGCCGGCCCCGGCTTCGCCTACGATCAGGTCGTCCCGGCCATCGAACGCCTGATCCTGGCCTACCTCGACGTCCGAAGGGACGCGGAGGAGACCTTCATCGAAGCCTTCCGCCGGCTTGGGGCCGCGCCGTTCAAATCCGCCCTCTACCCGCGGGAGGGCCGGGATGCGGCCTGAATCCCCGCGCCACCCGACCCGAAGGAGCCCGACATGCCCATCGTGACCGACACCGGCTTCGGGCCGGACGACCTGAACGCCCGCTTCGTGCTCCGTCGGATGAGATGCCCGCGAACGGCCCGCTGGCCGTGGATGTGACGAGCGACGCGGACCTCGTCCCGCTGCTCGCCCGGCTTGACGAGGTCATCGCGATCCGTATCGCGTTCCCGGGTTTCGCCGACGGGCGCGGCTTCACCATCGCGCGGCAGTTGCGCCGCGCGGGCTACGCCGGACGGCTGCGGGCTCATGGCCATGTCCTGGCGGATCAATACGCGATGGCGCGACGCTGCGGCTTCGACGAGGTGGAGATCTCCGACGATCTCGCCGCCCGTCAGCCGGAGGCGCAATGGCTGGCCCGCGCCGGTTGGCGCGCCCACGACTACCAGTCCCGGCTGGGGCGCCGCGACGATACGGCCGCCTAGAACTCCGGCCCCCGATTTCCTAGAGGTGCGGACAGGCTCCGCAATCGAAGACATGAACCAGATGACCGCTCCCGCGACTTCCGCTCCCGTGCTGCCCGATGCCCAGACGGTGACCTCCGTCACCCATTGGACGGACCGGCTGTTCTCCTTCCGCGTCACCCGCCCCGCCTCGCTGCGGTTCCGCTCCGGCGAGTTCGTGATGATCGGCCTGATGGGCGGGCCGCATCCCGTCACGGGGAAGGCCAAGCCGCTGCTGCGCGCCTATTCCATCGCCTCGCCGTCCTGGGACGACGAGCTGGAGTTCTATTCCATCAAGGTGGCCGACGGCCCTTTGACCTCCCGGCTCCAGCATATCACCCCGGGGGATCAGCTCATCCTGCGGCCCAAGCCCGTCGGCACGCTGGTCCACGACGCGCTGCTGCCCGGACGGCGGCTCTGGCTCTTCGCCACCGGCACCGGCTTCGCCCCCTTCGCCTCCCTGCTCCGCGACCCGGAGACCTACGAGGCCTATGACGAGATCGTCGTGACCCATACCACGCGCGACGTGGCCGAGCTCGAATACGGGCGGCGCGTGATCGAGGGCATCCGGACCGACGAGTTGCTGGGCGAGTTCCTGGGGGAGGAGAACCTGGCCAAGCTGACCTATTATCCCACCACCACGCGGGAGACGTCGCCGAAGATGGGGCGCATCACCGATCTGCTGCGTTCCGGAGAGGCGCTGCGGGACCTCGGGGTGGAGGCCATCTCGCCGCGAGACCGACCGGGCGATGATCTGCGGCTCGCTTGGGCTGAACACCGAGATCAAGGAAATCCTGGAGGGGTTCGGCCTGCGCGAGGGGGCCAACAGCGATCCGGGGCACTACGTCGTCGAGAAGGCCTTCGTCGGCTGACGGAGGGCTATCGCGGGGGCGACCTTCCTGCATAGGATGCGGCACCGGGACGCGGAGGAGGCGGACCGGAGCCTGATCCGATGGGAGGATGACGAGATGAGAACGGGATTGATGTCGGCCGGCGCGCTGGTCGCGGCCGGCGCGCTCAGTGGCATGGCCGCGGCGGACGAGGTGAATGTGGTCTGCAGCGCCGAGCAGGAATGGTGCGACCTGATGGCCTCCGCCTTCGAGGCGGAGAACCCGGACACCGACGTGCTGATGGTGCGCAAGTCCACCGGCGAGACATTGGCGCAGGTTCGTGCCGAGGCCGGCAACCCCAAGATCGACGTCTGGTGGGGCGGCACCGGCGACCCGCATCTGATCGCGGCCGAGGAGGGCCTGCTGGCCGCGTCGGACGTCGATACGAGCGAGTTGCAGGACTGGGCGCGCAACATGTCCGAGATCTCGGACGGGCGCACCGTGGGCATCTATGCCGGCGCGCTGGGCATCGCCTACAATTCCGAACTGCTGGCAGACCAGGGCATCGAGCCGCCGACCTGCTGGGCCGACCTGATGGATGCGCGCTTCGAGGGCGAGATCCAGATCGCCAACCCGAGCAGTTCCGGCACGGCCTACACCGCGCTCGCCACCTTCGTGCAGATCTTCGGGGAGGACGAGGCGTTCCGGATGCTGGCCGCGATCGGCCAGAACGTGAATTCCTACACCAAGTCGGGCTCCGCCCCCTCCAAGGCGGCCGCGCGCGGCGAGACGGGCGTCTCGGTCGGCTTCATGCACGACATGGTCAAGCTGGCCGCGACGGGCTTCCCGCTGGAGATCGTCGCCCCCTGCGAGGGGACGGGCTACGAGGTCGGGGCCGTCAGCATCATCGACGGCGCGCGCAACCCCGAGGCGGCGCGGGCCTGGGTCGAGTTCGCCCTGCGCGCCGATGTCCAGTCCCGCGCGCCCGAGACCGGCTCCTTCCAGGTGCCCTCGAATATGAACGCGGACGTGGCCCCGGAATCGCCGGACCTCGATTCGATCGAGCTCATCGACTACGATTTCGCCACCTACGGCTCCGGCGAGACGCGCTCGCGCCTGTTGGCCCGGTGGGACGCGGACGTCGGGGATCCGAACCCGGAGCAGTGAGGGTCGGCATGATGCCGGGTCTCGGATGAAACGGACGATGACGCTCTGGCTGGCCCTCGGGCTGGCCGGGGCGATCCTGCTGCCGTGGCACATGACGGACGATGGGTTCTGGTCGTTCGACTGGGCCTTCGACGAGGTGCCGTCCAGCGCGCTCTGGCTACTCCTGCGCGCCGGGCAGTGGTGGCTCGCCGCCCCGCTGCTGGCCTTCGCCGCCGTCGCCGCGGTGCAACTCGTCGTGCCCGCTCCGGTCGCCCGCGCGCGCCTGTCGATGTGGATCGCCGCCGCCGGCCTGTTCCTGACGGCGGCGCAGGGGCTCGTCATCGTCCGCGCCGGCCCGCGCCTGTTCGAAGCCGTGCTGACCGGCGAGACCATCGCCGCCGGGCAGCCCGGCATGGGGGCCGGTGCCGGGCTGACCCTCCTCGCCCTCCTGTTCCTGCTCACCGTCTCGCTGTCGCAGATCGGCCGGGGCCGGGGCGACGCCTTCATCGTCAGCCTGATCGGTCTGATCGTCGCGCTGGTGGGGGTCTTCGTCTTCTACCCGGTGCTCCACATCCTCGTGCGCGCCTTCGAGCTGCCCGCAGGCGGTTACGGCATCCTCGCCTTCCTCGACCGGTTCTTCGACGCCGACCTCTGGGGGCTCGGCTGCTTCTGGTCCGACCGCTCCTGCGGCACGGGGGTCAACTCGCTGATCCTCGCGGTCCTGACCGGCGCGGGCACCACGATCCTCGGCCTCGCCTTCGCGCTCGTCTTCACCCGCACCGATTTCCGCGCCAAGAAGCTGCTGCGCGTCCTCACCGTCATCCCGATCATCACGCCGCCCTTCGTCATCGGCCTCGCCCTCATCCTCCTCTTCGGGCGCAACGGCTCCGTCACCGCCTTCGCCGCCGACCTTCTGGGATGGGAGAAGACGCGCTGGCTCTACGGGTTCTGGGGCATCTACTTCGCGCAGCTGCTGTCGTTCACGCCCATCGCCTTCCTCGTGCTCATCGGCGTGGTGCAGGGCGTCAGCCCGTCGATGGAGGAAGCGTCCCAGACGTTGAACGCCGATCGCTGGCAGACCTTCCGCCACATCTCCCTGCCGCTGATGCGCCCCGGCCTCGCCAACGCCTTCCTGCTGGGCTTCATCGAGAGCCTCGCCGATTTCGGCAATCCGCTGGTGCTGGGCAGCGGTTACAACGTGCTCTCGACGGAGATCTACTTCGCCATCGTCGGTTCCGTCGCCGACCCTGCGGGAGCCGCGATCCTCGCCCTCGCGCTCCTGTCGCTGACGTTGACGGCCTTCGTGCTGCAGCGGGCGTGGGTCGGGACGAAATCCTACGCCACGATCACCGGCAAGGCGGATTCGGGGCAGAACGCGGCGCTCAGCCCGGGCGTGAAGGCCGTCTGCTACGCGCTAACACTTCCCTGGGCGGCGCTGACGGCGGTGGTCTATTCGATGATCGTCTTCGGCAGCTTCGTGAAGCTCTGGGGCTACGACCACAGCTTCACCTTCGAGCACTACGTCCGCGCCTTCGGCATCGACTTCGCCAACGGACGGCTTTCCGGCTCCGCCTGGGACAGCTTCCTCACGACGCTCACGATCTCCTCCATCGCCGCCCCGCTGACGGCCGCCGTGGGCCTCGCCACCGCCTATCTGCTGGTGCGCCAGAGTTTCGCCGGCAAGACCGCCTTCGAATTCTCCACAATGCTCAGCTTCGCGATCCCGGGCACGGTCATCGGGGTCAGCTACATCATGGCGTTCAACTTTCCGCCCATCGAGCTGACCGGGACGGGCATCATCCTCATCATCGTCTTCGTGTTCCGCAACATGCCCGTCGGCGTGCGCGGCGGCATCGCGGCCATGTCGCAGCTCGACGGCAGCCTGGACGAGGCCTCCGCCACGCTCGGGGCCAACAGCTTCACCACCGTGCGCCGGGTGATCCTGCCGCTGATGCGCTCCGCGATCCTCGCGGCCCTCACCTACAGCTTCGTGCGCGCGATCACCTCCGTCAGCGCGGTGATCTTCCTCGTCAGCGCCAAGCACAACATGGCGACCTCCTTCATCGTGGGGCGGGTGGAGAACGGCGAGTTCGGCATCGCCATCGCCTATTCCGCGGTGCTGATCGTCACGATGCTGGCCGCCATCCTGCTGCTGCAACTGCTGATCGGCACCCGCCGCCTGCGCCGGGTCGACCGGGTGCAGCGTGCCTGACCCCCGGAGAACGCCATGAACCATCCCACCCCCGGATCGGTGCGCTTCGACGGCGTGGTCAAGCGCTACGGCGACGTGACCGCGTTGAAATCGCTCGACCTGAGCATCGAGGCGGGGCAGCTCGTCACGCTGCTCGGGCCCTCGGGTTGCGGCAAGACGACGACGCTGCGCCTGATCGCGGGGCTGGAGATGGCGACCGAGGGGCGCATCCTCATCGGCGGGGAGGAGGTGACCCACCTGACGGCCACCTATCGCCGCGTGTCGATGGTGTTCCAGTCCTACGCGCTCTTCCCGCACATGACGGTGCGCGAGAACGTGGGCTACGGACTGACGGTGTCGGGGAAGGGCAGGACCGAGGTGCGCGACCGGGCGGATTCGGGGCTGGAGCTGGTCGGCCTGTCCGGCTACGGCGACCGGCTGCCCAGCGAGCTTTCGGGCGGGCAGCAGCAGCGCGTCGCCGTCGCCCGCGCCATCGTGCTGGAGCCGGAGGTGCTGCTGCTGGACGAGCCGCTGTCGAACCTGGACGCCAAGCTGCGCCGGCACGTGCGCGAGGAGATCCGGCAGATCCAGCAGCGGCTCGGGCTGACGGCCGTCTACGTCACCCACGACCAGGAGGAGGCGATGGCCGTCTCCGACCGGATCATCGTCATGAAGAACGCCGCCATCGCGCAGGAAGGCACGCCGCAGGACCTCTACGACGCGCCCGCCTCGGAATTTATCGCGGATTTCATCGGCGACGCGAACCTCGTGACCTGCGAGGTGGAGCGGGTCGCGGAAGACATCGCGCGGGTCCGGGTGGGCGACCGGCATCTGGACGTGCGCGCCGGCGGCGTCGGGCCGGGATCGGCGCAGGCTCGTCCTGCGGCCCCACGATCTCCGCCTCGCGCCGCCGGGCGGGGACGGCATCGCCGCGGAGGTGACCTACGCCGCCTATCTCGGCCGGGAGATCCAGTACACGGTCGACGGCCCGCTCGGCCAGATGTTCGTCGTCACCCGCGGCGGCCCGCAGCCGTTCCGCCAGGGCGATGCCGTCACGCTGCGGATCGACGCGGGGGCCGCCCGGCTCGTGCCGATGGCGTGAGCCGGGACCAGGGCCTCACCCACCCTCCGATATTCGTGGAGCGGCCATGCGGACACCCCCGGTGGCGAACCGTTTTCGGCATTCTCGCAGGGGATGTCACGGAAACGGCCCCCGCCGGCCCGACACCTGCGTCGCCTGGGCAGTTGGGTCGGGGCCGACAGTCTCCGTCGAGTTATCCGATATAGACCTGCCCCTTCGGGTAGCGGGCGTGCGGGCGGGCGCGGGTGGCGAGGAAGAAGCCGAGCGTCAGCGGGCCGACGCGGCCGAGGAACATGACGGCGATCACGATCAGTTCGCCCGCGGCATTGAGGTCCCCCGTGGCCCCCATCGACAGGCCGACCGTTCCGAAGGCGGAGGTGATCTCGAAGGCGAGCAGCAGGAAATCCGTCTCCTGCACCAGCATCAGCGCGAAGAGCGAGATCAGCACCAGCATCAGGCTCACCATCGTGAGGGCGAGCACCTTGAGCACCTCCTCCGTCTGGAGCCGCCGCCCGAAGACGTTGAGCTCCGAGCGGCCGCGAAAGAAGGCGACCGTGGCCAGCAGCAGGACGACGAAGGTCGTGACCTTGATGCCGCCGGCCGTCGAGGTGCTGCCCCCGCCGATCACCATCAGCGTCATGGTCATCAGCGCCGTCTCGTCGTGCATCGCGGAGGTATCGAGCGTGTTGAAGCCCGCCGTCCGGGGCGTCGACCCCTGGAACCAGGCCGCCGTCAGCTTCCCCCAGGTCCCGTCGATCGCGCCCAGGGTGCCAGGGTTCGTCCATTCGAGCGCGGCGAAGCAGGCCGTGCCCCATACGAGCAGGGCGAGCGTGCCCACGATCATGATCTTGGAATGCAGGCTGAGCCGTTGCCAGCCGCGCTTCTGCGCGATGTCCCCCACCACGACGAACCCCAGCCCGCTGACGATGAACATGAGCGGCACGACCACGTTCACCAGCGGGTCCGTCGCCCAGCCGCTCAGACTGTCCGGAAAGAGCGCGAAGCCCGCGTTGTTGAAGGCGGAGATCGAATGGAACAGCGCGTGCCAGAGCCCCTGCCCCCAGCCGAACTCGGGCACGAAGACCACCGCGAGGAGCGCCGCGCCGACGAGCTCCACCACGACGGCGATGAGGAAGATCATCCGGACCAGCACGCCCAGGTTGGAGAAGGACGTCGTGTTCGTCTCCACCCGCAGGATCAGCTTCTGCGGCATCCCCACCGGGATCCCGAAGGCCGAGAGCAGCAGGACCGCGAAGGTCATCAGGCCCAGCCCGCCCATCTGGATCAGGAAGGCGATGACGCCCTGTCCGAAGTGCGTGTAGGCAGAGCCGGTATCGACCACGACGAGCCCCGTCACCGTGACGGCGGAAGTCGAGGTGAAGAGCGCGTCCATCCAGCCGACGGCCCCGTGATGCGAGACCGGCAGGCGCAGCAGGATCGTGCCCAGTACGATGAAGACGACATAGATCAGCACGAGCAGCGCCGGCGGCGGCAGGCTGCGCAGCGCGGACCGCATCCTCAGACGTGGTCCGCGAAGCGCCGCAGGTTCGACCGCTCGCCCAGCAGCAGCAGCAGGTCGTTCTCCTGCAGCGCGCAGTCGTGCGACCCGTCGCCCTTGAACGCCGTCCCCTGCATCACGCCGACGCAGCGCAGGTCGTACTTGTCGACCAGTCGCAGGTCCGAGACGGAGCGCCCGGCGAGGCGTGCGGGCACGATGACGTTGACGACGTGGTAGCCGTTGCCCAGGCTCACGTAGTCGCGCACCAGCGGGTTGTTGAGCATCTGCGCGATATGGCGGCCCATCTCCTCCTCGGGGTGGATGATCCGGTCGACGCCGATGCGCGTCAGGATGCGGTGGTGCATCTTGCTGGTCGCCTTCGCCCAGACCTCCGGCACCCCGGCGAGCTTCAGCGACATCGCCGTCACCACGCTGCCCTCCAGGTTCTCGCCCATCGCGATGATCGCCACGTCGTAGCCGTCGAGCCCCAGGTCGCGGAACGCATCCTCCTCGCGCCCGTCGGCGATCACGGAATGGGACAGCTTCTCGGCCAGCCGGTTCACCGCCGCCTCGTCCCGGTCGATGCCCATGACGTAGTTCCCGAACCGCATCAGTTCCGTCGCCACGGTGGTGCCGAAGGTGCCGAGTCCGATGACGGCGAAGTTGCGGGAGCGGAGCTTCGACATGGGCGCGGCCTTCCTGCTGTTGCGTGACGATAGATAGCCCGGGTTTGCCTGCAGGCGAAAGCGGCTTCGACGATGCGCGTCACGCCATCTCGACCGCGCCGGCCGGGCATGACAAGTCGCGCGGAACCGCTATCGTCGTGCGGAGACATCCCGGAAGTTGCAGGAGCCGACCATGACCGACACCCAGACCCGATCCTCCCGCGGGAGAGATGCGGAGACACCCACGCAGATCCCCGCGAAAGGCTGGCTCGACATCATGTGGCGCACCTCCCGGGAGGTGTCGGACGACCGTGTGATGCTCGTGGCGGCGGGGGTGACGTTCTACCTGCTGCTCGCCCTCGCGCCCACGGTCGCGGCCTTCGTGTCGATCTACGGCCTGTTCTTCGATCCCGCGACCGTGCAGGACCAGATCGCGGCGCTCTCCGGCGTGCTGCCGGGCGGGGCGCTTTCGATCCTCGAAGGGCAGCTCGAAACCGTCGCGGGCGCGGACCAGGCCTCGCTCGGCTTCGCCTTCGCCCTGTCGCTCGGGCTGGCGCTCTGGAGCACGAATGCGGGCATGAAGGCACTCTTTCAGGCGATGAACGTCGCCTATGACGAGGAGGAGGAGCGCGGCTTCGTGAAACTCACGCTGGTGACGCTGGCGATGACGGTGGGAACGCTGGCGACCATCATCGGGCTGATCGCGGCGAACATCGTGCTCGGCGGCATCCTCGATCTCTTCCCCGACTGGATCGTGAACGTCGTGACGGCCGCCGTCGCCCTGCTGGCGCTGATCACCTTCATGGCCGCGCTCTATCGTTTCGGCCCCTCGCGCCAGTCGCCCCGCTGGTCCTGGATCACGCCGGGGGCGATCGTCGCGGGGCTCGGGATCGTGGCGGTGTCGGTGGCCTTCTCCTTCTACGTCGCCAACTTCGGCACCTACAACGAGACCTACGGCTCGCTCGGGGCGATCGTCGGCTTCCTTACCTGGCTCTGGCTGGTGCTGGTGGTGCTGATCCTCGGCGGCGAGATCAACTCCGAAATGGAACACCAGACGCGGCATGACACCACGACGGGCGCGCCGGACCCGATGGGGTATCGCGGCGCGGTGATGGCCGACAACGTCGGGAAAGCCTACGGCGATGCGGACGATGCCGCCGAACGCAATGCCGACCGGCGATCGTAGACAGCAAAGGGGCCCCGGCCGCGGAGTGCGCGGCCGGGGCCCGTCGGGATCGGATCGGCTCCCGGCGGTCAGTCCGTCGTCGTCGTCCCGACAGGGCGGATCGTCCCCTGCTCGGCGATCGTCGGGGTGACATGAGGCGTGACCGGCGCGGGCGTCGTCACGGGACGGCTGCCGATGTCGTCGCGCATCACCGGATCGCGGCGCATTTCGGGCTGCGGCTCCGGCAGGCGGCGCGAGACGGGGATCCGCTGGTCCTGCCGGCGCGATCCGATGACGAGCCAGGCGAGACCGACACCGACGAGCGCCACCGCCAGCGGGTTCGAGCGGGCCTCGCGCGTCATCGTGGAGACGTACTTGCGCCCATCGCCGCGAAAGTAGTCCATCGCCTCGTTCATCAGCGTCTCGGGGCTGAGGCGATGCTCCAGTTCCTCGAGCGATCCCTCGAGTTCGGCGCGGGCTTCGGTGACGTCCCGTTCGGCTTCGGACGGCGATTTCGTATGGTCTTTGGCGGTGGACATTGCAGGTCTCCTTTCCGGAGGAATGTTGGGTACGGTCAGGTGCGGTCGCGGATCATCTCGCCGTCCCGCTTGACCTGCCGGACGGTACGCGATGGCGCGAGGTTGTCGGCATCGAGCTTGGACAGGCCGTTCTTCAGCAGCAGGCCGCCGATGACGGCGAAGATGACACCGACGATGAGCGCGGCCAGCGCCTCATAGGTCGGAAGGGTCCGCGCGGCATCGAGGGCTGCGGTGACGTTGTCGTTCACGGCCGTCACGATCCGGGTTCCGGTCTCGTCCAGGCCCTCGACGACGGTGGCTCCCGCCGCTTCCGGCTCGGCACCGAAGATGCCGACGAGAAGCCGCGCCACGGCGCTGACCAGCGCGGCGAGCAGGATGCCCAGGGACACCATCAGCATGACGGCCCCGCCGACGATCTCGCCCACGGCCGTCTTCAGCTGCGACAGCTTCTCGGCCATCTCGGCCTTGGCGAGCTGCACCTCCTCCTGGATGAGGTTGGTCCCGTGCCGGATCACGTCGCCGGCGGCGGCCGCAGGCGAGCGGGACGGGGCGGCGGGCGGAACGGGGCGGGCGGGGTCGGTCGGGTTGGCCATGTATCGGCTCCAGTCTGGGCCGATGGCGCCGCCGGAACGATCGGCGGACGCGCACCGGACGGTGGCAAGTTCATGGTCGAACGCCCCTGCAAAGCGCCGTGTTCCCGAAAAATCGCCGGAGCATAGCGAGATACCCGTTCGGGCGAGATCGCCCTACCGCGACAGCCGGGCCAGGACCTTGCGGGCGACGGCGGAATAGGGCGGTACGAGCATGGCCGACCAGGGGCCCTGAGCGACCGTGAAGACCGCGCGCTCGTGCGAGAACTCGGCAAGCCCCCGGTCGCCGTGATAGGCCCCCATCCCCGACGTCCCGATGCCGCCGAAGGGCAGGTCGTGCAACGCCAGGTGCAGGATCGTTCCGTTCACCGCCGCCCCGCCCGACCGGATGCGGGCCAGCAGGGCGCGGGCGGCCCCGGCGTCGCGCCCGAAGGCATAGGCCGCGAGCGGCGGGTCGCCCGCGTTCACCCGGCGCACGACGTCGTCCGGCGCGTCGTACTCGAGGATCGGAAGCACCGGCCCGAAGATCTCCTCCGTCAGCAGACGGCCCCCCGCCGGCGGCTCCAGCACGACCGCGGGGGCCATCCGTCCGGGCAGGTCGGCCCCAACGCGGCGGACGTCCCCGCCCTCCGCCAACATCTCCTCCAGCCGCGCCCGGTGGGCATCGTCGATCAGCGCGGTGTAGTCTTCGGCATCGCTCAGGAAACCGCGGGCCACGTCGAGGAGCGCCGCCGACCAGACGTCCCCGCTGCCGCGCGGCACCATCAGATAGTCTGGTGCGACGCAGGTCTGCCCCGCGCTGTACCATTTGCCCCATCCGACCAGCGGCGCGTGGGTGGCCGGATCGGCGTCGGGCAGCATGATGCAGGGACTCTTGCCGCCGAGTTCCAGCGTGACGGGCGTGAGGTTCCCGGCAGCCGCCTTGGCCACCAGCCGCCCGGTGGCGGTGGATCCGGTGAAGAACAGATGGTCGAAGGGCAGCGCGGAGAAGGCCTTTGCGATTTCAGGCCCGCCCGTGACGACCGTTGCCTCCTCCGTGGGGAAGACCTCCGCGATCAGCCGCGCCAGCAGGTCTGACGTCTGCGGCGTGCGCTCGGAGGGCTTGAGCAGCACCCGGTTGCCCGTCGCCACCGCGGTGGCGAGCGGCAGGAGTGCCAGCTGGACCGGATAGTTCCAGGGCGACAGCACGCCGACGACGCCCTTGGGTTCGCGCCAGACGTCGGTGCGCCCGGGGAGGGGTCGCAACGCGCGCGACGTGCGCGGCTTCGCCCATTTCGGCAGCCGGCCGATCAGATGGCGGATGCCGTCCCGGGTGAAGCCGATCTCGGCCACGCCGGTCTCCAGCGCGGACCGATGGCCGAAATCGCGCGAGACGGTGTCGACGATCTCCGCGTGATGCTCGGAGAGGGTGGAGGAGAGAGCCCGCAGCCGTTCGATGCGCCGCGCGACCGGCGGCACCGCATCGAGAGAGAACGCCGTGCGCAGGATGTCGAACGGGATCCGCGGATCGGTCACTGGACGTCGTAGCTCCGGCCGCGCCAGACCGCCCGCTCCCCGCGACGGGCACCGCGCAGGGCGGACCATTGGATCGCCAGCGTCACGACCACGCCGACAGGATGCAGCAGGACCGAAAGCGCGGACTGCCGCACCCGCAGCGCCAGCAGGATGCGCGCCCCGTAGACGAGGACGATGGCGAGGGCCGACAGCGCCGCGGCAGTACCCGCGCCCGCGATCAGCGCGAGGGGCAGAAGCAGCCAGGGGAACACATGGCCACCGCCGAGCAGCACCGTCCACACGAGGATCGCCACGGGGCGCGCCATGCCTTCGGTCGCGTTCTTGGTGAACCCCGACCGGATATCCTCCCAGTTGTCGTACATCCGGGTCGACGCGAGCTTCGTCGCATCCACGATGTCGCTGCGTCCGCCGGTCGTGCGGACGTTGCGCGGCAGGTTGAGCCCGTCGTGCATCAGGGTGCGGAAGGCCGCATGGCCGCCGGCGCGCGCATAGGCCCCGCGCCGTGACCAGCATCAGCTGTCCGCATCCGGCGGCGAACCCGGCGCTGGCGGAGGCGCGCGCCATCGGCAGCGGCAGATACCCCAGCAGGACGACCATGATCTGCGGGATGGCGATCGCCTCCGCGAGGGATCCGGTGATCTGGCGCGGAAAGCCGGAGACGAGACCAAGGTCCCGACGCTCCAGATGCGCGTGCAGCCTGGCGACAGCCTCCGGCAGCAGCCGGACGTCGGCGTCCACGAAGAGCCAGACCGGATGGGCGGCATGCTCCGACAGCTGATGACAGGCGTGCTGCTTGCCGTTCCAGCCCGGCGGAAGCGGCGCGCCGTGGAGGAGCCGCACGCGCGGGTCCCGGGCGGCGTACTCCGCGACGATGGCGGCCGTGCGATCGGTGGAGCCATCGTCGAGCACGACGACCTCGACTTCGATGCCGGTCTGGCCAAGGGCTGCATCGAGGGCCGCTGGCATGTTCGCAGCCTCGTCGCGGGCCGGGATCAGGATCGAGACCTTCGGCACCGCCCCCGGCGCGGGCAGGCGCGGCGTGCGGAACACCGCGAGATTCACCAGCGTGACGCCCGCATAAAGCGCGGCCAGGGCCAGCGTAACGGCGGCGAGGACGGTCAGCAGAGCGGCGATCATCGCGGCCCCTCCGACAGGTGATCCGCCTGATAGGGCCGCCCGGCCAATCGGGCGCGGGCCCGCGACCATCCGTCGTAGACGCCGCCGATGCCCGACCGGCCCGACAGCACGAGATCGAACGCCGCCGGGTCGCGGGCCATGGAGGCACGGGCGAGCCCGTCGACGGTGGTCTGCAGCGATGACTGCAGCCGCGCCTCGCTCGCCTCCTCCGCCGGGATGGGGGTGCCGAAGGCGGCAAGCGCCTCGGGACGCTTCTCGGACCAGAAGGGGTATTCGAGCGCCATCGGCATGGCCACCGCACCGGGCTGGCGGGCGAGCAGGCGCGACAGGCCCGGGCGCAGGTCCACCGGCGTGCGCGGATCGCGGAACGAGCCCTCGGCCGTCATCCAGAGCATCCGCGACGGGTCGGACAGGATCCGCTGCGCCGCCCGCAGCAGACGCGCGGCCCCCGCCACGGTTCCCGGCTCGATCCCGAAGATGCCGATACGACGCATGAAGCGGTAGCGTTCCAGCGCCGCCGCCTCCATCGGACCGAAGGCGATGCGCCCCGGGAAGAGCTGATCGGCGAGGACGATGTAGAACGCCGGATCCCACCAGGAGGGATGGTTCGAATAGACGACGACGGGGGTTCCTTCGGGCAGGTCCGGCACGCCGGGACGGGCGACGCGGACGGCCCGGAAGCCGCGTCGCATCTGCCGCCGCATCACACCCTGGAAGAAGCCCAGCATCGCCGGGGAGTGCAGATCGACCGGGTCGTCGGGCAGTGGTTTCACTCGGCCGCCACGGTCGCGTTGGCCCTCGCATCCGCGTCCAGACTGTCCGCCGCGATCCAGCCCGACATCAGAGCCATCGGCATCCCGGCCCCGGGATGCGCGGAGCCGCCGGCAAGGTAGAGCCCCTCGACCAGTCGCGAACGGTTGCCGGGCTTGAACGCGCCCAGCACCTTGCCGTGGCTGGCCAGCCCGTAGATCGCGCCGTCGAGGACGTTGTAGCGGTCGTGGATGTCCTGCGGCGTCAGCACGCGCTCGGTCACGATGCGCTGCTCGATGTCCTCCATCCCCGCCGTCCGCGCCAGCTTGTCGAGGATGGTGCGGCGGTACTCCGGCAGCATCTTCGACCAGTCCTGGCCGGGGCGCAGATAGGGGGTGTGCACGAGAATGTAGAGCGCCTCGCCGCCCTCGGGAGCCACGCTCGGGTCCGTCTTCGACGGGGCCGCGATGTAGGCGGTCGGGTCGGGGGCCGGCACGCCACGGTCGTAGATGGCGGCGAACTCCTCCTCGGGGTCGCGCGAGAAGACGAAGTTGTGGTGCTCCAGATGGTCGTAGCCCCGGTCGAGCCCGAGGTAGAGGACGACGCCCGAACAGGCCGCCTCCCGCTTGCGCCCCTTCGAGAAGTCGCGCCAGACGTCGCCGCCGATGAGCTCGCGGTAGGTCCGCACCGAATCCATGTTGCTCACGACCCGGTCGAAGACCATCCGCTCGCCGCCGGCCACGATCGCCGTGGCGCGCTTGCCCTCCGTCTCGATCCGCTCGACGTCGACGCCGGTGCGGATGTCGACGCCCAGCTCCTCGGCCAGCCGGGTCAGCGCCATCGGCACCGTCCGGGTGCCGCCCATCGGATACCAGACGCCCTCGCCGGACTGCATCTGCGCGATGCCGCAGAGGACGGCAGGCGAGGCGAGGGGGGAGGAGCCGACGTACTGGATGAAGTGCTCCAGCATCTGCGCCACGCGCTTGTCGGCCACGTCGCGCTTGATCTGCCCCGCGACGGTGCGGTGCATCCGCAGGGCCATGACGTCCTTCAGCGTCGTCAGCGTCATGTTCTGCTTGAGATCCATCGTGTCGCGCAGATCCTCGACCGACTTCCAGAAGAAGAACCTGTCCGAGACGTCCGACAACCGGGAGGCGACCTGCATGAAGCGGTCGAAGCCCTCGGCGGCCTGTGGCGAGAGCTTGGCGATCTCCGCCTTGGACGCCGCGTGGTCGTCGCGCAGGTCGAGCACCGTGCCGTCGTCGTAGAAGCAGCGCCACTGCGGATCGAGCCGGCGCAGGTCGAGGTAGTCGGACATCTTGCGCCCGGCCTCGGAGAACACCCGCTCCAGAACGCGCGGCATTGTCAGGATCGTCGGCCCCATGTCGAAGCGGAACCCCTGATCCTCGTGCCGCGCGGCCTTGCCGCCCAGCCAGTCGTTGCGCTCCAGCAGCGTGACCTTGTGGCCCCGCGCCGCCAGAGTGCAGGCCGCGGCCAGACCGCCCAGACCCGCGCCGATGATCCCTACGTCGCTCATTCCGCGGCCTCCCTGGTCAGTGTCGTCACGGTTCCGGCGGCCGGCAGCCCGAGATCCGACGCCGCCAGCCCCGACGCGATCTTCGCGCTCTCGAAGATCGTCGGCAAGCCGGATCCCGGATGGGTGCCGCCACCGGTGAGATAGACGCCGTCGACGTCCTCGAACCGATTGCGCGGCCGCCAGTGCAGCATCTGACCGAGGTTGTGCGCCAGGTTGAACGTGGCACCGCGGAAGATGCCCATCTGCGCCTCCCAGTCGGCGGGGGTGATCATTCGCTCCGTGCGGATGCGCGGCCGGATGTCATGACCCGAGAGCTTCGACAGCCGGTCGAGGATCTTCTCGCGGTAGATCGGGCCCGTCTTCTCCCAGTCGACGCCGCCGGACAGGTTGCCCGTGGGCACCAGAACGTAGAGCGTCGAGTGCCCCTCGGGGGCCAGCGTCGGATCGGTGACGGAGGCGTTCTGAACGTAGATCGTCGGCTCCTCGGGGGCGAGGCCGTCGTCGATCTCCTGGATGTTCTTGTGGTAGTCCTCCGACAGGAAGATCGTGTGGTGGTGCATGTCGTCGAACCGCCCCTCGATTCCGAGATAGAGCATGAAGGTCGAGCAGGAGTACTTCTTCGCGTCGATCTTCTTGTCCGTCCACCTGCTGCGCTTGCGGTTCGGGATGAGCTTCGGGATCGCGGTGGCGAAATCGCCGTTCACGACCACCGCGTCGGCCGGCAGGATGCCCGACTTGATGCGCACGGCCGTGGCGCGCCGCCCGTCGAACTCGATCTCCTCGGCCGGGGTGCTCAGACGGATGTCGACCCCCATCTCGGTGGCCACCTTGGCCATCGCGGCCGGGATCGCGTTGCAGCCGCCGACCGGATGATAGACGCCGAACCCATATTCGATATGCGCCACGATGGTGAACAGCGAGGGGCACTTGAACGGGCTCATCCCGAGGTACTTCGACTGGAAGCTGAAGGCGAGCCGCAGGTCCGGATGCTTGAACCAGCGTCGCAGGTCCTGGTCCACGGTCTTGTTCGGGCGCAGCATCGGCAGGGCGCGCAGCATGTCCATGCGGAACAGGTCGCGCGGCCCGCTGAAGGCGCGCTGCAGGATCGGGCGGAAGAGCGCGAACTTGCTGGTGTTCTCCTCGAGGTAGCGGCGCACGTTGGGCGCGTCCTCCGGGCTGATGCGCGCGGCCTCCGCCGTCAGCCGCTCCACGTCGGGCGTCGCGTCGAAGGTGTTCCCGTCGTCGAACTGCAGCCGGTACATCGGATCGAGACGCTTGAGCTCCACTTCGTCGTCCAGCACCCGCCCGCAGGCGGCGAAGATCTCGCGCAGGCCCTCCGGATACAGATAGAAGGTCGGGCCGTAGTCGAACTTGAACCCGTCCTGCTCGAAGCTCGCCGTGCGCCCGCCGACCCGGTCGGAGCGTTCCAGCACCGTCACCTCCGCCCCCGCGGCCCGCAGCAGCATCGCCGAGGCCAGACCGCCGGGGCCCGGCCCCCACGACGACGACCCGGCGCGGCGTGGCTTCATTCATCATGTTCATTGGAAATACCTCATGGCGAGCGATATGGTCCCGTCCCCCCGAATGGCCAGTGCGGCATCGCCGAAACGCGGCGGGCCCCGGCGGATCGGCGCGTCCCGAGAGAACCCCATACCTTCCAGCGGCTGCACACGGAAGCGCAGGTCGAGGGTTCCGTTGCCGTTCTCGTCGTGCACGGCCTGCACGGCGTAGGTGCCCGGCGGGATGCCGCGGATCGTGACCGCGCCGTCGGAGGCGGGGGCCGAACCGGTCAGGGTGCA
Organism: uncultured Alphaproteobacteria bacterium; assembly: GCA_963757495.1. GTDB lineage: Bacteria > Pseudomonadota > Alphaproteobacteria > Rhodobacterales > Rhodobacteraceae > Jannaschia. Next base: position 406,454 of record CAVWRZ010000016.1, read on the forward strand.
GCGGTCGGAAGCGAAATCCGCCTGCGGGCAGACCGCGACGAGAAGTTGGCCATCGGTCGATCGAAGGTCCGTGACGCGCACTTCGAGGTCGGCGGCGAAGGCCGGCGCGCAGAGCGACAGGAGGATCGGCAGGATACGGTGCATGGGGGCTCGCTTCTTTACCCGGTGGCTTAAAGCTTTAGACTGCGGGGGAGGGAATTCCTATCGGGGTGGCAAATGATCGCGGGCAGTCGGATCGAGGCGAGGGGCGTCGCAGCACGGAGCGTGGGCTCGCGGAATGCAGGGTCGGAGAACTTCCCCGTCGCGTCCCGCCTGCTGTCGCGGCACCACCGCGGCCCGGTGATGGCGTTCTACCGCTTCGCACGTGCCGCCGACGACGTGGCCGACGATCCGGCGCGGAACACGGAGGGCAAGCTCGCCATCCTCGCGGCCTTCGAGACAGGGCTTTCCGGCGGCCACGGTGCGCCCGAAGCCGTCGCGCTCCACCGCGCCATGGACGGCGATGCCGCCCTGACGGCACCGGCCCGTGATCTCCTGGCGGCTTTCCGGCAGGACGCCCGGGGCGCGCGCTACGGGACGTGGCAGGATCTGCTCGGCTACTGCGAGATGTCCGCCGTGCCGGTGGGGCGGTTCCTTCTGGCGCTGCACGGCGAAGCGCGCGAGGCGCGGCGATACTCCGATCCGCTCTGCATCGCGCTGCAGGTGCTCAACCACCTGCAGGACCTGCGGCAGGACCGAGATCGCCTCGGCCGCGTCTACCTGCCCGCGGACTGGCTGGCCGAGGCCGGCGCGGATCCCGCGGATGTCTCCCGCCCGACCCTGACGCCTGCCCTTCGCGCCGTGGTCGACCGGGCGCTGAACGAATGCGAAGCGCTCCTGCAGGGCGCGGGGCCCCTGCCAGCCGCCGTCGTTTCCCGTGGCCTGCGCGGTCAGTCCGCCGCGACACTGCATCTCGCCACGGTCCTGCTCCATCGCCTTCGCGCCCACGATCCGCTGGCCGGGCGCGTGACCGCCTCCCGGACCGACATCGCACGCGCCGGCATCGTCGGTGGCCTCGCCGCCCTGCGGACGCCGCGGTGATCGGGCCCGCGCCCACGGATGCCGTCGGCGACGCGGCGCAGGTCCGGCGGATCGTCGCGGCCTCCGGCTCGTCCTTCGCCTTCGGGATGGGCATGCTCCCGCTGGCCCGCCGCCGGGCGATCCGGGCCGTCTACGCCTTCGCACGGATCGTCGACGACATCGCCGACGGCGACGCCCCGCTCGCAGCGTCGCCCGGGGCCCGCGCGGAGGCGCTGGACGCCTGGGAAGACGAGATCGTGCGGGCCTACGGCGGCCTGCCCCGCTCCGCCGTCGGGGCCGAACTGGCGCGCGCCGTCGACCGCTTCCACCTGCCGCAGGCCGAGTTCCTCCTGCTGGTCGACGGGATGCGGATGGACGCGGAGGCGATCGTGGCCCCCTCGGGCGACCGGCTCCTGGCCTACGTGCGCCGGGTGGCGGGCTCCATCGGCATCCTGTCGATGCGCTGCTTCGGGGCCTGGCGCGGGGAGCCGTCGGAGCGGTTCGCCCTGGCTCTGGCGCGGGGGCTGCAGTTGACGAACATCCTGCGCGACGTGGAGGAGGACGCGGCGCGGGGTCGGCTCTACCTTCCCGGTCCGGTCCTCGCCGCGGCCGGTCTGCCCGCCGACCCGCAGGCCGTGCTGCGCCATCCGCACCTGCCGCGCGCCCGGGCGATCCTCGGAGCCGAGGCCCGGACGGCGTTCGGCGAGGCCGCGCTGGAGATCTCCGCCCACAGCAGGGCACGCCTGCTGCCGGCGCTGCTGATGATGGGCCCCTACGAACGGCTGCTGACCCGGATGGAGACGGATTGGACACGGGTGCCCGCGCGGCGCTCGAAGCTGGGCAAGCTCGTCGACGGCACCCGGCTCGCGGCCTTCGGCGGGCGCTGAACTGACCGGACGCATCGTCATCGCCGGGGCCGGGCTGGCCGGACTCGTCGCCGCGGAAGCGCTGAGCGCGCGGGGCCGCGACGTGCTCGTGCTGGAGGCGTCGGGCAAGGCCGGCGGGCGCTGCCGCTCCTACCACGACGATCGGCTGGGCCGGCGGATCGACAACGGCAACCACCTGATCCTGACGGCGAACCGTGCCGTGCTGGACTGGGCCGTCCGCATCGGGGGCGACGGCGCGCTGCACGCCATGCCCGAGGCCGCGTTCCCGTTCCTCGACCTCGCCGACGGGGCACGCTGGACCGTCTCCCTCGGGGCGAAGCCGCTCGACCTGCTCCGCAAGTCGGCCCGCCCCCCCGGCGTGTCGCTCGCCGACATGCTGCGGCAGGGTGCCCTTTTGATGACGGCGCGGCGTGGACGAAGCGTCGCCGATGCGCTGCCCGGCAGGGGGGCGCTCTGGCACGGCTTCTGGGACCCGATGACCCGCGCCATCCTCAACGAACCGCCGGAGACGGGCGACGCGCGGCTGCTGCGCGCGGTGATGCTGCGCAGCTTCGCGCGGGGGGCTGCCGCCTGCCGGCCGGTGCTGGCCCCGGACGGGCTCGGGACGGCGCTGATCGACCCGGCGCTCGACCTTCTGGGTCGGCGCGGGGTGACGATCCGCTATCGCAGTCCGCTCCGCGATATCTCCAAGGACGGCGACCGGATCACCGCGCTGCACCTGCGCGACGACCGCATCGACCTCGGCCCGCGGGACGCCGCGATCCTCGCCCTCCCGCCGCAGGCCCTCGCCCAACTGCTGCCAGGGATCGACGTCCCGCCGCCCGGGCGTTCCATCGTGAACGCGCACTTCGTGGCACCGGACAGCGGCTTGCCGCCCATCCTCGCCACGCTGAACGCCGCGACGCAGTGGATCTTCCGGCGCGGCGACGTCGTCTCCGTCACCGTCTCGGCGGCCGAGGACTCCCCCGTCGGGGAGCTGGACCGGGACGCGGCACTGGCCCTTCTCTGGTCCGAGGTGGCCCAGGCGATCGGCGCGCATGGCGCAACGGTGCCCCCCGCGATGCCGGCGGCGCGCTTCCTGCGCGAGCGGGCGGCGACCTTCGACCAGTCCCCTGCGGGATCGGCCCGGCGCTCCCCGCCCCGGACGCGGTGGGGCAACCTCGTCCTGGCGGGCGACCACACGGCGACCGGGCTGCCCGCGACGCTGGAAGGGGCCGTCCTGTCAGGGCTGGCGGCGGCGCGCCTCGTCTGAACGCAGGACCGACGGCAGGCGGGGGTAGAGGATCGGGTTGGCCGCCATGAACCGCGCGAGCAGACCGCCAAGCGGCCACCGCGCGCCCCGCCCGATGCAGGCCCCGGCGGCGAGCGCCCCGTAGAGCGCACCGCAGAGGTTCGCCAGCTGATCACCCATCGTGTCCGGGAGCCCCGACCGCTGCGTCTGCGTGCCCAGCAGGGCGTCGAGCGAGAACTCCATCAGCTCCCACATCGCGCCGACCATCATCGCGAAGCCGAAGGCGACCACGGCGGTGACCCAGACCGCCAGATGCGGGCGCGCGCCGCCGGTGGCGATCATCGCGAGCGCCATGCCGACGACGGCGAGCGTCGCGGCGGAGACGAGGTGGAGCATCACGTCCCACCAGGCCGTCGAGACGTAGAGACCACCCCATTCGCCCGCGAGCAGCGCCGCGACGCCGAAGAGGAGGATGCCCGTCTTGAGGCCGGCGGGGAACGCGATGCCGGAGACGGCCGTGAACCCGCGCGGCAGCACCGCGAGCAGCAGCGCGGCCGCCGCGAATCCCGCCAGGGTCCGGTCGCCCTCCGCCACGCCCCAGAGCAGGACGGCCGCGACCGCGCCCCATGGCAGCAGGACCAGGGTGCGCAGGATCTGCGACGGCCCGCCCGTGTCCTCCGGGCCCGGCCCGGCGACGTCTCGATGCGTCGTGTCCGACAAACTGCCCCCGCCCCTCCGCGTCCGGTTCCGCGATCACGTCGCCGCGTGCCCCTTATCTGGCTTCACATCACTCGCGCGCAAGGGGACGGTCGGGGCGCGCATCGCACGGCAACGGATCAGATGACGCCGAGATGCAGGTTCAGCGCGATCAGGATCAGGATCGTCCCGCCGATCCAGCCCAGCGCCTCCCGGTAGACGCTTCGCCGCTTCAGGGCCCGCGACATCGTTCCGCCGAGCCAGGCTACCGTGAGATCGGACGGGACGGCGGTGAGGGGCACGAGAATGCCGAGGACGAGGAGCTGCGTGCGCACGTCGTCGGCCGGCCCGGGGTTCACGAAGGGCGGCAGGAACAGCGCGAAGAAGAGCACCGTCTTGGGGTTGAGGAGCTCGACCAGCGCGCCCTGCCGGATGATCTTCGGAAGCGATCTGCGCTTGGCCGCCCGCGCCTCCAGGACTTCGTCGGCACTCGAGCGGGCGTCGCGGATCATCGCGATACCGAGCCAGACGAGATAGGCCGAGCCGACGATCCGTAGCACCGGAACGACCCACTCGAATGCCGCGAAGACCGCCGCGAGGCCCAGCGCCGTCGCCACCGCGAGGATGACCCCGCCCAGCGCCAGTCCTAAGGCGGAGGCCAGCCCCGCGCCCCGGCTCTGTCCGACGCTGTGCGACAGGACGTAGAGCATGGACGGGCCGGGGGTGGCACTGAGCAGGAAGCCTGCGATGGCCACGGCGAGGATTGCGTCGAGCTGCGGCATCGGGACCTAAGGGGCGGCGTGGCTGATACGGTTCTCGAACGGGTTCGACGTGGCGGCAGGGTGACCACGCGGTCTTCCGTTGCGCAAGTAGGGAAAGTCCCGGATCAGCATGCGCTCCAGATGCGCGCCCGCCGCGAAGGGCGCGTAGGCCGGCAGGCGGGCGGGATCGACGAGCTGGGGGAAGGGCGCGATCACCGCGTCGTGGTTGGCGGCGACGAAGTACGGCATCGAGAAGCGCTCGGGGTTCAGGTTCAAGACCCGGTGCGGGGTGGAGCGCAGCTGCCCGTCGGTCCAGGCTTCCATCATGTCGCCGATGTTGACCACCAGCACGGCCGGATCCGCGGGCACGTCGATCCAGTCCCCCTCCTGCGTCATCACCTGGAGCCCCTTGTTGCGGGTGTGCAGAAGCGTGAGGCACTCATAATCCGTATGGGCCCCCATGTTGACCGACTGGTGGTCGGTGGTGGCGGGTTTGCGGACGTAGTGGAGCAGGCGAAGCTGGGAGATCGGCTTCGTCATCTGCGAGGTCATCGCCCCGCCCGGCAGCCCGAGATGCAGTTCCAGGGCGGAGCAGACCAGCTTGCCCAACCGCGCGACGCTTTCGTAGTAGGCCGTGATCGCCTGCCGGAAGCCCGGGACGGCCGGCCAGACGTTGGGGCCCAGCATGCGGTTGCCGGCGAGGTAGTCGCAATCGTCGCCTGGCAGGTCGAGGCCGAGGTCGAAGGCCTCGTAGCTTCGGTCCACCTCGTCGGGATAGTCCCCCTTTTCGGTGAAGGGAACGTAGCCGCGATGGTTCGTGCTGCGGCCGATGTAGTACGTGCGCTTGGCCTCGTCGGAGAGCGAAAAGAACCGTCGCGCCGCGTCGTAGGCCCCCTCGATGAGCGCGAGGTCGATACCGTGATCGCAGATCCGGAAGAAACCGAAGGTCCGCGCCGCGGTGCCGATCGAGTCGGCGACCTGCCTGCGCCGTATGGGATCGGCTGTCGCCAGATCACGGACGCTGATGAGCGGCAGGGCCTTCGGCCCGGCGCTTTGTCCTGCCGACGATGGCATTGCCCGCCCCCCTTATTCCTAGGCCGAACGGAATACCCTGCGAAGGTTAATCAATCGTTCACGCCTTCCACGGCCGGGAAGTAGAGGTCGAAGGCGGTGCCCTGCGGATCCGTCGGACGCGCCACGACGGCACCCCCGGATTGACGCATGAAGCCGAGCACCATGGACAGTCCGAGCCCGGTGCTGCCCTTGCCCACGGGCTTGGTCGTGAAGAAAGGGTCGTAGATCCTGTCTAGCACCGACGGGGGGATCCCCTCGCCGGCGTCCCTCACCCGCAGCCGCGCGTATCGGCCCGGCTCCAGTTCGGCGGAGGGCGCGGCATCCTCCCCGAAATCGTCGATCCCGTCATAGGTGACATTGACCGTCTCGATCTGGATCTCCCCACCCCGGGGCATCGCATCGCGGGCATTCAGCATAAGGTTCACCAGCGCCACTTCGGTGGCGACCGGGTCCACATGGACCGGAAGCAGGTCGTCGGCCAGATCCAACCCGATCTCGTTGGACAGCGTGTGTCCGTTGCGCGCGAGACTGCCGCGCACCAGTGTGTTGAGATCGACGCGTTGCGGCTTCAGGGTCATGCGCTGGGAAAAGGCCAGCATATCCCGGATCAGCTTCGCCCCCTGCGCCGCCGCATCGCGGGCATCGTCGATGCAGACCAGGGCCGACGGGTCCAGCCGATCCGCGTCGATCAGCTCCAGATTACCTGAGATGACGGTCAGCAGGTTGTTGAAGCTGTGCGCGAACCCGCCCGTCAGCCTCCCGATCGCCTCCAGCTTGCGGGCGTTGGCCAGCTCCGCCTCCAGCGCCTTGCGGCTCGTGATCTCCTGCGTGAGGCTGACATGGGATTGCACCAGCTGCTGGTAGCGGTCGTCGGACCGTTCGACCTCCGCCAGCAGTTCCAGCTTGGCGCAGGTCATCGCGGCGATCGTCGTGAGCACCTCGAGCTCGGAGCGTCCGAAGGCCCTGATGTCCGGATGTTCGCTGTCGATCACCCCGACGACGCGCCCGCGGGAGATCAGCGGCACGCAGATCTCCGAGCGCGCGGGCTGCGTGTCGGGGATGTAGCTGGTGTCCTCCAGCAGGTCGTCTATCACGACCGGCCGGCGGGTCTGGGCGACCTTGCCGGTGATGCCGTCGCCGAAAGCGATGCGCAGGGGGTTCACGATCGTGCGCCCATAGGGGTTCTTCTCACCCAGGGCGGCGACCTGCACGAGGTGGGTCTGCGCGTCGTCGGCCTGGTAGATGACGCAGTCGACGAAGTTGAGCCGCCCGACGACGTTGCGTGCGACATACCAGAAGAGATCGTCGACGTTCGGAATGCCGATGATGTCCACGGCGAAGGCGTTCAGCGCGCGCAGCGCCGAAGCATCCGCGGATTTCACCGGAGAGGACCCTACTGTCGCGGACACGTCTCGCAAGTTAGCCATTTGCACCACCGCGCGATCCCAGGCGCGTCCACGCCCGAAAGGATTTCACTCTACGCGGTTACCCCCCATTGGCAAGGCACCGCACCCCGCGCAAAGATTCGCATTCTATCGATTGAACGGCTACCCGCCTGCGCCGGAGCATGGAACCTCGGCGCGTTTCGTGGTCCATGACGCCGGAATCGGGCGAAGCGGAGATCGATGATGATGGATGAGAGAGACAATCGACGCCGGCGGCGATCCGACCGCGGCGGATCGATGCGGCGCATACTTCTCAGCCTCCTTCTTCCGGCGATTGCCGCCCTCACCCTTCTCGGCGGGCCGGCCAGAGCACAGGACGCGGTCTTCGAGATGGGTCCGCTCAACGCCGGCCTCGGCCCCGTACCGGACCGGATCGACCGGGAAACGCCCCGCGCGGCCATGCGCAGCTTCCTCGAGGCTGCCGGGCGCGGGGACTGGGCGGAGGCGGCGCATCTGCTCGACCTCTCCGAACTGGAGCAGGGGCGGCAGGCGGAGGTCGGGCCGGTGCTCGCGCGCCAGCTTCACGAGGTGATGGACCGCAAGGCCGTTCTCGACTGGTCGATGCTGCTGGACCGGCCCGACGCGCTGCAGGTGCGGGGCGGCGACGACGCGGCGCAGGCCGGCGAGCCCAGGCGGTCGCTCCTGCTGCGCGACCTGCCGCTCGACCCCGTGCCCGCGACGATCCGGCTCAACCGGGTGGCCCCGTCGAACCTGCCCGCCCCCGTCTGGATCTTCCCGGCGGAGACGCTGCGCAACATCCCGGATCTCCACCGCGCCTACGGTCCGTCCGCCTTCGAACTCGCGCTGCCGCAGGCGCTGCGTGACAAGACCGTCGGCGGCCTGATGTGGTGGGAGCTCGTCGGGCTGCCGGTTCTGCTCGGCGCGGCGATCGCCACGGGGCTGCTGGTGCACCGCGTCCTGCGCGCGCTCTGGCACCGCTCCCATTCGCGTGTGGCCACCGGCATCCTGCGCGCGCTCTCCACGCCGCTCGTCATCGTCAGCGTGACGGCCCTCGTCTGGTGGGTGACGGGGAACGTCTTCGTCTTCTCCGGCCGGATCGACCTCTTCCTCGCACCGGCCGTCGCCATCGGCTTCGTCACCGCCCTGCTCCTCTTCATCGTCAACGGCGTCGAGGTCCTGCTCGACGAGCTGATCGCACCCGGCGAAGACGTGGACCTGACCCGCGCCGAACAGGCCGAAGCGCGCGTTCTGGCGACGAAGCTCAACGCGGGCAAGCGCATCCTCGTGGTGGTCGTGTTCCTCGTCGGCGCGGGCATCGTCCTGTCCTCGGCCAACCTCGCCGGCAATCTCGGCCTGTCGCTGCTGGCCTCGGCGGGCGCACTGACCCTCGTGCTCGGCTTCGCCGCGCGCAACGTGCTCGGCAGCGTCATGGCCTCGCTGCAGATCGCGCTCAACCAATGCGCCCGGGTCGGCGACCGGGTGGTGTTCAAGGGCGAGCTCTGCCACGTCGAGCGTATCCACATGACCTTCGTCCAGCTGCGCGACTGGGATGGCACCCGGCTGGTCGTGCCGGTGGAAGAGTTCGTCTCCGAGACCTTCTCGAACTGGTCGCTGCAGGATCCGGCCATGCTGCGGATCCTGAAGCTCAAGCTCGACCCCCGCGCGGACGTCCCCGCGCTGCGCACCGCATTCCAGGAGATCCTGGCGGATGTGGAAGGGTCGGAGCTGGGCGACGAGCTGGGCGATCTGGACAACGCGAGCGTCAACGTCGCCGGGCAGGACGTGTTCGGCGTCGACGTCTGGTTCAGCGTCCCCTGCAAGGACCCGAACACGTCCTGGGAGGTGGCCTGCACGGTACGCGAACGGCTCGTGGCCCGCGCCGCCGGGATCGCGGAGGAGACGGGCACGCCGATCTTCCCGGACGGCGTCGCGGCCGGTGCCGCCGCCTAGGCCCGTGCCCCCCCGTGGCGATCCGTCGCCGGACCCCGGGCCGGGCGCATCCCGTTGCCACCCCATGATGGACGCGCCGCATATCGCCCCCACGCACGCGGAGGACCCGAGGGTCGATCCCGACACGCTGGCCCGGCGGCTGCCGAGCGATCAGGTCGCGCATCGCCCCTTCCGGCCCCGCCGTGTCCTGCTGACCCGGGCGGCGAGGGATTGGCCGATGGCCGCCCGGGTGGCCGAGCGTGCGGCGGCGATGGGCGCGGAGATCGTCGAGCTGAAGGGCGACAGGATCACCGGGCTGAAGGACGAGGACGCGCGGGCCGAGTACCGGAGCGCCAAATCCACCCTCGCCGTCACCGTGGCCTCCGACGGCGCGATGCGCCCGCAACCGATCCCGCCCTCGGCCGACTGGCGTTTCGACCTCGCCACCGGCTGCCCCGCGCATTGCCAGTACTGCTACCTCGCCGGCTCGCTGAAGGGTCCGCCCGTCACCCGGCTCTTCGCCAACCTCCCCGAGATCCTCGACCGGCTGCCGCCGCTCGAAGGGCAGGGCAAGGTCACCTCGCGCGACGCGGCGCGCATGGCCGAGGGCACGACGTTCGAGGCGTCGTGCTATACCGATCCGCTGGCGCTGGAGCCGCTGTCGGGATGCCTGTCGGAGGCCGTGGCCTGGTTCGGCGCGCAGGGCGGCGACCTGTCGCTGCGGTTCACCACCAAGTTCGCCGACACCGCGACGCTGGAGGCGGCGGACCACGGCGGCCGGACCCGGGCGCGCTTCTCGGTGAACGCGGAGGAGATCACCCGCCGGTTCGAGGGCGGCACGGCCCCGCTCGCCGCCCGTCTCGCCGCGATGGGCCGGCTCGCCCGCGCCGGCTACAAGGTCGGGCTCACCGTCGCACCGATCATGCCCATCGACGGATGGGAGGAGGGCTACGACAGGCTCTTCGCCGATGCCGCCGCGGCGCTCCCGCCCGGCGCGGACGTCACCGCGGAACTCATCACCCACCGCTTCACCCCCGGCTCGCGCGACGTGCTGCTGGGCTGGTATCCGGCCACCGGGCTGGAGATGGACGAGGCGGTACGCACGGTGAAGCGCAACAAGTTCGGCGGCCGCAAGTACGTCTACCCGGCCCCGCTGATGCGCGAGATGCGCGCCACGCTGGAGGGACGTCTGCGCCACCACCTTCCGGCGGCGCAGCTGCTCTACTGGACCTGAAGTCGTCGGAGGCAGGTCCTTTGGCCAGCCGTCTCCAGCCCCGCCTCCCGGCAGGGTCCGGGCCCATCGCGGGACCCGACCGGCCTGTCGGGATCCGTTCTCTGGCGAAACAATTTTGCGGATTATCCAGGGCCCTGATAAAAATCATAAATCCCATGTCTCACGGCAAGCTATCGATATCCTCCCGCTTTCCTGCCTGATACTGTAACCTCGCCTGAAACCATTGGTTTCATTTGACGATACCCGCCTGACAGCCTTCGGACGAATGACCTTGAAAAAAGTCGGCGCGCGCGATGGCCGGACGGCGGGGCTTGACCTCGAGTTCAAACCTTCTGTGACCCGGCACCCGGAATACAGGGCCGGCGTCCGATCGCGCTGCCCGACACAGGGAGACGGAAACGGCTGGATCGAGAACGACCGCCGCGGCGGTATTGCTGACGAGCGCCGCATTGGCATTGCCCGCGCAGGCGGTGCGGATCGAGGTATCCGGCGAGCTTTCAGTCGGGAACATCCAGGGAGTGGGCGCAGGGAGTGGGGCGATCCGTCTGGAAGCGACCGACTGGATGCGTTCCAGGGTCGTAATGGCAGCATGCGGACCGCCAGCAGCGTCGGAGCCGTCACCGTCAACGACATCATCCGCAACGACGGGCGCAGCGAATCCGCCCCCCTGTTGCCGGGTGCCGAGGTGACGACGGCGGCCGGTTTCACCTGCACCATCCCCTAGGAGACCATCGCCGAAGGCCAGACCATCTTCATCGATCCCGACGTCTCCGTCGGCTACATCTACACCATCGAAGGGGCCGGTTTCGCCTCCGTCACCGCGCCCACCTCCGGGGCCGTGCCGGACGCGGACGGGTTCACGCTTGTGGTCCGCGACTTCCGCCTGGACATGCGGATCTGACCACTTGGACGACACCACCATCAAGCTGGAGGGGATCGACCTCGCTCTGCAGCTGGATCCGGAGAATACGCTCGCCTCCGTCACGGCCATGTCCTTCGCGAGCGCCAGGACGAACCCGTTTGCGACGTAACCGCGCATGACGTTGCGCGCCCTTCCGGGGGTCGCCGCCATGGCGGCCCTGCTGCTCGCCGGTCCGGCCAGTGCCGCGGACGTCGAGGGGCGCTTCTCGATCGAGGGCGTGGGGAAGATGGCCTGCGCCCGCTTCGCCGAGGTGCACGACGCGGACGCGCCCGAGATCGGGGCCGTCGCGGCCTGGGTCGACGGCTACGTCACCGCCCACAACCGCCTGATGCGCGAGACATTCGACCTGACACCCTGGCAGACGTCCCGCGTGGTGCTGGCGCAACTGGGACAGTATTGCGTCGCGAACCCCGACGCCTCCCTCGAGGCCGGGGCATCGGAGCTGATCGCCTATCTCGGGGCCGACCGCCTGCGCATGGCGGAAGACATCGTGGGCCTGTCGAACGGCCGGAACGCGGTGTTCGCCTACGCCTCCGTCATCGCCTCCGTCGAAAGCGCCCTGGGGGACCGGGGGCACCCCATCGGGAGTGGCGAGAACGCCACGTCGAAGGCGCTGGAGGCATTCCAGCGCGCTCAGAGGATGGAGGTCACGGGCCTGCCCGACCAGAACACGCTGCTGCGTCTCTTCTCCATCACGCCGGAGCGCTGACCCGCCGGCCGACGCGAGATCCGATGATCGGGCCGAAAGTCCGCTGGCAGGGGCCGGATCGCCGGGTTAGCCTTTCCCGATGAACGTTGTCCTGCCGATCCTCGCCCTCATCGCAGCCATCGCCGCCGCTCCGCTCCGGGCGCAGGGCTCGGCCGAGGAACATCTGCCGCTCGACGGGCGGATCGCCCCCGATGGGACCTCCGTCGAGTTGAGCTGGTTCGCCACGGACACCCCCCGGACCGGCTCCGTCATCGTCAGGCGGCGGGAGCTGGGGGAGGTCGGGGCCGGGACCTGGCGGCAGATCGCCCCGCCGGCCGCCGGGATCATGCGCTTCACCGACGACGACGTGCGGCCCGGCGTCGCCTACGAGTACCAGGTCCTGCGCACGGGGCGCGGGATCATCGACGTCGGCTACTGGACGGTCGGGGTGGATCTGCCGGCGGTGGCGGAGCGGGGCTACGCGCACCTCGTCGTCGACGAGACCCTCGCGGAGCCGCTGGCGGCCCGTCTCGCCCGCCTCGAGCGCGACCTGCAGGGCGATGGCTGGCGCGTCACGCGCATGCTGGCCCCCCGCGGCGACCCGGACGCCCCGGTGGAGGACCTGATGCGCGCGGCCGCGATCAACGACGCGCTTGCCACGCGCCATGCCGACGATCCCGGCGCGCGACATGCCGCGATCCTCGTGGGCCATCTCCCCGTCGTCATGAGCGGACGCGCCAACCCGGACGGCCACGACCCGGAGCCCCACGCCACCGACCTGTTCTACGGCGTCATGGACGCCCGCTGGAGCGTCACCGCCGAGGGCGCGCTGCTCGACAATCGGGTGCCGGGCGACACCATCGAGATGCAAGTCGGGCGGATCGACTTCTCCAACCTCGCGCGCAGGGACCCGGCGCTGGAGTTGCACCTGCTGGGCGGCTACCTCGACAAGACCCACCACTGGCGACACGGGCTGCTGGGCGACCTGAGGGAAGCCTATGGCACCAACGGCAATCTCGAGGCGGAGCTGTCGGGGCTGCGCAACATCGTCGGGACCGATGCGGTCACCGAGGGCGGCCACCACGACGCCGGGGAAGCGGGCCCGTGGCTCTGGGGCGTGGACTTCGGCGACTGGAAGGGCGGCAGATACGCGGCGGACTACGCCAACGAGGCTGTCTTCGCGATCAACTTCGGCAGCGGCAAGCAGAAGTTCGAGCGCGGGGCCAATGCGATGACAGCCCTCCTGGCGCAGCCCTGGTATCCCATCGCGGTCGGCTGGGGCGGCCGGCCGGCCTGGTGGCTGCACCACATGGCGCTCGGCGGCACCATCGGCGACGTGCACATGCGCGACCGTGAACAACGGCGTCGCCGCGCTGCCCTACCTCGAGACGATGGAGTACTTTCCGACGGGAAACTACCTCTGGCGCAACCCGATCTGGGTGAACCTGCTGGGCGATCCGACGACCCGCGCCTTCCCGCTGGCCCCGCCCGCGCGGGTGACGGTCGAGCCGACGGCGACCGCAGACGTCCTGTCGTGGACCGCCTCCCCCGACCCGGACGTGCTGGGCTACCGCGTCTATCGCTCCTCGCGCCCCGGGCTCGCGTTCGACCTGCTGAGCGGAGAGGAGGCGCTGACGGAAACGCAATTCGCCTCCGACCCGGCAAGCGCGGATGCCCTCTACATGGTGCGGGCCTATGGCTTGAAGACGGTTGCGGCCGGCTCGTTCCATACCCTGTCGCAGGGTGCCTTCGCCACGGCCGCGGCGCCCCTCCTCCCACCCGAGGAGATGCGCCTCGTCACGCCAAGGGACACCCCGCTCACCCTGCCGGCATCGTTCGACGCGCCGCGCGACGGCATCGTCCGCGCCTTCCTCGCCGGACCCGAGGCCGGCGAACTGACCCATGACGACACCGGCTGGACCTATGTGCCGCCTCCGGGCTTCGCCGGCGACGTCGCCCTGCGCTACTCCCTCTGGGACGGGCAGCGCACCGAGGTCGGAGCGCTGACGATCGCGGTCGGCGGTCGCTGACGCCCAGGGGACAGGCATCCGCGACCGTCGTCCCTGTTGACTTGAGGGCAGGAGATGCGCTGGATGGTGGCAGCTTCAGGGAGATCGCGTCATGTCCACACCGTTCACCGAGCCGACCGCCGATGTGCCGCATGGCACCGTCGAGACCCCCGCCCGCCGGGCATTCCTCAGGACCACCGCTCTCGGGGCCGTCGGCGCGGCGTTGCTCGCCGGCACGACGCTGGGCGGACGGGCCTTCGCGCAGGGGATGGAACTGGATCTGATGTCCGACAAGGACGGTCTGGTGCTGCTGGGCGACCGGCCGATCAACGCGGAGACGCCGGCGCATCTGCTGGATGCGGACGTCACGCCCTACGAGCATTTCTTCGTGCGCAACAACGGGCTGGTCCCGGAGTCCGCGCTCGACATGGACGCCGCAGGCTGGACGCTCACGATCGACGGGGAGGTGGAGACACCGCTGACCCTGACGCTCGATGACCTGAAGGCGCGGTTCGAGGTCGTGACCCGCCGGCTGGTGCTCGAATGCGGCGGCAACGGCCGGGCGTTCTTCAGCCCCGGCGCGTCGGGCAACCAGTGGACGACGGGGGCCGTGGGCTGCGCCGACTGGACCGGCGTGCGTCTCTCGGACGTGCTGACGGCGGCGGGCGTCAAGGACACGGCCGTCTACACCGGGCATTACGGCAACGATCCGCACCTGTCGGGCGATCCGGAGAAGGTGGCCATCTCCCGCGGCGTGCCGATCGAGAAGGCCATGGCCGAGGGCTGCCTGATCGCCTGGGAGATGAACGGCGCGCCGATCCCCGCGCTGCATGGTTTCCCGCTGCGGCTGGTCGCCCCGGGCTATCCGGGCTCCGCCTCGCAGAAGTACCTGACCCGCATCTGGGTGCGCGACCAGGTGCACGACGGCTCCAAGATGGAGGGGTATTCCTACCGAATGCCGGCCTATCCGGTGGCACCGGGGACCGAAGTGCCCGAGGCTGACATGGTCATCATGGAAGAGATGCCGGTCAAGTCGCTCATCACCCATCCGCAGACCGGCGCGCAGGCCGCAGCGGGCGAGGCGACCGAGGTGCGCGGTCATGCCTGGTCGGGCAGCGGCGACGTCGCCTCCGTGGAGGTCTCCACCGACTTCGGCCAGACCTGGAGTGCGGCCAGCCTGGATGCGCCGGTGAACAAGTACGCCTGGCAGAGGTTCCGCGCCGACGTCACCCTGCCGCAGGCCGGCTACTACGAGGTCTGGGCCCGCGCGACGGATGCCGCCGGACGGATGCAGCCTCCGGTCGTGCCCGGCTGGAACCCCCGCGGCTACGGCAACAACATGCAGCACCGCATCGCCCTGGTGGCGACCTGACCCGCGCCCGGGGGTCCGCCGCATGAGGCGAACGGTCCCGCTCGCCGCGGCACTCGCCGTCTGCGCCACCATCGCGGGCGCGCAGGCCTACGACCCGATGCGCCCGGCGGCGAACCCGCTGAACCCGATGCTGCAGGCCGCCCCGCAAGCCGAGGTCGCGCTCGATCCGGACTTCGGACTGCCCGCCGGGGACGGAATGGAGGACACCTACTACCAGTGCTCCGCCTGCCACTCGACCTCGATCATCGTGCAACAGCGTCTGACGGACGCCCGGTGGGACTATCTCTGGGACTGGATGATCGAGAAGCAGGGGATGCAGGACACCGACGCGGAGACCCGCGAGATCATCATGGCCTATCTGCAGGAGCACTTCTCCTCCGAACGCTAGGCCGGCAAAGGAGCCTGCCCCATGAAAGCCATCGCCGCCCTCCTGCTGCTCGCCGCCCCCGCCGCGGCCGAGCCCGCCCGCTACGAGCTGGACCCGGCCCACACGACGGTCGCCTTCCTGGTGGATCACGTCGGCTACGCCGCCACGCTGGGCCTCTTCGCGCAGGTGGAGGGCGGGTTCACCTACGACGTCGACACGCAGGATCTCTCGGACGTCAGGGTCACCGTCGCGACCGACAGCGTCGAGACGCTGAACGACGCGCGCGACGGACACGTCCGGTCGGGCGACTTCCTCGACGTCGAGGCCAACCCGCAGATGGTCTTCACCGCCGGCGGCGGCACCCCGGCCGACGCCACCACCGGGCAGGTCGCGGGCGAGCTGGAGCTGCTCGGCCGGACCGGGCCGCTGGTTCTCGACGTGACGCTCAACAAGGCGGAGGCCTATCCCTTCGGCCACCAGCGCTTCACCCTCGGCCTGACGGTCCGCGGCAGCCTGAACCGCTCCGACTGGGGCATGGACTACGGCGTGGCGAACGGGTTGGTGGGCGACGAGATCACCCTCATCATCGAGACGGAGGCGATGCGGGTCGAGGGCTGACAGGGCGAATCCCGGGGAATACCGGCGGCCGTCCGGTGGACGGGTCCGTCAGGTCCGGGGGTTCTCCTTCGTTCGGGGCAGATCCTGCTCGGGGGCTGCTTCCGACCCGGGTGTGTCCCGCTCGGGGCTTGCTTCCGGCCCGGGTGTGCGTTGCTCGGGGCTTTGCCCGTTCGCGGCTCGAAAGGTCCCCCGGACCTTTCGCCGGCTGCGCCGGATCGCCGCTCACCCCTTCACCGCCCCCGCGACCAGCGTCGACACGATCATCCGCTGCAGCGCCACGAAGACGGCCACGGCCGGCACCACCGCGATCAGGCAGGCGGCGGCCAGAAGCTGCGTCGTCGTGGCGTTCATCGCCCCGGCGAAGTTGAAGATCGCCACCGAGATCGGCCAATCCGCATCCCGCTCCAGCAGGACGTAGGGCACCAGGAACTGCGACCAGTTCATCACCATCGCGAGGATGAACGCCGAGGCGATGCCGGGCTTCGCAAGCGGCAGCGTGATGCGGGTCAGCACCTGCCACCGCGACGCGCCGTCCACGAAGGCGACCTCCTCGATTTCCGCCGGGATCGCATCGAACGCCACCTTCAGGAGCCAGACCGCCAGCGGCATGCCGAGCGCGCCGTAGACGGCGATCACCGAGGCGTCGAGGTTCAGCAGGTCGAGCGCGCCCATCCAGCGATAGAGCGGCACGAGGAGCACCAGGGGCGACACCATCTGCACCGCGAGGATCCCCACCATGACCGCCGGCTTCGCGCGGAAATCGAGGCGCGAACAGGCATAGCCCGCCGGGATCGCAAGCAGAACGGCCAACCCGCCCCCCAGCGCGGAAAGCTTGAGCCCGTTCCAGAGGTAGATCAGGAACGCCGGGTCCGAGAGGATGCGCGCGAAGTTGTCCAGCGTGGGCATTTCGGGGATCAGCCGCGCCGCCCCGAGGTAGACCTCCGCCGGAGTGCGCACAGAGAGGCTCAGGAGCCAGACGAAAGGCGTGGCGAAGAAGACCGCCAGCAGGGCAAGCACCGCGTAGGTGGCAGTGTCGGCGGCCCGCCCGTTCACGTCCGCCCCAGCCAGCCATGGACGAGCGCCGCCATCGCCACCGAGATCGTGAACAGCACAACGGCGAGCACGCTCCCGCCGGCGAGGTCGAGGTTGTAGAAGACGGTATTGAACGTGAAGAGCGACAGCACCTCCGTCGCGCGCCCCGGCCCGCCCCCGGTCAGGGCGAGGATGCTGTCGAACGTGTTGAGTGTCTGCACCGTGACGAGCACGATGTTCACCGCGATGGCCGTGCGCAACAGCGGCAGCGTGATCGACCGGAACATCCGCCAGGGGCTCGCCCCGTCGAGCGCGGCCACCTCGTAGAGCACCGGGTCGATTCCGCGCCGCGCCGCGTAGAACACGATCATCGAGAAGGCCGTCCCCTGCCAGAGATTCGCGATCCCTGCGGAGACGAGCGCCATCGTCGGGTCCGAAAGCCAGGCCACCGGCCCGCCACCCGACCGCGCCCAGCAGGGAGTTCAGCGTGCCGTGCGGGGCCTCGTCGAAGAGCATCCCCCAGATCAGCCCGTTGGCGATCCCCGGCACGACCCAGGCGGCCAGCACCAGCGTGCGGAACGCCGCCATCCCGCGTAGCTTCCGCGCCTCTCCCCGAACGATCAGCAGCGCGATGGAGAGCCCCGCGATCTGCAGCGCCGCGACGCTGGCGAAGGTGAACACGGCCGTCGTGCCGAGCACCTGCAACAGGGCCGGATCGCCCAGCACCGCGCGGAAGGTGACCAGCGAATAGGCGCTCGGGCGTCGCAGCAGCGTCGCATCCGAGAAGGCCAGCCGGATCACGTCGAGCACCGGAACGGCGTAGAACAGCGCCAGCATCGCCAGCGCGGGGATCAGCCAGGGCCAGGGCCGCCCGTCGGCGGGGGCCGGGCCCCGGGGCGTCACCGCCGCGCGTAGGCCGCGCGCGCCGCGGCGCCGGCGGCATCCAGCGCCGCCTCGGGCTCCGCCGCGCCCGACAGCACGTCGCCCAGCAGGATCTGGATCTGGTTCGAGATCTCCGGATAGATCGCCGCGCCCGGACGCGCGACGCCGTTCTCCAGCGCTTCGGCAAACAAATCGAACTCCGGGCCCCCGTAGACGTCGTAGGCGTCGTAGAGCGCGGCGGACGTCGGCAGCAGACCCTGGAGCGCGTTGCCCTGCCCGGCATAGATCTGCTTGGCGATCTGCCCGCAGAGGGTCGCCTTCTCCGCATCGTCCGTCATCGCCGCGATGGCCCAACCGCCCGTCCCGGTGGCCCGCGCGTCGGCGGTCGGGCCCGGCAGTTCGGAGACCGCCCAGTTCGCGAACTCCTCCGCCGGCAGAGTCGTGCGCAGCTGCCCGTACTGCCAGTTGCCGCCCACGAACATGGAGGCGGACCCGGCTGCGGCGGCCGCGAGGAAGGCGTCGTAGTCGGTGATCGACGTCACCCGCGCCGGGGCCGCTCCGCTCTCCACCAGATCCTGCACGTAGGCGACGGCGGCGAGGAACGCCTCCCGGTTCGCGCCTTCGTCGAAGATCGGCGCGCCCGCCTCGTCCACGAGTTCCCCGCCCTGCGCCCAGACGTTCGCCAGCCAGTCGAACGCCGTCCCCTCCCAGCGGCCGCCGTTGAAGAGCAGCCCCTCGCGCCCCGCCTCGACCGCGACGAGCGCCGCGGCCTTCGCGTCCTTCCAGGTCTGCGGCGCGTCCGGCACCACCGAGGTGTCGCGGTAGAGCACCCGCAGGTCCGTGAACCACCACCAGGCCAGCACCTCGCCCGCCGCGTTCACCGTGGCCGCGCGCACGAAGGGGAACAGGTCCGCCACCTCCGCGTCGGAGAACACACCCGTCATCGGCCGCAGCACGCCCGCATCGCGGAACGTGGCAAGCTGGCTCGAATCCACCATCGCGCAGTCCGGCCCGCGCCCGGCGCGCACCTGCTGGAGCATCCGCGCCTGCTCCTGCCCGATGTCGCCGGTCTGCAGCTGCGTCTCGATCCGCCAGTCGGGGTGTTGCTGGATGAACTCCGAGAACAGCGCCTCGAACCCCTCCCGCGTGGCGTCGTCCGTGGAATAGAGGTCGTAGGACGTCAGCCGGAACGTCAGCACGTTCGGAGCCTCCGCCAGCCCCACGCGACCGCGCGCGATCAGGTCCTGCGCCGGGGCCAGCGTGGGAGCGAGGGCGAGGAAGGCGGCGAGGGTCGCAGCGAGCGTGGGCGGTTTCATCGGCGTCACTCCTGTGGGGCGGGCATCGGGATCTCGAAGATCGTGGCCAGCATGGCGCGCATCTCCTCCATCGGCAACGTCGGACGCGCGCCGCCCGGGATCATGCCGTTCGTGAACAGGTCGTCCGGCAGGCGTGCCAGCAAGCGGGGATCGTCGGAGATGAAATGCACCGGGACGTCGGGCGAGGCACCCTGCCCGGTCAGCAGCGGGGCCGGCTGATGATCGCCCAGCACCACGAAGAGCGCACCGTCGCCATAGGCGGCGACATACTGCCCCATCACCTCCAGCGCGTAGTCCAACGACAGGGCGTACTGCGACCGGATCGTCGCCTGGTCGGACCAGACGACGCGGGGGCTCTCTCCGGCCCGGCGGGTGCCATCGAAGATCGACCCGTCGCCGACGTCCTCCCACGGCACGATCTCGGGGAGCGGAGTCCAGGGCGCATGGGAGGTTATCAACGCGACCTCGATCATGTCCGGACCGTCACCGCGCAACTTCGCATCGAGCGCCGACCAGGTGTACTGGTCCGGCATCGTCACCCATTCGAACGGCTGCCCGGCATAGGCCAGCCCCTCGGCATCCAGCATCGTGTCGTAGCCGTACCAGCCGGCCTCCGGCCAATCGAGCGTGATCGCCGGCATCGCGGCACTCGTCCGCCAGCCGGCGTCCCCGAACAGCCGGTTCAGCGAAGGGCGGTCCGAGACCATCAGCCTGTCGTAGCGCGTCTGGCTGTCCACCCGCAGCCCCGACAGCAACGTCCCGTGGCTGAGCCAGCTCTGCCCGCCGCGGGTCGGCGCATCGAGCCAACCGCTGCGCGCCGACCAGCCCGCCGCCGACAATCGCGCCTCCACCGCCTGTAGACGGGCCAGCGCCGTAACGGCGAACGCATCGTCCTCGAGGAAGGACCGGCCGTAGGATTCCACGAAGGCGAGGATCACGTCGCGCCTGTCCAGCGCGGCGAACCCCGGCCGCTCGGTGCCCGCCCCGTCCAGCTCGGCGGTGAAGGCGGCGAGGTCGGCGACGCCGGTGGTCATGCGGCCGACCTGCGTCGTCACGGATGGCGTCACCGCCAGCGGGGCCCAGCCCGGCACGATCGCTGCCGCCGAAGCCAGGACCAGTGCGCCCCCCGCCATCATGCCCGCACCGCGAAGCCGGGACAGGCAGAGCCAGAGCAGCACCGCGCCGCAGACGACGGCCGCCAGCACGAGCGCGATCGCGAACACGGCCTGAGGCCGCCCGACGCTCGATGCGAGAAGCGCCCAGCCGGACACCAGGAGATGCAGGTCCAGCAGGGGATTGAACGGCCGGCTGAACGCGGCCTGCGTACCCAGATCGGCCGCGCGCAGCACCGTCAGCAGCACCGCCGCACCGACCACCACGCCGCGCATCCAGACCCCGCGCAGCAGGGCCAGCGCGAGCAGGATCGCCGGCAGTTCCCACGTCGGTCGCGCAAGCCGCTCCAGGGTGAGCTCCGCCGGATCCGACGGAAGCACGAGCGCGCCGTGCAGCAGCGCCACGGCGACGAGACCCGGCAGCGCCCGCCTCATCGCACCGCCCCGCGGAGCGCGCCCGGACCGAAGGCCAGGATCGGCAGCACCGACAGCAGCATCGCCGCACCGAACGCGATGCCCGCCGCGATCCCCGCCTCCGCCGCGGCCCCCGCGACGGGGAACAGGACCGCCGCCGCCCCCTCCCGCCAGCCCCAGCCGCCGACGCCGAACGGGATCAGCATCGCCGTCAGGATCGCCGGGACGAGCACGAGCGCGACCTGCGGCGCGAGTACCGTTCCCGTCGCCCGGGCACAGGCCCAGAAGCCCGCGATATTCAGCACGGCCGCGCCGATGGACAGCGCCACCTGCATCGCGGCGATGCGACGGGTCGGCAGACAGAGCCGGATCAGCGCGGTGATGCGCCCGCCTCGCAGCGCCATCGCCGCGATGATGACGATTGCCATCCCGGCCGCGAGACCGACCCACGGTTCCGCGCCCGGCGGCCAGTCCAGCGACCCCGGCACCGCGACCGCCCAGACCAGCCCCAGGAGCCCGACCGCGAGCAGACCCGCCTGCCCTGCCGCCCGTTCGATCACCACCGCCTGCGCCGCCCGCGCCATGCCGGCCCCGCCCCGCGAGCGGACGGCGCGCCCGGCATCGCCCAGCACGCCGCCCGGCAGCGTCAGGTTGATGACCTGTCCGATCAGGTATTCGCGCATCGCCCACCCCCTCCCGAACCGCAGCCCCAGACAGGCCGCCACCAGCCGCCACCGCAGGGCCATCAGAACGGTCTGCCCCAGCAGGCAGGCGACCGCCATCGCGAGCCACGGCCAGGCCACCCCGCGCAACCGCGCGCCGATCTCGGAAGCGCCGAACGCCCAAAGCAGGAGGCCGATGACGGCGACGGGCATCGACAGGCGCAGCAAGCGCTTCACCTGCGCCGCGCCAGCCGGCGGATGTCCACCGCGAACGACCACGTCAGCAGCCCCGCCGCCGCCAGAGCGAGCGTCCGCGCCGCGACGTCCGGAAGCAGAGGAGGGACGAGGGCCGCGAGCGTGGCGATCTGGATCACGCAGACGAGCTTGCGGCGGCGGCTTTCGGGGAGCGGCTGGGCGAGCCACGGGCGCAGGGCGGCGATGGCGACGAAGGCATAGCGGGCACCGCCGAGGACCAGCAGTTCCGGTCCGGCCCGCCCCTGGCCCAGCAGGATCGCCGCCAGCACGGCAGCCAGCGCCGCGTCCACCTCCATGTCGAACCGAGCTCCGAAGGCCGAGACAAGACCCGACCGCCGCGCCAGGTATCCGTCCACCCCGTCGAGGCAGAGCGCGACGACCGCCACCGCGAAGATCGCCCAGGACACGTCCATACCGCCGGTCGGCAGGATGGCCGCCGCCAGTCCGGCGACGAGCCCGAGCCGGCCCAACGTCACGCCGTTGCAGGCCCCCATCCGCGCGTGGGGATAGCCTGCCCTCATACCGCGCAACGCGAGTGCGAGCCCGCCCGCGTAGAGCGCGACGGTCGCCACGACGCCGCCGGACGACAGGAGCCATCCGAGGAGGAGGATGGCGGGGGCGAACGCGAGCCCCAGCGCCCCAAGGCGCAGGACCGGCCCAGGCGTCGAGACCATCCGCCCGGCATGCCGCATCGGACCCGTCACGGCGGGGTGCGGCGGCGCTTGGCGCCGGTCCTTCGTGCAACCGCTCTGGGCGTGATGTCGTCGATCGTGGTTTGCCGGGACTGCATGCTTCCCGGTCTGACCGCCCGAACGTCGCGCCACAAGGCTCCGCTCGAACGAGGTCGCCTCACGCGGCGGTCGGGCTTGACGCCATGATGGTGCCGGCCGGCCCATTCGGTGTTCGCGCGGCGGGAGCACTGCCGGCGCGTCTGTCGTACGCAAGAAAGGTCCTGTCGCTCCACCGGAGGGCAAGACCGTGAAGGAGACCCGGAACCGAGGGAGCGGCGGGGGCAATTCGGATCGAGCCTGATCGACGAATACTGCCCGAGTGTGGGGAGAGCCCCCCATCGAAGGCGGTCAGGATACTCCAGACCGTCCGGATCATGTCTCTGCAGCTGGACGCAGGCACCGATCGCGACGAGGTTCCATTGCACCTTACGCATCCGCCGGGGAGGGGCCGACGGTTCGAGTCGAGACACGTTCGGCACTTGCATTCCTCCGGTATGGCCGAGCCCTTCGACCTACCACACAGCCTTGGAAGCGCTCCACGTGTCATAGCTTTCCGAAACGCGGGAAACGACCATCGGCGTCGGGGTTCGACCCCGCGGCGGGGTCGGGCGACGCGTCGGGTGCCTGCCATCGAAGAGGATCTGCGCGGTCTCTCCGGGATTCGATCTCCGCATGACCCTCGCGGGCCCCTCCGGCGTCGGGTCAGGGGTGCATTGCGTAGGGTAGTTCGACGGCTGGACTCCGGGCCGCTTTCGGGACGCTTCGCCGGCAGGGCGGCGAAACGGTCGCCGCATTCGTTCGAGGTCATTCGACGGGCCGTAGAATGCCCGCTCCAAGGCGCTGGCCGACACCCGAAGGTCGCCCCCGGATGGGGTCGATGGGAAAGATCCATACGACCACCGCATCGCGACCCCAGCCCTTTCCCGCAAACTTCGATGAGGATCGGAGCCAGGGTTCGATCTGGTCGGCTCCCACGACAAGCAGCCGCCCGGGATCATCTTGGGACGGGCGCGTTTCTCCTGCGAAGGGTATCCGCTTCGCCAGACCCCCCGGGGTCCGAGGCCTTATCCGCAGCAGGGATGCGGAAGACGATCGGCTCCCCGGATCGGCACCTTGGGTCGGCCCAAGACCATCGGATCCTTTTGAACCAGGATCGAGTCTCTCAAGGCGACGGCCGATGGCCGAGAGAGAAGCGGCCCGGGGTATTTCGCAGTCGATACAGGTACACTTCGCCAAATACGCCCTCGGTGGAGGTGAGGTGCCATATGGATGATTGGGCAGAGGTTTCAGCCAGATCATCGGCTGCCGCAAGCGGCACCGGGCAGGTGCCGCTTCGGTACACGAACGCGAAGGGCGTGTTGCGGACCGAGAGTCTCGATCCGCTGGCATGACGGAGGGCCCGAGCCCGCGGTGCGCCATTTCCATATGCAGGACGGTCCGACCGGCGCTCTCTTCGAGAAGCTCGGGTCGAGACAGACCGGATCGCCAGCGCGACAGCTGCCAACCGACGGGGTAGCACCTGGCGGAATCGGTGGCGCAATATCTGCGACCATACCCTCATTCTTCGGCGGCCCGCGCGCGCATTCCCTGTGAAATCTTTCGCGAGAAGCGGAAGGAGCCATCGCCCCGCGTTTCCTTGCCACGATCGCGCTTCCAGTTCCATGCGCCGTCCAGCGTTCACAACCGATACACGATTCGATCCGCACGGCCGGAGCAGTTCCCGATCGGGGCCCGTCTGCTATCGGTCAGGGGGGACATACGTGGCACCCGCTGTGATCACCTCGGCGGCCTATCGAGCATGCTGGGTCATGGTTCCGCGGGGGCGTGGTCCGGCCGGGGGGCATCGCGCCGCGATATCCGATGGCGCATGCATCTGCGCGAGAAGACCCGCACGCCGTCCGATCCGTGGCGAGATGGCGCGATACGACTCGCCCCCACGAGGCGATGATGTATCGTGAGATGGGCGGTGCCGCCTTCGCCGTTGGATGGCAGAGCCCTCGCGACCATGCCGCAGGAGCGGTGCCCAGCCCGGAAGATGCAGAGCCTGCCCACGTCCGATCGCAGGAGGACCGACGCGGAGGTGTTGCGATCGTGAGATCGCGGCGCTCGGCTTCGCGAATGCGGCTCCGGACGGGCCAAGATCCATTCCACGCGAATTTCGACACCGAGGACATCGTCGGCCACCGCCTCCCCCGCACCTGTGCGTTCAGCCCGAGCTGGGCGGATGACGGCTCGGGGGAATTACGGCAATAGAGCGTTCCGGGAACAAACCAGTCGTCCGCTATCCAGCCGACCGCAGGAAGCAACCTCGGATCCTGCATCGATATCCACTCCGTCGACAGGTGAAATAGCCCTGATGTCTCCCTCAGCCGCAAGGGTGTACCATCGTATGCGGGGGCGGCCCGGAAGACGCGCTACAGGTCCCCCCTCTCATATCCATGCATGTATTCGTCTCCGGTTTCGAACTGGGGGCCGGACTCCACGGGGGCATCATGAGCGGCAGCGCCATCGCTGCCCGGATCGTCCAGCGTCTCCGTCCAGTTCGTACCGCCGTTCACATCCATGGCTTCCTCTCCGTGCCCCTGCGACCCCGCATCCGCGTCCGGAAGGACGTCGATGGAGATCGCCTCCGCGCTTTCGAATGGGCGGTCGTCCGCGTCGCGGCCCTGCGCGCGGACGGACAGCTCCATCGTGCCCGAGAAATCGCCGGGCGGCGAGATCTCGATCAGGTCGTGGTTCCATCCGCGCAGATCGACCGGGCCTCCGTCGGAGATAACCGCATGTTCGCCGTCCATCACGACGCTTCCATGGGGCAGACCATGCAGGTCGATGGCGTGCATCTCCCCGACGTCCCCGCTGTCGATGCCCAATGGGATCGACCCCGCCTGCTCGACGACCGGGGTGTCGCTGGCCTCCACGAGGGACCAATCGGCCTCTCCCGGTCCCTTCATCTCGAGGCGGAGGGCCGCTTTTCCCCTGTTCTCGAAGTAGCGAATTTCTACCTCGTGCGACCCGGGAGCGAGATCGATGGAGCCGTTGCTGTAGCGCGGTCCATGCGGCACGTCGTCCTCCACCACTTCCACCCCGTCGATGAAGACGCGCACGCCATCATCGGCGAATACCCGGAAGGCATGGGACCCTTCTTCGTCGATATCGATCCGACCCGTGACGCGAACCGCGAACTCGTCCTCCGCACCGCTAGCCCGGAAGCTACCGCGCGTCGCGTCGAAATCCACAGTGGCCCCCATCTCGCGATGTGTCGGATCGGCGGACCAGTCGACGTCCTCCGTGGAGCGGACGGACCTGCCATGGTCGAAGAACTCGAACTGGAAGCCCGTCTCGATCCCCATCGGTCGGGCGACCTCGGCAAGATCCGTGACATCGACGGTCATCGTCTCGGTCGTCGAGTTCCCCCCTTCGTCGGTCGCGGTCAGTTGGAGCGCGACGCTCGGCTCGGTCTCATGGTCGAGCGCCTCGCCCGGCTTCAGGCGCAGTTCGTTCCCAACGACCTCGAAGCGCGCGTCGGACACCTCGTAGCTCACCGCGCCGCCCTCCGGATCGATGGCCGCGACGTATCCGACGGTCGCCCCGGCGGTCGCCTCCTCGACGGTCAGGGTCTCGCCCACGAGACCCGTAGGTGCCTCGTCGACGTCGGAAACGCCAAGGCGCAGGTCGTGGGTGATGACATGGCCGCCGGAATCGGTGACCTCCACGCGCAGGTCGAGTTCTGCGGCAGCTTCATGGTCGAGCGAAACGTCGTCGCGCAGCTTCAGGTTTCCGTCCACCACCTCGAACCGTATCGTCGGAGACGGTGTATGTGAAGGTCTCGCTGGCGTCCGGGTCGGCCACGTCGATGCGCCCGACGACGGCACCGGCCTCGTTCTCCGCAATGGTCGGGAGAACGCTGGGCTCGATGCCCGTCGTGTCGAACACGAGCTTGCCGCCCCAGGACATCCGCTCCCTCGGCCCCCGGCCGCCCTTGTACTCGACGTTCGACCCTTCCGCCTCCATCACCTGGCCGTCGAGTACGATGCGATCGACAAGCAGGTTCCGATCGCGCGTCGAGTCTCCGCCATAGGCGTCGTTCGGGAACCGGACCTCCACACGACCGATTCCGTTCGGCCCACGCGGCACCTCGACGTCGACGTCGCGCCAGACCGTCGAGTCGTGATCGACCTTGCCCCCCGAATGGGACCAGGTCACCTCCCCCTGCGCAACCTTCTGTCCGTCCACCATGATTTCGTACCGGGGGTTTCCCCGCCACGCCTCCCCGCCGAGGCGGACCGTGAGCATCGCCGATTCCGTCGCGGCAGTCTGCGCCGGTGAGAACGTCAGCGACGTCGGCGCCTCGTTGACGTCGTTCACGGGGATCTCGACGGCGAAAGTCCGGACCTCCCCGGCGGCATCGGTGGAGGTCACATCGACCGAGACCGTGTCGCCGGCCTCGTGATCGAGGCTGACGTCCGCCCGGAGCCGGATCTCGTCGTCCACGATCTCGAACCGGTCGTCCTCGAGCGAGAAGGTCAGATCCTCGGCCCCGTTTCGGTCGATGACGGCGGCACGCGCACCGGCTTCATTCTCGTCGACGCCCTCGACGGCGATCGCCGGGCCGGTGTCGACGGGCTCCTCGGTCAGGATCTGTGCAGGATCCTCGAGATCGACGACCGGCGGGGCGTCGCCCGATCCATCTTCCGAATCCCCGGAAGGACGTCCGGGAACCGCCGTTGACCCGGCCGACCCGGCGGGAGCTCCGAAATCGATGCTCGTTGCAGCGGTCGGAGTCGGGATGAAGACCGAGGGAGAAACGGGGGCTGCGCTCGCGCCGTTCTCACCCACCGGTGCTTCGTAGGCCTGCGGGTCCTGCGACTGCGACATCGGATCGAAGACCGTGTCAGACCTCGCGGCAGTGCCCATCGATGCGGCGTCCGCGCTGCCGGGTAGGGCGGCGGTCGGCCCGGTCCCATCTGCCATGGCCGGACCTGCGCGGTCCTGCGACGAAGCATTCGCCTGGCCGTAGGACTGCGGCGCGGGCCGGGAGCCGGTGTGCAGCGTCGCCGGGGTGTTGTCCTCCCCGTCGGTGCCGTCGCCGGTCCGCGCGGCGTTCTCGGCGATCCGCTTGCGCAGCAGAAGTTCCTCGGCCAGTTGACCGTCCTGCATCTCAGCCATCGTCAGTTCCTTTCGTCCGCTTGCGCCTGATTTGTGAGCCGATATCCGCGACGAAGATGGCGAGGACGTGACCCGGGCATGTCCTCATCGTTCCGACATCGCCATCGAGAGCGACTGGTCGATGGGTTTGAGAAGATACTGAAGGACCGTGCGGCGCGACGTTTCCATCTCGGCCAGCACCACCATCCCGGCGCCGATCTCCGCGTGGAACGGCCCGAGGTCCAGCTCCCGGCGATCGAAACGGATATCGACGGAGAAATACGGCATGCCCTGCGGATCCAGCGTCGACGTCGGGGAGATGCGAAAGATCCGGCCGGGAAGATGGCCGTAGCGACGGGCGTCGAATGCGGTGGGCTTCACCTTGACCGGATCGCCGACGGCAATGTGGCCGATATCCTCGGGCGTCACCCGGACCTGCGCGATCAGCTCGACGGAGGTCGGCAGGATCTCGAACAGGCGCTCTCCGGGCTCGATGACCTCCCCCGGCGTGTTGGTCACGACCGTCTGGACCACGCCGGCCACCGGGGCGCGGACCACGAGCCTGTCCTTCTGCGCCGCGATCTCCAAACCCCGCAGGTCGATGCGCGCCAGTTCCTGCTCCACTTCGTACATCTCCTGCTCGAGGCCCTGCCGGTAGGCGAGCCGAGCCTCCGCCACGGCGGCGCGGGCATCGACTTCGTCGGCGATGGCGCGGGACAGGGACGTCTGCGCGCCGAGCAGATCGCCGCGGACGGTCTGCAAGAAGTCCTGCTGCGCGGAGATGCGGATCGCGGGGAGGAGCCCCAGTTCCTCCATTCGCCGCAGCCGAACCAGTTCGCGTTTGCCCAAGGCGTCGCGTTCGCGCGCGACGGTCTGCGCACTCCGGGCGATCCGGAGAACCTCCGCCGCTCCGCGCACGCGCTCTTCGAGGATAGCCACCTGCGCCTCGTGAAGTTGCCGTCTCGTTCTTGCGTAGGACAGGCCGGCCTCTTCCAGCGCGTCCCCGGCGATCAGGGCGGAGAGGGTCGCCTTCCGCTCCGACAGGACCCGCTGCTCGTGGCGGTTCTCCTGCTGTCGACGATGAAGATCGGGTGAGGAGAGACGCGCGAGGATTTCCCCGATACCGATGTGCTCACCGGCCTCCACCATGGTCGCCGCCAGGACCCCTCCGTCGAAATGCTCCACGAGGGTGAGCTGGCCCTTGGGGACGATCTCTCCCTGGGCGCGGGCCAGTTCCCGGATTTCCGTCTTCACCGCCCAAAGGCCGGCGGCCCCCACGAGGAATGCGAGGATGACGACGAGCGCCTTGGCGGTTCGCGGTCCGCGTGCCTCCTGCATCGATTTCTTTCGGGCGAAGAGGCCCGGATCGCGGGGATGTCGTGCCATCGTCAAACCTTCTGCATCGTTGCGTAGAGCGCCTTCACCTTCCGAAGCGCCTCGGGCCCGGTGTCGTTGAGCACGACCCGGCCGCGGTCCAGGAACACGAGACGGTCGGCCCGGGAGAAGTGGCTCGGACGGTCGGAGACCATGACGACGGTGCTCTGCCCGCGCAACCGCGCCACATGTTCGAGAAATGCCGCCTCCTGTTCCGCCCCGATCCCCGAGCAGGGCTCGTCGAGCAGATAGACGGACCTGTCGCGCAGAAGGGCGCGGGCAACGGACATCGCCTGAAGCGTTCCGGCGGGAAGCATCCGGCGGAGTTCCTCGCTCAGCCGCGTCTCGAGACCTTCGGGAAGCTGCGCCACGATCCCGGCGAGTCCCATGCGATCGAGGGCCTCGCGGATTTCCCCTACGGTCGCCGCCGGAGCGGCGAGCCGGAAATTCTGGAGCACGGAGCCGTGGAAGAACTCCGCATTCTGCGGCAGGTAGTTGATCGAATCCCGCAACTCGTCGATGGCGATCTGGCGATAGTCGATTCCGTCGATCAGGATTGCTCCGGCCTGTGGCGCATAGAAGCCGCAAAGAAGCTTGAGGAGAGTAGATTTGCCCACCCCGTTGCGCCCGCAGACGACGACGACCTCCCCCTCCGCGATGGCGACCGACGCCCCGGAGACGGCGCTTTCCGCCTGCCCGGGATAGCGGTAGGTCACGCCTTCGAGGCGCAGCTTGCCGTTGAACCTGCGCGAGACGCGGCGGGCGGGACCGATCCGGCGCTCCTCCGGCATACCGAGGAATGCACCGATCTGGCGTGCGCTCCGGCCGTAGCCGATCACCTGCGACGCAGCGAGATAGAGCGTCTGAACCGGGGCAAGGACCTTCCAGGTCAGCGCGATCAGTGCGATCAGCGCGCCGAACGTCAACTGGCCCGTCAACGCGCTTGCGGTACCGAGATAGACCGCACCGAACCCGGCCGCGAGGAGGAGACTCTGGCCCAGCGTCTGAGACAGGAGCTGGATCTGGCGCGCGTCCCTGGCAAGCCGGGCGGATGCCATCATCGCCGCGTCGCACCGCGAGGTCCAGACGGCCCCCGCCCCGAGGCGCTGGATCGCGCGTTGCTGGGTCGCGCTTTCCGTCATCAGCGCGGCGAGACCTTCGCGGGCGCTGGCGGAGGCGGCGTTGCGACGTAGCTGCACGGGCACGATGACGACGGCGACCAGCCCGAAGACGACGACGAGCCCGAGGATGAGCATTCCGATCTGGGGATCGAGATACCAGATCGCGGCGAAGAACATCAGGACGAACGGCAGCTCGAGGAGCGTCGTCAGCAGCGGACCGGTGAAGATGCCGCGCAGCCCCTCGAACTGCTTGAGCCGTGCGAGTTGCTGATCGACCGGAACGCCCTGCACCCGGTCGACGGACATCGCCCCGAGCTTGCAGAACAGCGCCAGCCCCATCCGGCGCTCCATCCGGGATCCCATCCAGGCCATCGCCCGGGCGCGGATCGTCCGCAGCGCCACGTCGGCGAGGAGGACCGTCCCGATGCCGAGCACGAGCGCGATGAGGAGCTCGACTGCCGCGGTCGGGATCAGGCGGTCGTAGACGACCATGACGAGGAGCGGCGCGGCGAAGCCGAGGAGGCTGATGAAGAATGAGACCGCGACGAGCAGTCCGAGCGTGCCGCGGAAGGCGAGCACGATGTCGCGCAGGCGGGGCGGGGCGGGGTCGGGGGATCCGGGGCTCGTGATCTCGATCCGGATGAGGACGCCGCGGCGGCTCATGGCCGTGCGCCACTCCGAGGCCCCGTCCGGTCCGACGAAGCGGGCACGTTCCCCGTAGATGTCGTCGATGATCTGCGGCCCACCCCGTTCCGGCAAGAAGAGGCACGGGCAGTCCGCCGCGGTGATCCTGTCCTGTCGGACCCCCTCCATCACATGCGTCGGCAACCCGAGGTTGCGGAGGGTACGGATGATCTCCTGCGCCGTCAGGCCCTCGGCGAGATGCGGGGTCGCCTCTGCGAGACGGGAGGGGTCGAGGCGGATACCCGCGAGGTCGAGGAAATCGCCCAGGCGGGAGAGGATCGTGGGACGCATGGCGGCGGTCATGCGATCAGCCTCTGGTCGAGGACCGGATCGTCGTCGTTCTCGGTCAATGCCGCGCGCCATTCCTCCACGTCGGGGCGGGGCGCCGCGAGGTATAGCGTATGATCGGCGAGGGCGAGCCAGCTCGGGCGTGGCGAGGCGATCACCATGGTCGTCGTGCCCTTGAGGAGGCGAAGCTGCGCCAGGATCGCACTCTCGCTGCGGTGGTCGAGCGCGGTGTTCGGCTCGTCCAGCAGCAGGACACGCGGCTTGAGGGCGAGTGCCCGGGTCAGGCTGATCCGCTGCAGCCAACCCTTCGTGAGCCCGGTCTGACTGCTCAGGTGCGTGTCGTAGCCGAGTGGGAGGAGGTGGATATCGTCCTCGAGTCCGATGGCGCGGGCAACGGTCCGGACGTCCTTCTGAGCCATGCCGTCGCCGAAAAGGCTCAGGTTCTCCAGGATCGAGCCGTCGAAGATGACGGGCTGGCTATCGACGTAGACGAGCGCGTCGCGGCCCCGGGCCTCGAGCGTGGTGCGGACCGGCAGGTCGTCCAGCAGGGCCTCTCCGGACACCGGTGCCCGCTCGCCCAGCAGGATCTGGAAGAGCGCGGCCCTGGCCACCCCGTCGCCGTCGGGGATCGCGAGGGTTTCTCCGGGGGCCAGATCGAGTGACAGGGCCGCGGTGGTGCCGCCCTCGTCCATCGGAACCCGGATGTCGCGCAGCGCGATCGCGCCGCGCATCGGCAGGGACGGTCTCCGGGCGGTTCGCTGCGGCATCTCGAAAAGGTCCGACAGCTGACGTCGGCTCTCCCCGACGGCCTCGACCTGCACCCAGATCCCCAGCAGCTTGAGCATCGGCTGGATCGTCCGGCCGTTGAGCAGCATGCAGGCGGCGAGTTCGGCGATGCCGATGGTGCCGACCATCGCCAGGTAGCCTCCCAGGAGCGCCATCGCGGCGACGGCCGCCTGGCTCAGGACGGCGCCGAAGCTCTGGCTGACCTGGGCGACGATCGTCAGCTTGCGGTTCGCCTCGACCGACTGGTCCTGGAGCAGTTCGTAGCGGCGCAGCATCTGCTGCTCCATGCCCAGCGCCTTGACGGTGACGATCTGCGACAGGAACTCGTGGAGGAACGAGTAGCGCCTCTCGTTCACCGCCCTGCGCTCGCCCAGCGCGGGGGCCTGCGCCCGTCGCATGACGGCGCGGAATATCAGAAGCGCCGCCACGCAGCCGAGGGGGACGAGCACGAGCCAGCCGCCGATCAGATGGATCATCCCGATGAAGAGGCAGGTGAACGGGATGTCGATGTGCAGCAGGCGGGCCTGCCCGCTGCCGAAGTCGCGCAGGGTGGCGATCGCCTCCTGCCGGTCGACGTGCGAGCCCGCACGGCCCTGACCGAACACCTCCGGATCCGCCTGCAGGATCCGGCCGACGGCTGCCCGGGTGAGGGCGACCTCGTACGCCTGCCCCTGCGCGCCCAGGATCACCGACCGGCAGACCTTGAAGGCGAAGTCGAGGACGAGCACGACCAGCAGCCCGAGGAAGAGGACATCGAGCGTGGCATGCGAGTTGTTCGGGATCACCCGGTCGAAGACCTGCAGCAGGACGAGCGGCAGGGCGAGGGCAAGCAGGCTGAGGCCAAGAGTCGCCAGCAGGACCGGGAACCCGACGGGCGCGGTGCGCGGTAGCTGATTCTCTCTCTTCATGCGCACGGTCCGGAGGTTCGGCTTTCGAGGTCCGAGCATCGGCCGCAGGCGTTCGCATTCCGTTAATCTCGTTCAGGGAACTCCATAGAATTGAGTCGTTCGACCCAGGCGGCAGTGCGACCGGCGAACTTGTCCGGGCGGCCCGGGCACGGTATCGCCCGACCACCCCCGGAGCGATCGGCTTCCGGCGAAGCGGGCGGAAGGGAGCGCGCATGACCATCGCGATGAACAGGATCACGCTGCACGAGGGCGATCTGCCCGACGGTCTGGACCTCGGCCCGACCGTGGCGATCGACTGCGAGACGATGGGGCTGAACCCGCACCGTGACCGGCTGTGCCTCGTGCAGCTCTCCTCGGGGGACGGCACGGCGCATCTGGTGCAGGTCGCGCGGGGCCAGACCGAGGCTCCGAACCTGTGCCGGATGGTGAACGATCCGGACGTCCTCAAGCTCTTCCACTTCGGTCGCTTCGACATCGCGGCCATGTACCATGCGTTCGGTGCGCTGGCGCAGCCCGTCTGGTGCTCCAAGATCGCCTCGCGTCTGGTGCGGACCTACACCGACCGGCACGGGCTCAAGGCCTTGCTCTCCGAACTGCTGCAGGAGGATATCTCCAAGCTGCAGCAGACATCCGACTGGGGCGCGCCCGAGATCACGGATGCCCAGCAGCAGTACGCCGCCTCCGACGTGCTCTACCTGCATCGCCTGAAGGAGGTGCTCGACGCACGGCTGGAGCGGGAAGGCCGGATGGAGGTCGCGCAGGCCTGCTTCGACTTCCTGCCGACGCGCGCCAGGCTCGATCTGATCGGCTATCCCGAGACCGACATCTTTGCCCATTCCTGACGGCCGCGGAACGGCGTAGGCATCGACATGGCCCCGCGCAGCCCCACCAGCCGCCTTCACAGCCGGATCGTGCGGGCTGCGGCGCTCCTGCTTCCGATCCTCGCTCTGATCCTGCTGTCGACGCTGTTCCTCCTGGCGCGCACGGTGAACCCCGACGATGCAATCCCCTTTGCGGAGGTGGACGTGTCCATGCGCGTCCGCGACCAGCAGCTGACGATGCCGCGGTTCGCCGGCGTGTCGCGGGGGCGCACCGCGTTCGACCTTTCGGCCCGGCTCGCCCGCCCCGACGCGACCGACCCCCGGCGGATGACGGCGGAGGCCCTGGACCTTATACTCGACGATCCCGGCGGCGGCCGCACCACGGTGATCGCCGACGCGGGCGACGTGGACACCGCCGATCGCCTGATCGTGCTGGACGGCGACGTCCGGGTGGAGACGTCCGCGGGGTTCTCCCTGCGCTCCGCCCGTCTGGAAGGGTCGCTCGGCGCGCTCTCCCTCGTCTCCCCGGGGGCGGTGACCGGGACCGGGCCGCTGGGGACGCTGCGCGCCGGGACCATGGCGATGCGCGAGGATGCGAGCGGGGCCATCGGGCTGCTGTTCACCGGGGGCGTCGATATGCTATACGTGCCGCCAGACTTCCCGGCCCCGGGTTCGCCCCGGCCCTGATCCGATCCCGATGGACCACATATGCTCCTGCGCGCCCTCGCCCTCTGCCTCCTTGCCGGCCCGGCATTCGCCCAGACCTCCGGCATCGGTTTCGGGCAGGGAGATTTCGACGCCTCCGCCCCGGTGGAGGTCGCGGCGGACGAACTCACCGTCGATCAGGCCACAGGCCGCGCGACGCTGACGGGAAACGTCGTCATCGCGCAGGGCGACCTCCGGCTCTCGGCCCGGACGGTCACGGTCGACTACGTCACGGCCGACGGCGGACGCACGATCGAACGGATGAGCGCCGTCGGCGACGTGCTGATCGTGGCGGGCGAGGATGCGGCCGAGGGGCAGGAGGCGATCTACACGCTGGGCACGTCGGACATCCTGCTGACCGGCGATGTCCTCGTGACGCAGGCCGGCAGCACGCTGGCCGGCGACCGGCTGACGGTGAACCTCGCATCCGGGGCGGGGGTGGTGACGGGGCGCGTCCGGACCACGCTGCAGCCTTGAGCGACCGACCCGCGCCGGATCTCTCCGTCACCGACGGGGAGGGCGGGCTGCGCATCCGGGGCCTGCGCAAGTCCTACAGGAAGCGGCCGGTGATCCGCGACGTGTCGATGGACCTGGCCCGGGGCGAGGTCGTGGCGCTGCTGGGGCCGAACGGGTCCGGGAAGACGACGACGTTCTACTGCATCGCCGGACTGGTGACACCCGACGCCGGGAAGGTCACCCTCGACGGGGCGGACGTGACCTGGTTGCCGATGTACCGTCGCGCCAAGGCCGGGATCGGCTACCTGCCGCAAGAGATGTCGATCTTCCGGGGCATGACGGTCGAGCAGAACATCCTCGCCATCCTCGAGATCTCGGACCGCAAGCGGCACCGGCGGCGGGAGCGCCTGGAGGAGTTGCTCGGCGACTTCCACATCGAGCACCTGCGGCAGGCGTCGGCGCTCGCGCTTTCCGGCGGGGAGCGGCGGCGGGTGGAGATCGCACGCTGCCTGGCGGCGAATCCCCGTTACCTGCTTCTCGACGAACCCTTCGCCGGGGTCGATCCGATCGCCGTGTCGGATATCCGCGCGCTGGTCGTGGAACTGAAGTCGCGCGGCATCGGCGTGCTCATCACCGACCACAACGTCCGGGAGACGTTGGAGATCGTGGATCGCGCCTACATCCTGCACGACGGGGCCGTTCTGATGTCGGGCTCCCCTGACGAGGTGGTGGCCAGTGACAACGTCCGCCGCGTCTACCTGGGTGAGGGATTCTCCCGTTAACCCTTTCCGTCGGGTCGATTGTCCCGGGTTTCGAGATTGACAGCTGCCCCGTCCGAAGCGCCCAATCGAGGGGGGGTGCCCCGCGCGCCCGAAGACGACCAAGGAGGTATCATGCGCACCCAGATCACCGGAAAGCAGATCGACATCGGCGAAGCATTGCAGACGCACGTGAGGACGGAGCTGACCGCGATCATCGACAAGTACTCCCAGCGCCCGACGGATGCGACGGTGGTCTTCTCCAAGGCGGCGCACGAGTTCCATTGTGAATCGACCGTCCATCTGTCGACCGGATTGACGGCGCAGGCGACCGGCAAGGCGACCGAGATCTATGCCGCGTTCGAGGCCTGCGGGGAGAAGATGGACAAGCAGCTGAGGCGCTACAAGCGGCGGCTCAAGAACCATCATGTGGACCGTGCGCAGCCTGTTGAACTCTCCGGGGGCTCCTCCTATATCCTCGCCGCAGAAGCGACCGAGGACGAGCCCGAGAGCCTTGCCCCCGTGATCGTGGCCGAAATGGAGACGAGGATACCCTCCCTCTCCGTCGGCGAGGCGGTCATGCAGATGGAACTGGCCAGCGCTCCGGTGCTGGTGTTCAGAAACGAGAAGGGCGGCGGCGTGAACGTGGTCTATCGGCGCGAAGACGGAAACGTCGGCTGGATAGACCCTGCCAGCAGCCCCTGACGCCGCAACGTCGGCGCGAACGAGGTGACGCGATGCATCTGAGTGAGATCCTGGCCTCCGGGGCCGTGAAGGTATTGCCGAAGGCGACCAGCAAGAAGCGGCTGTTCTGCGACCTTGCCGAGGTCGCGCGACAGGTCCATGGCGTGGACTACGACGCTGCCTTCGCCTCCCTCCAGGAGCGCGAGGCGCTCGGAACGACGGGCGTCGGCCGGGGCGTCGCCCTGCCGCATTCGCGCCTGTCCGGCCTCGACCGGGTGCACGGGGTCTTCATGCGGCTGGAGACGCCGCTCGATTTCGGCGCGACGGACCGCAAGCCGGTCGACCTCGTGTTCGGGCTCTTCGCGCCCGAAGGGTCGGGCGTCACCCATCTCAAGGCACTGGCGCTCGTCTCCCGGACGCTGCGGGAGCCGGGGCTCTGCGCCAAGCTGCGTGCCAACGGCGATCCGGCGATCCTCTACACGATCCTGACCGAGGGCGAGGCTTCCGCCGCCGCGTGATCGCTAGGTGGCGGTGCCGCCGATGCCGAGATCCTGGATGAACGCGAGCAATTCGTCGCGCAGGTCGGGACGGTTCAGTCCGAAGGCCACCGTCGCCTGCAGGAACCCGGCCTTGGAGCCGCAGTCGAAGCGCTGGCCCTCGAACCGATAGCCGTAGACGCCGTCGCCGTCGATCTCGCGGGCGATGGCATCCGTCAACTGAATCTCCCCGCCGGCGCCGGCGT
This sequence comes from uncultured Alphaproteobacteria bacterium, assembly GCA_963757495.1. Lineage (GTDB taxonomy): Bacteria > Pseudomonadota > Alphaproteobacteria > Rhodobacterales > Rhodobacteraceae > Jannaschia. The sequence continues at coordinate 443,583 of CAVWRZ010000016.1, forward strand.
CGATTCCGGAGAGGTGCCGCATGACCTGCGGGCTGAGGATGTAGCGGCCGATGACGGCGAGGTTCGACGGCGCCGTCCCCGCCTCCGGCTTCTCGACCATGCCGCGGACCTTCACCGTCTGTCCGTCGGTGCTCTCGACGTCCAGGATGCCGTAGGAGGAGGTGCGGTCAGGCGCGACTTCCATCGCGGCCACCATGCTCCCGCCGGTCTCGCCGTGGGCCTCGATCATCTGGGCGAGGCAGGGCTTGTCCGAGGCGATCACGTCGTCGGGCAGGATCACCGCGAAGGGCTCGTCGTGGATCAGGCGGCGGGCGCAGGCGACGGCGTGGCCCAGTCCCTTGGCTCCGGCCTGCCGGACGTAGGCGATCTGCCCGCTCTCCATGTTGGTGGCCCGCAGGATCTCGAGCAGCTCCGGCTTGTTCTTGCGCTTGAGCTCCGCCTCCAGGATCGGACTGTCGTCGAAGTAATCGCTCAGCGCCGACTTGCCCCGCGACGTCACGAAGATGAACTCCTCGATTCCGGCCTCCCGGGCCTCGTCGATCGCATACTGGATCAGGGGCCGGTCGACGAGCGTCATGATCTCCTTGGGGACGGACTTCGTCGCCGGCAGGAACCGGGTGCCAAGGCCGGCCACCGGAAAGATCGCCTTGGTGACGGTGCGCTTCATGTCATGTTCCTTCGGTCGGTTTGCGACGTATGCCGATCCGGGTGAACCCACCGGATCGGGACATGGTTTCGGGAATTATGCCAATACGTTACACAGGCTGCAGCATCACGCCCGGGACGAGCGCGATGAAGAAGGGGTTCTCGAAGAACGGTTTGCCGTAGGTCAGCGGCGCATGGTCGTCGAACCGGACGACCTGCCCTCCGGCTCCGGCCAGGACGGCGTGGCCCGCTGCCGTGTCCCATTCCATCGTGCGCCCCAGCCGTGGGTAGAGGTCCGCCTCCCCGGTGGCCAAGAGGCAGAACTTGAGCGACGATCCCGCCGATCTCACGTCCGCCACGTCGTAGCGCGCGATGTAGGCGTCGGTCGCCGCGTCGCGGTGGGACTTGCTGGCGACGACGCGCAGGGGCCCCTCGTCGGGGGACGCGACGTGGACCGGGGTCAGTCGTCCGGGTGTGTCCTTGTCGAAGGGCCCGGCCTCCTCGACGGTCGTGCCGTCGCCGCGGGTCCAGAACAGGCGCTCCTTCGCCGGGGCATAGACGACGCCGCGCATCGGCACGCCGCCTTCGACCCAGGCGATGTTGACCGTGAAGTCCCCGCGGCGCTGGACGAATTCCTTGGTCCCGTCGAGCGGATCGACGATGAAGAAGTCCGAAACCTCAAGATCGTGCGTGTCCGCCTGCTCCTCGGTCACGATCGCCGCATCCGGGAAGGCCGCGCGCAGACCGGCGAAGATGATCGCATCGGCCGCCTCGTCGGCCAGCGTGACGGGGCTCGCATCGGACTTCGTCCTCACACCGAGATCGGAACCGGCATAGATCTCCATGATGGCGTCGCCGGCTTCCAGCGCGAGTCTGCGCGAGACAGCCGTCATCCGTTCGAAATCCATCCCGGTCCGCCCAATCCGCCGCGCCGTCGCGGGGCAAATGGTATGGCATGGACGGCCCGGAGAGCAAGCGGACTCTACGGGATCGAAGGGTGTAAGGGCTTCAGGTCACGACCCGCAGCGTCAGGTTGATCCGGCCCGGTGCTTTCAAGAAGCGTGGAGGTACCCGGTGCGATCCGGTCCACGCCATGATGGAGCAGGCGGGCGGCACCGGCCATCACGACCACGTCCCCCGAGCGCAGCCAGACGCTTTCGGTGCGACCGCCCCGCCCGGCGTTCCCGATCCGGAACAGAGCATCGTCGCCGAGCGAGATGGACACGACCGGCTGCGTCGTGTCCGCCTCGTCGCGGTCGACGTGCATTCCCATACGCGCATCGCCATCGTACCAGTTCACAAGGCAACTCTCGACCGGACGCGCCTCCGGCACGACGGCGTCCCAGATGGCCCGGATACGTGGTGGGATCGGTGGCCATGGCGTTCCGGAGGGGTGCCTGGTCTCGTAGCGGTAGCCGCGCCGGTCGCTGACCCAGCCGTGGCTGCCCGCAGACGTCATGCGCACCGACAGGCGTTGCCCGCGCGGCGTGACTGGCCGGAACAGGGGCGCCGCGCGCAGCAGGGCGCGCACGTCCGCGACCATCGCGGCCTGCGCCTTCGCCCCGAGGAACCCGTCGAACACACGTGCCCCGCGAACGTCGCGTCCCGCATCTTCCGGCAAATTCGCCCCCTTCACGTCCTTGCGAGGTCAAAACCACCTCCTTATATACCCGTCACCGCGGAACGGGCAGGCCCCGCCCCGCAATCGCAATCAACCTGGGATGAGGACCGGGGCGCCTGAGAGGGCTCCGGTTCGAGCAAATCGCCAAGAGAGGACCATTCGAAATGGCAAAAGTCATCGGCATCGACCTGGGGACCACCAACTCCTGCGTCGCCATCATGGACGGATCGCAGCCCCGCGTCATCGAGAACGCGGAAGGTGCCCGGACCACCCCCTCCATCGTCGGCTACACCGAGACCGAGAAGCTGGTCGGACAGGCCGCCAAGCGGCAGGCCGTCACCAACCCCGAGAACACGATCTTCGGCGTCAAGCGCCTGATCGGCCGGCGGTTCGACGACGAGCATCTCAACAAGGACAAGAAGAACCTCCCCTTCAACGTCGTCTCCGGCAACGGCGACGCCTGGGTCGAGGTACGCGGCGAGAAGTATTCGCCGAGCCAGGTCTCCGCGCTGATCCTGCAGAAGATGAAGGAGACCGCCGAGTCCTACCTCGGCGAGGAGGTGACGCAGGCCGTCATCACCGTGCCCGCCTATTTCAACGACGCCCAGCGTCAGGCCACCAAGGACGCGGGCAAGATCGCGGGCCTCGAAGTATTGCGCATCATCAACGAGCCGACGGCGGCCGCGCTGGCCTACGGTCTCGACAAGAAGGAGACGCGCACGATCGCCGTCTACGACCTCGGCGGCGGCACGTTCGACGTGACCATCCTCGAGATCGACGACGGGCTGTTCGAGGTGAAATCGACCAACGGGGACACGTTCCTCGGCGGCGAGGACTTCGACATGCGGATCGTCAACTACCTCGCCGAGGAGTTCAAGAAGGAGCACGGCACCGACCTGACCAAGGACAAGATGGCGCTCCAGCGCCTGAAGGAAGCCGCGGAGAAGGCCAAGATCGAGCTGTCGTCGACGTCCCAGACGGAGATCAACCAGCCGTTCATCTCGATGGGCACCAACGGTCAGCCGCTGCACATGGTCATGAAGCTGACCCGCGCGAAGCTGGAGTCTCTGGTCAGCGACCTGATCAAGGCGTCGATCAAGCCCTGCAAGGACGCGCTCAAGGATGCCGGCATCGCCACGTCCGAGATCGACGAGGTCGTCCTCGTCGGCGGCATGACCCGGATGCCCAAGGTGATCGAGGAGGTGACCAAGTTCTTCGGCAAGGAGCCGCACAAGGGCGTGAACCCCGACGAGGTCGTGGCGCTGGGTGCCGCGATCCAGGCCGGCGTGCTGCAAGGCGACGTCAAGGACGTGGTCCTGCTCGACGTCACGCCTCTTTCGCTCGGGATCGAGACGCTGGGCGGCGTGTTCACCCGGCTGATCGACCGCAACACCACGATCCCGACGAAGAAGGCGCAGGTCTTCTCGACCGCGGAGGACAACCAGAACGCAGTCACGATCCGGGTGTTCCAGGGCGAGCGGGAGATGGCGTCCGACAACAAGATGCTGGGTCAGTTCAACCTGGAGGACATTCCGCCCTCGCCCCGCGGCATGCCGCAGATCGAGGTGACCTTCGACATCGACGCCAACGGCATCGTCTCGGTCGGGGCCAAGGACAAGGGCACCGGCAAGGAGCAGCAGATCACGATCCAGGCGTCGGGCGGCCTGTCGGACGCGGACATCGAGCAGATGGTGAAGGACGGCGAGGCGAACGCCGAAGCGGACAAGGCGCGGCGCGAACTCGTCGAGGCCAAGAACCAGGGCGAGAGCCTCGTCCATTCGACGAAGAGATCGCTCGAGGAGCATGGGGAGAAGGTCGATCCGTCCACCGTGGAGGCGATCGAGTTCGCCATCACCGCGCTCGAGGAGGCGATGGAGACGGAGGACGCGGGCAAGATCAAGTCCGCGATCCAGAACCTGCAGGAGGCCGCGATGCGGCTGGGCGAGGCGATCTACAAGGCCTCCTCCGAAGCCGAGGGCGGCTCCGACGACGATGGAGGTCCGACGGACGGGCCACAGAAGGAGGGGGACGACGACGGAATCGTCGACGCCGACTTCGAGGACCTGGACGACGAGAAGCGGGCCTGAGCCTCTAATGGAGGACAACGAGACCGGCCCCTCGCGGGTCGGTCTTTTCGTTGGAGTGTGAAGAATGGCGAAACGTGACTACTACGAGACGCTGGGCGTCGCGAAGGGTGCCGGCCCGGACGAGATCAAGAAGGCGTTCCGCGGAAAGGCGAAGGAGTTGCACCCCGACCGCAACTCGGACAATCCCAACGCCGAAGCGCAGTTCAAGGAAGCGAACGAGGCCTACGACGTTCTGAAGGACGCGGAGAAGAAGGCCGCCTACGACCGGTTCGGCCACGCCGCCTTCGAGGGCGGCATGGGCGGCGGCCAGCGGCGTCCCGGGGCGGGGCCGCAGGGGCAGGGCGACTTCGCCTCCGCCTTCTCGGACGTGTTCGAGGATCTTTTCGGCGACTTCATGGGCGGGCAGCCCGGTGGCGGTCGCGGCGGACCCCGGTCTCGCGCGACCCGCGGCTCCGACCTGCGTTACAACATGCGGATTTCGCTGGAGGACGCGTTCTCCGGTCAGCAGAAGTCGATCACCGTGCCCACTGCCGTGCAATGTTCGACCTGCAACGGCAAGGGGACCGAGGGGGCGTCCGAGCCCGCTACCTGTCCCACCTGCTCGGGTATGGGCAAGGTCCGCGCGCAACAGGGTTTCTTCACCGTGGAGCGTGCCTGCCCGACCTGTTCGGGGGCCGGTCAGATCATCAAGAACCCCTGCAAGGTCTGCGGCGGCGGCGGCCGGGTGGAAAAGGAGCGGCAGCTTTCGGTCAACATCCCCGCAGGCGTCGAGACGGGCACGCGCATCCGGTTGTCCGGCGAGGGGGAGGCCGGTCTGCGCGGGGGGCCTACGGGCGATCTCTACATCTTCATCGAGGTCGAGGCCCATCCGATCTTCGAGCGCGACGCCGTCAATCTCTATTGCACCGTGCCCGTCTCAATGACGACGGCGGCGCTCGGCGGGGAGGTGGAGGTGCCCACGATCGACGGCGGCCGCTCCCGCGTCAAGGTTCTGGCCGGATCGCAGACCGGGCGGCAGATGCGGTTGCGGAGCAAGGGGATGCCCGCACTGCGCGGTGGCGGGACCGGTGACATGATGATCGAGCTCGCAATCGAGACGCCGGTGAACCTCACCTCGCGTCAGAAGGACCTGCTCCGCGAGTTCGAGAAGATCGTCGCCGACAACAACCCCAAGGGCGACACGTTCTTCCGAAAGGTGAAGGGTTTCTGGGATGGGATGACGCAGTGATGCCCTGTCCTTGAACGTGTCCGGCGGATCGTCGTCAACAGACCCGCCGGACTGCGGACCTCAGGCGCGTGCCTCCACCTCGCGGAAGAAGCGCATCATCTCCGCCGTCGCGTCGGGTCCGGCCGGATCGGCATAGCTGCCACTGCGATCGCCGCCGGACCAGGCGTGCCCCAGCCCGTCGACGTCCCAGATCTCGATGGTCCCGGGCGTCTTGTGGGTCGTGACGGTGCAGCTTCGGCCCCCGACCGTCCGCATCGCCCGGTGGACGTCCGCACCGGCCGGGCGGAAGGCGTCGAGGTTGCAGGGATCCACGGTACGGTCCGCAGTTCCATGAAAGGCGATGAGCGGAACCGCGACCTTCGCCGTGGCGCTTCCGCCTGTCCGCATCGCCGCGAAGGCCGAGGCGACGTCGCGCGCGGCCCCCACGGGCAGCCCCGAGTGCAGGCCGACACCGGCGAAGACCTCCGGATAGCGGGCACCGAGAATGGCGGCCATCGCGGCACCCGCCGACAGGCCCGCCACGAAGACCCGGCGGTCTCCCCCGATGTCCTCCTTCACGGCCCGTACGACCGCCACGATGGCCGCTGCTTCCCCCGAGCGCCCCTGATGGCCCGGCTCGAACCAGTTCCAGCAACCGTTGGCATTGCCCGCCCGCGTCTGCTCGGGCCAGATCACATGAGACCCCACCGTCTCCGCCGTGAGGTTCATCCGCGTTCCAGCGGCGAAATCCTCGGGGGTCTGCGTGCAACCGTGCAGCATCACCAACAGCGGTGCGTCGGCGATGGACCGCTCGGGCCGGAACAGGCGGAACGGCAGAGCTCCCTCGCGCCGAGTCTCGCCGACGGGGCCCGTTCGGACCCGGGGGCGCTTCGCCTTGCCGGCCTTGCCGGCACCCGTCGTCGGACCGGGGAGGAGTCGGCCGTTAGGGGTGACGTCCCGCATCGGGCGGGACGGTTCCGATGAACCATCCTGCTGCGCACCTGTCAGGCGCTTGCGTATGTCCGCCGTGGCTTCCGTCAGACGTCCGGCGCGGACGAGGTCCAGTATCCGTGTCATATCGGTCATCTCGCAACTCCTGCCATACCGGCGCGAACCGCCTGCCATTCAGTTATGCCGCAGCGCAGAATAATTCAATGCGCGTGCAGCATTACCATGGGGCGGGAGCGGTGTCTTCAGCGTCCGCCGCTGGCGGTGAGATCCGCGGAGGGTTAGGGTCGTCGGACAATTCGCGGGGAAGCCATGTCCGTCACACCGATGATGGCTCAGTATCTTGAGATCAAGGCCGAGGTTCCGACGGCGCTTCTGTTCTACCGGATGGGCGACTTCTACGAGCTGTTCTTCGACGACGCCGTTGCCGCTTCCGCCGCGCTTGACATTGCCCTGACGCGACGTGGGAAGCATCTTGGCGAGGAGATCGCCATGTGCGGCGTTCCCGTCAATTCGGCGGAGAGCTACCTCATGACGCTGATCCGGAAAGGCTTCCGCGTCGCCGTCGCCGAACAGCTGGAACCACCGGAGGAGGCGCGCAGGCGCGGCTCCAAATCGGTCGTGAAGCGCGGCATCGTCCGTCTGGTGACTCCCGGTACGCTGACCGAGGATACGTTGCTCGATGCGCGCAGACACAATCACCTTGCCGCATGGTGCCAGGTGCGGGGGCAGGCGGCGCTTGCCTGGGCCGACATATCCACCGGCGCGTTCCACGTCTGCACCTCCTCGCCCGTCCGGCTCGGACCCGATCTGGGGCGGATCGGCGTATCGGAAGTCATCCTCGCGGACGGATCGGGCGTGGAGGAGGTGGTGGTGGAGGCCGGCGCGGCCGTGACGCCCCTGGGGGCCAGCGCCTTCGACTCCGGATCCGCACGGGGGCGGTTGGAGCGACTGTTCGAGGTGGGCTCTCTCGACGCCTTCGGAACGTTCGACCGGGCCGAACTCGGCGCGATGGGTGCGCTGGTCGAATACGTGGAGATGACGCAGCGCGGGAAGTTGCCATTGCTGCGTGCGCCCCGCCGGGAGGCGGCCTCGGCGCTCATGGCGATCGATGCCGCGACGCGCCGCAACCTGGAGCTGACGCGCGGGTCTGGCGGAGGGCGCGAGGGATCGCTGCTCTGGGCAATCGACCGGACGGTGACGGCGGCAGGCGGGCGTTTGCTGGACCGGCGGATCTCCGGTCCCTCCACCCAGGAGGAGTTGATCCGGACCCGGCTCGACGCGGTCGGCTGGAACATGGAGAACGACGTGCTGGCCGAGGAGATCCGCCATGCGCTCCGGCGGGCACCCGATATGGATCGCGCCCTGTCGCGGCTGTCACTCGCGCGGGGCGGACCGCGCGATCTGGCGGCGATCCGCGACGGGTTGGCCGCCGGTCAGATGCTCTTCTCGACCCTCTCGGCCACAGACCTGCCGCTCGACGTGAGCGAGCTGATCGGGCAGGAGCCGCTCCTGAACCATCTCGAGGCTGCCCTGACGGCGGAACCGCCGCTGCTGCTGCGCGACGGCGGGGTGATCGCCGTGGGATACGACGCAGAGCTGGACGAGACCCGCGGGTTGCGCGACGAGGGCCGGGGCGTCATCGCGGCGTTGCAGTCGAAATACGCCGCGCAGACCGGAATCGCGTCGCTGAAGGTCAGGCACAACAACGTGTTGGGCTACTTCATCGAGACGACGGCGCTCCATGCGGACCGGATGCAGGGCGACGAGCGCTTCCGCCACAGACAGACGACGGCGAACCAGGTCCGGTTCACGACCGTCGAACTGGCGGAACTCGAGACGCGGATCCTGAACGCGGGCGGGCGGGCGCAGGCCATCGAGGAGCGGATCTTCGCAGCGCTTGGGACGGAGGTGCTGGCGGCGGCGGATGCGATCCATGCAGCTGCCCGCGCCCTCGCGGAGCTCGACGTCGCCACCGCGCTCGCCGATCTGGCGCGGGGCGAGGCCTGGATCCGTCCGAAGGTCGATGGCTCCCGCGCGTTCGAGATCACCGCCGGACGACACCCGGTGGTGGAGCGCGCGCTAAAGCGGGACGGCGTCCCCTTCGTTGCCAACGACACCGCGCTGACGGCAGAGGACGGCGCGGCGATCCGGTTGCTGACGGGGCCGAACATGGCGGGCAAATCGACCTGGCTGCGGCAGAACGCCTTGATCGCGGTGCTGGCACAGACGGGGAGCTTCGTTCCGGCGGAAGCGGCGCACATCGGGATCGTCAGCCAGCTCTTCAGCCGGGTCGGCGCGTCGGACGACCTCGCGCGGGGACGCTCGACCTTCATGGTCGAGATGGTGGAGACGGCCGCGATCCTGAACCAGGCGGACGACCGCAGCTTCGTCATCCTGGACGAGATCGGGCGAGGCACCGCGACCTACGACGGGCTCTCGCATCGCCTGGGCGACGCTGGAGCATCTGCACGACGTCAACCGCTGCCGCGCTCTCTTCGCGACGCATTACCACGAGATGACCGCGCTCGCGGCCAAGCTGGCGGGCGTGGAGAACGCCACGGTCGCGGTGCGCGAGTGGGAGGGGGACGTGATCTTCCTGCACGAGGTGCGCGACGGGGCCGCGGACCGCTCCTACGGCGTGCAGGTCGCCAAGCTTGCCGGGTTGCCGGCCCCGGTGATCGCCCGGGCGCGGGCGGTGCTGGACGCGCTGGAGGCGGGCGAACGGGAGGGTGGGTCGAAGGCGATGATCGACGACCTGCCGCTGTTCTCCGCCACGCCGGTCCTCGCAGCGCCGCCGCGGAAGGGCAGCGCGGTCGAGGACCGGCTGCGCGACGTCCTGCCCGACAGCCTCACGCCGAAGGAGGCGCTCGACTTGATCTACGAGCTGAAAGGACTGACCTGATCAGCCCGCCGGAGTGGAGGACACGCCGACCTGAGCGGGGCGCAGCAGCCGGTCGTGCAGCATGAAGCCCTCGGCTGCGACCTGGATGATCTCGCCGGCCTTGGTGTCGGGAACCGGGGCCTCGAACATCGCCTGATGCACCTGCGGGTCGAACCGGTCGCCGAGTTCGGGCGAGACGAGCGTGATGCCGTGCTTGCCGAAGACCGACAGGATCTCCTTCAGCGTCAGCTTGACGCCCTCGATCACGCCGTCCGACGCATTCGCCCGCCGCATCGAGCGCGCGACGCAGATTGTCGTAGATCGGAAGCATGTCGCGCGCGAACTTCGAACTGCCGTACTGCTCGACCTCGATCCGCTCGCGTGCGGCACGCTTGCGCACGTTCTCGGCCTCGGCCAGCGCCCGCATCAGCCGGTCGCGCATCTCGTCGCGCTCCGCGATCAGCGCGTCCATCGTCGCACGTCCGGACTTCGGGGCCTCCTCCGGATCCTCCTCCATCGCGGCGTCGAGGTCGAATTCCTCCTCCATCATCTCCGGATCGTCGAGGAACGCGTCGTTCTTCGGGTCGGCCATGGAAACCTCGGTTTCTAGCGCTTGGGGGCGGAGAGCATCCGACCCACCAGCTGCGCGGTGTAGTCGACGATCGGGACGATCCGACCGTAGTTGAGACGGGTCGGACCGATCACGCCGACGGCCCCCACGATTTTGCGATCCGCGTTCATATAGGGGGAAACCACCAGAGATGAACCGGAAAGTGAGAAGAGTTTGTTCTCGGACCCGATGAAGATACGCACGCCCTCCCCGTCCTCCGTAAGCGACAGGAACTCGGCGATGTCGCGCTTGCGTTCCAGGTCGTCGAAGAGCGTCCGGATGCGGTCGAGCTGCGCCGCGTCGCTGCCCTGTTCCAGCAGGTGAGACCGACCGCGCACGATGAGTCGCTCGGTGCGCTCGCCCTCGTTCTCCCAGGCGGCGAGGCCCTTGCCGATCAGGTCGTGGGCGAGCACGTCGATCTCCTGCCGTCGTTCGGCGACCTCCCGCTGCATGAGGCCCTGCAGGTCGGCGATGGTTCGACCCTCGATCAGCGCGTTCATCAGGTTCGCCGCCTCGCGCATGGAGCTTGGCGTCTGGCCGGGCGGCGGGACGAAGACGCGGTTCTCCACATGGCCGTCGGCGAAGACGAGCACCACGAGCGCGCGGTCGGGGGCCAGCGAGACGAACTCGATGTGCTTGATCGGCGCCTCGCGCTTGGGGGCCAGCACCAGCGAGGCCCCCTGCGTGATGCCCGAGAGGGCGGAGCCGACCCGGTCCATCATGGCGGTCACGTCGTCCTCGGAGGTGCCGACGCTCGCCTCGATCCGGTCCCGGTCCTCGTCGCCCAGTTGCGCTTCGAGCAGGCCGTCGACGAACATGCGCAGCCCCGCCTGCGTCGGAATCCGGCCGGCGCTGATGTGGGGAGCGGCGAGCAGGCCGAGAAACTCCAGGTCCTGCATCACGTTGCGGATCGTCGCGGCGGACACCTTCTCGGACATGCTGCGGGTCAGCGTCCGGCTGCCGACCGGATCGCCGGTTCCGAGATAGCCCTCGACCACGCGCCGGAAGACCTCGCGGGAGCGGTCGTTCATCTCGGACAGGATGTGCGCGTTGTCGATCATGGGGGCTTTCCGGGGGGCGTCCGAGGTCTATGCAACCCTACGTGCGGCGTCAATCGGGGGGGTTGCGCGGGGCCGGACCGGGGTTCATGTCGGAGCCGACCGAGACACAGGAGAACCCCATGCGACCTTCCGGCCGGGCCCTCGACCAGATGCGCGACGTGACCATCGAGACGGACGTGACGATGCACGCCGAAGGGTCCTGCATGATCCGTTGCGGCAACACCCATGTGCTGTGCACCGCGTCGTTGGAAGACCGTCCGCCGCCCTTCCTGCGCAACACCGGGCAGGGCTGGGTGACGGCGGAGTACGGGATGCTGCCGCGTGCGACGACGACGCGGATGCGGCGCGAGTCCTCAGCCGGCAAACAGTCGGGCCGAACGCAGGAGATCCAGCGGCTGATCGGGCGCAGCTTGCGGGCCGGGATCGACCGGCAGGCCATGGGCGAACGGCAGATCACCGTGGACTGCGACGTGATCCAGGCGGATGGCGGCACCCGCTGCGCCTCGATCACGGGCGGCTGGGTCGCGCTGCGGCTGGCGGTGAACAAGCTGCTGAAGGCCGGCGACCTCATCAGCGATCCGATCCTGGATCACGTCGCTGCGATCAGCTGCGGGATCTATGCCGGCCAGTCCGTGCTGGATCTCGACTATCCCGAGGATTCCGAAGCCGGAACGGACGGCAACTTCGTCATGACCGGCAGCGGACGGATGATCGAACTTCAGGCCAGCGCCGAGGGGGCGACCTTCGGCAAGGATCAATTCGCCGAGCTGATGGCCTTGGCCGAGAAGGGCGTGGCCGAACTGGTCGCCGTGCAGAAGGCCGCCGTGGGGTGAGGCGGTTCGAGGGAACCGAACTCCTCATCGCGACGCACAACGTCGGCAAGCTCGCGGAGTTCGAGACATTGCTGTCTCCCCTCGGGATCGTCTGCCGGTCGAACCGCGACTTCGACCTGCCCGAACCCGACGAGACGGAGGAGACCTTCGTCGGCAACGCGCGGATCAAGGCCCGCGCCGCGGTCGAGGCGACCGGCCTGCCGGCGCTGGCCGACGATTCCGGGATCGAGATCGACGGGCTCGACGGGGCTCCGGGCGTCCGGACCGCCGATTGGGCGGAGACGCCGGACGGGCGTGACTTCCTGCAGGCCATGCGCCGTGCCTGGACGGAGCTGGAGGCGCGCCATGCGCCCCGGCCGCGAACGGCTCGGTTCCGGGCAACGCTCCTCCTGATGTGGCCGGACGGGCACGAGGAAGTGTTCGAAGGTCGCACCGAGGGCACGCTCGTCTGGCCGATCCGGGGCGAGACGGGGCATGGCTACGACCCGATGTTCCTGCCCGAGGGACAGGAACTGACCTTCGCCGAGATGTCTGCGGAGCAGAAGAATGCCATAAGCCATCGTGGCAAGGCACTCAGGCAGATGGCCGCCTGTCTCGGACAACGGCGATGACGCGGCGTCTGATCTCCACGGGATCACCGTTCGAGGTCCAGGCGGGTTACTCCCGCGCGGTCGTGACGGGGGACTGGTGTTTCGTCGCCGGCATCACCGGATACGACTACGAGACGATGGACCTGCCGGACGGGATCGCCGCTCAGGCTGCCAACTGCCTGAGGACCCTGAACGAAGTCCTCGACGAGGCCGGCTTCGAGATGGCGGATATCGTGCGCGTCACCCATCTCGTCTCCGACAGGACGTCGATCGATGCCCTGTTGCCCATCCTCGCCGGAAAGCTCGGTTCCATCCGCCCGGCCGCGACCATGATGGTCACGGGCCTCATGCGTCCGGAGATGCTCTACGAGATCGAGGCCACCGCCTTCCGCGGCCCATGATGGAGAACTGGCAGGGAGCGGGCTTCGGGCTCTACATTCACTGGCCCTTCTGCGCGGCCAAATGCCCCTACTGCGATTTCAACAGTCACGTTACCGATCGCGTCGATGTGCAACGTTGGCAGGCCGCCTTTCTCCGGGATCTCGACCACTGGGCCGAACGCACCGGCCCTCGCCGGCTGTCTTCCATATTCTTCGGCGGCGGCACCCCTTCCATGATGCCGCCAGACCTGGTCGGTGCCATCATCGAGCGGGCTGGCGAACACTGGATGTTTGCCAACGATATCGAGATCACTCTCGAAGCGAACCCGACCTCTGCCGATGCGGATCGTTTCGCCGGCTTCGTCGACGGAGGGGTGAACCGCTTCTCCGTCGGTCTTCAGGCACTGAACGATCATGACCTGAAACGTCTGGGACGGTTGCACTCCGTGAAGGAGGGGCGGGCCGCGTTCGAGATGGCCCGTGGTCTGGTCGATCGAGTTTCATGCGATCTCATCTACGCGAGGCAGGATCAGACGGTTGAAGAATGGCGCATCGAACTTGCGGAAGCACTCGAGTTCGTCGGTGATCACCTGTCGCTCTATCAGCTGACGATCGAAGACGGCACGGCCTTCGGCAGACGTCATGCGATCGGACGATTACGCGGCTTGCCGGATGAGGACCTGTCCATCGATCTGTGGAACGCCACGCAAGAGTTGTGCGATTCAGCCGGCTTCGTGAGGTACGAGACGTCGAACCATTCGCGGCCGGGTGCGGAGTCTCGTCACAACCTGATCTACTGGCGCGGGGGAGATTGGATCGGGATCGGGCCAGGGGCCCATGGCCGGCTGTCGTCGACAATGGAACGATTGGCGACAGAAGCCGAACCGATGCCGCAGGCCTGGCTTTCGCTTGTGGAGACGGCCGGGAGCGGAACGGCTTTGGAAACGGTGCTACCGCTTCGCGAGATCCTCGATGAACAATTACTTATGGGGTTACGACTTCGCGAGGGGATTGATCTGTTGCGATATCGGGAAGGCGGCGGGAGGTTGAACTCAGAAGGGCTCCGGGAGATGATATCTCTGGAACTGGCGGTACTTCACGACGGTCGGTTGAGGACGACCGAGAAGGGTGCGCTCCTTCTGAACTCCGTTCTCCTGTCGCTATCTCCTCCCGGTTCCTGACGATAGAAGGTTACACAGGCGATCGAGATCCTCCAAAGTCTTGTAACGTATAACTAGTTTTCCCGATGTTTGCGACATATCATGATCGATTTCCACGGTGAGCCCGACATTCGCCGTAAGATCTCCTTCCAGCGCGCGTGTATCAGGGTCCTTCGGTTGGGCATCGTTACGCCTTGGCTTGGACGTCGTGCGGTTCCCGTCGGATCTACCTTGGGCCAATCGTTCCGTCTCACGGACGGACAGCCCATTCGCTATGACCCGTTTTGCCAGAGCTTCTGGATCATCGGCTGTTATCAAAGCCCGAGCATGGCCGGCTGTCAGCGCACCTTCCCGGAGCAACTCCTGAACGCCTGCGGGCAGCTTCAACAGACGGAGTAGGTTGGCGACGTGGCTGCGGGATTTTCCGAGTACCGTTCCCAACTGCTCCTGGGTATGACCGAACTGAACCATGAGATGATGGAAGCCAGTTGCTTCCTCTATCGCGTTCAGATCCGCGCGCTGGATATTCTCGATAATTGCAACCTCGAGAACTTCCGTATCATCGAATTCACGAATGACGACAGGAACCTCGTGGAGACCGGCCCGTTGTGCCGCCCTCCAGCGGCGTTCTCCTGCAACGATCTGAAATTCCGCAGAGTTCTTGGGATCAGGCCGAACGATCAGCGGTTGGATGATCCCCTTCTGCGATATCGACGCAGCAAGATCCGATAATTTCTCCTCATCGAACGCCCGTCTCGGCTGATCGGGGTTTGCATGGACCTTCTCAATTGGAAGTTTGCGGATATCGCCTCCGTCGGAGGACATATCACCGGCAGAAACACCCACATCCGCCATCAACGCTGACAGACCTCGGCGCATCGCCCGCTTCGTTGGCTCGTCGGACATAAGATACCTATTTTCCATGATTCCTCCCTAGGATCTCGGTCGCAAGTGCCCGATACGCAATGGCACCCCGCGACGCGGGATCGTAATCCGTGACCGGAACCCCATGACTCGGAGCTTCACTCACCGTGACATTGCGCGGGATCTTGGTGTCGAGGATAAGATCGCCAAGTATCGCACGAGCGTCCTGCTCGACCTGCTGACAAAGATTATTCCGACGATCGAACATCGTGAGGACAACACCCTCGACCCTCAGTCCGGCATTGGGGCCATTTCTGATCTCACGAATGGTCAATAGAAGTTGCGAAAGGCCCTCCAAGGCAAAGAATTCCGCCTGAAGAGGAACGAGTATCGAATCCGAAGCCACCAGTGCGTTCAAAGTGAGAAGGTTCAGCGATGGCGGACAGTCTACGAGGATCCAGTCGAAAGGAAGATCGGCTATTCGTAAGGCCTTCTTAAGATGAACCACGCGTCGTACGGTCTTCATTAGCTCAGCATCTGCCGAACTCAGATCGCTTCGTGGCAGGAATGATCGATAGAAGCTCCACTGACGTTGGCTTCGCGAGATCCTCGACAGGTGCATCGCTCAACAGCAAGTCATACGTATTGAGACTTCGTTCCTCAAAAGGTATCCCAAGCCCGGTAGATGCGTTTCCTTGTGGATCCAGGTCGACGATGAGGGTCCTTTCACCTCGCATCGCGAGAGCGGCACCCAGATTTATAGCAGTGGTCGTCTTACCGACACCTCCTTTTTGGTTTACGATACTCATGATACGGGTTGTCATTGAGACTTCGGCTTAAGAGAAGTTACCTGCAAGACTACGGACCCGGTAACGGGGTCGATCGTATGTGTCTCCAAATCGTAATCCCAATCATTGACAGTCGTTTCCACCTCCTGAAGCCAGTTTCTTCCTTTCAAATAGACATGGGCGCATTCTTGGTTGCCATGTCGATGTGCGAGATTGAATAGGACAGCTAGCGGAGCCACAGCTCTCGCACTGATAACAGATGCAGACTGATCTGGGAGGTCTTCTACCCTGTTATTCAGTACGATGCAATCTAGATCCAACTCTGCCACGACGGTCCGAAGAAAGGCACATTTCCGCGTATCGCTTTCGACGAGATGTATCCGTCTGCCGCCTACGATCGATACGACCAATCCAGGGAATCCCCCGCCGCTTCCGATATCGAGCCAACGGCCCTCGGGGAGGGAGAGGGAGGATAAATAAATACCGTCGTTGATGTGACGGGTATCGAAAGTGCCAAGGGTTGATGAAGCAACTAGATTTATGGACGGCGTCCACCGGCGAACAAGTCGCTCGAATTCTGCAAGCTTCCTACTTGTTTCACGTGAAACACCAGGCGATATCACGCCTGCGACACCTTAGCTTCGATGCGCAACGATTGGATGGCCGAGAGTACAAGGACGACATCCGCCGGTGTAACGCCCTCGACCCTCATCGCCTGCCCGATCGTCTCCGGTCGGACAGCCTGGAGCTTCATGCGAGCCTCATTCGATAGACCCCTGACGGCGGCAAACGACATCGAGCCGTCGATCTTTGTATGCTCCTCCCGCCTGAGCTTTTCGACCTCTTTGCGTTGTCGCGTAACGTAGACTTCGTACAGAGCTTCCGCCTCCACCTGCTCAAAATCATCGGTGGAAATTTCTTCGCCCGCAATAGTCTGCAAATAATGCTCATTCGTCTCCGCAGATCGCGTCCGCAACGCGTCGAAGAGGGAGATCATGGGACTGCGCGCATCGTGTAGAGTGGTTGTCTGTCCCATATCACCAGGCGGACAAACTTGCCGCTCCTTCATGATACCCCGGGCCCTAAGATAGGAAGACTCCCGCTGCTTGAATGAACGATATCGACCGTCCGACACGCACCCGATCTCACGACCATAGTCAGTCAATCTTCTGTCTGCGTTATCGATCCGAAGTGAAAGACGGTACTCGGCTCGTGACGTGAACATTCGGTAAGGCTCCGTCACGCCCTTCGTCGTTAGATCATCGATCATAACGCCGATATAACTCTCCGCTCTACCGAACCGTGCTCCCTCCCTCCCCCGCGTGAACCTGACCGCATTTATACCTGCAACAAGGCCCTGCGCGGCCGCCTCTTCATAGCCCGTCGTACCATTTATCTGCCCCGCAAGAAACAGGCCCGGAACCTCGGGCACGCTTAACGCCGTCGTGAGCCCCCTAGGATCGACATAGTCGTACTCCACTGCGTAGCCGGGCCAGACGATCTCGGCGTTCGCTAAACCATCGATAGCCCTGACGAACTCCAACTGAATTTCTGCTGGGAGAGACGTGGAAATTCCATTTGGATAAAGCAGGTCAGACGTTAGTCCCTCGGGCTCAAGAAATATCTGATGCGAGGCCTTATCGGGAAAGCGATGGATCTTATCCTCCACAGACGGACAATAGCGCGGACCGACACCGTCCAACTTCCCACTGAATACCGCTGACTTGCCAAGATTCTGTCTGATGATATCGTGGGTTGCTTCATTGGTATGCGCTATCGAACACTGGATCTGATCGGCTCGGAGGGCAGGTGGATTGAAAGACATGAAAGTCGGAACGCGGTCCCCTGCCTGTTGCTCGAAAATGCTTAGATCAATCGAAGACTTCCTCAAACGGGGCGGTGTGCCAGTTTTCAGACGCCCGCAGCGAAGACCAATATCTCGAATGGCGCTAGCAAGTCTGGTCGAGGAAGCCGCCCCGGCCCTACCCCCTATGGCACGCCGATCCCCCGTATGCATAACTCCGTTCAGGAAGGTTCCAGTTGTCACGACGACAGATCGACCAAGCAAGATCTCACCGCAACTGAGTGAGACACCAGAGATCCGGGAGCCGGGTCCGTATACGAGGTCGCACACCTCTCCCTCGATGACAGATAGCCCATCAGCAGCAAGGATCTCATCCTGCAGCGCCGCTTGATAGAGGGCGCGGTCCGCCTGGATTCGCGGTCCGCGAACGGCCGGGCCTTTACTCCGGTTCAGCAGACGATACTGGATTGCTGCCTTATCGGCCACGCGTCCCATAAGCCCGTCCAGAGCATCGATCTCTCGAACGAGATGCCCCTTGCCCAAACCACCTATGGCGGGATTGCACGACAGTACGCCGATATCCCGTTTACTTCGAGTAATCAAAGCAACGCGGCCACCCATCCGCCATACGGCATGCGCGGCTTCGGTACCGGCGTGACCTGCTCCGATGACGATAACGTCGTATTGAAATTGTTTCACGTGAAACCTGCTATTTGCCGATGCAGAAGGAAGAGAAAATACTGTCCAAGACGTCTTCAACGTCTACTTTGCCGATGATGACACCTAGGCTTCCCAAAGCCAAGCGAACCTCTTCTGCCAACGTCTCAGGTTCCAGAGCCTGATCGGCACGAAGTACTCCCGCCAGACCCTCTCCGCTTCGCTGCAAGGCCAACCGATCGCGATGTCGGGATATCAGACCCGTATCTCCCACGCGTGAAACCAGAACCGTTCTTACGCGCCGCAGAAGATCGTCGATACCGCTGTTCGTAACAACCGATATCGCTCCCGGGTCATTACTAAGGTCTCCCTTCGTTCGAACGAGAATGTCATCCTTCTCAAGCGGGAAAGCCGCGGGATCGGGTAGAAGCCCGTCGTAAAGGAGTAGTCGCAGATCTGCCCGAGCTGCGCGCTGCTGACCTCGATCGATCCCCGCTCGTTCTACCGGATCATCCGTATCGCGTATACCTGCTGTGTCTAGAGAAGGTCGCAGGAAGCCCCTCGAGATCGCATCGTACCTCGATGACGTCCCGTGTCGTCCCCGCAATCTCCGTTACGATTGCTGCCTGACTTTTAGTTAAGATGTTGAGAAGGGAGGATTTTCCGACATTTGGTTGTCCTATGATCGCCACCTCGAAACCTGTTCGAAGCCGCTCCAGACCCGTCGAGTCCCGCAATTCCATCCGGATCTTTTCCTCGACACCGGCAATCAGGTCCATCACTTCCGGCATCACCTCATGAGGGACATCTTCGTCGACGAAGTCGATCGTCGCTTCGATCAGGGCGATCGCTCGAATGAGGTCGGCGCGCCAGTTCGCCACTCGCTCGGCAACCTCACCGCCAAGAACACGCATGGCGTATTTTCGCTGCATCTCGGTCTCGGCGTCGATCACGTCCGCCAAGCCCTGCACCTGGGTCAGATCCAGACAGCCGTTCAACAGGGCGCGACGCGTGAACTCTCCAGGTTCGGCCATCCGCCCCATTCTCGTTGCGTCGAGCGCATTCAGGACCGCCTTGATGACCGCCACGCTGCCATGAAGATGAAGTTCGACGATCTGCTCCCCCGTGAAGCTCTCTGCCCTGTTCGAAGAACAGCACGAGCGCGCGATCGAGGATCTCGCCATCCGCATCCTTCAATGTGACGAGCTTGCTTCCGCGGGGCGGGGGACAGGTCGCTCCTAGCCTGCCCAGCATCTCCACAGCCTGAGGGCCGGAAATCCGTATGATGGCCACACCTGATTTTCCCTGAGCCGTCGCAAGAGCATAGATCGTATCCCCCACGTCATCGCCTCGGCCGTCAGGAGTTCATCGAATCGAAGAAATCCGCGTTCGTCTTCGTCTGCTTCAACTTTCCGATCAGGAACTCGATGGCATCCGTGGTCCCCATCGGATTCAGGATCCGACGCAGGACGAAGGTCTTCTGCAGGTTCTTCGGATCCACCAGAAGCTCCTCCTTCCGCGTGCCGGATTTCAGAATGTCCATCGCCGGGAAGACCCGTTTGTCCGCGACCTTCCGATCGAGCACGAGTTCCGAGTTGCCCGTACCCTTGAACTCCTCGAAGATCACCTCATCCATCCGACTTCCGGTATCGATGAGGGCCGTCGCTATGATCGTCAGTGACCCACCCTCCTCGATATTCCGCGCAGCTCCGAAGAACCGCTTCGGACGTTGGAGGGCGTTGGCGTCGACCCCACCCGTCAGAACCTTGCCAGACGATGGGACGACCGTGTTGTAGGCCCGTCCCAACCGGGTGATGGAGTCCAGGAGGATCACCACGTCCCGCTTGTGTTCGACCAGTCTCTTCGCCTTCTCGATGACCATCTCGGCCACGGCCACGTGACGGGTGGGCGGTTCGTCGAAGGTGGAGGAAACCACCTCGCCCTTCACGGACCGCTGCATGTCCGTGACTTCCTCGGGCCGCTCGTCGATGAGCAGTACCATGAGATAGCAGTCCGGATGGTTCGTCTCGATCGACTTCGCGATGTTCTGCAACAGGACCGTCTTGCCTGTCCGAGGTGGAGCGACGATCAGGGATCGCTGGCCCTTTCCGATCGGTGCGACGAGGTCGATGATCCGGGCCGATCGATCCTTGATCGTCGGATCTTCGATCTCCATCTGAAATCTCTCATCAGGGTAGAGCGGCGTGAGATTGTCGAAGCTGACCTTGTGCTTGACCATCTCCGGATCCGCGAAGTTGATCTCCGTCACCTGTGTCAACGCAAAATAATTCTCAGCATCATCAGGGGCTTGGATGATTCCGTCGACGGTATCGCCCGTGCGCAGGGAGTGCTTCCGGATGACGTCGGGAGAGACGTAGATGTCGTCGGGCCCGGCGAGATAGTTTGCCTCCGGCGACCGTAGGAAGCCGAACCCGTCCTGAAGCACTTCGAGCACGCCCTCGCCCGAGATCTCCCAGCCCTCGTCCGCCCGCTCGCGCAGGATCGAGAACATCATCTCTCCCTTGCGCATCGTCGAGGCGTTCTCGATCTCCAGGTCCTCCGCCATGTCGACCAGCGCCTTCGGGGACATCGCCTTGAGATCGCGCAGGTTCAGCCGCTCGGCAGTTTCCTGAGGTGTCGTATCGGCGGTCGGGGCATCGTCGCGCATGGCAGGCTTTCCGGCAAGGGAGACCCGTATCCGGGGCACCGCTTCAAAATGTAGAGAACCGTCCTTCGGATCAGGACGATCCAACGGTGGTGTCTGATACCGGCCCCCTGCAGGCAAGTCAATCGGCGGGACAGCGCTCCGGAGAACCCTTCAGAACGGTTGCACGATCACGGCGACGACGATGACGATCAACAGGACCGTCGGCACCTCGTTCATCATCCGATACGTTCGTCCGGGCCTGGCCCGCCCGGCGATCAGACGCTTGCGTTCGGCGGCGCACCAGAAGTGGAATCCCGTCATCGCGATTACGCTCGCCGCCTTGAACCAGGGCCAGGCCGCACCCCAATCGACACCGCCCATCCCGACGATGGCCAGCCCGAAGCCCCAGGCCGCGATCATCGCCGGCGTCATGATGGCCTGGAGGAGCCTTCTCTCCATGACCTCCAGCACCGGCACCATCTGCGGTACCGGTCCGGCCTGTTCCGCATGATAGACGTAGAGCCGGGGCAGGTAGAACAAGCCCGCCATCCACGCGATCACCGAGATCACGTGGCCCGCCTTGAGCCACAGGTAGAGATCACCCATCCGAAGACACCCCCGCCCTCTGCCCATAAACCAGATAGTGAGAAGAGAAGAAGGATGAAGTGGACGTAGGTCAGTGGATAACGGGGATCAAATCTTCTTACAGGATCACTCCACCGGCTTCGAAGGATGTCACACCGTCCCGCCTCGGTCTGGGGATAACATCGCCTGACCCCAAGACCGCCGTGCGTTCGTCTGCCGGAACACCCGGGGGACAAGGTTCGCGGATCCGTGTATGGATCGAAGGATCCCCAGCCGGGAAGACCTTGGCTGCGCGGTTGATGGAAGGCCCACGACGGGACCCGAACCTTCGACTTGTCCTCTTCCGGCCGCCGGTCCAATCCTGTCACAGGTTCATCCCGGGCGCTCGCAGCGAGTTCTCCCCAGGGTTTCCGAGGAGCGCCGATGCCATGACCCGATGCTGATCCTCGCCTCGATGTCCCGCACCCGGCAGGATCTGCTGCGTGCGGCGAATGTCGCGTTCGAGGCGCGCCCGCCCCGCGTCGACGAGGCGATGGTGAAGGAGGCGCTGACGGCGGAGGAGCATCCACCCCGGTCGGTTGCCGACGCGCTCGCGGAGATGAAGGCGCTGAAGGTGCGCGCCGAAGGTCTCGTCCTCGGTTGCGACCAGGTGCTCGACCGCGACGGAGAGATCGTCTCCAAGCCCGCAACGCCGCAGGAGGCCATGGCGCAGCTGACCTCGCTCTCCGGCGGCACCCATCGCCTGCATACCGCCGCCGTCATCGCGGAGGGCGGTCGCCCGATCTGGCGGCAGGTCTCGACCGTGACGCTCACGATGCGGGCCGCGTCGCCCGGATACATCACCGACTACGTCGCGCGGACCTGGGAGACGGTCCGCCATTCCGCCGGTGCCTACACGCTGGAGGGCGAGGGAGCCCGGTTCTTCACCCGCGTCGACGGGGATCATTTCGCCGTTCTCGGTCTGCCGCTCCTGCCCCTCCTCGATTTCCTCGTGTCACGCGGCGAACTGCCCGCATGACGATCCTCGCAGGCGTCATCGGCGATCCGATCGCCCAGAGCCGGTCACCTCGCCTTCACGGCCACTGGCTGCGCCGGCACGGGATCGACGGGCTCTACGTCCCGCTCCACGTCACGGCCCGCAATCTGGAAACGACGCTGCGGCTCCTGCCGGACCTCGGATTCACGGGCCTCAACGTGACGCTGCCGCACAAGGAGACGGTGTTTCGTCTGGCGCAGGAAGTCACCGATCGCGCCGCGGCGGCAGGTGCCGCGAATACGCTCACCTTCGGTGACGACGGACGATTTCAGGCCGACAACACCGATGGTTACGGCTTCGTCGCCAACCTTCGTCAACAAGCACCCGACTGGTCCGCGGACCGCCCCGCGCTGATCCTCGGTGCCGGCGGTGCCGCGCGCGGGATCGTCGCGGCCCTCCTCGAAGAGGGCCTGCCCTGGATCACTCTTGCCAACCGGACGGCAGAACGGGCCATCACCCTCGCCGCGGCGTTCGACGGGCGGGTCACCACCTGCCCCTGGAGCGAAGCGCCCGCCGCCCTCCGGAACCACGGCCTGCTCGTGAATACGACGAGCCTCGGAATGACCGGGAAACCGCCTCTGCTCTTTGATCTCGGCTTCATGGCCCCGCAAACCGTGGTGGCGGACATCGTCTATGCGCCCCCGATCACGCCGCTGCTGACCGAAGCGAAAGGGCATGGGGCCACCGTGGTGGAGGGCCTCGGAATGCTGCTGCATCAGGCCGTGCCCGGTTTCGCCGCCTGGTTCGGCACGATGCCCACCGTCGATGCGGAGCTGCGTCGCGCGGTGCTCGGATGATCCTCGGGCTGACCGGGTCCATCGGCATGGGAAAATCGACGACAGCCGCGATGTTCCGCGATCTGCACGTTCCGGTCTGGGATGCCGACGCCGCCGTCCACGCACTCTACGGTCCCGGCGGGGCCGCTGTCGCCCCCGTCGCGGCCCGGTTTCCGGGCGTGCTGCGCGCCGGGGCCATCGACCGCGCGGCCCTGCGCGCTGCAATCGCCGCCGAGCCCCGGACCGCGCTTGGCGCCCTCGACGCCATCGTCCACCCGCTCGTCGCCGCCGACCGCGCCGCCTGGATGGAGGGGCGCAGGGCCGGGCTCGTCGTCTGGGACGTTCCGCTCCTCTTCGAGGCTGGCGGGGCCGATGCCTGCGACCGGATCGCCGTCGTCTCCGCCCCTCCCGACGTCCAGCGTGCCCGCACCCTGGCCCGCGGCACGATGACGCCAGAGGACCTCGACACGATCCTCGCCCGGCAGATGCCGGACGCTGACAAACGCGACCGCGCCGATTACATCATCCCGACCGACGACATGGAAACCGCCCGGGCCGCCGTCGCCCGCATCGTGGAGGAACTGGCATGAGGGAAATCGTCCTCGACACCGAGACGACCGGGTTCGAGCCCGAGTCCGGCGACCGCATCGTGGAGATCGGGGCCATCGAGCTCATCAACCACGTCCGCACCGACAACGAGTACCATCAGTATGTGAACCCCGAACGCTCCATGCCGGCCGGTGCCTTCGAGGTGCACGGGCTCGGCGACGACTTCCTGAAGGACTTCCCCGTCTTCAAGGACATCGGGCGGGACTTCCTCGACTTCATCGGCGACGCGAAGCTTGTGATCCACAATGCGGCCTTCGACATGAAGTTCCTGAATGCGGAGCTGAAGTGGATGGGCCTGCCGGTGATGCACATGGATCGGTCCATCGACACGCTGGCCATCGCGCGCGCCAAGTTCCCCGGCTCCCCCGCCTCCCTCGACGCGCTCAGCCGCCGGTTCGGTGTCGACACCTCGGCCCGGGTGAAGCACGGGGCGCTGCTCGACTCCGAGATCCTGGCGGAGGTCTATCTCGAACTCATCGGCGGGCGTCAGCCCACCATGTCGCTCGTCAGCCGCTCCGCCGGATCGCAGGCGGCGACGGGCGCGTGGAAGTCTCGCCCCCGCCCCGTGCCGCTCCCTTCCCGCCTGACGCAGGCCGAATCCGAAGCCCATGCCGCCTTCGTCGAGACGCTGGGCGATGCGCCGATCTGGAAATCCCCGCACTGAACGACGAAGGGCCCGGCGCAGCGCACCGGGCCCCTTTCGATCCGGTCCGCCGGATCAGGAGATCGGGGCGGTCTGCGCTTCGGCCTGCGCCCGGCGGGTCAGCTCGTTGCGATAGAGCGCCACGAAATCGATGTTCTCGAGATTGAGCGGCGGGAAACCCCCGTCACGGGAGACGTCGGACACGATCCGCCGCAGGAACGGGAACAGCATCCGCGGGCATTCGATCATCAGATAGGGGTGCATCTGATTGTCAGCCACGTTGACGATGTGGAATACGCCCGCATAGTCCAGCTCCAGCGCGAACACCGGTTCCTCGCCGCCCGTCACCTTGGCCGTCACGTTCAGCTTCACGGCGACTTCGTACTGGCCTTCCGCGGTGCGCTTCTTCGCCTCCAGCCCGACCTGCACGTTGATGTCCGGCTGCCCCTCCAGCGCCTTGCCCTTCTGGATGGCGACGTTCTCGAAGGACAGGTCGCGGATGTACTGTCCCAGCACCTTCATCTGCGGCATCTGCGCGGGCTGCGCCGCTCCGTTCGCAAGCCCTTCGGACGAGGTCTCGTCGTCGGTGGACGGGGCGTCGGGCTGGGTCTGGTCTTCGTCTGCCATCGGGCGATCCTCGCGTATGATGTATATAATCCGTTCGATCCGCGCCGACGTATCAGACGGCCCGACGCCTCACAACCGAAGGGGGCTCATTCGCGGGTCCAGCCCGACGGTCCGTCCCGGCGCGGCATCTCGACGTACTCCGCCTCGATCACGTCGTCGCGGGCAGGGGTGTGATGCGACCCGGGAGGCCGGGCCTGCGGATGCGGAGCCTGCCCCATCGTGAAGGCCTTGACCTTGATCCGCGCCGTCACGGCCCGCATCACCCGGTCGCGCACCGCCGGGATCAGCAGCAGGAAGCCCACCGCATCGGTGAAGAACCCCGGCGTCAGCAGCAGCAGACCCGAGGCCAGGATCATCGCCCCATGCGCCAGCGGCCGCGTCGGATCGCTCAGCGCGGCCGAGGGAGCCCTGGATCAGCGCCAGTTGCTCGAGCCCCTGCCGCTTCACGAGGTAGGTCCCCGCCATCGCGGTGACGACGACGATGGCGAGGGTCGGCCAGAGCCCGAGGAACCCGCCGACCTGGATGAACAGGGCGATCTCGATCAGGGGGACGACGATGAACAGTGCCAGCAGCGGCATGGCGGACCTCCGTTTCGGGGCCGGCTTCCCTTGACCCCGTCGCGGTCTTACATATGTCCAGCCTTCCAGATACCAAGACCCCTGAGGCCAAGACCCGCCCGCCCCGGAGCAAAGGATGACCGACGCCGTGATACAACTCCTCGTCCTCGCCGGGATCGCGCTCTTCCTCGTCTACAAGCTCAAGAACGTCCTCGGCACGCGCGACGGCTTCGAGAAGCCCAAGATCTCCCCGGTGACCGAAACTTCCGGCGTGCGCCGCGACTTCGAGGTGATCGAGGGCGGGCCCGACCGGGACATCACGGATTTCGTCGACGACGGGGGCGCGGACGCCCACGCCCTTGCCGCGATGAAGGCGGCCGAGCCGGATTTCTCGGTGACGGAGTTCGTCGGCGGCGCACGGCAGGCCTACGAGATGATCCTGATGGCCTTCGAGAACGGCGACCTGTCGGAGGTCCAGCCCTTCCTGTCGGAGGATGTCTATGAGGCATTCCTCTCCGTCGTCTCCGACCGGGAGGACAAGGGACTCAAGGTCCATGCGAGCTTCATCGGCATCCGCGAGACGACCGTGAAGCGCGCCGATTTCGAGGAGGCCGAACAGCTTGGGCAGATCACCCTGCGCTTCGTCTGCGAGATGACACGGGTCGTGAAGGACGCAGAAGGCGCGGTGGTCGAGGGCGACGCCAACGCCATCGTCAAGCAGCGCGACGTCTGGACCTTCGCCCGCCAGATGGGCACCGGCGATCCGAACTGGAAGCTCGTCGCCACGGGGGACTGACGTGGCCCCGATCGTCCTCCGCCCCGCCGCCCCCGAAACGGGGCGGCTTTCGTTTGCCGACCTGCCCGGCTGGGCCGAGGACGATCTGAGCGCGGCACTGGAGGCGATGCGGCTGGGCGATCCGTCCGTGCCCGCGGGCGATGCCCGCACCTGGTTCGAAGAGACCTTCCGCCCGGGCATCCCGCTCCCAGGCCATTTCACCGGTTATTACGAACCCGAACTCGAAGCCTCCCGTGCCCCCACGGCCGCGTTCCCCTGCCCGATCCACGCACTCCCCCACGGGGGGATCGACGTTCCTCGCAGCGAGATCGAGCCGTGCCTCATGGGCCACGAAATCGCCTGGCTCCGCGATCCGGTCGACCGTTTCTTCCTCCAGGTGCAGGGCTCCGGTCGCCTGCGGCTGACGGACGGGACGGTGCTGCGCGTGGGCTATGCGGGACGGAACGGCCACCCCTACGTCTCCATCGGCAAACGGTTGATCGCCCAGGGCATCTTCGGACCCGATCTCACGGCGGACGATCTGAAGTCCTGGCTCCGCGCCGACCCCGAACGCGGCAAGGCGGCCATGGACGCGAACCCCAGCTACGTGATGTTCCGCCTCTCCGACGCTCCTTGCGATGTCGGCCCTGCCGGCACGCTCTGCCCGGTCACCGCCCTGCGCAGTCTCGCCGTCGATCCGGTTCACACGCCGCTCGGCACACCCGTCTGGATCGACGTGGCCGGCCACCGCCGCCTCTGCATCGCGCAGGACACCGGCTCTGCCATCGTCGGGGCGGGCCGCGCCGACCTGTTCCACGGAACCGGCGAAGCGGCCGGCCGGGCGGCGGGTGCCCTCAACCATCGCGGGCGCTTCGTCCCGCTGGTGCGCCGATGAGACGGCGGCGCGGGCTCACCGCGGAGGACCGCGAGATCTGGTCGCGCTACCGCCGCACGGCCGATCCGCTCCACCCCGACCGGCCCGCTCCGTCGCCATCGCCGGCCGCCACCCCGATGCCCACCGCCCGTCCGGTGCCAAGCATCCCCGCGTTCGAGATGGGCTCCCGCGCCCGGCCCCGCACCTCCGGCGCGGCGCTCCTGCCCTCCGTCCCCGATCAGGTCGCGAAGGCTCCGCTCCGGATGGACGCCAAGACACATCAGCGGATGCGTGCCGGGAAGCTGCGTCCCGAAGGCAAGCTGGATCTGCACGGGATGACGCTCGACGTGGCGCATCCGGCGCTCACGCGATTCATCCTGTCGGCCCATGCCGACGGCAAGCGGCTGGTGATCGTGGTGACGGGCAAGGGCAAGGCCAAGCCCGACCACGGCCCGATCCCGACGCGTCTCGGCGTGCTGCGCCATCAGGTGCCACAGTGGCTGCGTCTCGCCCCGCTCGCCGGCCTCGTCCTGCAGATCACGCAGGCGCACCGGTCCCACGGGGGCTCAGGCGCGTATTACGTCTACCTGCGACGGTAGGGTCGCGCGTGCCCGCAGAACGGCCACGGCGGCCAGCGCGGCGGAGACGAGGAAGTAGAGCGCGATGGCCGGCATCTGCTCGGGGAACGGGTGACCCGCGTCGATCAGCAGCCCGGTGATCCCCGGCCCGATCGCGGAGCCGAACACCATGATCGCCACGCCCGAGCGCCTTGATCGAGCCCAGGTGCCGCGTGCCGTAGTATTCCGCCCAGAAGGCCGTCGGCACCGTCGCCTGCGCCCCCGTTCCCAGCCCCAGCACCATCAGCCCGACCAGCGCACCGCCCAACCCTTCCGCCCAGCCGATCAGCAGGAAGGCTACGGCGAAGGGCAGCAGGTAGACCGCGATCAGCCGCCCCGTCCCGAAGCGGTCGATGAGCGCGCCGGACGCGAAGGTGGCGGCGACGGAGACGGCGGTGAAGATCGGCATCAGCGCCACGTAGTCCAGCAGGTCCCAGCCCTTCACCTGCGTCAGGTGCACCTGATGGAAGAACAGCGCGGTCCCGAAGGCCGGCGGCCCGAGCAGCAGCGGGATCAGCAGCCAGAAGAGCCGGTGTCGCAGCATCGCCCCCCGCGTCCAGTGCAACCCGGACATGCCCGGGGCCGGCAGATCCGCGGCCAGCGATTGCGGTGTCCGCTCCGCGCGCAGCAGTCGCAGGATCGCCGGCATCGCCAGGAACACCAGTCCCGCCGCGACGAGCCAGAGCATCCGCCAGTCGATAAGACCGAGCAACGCGACGAATCCGATCGGCAGCACCGCCTGCCCCAGTGCGTATCCCATCGACGCGACCGACAGGGCCCGGCCCCGGGTCGCCACGAACCACCGGGCCATGGCCACGGCGGAGATGTGGCTCATCAGCCCCTGCCCGAAGAACCGCAGCGCCAGCACCGTGACCGTCAGCGCCATCGCCCCCGATACGGTCGCCATCGCCACGCAGGCGAACGCCAGCCCCGCCCCCGCGACCATCGCGATCCGGCGCACGCGCAACCGGTCTGTCAGCGTGCCGGCGAAGACCATCAGTACGGCCGACCCCGTGGTGGCGAGGGTGTAGATCAGGCCCCACTGCCCGTCCGACAGGCCGAAATCGGCCATGATCCGGTCGGCGGAAAGCGAGATGAAGAACGTCTGCCCGTAGCTCGACGTGAAGCAGATCAGGAGCCCCGCCGAGAGGAACGCCGCATTGTCGCGCAGGAACCGGCCGTAGGAGACCGGACCTGCCCCGCCAGTCACAGCACGTAGCGCGAGATGTCGGTGGAGCGCGCCAGCTCGCCCAGCTGCGTCTCGACGAAGGCCGCGTCGATGGTGACCCGGCGGCCCGGCGTGTCGGGGGCATCGAACGACAGCTCCTCGAACACGCGCTCCAGCACGGTGTAGAGCCTGCGCGCCCCGATGTTCTCGACGCTCTCGTTCACCTGCGCGGCGATATGGGCGAGCGCCGCGATCCCCTCGTCGGTGAAGGTCACGGCGACCTCCTCCGTCGCCATGAGCGCGGTGTACTGACGCGTCAGCGCGTTGTCCGTCTCCGTCAGGATGCGCACGAAGTCGCCCTCGGTCAGCGCGCGCAGCTCCACCCGGATCGGCAGTCGCCCCTGCAACTCGGGCAGCAGGTCCGACGGTTTCGCGATGTGGAAGGCCCCGGAGGCGATGAACAGGATGTGGTCCGTCTTCACGGTGCCGTGCTTGGTGGAGACGACCGTCCCCTCGATCAACGGCAGCAGGTCGCGCTGCACGCCTTCCCGGCTGACGTCGCCGCCGCGCGCGTCGGACCGGGCGCAGACCTTGTCGATCTCGTCGATGAACACGATCCCGTTCTGCTCGACGCTGCGCACCGCCTCGCGCTTGACGGCCTCATCGTCCAGCAGGTTGTCCGCCTCCTCGTCGATCAGCAGCTCGTAGGACGCCGCCACCGTCAGCCGCTTCTTTACCTTGCGCTGCATCATCTTGCCGAAGAGATCGCCCAGGTTCGCCATCTGGTCCATCCCCGGCTGTCCGGGGATTGCCATCCCCATCGGGTTCGACGTGTCGGCGACCTCCAGCTCGATCACCTTGTCGTCCAACTCACCGGAGCGCAGCTTGCGCCGGAAGCTCTCTCGCGTACCCTCCCGCGCGTCCGAGCCCGCCAGAACCTCGATCACCCGGTCCTCGGCCGCGGCATGGGCCTTCTCCTTGACCTCGGCGCGCATCTGTTCGCGCACCATCGCGATGGCCCCGTCCAGCAGATCGCGGATGATCTGCTCCACGTCGCGCCCGACATAGCCGACTTCGGTGAATTTCGTCGCCTCCACCTTCAGGAACGGCGCACCCGTCAGCTTGGCCAGCCGGCGGCTGATCTCCGTCTTGCCCACGCCCGTCGGCCCGATCATCAGGATGTTCTTCGGATAGACTTCGTCGCGCAGGTCGTCACCCAGCCGCTTGCGCCGCCACCGGTTGCGCAGCGCCACGGCCACCGCACGCTTGGCGTCCTTCTGGCCGATGATGAAGCGGTCCAGCTCGGACACGATCTCGCGCGGGGTCAGGTCGGTCATGGGGCCTCCGGAATGCTCGCGCCCTTCCTAATCGCCGGTCACGGAAACGCAACGCCGGTCACGGCTGCGTGCGGCGGGCTGTGCGGAACGCTTCCTCAGCGTCAGGGTGCCTTCACGCAACCTTCGGAGAGATCCCATGTACCGCCGCACCTTTCTTACCTTTGCCGCCACCGGCCTCGCCCTCTTCCCGGCCCGGACGCTCCTCGCCGCGGGCCACGGTCGCCTCGGCACGTTCACCGGGGCCGCCCGCTACGGGATCGGCGGGACGGGAGAACTCGCCGGCGACCGGGTCAACCTGCTCGACGACTTCCGTTTCGGCAGCGCGCCCGATCCGAAGGTGGCGCTCGGCCGCGATGGCTACGACCCGGCGACGCTGATGGGCCCCCTCGCCAACACCACGGGCGCGTCCAGCTATGCCCTTCCGGCCGGCATCGACCCCGAGGCCTACGATGAGATCTGGATCTGGTGCGAGCGCTTCGACGTCGCCCTCGGAATGGCGAAACTCGGCGGCTAGCGCGACGGCGGCAGGCGGTCGCGCAGCCCCGCCGGCACCCCCCGCAGGAGCCCCGCGCGCACTGTCTGCCACCCGGCCCCGAGGCCGACCAGCCCGGCCCCGAGGCCCAGCACCGCAACGGCCGAGCCATCCCCCGTCGACAGCGTCCAGATCACGGCGACCGTATAGCCCACCGCGGAGATCAGGAACGACCGGCGGTCGATGACGACGGCCACCACGGCGATGGACAGCAGGACCACAACGAGGCTCGGCAGCGCGAGCGCGCTCTCGGACCCAAGCAGCGTCAGCGCGACGGTATTCACGATGGCCGGGGCCGCGATCACGTGCAGCCAGAACCCGTTCGCCGAGCGTAGCGTCATGCGATGCGGGTCCGACATGTCGAACCGCATCGCCAGCGCGAAGAGGACCAGCCCGAAGATCAGCGTGCCCCAGGCGAAGGGACCCGAGGACGACAGCAGGAACATGTCCATGGCACCGACCGCCTGCCCGGTGGTGGAGGCGAGGACCGAGAGCACCACGCCGAATGCCGCCGCCGCCATGAGCGCCATCGCGAAGGGCACGCGGTACCGCCACCAGTAGGCCGCGACCGTCAGGATCGTGAGGGCGAGCGGCCAGGCGATGACGTCGAAATCGATCCCTCCGAACAGGCTAAAGCTGTCGAACCGCAGCGCCCAGAACCAGAGCGCGCAGGCCGCCCAGGCGATGGCCATCACGATGCCCGGTGCCACCATGCGGCGCCGGCGGATGAAGTATTCCGACAGCAGGACGATGACCCCGCCCGTCGCCACGCCGGCCACAGCCCAGGTCGTGCCGAAGCCGTTCGAGGTGCCGGCGATCAGCGCCCAGACGCCAAGCCACCCCATCCCGAGGATGCCGAGCCCGACGACGATGAAGATCTCGTTGAAGCCGCGGAACAGCTCGAAGGGTTCGTCGTTCGCCGATGCCGCGTCGCGCGCCTGCAACCGGGCGTCGGCAAGTCCGACCAGCCGCGCCGCCTGCGCCTCGTCCAGCAGGCCGGCCTGCACCGCGGCGCGCAGGTCGTCGCGCGCGATCACCGGGCGGCTTCGATCGTTTCGACGGTGAGGTTCCCGTTCGTGTAGACGCAGATGTCGGCGGCGATCGCCATCGCGCCGCGGGCGATCTCCTCCGCCGTACGATCGCTTTCCATCAGCCCGCGCGCGGCGGCCAGTGCGAAGTTGCCGCCCGACCCGATCGCCGCGATGTCGTTCTCGGGCTCCAGCACGTCGCCCGCCCCGGTGATGACGAGCAGGTCGGTCCCGTCGGTGACGATCAGCATCGCCTCCAGCTTCTGCAGGTACTTGTCCGTCCGCCAGTCCTTCGCAAGCTCCACGCTGGCCCGTGCGAGTTGCCCCGGCGTCGCCTCAAGCTTGCTCTCCAGCCGTTCCAGCAGCGTGAAGGCATCGGCCGTGGAGCCCGCGAAGCCGACGACCACGTCGAACCCGCCGGGGGACAGGCGACGCACCTTGCGCGCCGTGCCCTTGATGACCGTCTGGCCGAGACTCACCTGCCCGTCGCCCGCCACCACGACCCGCCCGTTCCTGCGCACGCCGATGATCGTCGTTCCGTGCCAGCCGGGGAATGCATCGGTCAAAGGCCCGTCCTCCGTGCTGTCGGTCGAAGTCGATACCCGTAAATCGTAGTTGACATCGTGTCCCGCCTCTTCAGGTAGCTTCATCCGGTGTCCGCCGAACCGGAACCGTCCCGATCGGTACCCGGTATCGACACCGATCGTTCCGGTCTACGGGTCGGGGCATCTGCCCGCATCACTTGGCCGACCGTTCCCTGCTCCGTGCGATGCGGGCCCCTCCCCCGCAGGGTCCGGATCGCCGAGGATGTCGTTTCCATGCTCGCGCAGGTAGATCCGCAGCCAGGGCGTGAACCGCTCGGGCGCGACTTCGATTTCCGCGATCAGCTCCTCCGGCGACGCCCACCGGGTCGCCATCACCTCGTCCGGAGCCGGATCCATCCGCAAGTCCGGCGGGGCGTCTCCGACGAATATCTCCGCCACCTCGTGTTCGATCAAACCCGCGCCGACCTCGGCGCGATACTCGACGGTCATCCGCCGCTCCAGCGCCACTCCGGTGACCCCGAGTTCCTCGCGCAGCCGACGGCGGGCGCAATCGGCGGGGGCCTCGGCCCAGGAAGGATGCGTGCAGCACGCATTCGCCCAGAGCCCCGGCGTGTGATACTTCCCCGCGGCGCGGCGCTGCAGCAGGAGCGCACCTTCGCGCAGCAGGAAGACGGAGACGGCCATGTGGCGCAGGCCACGACGATGCACCTCCAGCTTCTCGACCGGCTCCAGCCTGCCGTCGACCCAGGCCGGGATCATGATCCGCCCGTCGCCGGGTTTCGTCGCCTCCGTCATCTCGGGTTCGCCATCCTCGGGTTCGCGGGCCATGGTCTCGCAAATTCGTATACAGCCCATGGCGGGCGAGGCCCAGCATCTCGGCCGCGGATCCGATGGTGCAGGTCTGGTGCCAGGGTGCAGCGGCGAAAGGTCGCCTGCCTCGGGGCGCGATACGGTCCGGATACGCCAATCCGGCCGGTAAACGCCGTCGGACGCGGGAAACCCTCGTCCTTCCGGCGATCACGATCCATTGGGGGCGATGGAAGCCGCATAGATTTGTGTTGCGATGAGCGGGCCTTGCAGCAATCCTTGCACGGTCTAGGTCAATGTCGGAGCGACATGAATGCCGCCATGACATACTCGAGGAGAGACAGATGAAATTCACCACAGCCATTGCCGCCGCAGCCCTGTTCACGACGCCGGTCTTCGCGCAGGACGTCGATCTCACGGCCACCGGCGACGCCGCCGCGGGCGAGGCGGCCTTTCGTCAATGCCAGTCCTGCCACGTCGTCGAGAACGCCGAGGGCGAAGTCCTCGCCGGACGCGCGGCCAAGACCGGCCCGAACCTTTACGGCGTCGTCGGCCGGACGGCAGGTGTCTATGAGGACTTCCGCTATTCCGACCTGATGATCGCCGCGGGCGAAGCCGGGATGATCTACGACGAGGCCAACTTCGTGCCCTACGTCATGGACCCGACCGAACATCTGCGGGAAGTCACCGGAGATGCCCGTGGGCGCGGCAAGATGGCCTACAAGGTCCGCAGCAACGACGATGCCGTGAACCTCTACGCCTTCCTGGCGCAGTTCTCCGAAGAGGCCGCCGCGACCAACTGATCCGCCGCAGCACTCCCGACAGCAAGGGCCCCGCTTCATCGGCGGGGCCCTTCTCCGTTCAGCCCAGATAGGCGCGCAGCGCAGGGGACGGGTCGGCGAAGAAGGCTTCCGTCGGGACTGCTGCCATCACCGTACCGTCCGAGATCAGCGCGGCATGATCGGCCACCGCCCGCGCGTCCTCGGGCGCGTGGGTGACCATCATCACCGACAGGCCTCCCGTGCGGGCGGTTTCGCGCAGGAGCGTGAGCATCTCCCGGCGCAGGGCGGGACCAAGGGCGGCGAAGGGTTCGTCCAAGAGCAGCCACGGCCGGCCGCGCAGCAGTGCGCGGGCCAGTGCCGTCCGGCTCTGCTGCCCGCCCGACAGGTCGCGCGGCAGCCGGTCGCCGAAGCCCGCCAGGCCGACGCGGTCCAGCGCGGCGTCCCGTCCCGCCGCCTGATCCGCGTTCAGCCGCAGGTCGGGCCGCAGGCCCAGCCCGACGTTCTGCGCCACGGTCAGGTGCGGGAACAGGTTCTGGTCCTGGAACAGGATCGAGGAGGGACGGTCTCCGGGAGCGAGGCCGGTGACATCCACTCCATCGATCAGCACCCGTCCGGCGGACGGTCGCAGGAAGCCGGCGATCGCGGCCAGCAGCGTCGATTTGCCCGACCCGCTCGCTCCCATCAGCGCGGTGATGCCTCCGGTCGGGAAGGTCACGTCGGCCGTCAGGCGGAAGGTGCCCTGCGTCAGCACCAATCCGTCAAGCGTCAGCACGGCGAGCCCCTCGTTCGAATATCCAGAACAGCCCAAGCGACAGCCCGACGAGGACGAGCGCCGCGGCCTTCGCCTCCTCCATCCGGTAGGACCCCATCAACTGATAGAGAACCAGCGGCAGGGTCGCGCGGTCCGGCGCGCCGAACAGGGCGATGACGCCCAGATCCCCGGCCGAGAGCGCCGCCGTCAGCCCCGCGGCGAACCCCAGCGGCCGCCGGAGCCGGGGCAGGGCGACGTGGCGCAGCCAGGGCAGGCCGGTCATCCCGAGGGAGGCGGCAAGCCGACCGTAGTCCGCATCGAGCGTCCGGACGGCCGGGATCAGCCCGCGCAGCGCGAAGGGCAGGGCGAGGACGACGTTGACGAGCACCGTCACGGGCAGGGCGAGCGACGAGGGGTCGGCGAAGGGCAGGAGCAGCAGGAACAGCCCCGTCCCCAGCACCAGCGGCGAGGCGGCGACGGAGAGCGTGCCGATGAGGTCGATCCACCGCCCGTGGCGGAACCGCACCGTCGCCAGCGCCATCGACAGCGCGATCGCGAGCGTCGAGCCCGGCCGCGACGAGCGCCATGACGAGCGAGCGGAGCGCCGCCCACCAGACGGCGGGCGGCAGGTCCGCGACGGAACGCACCCCGTCGGCCAGCACCACGCAGATCGGCACCAGCAGGAATGCGCAGGCGAGGGCGACCGCGAGGACGTCCTGCGTCCGAAGCGCGAGCCCATCGCTGTCCCACCGCTGCACCGGCCGGTCGAGCCCGGCGCCGAACCCCGACGGCAGTGCGATGCGCAGCGACAGCAGAGCCGCACCGAGTCCGAGCGCCAGTTGCACCAGCCCCAGAAGCGCGGCACGCGACAGGTCGAAGTCGAAGCGGAACGCCTGATAGATGGCCAGTTCCACCGTCGTCGCGCGCGGTCCGCCGCCAAGTGCGAGCGCGACCGCGAAGGAGGTGGTGCAGATCAGGAAGATCACGAGGAAGATGCCGGGCACCACCTCGCGCAGCATCGGTCCATTCCAGCCGCCGGAACGTGTCGGATGCGGTGAACCCGAGCGAAGCCGCGAGGCGAAACCGCTCGCCCGGGATCGCCGACCAGCCCTGCAGGATCAGCCGGGTGGCGAGCGGCATGTTGAAGAAGACATGCGCCACGATCACCCCCTGCCACCCGTAGATCGACAGCGGGCCGATCCCGACCCACCCGAGGGCGACGTTCGCCACGCCCGACCGTCCGAACACCGCGACGAGGCCCAGCACCGCGACGATCACCGGCAGGATGAACGGCGCTCCGAGCAGCAGGACGACGGCACCCCGCCCCGGGAACCGCCGCCGTGCCAGCGCGCGGGCCACCGGGATGGCGAGCAGGACCGACGCCGCCGCCGACACCGCCGACTGCCAGAGCGTGAACCACAGCGCATCCACGTCCTGCGCCGCGAACCCGCCCCAGCCCTCGGCCCGCCATGCCACCGCGCCGAGCGGCAGCAGCAGCGTCGCCGCCACCATCGCGGCGGCGATCAGGCCGAGCTGCGCGCCCATGCTACCGCTCGAAACCGGCCCGGAACTCGCCCACCACCGTGTCGCGCAACGCCTCCGCCTCCGGCGCGGTGTAGATCAGCGAGATCTCGGGCATCGGCAGGGTGCGGAACGTCTCGGGCAACAGCTCCGCCGGCAGCTTCGCCGGCATCGACCAGTTACCCTCGGGGATGATCGACTGGAACGCATCGGTCAGGATGAAGTCCATGAACGCCTGCGCCAGCTCCGGCTGGTCCGTCGCCGCCACCTGCGCCGCCGTCTCCACCATCACGTAGTGCCCCTCCTCGAAGAGCGCCGCCTTCTTCGTCTCGTCGCCCTCGGCTACGATGTGATAGGCCGGGGAGGTGGTGTAGCTCAGCACCATGTCGACCTCGCCTTGCGTGAACATCCCGTAGGATTCCGACCAGCCCTTCGTCACCGTCACGACCTTGGGAGCCAGCTTGCCCCAGGCCGCTTCCGCCTCGTCCCCGAACACCCGGTGGATCCAGAGCGCCAGTGCCAGTCCTGACACGCTGGTGCGCGGATCCTGGATGGCGATGCGGATGTCGTCCGGCGCGTCGAGCAGCGCCTGGAACGAGGTGGGCACGTCGTCGAGCCGCGTCGCGTCGTAGACGAAGGCCGTGTGCGACCAGTTGAACGGCAGGAACGTCTCGTCCGTCCACTCGATCGGCATGGTGAGCCCCTCCACTTCGACGTCGTGCGGCGCGAAGAGCCCCGTCTGGCGTGCGCGCTCTGCGTCATCGGTGTTCAGCCCGATGACGACGTCGGCCCGCGTCCGGTCCCCTTCCAGCCGCAGCCGGGGCAGGACGTCGCCGGTGACGTATTCTATCTCGCAGGAACAGGAGGCCTCGAAGGCATCCTGGATGGCGGGGCCGGGGCCCCATTCGCTGGCGAAGTAGTCGGGGGCGTAGACCGTGAGCGGCTCGGCGGATGCCGAGGCGGCGATCAGGGTCAGGCCCGCGGCGATGGTGGTGGCTCTCATCTCTCACTCCCATGGCGACGGACGGGGGCGAGGATGATGACGCCGGGCTGGGCGTCGCACCTTCCCTCCGCCGGTCTTAACCGGTTCAGGTTCAACGGGTCCGCTTGCGCATCTCAGCTGCCGTGGCAGCCCCCCGAGGTGGGATGAGGTCTAGCCCCCGCCGCGCGTGGCGGCAAGGGCGGGGCGTCACTGGGCCGGCGTGGCGTGCGGCGGGATGGTTGGCGCGTCGTCGGTGATGACGCAGGTATCGGGATCGTCGAAGATTCCCTCGTCCACCTTGTCCTGGCCCCCGGGCGACGATGGTGGTCACGACCGCGTCGCCGGTGATGTTCACGACCATGCGGATCATGTCCATCCGCCGACCGACGCCCAGGATGATCGCGATGCCCTCGATCGGCAGCCCGACCCGGGTGAGCACCATCGTCGGCATCACGAGCCCCGCGCCGGTCATGCTTGCCGTACCGATGGTGGCAAGGATCGCCATGCCCACCACCGCGGCCCAGGCCCGCGATTCCAGGGCCGATGCCGTAGACGTGGCCAGGAACATCGTGGCCACATCTTGCATGATCGCAATGCCGTCCATGTCGACCGTGGCACCGAAGGAGACGCAGAAGGACGCGACGCCCTCGTCCACACCGACCCGCTCGGTGACCGAGCGCCGGATGATGCGGATGGTCGCGTTGGACGAAACCCTGGAGACGGCGAAGACCTGCGCCGGGCGCATCAGCTCGATGAAGGTGGTCGGGTTCGGCCACGAGAGCAGCTTCAGCAGGATCGACCGCGTGCCAAGAAGATGCAGCTGGATGAAAAGGCCGATCTCCGCGAAGACGTTCAGACAATCGGCACCTTCGCCGCAGTGACGCCGGAGACGTCGATCCCCGCCAGTTCGAAGCCCGCGCCGGGCTCGATCTGGAACGCCAGCCCGATGCCGAGCGTGATCGCGCAGGCCGTCGCGAAGAGATATGGCCGAAGGATTTGCCCCCACCCCGCCCGGCACGCGGATGTCACCGATGCCGGTGACCCCGGTGAGGGGCGAGAACAACACCAGCGGCACGACCTGCTTCTGGAGCGCGTCGACGAACATCCAGCCGATCATGGCGACGAACTCGGCGATGACATGGGTGTCGACGAAGGCCTGATCGAGCATGCCGAACACCACGCCGGTGACGGTTCCCGCCTCCAATCGCGATCACGATCTCGGCAGTCGGGTATTCGAGCCGGAGCCACGCGAACTCTCCCGATACGTGTCCTCCGGACTGCCATGAATGGGTGATACCACCTGATCGGGGGGGGTCGGGCTGCGTCGAAGCGGTCCGATTGCCTCAGCCGGGATCCTGGGCTAGGCCCGATGCGCAACTGCGAGGCCTCCATGTCCCTGAACACCTTCGGCCACCTGTTCCGCGTCACCACCTGGGGGGAGAGCCACGGGCCCGCGCTGGGGGCGACGGTCGACGGCTGCCCGCCGGGCGTGCCGGTGACGGAGGCCGACCTGCAGCGCTGGATGGACAAGCGCAAGCCGGGCCAGTCCAAGCACACCACGCAGCGCAAGGAGGCCGATGCGGTCGAGATCCTGTCGGGCGTGTTCGAGGGGGTGAGCACGGGCACGCCGATCCAGCTCATGATCCGCAACACCGATCAGCGCTCGAAGGACTACGGCGACATCGTGGAGAAGTTCCGCCCCGGTCACGCCGACATCACCTACTGGCAGAAATACGGCATCCGCGACCATCGCGGCGGCGGGCGCTCCTCGGCGCGCGAGACGGCGGCGCGGGTCGCGGCGGGGGGCGTGGCGCGGGCGGCGCTGGGCGTGCTGGCCCCGCAGGTCGCGATCACCGGTTACATGGTGGCGATGGGGCCGCTCGACATCGACCGCGCGCGGTTCGACTGGGCGGAGATCGGGCGCAACGATTTCTGGTGCCCCGACCCGCAGGCCGCCGAGGCGTTCGCCGATCACCTCGACTGGCTGCGCCGCGACGATCACAATTCGGTCGGCGCGGTGATCGAATGCGTCGCCCGCGGGCTGCCGGCGGGGCTCGGCGCGCCGGTCTACGCCAAGCTCGACACCGATCTGGCCGCCGCGATGATGTCGATCAACGCGGTGAAGGGCGTGGAGATCGGGGAGGGCATGAACGCCGCCCGACTGACGGGGCGCGACAATGCCGACGAGATCTCGATGGGCCCGGACGGCCCCGTCTATTCCTCGAACCATTCCGGCGGCATTCTCGGCGGGATCAGCACGGGGCAGGATGTCGTGGTGCGCTTTGCCGTGAAGCCGACCTCGTCGATCCTGTCGGAGCGGCGGACGATCACCAAGGCGGGCGAGGACACGACCATCGTCACCAAGGGCCGCCACGACCCCTGCGTCGGCATCCGCGCGGTGCCCGTGGCGGAGGCGATGATGGCTTGCGTGGTCCTCGACCACCTGCTGCTGGATCGGGGGCAGACGGGGGGCGAGCGCCAGACGTTCGGCCAGGGATCGTCGACGCCCGGCTGAGAGAGATTTCATCGAGCCAGGTCGTTTCCCGAGCCGGTCGGTACGAAGTGTTGACGCAGCGTAAGTTTGTTTCCTACTGTCGGGGGACACTTAACGCTGGGTTTTGACATGATCACGAAATCAGGGGCAATCGCGTCCATATTCATCCTGACGCTCGCAGCTCCCGTCGCGGCCGCGACCTACACGGCGGGTTCGCTTACCTTCGCCACGACCGAACGGCAGAGTTCCATCGGAACCGGGAATGCCGCTCGCCTGTCGGGGACGGAGTTCCTGGGGACGACGTTCGGCGGATCGGTCAGCGCCGGAGGCGTGGTCGGGGGCGTACAACGCATCACCATCCCCGATATCACCTTCACCGCTCGTTTGGCGGCATGGAATGCCTGTCGAAGTTCGTTCTTCAAGGATCTTTGCGGAGGACGCCCGAAGAATGGAAGCATAACGGCGACGGTCGACACGCGAACCGGCGCCGAGATCGAACTGGCCGGATCCGGACGCGCCGGCCTCGAGTTCAATTATGAGCTCGACGCCGGATCGACCGCCGCCACCGCGATCTTCGAGGTCGAGGCCGACGTGCCGGCCGCGGGCACGGTGAAAGTCGGAGAGGCATTCTCGATCTCGACCTCGTCGAATTTGGCCGGAGGTGAGATCGACGTGAACGGCCCGACGGCCGAAGCGTCGCTGGATGTGATCCTGGAGGTCGAGGGCAACCTGTCCGGCAGGGGATGCGTCGGCGGCTTCGGGTGCAACACGTTCGACGTGGACACCCCGAGGATCGACGTGGATGCCGAACTCATCAGGGTCAATCCGAACGAAATCGTCCTGCTGGACGGTATCGCGCCTGACGGGGTCGAGGTGCGCGTCCCGATCGCGGATCGGGAGTTCGCCCTGGACATCGAGTTCAGCGCGGCGACCGGCGGCGCGCCCACCCCACGGGTCAAGCCTAGGAACAGCGGGACGGTCGACCCGAGCATCGGCTTCTCCGTCGGTGAGTTCGCGATCCAGATCCCGGAATTCTCGGAGGTCGGCGGCGCGGTGAACGACGCCCTCTCGGTCAGGGCCACATCCGATTACATCGACCTGACGGGCGACATCGATACGCTCCTGACGGCGTTCGGGGGCATTCCGCCATTGGGCGCGACGGTCAGCGGCGGACCGCTCTTCGCCTCGGTCGACCTGATCGATATCGACCTCGGGCCAAGCATCGACGTGTTCCAGAACCTCGATTTGACCTCGCGGGTCATGGTCGACTTCGACTTCGACAGGCTCGTCGAAGTCGGCGGTTCCCTCGTCGACGGCTTCTCCGGCTTCTGGGACAGTCTGCCGGACTTCACGGTGTTCGGCACGACCAAGTTCAGCCCGACATTCTCGCTCGTCTCCCAGCTGACGAGCGCGCTCGGTTTCGACTTCGCCCTGGAGTTGACCGCCGACGTTCTCAAGGCCTCCGCCGGCATCGGCTTCTTCGGGACGAACCTTCTCGAGGTAAATCTCGGCCCGGTTGCCAGCGAGACGTTCGAGATCGCGGATTTCGGCTCCCTCACGCTCTTCGAGGAAACGTTCGATTTCTTCGGGTTCGCCGAGCAAAGCGTCGCGGGTGCCTCCTTCTTCGTGACGCCCGAAGGTTTCGGCAATTCAGTACCGGCACCCGTTCCCCTCCCGGCGGGCGGATGGCTCCTGCTGACAGGGATCGGCGGATTGGTTGCCTGGGGGCGTCGGCAGCGGCGTCGGAGCGATCCGATTCTCGCCTAGCTCGGGTGTCGGCCACCTCGCTTCCAAGAGGCCCGGCGATGCCGACCCGCCGCCTCTGCGCCGCCGCCGCCGGTCCCGGCTAGGGACGGGCCTGCAACCGAGATACCTGCACCGCCAGGATCCCCAGCGTCACCACCACAACCCCGACGACGTCCAGCGCTCCCAACCGTTCGCCCAGCAGCGCCCTGGCGATCACCACGCCGAAGAACGGGTTGAGGAAGTGGAACGTCGCCGCCGGCGTCGCCCCGATGCGCGCGACCAGGAGGAACCAGATCCAGGTCGCCGCCAGCCCCGGGATCAGCGTGGTATAGGCCAGCGCCGAGACCAGCCGCGGCGTCCAGACGACCTCCCAGGTTTCCAGCGCCAGGCCCACCGGCAGAAGCGCCGCCGCCCCGACAAGCATCTGCAGCCCCACCACCATGAGCAGGTTGCCCCCGCCCGAGGCACCGCGCACCGAGAGCGTGGCCGCCGTCAGCGCGACCACGGCCAGTACGCAGAACGCGATGCCCGTCGCATCGGCCCCGCCCTGCAACCGCGTGCCCATGATGAGCCCTACGCCCAGCGTCCCGGCCAGCAGTCCCGCAACGCCCAGCACTCGCGTGCGCTCCCGGAAGATCACCCAGTTGGCGAGTGCCACCAGCAGCGGCAGGCAGGAGGCGACGATGGCGGCGAGCGACGCCTCGATCCATTGCATCGCGACGAAGTTGAGGCCGAGATAGAGGGCGTTCTGACAGATGCCGAACACCACCACCGCGCGCCATTGCCCGCGCGTGAGCGTCATGCGCTGGCCGACGGCATAGGCGATGGCGATGCCAAGGATGCCGGAGATCGCGAACCGCAGCGACAGCGACAGGATCGGCGGGGCCTCTGACACGATGATGCGCGCGGAGGTGAAGGCCGATGACCACATCAACGCGAACAGCAGGCCGAGGGAGAGGGCGCGGATGTCCATGCGGCGACCCTTGCCATTTCCGGGGTGGGTGCAAGAGGGGGGTGTGTGGAGAGGGGAAGGCGCGGTGCGATTGCGTTTGATGCGAAGGCCGCAAACACCTTTCGGGAGCCGCGTGCCGACCTTGACGAAGGCACGCTCGATTTCTCAACATGACGCCTGAGCACCGTCCGATTTCCGACCGCAGCCGTCCCTTCACGGGCCTTGGCCAATGCTCCCGGTCTCGCTCTTTCCAGTTGCATGAACCACTGAAGACTGACGTAGAATCTTGTTGGTTCCACGCATCAGACTTGCTGGGTGTCATGGGGAATTTCGTCGCAGGCGCTACGATGGGGGTCGGCGTACCGGGTGCCTGATCCGCGTCCGTACGTGCCAGCACCGATGGGCCGATCGACGTCTCAGCTGACAGTTTTCGTGTTTGCCGACGTCCCGTCCTTGGGGCCCTACGAGTCCGCTCAACGTATTTCTCAAGCCGTTGCCGATATAGCTGTCAGCGTCATCGGACTGACCGGAAATGGGCTCGCCGACGATCTTGCGCTGGTATCCTACGGCTTCGATGCAACCGCTCCTCCGACTTGGAATGATGTCGTGGTGACCTTGGCCATTGCGACAGCGACCCGGACCTTGCCCGGTACTCTCGAACTGCTTGATGGTGGGACGTTCAGCTTCTTCCGGGATATCGGTGCCGCGACTCGTCGCGTAGGCCAGAGAGCCGATTTCGCGGTCAGCGCTATCCTCCCGACCCCCCCCCCAATCCCGTTGCCCGCAAGCGGGCTTCCGCTGTTCGCCGGAGCAGGTGCGCCTACCCTTTTGCGGCGTCGCGAGACGTCGGCCTGACCTCGGCAGCCAAGCCGCATGAGATGATCGAGGCCTGCTTCTGTCGGCCTTTTCTTGTGTCGACTTCAGAAAAGGCTGTTGGTGGGTGGCACCGGAAACCGACGTTTCGATCAAGGGAACCTTCAACCGGGCTACCGGAGACGGGTGCGGGGTGAGTGAGACGTTGCCGGCTCGGTAAATTGGACGACGCCAATCCTGCGGACAGGATCGGCCACTTCCCTTCCGGACAAAAAAAGCCGCCCGGAGGCGACCCTTTCGTAACTCTCGTCAGGCGAAATCAGGCGTTGACCGAGTCTTTCAGGGCCTTCGCG
The DNA here is from genome assembly GCA_963757495.1 of uncultured Alphaproteobacteria bacterium. Lineage (GTDB taxonomy): Bacteria > Pseudomonadota > Alphaproteobacteria > Rhodobacterales > Rhodobacteraceae > Jannaschia. The sequence continues at coordinate 487,280 of CAVWRZ010000016.1, forward strand.
ATGGTCATCTTGACCACCTTGTCGGCGTCCTTCTTGAACTGCTCGCCGGTGGCGGGGTTGCGGACCATGCGCTCGGGGCGTTCGCGGCACATGATCTTGCCGATCCCGGGAAGCGTGACGGCACCGCCGCCGGAGACCTCCTCGGTGATGATCTCGACGATCGCGTCGAGCGCACCGGTGGCCGACTTCTTGTCGGTGTCCATCTTCTCGGCCAGTGCGGCGACGAGTTGCGTCTTGGTCATCGGTTTGTTGGCCATGATGGGCTCTCCCTCCCCGCGGGGACTTGCTTCAATCGCGCGACCATAACCCGCTAATTCACCGTGTCACAAGATTTTGTGACGCGATCGGCGTGAACTATTGGCGAAATATGGTCTTACAGGAAGGCGGTTTCCTCGAAACTGCGCAGTTTGCGGCTGTGAAGCCGCTCCAGAGGCATCTCGCGAAGCGCCTCCATCGCCCGGATCCCGATCATGAGGTGCCGGCTGACCTGCGTCTTGTAGAAGTCCGACGCCATGCCGGGCAGTTTCAGCTCCCCGTGCAGCGGCTTGTCGGAGACGCAGAGCAGCGTGCCGTAGGGCACCCGGAAGCGGAACCCGTTGGCCGCGATGGTGGCACTCTCCATGTCGAGCGCGACGGCGCGCGACTGCGACAGGCGCTGCACCGGCCCCGCCTGCTCGCGCAATTCCCAGTTGCGGTTGTCGATGGTCGCCACCGTTCCCGTCCGCATGATCCTCTTGAGCTCGTAGCCCTCCAGCTGCGTCACGCTCTCCACCGCCTCCTCCAGGGCCACCTGCACTTCCGCCAGCGCCGGGATCGGCACCCAGACCGGCAGGTCGTCGTCGAGCACGTGATCCTCGCGCAGGTAGGCATGGGCCAGAACGAAGTCCCCGAGCGACTGCGAATTGCGCAGCCCGGCGCAGTGCCCGACCATCAGCCAGACGTGGGGGCGCAGCACGGCGATGTGGTCCGTCGCGGTCTTCGCGTTCGACGGGCCGACGCCGATGTTGACCAGCGTGATCCCCTGACCGCCGCGCCGCGTGAGGTGGTAGCTCGGCATCTGCGGCATCTTCGGCAGGTCGAGCATCGGCGCGTCGGGGTCGTCGCGCGTCACCCGCTGGCCGGCCGGTCCGACGAGTGCCACGTAGCCCGAAGCGGGATCGCGCAGCGCCTTGCGCCCGTAGGCCACGAACTCGTCGACGTAGAACTGGTAGTTCGTGAACAGGACGTGGTTCTGGAAGTCGCCCGGATCGGTCGCGGTGTAATGCGCCAGCCGGGCCAGCGAGTAATCCACCCGCTGCGCGGTGAACGGGGCCAGCGGGCGCGATCCATCCTCGAAGGTGAAGCCGACGCCGTTCACGATGGCGTCGTTCGTGGTGTTCAGGTCGGGCACGTCGAAGACGTCGCGCATCAGGAACGGCAGCACGCCGTCCTGCGGCACCGTGAGGCCTGCGTCGTTCATCACCGCGAAATGCACCGGGATCGGGGTGCCGGAGGTGCCGATCGTGACGTGCACGTCGTGCGACGTCATCAGCAGGCCGATCTGCTGCGTCAGGTAATGCTCGAAGAGATCGGGCCGCGTGATCGTCGCCGCGTAGTTCCCGGGCTCGGCGACGTGGCCGAAGGACAGCCGGCTGTCGGTGCGTCCGTAGCTCATCGTCGTGATCCGCACCTCCGGATAGAACGCCCGGTAGCGGCAGTCCGGCATCGCGCCCGAGATCGCCTGCTGGAAGTTGCGCTGCAGGTAGCCGGTCGCCTCGACATAGAGGCGCTTGAGTTCCTCCACGGCCAGCGTCGCGTCGTTGAAGGCGCGCGGCTCGGAGGGGTCCGGCGTGCAGATGGGCGTGGTGTTCAGGCTCATGGGGTCTCGATCAGCTCGGTCAGTTCGAATGTCGTCACGTCCACCAGCCCCAGGTCCGAGATCCGCAACTCCGGGATCACGACGAGGGCCAGCAGGGAATGTTGCATGTAGGCGTTGTTGAGCGTGCAGCCCGCGTCGCGCATCGCCGCCATCAGCGCGTCGGCCTTCGCGGCGACCTCGGCCGCGGGGCGGTCGGACATGAGCCCCGCGATGGGCAGCTCCACGATCGCGCGCTCGATGCCGTCCGAGTACAGCGTGACACCTCCGCCCACGGCGCGCAGCCGGTTCGCCGCCAGCGCCATGTTCTCGGCGCAGGTGCCCACGACGATCATGTGGTGACTGTCGTGCGCCACGGTGGAGGCCATCGCCATCCGGCCGGTGTATCCGAAGCCCGAGACCAGCGCGTTCGTGACGCTCCCCGTCGCCCGGTGCCGCTCCACCAGCGCGATGCGACAGGTATCGCCGTCGGGTTCGAGCACACCGTCCCGGACGGGCAGGGTACGGGTGAGCGCCCGCGTCGGGGCCTGGTTCTCCACGACGCCGATCACGCGCGCGGTGACCTCCGCGACCCCGTCGGGTGCCGGAATGTCGAAATCGGACGCGGTCAGGTCGCGCGCCATGTTCACGGTCGTGCGGGCGCTTTCGGGCCAGTCGAGATGCGGACACTCCGCGACCAGCTTGCCGTCCATAGCCACCGTTCGTCCCATCGCGATCACCCGCTCGATCGGCAGCTCCGTCAGGTCCGACGTCAGGATCAGGTCGGCGCGGCGCCCCGGCGCGATGGACCCGATCTCGCGCTCCAGCCCGAAATGCGTCGCCGTGTTGATCGTGCACATCTGCATCGCCACAAGCGGATCGCAGCCGCAGGCGATCGCATGGCGCAGCACGCGGTCCATGTGACCGTCGTTCACCAGCGTGCCGGCCATGCAGTCGTCGGTGCACAGGATGAAGTTGCGCGGGTCCAGCCCCCGCTCGGTCACAGCCGTTATCTGGCGCTCGACGTCGTACCAGGCGGAGCCCAGCCGCATCATCGACCGCATCCCCTGCCGCACGCGGGCCACGGCATCCGCCTCGCAGGTCCCCTCGTGATCGTCGGCCGGTCCGCCCGCGGCGTAGGCGTGGAACGCGGGGCCGAGGTCCGGGGAGGCGTAGTGCCCGCCGATGGTCCGGCCCGCCCGCGCGGTCGCCGCCATCTCCGCCAGCATCTTCGCATCGCCCGCGATCGACACCGGGGAAGTTCATCATCTCCCCCAGCCCCACGATCCCCGGCCAGCCCATCGCCTCGGCCACGTCGTCGGGCCCGATGCCCGTGCCCGGTCGTCTCCAGCCCCGGGGCCGACGGCGCGCAGGACGGCATCTGCACGAACATCGAACAGGGCAGCCCCCGCGCCTCGTCGTGCATGAGCCGCACGCCCCGCAGCCCCAGCACGTTCGCGATCTCGTGCGGATCGGTGAACATCGCCGTCGTGCCGTGCGGGATCACGGCGGCCGCGAACTCCGCCGGCGTCAGCATCCCGATCTCCACATGCATGTGCGCGTCGCAGAGCCCGGGGATTACGTAGCGCCCGGCCGCGTCGATCACCTCCGTCCGGGGCCCGATGCAATGCGACGCGTCCGGTCCGACGTAGGCGAAGCGGCCCCGCGCGATGGCCACCTCCCAGTCCAGAACCTCGCGGGTGTGCACCAGCACCACGCGGCCCCCCCGCACCACCGTCTCGGCCGGGTTGCGCGTCCCGCGGCCACGGCGATCAGATCGGCGGTGCAATCGGGCCAGGAGGGGAGGGTCTCGGGCGTCATGGCGAAGGGTGTCATGGCACGCGGAGGGGCGCAATGGGGCCCTGTCGCCGCATCCGGGGAACCGGCGACGCGGCAGCGCGCGTTGGCGATCATGGACCCCGATCTCATCTACTACCCCGACGACCGCCCCGGCATCACGCGCCGCAAGGCCGGGCGCGGCTGGTCCTACCGCGCGCCCGACGGCACCACCATCGACGATGCGGCAGAACGCGCCCGGATCGCCGCGCTCGCCGTACCGCCGGCTTATGGCGAGGTCTGGATCTCGCCCCAGGCGCGCGGCCATCTGCAGGCGACGGGCGTCGATGCGCGCACCCGCAAGCAATACCGCTACCACGCGGATTGGTCGAGCTGGCGCGCGAGGCGCAAGTTCGACGGGCTCGGGGACTTCGGCGAGGCGCTTCCCGCCCTACGCCGCCACATCGGTGCCGCGCTGAACGGGGAGGCCGGGGAGCGCGACTTCGCCATCGCCGCCGTGCTGCGCCTGATCGACCGGGTGTCGATCCGCATCGGGTCAGATCTCTACTTCACCGAGAACGGGACCGAGGGTGCCACCACGCTGCGCTCGCGCAATCTGAAGGTCGACGGGCGCGGCGTGAAGCTCGACTGGCGCGCCAAGGGCGGGCAACGCGTCCGTCGGCAACTCTCGGACCGCACGCTGATGCGGGCTCTGCACGATCTCGCGGACCTGCCCGGCGCGCCGCTCTTCGAATGGATCGAGGAGGGCGCGCGCTACACCGTCCACGCCGATCAGGTGAACGACTGGCTGCGCGAGGCGACCGGGCTGGAGACGGCCACGGCCAAGACCTTCCGCACCTGGAACGGCTCCGTCGCGGCATTGGAGACCGCGTTGAAGGCCGGCGAGGGCGTCACTATCAAGGCGATGACGCAGGCCGCAGCCGATGTGCTGCACAACACGCCCACCGTGGCGCGCACCTCCTACGTCCATCCGCAGGTCATCGAGCTGGCGCAGACCTGGCGCGTGGTGAAGATCCCCGACCGCCCCGCCGGATTGCGGCAGGGCGAGCGGGCGCTGCTCGAGTTGCTAGGCTAGATAGGGAATGTCGCCCGCCCAGCCGATCCGGTTGAGCACCCAGTAGGAGGCGATCACCGCGATGATCAGCGATCCCGGGATCGCGATGACCTTGCGGTACCAGGGCTTCGAGCCGAACGGGAACCCCAGCAGCAGGAAGGCGACGGCCAGCACCGTCAGCTGACCCAGCTCGACGCCCACGTTGAAGGAGATCAGCGACGCGACGAAATGGCTGCCCAGCCCGAACTCCGACAGCACCGAGGCGAACCCCATTCCGTGCAGCAGTCCGAAGCCGAAGACGACGGCGATCCGCCCCCAGCCGATCTCCTTCCTGGGTCCGCCCAGGATGTTCTCCACCGCGACCCAGACGATCGACAGCGCGATCAGCGCCTCCACGATCCACATCGTCGGCTGCACGATCCCGAGCGTGGCCAGCGCCAGCGTGACGGTATGCGCGACCGTGAAGGCGGAGACCTGCCAGATGAGCGGGCGGAAGGCGAGCGAGTAGAAGAACAGGCCCAGCACGAAGAGGATGTGGTCGAGACCCTTGGGGATGATGTGGTCGAAGCCCGAGACGACGTAGCGCGCGATCGCCTCGCCCAGGGCCACCTCCGCCACGCCGGTGCGCGGCATCGGATCCGACAGCGCGCCGTTGGTTAGGTATGCTTCATAGGCGTCGTCCGAGCCCTCCGCCACCTGCCGGATGATGAGGCCGCCGAGTGCGGCGTCCAGGCCCAGCACCACCGGCGCGTCGCCCGGCGGCAGGTCCGCCGTCAACGTCAGCGTGGTGTCCCGGCGGATCTCCACGTCGCCCACCGGCGGCACGTCCACCGCCTCCAGCGTGACGGGCATCGCCACGCCCCCGCTCTCCAGCGTGATCCCCTCGGAGATCGAGGTCCAGCTGTCGGTCAACGCCGCCGCCAGCTCGTCGGGGGAAAGCGCGCGCAATGTGTCGTTGCGCTCCGCCAGCGGCGAGTCGTCCGTATCTTCCACCGCCGACAGGTTCACCCCCGCGATCATCGGCTCGACGGCCGTACGCAGCACGATGGTCACCGTCTCCCCGGCGATGGCGACGTCCGCGACCGACGGCTGGACCTCATGTGCCGAGGCCGTGATCCCCCATCCCATTGACAGCAGCACCGCCAGTGCCACCCTGATCCAGACCCGCAGGAGCTTTTCCATGACCATCCCCGTGAAACATCTCGTCGCCGCACTGTGCATCACGGCCGCGCCGCTGCAAGCCCACGAGTTCTGGATCGAGCCGCAGGACTACACGGTGCAGCCCGGCACGCCGGTCATCGCCACCTTCCGCAACGGCGAGAATTTCGCCGGCTCCGCGCTCAGCTGGATCCCCGGCCGGTCGGAACGGTTCGACATGATCGTCGGCGATACCGTCACCGCCGTGCCCGTCCGCATCGGGGACAACCCGGCCTTCGACATGGACGACCTGCCGGAAGGGCTCCTCACGATCGTGCACGAGACGACGGATTCCGACCTGACCTACCGCGAGAAGGCCGGGCGCAGCGGATGGGATCGCTTCGCCGGCTTCGCGGAGCACAAGGACCTGGGCGACGTCGCCACCGCCCAGGACGCGCGCGGATTGTCCCGCGCGGAGCCGACGGAGCGCTACCGAAGGTTCGTGAAGGCGCTCGTCGCGGTGGGCGACGGGGCCGGTTCGGACGCGAACCGCGGGTTGCGCACGGAGATCGTGGCGGAGGCCAACCCCTACGTCGACGACCTTTCCGGCGGATTGCCGGTGCAGGTGTTCCTCGACGGGGCCCCCAAGGCGGACGCGCAGATCGAGATGTTCTCCCGCGGTCCCGACGACGCGGTGGAGGTCACGGTCCACCGGGCCGACGGGGAAGGGCGCGCGATGCTGCCCGTCGTTCCGGGTCGGTCCTACCTGCTCGACTCGGTCTCCATCCTCCCGTTGGAGGGCGGGGGCGACGGTGTCCCGGACTGGCAGACGCTCTGGGCCGCGTTGACCTTCGCGGTGCCGGGGACGTAGGAACACGTCCGACGCGCATCACCCCCGGAGACGGCAGCCCATGGACAAGTTCGAGACCCTGACCGGCATCGCTGCCCCGCTGCCGCTGATGAACGTCGACACGGACATGATCATCCCCAAGCAGTTCCTCAAGACGATCGCGCGCACGGGTCTGGGCAAGAACCTCTTCGACGAGATGCGCTACGGCGACGACGGCGCGGAACTGCCCGATTTCGTGCTCAACAGGCCGGCGTACCGCAACGCCCAGATCCTCGTCTCCGGGGAGAACTTCGGCTGCGGATCGTCGCGCGAGCACGCGCCCTGGGCCCTGCTGGACTTCGGCATCCGCGCCGTGATCGCGCCCAGCTACGCCGACATCTTCTACAACAACTGCTTCAAGAACGGCATCCTGCCCATCGTGCTGCCGCCCGAGCAGGTCGACGCGCTGATGGATGACGCGAACAACGGCGAGAATGCCCGCATCACGATCGATCTGGAGGCGCAGACGGTCACCGGGGCGGACGGAACCTCCTATGCCTTCGAGATCGACGCCTTCCGCAAGCGCTGCCTGCTCGACGGGCTCGACGACATCGGCCTGACGCTCGAGAAGTCCGCCGCCATCGAAGGTTTCGAGCGGGACATGGGCCAGAGCCGCCCCTGGGTCTGACCCCCGCGCCGGGCCGCCTCCGGCCCGTTCCGGCGATACGGCCTGCGGCCAGGCCTGCGGCAATCCGGGCACAGGCGCGGGTGCCGGCCGCGTCGGCCGATTGCGGTGTGGGCGCAAACAAGGCACGATGATGGCAAGAATGAGGCAGAGGCCCCGGCGAGGGCATGCGAGCATACAGAGCCCCGGCAGACACGGGGCCATCCGGCAAGGATCGACGGGCAGTGATTTCGCGGCTTCCAGGTGCGTGCCTCCGTGCGCTGCTCATGGCGGCGATGGTCTTGGCCCCATCGCTGATGCTGGCCGGGGCGAGCGCGCAGTCGAGCGAGGCATTCGTCCTGATCGCGCTCATGGCGGCGCTTTTCGTGCTGCTGGAATACGCCTTCGCCTCGCCCGGACTGATCGGCTTTCGCGCCGCACCGCCCTTCAACCGGATCCGCTTCCTCACGCTCTGCGCCATGCTCGTCCTGATCGCGCTCGCCTGCTCGGCCGACGAGGGCGGACGCGTGCTGTCGCGCCTCGCCCTCGCGGTCGGCGGTCTTCTGGGGCACGCGATGGATGTGCCCCTGTCGCCGGTCCGCACGGTCCTGTCGCTCCTGCCGGAGGGCGCGGCACCGGAACGCGAACAGACGGTCCGCGCGGCGGCGGGTCTGGCCGCGGCGGTGTCGATCGTGGCGCTGCTGACCTTCGCGGGCCTGCTGCGGTGGCGGGGCTGGCCCGCTCCGACGGTCGCCTTCAACATCTGGACGAACCTGCCGACGTTCAATCCCGGCCGGGGGGTCGATCCGGTCCGCCGGCTCCGCCGCAGCGGTGCCGTTAACATCTCGTTAGGGATAATGCTGCCATATCTGATACCGCTCCCGGCCGTATCCGTCGCGTCGGCCTACGGGGTCTCGATGTTGCAGAGCGATCCGATGCTGGTCTGGGTGATGGCACTTTGGGCATTCCTTCCCACCTCCCTCGTCCTCCGGGGCATCGCGCTGAGACGGTTCGGCTCCGCGCTCGCCCACAAGCGCCGGCTGCTGGGGGAGGAGGACGGCGTGCCCGACCCTGGCTTCCTGCCGGTCTGATCTGCTGGCTGGCCGCCGCCGCGCCGGCCGAGACGGTGCGCTTCGCCACCTTCGACACCGGGCTCGGCCGCAAGGGGCCGGGCGTGATGATGCGCGATCTGGGATCGGGCAAGTCCGAGCAGGCGGATGCGGCGGTGGCCCTGATCGCCGCGGCGCGGGCGGACGTGCTGATGCTGATGGACGTGGACTGGGACCACGGCGGCGCGGGGCTGGCGGCTCTCGTGGAGGCGCTCGGTCGGTCGGGCGAGACCTATCCGCATGCCGTCGCATTGCGCCCGAACTCCGGTATCCCGTCCGGCATCGATCTGGACGGCGACGGCACGACCTTCGAGGCACGCGACGCGCTGGGCTACGGCTGGTTCACGGGCGACAGCGGGCTCGCCGTCCTGTCGCGCCATCCGATCGGCGCGGTGGAGGACCTGAGCGGCGTGCTCTGGTCCGACCGGTCGGAGGCGGCCGACCTGCTGCCGCCCGAGGCGCGCGCGCTCGTGCCGCTGGCCACGACGGCGCAGTGGGTCGTTCCCCTGACCGTCGCGGACCGGGAGATCGCGCTCGTCACCATGTCCGCCGGCACGCCCGTCTTCGATGGCCCCGAGGACCGCAACGGGCTGCGCAATCGCGACGAGCTGGCCCTCGTGGCCGAACTGGCGGAGGCCGCCGATCTGCCGATCGTCATGGGTCGGGCCAATCAGGACCCGGAGCGCGGGGAGGGGCGGGCGGAGGCCCTGCGCGCCCTGCTCGACCATTCCGCGCTGCAGGATACGGAGCCGCGAGGCCCCGACGGTGACGCGGCGACCGTCGAATGGCGCACCGCGGGGAAGATGCGGGTCGACTACGTGCTGCCGCCGCGGGGCCTGCGCGTGCTGGGCAGCGGCACGATGCACGATCCGGAAGCCGGCCCGGCGCGGCTCGTCTGGGTGGACGTGGCGCTTCCTTGACGCACCGTCGGGCGCGGACTACCCCCTCGGCGACCGCATCCCACGAGGCACGAGACCATGGCGAACCCCTCCCTCCTGATCCTGCCGGGCGACGGCATCGGCCCCGAAGTCATGGCGCAGGTCCGCCGCGTGATCGACTGGTTCGGAGCGCGGCGGGGTCTCGCCTTCGACGTGTCCGAGGACCTGGTCGGTGGGGCCGCCTACGACGCGCATGGCACGCCGCTGCACGACGACACGATGGCGCGGGCACAGGAGGTGGACGCCGTGCTGCTGGGTGCCGTCGGCGGGCCGAAGTACGACGCTCTCGACTTCTCGGTGAAGCCGGAGCGCGGACTGCTGCGCCTGCGCAAGGAGATGGACCTCTTCTCCAACCTGCGGCCCGCGCAGTGCTTCGACGCGCTGGCCGATTTCTCCTCGCTCAAGCGCGAGATCGTCGCCGGGCTCGACATCGTGATCGTGCGCGAGCTGACCTCCGGCGTCTATTTCGGGGAGCCGCGCGGCATCCACCGGGAGGGCAACGAGCGGGTCGGCGTCAACACGCAGCGCTACACCGAGAGCGAGATCGCCCGCGTGGCCCGCTCCGCCTTCGAGCTGGCCCGCGTCCGCTCGAACCGGCTCTGTTCCATGGAGAAGGCCAACGTGATGGAAAGCGGCGTGCTCTGGCGCGAGGTCGTGACCGAGGTGCATGCCGCGGAATATCCCGACGTGGAGCTCAGCCACATGTACGCCGACAACGGCGCGATGCAGCTGGTGCGCGCGCCCAAGCAGTTCGACGTCATCGTGACCGACAACCTCTTCGGCGACGTCCTGTCGGATTGCGCGGCCATGCTGACCGGATCGCTGGGGATGCTGCCGTCGGCCTCGCTCGGGTCACCCATGGGCAACGGGCGGCCGAAGGCGCTTTACGAACCGGTGCACGGCTCCGCGCCCGACATCGCCGGAAAGGGTTTGGCCAACCCGATCGCCGGCATCCTCAGCTTCGCCATGGCGCTGCGCTATTCCTTCGACGAAGGGGCGCAGGCCGATCTGCTGGAGGGCGCGGTGGAGCGGGTGCTGGCCGACGGGCACCGCACGGCGGACCTGATGGGCCCCCAGGGTGGCACGCCGATCTCCACCACCGGGATGGGCGACGCGATCCTGGCCGCGCTCGACGCCGCCTGATCCGGGCCTTCCGGTCCGGGCCGGATCGCGCTAGGCGGATCTGAGCGAAACGGTCGCGGCCCGCGGGGGAGGGGGCGCGATCCCCGAACCGGAGGGCCGCATGCCCGAACGCACGTCTTCCCTGTCGGGCATCCTGCTCGGCCTCGCCGCCTTCGCGCTCTTCGCCGTCCACGACGTCGCGGTGAAGATGCTGGGCGGCGGATACGCCGTCTTCCAGATCGTCTTCTTCAGCGTCCTGCTGACCTTCCCGCTCGTCGTCTTCATGCTGCTGCGCGACGCGGAGCCGGGCACGCTCATTCCCGCGACACCCCTGGTGGACGGCCCTGCGCACCGCGGCATCGGTGGCGACCGGGTTCTGCGCGTTCTACGCCTTCTCGGTGCTGCCGCTGGCGGAGGTCTACGCGATGATCTTCGCCTCGCCGCTGCTCATCACGCTGCTCGCCATCCCGATCCTCGGGGAGAAGGTCGGGCTGCACCGTGGCGGGGCCTGCGTCGTCGGGCTGATCGGCGTGATGGTCGTCCTGCGCCCCGGCGGGGTGGAGATGGAGCTGGGGCATCTGGCCGCGCTCACGGCCGCCTTCACCGGCGCGCTGGCCTCGGTGATCATGCGCCTCATCGGGCGTGACGAGCGCGCGGCGGTGCTGATGCTCTATCCGATGATGGCGAACTTCGTGCTGATGGGGATGCTCCTGCCGTTCGTCTACCGGCCGATGCCCTTGGCCGACTTCGGGCTCTGGGCGCTGATGGCGGGGCTCGCGTTCCTCGCCGGGATGGCGCTGATCGAGGCCTATCGCCGGGCGGACGCCGTGCTGGTCGCTCCGATGCAATACTCGCAGATCCTGTGGGCCGCGCTCTACGGCTGGCTGTTCTTCGACGAATCCGTCGATGCGGTCACCGCCCTGGGCGCGGCCATCATCATCGCGTCCGGTCTCTACATCGTGTTCCGGGAGGGGCGCGGCGGCTCGCGCAACGCGCCCGTCCTGCGCACGCGGACGCCGCCGCAGACGGGCACGCCGTTCCGCATCGGCCGGATGCTTTCCGAAGAGGCACGGGCGGTGCCGACGGCCTATCGCTGATTGGGCCCTTGCCCGCGCCCTAGGCGCAGCGTAGGACGCGGACACGGTCGGGCTGTGGCGCAGCCTGGTAGCGCACCTGCTTCGGGAGCAGGGGGTCGGAGGTTCGAATCCTCTCAGCCCGACCAGTTCATCCTCGGGGATTTCGCACGGCGTTGAAGGTGAACAGCCGTTCGCCCGCGACCCGGTGGCCGTCGATCAGCGCGGCAGCGTGGTCGGACGTCAGCCAGTCCTCCACAGCATGTGCGGCCTCGGCGTTCACGCCCGGATGCGCCGTCGGGTCGACCGGCAGGTAGGCGTATTGGTTGAACAGCGCCGGATCGCCCTGGAACACGATGGCCATGCCGCCGCGGTTGCCGAAGGTCAGCCAGCTCGCCCGGTCCGACAGCGCGTAGGCTTCCATCGCCACGGCGGTGTTGAGCGCGGCCCCCATGCCGGCACCGACGGGTCGATACCATGCTCCCGCCGGCGCGATCCCCGCCGCGTTCCAGAGCGCCAGCTCCGCGACATGCGTGCCGCTGTCGTCGCCCCGGCTGACGAAGGGCGCGCGAGCCTCGGCGATGCGGACGAGCGCCTCCCGGGCGGTTTCGGCATTGCGCGCTCCCGCCGGATCGTCCGTCGGTCCGACGAGGACGAAGTCGTTGTACATGATCTCCCGCCGGTGGGTCGCATGGCCGGCCGCGACGAAAGCCTCCTCGGCGGCGCGCGCGTGGACCAGCACCGCGTCCACGTCCCCCGCCGCGCCGAGCCGCAGCGCCTGGCCCGTGCCGACCACGACGAGTTGCACCTCGATCCCGGTATCGGCGGCGATGGCCGGCAGAAGGATCTCGGCGAGCCCGGAGGTCTCGAAGGAGGTGGTCACGGCCATGCGGAGCGTGTCCGCCCTCGCAGCGAGGGGCAGGAGGCAGAGGAGGAGGGCGCGCAGGATCATGGGCGGAGACTGCGCATCCAAGCTCTCGTGTAAAGCCTTCAGTCGAGGATGTCGCCGCGCAGGAAGGCGCGGGCCTCCGCGCTCCGGGGTCCGGCGAAGAAGGTCGCCGCCGGCCCGGCCTCCCGGATGCGGCCGTGGAGGAGGAAGACGACGTCGTCCGCGATGCGCCGCGCCTGCCCCATGTCGTGCGTCGCCATGACGAGCCGGGTGCCCCGCGCCGCGGCCTCCGCCAGATGCGATTCGATCCGCCGGGTCGTCCGCCCGTCGAGGGCCGCGCAGGGTTCGTCGGCGAAGAGGATCTCGGGGGCGACGATCAGCGCGCGGGCCAGCGCCAGCCGCTGCATCTCCCCGCCCGAGAGCGAGGGGGCGTATTGCGCGAGCAGATCGGTCAGATCGAACCGTTCGGCGATTTCGCCGGCCCGTGCGGACGCCTCCGTCCGGCCTGCCCCCCGCAGGCGCAGCGGGAACGTCAGGTTGCCCATGACCGAGCGGCGCAGGGCGACGGGACGTTGGAACACGTAGGCCTGCCGATGCCGCGCCTCCTCCTCCGGGAGCGACCAGGCGACCGTTCCGGCAGTCACGCGCTCCAGCCCATGCATCATCCGCAGCAGGGAGGTCTTGCCGGCCCCGTTCGGCCCGATCACCACGGTGACGCCGGTGCGGCTCAGCGTCAGGTCGACCGGCCCGACCAGCACCTTCCCCCGCCGCGCCGCCGTGGCCCCCGCGAGCGTCAGGGGGAGGGCCGTCACCACGTGCCGCGCCGCTCCGTGCGCAGTGCCCAGTGGCTGCCCCAGGATACGATCAGCGCCAGCGAGACCAGGACGATGCCAAGGCCGAGGGCCAGCGCGAAATCGCCCCGCGCCGTCTCCAGCGCGATGGCGGTCGTCAGCACGCGCGTCGCGCCATCGATGTTGCCGCCGACGATCATGATCGCCCCGACCTCGCCGATGGCCCGCCCGAAGCCCGCAAGCGCCGCCGTAAGGAGCGCGCGCCGCCCGTCCAGCATCAGCGTCGCGATCCGTTGCCACCGCGTCGCGTTCATCGAGAGCAGCAGGTCGTGGTACTCGGCCCAGAGGTCGCGCATCGCCTGATGCGCGATGGAGGCGACGAGGGGGGTGATTATGACGACCTGCGCCACGATCATCGCCGTGGGCGTGAAGAGCAGGTTCAGCACGCCGAGCGGCCCGGACCGCGACAGCATCAGGTAGACGACGAGACCGACGACGACGGGGGGCAGGCCGATCAGCGCGTTCATCGTGGCGATCGCAGCACGCCGTCCGGGGAAGCGCCGCACGGCGAGCCAGCCTCCGAGCGGCAGCCCGAGGAGGCAGCCGATGGCGAGTGCCGTCAGCGTGACGCGCAGCGAGCGCAGCGTGATCTCGATCAGGTCCGGATCGAGCGTCGCGACGAGGCGCAGCGCTTCCCCGAATCCCCCCGTCAGATCGCCCATAGCGCCCCCTTGCCGGCCCCTGATGGCCCGGCGCGACCGCCGGGTTCAAGCCCGGGCGACGCGCCACTTGTCCGGTCCGGCCTCCCGGACTATCGGTGGCCCGGACCCGAAGCAGCGAGGCCGACATGACCGCATCCCCCCGCAAGGGCATCATCCTGGCCGGCGGGTCGGGCACCCGGCTCTACCCGGTGACGGCGGGCGTCTCCAAGCAGCTGCTGCCGATCTACGACAAGCCGATGGTCTACTATCCCATCAGCGTGCTGATGCTCACGGGCATCCGCGAGATCGCCGTCATCACCACGCCCGAGGACGCGGCGCAGTTCCGGCGCACGCTGGGCGACGGGAGCCAGTGGGGCGTATCGCTCACCTACATCGAGCAGCCGAGCCCCGACGGGCTGGCGCAGGCCTACCTGCTGGCGCGCGACTTCCTCGGCGGGGCACCCTCGGCGATGGTCTTGGGCGACAACGTGTTCTTCGGCCACGGGCTGCCCGACATCCTGCAGGCGGCCGATGCGCGGACGGAGGGCGGCACGGTCTTCGGCTATCAGGTCGCCGACCCCGAGCGCTACGGCGTGGTGGCCTTCGACGAAGGCGGGCGCGCGCGGGAGATCATCGAGAAGCCGGACGTCCCGCCGTCGAACTACGCGGTGACGGGGCTCTACTTCCTCGACGGGACGGCGCCGGACAGGGCGAAGGGCATCGCGCCCTCGGCCCGCGGCGAGCTGGAGATCACCTCGCTTTTGCAGACCTACCTCGACGACGGCTCCCTGTCGGTCGAGAAGATGGGCCGCGGCTACGCCTGGCTCGACACAGGCACGCACGAGAGCCTGCTGGACGCGGGCAACTTCGTGCGCACGCTGGAGCGGCGGCAGGGATTGCAGACGGGGTGCCTGGAGGAGATCGCCTTCGAGGCCGGCTGGATCGACCGCGACGCGCTGCTGGCGCAGGCCGACCGTTACGCGAAGAACCGCTACGGCGACTATCTGCGCCGCATCGCCGGTTAGCGGGCCAGCCGGGCCAGCAGCGTCTGGCGGTCGACGACGCCCACCACCCGCCCGTCGCGCTCCACCGGAATTGCGCCCTTGCGGTCGGCGCAGAGCGCGATCAGGTCCTTCACGGGCATCGACGCCGGAACGCCGGGGCCACTCGCCACGCCGTCGACCATCGCGTCGCCCGCCGTCAGCACGCCCAGCGGGTTCATGTGGGCGACGAAATCGGCGACGTAGTCGTTGACCGGGTTGTTGAAGATGTCCGCCGGGGTGCCGCACTGGATGATGCGCCCGCCTTCCATGATGGCGATGCGCTGGCCCAGCTTGAACGCCTCGTCGAGGTCGTGGCTGACGAAGACGATCGTGCGTTTCAGCCGGGCCTGCAATTGCAGAAGCTCGTCCTGCAGCCGGGACCGGATCAACGGGTCGAGCGCGGAGAAGGGCTCGTCCATCAGCAGGATCGGCGCGTCGGTGGCGAAGGCGCGGGCCAGACCCACGCGCTGCTGCATGCCGCCCGAAAGTTCGCCCACGCGGGTGTCCGCCCACTCCGTAAGGCCAACGAGCTCGAGCTGCTTCTCCACCGCCGCATTCCGCTCCGCGGCCTTCATGCCCGCGAGTTCCAGCCCGAGCCCGACGTTCTCGCGCACCCGCCGCCAGGGCAGCAGACCGAACTGCTGGAACACCATCGCGACCCGGCCCTGGCGCAACCGGCGAAGCTGGCTCGGCTTCGCATGCGTGACGCTCACCATCGCGGTGCCGTCGTCGATCCGCACCTCGCCGCGCACGACCGGGTTCAGCCCGTTGACGGCGCGCAGCAGCGTGGATTTGCCGGAACCCGACAGCCCCATCAGGACCAGGATCTCCCCCTGCTCCACGGTCAGCGAGCAATCGTGGACGCCCAGCACCTGACCCGTCGCCTGCTGCACCTGCGAACGGGTCTTGCCCTCGTCCATCGGCGGCAGGGCCGTCTCCGGACGGTCCCCGAAGACGATGGAGACCCGGTCGAACTCGACGGCGGGGCGGGTCATTTCGGCTCCTCCGCCGCCTCGAATCGCAGCGTTCCGGCCACGCGGGGCCCGCCGGTGTCGGTCGGATGGTTGCGCCCGTCCATCACGTCGACGACGGGCAGGAACGGCGTGTGCCCCTCCAGACAGGCGAGGTTGACGCCGAACTCGTCCGGGTTCGAGCGGCGGCGGTGGTGGGTATAGATGCCGCAGACGGCGCAGAAGAAATGCTCCGCTGCGCGCGTGTTGAACGTGTAGCGGGTCAATGCGTCCTCTCCCTGCCGGAAGGTCAGATCCCCGACCCGCGCCGACACCGCGACGGCCCCCCGCATCGCGCAGTAGGAGCAATCGCAACGCCGCGCCGTGGCGATCCCGTCGGTCAGCGCGACCTCGAAGCGCACCGCGCCGCAGTGGCAGGCCCCGACGACGCTCATTTCCGCTCCATCCGCAGCATCCGGTCGAGCATGATGGCGACGACGACGATGATGAAGCCGCTCTCGAACCCGAGCGAGGTGTTCACCTGGTTGAGTGCGCGCACCACGGGCACGCCGAGCCCGTCTGCCCCCACAAGCGCCGCGATCACCACCATCGACAGCGACAGCATGATCGTCTGGTTCAGCCCGGCCATGATCTGCGGCAGGGCGTAGGGCAGCTCCACCTTCCAGAGCGTCTGCTTCCGGGTCGCGCCGAAGGCCTGCGCGGCCTCGATGAGCGACGTCGGCGTGGAGGAGATGCCCAGATGCGTCAGCCGGATGGGTGCCGGCAGCACGAAGATCACCGTCGCGATCAGCCCCGGGCACCATGCCGATGCCGAAGAACACGATGGCGGGAATGAGGTAGACGAAGGTCGGCAGCGTCTGCATCAGGTCCAGCACCGGGCGCATCCATGCGTAGAGGCGAGGCCGGTGCGCGACGGCGATGCCGACGGGAACGCCGATGGCCATGCAGACGACGCAGGCCGACAGGACGAGAGTAAGCGATTCCGTCGTCTCCTCCCAGTAGTCCTGGTTGAGGATGAAGAGGAAGCCGAGCGTCACGAAGAGGCAGACCTTCCACGACCGCTGGAGCGCCCCAGGTGAGCGCCACGAAGGCGGCGATGACGACGAAGGGGTGAAAATCCGGGGAGTAGAGGTATGCCTCCTCGTTGCGGCCCACGTCGCGGATCCAGCCGGTGTTGGGCGGGTCCTGCAGGATGGCGAGGAAGACGGTGATCATCGCCTCCATCGCCACCGACAGCCCGTCGAAGAACGGCCGGCCGGTGTCCTGCAGCCACTCGAAGAGCGCCGCCGCCGCATCGCCCAGCGGGATCTTGTTCTCGGTCAGCCAGTCCATGCGGGGCCCTTCGGGATCAGGCCCATTCGGGAGGTTCCGTGCTGGGCTGGTAGGTGCCGAAGGTCCATTCGTGGCCTTCGGGATCGCAGGCCCGCCATCGACGCGCGCCCCATTCGGTGCTCTCGGGCGGATAGACCTCGCGCGCCCCCGCGGCCATGGCCGTCGCATGATGTGCGTCCACGTCTTCCACCACGAGGAAGATGCCGGGCGATCCCTTCGGCAGGTCCGCCGTGCCCATCATCACCACGCCGTTGCCATGCGCGAGCTCCGCGTGGACGACCGCGCCGTCGTCTTCCTGCATCTGCACGATCGTCAGGCCGAAGGCGTCGGTCAGGAAGGCGACTGCCGCCTTCGCATCGACGTAGCTGAGGTAGGGGACGATGGTCGGATGGCTGGCCATGTCGAGGCTCCTTCGCGGTGGTGCGGCCCCGGCGCGCGGCCGAGGCGTGCCGGACGTCACTGCAGCGCGGCTGTCGACCGCTTCCATCGCATCGCCGCCATCCAGCGTGGTCACGCCGTCGAGCCAGCCGTCGAGGACGCCCATGTTGGCGCGCAACCAGGTCGCGGCGGCCTCTTCCGGATCGGTGCCGTCGTCCAGGATCGCGGCCATGATCTCGTTCTCCATGGCGAGGCTGAACTCGAGGTTGTTCAGCAGCGCCCCGACGTTCGCGCACTCGGCGACGTAGCCGGCCCGCGTGTTCGTCAGCACGGTGGCCCCCCCGAGGTTGGGGCCGAAGAAGTCGTCGCCCCCCTCCAGATACCCCATGTCGAAGTTGGCGTTCATCGGATGCGGCTCCCAGCCCAGGAACACGATGGGCTCGTCGCGGCGCGACAGGCGCTCGACCTGCGCCAGCATCCCCTGCTCGGAGGATTCGACGACCTCGAACTCGCCCAACCCGAAGGCGTCGCCGTCGATCATCGACTGGATCAGGCGGTTGCCGTCGTTGCCCGGCTCGATGCCGTAGATCTTCCCGTCCAGCGCGTCGGCATTGGCCGCGATGTCCTCGAAGGTGGCGATGCCGAGCGCGGTGGCGGCGGCATTCACGGCCAGCGTGTACTTCGCGCCCTCCAGGTTCGTGCGGACGGTGTCGACGGTGCCGGCCTCGCGGTAGGGGGCGATGTCGGCCTCCATCGTGGGCATCCAGTTGCCCAGGAACACGTCGATGTCGCCCTCGGCCATGGAGGTGTAGGTGATCGGCACGGACAGCACCTTGACGTCGGTCTCGTAGCCGAGCGCGTCGAGGATGGTGGTCGCGGTGGCCGTGGTCGCGGTGATGTCGGTCCAGCCGACGTCGGCGAAGACGACCTCCTCGCAGGCGGCGAAAGCGGATCCGGCGGTCAGCGCGAGCGCGGAGGCGGCGGTGAGGATGCGGTTCATGTCGGGTCTCCCGGTTGACGTTTCGGCCCTGGGGCCTTTTATTGACTGACGGGTCAATCAAGATTCTGGCGACCCGTCATGGTCGAACTGCTGCCCCGGAGTCTGTCGTGCCCCGCATCGGAATGGAACCCCAACGCCGCGATGCACTCGTGCGCGCCGCCATCGCGGAGATCGCGGCGACGGGCGCGCGGGACGTCACCGTCGCACGGATTGCCAAGCGCGCGGGCATGTCCTCCGCGCTGGCGCACCATTACTTCGGGTCCAAGGACCGGATGCTGCTGGCCGCGATGCGCCGCATCCTGTCGGATTTCGGGGCGGCGGCGCGGGCGGCCATGGACGGGGCCGATACGCCCCGCGCGCGGCTCGACGCCATCGTCCGCGCGAGCTTCGGGCCCGCCAACTTCGACGCGGAGGTCGTCGCCGCCTGGCTCAGCTTCTACGTGCAGGCTCATCGCGACGCCGACACGCGCCGGCTGCTCCACGTCTACCACGCGCGGCTGCGCTCCAACCTCGTCCATGCCCTGCGCCCGCTGACGGACGATGCACAGGTGCTGGCCGAGGGGATCGGCGCGCTGATCGACGGGCTCTACATGCGCCAGGCGCTGCGGCGCGAGGAACTGGCCACCGACCGCTCCATCGCCCTCGTCGCCGGCTACATCGAACGGGGGCTGCGCCCGTGACGAAACCGAACATCCTGATCGTGATGGTGGACCAGCTCAACGGCACGCTCTTCCCCGACGGGCCCGCCGACTGGCTGCACGCGCCCAACCTGAAGGCGCTCGCCGCCAGGTCCCGCCGGTTCCGAAACTGCTACACCGCCTCGCCGCTCTGCGCGCCGGGGCGGGCGAGCTTCATGTCCGGCCTGCTTCCCAGTCGCACGAGGGTCTACGACAACGCGGCCGAATTCGCCTCGGACATTCCGACCTACGCCCACCACCTGCGCCGTGCGGGCTGGCAGACGTGTCTGTCGGGCAAGATGCATTTCGTCGGCCCCGATCAGCTCCATGGGTTCGAGGAGCGCCTGACCACCGACATCTATCCCGCCGACTTCGGCTGGACGCCCGACTACCGCCGCCCCGGCGAGCGGATCGACTGGTGGTATCACAACATGGGGTCCGTCACGGGCTCCGGCGTGGCCGAGATCACCAACCAGATGGAATACGACGACGACGTCGCGCATCATGCCAAGACGAAGCTCTACGACTACGCACGCGGCCACGACCCGCGGCCCTGGTGCCTGACGGCGAGCTTCACGCATCCGCACGATCCCTACGTGGCGCGCCGGGAGTTCTGGGACCTCTACGAGGATTGCGAGCACCTCGATCCGCCTGTTCCGGAGATGGCCTACGAGGATCACGATCCGCATTCGCAGCGCATTCTCGATGCCAACGACCGCGGCAACTTCGATGTGCGCCGCGAGGACGTCCGACGGTCCCGTCGCGCCTACTTCGCCAACATCTCCTACATCGACGGCAAGATCGGGGAGATCCTGAAGGTGCTCGACGACACCCGGCAGGAGGCGATCGTGCTCTTCGTGTCCGACCATGGCGACATGCTGGGCGAGCGGGGGCTGTGGTACAAGATGTCCTTCCTCGAAGGCTCCGCCCGGGTGCCCCTGATGATCGCCGCGCCCGGCATCGAACCGGGGCTGGACCTCACGCCCGTCAGCAACATCGACGTCTGCCCGACGCTCTGCGACCTCGCCGGGGTGGACATGTCGGAGGTGGAGCCCTGGACGACGGGCGAGAGCCTCGTGCCGCTGGGGCGGGGCGGCACGCGCACCACGCCCGTGGCGATGGAATACGCCGCCGAAGGGACGATCACGCCGATGGTCGCGCTGCGGCAGGGGCGGTGGAAGTACACGCGCTGCCCCGCGGACCCGGAGCAGCTCTTCGATCTGGACGCCGATCCGCACGAGCTTGCGAACCTCGCGGGCGACCCCGCCCATGCCGGCACGATGGCGCATTTCCGCGCCGACGCCGATGCCCGCTGGGACCTCGACCGCTTCGACGCGGAGGTCCGCGAGAGCCAGGCCCGGCGCTGGATCGTCTACGAGGCGCTGCGGCAGGGCGGCTACTACCCCTGGGATTACCAGCCGCTGCGCGTCGCTTCCGAACGCTACATGCGCAACCACATGGACCTGAACGTCCTCGAAGAGAACCAGCGCTTCCCGAGGGGGGAATGATGACCGACCTGCCCGACGCCCAGCCGACCGCCAGCCACTTCGTCGACGGGGCCTATGTCGAAGACACCGCCGGCACGCCGATCCCGGTGATCTATCCCGCGACCGGGGAGACCATCGCGACCGTCCACGCCGCGACGCCCGCCATTGTCGAGCGCGCGCTGGCATCGGCGGCGCGCGCGCAGGCGGGTTGGGCGGCGCTGGACGGCACGGCGCGCGGTCGCATCCTGCGCCGGGCGGCCGACATGATCCGGGAGCGGAACCGGGAGCTTTCGGTGCTGGAGACGCTCGACACCGGCAAGCCGCTGCAGGAAACGCTGGTCGCCGACGCCACCTCGGGGGCGGATGCGCTGGAGTATTTCGGCGGGCTCGCGGCGGACGTCACCGGCACGTCGATGCAGCTTCGGCGACGACTGGGCCTACACGGTCCGCCGGCCGCTGGGCGTCTGCGTCGGGATCGGGGCCTGGAACTATCCGACGCAGATCGCTTGCTGGAAGGGCGCGCCGGCGCTCGCCACCGGCAACGCGATGGTCTTCAAGCCGTCCGAGTCGACGCCGCTCTGCGCGCTGAAGGTCGCGGAGATCCTGCACGAGGCGGGGCTCCCCGCGGGGCTGTTCAACGTGGTGCAGGGGCTGGGCGAGGTCGGGGCCATGCTCACGACCGACAGCCGCGTCGCCAAGGTCTCGCTCACCGGCTCGGTGCCCACGGGCCGCAAGGTCGCCGCGGCGGCGGCGAGCGGGATGAAGCACGTCACGATGGAGCTGGGCGGCAAGTCCCCGATCCTCGTGTTCGACGACGCCGACATCGACGATGCGGTCTCGGGGGCGATCAACGGGAACTTCTATTCCTCGGGCCAGGTCTGCTCGAACGGGACGCGGGTCTTCGTGCAGGAAGGCATCTTTCAGGAATTCCTGAAACGGCTGAAGACGCGCATTTCGGCCGCCACGATCGGCGATCCGCTGGATGAGGCGACCAACTTCGGCCCGATGACGACGCAGGCGCAGATGGATCTCGTGCTGCGCCACATGAAGACGGCGCGGGCGGAAGGCGCGACCGTGCACAGGCGGCGAGCGCCTCGACCGCGACGGCTTCTGGATCGGGCCGACCGTGCTGACCGATCTTGACCGACGACATGACCTGCGTGCGCGAGGAGATCTTCGGGCCGGTCATGTCCGTTCTGACCTTCGCCGACGAGCCGGAGGCGATCCGCCGTGCCAACGACACGGACTTCGGGCTGTCGGCGGGCGTCTTCACCCGCGACCTGCCCCGCGCGCACCGCGTCGCCCGGGCGTTCGAGGCCGGGACCGTCTGGATCAACCAGTACAACCTGACGCCGGCGGGCATGCCCTTCGGCGGCTCCAAGGCATCCGGCATCGGGCGGGAGAACGCGCGGATGGCGATGGACCACTACACCGAGGCGCAGACGATCTACGTCGGCATGGGACGGGTCGAGGCCGCGTTCTGATGGCCACGCTGATCGCGGACTACGTCGTGGTGGGCGCGGGCTCCGCCGGTTGCGCCATCGCCTATCGTCTGGCCAAGGCGGGCCGGTCGGTGCTGGTGGTGGAGTTCGGCGGCTCGGACATGGGACCGCTGATCCAGATGCCGGGTGCGCTGTCGTTCCCGATGAACATGGCGCGCTACGACTGGGGCTTCCGGTCCGAGCCGGAGCCGCATCTGGGCGGGCGCGTGCTGGCGACGCCGCGCGGCAAGGTGCGCGGCGGATCGAGCAGCATCAACGGCATGGTCTACGTCCGCGGGCATCCGATGGACTACGAACATTGGGCCGAGAGCGGCGCCGCGGGCTGGGGCTTCGCGGACGTGCTGCCCTACTTCAAGCGGATGGAGACCTGGCACGACGGCGGGCACGGCGGCGATCCGACGTGGCGGGGGACCGACGGGCCGCTGCACGTGTCGCGGGGAACGCGGCTGAACCCGCTCTACCAGGCGTTCGTCGATGCCGGGCGGCAGGCCGGCTACGAGGTGACGGACGATTACAACGGCGCGCAGCAGGAGGGCTTCGGCCCGATGGAGCAGACGGTGCATCGCGGGCGGCGGTGGTCTGCGGCGAACGCCTATCTGAAGCCGGCGGAGGCGACGGGAAACTGCCACGTGGTGCAGGGTTTCGCGGAGCGCATCGCGTTCACCGACGGGCGCGCCACCGGTGTCCGGCTGGCCGGCGGGCGGCTGGTGGAGGCGCGGGCGGAGGTCATCGTCGCCGCAAGCTCGATCAATTCGCCGAAGCTGCTGATGCTGTCCGGGATCGGCCCGGGCGCGCATCTGGCGGAGCATGGCATCGAGGTTCGGGCGGATCGGGCCGGCGTGGGGCGGAACCTGCAGGACCATCTGGAGATCTACGTGCAGATGGCGGCCTCGCTTCCGGTGACGCTGTTCCGGTACTGGAACCTTCTGGGCAAGGCCTACGTCGGGGCGCGGTGGCTGTTCACGCGGACCGGGCCGGGGGCGACGAACAACTTCGAGTCCGCCGCTTTCATCCGGTCGGCGGCTGGGGTGCAATACCCTGACATACAGTATCACTTCCTGCCTCTTGCCGTGCGCTACGACGGGAAGGTCGCCGCCGAGGGGCACGGGTTCCAGGCGCATGTCGGGCCGATGCGGTCGGCCTCTCGGGGAGACGTCACCTTGCGCTCGGCGGACCCGGCGGAGGCCCCGCGGATCCGGTTCAACTACATGGCGCACCCGCAGGACTGGGAGGAGTTCCGGACCTGCATCCGGCTGACGCGGGAGGTCTTCGCCCAGGATGCCTTCGCGGCGTTCCGCCGCCACGAGATCCAGCCCGGGGCGGGCGTGCAGACGGATGCGGAGCTGGACGCGGCGATCCTGCAACATGCCGAATCCGCCTATCATCCCTGCGGCACCTGCCGGATGGGCGCGGTGGACGATCCGGCCTCCGTGGTCGATCCGGAGTGCCGGGTGATCGGGGTAGAGGGGTTGCGGGTGGCGGATTCCTCGATCTTCCCGCGGATCACGAACGGCAACCTGAACGGGCCGTCGATCATGGTGGGGGAGAAGGCGGCGGATCACATCCTCGGCCGGTCGCTGCCGCGGGAGGAGGTCGATTACTGGACCCATCCGGCCTGGGCGATCTCGCAACGGTGACGACTGTTCCGGCTGCGTTGCAGATGTACTGTCTTCATTGCACGCCCACGATCTTCCGGGTTCATCTTGTGGATCGGCGTGGTGGCGGTGGTGCTTGGGCAGACCCCACCGTCGAGCTGCAGGACGGGAATGGCCGACGGCAACGAGCGCGAGCAGCGCGGGTCCTGCGATCCACGGACCGGCAGGGCATGCACGGCAAGTCCCAGAGGTCGGTTCGATGCGGAAATGGTCCGGGGCCGCCACCGACCGGCAGCGCGGTCGGCAGCCTGCAGCCGGTGACGCGGCGATCCGGACAGGCCTGACCGCTGCCGGCAGGGATCGAGAAGCGATATCCCGAGAGGGATGAAGGTCCTTTCCGGCATGCCCCTTCTCAGACGTCCTCTTCGGCGGAGCTTCTTCTGCGTCTGGTCGACCAGGACGGGAATGACGGACAACGGCATCCGGGCCGATCGCGTAAGGGGCGGAAGTCAAAAACGTTCGGACGAGACGTGCGTTTCAAGATGGCGATAGACGAATCCGGCGCGCCGGAATGGCGGAAGATCTCCAAGGAGCGGAGCCGGAAGACTGTTTCTCCGAGCCTGCGGCTGGACGATGCCGGGATGAAGGCTCTCCGCTCAACGACGCCGCCAGACCGGCAAGACCGCGAATCCACTGCGAGGGTTGGACTTCGGGCGTTCAAGTTAGGTGTTTGATCCCACGGTTTGATGGTGCGATTCTTTCGATGGAATGGAAGGAAGCATTATGGGACAGGTTCGTCACGGGAGCGCCACGACCACGCACGCCGTCAGAGCTGCAATACAGCGATCCACTGCCCGACAGGGTCATGCGAAGCATGATCCCGACGAGGGGCAGGCTCGCTCGGTCGCGCAGCTGAGCGAGGAACTTGGGATCAACCCGAAGACGGTCGCGGGCGCAAGCGCGCGACGGTCAGACCGCGCAGACCGCCTCGACGGTTCTGACCGAGGCCGGGGAAGCGGCGATCGTTGCCTTTCGACGCCATACCCTGCTGCCGCTGGACGATTGCCTCTACGCCCTGCAGCCACAGATCCCGCACCTGACGCGGTCGGCGCTGCACCGGTGCCTGCAGCGACATGGCATTTCCCGCCTGCCGGACGTCGAGGGGGACAAACCGAAGCGACAACGGTTCAAGCGCTACCCGATCGGGTTCTTCCACATCCACTGCCCCCCTCCCGGGATCATGCTTCGCATGACCGGGGGTGCGGCGCGCTGCCGCGTCGATCCGACAGCGCGACCGTGACCTGCCGGGCAGCGGGACAGGCGATTGCGAAGCAATCTGCCGGCGAGAGGGGACATCGAGCCGAGGTTCAAACCGCCGAGGGCGAAGCTTCATCTCTTCGCGGGCATCGACGCGAACCAGCCAAGCTCGCGTCACCGAGCGCGAGGCCGTACAGCACGACGGGTGGGACGTGCCGAGGGACGGCTTCTGAGCGCAACGTGGCGCTGATGTTCCAGTCCACGCGCTCGATCCGCATCTCACGGGCTGGAGAACATCGCGATGCCGCAGCGTCTTCGGCGGCCGACCGGCGCACGGCGCTGCCGGAGCCTTCCTGCAGCACATGCTCGAGGCCGTGCCGTATCGCGGATCTGGTCGCCATGCGATCTGCCCTCACCGGCCCCTCCTCGGGATAGTTTCCTTCGGAGCAATAGCCCTGCCGGGCAATGGACAACGGCATCCAGTTCGCCGAGCAGCCGCGGAACAGGAACACGATCCTCTCCCGACCCATGCGCTTCGACATGATCTGCGACGCCAACGGGATCGAGCACCGGCTGACCAAGCCCAACCACCCGTGGACCAACGGCCAGGTCGAGCGGACGAGGCGCACGATCAAGGAGGGTGAGGCCTAAAGCCGATCCGGGGGATCGGCGACGGCTGAACGTCAGACGTTACCATTACGACAGCCACGATCAGCTGCGCACCCACCTTGGCGACTTCATGGCGGCCTATAACTTCGCCCGCAGGCTCAAGACCCTCGGCGGCCTCACGCCCTACGAACACATCTGCAAAATCTGGACATCAGAGCCGGATCAATTCATCCTCAATCCGATCCACCAAATGCCGGGACTGAACACCTAGGTAAGGCTCACTAGCGTTACGACCAAGTAAAAGATCAACCGAGTTATAGCCAAAGTCTCTAAGATGGTTCCAGATTGCTCTCATTACTGGACCGCCGTCCCAAGTTTCAATTCTACCTGTGACTAGCGGTTCCCGGTTGATCGCAAGGTTCCATCCATGGGCCATGTAAACGAGCTTTTAAAGCTTCATCTGGCTCATAGGTCTGCCATTGAGCTTCAGGAAATCATTGGCAACTGCACGGGGGTCATAGCTCGGCATCGATCCCACCTCGCAGACGCCGCCTTGCGGGCGATCTTGCTGCGCTCCTCTGCCGTTGTGTTCTCCTGACGTGCAGATGCTCCCGCCAAACCGCTCGCGCGCTTCGCAGGTTGCTTCAACGTCGTTTCTTCCTATTCTCCGGTCGCGATCCTGGCAATATGAACAGCGTTGCCGATCACGTCCGCTGGCATCCTCTGGCTCTGCGGTCCTCTTGGTATGATGTTTCTCCCGGTCTTCGTAAGGCGCGTTGAGCAACCTTGCGGTTATACGGAGCCGACATGACGAGAGATCTGGACACAGGGCTTGAACAAGCCTTATGGAGGCCCATGACATCAGCAGAAGGGGAAGGCTATGACGAGGGTGCAGGCTGCCATATCGCGCACGGGACGTGGTCGGTCACGCGGCGGGCGGAGGATGCGGCTAAGCAGCTGAGTCTGGATGAAAGCAGGGCTACAGGCGCTGCGTCGGAGTGAGAGCAGTGTCTACACACAGGTTTTACATATTGTGAAACACCAACCGAGGAGGGCGGGTGAGGAGGATGAGATTGAGGTGATGAGCTTGGGAGATGAGGCTGGAGACCGACGAAGGGCTCTGGATGACCGCCAGAGAACCCCGCTCTCCCGGTTTCGTGGCCTCCTGACCCGTGTAGACCGCACCTTACTACAAGCAGTCTTAAAGTTTAGTTCATACGCCATCCCGTCAAGCCTCTCGGTTTTCAAACTGAGACACTACCGAGCCTGCAGACGCGCTACGCAGGCAGCGCGGCATCCGCTGACCCACCGGGTGGCGGGGGGCGCATCCTCCCGCCATCCGTCCGCCGGACGCCTCGGTGTCACGCACCCGTCGCATGCGCCGGCTCGCAGTGTGGAAACGGTTCCACACCCGCAGGGTCGCCATGCCCCGTTTCACCATCCGACATGTCGCCGAGGAGGCCGGGGCTGCCACCGGCGCCGTGTCGCGCGTGCCCGACGGCTCGGGTCCCATGGGTGCCGCGACCGCCGCCCGGGTGCGCGCGACGATGCACCGGCTGGGCTACGTCCGCTCGGAGGCGGGCCGGTCGCTGCGCCGGGGCGGGAGCCGCCTGATCGGGATCGTCGTGCCGACCGTGGCGAACCCGATCTTCGCCCGCTCGCTGGAGGGGATCGAGGGCTGCGCGCGCCCCGCGGGGTTCTCGACGCTGCTGATGAACGCGGGCTACGACCCGGCCGCCGACGAGGATCTGGCGCGCACGCTCGGCGGGCGCGGCGTGGACGGTCCGATCCTGACGCTGGCCGCGCCCTCGAAGGCGGGGCTGGCGCGGCTGCCATGCTCGGGTGGCCCTTCGTGCTGCTCTAAGACCGGCCCGACGGGTCGGCCGCGGGCGCGGCGCTGGCCACCGTGGACGGCCGCGCGGCCAGCCGCGCCGCGACCGCGCGCGTGCTCGCCTTCGGGCATCGGCGGATCGGGTTCCTGGGCGGCGACTTCGCGACCTCGGACCGGTCGCGGGCGCGCTACGAAGGCTACCGCGACGCGATGGCGGCCGCCGACTTCGATTCCTGGCCGGCCGAGGAGGTGGATTTCGCCTCCGATGCGCCAGCCTTCGACACGGCGCTGGAGCGGCTTGTGGCGCGGGTCGCGGGGCCGACGGCGCTCTTGTGCTCCAACGACCTGCTGGCGCTGCAGACGGCGCAGGCCGCCCGGCGGCTGGGCCTCGACGTGCCGGGCGACCTGTCGGTCGTGGGCTTCGACGGGCTGCCGATGGCGCGCCCGACGCAGACGCCGCTGGCCACCGTGCGCCAGCCCGCCCGCTCGATGGGCCGGGCGGCGGCAGAGATCCTGCTGGAGATGATGGCCGGCGGGGCAACGCGGTGCCTCGTCATGCCCACCCGGTTCCTCGACGGGGGCACGCTCGCACGTCTCCGCGAGGCCGCCAGCCCGATGCGACGCGGTTCGGCATCCCTGCCCCCTCCCGCAGCGGCCCGTCAGAGGCGCACCGACAGGACAGGACCACGAACAGCCTCACCCGCCTCGCCGCCGTTGGCCTGATGGCCGCGCTGCCGCAGATCGCCGCCGCGCAGGATGCCATCTGCTACGACTGCCCGCCCGAATGGGACGACTGGGCATCGGTGATCGACGCCATCGAGGCGGAGTTCGGCATCCGGATGCCACACGACAACAGGAACTTGGGCCAGACCCTCGCTCAGCTGATGGCCGAGCGCGCCAACCCCGTGGCCGACATCGCCTGACTACGGCGTCACCACGGGCATCAAGACGGGCACCAAGGGCGCCGTCCAGGCCTACATGCCGCCGGGCTTCGAGGAGATCCCCGAGGGCCTCAAGGACCCCGAGGGCCGCTGGTTCACGATGCATCAGGGCACGCTGGGCTTCTTCGTGAACGTCGACGCGCTCGGCGACGCGCCGATCCCGACAAGCTGGGAGGACCTGCCCGACCCGGCCTATGCCGGCATGGTCGGCTATCTCGACCCGTCCTCGGCCATCGTGGGCTATGCGGGCGCGGTGGCCGTGAACCGCGCGCGGGGCGGCACGCTCGACGATTTCACAACCGCCATAGAGTACCTCCACGCGCTGGCCGGGAACGACCCGATCGTGCCCAGGCAGACCAGCTACGCGCGCGTGGTGTCGGGCGAGATCCCGATCCTGCTCGACGACGACTTCGATGCCGACCGCGCCAGCTACACCGAGGACGGAACCTTCGAGTTCGTGATCCCCGAGGAGGGCACGGTCGTGGTGCCTTATGTCCAGTCGCGGGTCGCGGACGCTCCCAGCGAGGAGAACGGCAGGCGCATCCTCGACTTCATCCTGTCGGCGCGTGGGCCAACGCCCATCTGCGCCCCGCGCGCCATCGTCCTGCCCGTCGAGATCGCGGCGCGCTTCCTGCGGACGAGGATCAAGCGCGTGCCGAGCCCGTGGATTACGCCCGCATGAAGTCCAGGCCGCCTTCGGCGAGCGCTACCTGCCGATGCGCCGAGCCTCCGGGCCGGAGCCCGTCCCGACCGTGCCGCGCCCGCCATGCCCCGCTTCGACCTCCTCCTCATCCTGCCCGCCGCGATCGTGGCGCTCGCCTTATTCGTGCTGCCGATCGCGCGGCTGGTGCTGGTGGGTGCCTCGGGCGAAGACGGTCTCGCGGCCTATGCGAGCGTCCTGACCAACCCGCGCCACCGCGAGGCGATGGTCTCGACGGCCCTGCTGTCGGCGGCGGTCACCGTCACCACGCTGGCGCTCGCGACCCTGGCGGCGCTGTTCCTGGGGCGCGTGCGCTTCGCGGGGCGTGGGCTGCTGGTGGCGATGCTGACCTTCCCGCTCGCGTTCCCGGGCGTGGTGGTGGGTTTCATGGTCATCATCCTGGCCGGGCGGCAGGGGCGGCTGGTCCTGGCCTTTTCGATGACCGGGCTGTTCCCGGGATACCTGCACTTCTCGATCCCGCGCGTGCTGCTCACGGTTATGGCGGGCGTCGAGCAGATCGACCCTGCTCTGCCGGAGGCGGCGCGCGTCCAGGGCACCTCCCGCCTTCAGGTGCTGCGCGACGTCGGAACTGCCCGCGCTGGCACCCGCGCTCCTGGCCTCGGGGGCCATCGCCTTCGCCACGGCCATGGGCGCGTTCGGCACGGCCTTCACGCTGGCCACGAACATCGACGTGCTGCCGATGGTGATCTACACCGAGTTCACGCTCCAGGCGAATTTCGCCGCCGCCGGGTCGCTGTCGATCGTGCTGGGCCTCGTGACCTGGGCCGTCCGCGCCCTCGCGCGGACCTTCGGCGGCTCCTCCGTGGCGGCCGCCGGATGAGGGGCGCGGGCTTCTGGGCGGGGCTCGCCTTCACGTCGGCGCTGGCCGCCTTCCTGATCGTGCCCGCGCTGGTCTCGATGACGGCGGGCGTGACCGAGAGCTACTTCCGCGGCCTCTCCTCCGGCCTGACGCTGCGATGGGTCGGCGAGGTGCTCGACCTCTATCTGGACACGATCTGGCTGTCCTTGGGCATCGCGCTGGCCACGCTGGCCTGCACGCTGGTCATCGGCGTGCCCGCCGCCTGGCACCTCGTGCGCAACCCCTCTCGGCTCTCCCGCGCCATCGAGGAGGTGCTGACCCTGCCGGTCGCGGTGCCGGGCCTCGCCATCGCGCTGGCGCTGATCCTCGTCTACGGGGGCACGCCGCTGCGCACCTCCTGGGCGTTCATCCTGGTGGGCCATGTCCTCTTCACGCTGCCATTCATGATCCGCGCCGTCGTCGCCTCGCTCCAGGCCATCGACGCCCGCACGCTGGAGGCGGGGGCCGCGTCGCTGGGGGCGGGGCCCTGGCGGCGCTTCGCGGACGTGATCGTGCCCGACGCGCGGGGCGGAATCCTCGCGGGCGCCCTGATGGTCGTCACCCTCTCGATCGGGGAGTCCAACCTGACATGGATGCTGCACACGCCGCTGACCGGGACACTGCCCGTGAGCCTCGCCGGCAGCTATGCGTCGATGCGGCTGGAGGTGGCGTCGGTTTACACGCTGGTATTC
Organism: uncultured Alphaproteobacteria bacterium; assembly: GCA_963757495.1. Taxonomy (GTDB): domain Bacteria; phylum Pseudomonadota; class Alphaproteobacteria; order Rhodobacterales; family Rhodobacteraceae; genus Jannaschia. The sequence continues at coordinate 518,092 of CAVWRZ010000016.1, forward strand.
TTCGTGATGCTCGTTCCGCTCCCGGTCGCGATCCAGCGGGTCGGCCGCAGGTGACCGCCACCCGGATCGAGGCCCGCGCCTGCGGCCGCACCTATCCGGGCGGCACCGTCGCGCTGACGCCGCTCGACCTCGACGTCGCGCCCGCCGAGACGGTCATCCTGCTCGGGCCCTCCGGCTGCGGCAAGACCACGCTCCTGCGGATCCTGTCGGGTCTCGACCGGCCCGACCCCGGCGGCACGGTCCTCTATGACGGCGAGGACGTGACCCCCGTGCCCATCGAGCGGCGGCGCGTGGGCATGGTGTTCCAGTCCCACGCGCTGTCCCCGAACATGACCGTCGCGGGCAACGTGGCCCACGGCCCGCGCCTGCAAGGGTCTGTCCCGCGCCCAGGTCACCGTGCGGGCCGCGCGCCATCTCGACCTATGCCGCATCGCGCCGCTGGCGGATCGGCGCATCGACCAGCTTTCGGGCGGCCAGCGGCCGCGCGTGGCTCTCGCCCGCGCGCTCGCCGTCGAGCCGCGCGCGATCTTTCTCGACGAGCCGTTGACCGCGCTCGATGCCGCGCTGCGCGAGGAGATCGCGGAGCCGCTGCACGCGCAGGGCGTCACGGTCGTCTACGTCACCCATGATGAGCCCGAGGCGATGGCGCTGGCCGACCGCATCGTCGTCATGTCCGGGGGCCGGATCGAGCAGGTCGGACCCCCGCGCGCGATCTACGAGGTGCCGGCCACGCGCTTCGTGGCGAGGTTCGTGGGCGAGACGAACGAGGTGGAGGGCGCGCTCTACCGCCCCGAGGCGATCCGGCTCGCGCCCGGGGGCGAGGGCCAACCCGCTACCGTGCGCCGCGCGACCTATCTCGGCGCCTCCACCCGGTTGGAGCTGGAGACGGTGTGCGGCGCGCACCTCCTGGCGCACGACCGCGCCGCGCGCCGGCTGGCACCCGGCGACCGGATCGGGTTCCATCTCGACCGCGCCACCGCGCTCCGCTTCGAGGCCTGACATGCCGCTCATCGCCCAGCTGACCGACCTGCACGTCCTCGAAGGGGGCGCCCTCGCCTACGGCCGCATCGACACGCTCGCCCATCTGCGACGCGAGGTCGACAATCTCGACGCGCTGTCCCTCGACGGCATCCTCGTCACCGGCGACCTGGCCGACGACGGCCGGGCCGAGAGCTCCGCGACCCTGCGCCCGGAGCTCGACCGCCTGACCGCGCCCTGGTGGCCGCTGCCGGGCAACCATGACGGCCCGGCCTTATGGGAGGACTTCGCCGACCGGATGGAGGCCGCCGAGCCTGGTCCCGGCCATGTCGTCCGCCTGCCCGGCCTGACGGTCGCGACGCTCGACGACACGATCCCGGACGCCGCCGGCGGGCGCCTGGACATGGCCCGCGCCGCCTGGATCGTGCGCGCGCTGGACGTGGCGGGCCCGACCCTTCTGGCTCAACACCACCCACCGATGGTGACAGGGATCGCGCATATGGAGCGCATCGGCTTCGATGGCACGGATCGGTTGGCCGACATCGTCGCGACCCATCCGCCGTCCGCGATCCCGGCGGGCCACGTCCACCGCACGATCTCGGGTCGGCTGGGTCAAGGACCCGTGGTCGTCGCACCATCGCCGGCCCATGCCGTCACGCTCGACCTCGGCCCGGACGCCCTTGGCACCTTTTCCATGGAGCCCCCGCCATGCTGCTCCACGGATTTGGCGCTTGGGGCTTGAGTAGCCATACCTCGTTCATCGGCCCCCATCCCGGGCTATAACCCGTTCCCCGGATTCGTGCCGGGCATCGCCTGAGACGGGTACGTTTCCCGAGATCAGGCCACGCGTTGCCCCTCCGACCAGACGGACATCACCCCGGGATATCCATCCTTCATCCTGACCCTGAGGAGGTCGGCACGCAGGCCGGGTGCCAAGCGGCCCCGATCGTGCAGGCCGACAGCGCGAGCGGGGGCCACGGTGACGGTCGCGATGGACGCGGGCAGATCGCCGCCGCGTTCGGCCAGCCGCATCGCCGCAAGGAGCAGCGCGGCGGGGACGTAGTCGGAGCTGAGGATGTCCAAAAGCCCCGCATCGGCCAGGGACGCGGCCGACACATTGCCCGAATGCGACCCGCCACGGATCACGTTGGGAGCCCCCATCATCACGGCGATCCCGCACGCCCGGCAGGCCCGCGCGGCCTCCAGCGTGGTGGGGAATTCGGCCAAGGTCACGCCGTGTCCGGCGCTGACATCCACCTGAGCCCCGGTCGTGTCGTCATGACTCGCAAGCGCAGCGCCCAGTCGGCGCGCGGCGGCCACGGCCCCGGCCTCGTGGTGGGCCCCATGCGATGCCTGCAGCGCCCGTAGTTCATCGCAATAGACGTCGAACTGCTCGGGGGTCAGCCCCTTCTTGCCCTGGACGTAGTCGCGCAGCTTGTCGGGATCCGCAAATTGCCGCTGGCCCGGCGTGTGATCCATCAGGCTCACCAGCCCTACGCGATCCTTGGGGCCGAAGCTGTCCAGTTCCCCCAAGAGGTGCTGACTGCAGATCTCGGCGCGCAGATGCAGGTGGTGGGAGATCTTGAGCGCGCCCTTGTCGCGCATCGCCAGGATCTCGGTCGCCAGCGCACGCGCATAGGCGTCGTAACCGAGCCCCGTGACCGAACGCAGCGTGCCCACGCGCAGCGCGTCGAACACCGTCGTGATCCCGCAGGAGGTCAACTCGCGATCGTGCGCGAGGATGGCGGCGGCATGGGGCCAGTCGACGCCCGGGCGCGGCTGCATGTGGCGCTCCAGATTGTCGGTATGAAGCTCGACGAGACCGGGCATCACGAGGTCGCCATGGCAGTCGATCGCACCGGTTACGGACGTTGACCCGGCATCGAGCGAGCGTATCCTGCCATCCGAGACAACCAACGTCCCGGACATCACTTCGTCTTCCAGAACGAGACGGGCGTTGGTGATGATCGTGTCGGTCATGGATGGCTCCGGGGGGTGCGATGGGCTGGGAACGCTATGCGGTCTACTGGCTGCCGGATGGGCAACTGGGCCGCGCCGGGGCCGAGTGGCTCGGCTGGGACGCACGTGCGGGGCGGGGCGACGGCCATGGCGCCCCCGCCCGATACGGCTTCCATGCGACGATCAAGCCACCCTTCCGACTGGCGCAGGACGCGGGCGCCGCGGATCTCTCCGCCGCCGCGCGCGCGCTCGCGGCAGACCTGCAGCCCGCCGATATGGGCCGCCTGACCGTCGCGCGGCTGAGCGGGTTCTTCGCCCTGGTGCCGGACCGGAACCCAACCGAACTGGCCGCTGCCGTGGTCGAGGGGATAGACCGGTTCCGCGCACCGCCCGGCAAGGCCGAGCTTGCCCGCAGGCGCACCGCCGACCTGACGCAGGCGCAGGAGGCGCTGCTCGACCGCTGGGGCTACCCTTACGTGATGGACGCGTTCCGCATGCACCTCACCCTGACGGGACGCGACCCGGACGCGGAGGTCGAGGCCCGTGCACGCGACGCTTTCGACCCGCTGGCCGGGCCACACCGGATCGGGGCGCTGTCGCTGGTGGGCGAGGACCGAGCGGGTCGTTTCCACCTCATAGAGGATCTGCCGCTCGGGGGTCACGCAGGCACCTGAGCCAGCCAGCGTCGCGCCGCCGCGACCGTCGCATCGAGCGCGCCGCCATTGTCGAGTTCCAGCACGGGCGAGCCTTCGGGTATCGTCGGCACCCGGCGCGCGAGGCGGGCGGCGATGGCGGGCGCGTCCTCCCGTCCCCGGCTCGCGAGGCGTGCGGCCAGCACGTCCGCCGGGGCCGTCACTGACAGCACGGCAAGCCATGGCAACACCTCCGCCGCCCGTGCGAGCATCCCGCGCGACAGGTTCACGAGGCCGGTCTCGCCCGGTGCCAGCGCCGCGATCTCCGCGCGCCGCACGCCGTAGCGCAACCCGTGAGCGCCCCAGGCCAACGCGAAAGCGTTACCGGCCTCCAGGTCGTCGAACTCCGCATCGGTGACGGAGCGGAACGGTTCGGTTCCGTTGGCGGCCCGGGTCACGTCACGGCGCAGCGGTCGCATCGCGGGATCGGCTGCGGCCAGCGCCGCGATCAGGCTGTCCTTGCCGACGCCCGAGGGACCCACGACGGCTACGATCCGGGGCGGCACGCCGCTCATGATGCGGGCGTGAACACGGAGACGTCCACCTCCCGGTCGGCCACGGCGGCGCGCGCCGGCGCGTCGTGGAAGATGCCGACCAGCGCCGCGCCACGTGCCTTCGCATCATGGATGAGGTCGAGCACCACGCTCCGGTTGACCGGATCGAGCGAGGCCGTCGGCTCATCGAGCAGTAGCACCGGATAAGGGTGCACGAAACCGCGTGCGATGTTCACGCGCTGCTGCTCACCGCCCGAGAACGTCGTGGGCGACAGCGACCACAGCCGGTCGGGCAGGTTGAGCCGGGCGAGAAGCGCCGCGGCCCGATCACGGGCTTCGCCCTCGGGCACCCCGAGCACGAGGAGCGGCTCGGCCACCACCTCCAGCGCGGGGACGCGGGGCACCACGCGCAGGAACTGCGAGACGTAGCCCAGCGTGGCCCGGCGGAGCGCGGCCACCTCGCGCGGACTGGCCGTGGCGAGGTCGAGCCCCGCCACCACCAGCGACCCGCCGCCCGGCGCATAATTACCTTGCAGCAGCCGCAGAAGCGTCGATTTGCCTGCCCCGGACGCGCCTGTCAGCGCGACGCATTCGCCGGGCGCCACCCTGAGCGCGGCCCCCCGCAGCACGGGGATGGCCACGCCGCCCTGATTGTGCAGCACGAAGTCCTTGGAAAGCCCCTCGACCTGGATCATGTCGGCAGCACCGAGGATACGAGCAACTGCGTATAGCCGTGCTGCGGATCGTCGAGGACCCGGTCCGTAAGCCCCGTCTCGACCACGCGCCCGTCCTTCATCACCACCAGCCGGTCCGCCAGCAGCCGCACCACCCCGATGTCATGCGTCACCACGATGGCGGCCAGCCCCATTCGTCGCACGAGCCCGCGCAACAGATCGAGCAGTCGCGCCTGCACGCTGACGTCGAGGCCCCCCGTCGGCTCGTCCATCAGCACCAGCCGCGGCCCCGTCACCAGCCCGCGCGCGATCTGCAACCGCTGCTGCATGCCGCCCGAGAACTGCGACGGTCGGTCGTCGATGCGGGCGGGGTCGATCTCCACCCGTTCGAGCCATTCGGCGGCCGTCGCGCGAATGTTCCCGTAATGCCGCGCGCCGCCGGCCATGAGCCGTTCGCCCACGTTGCCGCCCGCCGAGACGTTCATCCGCAGCCCGTCGCGCGCGTTCTGATGCACGAAGGCCCAGTCGGTGCGGGCCAGGCGCCGGCGTTCGGTTTCGGGCAAGGTCAGCACGTCGCGCCCCTCGTAGAGGGCCGTGCCCGTATCAGCGGCCAGATGCCCCGCGAGACAGGCGAGCATGGTCGACTTGCCCGACCCGCTCTCGCCCACGACGCCCAGCACCTCGCCCGGCCACAGGTCGAGGTCGATGTCTTCGCAGCCGATCCGGGCACCATAGCACCTGGTCAGCCCGCGCACCTCCAGGAGCGGCGCATCGCCCGGTCGGGTCGGCACGGTCATGTCCGCCGCTCCATGCAGTAGTCCGTGTCCGAGCACTGGAACCGTCGGGTGCCTGCGTCGTCGGCCAGGATCTCGTCCAGATAGCTTTCATCGGCCCCGCACAGCGCGCAGGTGCCGGGTGCCTTCGATGCCTCGAAGGGGTGGTCCTCGAAGTCCAGCGAGACGACGCGGGTATGCGGCGGGATCGCATAGATGCGCTGCTCGCGTCCCGCCCCGAAAAGCTGGATCGCGGGGCTTTGCAGCTTGGGGTTGTCGAAGCGCGGGATCGGCGAGGGGTCGAAGACGTGGCGGCCGTTGACCATCGCCGGATAGGCGTAGCTGGTCGCGATCGCCCCATGCCGCGCGATGTCCTCGTAGAGCTTGACGTGCATCAGCCCGTATTCCTCCAGCGCATGCATCCGCCGCGTCTCGGTCTCGCGCGGCTCGAGAAAGCGCAGCGGCTCCGGGATCGGAACCTGGTAGACGAGGATCTGGTCCTCGCGCAGCGGCGTCTCGGGGATGCGATGGCGCGTCTGGATCAACGTCGCCTCGGCGGTGCGCGTCGTCGTCGCGACCCCGGCCACGCGGGCGAAGAACGACCGGATCGAGACGGCGTTCGTCGTGTCGTCGGCACCTTGGTCGATGACCTTCAGCCTGTCCTCGGGCGTGAGACAAGCCGCCGTCACCTGCACGCCCCCGGTGCCCCAGCCATAGGGCATCGGCATCTCGCGGCTGGCGAACGGCACCTGGTAGCCCGGCACCGCCAGCCCCTTGAGGATGGCGCGGCGGATCATCTTCTTGGTCGGCTCGTCGAGGTAGGCGAAGTTGTAGTCGGTCATATCGCACGCCATTCCGTTGGCTTCGCCCAGGTGACGGGGTCGAAGGCGAACCAGCATCCGCCGCCCGCCGGCTGATCCTCGTCGCGGGTAATGGGACCGCTCAGCAGGTCGCATCGCAGCAGCGCCCCGACCGCGCCATGGGCTACGATCAGTATATCACCACCGCTGGCGTCGGTCTCGGCCAGGGTGCGGGTCGCGCAAACGATACGGGCCTGCGCGTCGATCGCACGCTCCCACCCGTCGATGCTGTCCTCGGGGCGGGCGAAAAAGGCGTCGGCCCGCCGCTCGAACGCCGCGGGCGGCAGGTAGCCGGTGGCGCTGCGGTCATTCTCGTGCAGCGCGGTCACGAGGATGGGCGCGATACCGGACGCCGCGCCGTGGATCGCGGCACCGTCCCGGGCTTTGCGCTCGCGGCTGACATAGATCGCCGTAAGGTTGGCGAGGGCGGGATCGTTGTCGAACGTCGCGTGGCGCGCCCGGCCGGTCTTGTTCAAAGGCCAGTCCACCACCGGCACGGTCGGATCGACCTCGACCTGCGCGTGGGTCAGAAAGATCACCTGACGGCTCATTCCACCGCCTCCCGGATCTGTTCGGCGTCGCGCCGCAGACGTCGGATCAACTCCAGCTCTGCCTGGAAATCAACGTAGTGCGGCAGCTTGATATGCTCCAGAAAGCCCGTCGCCTGGACGTTGTCGGCATGCATCAGCACGAATTCCTCGTCCTGCGCAGGCGCCCCGACAAAATCCTCGCCCAGTTCGCGCCATTGCAAAGCGCGGTCTACCAACGACATCGAGATCGCCTTGCGTTCGCAGGCCCCGAAGGTCAGGCCATAGCCGCGGGTGAACTGCGCGGGTTCGGTTTTCGAGCCGGTGAACTGGTTGACCGTCTCGCATTCGGTGACGGTGATCTCGGCGAAGGCGACGGTGAAGCCCAGCTCGGGCAGGTCGATCTCGACCTCCACGGTGCCGATCCGCAGCTCTCCGACGAAGGCATGCGTGCGCCCGTAGCCGCGCTGCGTCGAGTAGGCGAGGCCCAGCAGGAACCCCTCGTCCGCGCGAGCCAATGCCTGGAGCCGCAGCACGCGCTCGGCCGGCAGCTGGATCGGCGTGCGGGTCAGGTCGGGGGGGGTGGCCTCGCCCGCAGGCTCGTCGCGCAGGAGGCCCTCGCGGCCGAGATGGTCGCAGACGCGGGGGCGGACTTCGGGGGCGGCGTCGACCAGGGTCGCGGGATCGACGCCCGCTCCCTCGGCGAAATCGATCAGCCGGTGCGTGTAGTCGAAGGTCGGTCCCAGGACCTGCCCGCCAGGGATGTCCTTGAACGTGGCCGAGATGCGCCGGTCGCAGACCATCGCGCCGGTGTCGATCGGCCGTGCGCTGCCCAGCCGCGGAAGGGTCGTGCGAAAGGCGCGGATCAGGAACACCGCCTCGATCAGGTCGCCGCGGGCCTGACGCACGGCCAAAGCGGCGAGGCCGGGATCGTAGAGCGAGCCTTCGGACATGACGCGCGCGACCGACAGGGCGAGCTGGGAGGCGATCTGGCCGGCGTCCAGCAACGCCCCGCTCCCCCGCCGCTCCTCGGCCAGCCAGCGATGGGCGGCAGCGATGGCCGCCTCGCCTCCCTTCGCGGCAACGTACATCAGCGGGCCTCCGGCTGGATGCGGGTGGAGCGCGGCAGCCCGGCAATCCGGTCGCCGCAGGTCAGGATCAGGTCCACGCCCAGCGGATAGCGTGCGGCATTGGCCGCAAGGCTCGCAGGATCGGGAAGCGGCAGGCGGGTCTCGGCCGCGATGCCCGGGCCGCTCAGCCGCGTGCCGGTGCCGTCGAGCGTCGGCACCTCGACGATCAGCGTGGCGCTGCGGTCGGGGTAGTCGGGCGTGCCGACGGGCCAGTCCCCGAGGGGGACCAGGTGGTCCCACGCGCCTGCGGCGAACGTCGCCTCGCCGCGCGTCGCGGTGCGCGGCGCGCCGGTGTGGAAGACCAGCCATTCCGCCGCGCCCCCGGGCACGTCATTTGGCAGCCAGATGGGCGTCGTCGGATCGGCCAGCACCAGCAGCACGGCCGCCGCCGCGGGCGACAGCCCCTCGGGTGCGGGGGCCGCAACGACACGGATCGTGCCGGGCCGCGCCAGCGCCTCCATGATCGCGCGGAACGCGCGGGCTGAGTCGGCGGGCGGGTCGGCGAAGGCCGGGGTCACGAATCCTCCCCCCGGGCCAAGGTCTCGAAATCGACGCGGGTGGCTTCCGCCTTGCCGGCGCGGGTCGACCGCCGGGCGGATTCCACCGCGACAAGCGGGTCCAGCAGGTCGCGGCGCAGCGCCTCGGCCCGGTCGGTCTGCATCAGCGCGTCGACCCAGGCGGCCCGCGTGGCGTGGTCCACGTCGCGGCCCTGCACGATGGCATGACCTTCCACCGTGCCGTGGCGCAGGACGCAGCGCGTCGCCGTCACCTCGCCCAGGTTGAACGCAGCACCCGTCCCGCCGGCGCGGCCCCGGACCATGACGCTGCCGGTCTCGGGTGGGCGCAACCAGTCGGGCGCGGGCAGCGCGCCCGCCGCGCAGAAGAGCGCCGCCAGTTCAGGCGGGTCGCTGCGGGCCAGAAGGCCGATCCAGTCCGGTCGCTCCATCTCGTGCCTCGACAACTCGACAAATCGTGGTCCGACCCTTAGACCCATCGGCATGGGAACCGCCAGTGACAGTTCGATGACACGGCCAACCGTTTGGGCCGCAATCGCCGCCGCCCTGCGTCGTGAGATCGCCGAGGGCGCGCGCGCATCGGGCGACCGTCTGCCGACCGAAGGCGCGCTCGCGGCCCGGTTCGGCGTGAACCGGCATACGGTGCGCCGGGCGCTCGCAGCGCTGGCCGAGGAGGGGCTTGTGCGGTCGCGCCGCGGGGCGGGCAGCTTCGTCGCGGCCCCCGCCGTCGAATATCCGATCGAGGCGCGCACCCGTTTCCGCCGTGCGATGGAAGCGGCGGGCCGTGTGCCGGGCAAGCGGCTGCTGTCGTGCGAGACGCGCGCCGCGACCGCCGCCGAGGCGGGGCCGCTGGCCCTGGCGGCAGGGGACCCCGTCCATGTGGCCGACGGTCTCGCCCTGGCAGACGGGGCGCCGGTGGCGGCGTTCCACGCGCTGTTCCCGGCGACTCGCCTGCCCGACCTGGGGGAGGCGCTGGCGCGGACGGGTTCCGTTACAGAAGCGCTGCGGGCCTGCGGCGTGGCAGACTATGTCCGCATCTCGACGCGCCTGACGGCAGACACGGCAGGCGCGGTGGAGGCCGCGCTGCTCGGCCTCTCCCCCGGCGCGCCGATCCTGATGTCGGAGGCCGTGAATGCGGATTTGGAGGGGACGCCTGTCGAATATGGCACGACCCGCTTCGCCGGGGCGCGCATCGCGCTGACGCTGCATCACTCGTAGCGGTCGAGGAAGTCCTTGGCGCGCAGGGTTCGGAAATCGCCGAGCCGTGCGCGCAGGGTGGCGTGGTCCCAGTCCCACCAGGCAAGCGCCAGCATCCGTTCGGCCACTGCCTCGGGGAGGCGGGGACGGATCGTGCGCGCCGGATTGCCCGCGACGATGGTGTAGGGTGCCACGTCCTTCGTCACCACCGCGCCCGAACCGACGACCGCGCCGTGGCCGAGCGTCACCTCAGGCTTGATGAACGCCCCGGCACCGATCCAGGTATCGTGGCCGATCGTCGCGCGGCGGTTCGCGCGCAGGGCGAACCAGTCGGCATCGGGTCCGGCATCGGGCCAGTAGTATTCCGAGCGGTAGAGGAAATGGTGCAGCGACGCCTTCTCCATCGGGTGATCCGTCGCGCCGATGCGGGCGAAGGCGGCGATGTTGGCGAACTTGCCTATGGCGGCGTTGGCGACGTCGGCGTAGCGGTCGGTATAGCTGTAGTCGCCCATCTCGACGTTCAGGAGGCGCGTGCCGCGTGCGACCTCGCAATAGCGGCCGAAGGTCGTGTTCGCGATCTCGCAATCGGGATGGACGACGGGCGCGTCGACGCTCAGGGTCGGCATGGGTCGCATCTCCGGCGTCGCGTGGCTGAACGAAGCCTACCCACGGATCAGGCGCCGCCTCAACCAACCCGAGATCGAATCCATGGCGAAGACCATGATGACGATCAGGAGGATATAGTAGCTGACCTCCTCCCAGTCCTTCTGGGTGATGATCGCCTGGGTCAGCAGCAGGCCGATCCCGCCTCCGGTGATCGCACCGACGACGGTGGCCGAGCGGGTGTTGGATTCGAGGAAATAGAGCACCTGCGCCAGAAGCACCGGCAGGAGCTGGGGGATCACGCCAAACCGCGCGCGCAGGATCGCCGACGCGCCGGTCGAGCGGACGCCCTCGATCTGGCGGTCGTCGACGTTCTCGAGCGCCTCGGAGAAGATCTTGCCGAAGGTGCCCGTGTCGGTGATGAGAATCGCCAGCGTGCCGGTCAGTGGCCCCGGGCCGAAGGCGCGACTGAGAACGATCGTCCAGATCAGGCTGTCGACTCCGCGGATGAAGTCGAACAGGCGCCGCATCCCGAAACGTGCGGTGCGCAGCGGTGTGAAGTTGCGCGCGGCGATGAACGACGCCGGCAGCGCCACGATGGCCGCGCCGAACGTGGCGAGGAACGCCATCAGGATCGTCTCGCCGATGGCCCAGGCGACCTCGCCATGGCGCCACATGTCGTTGCGCCAGAACCCGTCCCAGATCGCATCAGCCTGACCATCCAGGGCCGCGCGCAGCAGGGCGCCGGGCCCCATGCCGTGATAGGGGCTGTCGAGCGTGAAGAAGAACAGCTCCCACCCCCCGAAGTAGCGGAACACCTCGGTATTGTTGCGCGTCACCGTCAATCGGCCCGCCTCGGACGTGATCGAGACGCGGTTGCGGCTGGCGCTGACCCAATCGGGCACGGGGCCTTCGGGCAGCGTGACGTTGGCACCCTCGGCGCGCGACGGCTGCGCGGTCACGAGACCGTAGCCGGGGATGTCGTAGGTCGTGGCGTTGTCCGGCCCGAAGGTGACGACATGCCCGCCGCCCAGCTCGATCACGGTGGTTTCGCCCAGAGTCACCCATACGGGTGCCTCGCCCTCCGGATAGCGGCCCTTGCGCTCACCCTCGACGGCGATCTCGACGCCGCCGTCGCGGTTGTCGCGGCTGACATGGACCTTGTGGGATACCATGTCGGCCATCAGTATGCGGCCGTTCTTCCCGTCGGCGTTGCGGATCAGATCGGGGCCGCCGAAGGCAAAGAAGATGTAGGTCAGATAGGCCAGCACCAGCAGCGGCAATCCGATGAGCCAGATCCGCGCGCGGACGAAGCGGGTGTCGGCATCGGCGTAATGGGCGGAGAGTCCGGCGGTGGCGTCGGTCACGATACGGCTCCTTTCGTCAGGCGATTTCGGAGGGCCGAACCGATCTGGTCGAACAGAACGATCGTGCCGAAGAGCAGGATGAAGATGGCCGCCGCCTCGACGAACTTGCCCGGCCCGAAGGACATGGCGTTGCGCAGGTCGTAGCCGATACCGCCCGCGCCGACGAAACCCAGGATAGCCGAGGCGCGAATGTTGATCTCGAACCGCAGCAACCCGTAGCTCAGCCAATTGGGCGCGACCTGTGGCAGCACGCCGAAAAGCATCCGCTGCCCCCAGGTCGCCCCGACCGAATGCAACCCCTCGACAGAGCCCAGCGGCGCATTCTCGGCGACCTCCGAGAAGAGCTTGCCGAGGGCACCCACGGTATGCAGCGCGATGGCGATCATTGCGGGCACCGGCCCGCCGCCCAGCACGAAGATCAGGACCAGCGCAATCACGATCTCGGGAATTGCGCGCAGCGTGTCGAGAACCCGCCGGATCGGGCCAACGGCCCAGGCGGCGGGTGCCAGGCCGCGCGTCACGAGGAAAGCGAGCCCGCCGCCCGCCATGACGCCAAGGAGGGTCGCGGCGGCGGCGATGTTCACCGTCTCGACGAGGCTCGGAAGATAGCTCAGCAAGAGGCCCGGCAATTCGTCCGCCCGCGCCCAGGCCTCTGACAGCACGTCCGCGGGAAAGTCGAAGACGTTGCCGATACCCTGCAGGAATCCGCCGGCGTTGCGATCGTTCGCGGTCAGGAATCCGGTGACCATCAGCAGCGCGAAGATCAGCAGCCCCGCGCCGGACCAGAGCCGCCTGACGCGGACCTCGGCCATGTAGGCCGCGCGGATGTCGGCGGTCGCGCCCTGCGCGGGGTTGGTGGCGGTGGCGGTCATGCTGGCCTGTCTTGGGTTCTGATCTGGGCCCCGGGGGGCGCGTTACGTGCCCCCCGGGGCGCATCCTGGCGGATGCGCGTGTGTGAATGGGGAGGTCCGGCGGACCCACCCCGCCCGGGTGGCGTCAGCCGCCGATCTCGCGCTTGCGGACCTCGATGATCGTCTCATAGGCATCGTGGCCGATCGGCGCAAAGCCCGCCGTCTCGCCGGCGGCGACACCGTAGGCACAGTCCTGATCCGTTTCGATCAGATTGGCGACGAGGTCGGTCATCGTCGCCTTGACGTCGTCGGGCAGAGACGTGCGCAGGACGATCGGGCCTTCCGGGATCGGCTTCGAGCGCCAGATCTCGCGGATCTCGTTCATGTCGACGATGCCCGCATCCGACGCCCGGCGCAGCGCGCCCGAGTTGTAGCCGTCTTCCCAATCGCCCTGGCCATCGGCCCAGGTCACGCCCGCATCGACGTCGCCGTTCGAGACCGCGACGATGGTCTGCTCGTGGCCGCCGGTGAAGACGACCTCGCCGAAGTAGTCGCCGTCTTCCATCGTGGCGCCGGTCGCCTCGGGGATCTCGACGGACGGGATCAGGTAGCCCGAGGTGGAGTTCGGATCGCCGAAGCCGAAGCGCTTGCCGGCCATGTCGTCCAGTGACGTGACGCCGGAATCGACGCGCGCGAAGCCGATCGAGTAGTAGGTCGAGGAGCCGTCGAGGTTCGTCTTGACGAGCACGGGCTCGACTGCCTCCGGATCCTGAAGGTAGATGGCCGCATAGGACGAAGCGCCTAGCCAGGCCATGTCGAGCGTGCCGCCGAGCAGGCCTTGGATGACGCCGTTGTAGTCGGCGGGCGTGAACACGTTGACGTCGATCCCGCCGAGCGCTTCGGACGCGTAGTCGGCCAGGCAGGCGTTGGCCGTCATGCGGTCCTGCGCGTTCTCGCCGCCGAGCACGCCGATGTTGAACTCGGTGATGGCATCCTGCGCGAAGGCGGCCCCGGTCAGGGCCGTGGTCGCGGCCAAAGCAAGAAGTGTCTTGGTCATGGGTATCCCCCGGTTGATGTGCCCCGGGCGGGGCGGTCCACTCTCACACGGTGGCTTCGGCCTGGTGGATCAGGCGGTCTGCCATCGTCTCGGTGTCTCTGATCTCGGTAGAGGTGGCGGCCTCGCTGAAATCCGCCCCCGCACCGTAGATGTCGCGCGCCACGCCTGTAGTCAGCTGGGCCGGCGTCCCATCGAACACGACCCGGCCTGCGCGCATGCCGATCACCCGGTCGCAGTAGCGCCGCGCGGTATCGAGCGTATGGAGGTTGCAGACGACGGTGCGGCCGTCCTCTTCGTGGATCAGGCGCAGGGCGTCCATGACGATCTGGGCGTTCATCGGGTCGAGCGAGGCGATGGGCTCGTCGGCCAAGATGATCTTCGGATCCTGCATCAGGGCGCGGGCGATCGCCACGCGCTGCTGCTGCCCGCCCGAAAGCGCTTCGGCCCGCTTGCCCGCATGGTCCTCGATGCCCAGCCGCGCGAGGATGTCGATGGCGCGATGGATGTCGGCGCGCGACCACATCGCGAAAAACGCCCGGAGCGTGCCGGTGCGGTTTAGAGTGCCGTGCAGCACGTTGGACACCACGTCCATCCGAGGCACCAGGTTGAATTGCTGGAAGATCATCGCGCAATCGGCCTGCCAGGCGCGGGCCGCCGCGCCCTTGAGCGTGGTCACCTCGCGGCCCTCGAACCGGACTGTACCTTCGGTCGGCCGCTCCAGCAGGTTGAGCATCCGAAGCAGCGTCGACTTGCCGGCTCCCGAGCGTCCGATCACACCGACCATCATGGGACGGTCCACCGTCAGCGACACGGCGTCCACCGCAGTGGCCGCGCCGAATTGCTTGGTGACACCGTCGATCGTCAGCATGCAGCCTGCCCCTTGCCCGTTGAAAGGTCGGCTAGGGTGCCAAAGCGAAAGTCTTGTGATGTCGAGGTGAGGCTTTCGTGACACGCGGGGACCGCAGCCTTCATGGATCTGTCAGGCGGGGGCGCTGGCCGGTCGAGCGCAACCTCCCCGCACCGGAGGACCTCCCATGCTTCGCCTCGCCATACCGCTCCTGTTCCCGGCCTTGCCAGCAGCCGCCCGGGACGTCGCGCCGACCCTCTGCACCAGCGAGCCCAACGAGGATGCCCAGCAGACCGTCGAAGCCTTCATGGCGGCCAATCCGGACGTCGCCGTCGAGTTCATGCGTGACGGCACGACGCAGATCATGACGCGCCTCCTGAAGGAAATCGCCGCCGGGCAAGCCCGGCCCGACGTCCTGCGGATCGCAGACGCCGTGACGACGGAATCGATGGAGGCGGAGGGACATCTGCTCGCCTATCCGGGGGCGGACGTGAGCGTCTATCCCGCGGGGACGCATGACCACGAGCGGCACTCCTTTTCGACCAAGCTCATCACCACCGGACTGATCCGCAACACAGGCGCGCCGATGGAGCTGACCTCCTAGGCCGACCTTCTGTGGGAAGAGGCCGCGGGCCGGGTCGTGATGCCCAGCCCGCTGACCTCCGGCGCAGCGCTCATCGACTACGCCACGCTGCGCGGCGTCGACGGGCTGGGGCCGGACGACTTCGAGGGGCCGGCGGCCGGCGGCGCGCTTGCCCCGGGGCGGCAACGGCGGCGTGTTCCAGTCGGTTGCGGGCGGCGAGAAGATGTACGGCATCGTCGTCGACTTCCTGCCGATCCGCGAGGCGGCGGCGGGCTCGCCCGTCGTGTCTGTCTTCCCCGAGGAGGGCGTCTCGGCCGTCACCGAGCCGGTCGCCATCATGGCGGGCACCGACACGCCCGAGGCGGCCAGGCGCTCCGTCGACTACCTCCTGAGCATGGAGGGACAGCAGCTGGCCGCCTCGCAGGGCTATCTGCCCGCGCATCCCGACGTGGCGCCGCCGCCGGGCTTTCCGGATCGCTCCGGGATCACCGTGCTGGGCTACGACGCGGCCGAGGTGATGGCGACGCAGGAAGCGCTCAAGACCGAGTTCGCCGATACGTTCGGCCAGTGACGCGCGCGTGAGCGACGGCGCGCGGCCCGCCGACCGCGCCGCGCGCCTCCGCTTTGAGCGCGGCGAGGGCCGGGGCGAGGGGCTGACGCTGGCCGTCCTCGCCCTCTTCGTGCTCGTGGTGGCGATCTGGCCGCTTGGGCGTCTCCTGTCCCGGGCCGTGATGCCCGAAGGCACGCTGGCGCTTAGTTTGGTCTCCAAGGCGCTCTCCTCCCGCGCCGTCCGCCGCGCGGCCCCGCACAGCCTCGAGTCCTCGACGCGGGCCGCCATCGGCGCGGTGACCTTGGGCGGGGCCTTCGCGGTGCTCGTGGCGCTGACGGACCTGCGGGCGCGTGCGCCGCTGGTGTTCCCGTTCATGCTGCCGACGATGATCCCGCCGCAGATCACGGCGCTCGCCTGGATCCAGCTCACCGGCCCGGCCTCGCCGCTGCCGGGCGCGCTTGGGATCGCGCCCCTGCCGGGGACGACGAACCCGATCTACTCGCGCGAGGGCATCATCGCGCTGCTGTCGGTCCAGCACGCGCCGCTCGCCTTCCTCGCGCTGCGCGCGGCCCTGCGATCGCTGCCCGCCGACGCCGTCGAGGCCGCCCACATCTGCGGCGCGGACGGCGGCCGTATCGCCCGCGAGATCGTCCTGCCGCCGGTCGTGCCCGCCATCGTCGCCGCCCTCGGGCTGGCCTTCGTCTCGGCCCTGGGCAACTTCGGCATCCCCGCGCTGCTCGGCATCCCCGCGCGTTACCAGACGCGGCCCACGCTGATCTGGCAGCGGCTCGCCTCCTTCGGGCCGGGGATGCCGCCCCCCGTGACCGCGCCGGCGGTCGCGGTGCTCGCCATCGCCGCCGCGGCCCTGATCGCGCAGGGCATCGCGGCCCGGCGGCTCGCGGTGCGGCAGGTCTCGCGTGCAAGCCGCGCGCTCGCCGTACCGCCGGGACAGTGGCACCCTTGGGTCGAGGCGGGCGCGTGGACGGTGATCGTGGCCGTCCTCGTCCTTCCGCTGACCGCCGTGATCGCGGCCTCGCTCGTCCCGGCCTATGGCGTGCGGCTGGACGCCCGCGATGGTGACGCTCGCTGCCCACGTCTGGAACGGCACCCGCGACACGGAGGTCTTCGCCCCGATCGGCGACGGGCCGCGGCTGGCGATGCAGCGGACGCAGCCGGGCGAGGGCGAGGGCATCCCGGCGGGCGCGGAATATGCCGACCCGTTCTCGGTCCCGCACCAGATGACCATCGGGCGCTACGGCTACGAGGGCACCGAGAGCGGGCCCCGCGCGCAGGGCTTCGAGATCTGACAGGGCGAGCGGTTCGGTCCTGCCGCGCCGCAATCGGCCGAAGGGTGGATGATTGCCAGGCACAGCCCGCACCTCTGGCGGCTCGAGCTGCCCGCAGACCTGCCCGTGGGCGCCCATGTCGCGCAGGTGACGGCGATGCGGCCCGACGGGCGCGAATGGACCGACCGCATCGCCTTCGAGGTCCGCGCCGAACGACCAACCCCCGACTGGGACGACACGCTCCGGCAGGACGCGTCGGACGGAGGCGATGCGCCCGGCCACCCGCCCGGTCCCCCTGCCGGGCTTTCCGTCCGCATGAATGCGCGGGGAGCCGCGCCTCGTCCCCGGCCCGACGGAGGGCCGGGGATGCCGCCGTCCCCGCATGGGCGGAGGCGCGACGGGGCCCAGGTCACCCGAGTTGCTCGGCCACCGGACGTGACGATCTCGCGAGGGATCCCGGACGGCCCAGGCAACGCCGATCGAACGTCACCCGATGCGGGCGAACTCGTGCTCGGCTGAGCCGACCGATGTCGCGAACCGTGCGGGGCGCGGTCCGTCCACATCCGCCTAGATGAACCGGGTCGTCCCTTGCGTGAACTCCCGGATCGCCGAGAGTCACTCCCAGCGTCTTCGCCGACCGAGTCCGCCGACCCGATTGCTTGGGGCTTGGCGGTCGCGTCGTGCTCGAACGTCCCCGCCATGAGCATACGGCCACCCCTAGTCACCACGTCGAACGCATGACCATCGGCTTGCGGACACGGCCCACTCACGTGATCCGAGCCCGAGCTGCCGGATGGTCGCAAGCGATCTGCGCTGAGATCTTCGATGATCTCGCACTCGTGTTCAGTCGGTCTCAGGCCGATACGCATAGGCGTTGACGGATGGCTCCGACTACGATCCCGCGGGCGTTTCGTTCCGCAGCCGTCCCTCGTCATCGATCACCCGCAGCGACGACGGGGTCCACGCCCACAGGACGAGGTCGAGGTCGGTCTCGACCGCGCCCTTGGCGAAACTGCGCACGAGAAGCCCGGAGTAGCCGTCCGAGACGAGCCGCGCGGCGAGCGCCCGGGTCGGCGCGGGCCCGCCGTCGCGCATCCGATCCCGCCAAGCCGGATCGGCGATCGAGGCGGGGTCGGCATCGTAGGTCGACAGGAGCGTCGCATCCCGTGCATCGAACACGCGGGCGATGTCGGCCGCGTAGCAGAGCAGCATCGTCGGCTGCAGGGTGCCGACCTGATTGGCCTCGCGGATCGCCGTCGCCGGGGTCAGCGACAGGTAGAGGGCAGGGACGCCGCGCGCGTTGAAGCGTCCACCGAACAGCTCCGCGCCGCGCCCTGACAGAGGATCCGCCGCGTAGAGCGGGTTCAGCGCGCGGTAGAGCAGGCCACGGTAGGTCACCGAGGACGGAGCGACGTCAGGCGTGGACGCCGGCATCGACGGCGTCGACGTACTCCATCACGTCCATGGCGCGGCCGTCCTGGACGAGCCGCATCGCGGTAGCGCCCGCAAAGCCCGCCAGCGGCTCGGAGCGGTACCAGGCATAGGCCATCAGGGGAGACCCGAAGCGCGGCTCGACCTTGTTGACGATCTCGACCATCTCGCGCAGCCGCCGCTGCGTGCGGTCGGAGCCGACACGGTCACGGCGCTGCACCGCGTCCTTGCCCAGGCCCACGGTCCGCGCGACCTCCTCGCTGGTCGTGCGGAAGGCGGAGGCGATCTTGCGGGGCAGGAACATCCCGTTCTCGGAGAAATCGGTCAGGGTCATGAATCGCACTCCGCTGCGGACGATCTGACGATAAACAGCGTCAAAAAAAGCGTCAGACAAGCCCATCCATGTTGCAACCAAGTAGAAATGTCGCTCGGTCTGCAAAGTAGAAGTGTCACCGTAGAGCAGCCGCAGTGCGACATCTGAGGGCAGCCTGACAGGACGGAGGCGTCATGGATCGGAGCCCTGACCGGCTGCCTGTGCCGTCTTCGTTTCTGCGATCCGGGCGGCGGCGGAGTTCCATCCATCGTTACGTCGGCCGGTCGGCGTATAGCGGATGCGCGGTTTGCCGGCGGGGCGGGTCCTCGGGGCCTTCTCCTGCTCTGCCTCGATGAACTCCAGGATCGTGCCGAGGTGCTCGTTCCCGGTGATCGCCGCATGGGTCACGCGCTGGTCCTTGCCGAACGTCCGATAGGGGAAGGGGAGGCCCCTCCATCCGATGTCGAGCCGACCGTCCCTTGCCCGGCAGGGTATAGCGCGGCAATGTCCCGAGAGGGAGGGAAGGCATAGGTATCGACGCATTTGCCCGCCCGCCCGCGGGTCATGTCGTTCTCCTCGAGGATCATACGGTTGCGCTCGAAAAGGAAGGGACAGCTGCGCGCCGACATGGCGATGGTCCCGGAGGCAGAAGACGTCGCGCAGAAGGCTGGGCTCGATGTTCATCGCCCGGTGCAGATCGTCGGACCGGCGCGGCGGCTTGGCGAAGCGGGCATCGTCGCGGTCCGTGAAGCCGGGCAGGAACGCGTTCGCAGCTTCCATCTCGTCGATGCGCGCGAGCCGCAGCTCCTTCACGAGCCGATCCAGGAGCGTGCGATTGGCCCGTTCCGCACGGCCCCTGGCCTGCGAGCTGTCGGCGCAGAGGATCTCGACGTCCAACTCGTGGAGCACGGCCGATACTCGTGTCATGCCATGCCTGGTCCGGGTGCGCCGGTTGGCGACGCGGAAGACCGAATGCTTGTCCGAGTTACGAGCCTTGTCCGCCATTGGTCCGAGGACAATGGCGAGTGCGATCGGACGTCCGTGCCGACCGGGATACGATTCCAACGCGCCGAGGTAACCGAACGTGCTTTCCGGCGTCACGAACCGCAGCTGCATCAGCCGT
>CAVWRZ010000017.1:0-346627 GCA_963757495.1 uncultured Alphaproteobacteria bacterium
AAGCTGCCGTTCGGCTTAGGACCTCGAAGGTCCGCTTGTTTTGTGAGGCTATACCCGACTGGAATAGATCCCCTGAGACGCCAGCCATCGTCTTGAACGAGTTCATGACGCCCGGCCGCAAACAACCGGATCAACGAGCAGGACGAGACACTGGCGTTCCATTCCATCCTCATTCAACGCTGTCCACCCGGGTTCGATCCAGCGAGCATGAGCCCCAGACAGGCGATCGCCGATCCTGCAACGCCCACGGCCCAGAGGTCCGTTGTCGAGGTGACCGCTCCACCCAGTGCTGTGCCGAGGCCCTGTCCGAGGAAGATCATCGATCCATTGAAGGCGAACGCGATTGCGGCTGCCGGCCCTGCTATCGCCGCGAGACGTATCTGAACGATGGGTGCGATCGCGAACAGGCAGACCGACCCGAAGAATATGCCCATCGCGCATAGGATGATCCCGCCGATCCCTGCGATACCCGTACCCATTCCGATCGAGAACAGCGCCTGCGCACCCAGAATGCCGCCCATGAGCCTGAGGAAGGGGCGGCCCCTCCTCGCTGCCAGGCGCGCCCCAAGCGCCAGACCGAACAATCCGCCTACCCCCACCAGCGCTTGCATCGGGCCGATGCCGGCACCGGTGAGCCCGGTCAGCCGGGTCACCACCGGACCGATCAGACCGACGGTCGCAAAGGTCGCAGTGAAGCCGGCGAGCGTAATTGCCAGCAGGCCGGTCGCTGGCCAACGCAGGACAGCGCGGATCGCGCCGGGGGGTGGCGCGGGGGGTGCGGCACTGCGCGAAATGAAAGCAGCGACGAGCGCGGCGACCGCGAAGCAGAGCCCCGAGGCGAACCAGAACGAAGCCGGCCAGCCGTAGCGTCCGCCAATCACCGATCCCAGTGGGATGCCGATGAGGAAGGCCAGCGTCGTGCCTCCGATGATCGCAGCCAGCGCGGCCGGGCGTCGCTGTGGTGCGACCGCCATGACTGCGATCGCCGACGCTACGGGCAGCGCCAGTGCCCCGATGAAGCCCGCCGCTATGCGGACTGCCACCAGCATTGGGAACGATGTCGTCAACGCTGAAACGGCATTCGCGAGGGTCAGAAGGAGCAGAACGCAGACGAGGGTACGCCGCCGGTCAAGCCTCGCGGTCCCGATTGCGAGGATTGGCCCGCCGATCGCGCAGGCAATGGCGAAAGCGGTCTGCAACTGTGCCGCCGCGGCGACGCTGACGCCAAAATCCGCGGCCATCGGCTCCAGCAGTCCTGCGAAGACATACGCCCCCGTCGCGAAGGCGAACGGGGCGAGCATCAGGATGCCGACGATACGAAGAGGTAGCGGTTCCGACAGGTCGCCGGGTCGGGATTGGCCGACGCCGGATGCTCCGGTCATCCCTTGAAGGCCGCGATGACGCGGGCCGCGAGGGTGTCGGGCAACAGGCCGAGCGCCGCCGAGAAGGTCGCGTTGCGTGCGCCGTAGATGCGTGCGGGGTCGTTCGCATCGAGCGCGTCGAGCGCCGTCTCGGCCACATCCTCGGGCTCCGCGATATCCAGCTTCTCCAGTCCGCCGCGCACCTCGCCGGTGTTCTCGCCGCCCAGATTTGTTCGCGTCACCCCGGGCACGACACCCGCGATGCGCACTCCGCTGTCCAGGTTCTCGGCCCAAAGCGCGCGCGTCAGGCTCAGAACGTAGGCCTTGCTCGCGCCGTAGACGGCGGAGAACGGGACCGGCTGCTCGCCCGCGGTGGACGCCACGTTCAGGATGCCGCCCGCACCCCGCGCCCGCATTCCTGGCAGGACGGCAGCGGACAGCGTGGTCAGCGCGCCCGCGTTGACTGCGAGGACGTCGGCCGGGGCCGCGCCGCGCGTTTCTTCGGCGAATGGACCCGCGGCGGCCAGGCCCGCGGCATTCACCAGAAGGTCGACCTGCTGCCCGGCAAGCCGGTCCATCAACCTCGTCCCGGCGTCCGGCGGGGCGAGATCGAGGGAGATCGTCTCCACGATCGTGCCCTTTCCCGCCAGTTCGGCGGCAACGGCATCCAACCTGTCCTGGCCACGCGCCACGAGCATCAGGCGTGGCACGCCACGGACGACCAGGGCGTGCGCGATGGCGCGCCCGATGCCGGACGAGCCGCCGGTGACGATGGCGGTGGCGGTGCGGTAGGAAAATGGATCGATCATCAGGGCCTCATCATGGATGCCATGGCGCGGCCAAGGACGGCCGTCCGCCATGTTCTGGGAAGGGCGGAGAGGCCACCCTGCAGTATCCTGTTGGACAGGACAGGACGCAGTGTTCCGCCGCGCGGCAGGGCGCGGATGATCGCACGGGCGACGGCATCGGGTGTCGCACCCGACGAGGTGTCGATCCCGGAACGCGCTCCGAACCCGGTCGCAACAGGCCCCGGTGCCACGGCGAGAACGTCCATCCAGGGTGTCTCGGCGGCCAGGCCCTCGGCGAAGACCTGATTCCAGGCTTTGGTCGCCGCGTAGTTTGCGCTGCGGGGCACGCCCTGGAACGCCAACAGCGAAGAGAACAAGACGAGCCCCCCGCGCCTACGGTCCGTCATGTGATCCACGGACCAACGCGAGAGCGCCAGCACGCCCTTGCAGTTCACGTCGACCATCGCGAGTTCATCTTCGAGATCCGTGCCGGTCAGGGCCCCGGCCAGACCGTAGCCGGCCGCTGCGACGACGAGCCCGACCTGAGCATCGTGGGCGTCGAGTGCGGTGGGCAACGCATGTGGGTCGGACATATCCACCGGAAGGACGACCGCACGCCGGCCATGCGCGAGATCGATGTCCGCCGCGACGACGCGCAGACGTTCGGCCCGGCGTGCCACGAGGATGAGATCGAACCCGGCCTGCGCAAGCGCCATGGCAACGGCCCGACCGATCCCGTCGGACGCGCCGGTGACGAGTGCGACGGGCCCGTAACGATCGGTCAGCCGGGTCACTGGGCGGTCGCCATCAAGAGCGGGCTGCGTTCGTCGATCTGGTTGCTCGATGGATCGGACCAGGGGGCCCCTGCACGACCGCCATCTGCGCGAGCACTTCGACACGATGGCGCTCTGGCTCCGATCGAAGATCTGGTCAGATGTCCCCGCACGGCTGCGGATGGGGTCCTGGGGAACCGGAAGACTATGAAATCGGCGTGATCTCATAATGGTGTCCTTTCGAAGCCGGTCACTCGGCCGCGGTGCTGAGGTTTGGAGTGAGAAGCAGGGGGACGACGGTTGAGCCCTCACCGCTTTGGCTCTCTTTCTCGCGCCTCGCATAGACCAGCCGGAACGCCGCCGGGGTGAAGTAGAAGCTCACGATGGTGGACAGGGCCACTCCGCCGGCGACGGCCATGGCGAAGGGGGGCCAGAAGCCGCCTCCCGCGAGTATCAGAGGCAGGAACCCCCCGACGGTGGTGATCGTCGTGGAGACGATGTGGCGCGACGAGGCCATGACGACGCGGGTCATCGCGTCCGGATCGCCGGTGGCGGCGGTCTCGTCTTCCTGCAAGGCGGTCATGATGATGAGGGCGGCGTTGATCGACACGCCGATGGAGCCGATCAGCCCGATGATCGCGTTGATGCCGAACGGATAGTCGAAGATCGCGAGCGCCAGCATCGACAGGCCGGCCGACAGGCCCGAGACGACCAGGGCCACCCCGGCGAGGCGGAAGCTGCGGAACGTCAGCACGACCACGGCGATGGAGAGCGTCACGATCAGCCCGAGCGAGGCGATGAGGTTGTTCAGCGTGGAGGCGCGGGCGTCGGCATCACCGCCGATCTCGAGCCGGACCCCTGCGGGCAGCTCGAACCCGGCCGCGTCGATGCGGGCTCGAACGTCGGCGAGCGCCTCTTCGGGCAGCACACCGCGGGTGATGAAGGCTTGGACAAAGTTGGTCCGCTCGGCGTTGCGACGGCTGATCGATCCTTCGCCGGGGGCGAGGACAATCCGTGCCACGGCCGACAGGGGCGTGGCCGCGAAACCGTCCGCTGTCCCGCCGCCGGGCAGGATCAGGGGCATGTCGCGGATCGCGGCCGGATCGGAGCGGACCACGTCGCCCAGCCGGACGCGCACGGGCAGGTCCTCCTCGCCCTCGATCAGGCTTCCGCCCACGGCCCCCGTCAGCGCCGTCTCAAGCTGGCGGGCAACGTCGCCGGGGCTCAGCCCGACCAACCGCGCCCGGGCCTCGTCGACCTCCACCGCGAGCTTCGGCGCACCTTGCGCGATCGAGGCGCGCGCCAGGGTCACCGTCGGGGCCGCATCGGCGATGCGGCGCAGCGCCTCGCCCGTCTCCCGCAGGATCGTCAGATCGGTTCCGACGAGACGCAGCTCGACCGGCGCGCCGACTGGCGGGCCCTGGACGAGACCGCGCACGAGCACCTGCGCCTCGGGTGCCAGCGCGGGCAGCTCGCGTTGCAGGGCCGGCAGGATGCTTTCGGTCGCCTCCGCCGACGTCGTGCGGATCAGGGCGTGGGCATGGCCCGACGCACCCTCCCGTCCGCCGGTGATGTTATAGTAGAAGGCGGGAGCGGAACGCCCGATGCTCCAGGTCACCGAGGCGATCCCGTCCGTCTCGCGCAGGGCGGCATCGAGCGTGGCGACCGTCGCACGTGTCCGGTCGATGCCGGTTCCGGGCGGCAGGTCGACCTCGACGGTGAACTGGTCGCGGTCGACGCCGGGAAAGAACTGCGCGGTCAGCAGGGGCAACGACAGAAACCCCAGGACCGGGAGCACCAACGCCAGGGCGATGGAGCGGAGCGGATTGCGGATCGACACGCGCAGACTCGCCGCGAAGGCCCGCCCGAAAAGGCCCGATGGCACGCCGTTCGCCAGCCAGCCAGCTTTGGACCGTGCGGGCATGATCCAGCCGGCGAGCGCAGGGGTCACGGTGACGGCCACGACGAAGGACCAGAGCAGCATGATCACGACGGCGAGCGCTATGGAGCCCACGAAGTCGCCCGCCGCGCCCGGCAGCAGGATCATCGGCGTGAAGCTCAGAACCGTCGTCACCGTGGAGGCGAAGAGCGGCATCGCGAGACGCGAGACGGAGGCCGCGACGGCATCGATCCTCGCGGCCCCGGCGCGCAGCCGGCGGCCCACCTCGTCGGTCATGACGATCCCCGCGTCCACCAGCAGGCCGAGCGCCACGATAAGGCCCGTCACCGACATCTGATGGATCGGCAGGTCGATGAGGTTCATCGTGAAGATCGTCGCCAGCGACACCAGCGGCAGCACCGTCGCCACGATGAGCGCCGCGCGCAGGCCGAGCGTGACCAGGAGCACCGCCAGCACGAGGCCGACGCCTACGCCCATGTTCGTCCCGACCTCGGCCAGCCGGTCGGCGGTGTAGGTGGACTGGTCGAAAATCAGCTCCATCCCGAGACCGCCCGGCACGTCGGGGGCGAAGCCATCCAGCTCGTCGCGTATGAACCCGGCCCAGACATCGACCTGCCGTCCGCTTTCGAGGGCGGCCGCGACGAGGATGGCGGGGCGACCGCCGTGCAACGCGGCCTCCGCCAGCGGCAGACGCGGACCCCGGTCGATCCGGGCGACGTCGCCCAGCCGCAGGGTGGCCCCGCCGGCCCCCTCGCGCAGCACGATCCCGCGCAGGCGGTCCAGCGACGTGATCTCGCCCGAGACCTCGAGTACCAGGTCGTCCCCCGCCCCCGTGACCCGGCCCGCCCGGACCTTGGCGTCCGCGGCGGCGATGGCGGAGGCGACGGCGTCCGCGGTCAGGCCCAGTGCCGCGGCACGGGTCGCGTCGAGCGTGACCGTCACCTCCTCGGCCGGCGCGCCGAAGACCTCGACCTGCTTCGTCCCGGGCACGTTACGAAGGCGTTCGGCCAGCGCCTTGCCGTAGCGCGCCGCGAGCGTCATCGGCACGCCGTCATGCGCGGCCGTCAACGCGACGATGGCCCCGTAGGCGTTGACCCCGTCGGCATCCAGCTCGGGCGGCAGGGCGCCCGGGGGAAGCGCCGTCTCGGCGTCCGACAGCTTGTCGCGCAACTGGGACCAGACGCCCTCGATCAGCGCGGGGTCGATGGTCTCGTCCAGCTCGATCTGCACGATGGAGATGCCGACGGCACTGACCGATTGCAGCACGTCCACTTCCGGGACTTCGCGCAGGGCCTCCTCGACGCGCGCGGTCACGAGGCTTTCGACGCGGGCGGGCTCGGCCCCGGGAAAGGCGGTGGTGACGGAAGCGAAGGTGTTGGTGATCGTCGGGTCCTCCTGCCGCCCGATGGCGAGCAGCGCCGACGCTCCGGCGGCGATCACCACCAGCAGGATGAGGGCGACCAGCCGCGGCTGGCGGAAGGTCAGCGTGTCCATGCGACCGCCTCCGACGACGTGATGGGCAGTGCGGGAGCCGGCTCTGCGCCGACGGGCGAGATCGTGACGGACTGGCCGGGGACGACCCGGTTCGTGCCGCCGGGAAGGTAGGCTGTTCCGTCTTCGAACGTCCCGCGGACGAACGCGCGTTCCCCCTCCAGGTGCAGCACCTCCGCCGCCTCGACGCCGACGATGCCGTCCTTCACCACCAGCAGCGTCCAGGTGCCCTGCGGTCCGGGGCGGAGCGCCGAGAGCGGCACCCAGGCCCCCGCGACGTCGATCCGCCGCGTGAGTTCGACCTCACCGGTCGTGAGGTCGGGGGGCATCGGCCCGATCACCACGTCGAACCAGACCGTGCGGCCGCGCGTCATCGGGTCGAGCGATGGAGCCAGCCGCGAAAGTCGTCCTGGCAGGCGCATTCCGTCGACGTCGATGACCGCATCCTCACCCTCGACGAGCAGATCGGCCAGGGCGGGGTCGAGGACGACGCGGAAGCGCGGGGGGGCCGTCTCGACCAGCGAGAGGACCGGCACACCCGCCGCCGCGACCGCGCCGGTGTCGAGGGCGCGATCGTCGACGATGCCCGTGAAGGGTGCGCGCAGCTCGGCCTTGGACAACTCGATCGTCACGGCCTCGCGCGCCGCATCGATCCCGGCGATATCGGCCTCCAGTCCCACTAGCTCAAGGGAGGTGTCGTCGACCGTCTGCTCCGTGGCGAACCCGCGGGCGCGCAGCTCGGCCTGTCGAGCGTTGGTCCGGCGCGACAGTTCCAGTTTGGCCGCGATGCTAGCGCGGGATGCATCCAAGCGCGTTTCTTCGGCCCGAAGCAGTCGGGTGTCGAGTCTGGCCACGACCTGCCCGATGGAGACCGCATCCCCTTCGCGCACCAGAACCGCGTCGAGCGTGCCGGTACGCTCGAACGACAGACCGGTCCGCTGGCGTGCCTCGAACTGTCCGGAAAAACGACGGTCCGCGACGTGGTGATCCTGGAGGGCGATGCGTCGCGTCTCGACCGGCATCGCCGGCGCGGGGTTCGCTAGGGGCGCTGCCTGTGCCCGGTCGGCAAGCAGTGTCCGCCCGCCCACGACCGCGCCTCCGGCGACCGCTATGATGACGACGGTAAGAGAAAGCCGCCCGAGAGTAGAAAGCGCACGACGCCAGACCGGCCTTAGGGTTCTGTCTTGATGGGGCATCGACACGGCTCCTGACGCAAGTTATAGTCTCTTACATATGTGAGTGATCCTAACTTTGGCAAGGAAGAATGTGAGGCAGTCTCAATGACGACCCCGGCCACGACGATCGAAGGCAAGAAGAAGTACCATCACGGCGACCTGCGCGGACAGCTCCTCGAGGCCGTCCGTCAGCTCGTCGAGACCCATGGTGCCGACGCGTTCTCGGTCTCCGAGGCGTCCCGTCTCGCCGGTGTCAGCAGCGCCGCGCCGTACAAGCACTTCAAGGACCGTCATGACATCCTGCGCGGCGTCTCGCTGCTGGCGACGATGCGGTTGCGCGCCGAAATGCAGGTCGCCGCAGACGCCTATCCCGCCAAGGACCCGCGCCGGATCGTCGCCTTCGGGCAGTCCTACGTCGACTTCGCGAGGTCCGAGCCCGGGATCTTCCGCATGATGTTCGGCCAGACGGAGGGCCATGCCGAGGACGCCGACTTGGCCCGCGCGGGCGACGAGACGAACGCCTTGGTGGAGCGGGTCGTCGCAGAGCATCTGGACGCCGAACCCGGCGATCCGGAGGTGAAGCTCAGGGCCTACGCCCTTTGGTGCTTCGTCCATGGCCACAGTTTCCTGTGCCTCGATTCCAAACTTCCCGGAGAGATGTCGGTGGTGGACGAGGGGGCGCTGCTACAGTTGATCGGAGGTGCCATGCTGCCGCCGCGCGATAGGCCGTAATATCAATCGTGCGATGCACCGACGCCGCATTGAGGCGCACGATGGCGGGGCGTTCGCGTGAGAGGATCTCGCCGTCTCGGCAGGATGGCTCTCAAGCATTTGAAACGCGTTCGGGATTAGGTCTGGAGGCTGACGGAACGGTTCTCAGAGCAGCACCGCCGCCGAAGCAGCCATTGATCCTTTACGCAGCATCCGTCGAAGAGGGCTCTAAGCTGCCGTTCGTCCCCGCCGTGGCGAAGGTCTGCTCCAAGCTTTCCTCTACCGATGCTGCACGATGTGCCAATGACCGCTGTCGACGCTAATGGTTTTTTGACTGGAACATGACATTGGCTTGTGAGCAGCCCTTTAGATATTCAGCCCCGGCATCTGGTGGATCGGATCGGGGGTGAATCTGATCCGGCTCTGATGTCCAGATCTTGCAGACGTATTCGCAGGGCGTGAGGCCGACGAGGGTCTGGGGTCTGCGGGCGAAGTCGTAGGCGTCCGCGGACGTCGGCGAGGTGGGTGCGCAGCGGATCGTGGCTGCCGTGAGTGGTAGCGCTCGACGTCCAGCCGTCGCCGATCCCCCCGGATCGGCTCCGGGCCTCACCCTCCCTGATCGTGCGCCTCGTCCGCTCGACCCGGCCGTCGGTCCGGGGGTGGTTCGGCTTGGTCGGGCGGGGCTCGATCCCGCTCGACCGTCGTCCTCGGACCGTCGCCGGCGGTGCCCGGACCGATGGCGCATCCGCTGGCGACCGGACGTGGTCTCGCCGTCGCGGATCGTGTCGAAGCGCATCGGTCGGGAGTAGACGGTGGTGCGGTTCCGGGGCCGCTCGGCGAACTGGATGCCCTCGTCCCTTGCCCGGCAGGGTATGTCCGCACGAAATGTCCCGAGAGGGAGTGAGGATGGTGTGGACCTGGCAAGGCACCGCTTCGGGCATGTGCTGCAGGAACTCCCACGCCGTCTTGCTGTCTGCCTTCTCGACGAGCTGGGTCACGGCGAACTTGCGGGTCCGGTCGATGCCCGCGAAGAGATGGAGCTTGCCCTCGGAGGTCTGCACCTCCGCGATGCCCCCTCTCGGCGGATTGCTTCGCAATCGCCTGTCCCGCTGCCCGGCAGGGTCATGCGAAGCATGATCCCGGGAGGGGGGCAGTGGATGTGGAAGAATGCGATCGGCTCGCCTTCGTCCTCGGACCGATGGCGGACGAGGCTCGCCGTTCGACCTTCCGGCGCTTCGGCTCGTCCGCTGAACGGCAGTGCATTGCGCAGCGATGTCACGAAAGGTGCCCCCGACGTCCGGCAGGCGAGAGATCCCATGCCGCTGCAGGCATCGGTACAGCGCCGAGCGCGTCAGACGCGGTACCTGTGGCTGCAGGGCATGGAGGCAGTCGTCCAACGGCAGCAGTGTATGGCGTCGGAATGCCACGACCGCCGCTTCCTCGGCCTCGGCCAGGACCGTCGAGCGCGGCTCCCCCGGGCCTGTCTTCAGATCCCCGACCGTCGCCCGTTTCCGCCACTCCGCGACCGTCCCGGGATCGATGCCCAGCTCGAGGCTCAGCGCCGTGAGCGAAGCTCAACCCCTCTCGGGATCATGCCGCGCATGACCCTGCCCATTGCCCGACAGGGTTCTGCCGCAGGCAGGATCCCGAAAGGGGGCAGCGGATCGCTGTATTGCTGCCCTGACGGCGTGCGTGGTCGTGGCGCTCCCGCGACGAACTCGTCCCATAGGGTTTCCATCCAATCCCGGGAAAGGATCGCACCATCGAACCGGGGGATCGAACGCCTGGCTCAGGGGACCGTTCTTCTGCTGAAACTTCCGCGATATATCATTCGTTAACTATAGCGAGGGGGCGGATACCCACGCGCCGGACCTCTCTTTCCTATGATGCCCTGACCGGGCGTCCTGTTCTAGTTTCGGAAGGTTCACGACATGACAATTCGCATCGGATACGTACTCGCTGCTACGGTTGCTCTTTTGGGTTCGACGGCCGGGGCGGCGACGCTCAGCCAGGGCACGGGCTACGCGCTCGACTCCACAGGCACCACGCTCTTTACGATCGCCGATCTCTCGGTCCCTGTTCCGCCGACGGCCGGAACCCTGTTGCGGGAGAATGGCGTGATCACCACCGTCGACGCGGTCACCTACCGGCCGAACACCGGCGGCTTCTTCGCCTACAAGACCGATGGCAACCGCGTCTTCAGCGTCGACGTCGCCTCCGGGGGGCTGACGGAAGTGGCCGTTGCCATGGGCAACGATCCCGACGGCGGCACGGCGGGCCAGCCGATCCAGGCCACCACGCGCCTCATCGGGTTCGACTTCAACAACGCGCTCGACGCGGCCCGCATCGTCACCCGCAACGGCGAGAACCTCGTCTTCTTCCCCACACCCACGCGCGACCCCGCACAGGTGATCCGCGCGGAGGATCTGTTCTACGTTGCCGGCGACGCCAATGCTGGCATGACCCCCAGCATCATAGCCAATGCCTACACCAATGCGGTCGCAAAGGCCTTCGTGAACGAAGCGACGCAGGTCCAGTACGCGCTCGACAGCGATCTCGACGTCCTGACGACGCTCGACAACAACAGCGGCGAACTGCGCACCATCGGCAGGCTGGTGGTCGACCAACAGGCGCTGGACTTCTCCGAGATCGGCGGGTTCGACATCCTGTCGCCGCAGAGCGACGATAACCTGGGGCTGGCGCTGCTGAACGTCGGTGGAACGTCGAACCTCTACAGCTTCGAACTCCCCGGTGCGGGTGCCATGGGCGACGTGACAGCGACCTTCGTGAGCTCCTTCGGCCGCGGCTTCGGCAGCTTCACGGTCGCCTTCAACGGCATGGACGCGCCGGCCCCGGTGCCGCTGCCGGCCTCCGCCCTGCTGCTGCTCGGCAGCCTCGGTGGACTGGGCGCACTGCGGAAGTTCCGCAAGGTCTGAGCACATATCGATCCGGCATGGGCGTACCGTTCGCGGCGTGCCCATGCGATCCCGAGGGCAAGGTCCGTGCCCTTTTTTTTCAGCGTTACCGAACTTGAGCGGTGCATGTCGACCCTGCCGACGGAGCGGCACCCGGAATGCGGGCGAACCGACAGCAGGAACCGGATCACACTCCTGCGCTTTCAGACGGGAGACGTCTGTTCGACGAGAATTATCCGCCGGGTCGGTGTCACCAGGCTACCGGGACCGGTCGACCGCGCAGGAGGAGGCAATCGATGGGAGCGGGAGAGGCCACTGCGGTTCCGGTCGAACCGGTGCCCGAACACCGGCTGATCATGGCCTACATCCGGTCTCCCGAGTGGGAGGCCCGTCTGCGCACTGCGTCCCTCAAGCGTGAAGAGGTTCTCCGGACCCGCTCCACGAAGAGACCGTTGCGGTCCGGACCGGCAGGAGGTCCGGTGCAGGTCCCGGCATCGCCCATCCCTATGTCCTTGACGATAGATTCTATGCCGGTGCCGGCAGAGAAGGTCGAAGCATCGGTCGCGCCAGATCTGGCCACGCCAACCGATGTGATCCAGCCAACGTCGCGGTTCGCAATGACCTGCGTCGCTGTCCTTGGAATGGCCGCGGTCCTGGGCCTAGGCTGGACCGTAGCGGATACGCAGGACACGCCCGTGGCGCGAGGCATCGCGATCGGGGAAGGCCCGTCCTCCGACCCGGACCGACGGGATGGCCGGCTTATCGTGAACTCCATCGTTCCCATGACCGCCGCCGGGGCGCAGGGAGCGGTTTCGCGGTTCGATGTCGTAGCGGAGCTCGCCGCCGCGCTGAGCGATCTTCCCCCGGCACAGCGGATCACCGTGACGGCGACGAAAGATTATGCTGCCGATTTCGACCGGCTGAAACGCGGCGACGGTTCCCGAATCGAGATGCGCACCACGCGCTTCACGCAGGAACGGTCTGCCGTCTCCTACTTCCACGACGAGGATGCGACGGCGGCGCGACGCATCGCCGAACGGATTGCGGCCGATACGATCGACCTGCGCGGTCTTGAGCCGTCTCCCCCGCCCGGAACCGTGGACGTGTCGCTCGTCGGCGGCTAACCACCGTCCGGCGCGAACGCGAGACGTATCCTGACCTCCTCGGGGGCGATGTCGCCGTTTCGCAGCAAGGCGGCCCCGGTCAGCCCGATGCCCGGCACGAAAGCCGCCACTTCCATCGCGAAATCCGCGTCCTGCACGTAGCCGTAAGAGACCGAACTCGACTCGATGCCGGTTGCAGCCGGGACATAGGCCACGATCGAGCCGAACCGTTCCATCGCCCCGCCCAACCGATACGCCAACCCCTCGGCACGACGGTCCCCGGCCTCGAACTCGAAGCGGACGATACCGCTCGGGGGGGTCGCCATCGGCACGCCATCCGCGGTGCTCCATTCCGAGGCCGCATAGCCTTCTGCAGTCACCTGGGAGACCCGCCAGGCCATTGCGTTCCGTTTCGGCGGCGTGCTCATGGAGAGCGCGGATCCGGGCGTCTGCGCGGTCGTCCAGGGACCGAACCCCTCCGGTCCGATCCCGATCAGATCGACGTGATAGGTTGCCCCGATGAATGAAGACCGGTCCTGCCATGCCATGCGCGCCTCCGGCCCCGAGGGCGTCGAGAACGTCTCCAGCAAGAGGGGTTCGGGCGCGGACATCTCCGCTTCGGTTCTGGGCCGGGTCGGAAGCGCGGCGAGAGCGACCTCCGCCGACGGCAAGGTCCCGGCCACCGTGCCATACCAATAGGCCGCCAAAGCGTCGTTCCGTGATACTCCGATACCGTCCGCGAAGAACCGGCCGAGGTTGTAGGCTGCCCGCGGGTTCCCCCCAAGGGCCGCGAAGGAATACCATGACGCCGCTTTCCCAAGATCCTTTGACGTGCCGATCCCCATGTCGTGCATGATGGCGACGTTGAAGGCGGCCTCCGAAAGCCCGGCCTTCGCGGCCTCCGAATAAAGGTCGAAAGCGCGGACGGGATCCGCAACTCCGAGGAGCCCGAAGTCGTAGAGATTGCCCAACCCCAGGAGGGCTTCCGCCGATCCGCCTTCGGCTTCTCGTAGCCACAGCGTCTCCGCAGCGGCCCAATCCCGTTGGGCATAAGCCTCCTGCCCGTCCGTATATTCCTGCGCAAGACCGAGGGACGGCAGCCCGACGGTAAACGCGATCAGAGCAGCCGTGCGGACGTTACCGCCAAGTGATGCGCGCCGAGCGATTGTTCGCATTGGAGACCTCGTCCGGTGTGGTTTCGGGAAGTTCGCTGTTGCCCTGACCGAGGACCTGCAGGCGTTCGATCGGGATGCCGCGGTCCACCAGCCCCTCCGCCACGGCCCGCGCCCGACGAATGGAAAGGTCGAGATTGTCGACGGGGTCGCCGACCGTATCGGCATTCCCCGTCACGATCATCACCACGGGGTTTCCATCCCGGAAGAGCCGCGATGCTCGGTCGAGCTGATCCCGCTGATCGCTCGACAGGATCGAACTTCCGGTTGTGAAGAGGACGGTGATCCCCTCGTCCGGCTCGACGTCCTGCGAGACCTCGCCGGCCTGCTGCGCGGTCGCAGGCGCGCCGCAAAGGCCGATCGCCACGAAGACGCTATAGACAAACTTCATACGCATGGCTCCCACTCCTGCCAGCCAATACTGTGGCAACTGGTTCCGATAATCAGAAGCAACGTATACGGGCCGGTATAGTTTCGAAGTAAGACTGACCTGCCGCCGGGACCCTGTTGCACGGATCGCCTGGAGGCCGAGCTCCCGCTTTACCCCCGAGCGGCTCAGATGACGGGTGCTGTGACGGGGATCCCGAGGGTAAGGAAGCGGTTCGGGATGGCCCCTCTGGGGGTCATGCGAAGCATGATCCCGAGAGGGGGCAGTGACGGATGCGATGGGTTCGTCCACAGGGACTTGGCCGGGCAAGTCAGGCGACACGGGCGCGTCCATTGCCCGGCAGGCGATTGCGAAGCGATCTGCCCAGAGGGGCCCACGCTGCTACCGGTGATCTCGACTGCACGGACTTCCCTGTTCGTCGGGGAAACGCCCCACCGGGGCCTTTCCTGATCCTCCTCACCCTCGTCCATGGCCGGATGGACCTTGCGCCAAACCCGGGTGCGCGCCCCACCATGCCTGCGCGCATGCCATTCGCCGATCCCGCGGACCTCGATGCCGGTGCCGTCCACTGCCCGGCAGGGTATCGCGCAGGCAATGTCCCGAAAGGGGATCAGCAGATGCAGCGGGCCGCCGCTCCCCCGGTAAGGCAACTGCACGGCCAGCGTCTTCCGGCGTCGGCAGAGCGTCGAGACGTCCGGGACCGGCCAGTCGAGCCCCGCGAACTTCAGAAGGCTCGCAACGAAGCCCGTCGCTTGCCGAAGCGGCAGGCCGAAGAGCACCTCGATCCCTCTCGGGACATCACTGCGTGATGCCCTGCCGGGCAGCGGTCAGGCAGGCCTGGATCGCGGCGTCGCCATGGACCGGCTTGGCCGCCCCGCTTGCCCGACGGTGCCCCATGCCACGGCGTCGACGCGTCGAACCAACCTCTCGGGACATCGCTGCGCGATACCCTGCCGGTCAGTGGACCGTCAGCGACCCGCGCTTGCACAGCGCGGCGTCGTAAGCGGACCCGTTCAGCGTGCCGTAGCGGGTGGGCGCGGGCTTGGACAGGCCGCCCGGCTCTGCCGCTGGACCCGCAATGTGAATCCCACGCACGCTTCGTGCAACAAGGCCGGCAGCGCCGGGAAGAAGGAAGCACTGGAGAACTTGGAGCCGTTACGTAATACGGGTGGCATTGGGCTGATGCTGGTTGACGGGGATCTGATCACGGGACGCAATGGCTTTGGAAAAATCCCGAATCACTGGGTCGTCTACGATGGCGGAGCCTCTATCGATTATGGTAGAAGACCTTTGGCCCGACGTGACGACCTCTATTCCTTCAATTGCGTCTCATGGGGCTCGAGATATCCGGTAGATACGAATGGACGGCTGTTCCAAGAGCAGTTCTTCGGGACCGTTAGTTGGACTCCATGACGTATTTACGGGTAGGGTCCTCCAGAAAGAGCATAAGTCCTGCGGGTCTAGACGAAAACCTGCTCCATCCCGCATTACGGACCTCGACAGCTCCCGCGGTGAAGGTCCGCATCGGGCGAGCGGCATACCGTCTTGTTGGACCGTTGCCTCGTCTAGACCTACGCATGCCCGGCATGTCGGTCGGGCGATGGAGCGTTCATGTCCACGATTGCCGGCGACCGCCAGGTCCCGGACGCCGGGACGACCGAACCGGACGGGGCCCGCGCGCGACCCGGCAGGCTCGCCCATCCGAACGGCCTGTGGATACCTCGAGACATCCGATCGTCCGCCGACGAGCTGCGCGCGCGTCGGGCCGGGCCCGGGGGCTCGCGTGGCGATGACCAGAGAGACCATCACCGATGACCATCCGACCGACACGACACGACGACGTCCCCGCCCTGCAGGCGGTGCTCGACTCCGACGACCTGTTCCCGAGCGAGATGCTGCCCGACATGTTGGGTGGCTTCCTCGCGGGCGGGGAGGACGCCGACATCGGGCTGACCTGCGAGACGGAGGGCAAAGCCGTCGGCTTATTCTACGCGGCGCCCGAGGCGCTGGCCGACGGGGCCTGGGACATGCCGGCGATCGCGATCCTGCCAAGCGAGCAGGGCCACGGCCTCGGGGGTGCGATCGTCGGGCATCTGGAGACCGTGCTGCGGGAGCGCGGACAACGCATCCTGATCGCCGACACGTCGGGGACGGAGGCGTTCGCGCTTACCCGCGCGTTCTACCGCCGGCAGGGCTACGCCGAGGAGGCTCGCATCCGGGACTTCTGGGCCGAGGGGGACGACAAGGTCGTCTTCCGGAAAGCGCTGGCCTGATGTCCTGACCACGATGCTGGCCTGCATGGCGCGCAGGCCAGCTCGGATGAACCGAGATGATCAGGGGTCGGCTCCGTCCCGCATTGCGGACCATCTTGTGGGGGAGAAAGAACGTCGTCTTCCGTGACGATCAGCTAACATTCTGTCAGGCCGAAGTAAGATGAACACCGCGCGGTAGGTGGCTGACTGATAGAATAATTGTTCAAGCGAGTAACGATCTTGTGTAATCACTTGAAACGAAGAATATTACGGATGTGGAATCATTAGGTCGGTTCTATCATTCTGGAGCTCTTCCCTCGGCTCCGGCCGCGCGTCCCAGGACGATCGCGGACAGCAGTCCGTTCCCGGACAGGTATCCCGTATCGCCGGACCCGGACACACCGCAGGCCGCACCGCCCGCAGCGAACAGGTTCGGAAAGGCGGTGCCGTCCTCCCCCTGCACGCGTCCGACGCCGTCGGTCAGCAGACCGCCCTGTGTATGGAACAGGGCACCCGTCACGCGCACCGCGCAGTAGGGCGGTACGAGCGGTGGGCCGGACCAGTCGCGCCCGAAGACGTCGCGCCCCTCGATCGGGATCGCTGCCAGTGTCGCCGTTAGCGCATCGACAGGAAGCGACAGGGCGATGGCCAGCGCTGCAGGATCGGCGGCGGTAACGATTGCCCCCTGCGCCTCGGCCGTACGGAAATCCTCGAACTGGCGCGCAATGGCGGCGATGCGCGCGTCGAACACGGTCACGGCCGTCTGACCGGGCTGCGCGAGCACCAGCCCGGCAGCCTCCGAGTACCCCCGGCTTTCGTCCCAGAACCGCAGGCCGTCCCGGTTCACCTGCACCCCGCCCGCCGTGATCGTGGCCCAGGTGACCAGGATGCCGTGCGGATGCGCGACGTTCCCATGTCCCTGGAAAGCACCCAGATACCGCATCGCAGCCCCCAGGTCGCGGCCCCAGGTCAGCGCTTCACCCCGGTTGCCGTCATGTCCGAACCAGAGCGCTTCGGCGATGTCCGGCATGTGGCGGGCGACCATCTCCCGATTGCCGCCGAAGCCGTTGCACGCGAGGATCAGCTTCTCGCAACCCACCGTCTCCACGCCGCCGTCCGCCAGCCGCAGGGTGACTCCCGTGACCTGTCGCCCGATATGATGCAGGGTCTCGGCGCGGCGGCCACAGACGAGGTCGATGCCCTCCGCCTCGACGGTGGCGCGCAGCCGGTCGATCAGCTCCCGACCCGACCGCGACGGCAGCCCGTGCATCCGGCGGCGCGTGTGGCCGGGATAGTCGAAATCGTCCACCAGCGTGAACGGCAGGCCATGGCGGTCCGTTAACCAATCGATGGCCGGGGCGGCCCCCTGTGCCAGCGCATCGACCAGCGCCGCCTCGTTCTCGCCCCCGGCCTTGCGCTGAATGTCGGCAGCGAAGCGCGCCGGGTCGTCGTCGATGCCCGCCACCCGCTGCGCCGCCGTCCCTGCGGCCGGGATAAGACCGGCGGACAGCGCGGTCGAGCCGCCGGGGGCCGGGTCCGCCTCCACGAGGAGCACGTCCTGCCCAGCCTCGGTGGCGGCGAGGGCGGCGACGAGACCGCAGGCCCCCGCCCCGACGATCAGCGTTCCGACTTCCAGATCGTAGCGCTCCGGCGGGGCGGTGAGGTCAGTCACGGGCAGCCCAGCGGCGCCCGGTCTCCAGCGTCTGCGCCGTCCCAAGCACGTCGTTCAGCCCGTCGAAATCGAACATCCGTTCCACGAAGGGCGCGTTGGAGCCGTGCCGCGCCAGACTTCCGTAGTAGTCCCGCGCCGTGCGGGCGAGCGCACGCACGATCCCGCCGGGGAAGATCGCGAGGGAGAAGCCCATCCGCTCCAAGGCGTCGGCGGGCAAGGGTGGCGTGGCCCCGCCCTCGACGATGTTCGCCAGCAGCGGCAGACGACTGCCGAACGTCTGTGCGATCCGCCCCATCTCCGCCTCCGTCCGCGGCGCCTCCACGAAGAGCACGTCCGCTCCGGCCTCGATGTAGCGATCGGCCCGCGCCAGGGCCGCATCGAGCCCCTCCACCGCGACGGCATCCGTGCGCGCGACGATCAGTGTCTCCTCGCTGGCCCGTGCGTCGGCCATGGCGGCGATCTTGCCGGCCATCTCCGCCGCCGGGATCAGCACCTTGTCGGCCAGGTGCCCGCAGCGCTTCGGATAGGCCTGATCCTCGATCTGCAACGCCGCCGCTCCGGCCCGCTCGTAGGTGCGCATCGTGCGCTGTGCGTTCAGCGCGTTGCCGAAGCCCGTGTCCGCGTCCACGATCACCGGCAGGTCGGTGCGGTCCGCGATCAACGCCATCGTGTCGGCCATCTCGGACGCGGTGGTCAGACCGATGTCCGGGCGGCCCAGTCGGGTGTAGGCGACGGCGGCGCCCGACAGGTACAGCGCCTCGAACCCCGCATCGGTGGCGAGTGCGGCGGTCAGCCCGTCGTAGATGCCCGGAGCGACGAGGATATCCGGTCGGGTCAGCCGCGCGCGCAGGCTCATGTCCCGCCCTCCAGCGCGGCAATCACCTCGGCGCAACGCGCCTGCGTCCCCAGCGAGGAGAGCGACAGGAGGGTCGCCGCGTGGACGTCGTCGCGGAAGGCGGCACTGCCGTCTGTCAGCAGGACGGTCCCGATATCGCGCAGATGCGCATCGCGGATCGTGCTCGCCACCCCGCCGTTGGTGACGATGCCGCCGACGATGATCGTGTCGATGCCGAGGGCGCGCAGGATGTATTCCAGCCGCGTCTGGTAGAAGGCCGAATAGGCGACCTTCTCGACGGTGTAATCCGCCGGGGCGAGCGTCTCGACGAGGGCGTGGCCGAACCCGCCCGGCGCGAAATCCCCGTTGGTCAGGAACGGGCGCAGCGCCTTGAGATGCGGCGCGATCAGCGGCACCCCGCCGGGCCCGGGCACCAGCGTGAACTGCGCCGAGACGTAGGTGCCGCCCGTCCGGTGCAGCGCATCGCGCAAAGGCCGGATCCGCTCGGGGAGGGCGACGATGGTTTCGGCCCCCTGCCCGGCGCGGCCGTAGGCTCCGTCGGGGTGCAGGAAGTCGTTCTGCAGATCGATGGTGAGCAGCGCCGTGCGGGCGGGATCGAGGTCCGACAGCTTCATGGCGCGTCCTTCCGTGTGACGATGACGTTTCCGAACCGGTCCACTTCACCCACCAGATCCGGGTCGATCAGGATCGTGGTGTCGGGCTGCTCCAGGATCGCGGGCCCCTCGATCCGCGCACCGACCGGCAGGGCGAGCCGGTCGTGGATCGCCGTATCGTGCCAGGCGTCGCCGAAATGGACGGGCCGGCGGCGCAGCACGTCCGCATGTCCGCCCACCGGGGCCAGCATGGCGAGGTCGAACTTCGGCCGCCGCCCGATCACCGCCGTGCGCAGGTTCACGATCCGGCGCACGCCCGTCGGCAGCAGGCGGCTGTAGGCGACCCGGTATGTCGCATCGAACGCCGCCGCGATGGCCTCCCGCGTGGGGGGCACCACCGCATCGCCCCGCACCTCCACCGGCAGGGGCACGGCGACGTTGTGCGTCTGCCCGGCGTAGGCCATGTCCAGCTCGAACACCGCGTCGCGGGCCTCCAGCGTCGCGGTGCCGGCATCCAGCAGGGCGGTCCCGGCGGCCAGATGCGCCTCCATCGACGCGGCCAGTGTGGCCGGGTCCAACGCGTCGAGCGTGACGTTCACCGTCTGCACGTAGTCGTGGCGCATGTCGGCGATGACCGCGCCCATGGCCGAGGTGACGCCCGGATACCGCGGCACGATCGCACGGGCGAGACCCACTTCCGCCAGCATCGCGCCGGTGTGCAGCGCCCCGCCGCCGCCGAACGGCATGAAGGCGAAGCCGGTCGGATCCAGCCCGCGCTCGATGCTCACCAGCCGGATCGCCCCGGCCATCCGCGCGTTCGCCACCCGCAGGATCGCTTCCGCCGCCGCCAGCGTGTCCAGCCCGAGCGGTCCGCCGACATGGGCATCGATGGCGGTGGCGGCCGCCGCCACGTCGAGGCGGTCGAGCGCGCCGCCGATGGGCCGCTCCGCGTCGATCCTGCCGAGCACGACATTGGCATCCGTCACCGTCGGCCGGTCGTTCCCGCCCCCGTAGCAGACCGGACCGGGGTCGGAACCGGCGCTTTCGGGCCCGATGTTCAGAAGCCCGCCGCGATCGACCCAGGCGATGGAGCCGCCGCCTGCCCCGATGGTCGTGATCTCGATCATCGGGGCGCGGATCGTCATGCCGAACGCGACCGATGTCTCCAGGGTCAGCCCGGGTCGGCCATCCGCGATCAAAGCGACGTCGAAGCTGGTCCCGCCCATGTCGCCCGTGATGACGTCCGTGAACCCGGCCTGCCCCGCGATATGCGCCGCCGCGATGACACCCGCAGCGGGACCGGACAAGGCCGTGCGGACCGGGCGCGCGCAGGCGGTGCCGACATCCATGACGCCGCCGTTCGACTGCACGATCAGGAACTGGCCGTCGAAGCCGCCCGCCTCGAGCGCTCCTTCCAGCCGGTGCAGGTAGCCCGACACCTCCGGCTGGAGATAGGCATTGAGCGCGGTGGTCGAGAAGCGTTCGAACTCCCGGATCTCGGGCAGGATCTCCGACGAGGCAGAGACGTGGGCGTTGGGCCAGAACGCACGGAGCGCTTCCACCGCGCGCAGCTCGTTCTCCGGGTTGGCGTAGGCATGGGCGAACAGCACCGCCACGGCCTCGCACCCCGCATCGCGCAGGGCCTGCCCGGCCGCCCGCACCGCGTCGACATCTACCGGCACCCGGATCGTGCCGTCCGCCAGCGTCCGTTCGGGCACTTCGATCCGCAGATCCCGCGGAACGACCGGCTCGAAATCCCCGCGCAGGCCCCAGGTGCGCGGCCGGTCCCGCCGGCGCATCTCCAGCACGTCACGCAGGCCCTGTGTCGTCACCACGCCGATGCGCGCGCCCTTGCGTTCCAGAAGCGCGTTCGTTCCGGCGGTGGTGCCGTGGATCACTGTCGATACATCCTCCGGATCGGCCCCGGCCTGCGCCATCCCGGCGAGGAACCCGCCCGACTGGTCCGGCCGCGTCGTCGGCACCTTTGCGACCCGCGCGGTGCCGGTCGTCTCGTCGAGAACGAACACGTCCGTGAACGTGCCGCCCACGTCGACCCCGACGATCCGGCTCATGCGACCACCTCGCGCCAGGCCGGACCATAGAGCCGATCCGCCTCCGCCGGCGATTGCAGGCCCCGGCCCACATCGCCCGCCACCGCATCCGGGGCGCGTTCCGACGCCGGCCCGTAGCCGCCGCCGCCCGGCGTTTCCAGCCGCACCCGTTGGCCGGCCGCAATCTCGATCCCGCGCATCTTCGACACCATAGGCGGGGTTCGCCAGCCGTCGCTCGTTTCGTGCGCGAACACGTTGAGCCCCGCGTCCCCGCCCCCCGCCACACCCTTGGGCGGAGTCGTGCCGCGTTCGCCGAACAGGAACGCCTCCGCCCCGTTCTCCTCCAGCACCTCGATCTCGTAGACCGCGCCGAAGCCGCCGCGATACCGCCCCGCGCCTGCGCTGTCGGGGCGCAGCGCCCATTCGCGGAACATCACCGGATAGGCCGCCTCCAGGATCTCCAACGGCGGGATCGTCGCCGTCGAGATCGGTGCGTTGCCGTGGTTGAGTCCGTCGCCCGAGGACGACCCGCCGTGCCCGCCGCCGTAGAACGAGAACATGACCCAAGGGGCGCCGTTCGCCCGTCGTCCGGCGATCGAGAGCGCGTTGATCGTGCCGTAGGCGTTCGCCACCACCCGCTCCGGCGCCGCCTGCACCATGGCCGAGAACACCACGTCGATCATCCGCAGGATCGTCTCTGTGTAGCCGCCGACCGGAGCCGGAAACGGCGCCGCCAGCAGCGATCCTTCCGGGATGCGCACGTCGACGGGCCGCATCACACCGGCATTGGCGGGGAGCGACGGGAAGATGTGCTTGATCGCGACATAGGCCGTCGCCACCGCCGTCGGCAGCGCGATGTTGACCGGCCCCTGACAGCGCGGGGCCGTTCCCGTGAAATCCAGCGTCAGGCAGTCGCCCGCGATCTCCACGGCGACGCGGATCGGCAGAGGCGCGTTGACGATCCCGTCGTTGTCGAGCCAGTCCTCCGCCTCCCAGCGACCGTCCGGCAGGTCCGCGATCTCCTGTCGCATCAGCGTCTCGGCCCGGTCGGCAAGGGCTGCGAACGCCGCCGCGACGGTCGGCCCGCCGTAGGCAGCCAACAGTTCGTCCATCCGCCGGATGCCGAGGTCGAGCGCGCCGAGCTGTCCGTTCAGATCGCCCTCCGCCGATTGCGGCAGCCGGGTGTTGCGCATCAGGATGTCGACGATGTCGGTGTTGATCTCCCCCGCCCGCGCCAGCCGGACGGGCGGCAGCACGAAGGCCTCCTGAAATACGTCCTTGGCCGCCGGATTGTAGTTCCCCGGAGCCCCGCCGCCCAGATCGTGCCAGTGCCCGACCGAGGCCAGCCAGCAGAACAGCGCGCCGTCGCGGAAGTACGGCCGCACCAGCCGCATGTCGTTCAGATGCGTGCCGCCGATATGGGCATCGTTGAAGATGAAGATGTCGCCGTCGGCCAGATCGTCCGTCGACCTTACCTTGTCGATCACCGCCTTCACCGCGAAGGACATCACGCCCACGAAGATCGGCAGACCGGACTTGCCCTGAACCAGTGTGTCGCCCGTCGTCGCGTGATACAGCCCGTGCGAGGCATCGTGCGCCTCCGCGATGATCGGATTGAAGGCCGCGCGGAACAGCGTGGCGTCCATCTCGTCGGCGATCTGCTCCATGCGACCGGCGAGGATGGCGAGCGTGACCGGATCGACGGCGGCGCTC
This sequence comes from uncultured Alphaproteobacteria bacterium, assembly GCA_963757495.1. Taxonomy (GTDB): domain Bacteria; phylum Pseudomonadota; class Alphaproteobacteria; order Rhodobacterales; family Rhodobacteraceae; genus Jannaschia. Next base: position 22,915 of record CAVWRZ010000017.1, read on the forward strand.
ATGGCCGAACCTCCGCGATGTCGTTCCACACGTCCTGCCGCACGATGCGGCCCTGCACCACTTCGAACCGGTCGACGAACCTGATGCCCCCGAACGGCGTCCCGTCCAGCCATTCGCCCGCGAGCGTCCCGTGCAGGTAGACGACGCCGCCGCAGACGTCCGTCCCCCCGATGGTCTTCGTCACGCGGGCGTATCGCGGCCCGGCCCAGGCCACGACATCGGACAGATCGGTCATCGGCGCGGCTCCGGGGAAGTGCAGCGTCGCGGACGGGGCGAGGCAGGCGCGCGCGGTGTCCAGGTCGCGCGCCTCCATCGCGGCGAGATAGCTCAGCACCAGTCGTTCGGGGTGATCGGCATCGGGCATGGGGCCTCGTCCTGTCTGATACTCAATACAGATCTCGGGGTCAGGAAAGCACAGGCGGATGCCCCATGGGAATACAAATCCGTTGCGTCATGCGCCGGCGGCGATAGGCTGGATTTGGAGGAGAGGACCGCGATGCAGATGCAGTCGATCATGCCGGGAGGGGAGAAGGCGCGCCGTGTCTACCTTCAGCTGCGCGCCGATATCCTGTCGGGCGGGCGCGAGCCGGGTGCGGTCCTGCCGGGCGAGCACGGCATCGCGAGCGAGTACGGCGTGAGCCGGGCGACGGTGCGCCGGGCGCTGGACGCGCTGGCGGCGGACGGTCTGGTGGAGCGGCGCGCCGGCAGCGGAACCCATGTGTGCAGGCCGACCGAGCCGAGCCGGACGGCGGTCGATCTCGCCACGCTGATCCCGCAGATCGTGGCGATGGGGCGTCATTCCGCACGCCTGCTGTCCTTCGGCTACGAATTCCCGCCCGTGGCTATCGCCCGTACGATGGGCGTACCCGAGACGGACCGTATGCAGCGCGCCGTCCGCGTGCGCTCTGCCGCCGAACGCCCGTTCTCGCATCTGACGACCTGGGTGCCGGAGGATATCGCCCGGAGCTATTCCGAGGCCGACCTGGCCGCGATGCCGCTCTACGCCCTGCTGGAGCGGTCCGGCGTGGCGATCTCGGGGGCGGAGCAGACGGTGACGGCGGCGCTGGCTGCGCCGGACGTGGCCGACGCGCTGGACGACGTCGCGGGGGCGGCGCTGCTCGAACTCAACCGCGTGGTGCGCGACGCGGACGGACGGGCAATCGAGCATCTGCGGGCGCTCTACCGCCCCGACCGGTTCCAGCTGGAGATGCAGCTCGCGCGGGTCGGGGACGGCACCGCGCGGCACTGGCGTCCCGTCGTCGGCGCGCGGGAGGCCGGATCGTGAGCGCCACGCTGCTCGACCGGCTCTGGTCCGCGCATGAGATCCGCCGCGACGCGGACGGCACCTCGCTCCTCTGGGTCGATCGGCACCTGATCCACGAAGGCTCGCATCACGCCTTCGCTGCCCTCGGGGCGCGGGGCCTGCGGGTGGCCGAACCGGAGCTGACCTTCGGCGTCGTCGATCACTACGCCCCCACCCGCGGGAGCGGCGGCGCGGACGCCCGCCGGATGATCGACCTGCTGGAACGCAACGCGGCGGACCACGGCCTGACGCTGTTCGGATTGCGCGATCCGCGACAGGGCATCGTTCACGTCGTCGGCCCGGAGCAGGGGCTGACGCTGCCCGGTCTGCTCGTCACCTGCGGCGACAGCCATACCTCGACCCACGGCGCGTTCGGCGCGCTGGCCTTCGGGATCGGCGCGACGGAGGTGGCGCATGTGCTGGCGACGCAGACGATCCGGCAAGCCCGGCCCCGGTCGATGCGGATCCGGGTGGACGGACGGCTCGGTCCCGCCGTCGGAGCCAAGGATCTCGCGCTGCACTGGATCGCGCGGCTCGGCACGTCGGGGGCGGCGGGCCATGCCATCGAGTACGCCGGACCGGCGGTCCGCGCCCTGTCGATGGAGGGGCGGATGACGCTCTGCAACCTGTCCATCGAGGGGGGCGCGCGGTTCGGGCTCGTCGGGCCGGACGAGACGACCTTTGCCTATCTGCGCGGCCGTCCCCATGCGCCCCGCGCCTTCGATGCCGCCGTGGACGCATGGGCCGCCTTGGCCACGGACGCCGATGCCGCCTTCGACCGGGAGGTGGAGATCGACGCCGCCGATATCGCCCCGACCCTGACCTGGGGCACCACGCCGGAACAGGCGCTTCCGATCACCGGCATCGTTCCGTCGGGCGACGATCCGGCGACGGCAGGCGCGCGCGACTACATGGGGCTTACACCCGGTACGCCGCTCGACGGCGTGTCCGTGGACATCGTTTTCCTCGGCTCGTGCACCAATGCCCGGATCGAGGACCTGCGCGCCGCCGCGGCCATTCTGCGCGGTCGCCGCGCCAGGGTTCCCGGCATGGTCTCCCCCGGCTCCGCCCCCGTGCGCGCGCAGGCGGAGGCCGAGGGACTGGACACCGTCTTCACCGACGCGGGGCTCGATTGGGTCGCGTCCGGCTGCTCGATGTGCGTCGGCATGAACGGCGACGTGGTGGCCCCCGGCCAGCGCTGCGCCTCGACGACGAACCGCAACTTCCGGGGCCGGCAGGGACCGGGCGCTCGGACACATCTGATGAGTCCGGTCATGGTCGCCGCCGCCGCGATCACAGGCCGGCTCACCGACGCGCGGCCTCTGGCCGAAGGACGGCTCGCATGAGCGGCTGGACGGTCCATGAAGGTCTCGCGGTGGTGCTGCCGCTGACCGACGTCGATACCGATCAGCTCATTCCCGCGCGTTTCATGTCCGCCAGCCGGGCCGAGGGCTACGGCCGATTCCTGCTTCACGACCTGCGCGCCGGCGATCCGGCCTTCCCGCTCGATCGGCATCCGGACGCCAGCATCCTCGTCACGGGTCCGAACTTCGGCTGCGGGTCCTCGCGCGAAGCGGCGGTCTACGCGCTGGTCGATGCCGGGATCCGCGTCGTCGTCGCGGCCAGCTTCGCCGACATCTTCGCGGGCAACGCGGCGAACAACGGGCTGCTGACCGCGCGGATCGCGGATGCCCCTTCCCTGCTCGCCGCACTGGCCGACGCTCCGCTCCGGGCCCGCGCCGATCTCGAAACGCGGACGTTGACGATCGGCGATGCGACCCACGCCTTCGAACTCCCCGACCGGGCCCGCGACAAGCTCATGTCCGGGCGCGACGATATCGACATGACCCGCGCGCACGCGCCGGAGATCGCGACGTTCCGCGATGCCCGCCGCGCCGCGCATCCCTGGGCCTGGCCCGCACCCCCCGGACCGGGGCGAACCCCGGCCGCATCCCGACAAGGAGACGATCCATGAAGACACTGACTCTTACCGCCATCGCCGCCCTGGCCATCGCCCCGGCCGTCCACGCGCAGGAGACGCTCACCGCCGTCCACGCCTTCCCGGAGACCCTGATCTACACGCAGTCGTTTCTGGAGTTCGTGGAGAAGGTCAACGCGGCCGGGGAGGGCGTCGTGCAGATCGAGGTGCGCGGCGGGCCCGAGGCAATCGGCATGATGCAGCAGCCCGATGCGGTGCGCGATGGCGTGGTGGACATGGTCTACACGCCCGGCTCCTTCTACGGTGGGACGCTTCCCGAGAAGGATGCGCTGGTCACCTCCAATCTGACCGGAGCCGAAGCCCGCGAAAACGGCGGCATCGCCCTGATCGACGAGATCCATCAGGAGAAGATGGGCGTCAAATACCTCGGATGGTTCGACAGCGGCGTCTGCTACAACCTGTGGACCCGCGACGGAGCCGCAGCTGGACGCCGACGGCAATCTCGACGTCTCGGGGCTCAAGCTGCGCGGCAACGCGGTCTACAACGCGTTCTTCTCCGAGTATCTGGGGGCCTCCGTCATCGACCTGCCGACGACGGACGTCTATTCCGGGCTGGAGCGGGGGATCGTGGACGCGACCGGCTGGACGCAGATCGGGTTGATCGACCTGAAGTGGAACGAGTTCCTGAACTACCGGATCGAACCCTGCTTCTTCTCCACCGATCTGGGCGTGATCGTGAACCTCGACGCCTGGAACGGGCTGTCGGAGGAGGCCCGGTCGATCGTGCAGGATGTCGCCATCGAGCACGAACGCACCTCGGCCGAGGGGCTCGGGGTCCAGCGGGACGAGGATTTCGCCGCACTGGAGGAGGCCGGCATGCAGGTCGTCACGCTGGAGGGCGACGCCGCCGCCCGCTACCTTGCCGCGGGGCGCGAGAACACCCTCGCCCGGATGAAGAATCTGATGGCCGAGAGTCCGCAGGGCGACGGAAACTACGATCGGTTGAACGAATTGTTCTACGACACCGACGAGTGATCCGGCGCGGCGGCTCACGGGCCGCCGCCACCCTGCGCGAAAGGTCACGACAATGCACTTCATTCGACGGATCTACGACGCCCTCGTCAACTCGATGGCCATCGTGGCGGGGCTGCTGCTGGTCTGGCTCATGGTCGCGGTCGTGACCTCCGTGGCGCTGCGCAACGCCGGGCTGCAACCCTGGGCCTGGCTCTTCACGTCGACGGAATACGCCTTGCTCTACATCACGATGTTCGGTGCGCCCTGGCTGGTGCGCGAACGCGGCCACGTCCACATCGAACTGGTCACCGCCATGCTGCCCGCACGCCCGCAACGCATCGTCAGCCGCCTCGTCGCGCTGCTCTGCGTCCTGATCTCCGCGCTGCTTGCGTGGAAGGGGGCGGAGCTGATGGCCACCAACATCGCGCGCAATGACTTCGACGTGCGCGCCTACTACTTCCCCCGATGGCTGCTCACCGTGGCTTTTCCGCTGGCCTTCGGCTGCATGGCGGTGGAATTCGCGCGCTTCGTCTTCGGCGCGGAGGTGATGCACTCCGGGCGCGCCGGGGTGCACGAATAGTGCCTTGGTACGAGGCTCTCGGCCTCCTCCTCGGGGCGATCATGGTGTTGATGGCGGTGGGGATGCCGGTGGCCCTGGCGTTCCTCGGGGCCTGCATCCTCGGAGCCTGGGTGTTCATGGGCGGCGAGCGGGGCGTGACGCAGCTTCTCAACAACGGCCTCGGCTCGCTCACGAGCTTCGCGCTCGTTCCGATCCCGCTGTTCCTTCTGATGGGGGAGATCTTCTTCCACACCGGGCTCGGCGGGCGGATGTTCAACGCCATCGACCGACTGCTCGGCCGCCTGCCCGGTCGGCTGAGCTATGTGACGGTGATCGGCGGCACCGGCTTCGCCACGCTGTCGGGCTCCTCGATGGGATCGACGGCCCTGCTGGGCTCGCTGATGGTGCCCGACATGATCGCGCGGGGCTACAAGCCGCATATGTCCATCGGCCCGATCCTCGGCACCGGCGGGCTGGCGATCATCATCCCGCCCTCCGCCCTCGCCGTGCTGCTCGCCACGCTGGCGCAGATCGACGTCGGCGCGCTGCTGATCGCGGGGGTGATACCGGGGCTGATCCTCGCCGGATCCTACATCGCCCTGATCTGGGTCCAGACGCGGATCGATCCCGATGCGGCGCCCGCCTACGCCGTCGACGCCGTCCCGATGCGTGAGAAGCTTCGGCTGGTGCTCCGCGACGTGGTGCCGATGGTCTCGGTCATGGTGTTGACGGTGCTCGGGATGATCGGCGGCGTCTTTACCCCATCGGAGGCCGCCGCCTTCGGCGCGCTCGGCGTGCTGATGCTGGCGGCGCTCTACCGTGCGCTGTCGTGGACGGCGGTGGTGGCGTCGGTGCGCGGCGCGCTCAAGGTCACGCTGATGGCCTATCTGATCGTCTTCGGCTCGGCCACGTTCAGCCAGATCCTCGCCTTCTCCGGCGCGTCCTCGGGCCTGATCCGCTGGGCCACGGGGTTCGACCTGGCCCCGCTGGCGATGCTGCTGGTGATGTTCGGCGTGCTGCTGCTCCTGGGCATGTTCATGGAGCAGATCTCGATGATGCTCCTGACCGTTCCGATCTTCTTCCCGCTGGCGCAGACGCTGGAGTTCGACCTCGTCTGGTTCGCGCTCATCATGCTGCTCGGGCTGGAGATCAGCTTCACGACCCCACCGTTCGGCCTGCTGCTCTTCGTGATGAAGGGCGTCGCCCCGCCGGAGACGACGATGCGGCAGATCTATACTTCCGCACTGCCCTTCATCGGCTGCTCTCTTCTACTCGTCGTCCTTCTGATCGCGTTTCCGGATATCGCGCTTTGGCTCCCTGGCCGCTCTGGAGAACCATAGGCCAGCGCGACATCCATGAGGCGGATCAAGACATGGAGGTCCGGGCATGGACGGTGAAGATCGGCGTCGCAACAAGGCACGTCACGCCCCCTTGGTCCTGCAGGGATTACGGTGGTGCATGTCGAGCCAGGATCCGCACCCGGGCCCGCGACAATATCACGGATCGCACGCCTCCTGCGCATAGAAGGCGGCGAGCGTCCGATCCGGGTCGGGAGTGAAGATCCCGGCCGGTTCGGTGGCGGCGATGCGGTCGACGCGAAACATCCGGAAATCGTCGCGCAACTCGCACCATGCGATCAGGGTCCAGACCTTGCCCCAGAAAGCCAGTCCGAGGGGGCGGACGTGGCGCATCGTCTGCGCGCCCGACTCGTCGATGTAGCGCAGGGCCAGCCGCGTCGTTCTACGGATCGAGACGTTCAGCAGATCGAGGCGGTCCCGCGTCGCGGCGTCGAGGTCGGGCATCCGGAAGGCGTGTATCGCGGTGCCGTCGGCGGTGCGTGCGACCTCTTCGGGCACCACGGCGGCGATCTTCGCCAGCGCCCGCACCGCGACCCGCGCCATCTGCGCCCCGCCCCAGGCCTCGACGAGCCGCGCCCCGGTGACCAGCGCCGCGATCTCGCTCTGGTCGAACATCAGCGGCGGCACGTCGAACCCCGGCCGCATCACATAGCCGACGCCCGCCTCTCCCTCGATTGGAACGCCCGAGGCCATCAGGTCGGCGATGTCGCGGTAGACGGTACGCTCCGACACTTCGAGACTGTCGGCCAGCCGCCGGACCGTGGTGACGCGGCCGCCGCGCAGAAGTTCGATTAGGCGATAGAGGCGATCCGCGCGGCGCATGACGGTCAGGCGTCGAAGAACCCGATCGAGTTCCCGTCCGGGTCGGTGGCGTAGAAGAACCGGCCGGACGGGATCTCGATGGGTTCGGAAAGGACCGCGCCGCCCGCCTCCCGGACGCGTGCTGCGGTGGCGTCGAGCCCTCCCTGCGCGGCGAGGTGGATCGTCGGCCCGGTGCCGGCCGCCGGAGGCGTTCCGGGGTACAGGTGTCCGCTGACGCCTCCGTCCGCCATGTCGGTGAAGGCGACGATCGGGTTCGGTCCGCCGTCCTCTTGGCCCAGGTCGCGGCCGAGGACGGTACCGTAGAATTTCCGGGCCCGGTCGAGGTCGGCGGTCGGGATCTCGAACCAGACGCAGGTATTGTCGGTCATCTCGTGGTCCTCCTGGGTATTTCGATGGGAGGACGAATAGCGGAGGGCTCCTGACAGCATCCTGTCAGGAATGTCACCGTCCGGCAAACCGGGCCCGCGAGACCCCCGGGCATCTCACTGTCGATCAGATCGACAGTAGACTGCGAACAGCAACACAGAAGGGTACCCGGTCATTCCCCTTCGGAGCCGCCACTTCGGCCATCTTCGATGCGATTTCCAGATGGTGATCCGAGGTTCTCCCGGTTTCGTGGACAGGTTTAGGCCGCCATTCGCTCCATGTCGGCCGGTGATCTGTAGCCGAGGGCCGAATGCAGGCACCTCGAGTTGTAGAAGCCTTCGATGTAGCCGAACAAGTCCCTACGCGCCTCGTCGCGCGTGGCGTAGATGCGGTGGTGAACGCGCTCGACTTTGAGCGGGTGGAAGAAGCTCTCGATTGGGGCGTTGTCGAGGCAGTTGCCGCGCCAACTCATCGAAGAAGTTATTCCGACCGCGGCAAGGACTTGGTGATACGCGTCGGCCGCGTATTGGACGCCGCGATCCGATTATTGGATCAGCCGGGGGCGGGGCGCTGCCTTTCGATGGCCATCCGCAGCGCCTCGACTGCGATCCCCGCGTGCAGCGTCTCGCGCATCGCCCAGCCGACGACCTTGCGGGTGTGCATGTCGATCAGCGCGGCGAGGTAGAGCCAGCCTTCGCCGGCGGGGATGTAGGTCAGATCCGCGAGCCAGACCTGGTTGGGGGCGGATGCCGCGAAGTTCCTGCCGATCCTGTTCGGGGCAATCGGGTAGCTGTGACGGCTGTCCGTCGTCCGCACCCGCCGGGGCAGCGCAGCAAGACCGCGCAGGCCGCCAGCCCGCATGAGACGGGCGAGACGCGATTGCGTCCGATGCCTCGGCCAAGAGCGCGCAGCACCGCGTGGACGCGGGGTGCGCCGTAGATGCCCCCGCTCTGGGCATGGATGTCTCGGATCTCGGACGAGAGGATGCGACCTTCGTGTGACCGACGACTCTCTGGACGGAAACGCCAGGCATTATAGCCGCTCGCAGATACCCCCAACACGCGGCACATCACCCCGACCGGCTAAGTGCCGCGATGCTCATCGACGAACTGGAAGATCACCGGCTGGCCCCGCCGAAGATGAGCGCGGTGGGTTCAACCGGTCAGCGCAACGGCTTGGTTGAGAGTATCAGCGGGCGTTTTGTATCCAAGTGTTTTTCTTGGACGCGTATTCGGGCGTAGCGCGACTTGGTCGAGGTCGTCCTGACTGTGTGCGGAGAGATTGGTGCCGCGGGGGAAATACTGGCGCAGGAGGCCATTCGTGTTCTCGTTGCTGCCGCGCTGCTATGCACTGCCCGACAGGCGATTGCCTTGGCAATCTGCCGAGAGGGGACTTTGCGGATCGCAGAAGTAGACGGAGACGTCAGTCGCGACGGTGAACTTGCGATGGTACGCGAGCTCCGTCCCACGGTCCCAGGTCAGCGATGCCATCAGGCCGTCCGGAAGTTGGCGAACCTGCCGGATCAAGGCGCCGACGACGGTATCGCTGTCCTTGCCGTCCAGCTTTACGAGCATGACAAAGCGCGATGAGCGTTCGACGATGGTCGCGATGTGGCTGTTCTTCGACCCGCTGAGAAGATCGCCCTCCCAGTGCCCGGGCACTGCGCGGTCCTCGATCTCTGCCGGCCGGTCCCGGATCGAGATGGCATCGATGATCTGTCCACGCGTCTGCCCCGATGTGCTGGCCGTCTTGCCGCGCCGCATGATCCGTCGGCTGCGCAGATGCTTGAGAAGTTCCTTCTTCAGGACGCCTCGGGCCTGGATGAACAGGCTCTTGTAGATCGTCTCATGGGAGACCTGCATCGCCATCTCCCCGGGATACGCAGCCTTGAGCCAGCCCGAGATCTGCTGAGGCGACCATTGCTCTTGCAGTCTCGCAGCGATCAGGTCGCGCAAGTCTCCATTCATCGCAAGGCGGCAGGGTTTGGGCCGCATCGCACTGGTCCATGCCCGTTCGTCAGCCCGCAGCGCCCTGTATTTCGTCCGTCCGCCATTCCGAGCAACTTCCCGGCTGATCGTAGATGGAGCCCGGCCCAAACCTTGCGCGATCTGACGCTGCGATCGCCCGGCGCTCAAGCCGCGGGAGATCTCCTCGCGGTCCGTCTGCGTCAGGGATCTATTCCGGCGGGACCGAGGTGCCGGTGCGATCCCACCCTTGGCGATCACAACGCCGAAGATCGATGCCGCGTGCTTACCCAACGCCCGCCCGATATCGCTCAGTGTCTCGCCCGCCTTCCATCGACGCCAAAGCTCGGACTTCTGCGCGGCAGACATGCCGGGGCGACCAGTGTGGGACATCAGCGAACCTCTCAGTGCTTCAAGAAACTACCCCCGTTGCGCTGACCGGTTGAACCCACCGCGGCCTTTTTTTAGGATGTCACGCTCCGTCTCGGCCCGGTGCAGCTCGCGCTTGAGGCGCGCATTCTCGGCTGCCAGATCGGCCGGGGACGGTGTCATCGGCGCGGCTACGGACGGCCGCCGTGCCGAAGCCGTGGCCAAACCCCCGCCGAACCGCGCGATCCACCGCCGCAGGACCGTCTCGTGCAGCCCCAGCTCCTCGGCCACCGCGATGATCGTCATCCCACTCGTCCGAACCCGCTCCACCGCCTCACGCTTGAACGCCTCCGGAAAAACCCGCCGCTTTCGTTCCGCCATCAGACACTCCTATCCGGGTCTCCTCGACCCTACCAGGGTGTCCACCAGACCAGGGGAAGATCAATCCTGACCTGCTTCCCTGAGATGTCCTCGCTCTGAGGTTAGTCTGTTCTCCGACCGAGGAGACGGACGATGGAGAGAAGCAGGTTCGGCGAAGCGCGGATCATGGGTATCCCGAAGGAGCATCGGGCGGGCATGTCCGCCTCCGATCCATGCCGCGAGCACGGGATCGGCGATGAGACATTCTGCGACTGGCGGCGCGGGTCCGGGGGGATGGCAGTGGCCGATGCCAGACGCCCGAAGGCGCTGGGGGCCGAGAACGCCAAGCTCAAAAAGATGCTGGCCGAGCAGATGCTGCACGTGGCGACGCTTGAGGAGATACCGGGAAAGAGCTTCCAAGGCCCGTCCGCGTTGCAAGGCGGCGGATTGGGCCATGAAACGGAAGGGAGACGGGCAGCGGCGGACCTGCGCCCGTGGGGATCGACCCGCGCGTGTATCCACTGCCCGGCAGGGCATTGCGCGAGCAATGTCCCGAAAGGGGGCGACGATCGACCAGCCCGGAGGACATCGACCTGCGTGTGCGATCGGAGGAGCTGTCCGGCGAACGGCGGCGGTTCGGCTACCGACGGCTGCATATCGTGATGAAACGGGAGGGCCGGGAGATGGATCGGAAGAAACCGTATCGCATCTGCCGTGAAGAAGGTCTGGCCGTGCGCAAGCGCCCCTCTCGGGACATCGCTGCGCGATGCCCTGCCGGGCAACGGGGGGCCGGAAACGGGCGATCGGCACAAGGGCACCGATGGCGATCCCCCAGGGGCCAAAACAGCGGCCCCTCTCGGCGATTGCCGGCAATCATCTGTCGGTCAGCAGGATCGCTCGACTTCGTGTCGGACGCCCTGTCGGACGTTCGCCGCTTGCGCATTCTGAACGTGATCGACGACCCTTCCGGGACATTGCGTGCCGCAATGCCCCGTCGGGCGAAGGCATCAGCCGCGAATGCCTGGCCTCGGTCGTACATACCTCGCTGTCGGGCCAGCGGGTCGCTGGGGAGCTGGACGGAATTGCCGAGATGCGCGGTCTGCCCTGCATAGCGGTCAGCGACGATGGCACCGAGCTGACCAGCGACGCGATCCTGAAATGGCAGGAGGATCGCGCGGTCGAATGGCACCACATCACGCCCGGAAAGCCTGCCCGGAACGGTTCTGCGAAGAGCTTCGACGGCCGCCTGCGCCCCTCTCGTGCATGTGAACATGCACAACCGGGCAGCGGATGAATGCCTGAACGAGCACCTGTCCACCACCTCGCGCCACGCCCGACATCTGATCGCGGCATGGCGCGACGACGACAACCACCACCGACCCCACACGAGCCTCGACGGCCTCACCCCGTGGAAATACCATCAGAGGTCGATGAGGGACCAGAAACTGGACGGAGCCAACTTATGAACGCGGACTCCGAGGGGAGCAGGTCAATCCTGGCGTCGCAACCGAATGTGCCCGTCAATCGACGCTGGTTGCTGAGGCAGATCGAAACGATCCGGACCTGGAAGCGTTTCTGGAGGGCGCGCCGAACGATCTCGAAGGCTGGACCTGAGACCCCCGCAGTTCAGGGCTAGGTTGGGTTGTGTTATGTCGGGATAACCGGGAACCCCGCGGCGGCTGCCCATTCCGCGTTTCGCCCGGCGGAAGCCGATGGACGCAAGCGTCCTCGTGGCGGATCAGCTGAAGTAGCTATCACTGATCTACCTCCTCGCGCTCGATGATCCAGCTGGTCGTCCGGATGCAGCCCTAGGCGTTTGATCCCCCGGTTCGATGGTGCGATCCTTTCTCGAGCTTGGAAGGAAGCCCTATGGGACGAGTTCGTCGCGGGAGCGCCACGACCACGCACGCCGTCAGGGCAGCAATACAGCGATCCGCTGCCCCCTTTCGGGATCCTGCCTGCGGCAGAACCCTGTCGGGCAATGGGCAGGGTCATGCGCGGCATGATCCCGAGAGGGGTCGAGCTTCGCTCACGGCGCTGAGCCTCGAACTGGGCATCGATCCCGGGACGGTCGCGGAGTGGCGGAAACGGGCGACGGTCGGGGATCTGAAGACAGGCCCGGGGGAGCCGCGCTCGACGGTCCTGGCCGAGGCCGAGGAGGCGGCGGTCGTGGCATTCCGACGCCACACACTGCTGCCGTTGGACGACTGCCTCCATGCCCTGCAGCCACAGGTCCCGCATCTGACGCGCTCGGCGCTGTACCGATGCCTGCAGCGGCATGGGATCTCTCGCCTGCCGGACGTCGGGGGCACCTTTCGTGACATCGCTGCGCAATGCACTGCCGTTCAGCGGACGAGCCGAAGCGCCGGAAGGTCGAACGGCGAGCCTCGTCCGCCATCGGTCCGAGGACGAAGGCGAGCCGATCGGATTCTTCCACATCCACTGCCCCCCTCCCGGGATCATGCTTCGCATGACCCTGCCGGGCAGCGGGACAGGCGATTGCGAAGCAATCCGCCGAGAGGGGGCATCGCGGAGGTGCAGACCTCCGAGGGCAAGCTCCATCTCTTCGCGGGCATCGACCGGACCCGCAAGTTCGCCGTGACCCAGCTCGTCGAGAAGGCAGACAGCAGGACGGCGTGGGAGTTCCTGCAGCACATGCCCGAAGCGGTGCCTTGCCAGGTCCACACCATCCTCACTCCCTCTCGGGACATTTCGTGCGGACATACCCTGCCGGGCAAGGGACGAGGGCATCCAGTTCGCCGAGCGGCCCCGGAACCGCGCCACCGTCTACTCCCGGCCGATGCGCTTCGACACGATCCGCGACGGCGAGACCACGTCCGGTCGCCAGCGGATGCGCCATCGGTCCGGGCACCGCCGGCGACGGTCCGAGGACGACGGTCGAGCGGGATCGAGCCCCGCCCGACCAAGCCGAACCACCCCCGGACCGACGGCCGGGTCGAGCGGACGAGGCGCACGATCAGGGAGGGTGAGGCCCGGAGCCGATCCGGGGGATCGGCGACGGCTGGACGTGAAGCGCTACCATCACGCCAGCCACGATCCGCTGCGCACCCACCTCGCCGACGTCCGCGGACGCCTACGACTTCGCCCGCAGACCCCAGACCCTCGTCGGCCTCACGCCCTGCGAATACGTCTGCAAGATCTGGACATCAGAGCCGGACAGATTCATCCTCGATCCGATCCACAAGATGCCGGGGCTGAATATCTAAAGTGTCGATCACCATCGAAACGGGTTCGAGGCAGGCGCAGGAAATCGGCCACCGTATTGTAATCGGTAATCCGCAATCATATCGGAAAGTTCCTGGTCGTCTTTTCCTATTCGCCCTGACACTCTACCCGGACCGTGAAGCGGCGCCATTCGCGGACGCCTTCGGACAGGGCCGGGCGCGCGCCGCGACCCGATCCGCGCACCGGGCGCAGGCCCATCCGATCCAGAAAATCATGCGCTTCGGCCGCGCGGATGACCCATCCGACGTTCTCCGCATTGTTCGCCGAGGCCGCCTCGGAGCTGAGCTTGGTGACGACCACGGCCACCAGTTCGCCGCGCCGGGACAGGACCGGACCGCCGGAATTGCCTGGCTGCACCGGCGCGGTGATCTGGATGCGCGTGCGGTCGCCCAGGAAGCCGACGGTGGAGGAGACGATCCCGGTGGTAACGTTGAGCGACGGCGAGATCGAGAAGATGGGGTAGCCCATGACCAGCACGTCCTCCCCCAGCCGGATCGGGCGTTCGGCGAACCGCGCCGGGGTACGCCCGGCCATGCCGGCGGCCCGCACGAGGGCGAGGTCCAGCCGGACGTCGCTGCCGACCAATGTCGCCGGGGTCCCGTTGATCGTCAGCCCCGCGCAGCCCGAGACGACGTGGTGGTTGGTCAGCACGTGGCCGGCCGCCGACACGATCGAGCCGGACCCGTTGCCGACCATCCGGCGGTGCCAGTCGGGTCGGTTGTCCACCCCCGGGTAGTCGCCGGCGGCCATGCGGGCCGGGATGGAGTCGAACGGGACGCCGGGACCCGCGTGCGCGTCCAGCCCGCCCAGGATCTCGGCCACGACGGGGCGCATGAAGACCGCCTCGTCCTCGGACAGCGAGAGGTCGACGCCCCGGACCTCTCCGCCCCGGACCTCGTAGAGCATGTAGTGGCGGCGCGTCTCGGAGATGCCGACGGCATAGGCGAACGCCCCCTCGACCCCGGAGACGGCCAGCCGCATCTCGTTGGTGCGCACGAAGTCGCGCAACTGCTCCAGCCAGCCCGCGGGCGACAGGCGGCTGCGGTAGCGCTCCAGCACGATCAGCGTGCGCGGTACGTCGGAAACCGTGAAGCGGACGTGGGCGTCGTCCTTGCCCGACACCTCGGGCGCATTGAGCGACGCCAGTGGCAGGCGCAGGCGGATCCCGGTCCAGGCGATCTCCTGGGAGCGGAACCGCATCGCCGACTTCGCGGCGGCCGCGCGGGTGGCAAGCGCGCGCCGCTGTGCGGGGCCCAGCCGACCGGTGGCGGGCGCGCCGAGGCCCGCCTGAAACCGGTCGATCGAGGCCCGTGTTTCCCCGTCGCCCCGCCCGTCGATCTGGCCGCGGTGCAGGCCGACCCACGACAGGTCGGTCTGCAGCGCCTCGGTCTCGGCCGCCGTCCCCGTCGCGCGCCCGCCCGGCAGGCCGAGCGCGCTGAGTACCGAGTCCGGCGGACCGGCCAGTGCGGGACCGGCCGCGAGGACGGCCCCGAGCAGGAGGACGGCGACCCGCAGCCTCATCCGAGCAGCGCTTCCAGCGCGTTGAGCTCCGCGTCGATGCGGTTGCGGCTGCTGACTTCGGTCTGCAGCACGGCCTGCGTCTGCGAGGAGACCCGGCGCACGCTGGGCGTGGCGCGGCGGGCGGAGGCGCTGGAGATGGCGCGATCCACCGACGCGACCTGGTTGGTGGTGTCAACGTAGGCATTCACGCGCCGGCCGATTCCCTCGAAGGCCGCGGAGATGACGCGGTTGTCCGCCCCCGCGCGCGCCTGGACCTGCCGGACCTGGGTGCGGGCGCTCGTGCCGGAGATCTGTCCGCTGCGCACGCCGGCGGCGATGGCGGCGATCTCGGCGCGGCGGCAGGACCGCA
Source organism: uncultured Alphaproteobacteria bacterium (assembly GCA_963757495.1). Classification (GTDB taxonomy): domain Bacteria; phylum Pseudomonadota; class Alphaproteobacteria; order Rhodobacterales; family Rhodobacteraceae; genus Jannaschia. The sequence continues at coordinate 38,085 of CAVWRZ010000017.1, forward strand.
GGCTGGCGGCGGCCCGGCCCGTGCGCGTGACCAGCGTGCTCTCGCGCGAGGCGTCACCGTTCACCACCCGCAGGAGGGAGGCGCTGTCGCTGGCGCGCGCGCTCGCCTGTTTGGCATAGACGCTGGCGTAGCCCGTGAGCCCGCCGGCCAGCGCGCCGATGAGCGCGCCCTGTACCCGGTCGTCGCCGCCGCTGACGGCCGCGCCGAGCAGCGCTCCGAAGAGCGCGCCGGTGGCCGCCCCCTGCGCCTGCTGGTCGAGTTCGGTCTTGCGGGCGGCCGCGATGGTGGCGCGGAAGGGCGAGCAGGAATCATCGGCCGTGACGGCGGCGTCCGTGAGGGTGATGGGCTGGCACCCGGAAATGATCAATGCCCCCGAAAGTGCCGCGATGAGCGTCGCAATCCTGAATCGTTTCATGAAATCGTTCCTTTCGGTGGTGGCAATTGAGACCTTGGGGGCCCCTCATTCCGCGATCCCCAGGTATCTCGGGGCCGCGCGGTCATCCCTGCGGGTGTCGATCTGCGCGATCCATTCCGCACGCATGGTTTCGGTGACCTGTCCGCGCGCGGTTCGCACGGCCCGGTGGTGGCGCTCGAACCGGGCCAGATCTTCGGCGAAGATCGCCGTCCCCGACCCGGCGAGGCCCTGTCCGGCCTCCGCGATCCTGTCGAAGACGAATCCCTCGTCGAAGCCCGCGATGGCCTGATGGACGCCGAGGTAGAGGTCGAACGCCGCCGCCACGCGCCGGTCGTTCCGGCGCAGCCCGTCGCGCAGGAGAGTGTCGTACTTCTCCCGCTGGGCGGCGCTCATGTCGTCGTCGCGCAGGCTCACGATCCGTTCCAGCCCGCTGAGCATGTTGGCGCCGACCCGGTCGATCAGGTTGGCGGCGATCACGGCGGAGCGGATCTGCTGGCGGATGCTGTCGGCGGTCCGCTGGCGCAGGGCGACGTTCATCCGATCGACCTCGATGCGCAGTTCCGACAGCCGGTCCTGCAATTGCTCCTGGTCGAGCTGCCCGTCGGCCACCACCTCGCGCAGCTGGGCCAGTTCCGCCTCCAGCTCCGCCGCATCGTCGGTCGTGCCCAGCCCCGCCTCCATCAGCGTGTCGCGGCCCGCCATGAGCGCGGCCTCGAACGGGGTATTGCGGCCCGGATCGGCGGTGGGCACGCCGGCCTCGCCGCGCCCGGGAAAGACGGGGGCCGAAACGGCGAGCCGGGTGCCCATCGTCGGCGACGCCCCTTCGCCGGCCAGCGAGAACAGCGCCTGTGCCTCCCCGCGTCGCCCGACCGTGTTCTCGTCGCGCAGGAAGAAGGAGCTGCCGCCCTTGGTCGTCACTCCGCCGACCTGCCCGCCCAGGCCGTCGGGCCGGGTCGGGCGGAACAGGTCGAGCACGATCTCCTCGGCATTGCAGAGCACGTCGTGCAGGCCCAGCAGGTTTGGCGCATGACGGCCCACCGGGGCCAGATGCCCGTCGCGCGGCCGGTCGGCGCAGATCTCCCCCAGGGCCGGCGCGCGCCCCTGCCCGTCCGTTCCGGGAACCAGCGGCAGGCGGCGGCTGCGGAACTGGGGGTCGACGGAATCCGCCCCGCCCCGGGCCGCGAACTCCCACTCGGCCTCCGTCGGCAGGCGGACGTACCCGGTGGCCCCCTGCTCCCAGGGCAGCACGGGGGGCCGGCCCGCCGCGATCGATTCCGCGTCCGCCGCGATGAGCCAATTGCCGTAGCGCCGCGTGATCTCCACCGCGTCGAACCAGGACATGTCCCCCGCCGGCATCACGCCGCGCCGCATGTCGCGGGTGCCCAGCCAGTCGGCGAAGGGAGCGCAGGCGGGGGCGTCCGCGGTCGCGGTGTCCGCGGCGGGCAGGTCCATCAGCCCCATGTCCATCAACGCGCGCTGCGGGGCCGTCACCTCGTAGCGGGCCATGTAGTAGGCGCGCCCCCCTATCTGCGACAGCCGGCCCGTGCCGGTGGGCGCACCCGCCGCGTCCAGCGTGAAGGCCCCCGCGACCGAAGCCGACCAGGGCCCGTTCGACAGCACGCTCTGCGCCGTCTCCACGGTTGGGTCGATGGAGCGCCCGAAGGCGGCGGCGACCTGGTCGAGCGGATGGGCGGCGGGAACGTCGACCCGCTGGAACACCATCGCCCGGCCACAGGGCATCGGCAAGGTCATGACGCGCGGCAGCCCGGCGCCGTCCTGGCGCGCGGGGCAGGATACCGGGGAGGGCGTGTCGTCCACGTCGCGCCGGCCTTGGGCGATCAGCGCGTCGCGGGCAACGTAGAAGGCGGCGGGATCGTCGATCCGGCACCAGGGGTCGGCGACCGGGTCCGACCCCTGTGCCAGCGCCGGTCCGGCCCAGAGAAGGAGGACCGCCGCCAACGCCTGCTGCACCGCCCTATTCACGGCGCAGCCCCTCCGCCGGGGAAAGCCCGCCCGCGCGCAGCCCGGCGACGACGCCGGCGATGGCTCCGGCCGCCACGGCGGCACCGACCGCAGCCGCCAGATGCAGCGCCGTGAGGCGGGAGACGTCGCCCGACAGCCCCGCCAGCCCCGCGAGCGAGGCGTTCACCGAAGGCTGGGCCATGAGCGCCAGCACCCCGGCGCAGAGCGCACCCGTCCCGCCGATCATCGCGCCCTGCAGCGAGGGCACCAGCCCCACCTCCGCGCGTCCGAGCCCCAGCAGTCGCAGGATCGACAGCTCCCGCGCCTTCTCTACCACCGAGGCGGCGAGATGCAGCCCCAGCGTGACGAGAAATCCCGCCGCCGACAGCACGGAGACCACGGTGAAGACCCAGGTCAGCCCCGCCTCGATCGCCAGCACGCCTTCGATCGCCGTCGCCCGCGTCTCCACCGCCACGCCCTTCGACAGCAGCGTGTCGCGCAGACCCGGCACGTCGCGCACGTCGGCGGCGAAAAGGCGGAAGCCGGACACCTGCCGCACCTCCATGTCCGGGGGGGGCACGTCCTCCAGCGCGGCGACGGTCGGGTCCTGCTTCCACTGGTCGATCGCCCACTCCAGATGGGCGGAGACGAAGATATCGTCGCCGCGCGGCCGGCCCGGCGGCAGCACCGACAGGACGGTGAGCTCGCGGGACAGCCGCTCCGCCTCCCCGTTCCGGGTGCGCCGGGTGTCGAGGGTGACGGTGTCGCCGGCCACGGCCCCCGTATCGGTCGAGGCGATCGCGGTGAGCACGACCTCGTCCAGCCCCTCGGGCACGGCGCGGCCTTCGAGGTAGGGGTCTCCGGCGGCCGTGGGGACCATCCGCGGCTCCGGCTTGCGGCGGGGGTCCGGGCCCGACATGCGCACCGAGGAGGACAGGTGCAACGCGCGCGGCAGCACGAAACCCGCGCGCGGATCGGCGGACAGCATGGCCAGCAACCCGTCGGGCAGCACCGCGTCGCGCGACAAGGCGAGTTCGCGGACCCGCGGATCGCCGCGCAGCTCCTCGATCAGGTTCTCCACCACCCCCGCCTTCAGCCCGAAGAGCAGCAGGAGCGGTACCAGCGCCACCCCGACCGCGACCGCAAGGCAGCTGGCCGAGCGCCAGCCGTGGCGCAGGTCTCGAAACGCGAGCCCCACGAGCAACAACCCGCGCGCGCCCGTCACACCGACACCGGGTCGAGCGTGGCCGTCGGCACGCCGTCGACGATGCGCTTCACCAGCCGCGCAACGTGATAGCCGAAATCCTTCATCAGCCCCTCGTCGTGGCTGGCGACGACGACGGTGGCCCCGGCGGTGCGCGCGCAGACGTCGATCAGGGTCATCACCTCGGCGGCCGTCTCCTCGTCGAGGCCGGTCGTCGGTTCGTCGCAGATCAGCAGATCGCCGCCCGGAGCCAGCGCGCGCAGCACCGCCGCCCGCCGCCGTTCCCCGCCCGAGAGCGCGGACGGCATCTTCTCCAGCAGCGGGGCGATCCCCATCGCATCGGCGAGGTCCGTGAGCCGGGCCCGGTCCACCCGCGCGCCCGACAGGCGCACGGCCAGTTCCGCGTTGCCTCGCACGTCGAGATAGGGCAGCAGCCCGCCGTCCTGCAGCAGGAACCCGATCCGAGCGGCACGCAGCCGGGTCAGCGCGCCCGCATCGTTCCGCCGGGTCATGGCGGCGACATCGATCTCGCCCTCCTTCGACGACAACGTGAACGATCCTACCGGGGACGGGACGGCGAGCAGCCCGAGCGTCTCCAGCAGCGTGGACTTGCCGTGCCCCGATCGCCCCATCAGCCCCAGCCGCGCGCCGGCCGACAGGTCGATCGACGCAACCCTCAGGACGAACTCCTTCCCGTCGCGCCCGTGCCGCCGCTCCAGATCGCGCAGGGCGAGGAACGGCTCCGGCGGCGCGCCCGCGACCGGGTGGGGTGCCGGCGCAGGATCGGTCGCGATCACGGCAGGTTCTTCAGCCGGATCGGCGTCGCCTGCAGTCCGGGGTTGCCCGACCCGAAGTCCTTCCAGATGTCGATCTGGTTGAAAAGGTCCTGATAGACGCGCTGCTTGCCCCGGATCTTGTCGATGAACTCGGAACGGCTCGCGTCGGGCAATCCGTCCCAGTCGTTGCGATCCATCGTCAGCACGTCCGACTGATAGGGCAGGTTCGCCAGGAAGTCCGGGAGCAGCGTCCGGATCGCATCGGTGTCGGAGGAGCCGCCGACGGCGTCGGGATCGGTCGCCGTCTCCGCGGCGATCTGCTGGAGCCGGTCGAAGAACTCCGCGGAGGAACCGCCGGCGTTGAATGCGTCCACGATCACGTCGAGCTGCTTGTCGAGGGTGGAGAGCTGGTTGCGCGTCAGGAACACGCTGACCTCCAGCGCGCGCAGGTCCGGTTCGACCAGATCGCGGTCGGCGGCCCAGCCGGCCAGGAACCGCGGGGCCTCGTCGCCCAGGCTCTCGAGTTGGGCGCGCAGGATTTCCGTGCCGATCGCGTCGGCGAGTTGGCGCGCCTGGTCGCGCTCTTCCATGCGCGGCATCGGCTCCATCGCCTCGTTTGCCAGCACGCGGCCCCCGTTGGCCGCGAAGACGTCCCGCGCCAGCCGGCTCGCCGCCCGCTCCAGCAGATCACCGATAGCCCGCCACGTCGGTCGCGTCCACGGCGATGTAGTTCGCCTCCGACCCGTCCCCGGTGGCGGCCAGCGCGCGGTACTGCGTTTCCGCCCGGCCGATATCGCCGGCCTCGCGGCCGGCTTGGGTGACGAGGTGCACGGGGATGATCGTCACCCCCGCGTTGCGCGCCATCTCCGCCACCGCCTGCGCCGTCAGATCGCTCTCGGCGGCCAGCGGGTCGCCCCCCTGCCGCGCCGAGGCGTCGGTGACGTAGACGATGATCCGGCTGCCGAACGGGGTCCAGTCCGTCTCCCGCAGGGCGGCGACGATCCCGGCGAACCCGTCCTCCTGGAACCCGCGGGTCGGGACCTGCGCGGCCACCATCTGCCGCATGTTCGTGAGCACCAGCGCCGGGTCGGCCTCCACGTCGAGCGGCTGGAACACCCGGGTGACGTAGTCCACGCCCTCCGGCGAGGCGGCGACGTCGTCGCGAAATCCCACCAACCCGAAGTTGGCGAACCGCGCGCTCTCGAAGTCGCCGAACGCCTCGTAGAAGGTCTCGACGGTTTGATAGGTACGCTCGATGAAGGGCTGCATCGACGCGGTCGTGTCCATCACGAAGACCATGCCGAGCCGCAGCTCGCCGCCCTCCTGCACCGCGACGTCGGCCGATGCGGCCATGCTGCCGGTGTCGCGGGCCCCGACTTCCCCGTCTGCCGCCGGAACGGCCGCGACGCGCAGCAGCACCGTCTCCTGGTCGCCGTCGAAGAACTCCACGCGGTAGTCCAGGATCGGCAGGATGTAGGGCGCGTCCTCGAAGGTGACGGCCGTCTCCGGCTCCACCGCCACGAGATCGGCATCCCAGTCGGCAACGTGGGCCGGATCCTCCGCCAGGAACCGCCGCTCTTCGCGCAGCCTGCCGTAGTAGTCCTGCGCATCCGTGACGTGGAAGGCGGAGTCGACCATGTCGGCCAGTACGGTGACGTTTTCGAAGAACAGCACCTCGCTGCGCAGCCCGCGCGGCGCGAACTGCATCACCAGCATGGTCGACCAGGGCAGCGAATCCTCGGTCCGGATCCAGCCCGCGGTCTCCCCGGCCAGCGATCCGCCGACCTCTAGCCAGGAAATGCCGTCGATGGCGCGTTCGTCGAAGACGTAGAGCACGCCGAACGTCGGCAGCGCCACGCCGCCCTCGGAGGTGCCGGCGGACGGGACGGCGCGGGTCTGCGGCAGCGCCAGTACCCGGCGGAAGATGGAGGGGACGTCGGCGTCGGGCATCGGCGCCCGTTCGACGGCCGCGACCTCCGGTGCTTCGGGTGCCGCCGCGGCCACGGGGGGCTCCGGCACGGACTCGGCCACGGGCGGGACGGGCGCCGGGGCGGGGAGGTCGGCGACCGGCGGGGTCTCCGCAACCGGGGGCGCGGGGGGCGGGGCCGTCGCTGCGGCGGCCAGCGCGGCGATCGCCGTGCCGCGTGCGGCCAGCGCGTCCTCGAACGCGGCCAGCGCCGCCGCGGTCTCCGCCACCGCGCCCTCCAACCCCGCGGCGGCGGCGCTCCCGTCGTCGGACGCGCAGTCGATCGTCGGACGCCCCTCCGCGTCGAACCCCGCCGGCAGAGCGGGCACCTCCGGCCGGGCGGGAACCTCGGCCCGCCGGGCGGCAGGCAGATCCAGCGTCTGCAGGTCCTGTCCATCGGCCCGTGCGGTCACCTTGCGCAGATCCCGGCGCAGGTCGGCATAGGCGGCCTGGAGCGACAGGGCGGCGGCGTCGGTCTCGATACTGCACGTCTGGGCGGCGGCGTACTGAGGCAGGACCGCGCCCACGAGGGCGGCCAGGACGAGAGGTCGGATCATGAATGGGGTTCCTTCGTGTACCGGACAGGGCCGAAAAAAGATCGGTGGCCGGGGCCAATCAACCCGAGACAATAACCTTGCGTCAAGATAAACCTGATAATTATTTAGTTCCCGAAGACCTGTGAGACGTGCCCCGGAAAACGCCCCTTCTTGCGACGACCCTTGGGGTTACGGCCTGCGCCACGATGGTCACCGGTACGATCGGCTGGACCTCTGCTGGGGTCGGGCCCGGCGACGCGCTCTATCTCTCCGCACTGGCCTTCGTGGGTGATTCCCTCTACGTGCCGCCGCTGCTGCCCGATGTGCCCGTGCTGCGCTGGACACGATGGTTGGGGCTCGCCGCGGCTCTTTCGGCGATCCTCACCGTCGTGGGCCTCGCCGTGGGCGGGCGATTGGTCCGGTTCTGGGCGCAACGGGTCCGGCAGGGCGCATTCGTTCTCGTTGGAACGGGGGGGCCGGAGGCGGCGCTGCATCTGGCGGAAAGCCATGCGGGGCGCCGACACGTCATCGTGCTGGACACCGACGACGCGCTGCGCGCCCTGCAGCGGACCTCGCGCCGATCTTCCACCGTCCTCGTCCCCGCAGACCCCGACGACGCGGCGGGCGTGGCCCGCGCCGCCGGGCGCGCCCCGTCCGCGGTGCTCTTCGGCGACGAGGATCCGATGGCCAACATCGTCCGCGCCTCCGCCTGGGAGGGTCCGGCCGAGCGGATGCTGCGGATCGAGATCGGGGTGGTCTCCCGCGATCTCGAGCTGCTGGCCCCGGACCTGCGCACGGCGCGGCTGGTGTCGACGAACGAGTCGGCGGCGCGCGGGCTCGTCAGCGTGCTGGGCCTCACGGACCTGGCGCATACCCGCGCGCAGCCCCGCGTCCGCGTTCTGATGATGGGCCTGGGGCAGCGCAACCTCGCGCTGGCGGAGGCGCTGGCGCTGCAATGCCATCACCCCGACCTCGCACGTCCGGAGGTCCTCGTCCTCGACCGGGACGCGGCCGGTGCCCGCGCAAGACTCCGCCGGGAACGGCCCTCGCTCCCGGCGGCCTGCGGCATCTCGATCGAGGAGATGGACGGGATGCAGTGCTGCGACGGCGCGACGGCCGACCGGCTGGCCGCGATCGAGCGCGACGGCCCGCTCACCGCCGTCGTGGTGGACGTGGGGAGCGAGACCGAAAGCATGTCTGTCGCCATGCGGCTGGCGCAGGTGCAAGACGAGCGACAGATCCTGCGCGCGCCCATCCTGGTCCGCTCCCGTCACGCGCGCGCGCCCCTGCCCGGCGCGCTGCGCGACCTCACCGGCGGCGTGACCCCATTCGGCGGCACCGCGCGGACGCCGGCGCAGGCCGCGATGGACGACCTGGCCGAGGATATGGCCGAACGTCTCCACGACCTCTACCTCGATGGGCTTCCTCCCGAAGATCCCCGGGTGTCATGGCGCGAGCTGTCGTCCTCGATGCGCCGCGCCAACCTGCGCGCCGCGCTCTTCGCCGTCGACATGCTGCGCGCGGGCGGGCTGGTGCCCGACGGGTTCGCGGACCCGGCGCGGCTGCGCATCGCGCCCGGGGTCGCCTCCGAGATGGACGAGGATCGTCGGATGGCGATGGCGCGGGCCGAACACGACCGCTGGTGCGCCGAGCGGCTGGCCGAAGGCTACCGCAGGACGCCACCCGGCACCCGCGATGACGCCCGCAAGCGCCACCCGTTGCTGGTGCCCTGGCACGATCTGCCCGAGGGAGAGGAGCGCAAGGATCTTTCGAACGTCGACGCGCTCCTGGCCACGGGGGCGGAACGGCAGCGTCTGGCGCGGCGGCTGCCGTGCTGGCGGCGGCGCGTGCGGATCGGGGTGATCGGTCCGATGACGGCGGAGGCGGACGCCGTCGATCGGCTGGGCCGGGCGTTCGAGGCGACGCTGGACGAGAGCCCCTTCGGGCCGCCGGGCGACATCGCGCTGGAGGTCGTGACCCCCGCCGCCCCCGGCTTCGACCGGGCCGGCGCACGGCGGTTGATGGAGATCTGGGCCCGGCACGCCCGCCGCCCCGCCATGCTGCTGGAGATCCGCGCGATGACGCCGGCGGGCCTGGACGCGATGGCGCGTCCCGCGGGGGAGCATGCCGCCGCGGCCGGGGAGCACGCCGCGATGGTCGCCACCGCGGGGCTCGCCCGGTCGATCGATGCGCGGCCCCTCGACACCTCCGACGCGATGCTGCGGCGCGACGCGGAGCTGTTCCGCCACACCCACGAGGCGGTCGCGGACCGGATCTGCGCGCTCGCGGACGTCATGGCGATCTGGACCGACGGCGGCCGCGCCCGGGCTTCCACCCGCAGCCGGGCGCACTGCCGCGCGAACGGCATCCCCCTCCTCGACCTTGGAGAGAGCCCATGACCGATGCGCCGCCCCTCGCCCGCCGACATGTCTTCGTCTCCTACTGGAGCGGGGAGGCGGAAGAGGTCCGGCGGCTGATCGAGGCCATCGAGGCACGCGGCGTGACGGTCTGGTACGACCGGGAGCTGGAGCCCGGGAAGTACCGCCCCCAGATCATGCAGGCGATCACCCGGTCGGCCATGTTCGTCGCCATCCTGAGCGAGGGCGGCGTCGGCCCCGCCTCTTCGGGCTGGGTCGCCGACGAATTGCGCCGCGCGCGCGAGGACGACGTGCCGATGCTGCTGCCCTGCATCGTCGGGGACTTCGCCATGCCCGAGGCCATCGACCGCGCCCTCGGGGCCGGCGGCACCGGCCCGGACCGGGACGCCCATGCCCTACAGCGCATCGCCGTGGGCCGCGTGGCGGACCTGCGAAGCGATCCCCGGTTCCTGGCCTACATCGACCTCGCACGCGACCGGATCGACGGGCGCCCGACGCAGCGGATCTCCGACTACATCGCCGCCGCGCGCAGCGGCCCCGCCGCCCCCGACCGGCCCACGGTGGAGACCTGGTATGCCGCCGCCCCCGCCCCCGCCGAACAAGCGCTGGCGCTGTCCGTCGCCACGCTGGTGGACGTGCCGGCGGACATCGTGGTCGCCGTGGCCGACGGTCTGGCCACCACGATGGATCAGCGACTGCGCCCGCTGACCGAGGCCGAACTGGAAAAGCAGCCCCGCGCCATCGGGGCCGTGTCGCGAAGCGACCGGCTGACGCGCATCCATGCGCGCCGCGCCACGGTCCAGCTGCGCATGGAGTCGCGGCAGGTGGAGGTTCTGCGGTTCGACGATCCGAACTGGCGCACCGATCTGCTGCTGCACGTCTGGACCGAGCGCGACGACGTGCGGGAGATCTTCGTGGCCTGGGTAACGGCATGTCTCGACGATCCGCGGACCGCGCACATCGGCCACGCCATCGGACGGTCGCTGGGCATCCTGGCGCAGGCGCGGCTCGATTCGCTGATGCACACCGTCGTCCGCCCCTGGCTGGCCTCCGGCCCGTCGCGGCGGCGCATCTCGGTGCTGGACGATATCCTGTCGAGCGCGGTGGAGCGGCGGGACGCGGTGCCGACGGTGCGGATCCTGCTGGAAGAGCTGGCTGCGCACCGCCCGCACGCGGCGCTGCGGCTGGCCCTGGGGGCGGTCGGCCTGCGGCGGCCCGAGATCGCCGTGGCCGTCCTGCGCAAGGTCGGACGCAGGGCCTTCGCCGACGACGCCCTGCGCGGGATCGTCGAGGGCAGCGCCGCACTTGGTGGCGCGCGCCGGGCCGTCGAAGAAGAGACCGGCGGGGACGCTCCCGATTTCGCCCGCAACGCGGCGGAGGGACCCGCGGAGCCGGAGGAAGTCGGAGCCTACGTCGCCGTCGGCACGCCCGAGGATGCGCCCGGAGACGCCGCGGAGGACGCCCCGGCCGAGGAGCCCACCGGGGCCGTGGCGGCCGCCCGCGTGATGGCCGCGCTCGGGGCTTGGGCGGACGCGCGGATCGAACCCCGCGACCCCGAAGCCAAGCTCGCACGGCAGAGCGCGCTCATCGCGCTCCTGATGTGCCTGTCGCGGCTCGGGCCGACGGACGAGGATCGCGGCCACCTCGACCTCGCGGTGCTGACCGGCGCGGTCCGGCGATGGGATCCGACGATCCTGGAGGACATCCTGCGCGGGCTGGTCCGGGTGGCCGCCGCGCGCCCGGTGCCCGGCTGGCCCTACCGCGCGCCCACCCATCTGCGCCGGGTGCTGCTCTCGCTCGCCCGGCAGGCGCGCGAGACCGGCGAGACCCGCCCGCTGGAGACCTTCGCAGGCTGGTTGCACGCCGCCGTGGAGGAACATCACCCCGACCGCGCCTCCTTCGTGACCGACGCTTTGTCGGGCGTGCTGCCGGACACCGCCGTGGCCCTCGTCGCCACCGCGCCCCCCTTCGACCCAAACGAGGACGCCTCCGATGAGCCTGCTGCGTAAGACCGACACTCTTCCAGATCCCAAGCCCAAGCGCGTCGTGTTCATGCTCGACCGCGACGGACGGGTGCGCGACATGGGCGAACGACCGCGCCTGACCTGGGGGGAGCGGCTGCTGGGAGGACGGCGGACCTTCTACGAGGTCGACACCAATCCCCGCCGCGCCACCGCCGCCTTCGACGCGGACGTCTCCGAGAGCCGCAGGCGGTTCCAGGTCGCGCTGGAGATCACCTACCGCGTCTTCGACCCCCGCGCCTTCATCGAGGCGATGGAGGCCGACGATGCGGATCCGGACGCGATGATGACCGCCTGGCTGCGCCAGCGCGTGGTCAAGATCTCGCGGGACTACAACGCGGTCCAGTCGCAGACCTTCGAACGTCGCATCCAGGACATCCTCGACCCCGAGCTTGGCAACACCTCACGGATCGGACCGTTCGAGTTCCTGTCGCTGATCGCGCGGGTCGAGGCCCCCGAGGGCGTGGACCTGGACCCGACCGAACTGATGAACCTCAAGGAGCGCTACGTCGCGGCACTCAGCCGCGGTGAGAAGGACCGGGCGGAGGCGCTCAAGGAGGCGCTCGACGCGATGCAGTCCCTCAAAGGCTCCGAGGCGCGGGAGATGGGGGAAGATTTCGCGCTGATCCGCGGGCTGGTGGCGGAGATGGAGCGCCTGATCGAGACGGGGGCCCCGCCCGACAGCCCCGTGGTGCGCGACGTGCGTGCCCGGATCGGGGCCTATTCCGCGCGCCGCGCGCCCGAGGGGGGCGAGGACGGGCCAGACATCGCCGCCGACGCGCCGCCCCGCAAGGTGCGCGGCGCGGAACCCGCCGACCGCGGCGACGACTGAGGCCCCGCGATGCTGGATGCCCTGACCCCCGAGATCCTGCGCGCCGCCCTGGTCGACATCGTCGGCCAGATAGCGCCACGCGGCTGGCGCGAAATCCTCTTCGCCGCGCTGCTGGGCGTCTGGTTCTGGGTGCTGGCGCGGGGAGCGCGCGCGGGGCTCCTGCGGCTTGACCTGTTGCTGGCAACCCATGCGCGCCGTGGCGACCGCGTGCCCGGACCCGCGATCCACGCGCTCGGCAGCGTCGCCCTGCGGCTGCCCGCCGTGGCCATCGCGGTGGCCTGTACGGCCGTCGCGGCGGAGACGGTCCTGGCGCGGGCCGGGCGCACCGGCGAGGGACTCGTCCCTCTGGCGCGCACCCTCGTCGCCCTCCTGCTCTGACCCAGTTGCCGTCAGAGGTTCAAGAGAACGTCGTCATGCCCGCGCTTGCGGCTTCACGCCTTACGAATACATCTGCAAAATCCGGACAGCAGAGCCGGATCGATTCATCCTCATCCCGATCCACCAAATGTCGGGACCAAACACCTGGGCTTGGTTCGGCACTCCGAGATGGCAAGGCGATCGGCCATGTAGGCATCCTCCGAATAGCTGGCTCGCGCGGAATGAGGTCGAACAGTCCTTTGCAGGACCGATCGATCATTCCGGCCCTACCGAGTGCTTCTGGACAGACGCCGCAGATGCCAGCGATAGATGATCGGAGCGAGGACATGGTCGTACACCGCCGAGGCCACCTGCCTTGTCCCCGGGGGGCCGACGAACTTCGCGAGCCGTCGATATCTCGGCGTCTGCTTCCATAGGACTTGGAACGCAAGGATCCCGGAGGACAGCTCGCCCTCATGCAGGACGTAGAGACGGCGTGTGGCCGTATCAGCATCGATTCCCCATCGCAGGCGAGCCTCCGACTTCAGATCGTCGAACTGGATCGGCACATCGTTGTCACCGATATAATCCGCATAGTGCTGCACTTCGAAATTACAGACCGGGCAACTGGCATTGTAGAGAACGGACGTCGTTGGGGACTTCTTCTACGACACGACGATATTTGAACGAGCCGTTCCCTCCAACCGGCGCTTCGTCGCAGACTTCCCGGACATTCCTGCCCGTCCAGCCGGAACTGACCCTCTTTCGCGACGGTCAACCTCCAATGATCGACGGATCCAATCTTCGCAGCAGTGCGTCCTGAACCGCCGCATCCCAACCGAGATGATAGACACCGTCATTCTCGATGACCGGCCGTGTCATCACCTTCGGCCTGGCGGAGATCTGCGCCTCGGCGTCGGAGTTCTTCAGCCAGTCGTTCAGCGCCCGGTAGTCCGGCGTCGAGCGGTCGACGAGACGGTCCCCGAACTCTGCGACCAACGTTGCCAGTTCGGCATCGCTCAGCGGGTCCGATCGAACGTCCCGGAAGATGATCTCGTGACCGTCGGCCTCGAGCTCCCTGCGCGCGCGTCGACAGACGGCACATGTGTCCAACCCGTAGATGATCATGGAAACGTCCTTTCGGCCTCGACGACATCGCCATCACAGGTCATATCGCGGCGCGCAACCGATCGCCAGGACAGACGAACGGATCGTTCGAGATCCCCAGCCCGGCAATCGTGGAGATCAGGACTTCTTATCGATCAGGAACGCGTCCATCGATTGTCCGTTCTCGACGGCTTCCGTGATCCACCCCGGCTGACGACCGCGCCCGGACCAGGTCGTCGACGGGTTTTCCGGATGCCGGTACTTGGGCGGCTGCGCTGCCTTTCTTTTCGAAGTCCCGCCGCCTGTCAGTTCCGCCAGCGTAAACCCCATCTCCTTGGCCTTGGCTTCGAGAGCGGCAACCGCCTCCTAACGCTTCTTGCCGTCGTAGGCTTCGATCGCCTTGGCGACGTCCTTGTCGAGCTTCTTGAGCTCCTCGAGGGACCCTGTTGCACGGATCGCCTGGAGGCCGAGCTCCCGCTTTACCCCCGAGCGGCTCAGATGACGGGTGCTGTGACGGGGATCCCGAGGGTAAGGAAGCGGTTCGGGATGGCCCCTCTGGGGATCATGCCATGCATGACCCTGCCCATTGCCCGACAGGGTTCTGCCGCAGGCAGGATCCCGAAAGGGGGCAGTGGATGCGGACTTGAATCCCGGCGGTCTTGCGATCGAAGGGGAGGCATCGAGCCGCTATCGGTCCGAGGCCGATGCCGAACGGCCAGGAGCTTTTGCCCGAGCAGCTTCATGCAGTTCATCCATTGCCCGGCAGGGCATTGCGAAGCAATGTCCCCAGAGGGTCGGTCTCGGCGCGGCTTGGGCGGTGATGGCCGCTCCAGTGTCGCCAGACAGTCCTGCCGGGGCGCTCGATGGCGCGCAAAGCCTCGTTCCTGCCTGCCGCCCCGGGACTGTCCTTCTTGCGTGGCTTGGCGTTGCGCCCGGGCGGGAGCGAGCCTTGTGCGCCATTGGTTCGAGCACGATGGCGAGCGCGTCTGCGCCCCGGTTCGCGACGGCGTCGCGGCAGCCGCGGGTGTCGTAGGTGCCATCCATTGCCCCCTTTCGGGATCCTGCCTGCGGCAGAACCCTGTCGGGCAATGGGCAGGGTCATGCGAAGCATGATCCCGAGAGGGGGCAGTGACGGATGCGATGGGTTCGTCCACAGGGACTTGGCCGGGCAAGTCAGGCGACACGGGCGCGTCCATTGCCCGGCAGGCGATTGCGAAGCGATCTGCCCAGAGGGGCCCACGCTGCTACCGGTGATCTCGACTGCACGGACTTCCCTGTTCGTCGGGGAAACGCCCCACCGGGGCCTTTCCTGATCCTCCTCACCCTCGTCCATGGCCGGATGGACCTTGCGCCAAACCCGGGTGCGCGCCCCACCATGCCTGCGCGCATGCCATTCGCCGATCCCGCGGACCTCGATGCCGGTGCCGTCCACTGCCCGGCAGGGCATTGCCAAGGGCAATGTCCCGAAAGGGGATCAGCAGATGCAGCGGGCCGCCGCTCCCCCGGTAAGGCAACTGCACGGCCAGCGTCTTCCGGCGTCGGCAGAGCGTCGAGACGTCCGGGACCGGCCAGTCGAGCCCCGCGAACTTCAGAAGGCTCGCAACGAAGCCCGTCGCTTGCCGAAGCGGCAGGCCGAAGAGCACCTCGATCCCTCTCGGGACATCACTGCGTGATGCCCTGCCGGGCAGCGGTCAGGCAGGCCTGGATCGCGGCGTCGCCATGGACCGGCTTGGCCGCCCCGCCTGCCCGACGGTGCCCCATGCCACGGCGTCGACGCGTCGAACCAACCTCTCGGGACATCGCTGCGCGATACCCTGCCGGTCAGTGGACCGTCAGCGACCCGCGCTTGCACAGCGCGGCGTCGTAAGCGGACCCGTTCAGCGTGCCGTAGCGGGTGGGCGCGGGCTTGGACAGGCCGCCCGGCTCTGCCGCTGGACCCGCAATGTGAATCCCACGCACGCTTCGTGCAACAAGGCCGTTGAGAGGGGCATCTTGTCGAGATCGGAATCGGCTATGTACGGTTCCTTTCGCATTCAGATGTGGGTGTATACGGGATAGCATTCTATATACCAGACGCTTTCTGCGTCGCTGGCCGATCATTACGGTTCGGTTAAGCTATAGCGATGGTGATCTCATAGAATGAATTGTAAGAACGAACAGGCGGCCGTATTCGGTCGGGATACTTCGCTACCAATAGAACGCAGTGAGCATTCGATAAATTCGAAATCCATCTACCGCCGATCTAACCTGACCGCGCGCGGCGCCATCCCGCAGCTCGCGCCTCGCCCTCCGAACACAACCATCGCTCGCCCCGCCCGGTGTCGATGCGCGTCCGGTCGTAGTATCTTATGCCAAGCAGATGATAGATCCGCCCGTTTTCGGTGATGTTCCCTTTGATCCGGCAGTCCGCAGCGGTTGCCGGTGCTGCGGTTGCGGGCTGCGTCCTGGCTCGCGAGCCGTTGCCGGCCTCTCCCGATCCGGTCCGCTGGAGGCGGGTGCCACGACGGTAGTCCCACGGGGGAACGAACGTTCCCTGCCACAGGCCGTTCCGCCCCGCCTTCGCTGCAGCCTCCTCGGAGACATAGGCGGTCGAGTACCGCCGGTAAGCCAGTGCCCGACCCGCCCTTCCCATGTGGGCGTTCAGGCTCTCCCCGGTCGCCAGCAGCTCGCAGGTGGCGACCATGCGGCCGTAGCGATCGGTGTCGTCGCGGCGGCGGGCGACCGTGCTGCGCCCCACCAGGGCGTCCAACGCGTTCGCTGCACGGCTCCCGCAGGGATAGAGCGCCCCGCCGGCATCCTCGCAGCGTTGCCCGGACTCCGGCGCGTCGATGCCGAACAGGCGGATCCGGGTCCCGCCGATAGTGATCGTGTCACCGTCGGTGATCGTCGCCCGTCCCACGGCATCGGTGAAGGTCGATCGGGTGTCGGCAACTGAAGACGCTGCCTCGGTCGCTTTGGTCGTCTGCAGCCCAAACGGTGTCAGATAGTCGCCGTGCATCCAGCCTCGTGTCCCGTTCTGTAGGCGGACATCGCGCCATGCTCCCTGCTGCCCGAGGACATCGACACGCTCGCCCCGCCCTGCCCCGCCGCGGACGGCCGCATCGCCGGACGGACCGGCGCGCAGACGCAGGCTGGAGGCTGTGACCTCATGTGGAGCGCCCAGGCGGCCGCCGGAAGACGTCGTCCCCGATCGATCGCCCGATGAAGAGGACACATCGGAAGGTTGTCCGACCGCTGCCCGAGCCGGTGCGTCCTGCTCGTCGGACGTGCCGATCAGCCCGGCCACTCCGAGCACCGCGCAGATGACCGGGACGGTGTTCGAAACCTTGCGCTTCGCGGATCGCAGTCGACGGGTCATGGAGGGGTTCTGCCGTAAAGTCTCTGCACAGCCTAATAAGATCCGGCACAGGTCGCTGAAAATTTCCTGCCCGGAGATGTTATCAAGGAGGCGAACCGATCGTCCATGGTCTGAGGCCCGACGTTCAGGCCAGGACGACCCGGCTCCATGGACGGGTTAAAGAGCCGAGTTCGAAGTGCATACCCGCATGATGTCGATCAGCTGACCGAAACGGACCGGGACTGTCGAAAGGTCCTATGAGCGTCGAAGCGGTCATTCAGGCAAGGCGTGGCGGATATCCGCTCCGAGCCCCTCCTCGACCAGTGCTGTGATCCGCATGAATGGCTACTCCGGGTGTCGCATATGGTCCTGGGCTCGCTACCGGACCCGTTCCAGAGTGCGGAACCGATCCTATTGGAGCGGATGATCTGTTCTGTACAGATCTTGCTGTAAGGGCGCACCCGAATGCCGTGCTGAGTTCATCCCTGCAGATGAAGCATCATTGGGGCCATCCATTCACGACCCGGGGTTCGATATGGCCTTAGATGGGCGATGCATATCCGGTCATCCGCCTTCCCATCGCCGGACCCTCGCCCCGGCCGTCGGTGTCCGTCCGATCGACCGGATCCAGCGTTCGGTGAAACAGCGGTATGATCTAGACCGAGACGAGATCAAGAACCACATTCCGGTCAGCCTCCGCGCGCGGTGCGTCGAAGACGATCTCGCCACGCCGCATCGCCACGATCCGATCAGCGAGGTCCCAGGCGAAGTCGAAGCGCTGCTCGACCAGTAGGATCGCCATGTCACCACCCGACCTGAGCCGGGCGATCACGCGGCCGATCTCGGCGATGATCGAGGGCTGGATGCCTTCGGTCGGCTCGTCGAGGAGAAGGGCGCGCGGCCGGGCCACGAGGGCGCGGGCGATGGCGAGTTGCTGCTGCTGACCACCCGAGAGGTCGCCGCCCCGCCTGCCGCGCATCTCGGACAGGACGGGGAAGAGGTTATAGATCTCGTCCCCGATCCGCCGCTCGGCGCGCGGCAGGCATGCGAAGCCCGTCTCGAGGTTCTCCTGCACCGTGAGGAGGGGGAAGATCTCTCGCCCCTGCGGCACGTAGCCGATCCCGGCGCGGGCGCGGGCCCGCGCGCCCTTCGCCAGCGACACGCCGTCGAGCGCTGCTGTCCCCCCCGACGGATGGCGCCCCGCAAGTGCCTTGAGGAGGGACGTCTTGCCGACCCCGTTCAAACCCATCAGCGCCGTTACCTCGCCTGCGCGCGCCTCGATATCCAGGCCCGGCAGGATCACCGAACCGCCATAGGAGAGCGTGAGATCCCTCGCCGCTAGCATTACGCCGACTCCCGCCCCAGATAGACTGCAACCACCTGTGGGTCGGCGGTCACGTGACCCAAGGAGCCCTCGGCGAGCACCCGCCCCTCGTGCAGGACGGTCACCCGGCAGCCGAGGCGGCGGACGAACTCCATGTCGTGCTCGACGACAACGACGGCGCGGGTGCGGGCGGCCTCTACCAACATGGCCGTCGTCTTCTCGCGCTCTGCGGAGGTCATCCCCGCGGCTGGCTCGTCGACGAGCAGCAGGCGCGGCTCCTGCGCCAGCAGCATCCCGATCTCGAGCCACTGCTTCTGCCCGTGCGAGAGGATGCCAGAGGGCGCGTCGAGCGCGTCCGCCAGCCCCACCTCGACGGCGAGTGCACCGATCCGCGCGGCGTCCGCGCCCCGCCGCGTCAGCACAGAGAGCGGGCCGCGCGCGCCCTTCAGCGCCAATTCGAGGTTCTGCCGTACGGTCTGCGCCTCGAAGACGGTGGGCTTCTGGAACTTGCGCCCCACTCCGGCACGGGCGATGCGCGCCTCGCTGAGGCGGGTCAGATCCCGGCCCATCTCGCCATAGCGAATGGTGCCGGTGTCGGGTCGCGTCTTGCCGGTCACCAGATCCATGAACGTCGTCTTGCCGGCACCGTTGGGCCCGATCACGGCGCGCAGCTCCGGCTCTCCGATGGAGAACGAGAGGTTGTCGATGGCGCGGAAGCCGTCGAAGGACTTCGTGACGCCGGACACTTCCAGGAGGGCGCTCATTCCGCAGGGTCCTTCGCATCCGTTAGCCGCGCTTCCTCGCGACGCAGGGCACCCTGATCGGGACCCATGTCGACCTGGCGGGCGGGGCGGTGGAAGCGATCGAAGAGCCCCCCGATGCCCTCCGGCGCGAAGAGCGTCACCGCCACGAAGCCGAAGCCCAGCAGGACGAGCCACCAATCGGTCCAGCGGATCTCGTAGAACCCCAGGTCGATGTCGGGTGCCCCGCCTCCGGTGAACCAGGATGACAGCAGCGAGACCGACGCCGCTCCCAGGATCGCGCCGTAGAGCCGCCCGCGCCCGCCGATGGCAACCCAGACGGCGAGGTAGATCGACGCGATGGGGGCGATCTCGGCGGGATTCACGATGCCGGCCTGCGGGTAGTAGAGCGCGCCGGCGATCCCCGCGAGCATGGCGGTCCCGGTGAAGACGGCGAGCTTGTAGACCTCGACCTCGTAGCCGAGGAACCGCACGCGCGCCTCGTCGTCGCGGATCGCACGCAGTACCGAGCCGAACCGGTCGGACACCGTCCAGGCGGCGAGGAGGTAGGTTGCGGCCAGCGCGAGCGCCGAGGCCCAGAAGAACCAGAGCGAGACGGCGGATTGGGGCACGCCCTCCAGCCCGGGGATGTTCTGGAGGCCCGACAGGCCGTTGTTGCCGCGCAGGCCGCTGTCGTTCTGGAAGAGCCAGAGCGAGAGCGCCAGCGTGCCGGCCTGCGTCAGGATCGAGAGATAGACGCCCGTGACGCGGGAGCGGAAGGCCAGCCAGCCGAAGACGAGCGCCAGCAGCCCCGGCACGAGGACTACGGCCAGAAGCTGCACGGCGAGGATATCCGAGAAGGCCCACATCCACGGGAACTCGTCACTGCCCACGACGCCGAAGATCTGGGTGGCGGCGGCCTGGTCGATCTCGCCGGGGGTGGGCGGCAGGGCGGCGCGGTCTAGCTGGGCGGCGACGATCCCTTCGGTGCGCGCCCGCATAAGCCACATGCCGATCGCGTAGCCCCCAATCCCGAAGAACGCCATGTGCCCGAGCGACAGGATGCCGGTGTAGCCCCAGACCAGGTCCATCGCGACGGCGACGAGGCACAGGCAGAGCGTCTTGCCGAGCGTCTTGACGAACGAGGTCGAAATGAGCCCGGCCTCGGCGAGGATCGTTGCACCCAGCGTGAACGCGAAGAGGATCCCCAGGACGAGAAGGACGTCTCTTCGCCGGTGCAAAGGCGCGGACCTCACGACGCGAACCTCCCCTTCTGCGGAACGATGCCGCGGGGTCGGAACTGGATGAAAGCGATGACGAACAGGATCATGTAGGTCTGTGCGGCCAGGGTGTTGGAGGGGTTGAGCCACTCGATCCCCTTCTGCAAGCCGCCGATCATCCCCGCGCCCGCCAGCGTGCCGAGGACGGAGCCGACGCCGCCGACCACGACGGTCATGAAGGACTGTACGATGTAGGCCGCCCCCATCTCGGAGGTGACTTGCGCGTAGAGACCGATGGCCACGCCCGCCACGCCCGCTATGCCGGAACCGAGCCCGAAGGTCAGCATGCCGATGCGCCCCGGATCGATCCCCATCGAGGCGGCCATGCCGGGGTTCTGCGTCACGGCGCGCACCTCCAGACCCAGCCGCGTGCGGCGGAGGATCCAGACGATGAGCGCGAGGAAGAGGGCGGCCAGCACGAAGATCGCCACTCTGATCCACGAGATGCCGATGGCGTCCGACAGGATCCACGAGCCGGCCAGCCAGTCGGGCGAGGTGAGCGGGACGGCCTGCGTGCCGAAGACGTTCTTGGCGATCTGCTGTAGCGCGATGGAGATGCCGAAGGTCGCGAGCAGCGTCTCCAGCGGGCGGTGCATCAGATGGCGGATCACCAGACGCTCCAGCGCGATTCCTGCAGCGGCGGCAGTGAGGAAAGCGGCCGGAAGGGCGATGACGAGCGAGACGGTGTAGTCCGGCACGATGCTCTGGACGACGTAGCCCGTATAGGCGCCGATCATGATGAACTCGCCATGCGCCATGTTGATGACGCCCATGACGCCGAAGGTGACGGCGAGGCCGATCGCAGCGAGAAAGTAGATCGAGGCGAGGCTGAGTGCGTCGAGACCGAGATCGGCTGCTTGGTGCAGTCCGAGCCGAGCCTCCATGCCCGCCAGGGCGGCGGCTGCGGCGTCGGTGACGGCGGCGTCGGGCTCGACATAGCGGTCGTAGATCGTGGCGCCGCCGAATTCGGCGGTCGGGGTGTCCCAACCTCCCTCGGGCGACGCGGTGCCGGTCAGGGCGGCATAGGCGTCCCAGCGGGCGACATCGGTATCGAGGCCGGCGACGGGCACGCCCGCGACCGTGCCGCCGTCGATGGCGGCGATAAGGGCCGCGTCACGGGCGGTGCGGTCGACAGGCGCCTCTGCCAGACCCGCCTTCACGAGCAGGGCGTGCGCCTCGGCGAGGGGGATGTCGTCGCCGGGCATGAGGATCGCCGCGACGTTCTCGCCCTCGGGCGGCGGGTCTGCGGCGACCTCGCGGCGCGTCTCCAGGATGCGCGAGAGGGTCGCGCGATCCTCGATCGCGATGCCTTGCGACAGGGCGTCGATGGCCGCGATCCGCTCGTCGGTATCCTCCCCGAAGCGGGCCGTGAGCTGACGGTCGAGCGCGGCCTTGCGCGCGGCGATGGCCGGATCGGCGTCGCCCACGATCGAGGCGCGCAGGGACACCAGAAGATCGGCGGACGGGTCGCGCTCCATGCTTTCGAGGGCGGCAAGGCGCTGCGCAGGGTCGGGATCGTTCAGGCGGAACCGTACGAGCGCGCCGTCGATCAGGCGGCGCACGCCGGCATTGGGCCGCACCTCGCTCGCGTCGCCGCGCGGTACCGTGCCGGCGTCCGCGCCGTCCTCGACCGAGCGCAGGGCGTAGGCATCGCCCGTCCGCTCGCCGTAGAAGAAAAGCCCATCCGCGTCACGCTGCACCACCTCTCGGGCGGCCCAGGCCTCCAGGAAGGCAGGCATTCCAGGCAGCGTCCTCGTGGCAAGGTCGTCCAGGACCGGCTGGATAGTGCGGCGCGAGGGCTTGGCGATGTCGTCCACATGGACCTGTAGCGCAGTCTGCAACGGCCCAATCTGGGCCGCGGCGGGCGCGGCGAGGAGCATCAGAGCGAGGGCGAGCAGGAGGCGCATGGACGGTCCGCGGATTGGGTGGAAAGACGCACGGCGGCGAGGGAGGATCGCCGCCGCGCCAGTGAGGCCCGCCTCCGGGAGGAGGGATGCGGCCCCGCGCGTACGGCAGGGCCCGAGGCCCCGCCGGTCAAGGGTGCCTCAGTAGTTGGACTGAATCTGCACGCAGCTCTCGGTCTCGGTGTTGTACATCCCGCAGCCGAGACCAGGCCAGTCCGAGGTCAGGACCGCGCTCTCGGGAAGATGGTCGGTCCAGGCGTCGCCCTCGACCTCGGCCGTCTGGGAGATGATGTCGAACTGCCCGTCTTCGGTGATCTCGCCGATCAGCACCGGCTTGGAGAGGTGGTGGTTCGGCAGCATCACGGCCGTCCCGCCGGTCAGGTTCGGGAACTCCTGGCCGTACATAGCGTCGCGCACGGCGTCGACGTCGGTGGTTCCGGCCTGCTCGACGGCGTTGGCCCACATGTTGAAGCCGATATAGTGCGCCTCCATGGGATCGTTCGTCACGCGGTCCTCTCCCATCCGGGCCTTCCACTCGGTGACGAAGGCCTCGTTGGCCTCGGACTCGGCGGACTGGAAATAGTTCCACGCCGCGAGATGACCGACGAGTTGAGAAGTGTCGAAGCCCGACAGTTCCTCCTCGCCCACCGAGAAGGCGATGACGGGAATGTCGTCGGCAGTGACCTCGGAGGCGGCGAGCTCCTTGTAGAAGCCCACGTTGGCATCGCCGTTGATAGTCGAGACGACGCCAACCTGTCGGCCGTCTTCGCCCATCTCGACCACATCGCCGACGATGGTCGCCCAGTCGGAATGGCCAAAGGGCGTGTAGTTGACGAAGATGTCTTCGGGCAAGACGCCGCGCGACTGAAGGTAGGCTTCGAGGATGTTGTTGGTCGTGCGCGGATAGACGTAGTCGGTGCCCAGCAGGGCGAAGCGTTCGACGCCGAGCTCGTCGAGCAGGTAGTCGACCGCCGGGATCGCCTGCTGGTTGGGAGCGGCGCCGGTGTAGAAGACGTTCTTGGACGATTCCTCGCCTTCGTACTGAACGGGGTAGAACATCAGGCCGTTCAGCTCCTCGAGCACCGGCAGGGCGCTCTTGCGGGAGACGGAGGTCCAGGACCCGAAGATGACATCGACCTCCTCGACGGTCAGCAGCTCGCGCGCCTTCTCCGCGAAGAGCGGCCAGTCGGAGGCGGGATCGACGACCACGGCCTCCAGCTGGCAGCCCAGCAGGCCGCCCGCTTCGTTGCGCTGATCGACGAGCATCTCGACCGTGTCCTTCAACGTCGTTTCCGAGATCGCCATCGTCCCGGAGAGGGAATGGAGCACGCCCACCTTGATGGGGTCGGCGCAGTCCTGTGCAGCGGCGGGGAGGGCCACGCACAGGGCGGCAGCGGTTGTCAGTGTGAGTCGTCGGGTCATTGCAATCCTCGCGGTGGTCGAGCCCGCTCAACCGGCGGACGGCGAAGCAAGCGGGGGCGGCGATCGGGCCAGTGCGCAATCTTGCCATTGCAGAAACTTGCCGCCTCGCGGTGCCTGCCTAAACTGACCGCATCGAGCCAGGTCCTTCGCATAACGATTGGGCTCGATTGCGATTGCCGACCCGACCCCCGGCCGATCACGCTCGTCCGTACGCCCTCAGTCCGCCGACGGTGCTTCGTGCCCGGTGGCGGCTGGAAAGCACCGTCGGCGCAAAGCGATCTAAGGTGTCAGGGGATGGCGGCATCTCCGTGAAGGGGGCAAGGTCTGGGCCCTGCGCAGGTTCCGATCTTCCGACCGTTACCGATCCCTCTCCTCGTCGATGCCACCGCCTGCAATCCGGCTGCAAACCATACCGTCGCGTACGGCCCCCCTGGTCCCTTCGTTATAGGAGTGCCGACCGCAGATGCCCTGCCGGGTGAGCGACTGTGTCCGCGGAAGGTTTTCGGGTATGGCGACGAGGGGTCTGCAAACCCGTGCCGTATCCTTGGCCATAGAGGCTATTGAAGAAGTCTCCCTGCGGGATTGAATAGGGGTTGGGGGGGATCGCATTGACGATGCCGGCTGCGTCGCGGTATCGCCGGATGGCCAGGCTGCGGTGCCGACCTCGATCATGTGAAGCATGATCCAGACGGGCTCTCTGGGATGATCCGCTTTGCCAGGAGCTTCAGGTTCCGGGCTGCGGCGGCGAGGGCGAACTGCTCGGCGGCTCCGCGCAGCCCTGGCAATCGGACGCGGTGCAGCCCGTCATTGTGCTTGATGTGGGCGAGGAGGCGTCGGGCGCGCAGCCGAACGGCCTGCGCCCGCCGGAAGACACGCGTTTGCGCACGAGCCGCGGCGCGCTCGCGAGCGGGTTCGTGGACGGACCGGCTGAGCGTCCGGACGCCGTAGGGCGCGCAGTTCTCTCTTTCTGGACAGGGTCCGCAGTTCCGACGCGACGCGCAGTAGGAGACGGTATCTGTGATCCGGTCCACCTTAACCTTGCCGCGCGTCCCGCCCCGCAGGAGCGTCTTGCCCGTCGGGCATGCGTAGCTGTCTGTCTTAGCGTTGTAGACAAAGGCCGATTTCGGCGTCAGCCGCCCCGGACCGGCGCGCGAGGCGCTGAGCGGTATCATCGCCGTGACGCCCGCCTCCTCGGCCCAGGCGAGGAAGTGGCCCGACCCGTATCCGGTGTCCGCGGTGAGCGTGTCAGGCACGATACCTCGGCGATCCTTCATCCGCTCGACCATGCGCCGGGCCGCTTCGGGCTGATCTGCAGTGCGCGCAGGTGCCGCCTCGACGTCGAGCACCACACCGGAGGCGGTGTCGATCATGGCGTTCAACCCGTAGGCGAAGCGGCGCTTGCCGTACTTGGTGCTGAGCGCAGAGCCGGGGTCGGTCAGCGAGATGGCGGCAGGCTTTAGCCGCTTGGTCCCGACGAGATCCAGTGCGGCATCTTCCAAGCCTTGCAGGAATTCGCGCACTGCACGCGTCGCACCTTCGTGCAGCAGATCATCGACGGTCTCCACATGCCTCGTATTGCTTGCACTGGCGCTGATATGCGTGCCGGCCACGGCGACCAGCGCCGTGTCGGCCAATCCGCGGGCAAAGCAGGCCTCCACCGTCTGCTCGAAGACAATGCGCATGATGTCGCTGTCGCGAAAGCGGCCATGGCGGTTCTTGATGAAGGTCGAATGGTCGGGCACGCGGCCGTCGAGTCCGAGCCGGCAGAACCAGCGATAGGCGAGGTTCAGGTCGACGTCCTCGCAGAACCGTCGCTCGGATCGGACGCCGTAAAGATAGCCGACGAGCAGCATCCGGATCATCCGGGATCGCGGGCAGGCCGGGGAACAGCGCGAAGGCGGCCATGCCGAAGAGGATGAGCAACCCCGACGCCGCCGGCTCGTGCCGGCTGACGAAGCGCGGCAGCCAGTAGCCCAGGTGTTTGATCCCCCGGTTCGATGGTGCGATCCTTTCTCGGGATTGGATGGAAACCCTATGGGACGAGTTCGTCGCGGGAGCGCCACGACCCACGACCACGCACGCTGTCAGAGCAGCAATACAGCGATCCGCTGCCCCCTTTCGGGATCCTGCCTGCGGCAGAACCCTGTCGGGCAATGGGCAGGGTCATGCGCGGCATGATCCCGAGAGGGGTCAGGCTTCGCTCACGGCGCTGAGCCTCGATCTGGGCATCGATCCCGGGACGGTCGCGGAGTGGCGGAAACGGGCGACGGTCGGGGATCTGAAGACAGGCCCGGGGGAGCCGCGCTCGACGGTCCTGGCCGAGGCCGAGGAAGCGGCGGTCGTGGCATTCCGACGGCACACGCTGCTGCCGTTGGACGACTGCCTCCATGCCTTGCAGCCACAGGTATCGCGTCTGACGCGCTCGGCGCTGTACCGATGCCTGCAGCGGCATGGGATCTCTCGCCTGCCGGACGTCGGGGGCACCTTTCGTGACATCGCTGCGCAATGCACTGCCTTGCAGCGGACGAGCCGAAGCGCCGGAAGGTCGAACGGCGAGCCTCGTCCGCCATCGGTCCGAGGACGAAGGCGAGCCGATCGCATTCTTCCACATCCACTGCCCCCCTCCCGGGATCATGCTTCGCATGACCCTGCCGGGCAGCGGGACAGGCGATTGCGAAGCAATCCGCCGAGAGGGGGCATCGCGGAGGTGCAGACCTCCGAGGGCAAGCTCCATCTCTTCGCGGGCATCGACCGGACCCGCAAGTTCGCCGGGACCCAGCTCGTCGAGAAGGCAGACAGCAAGACGGCGTGGGAGTTCCTGCAGCACATGCCCGAAGCGGTGCCTTGCCAGGTCCACACCATCCTCACTCCCTCTCGGGACATTTCGTGCGGACATACCCTGCCGGGCAAGGGACGAGGGCATCCAGTTCGCCGAGCGGCCCCGGAACCGCACCACCGTCTACTCCCGGCCGATGCGCTTCGACACGATCCGCGACGGCGAGACCACGTCCGGTCGCCAGCGGATGCGCCATCGGTCCGGGCACCGCCGGCGACGGTCCGAGGACGACGGTCGAGCGGGATCGAGCCCCGCCCGACCAAGCCGAACCACCCCCGGACCGACGGCCGGGTCGAGCGGACGAGGCGCACGATCAGGGAGGGTGAGGCCCGGAGCCGATCCGGGGGATCGGCAACGGCTGGACGTCGAGCGCTACCATCCGGCAGCCACGACCCGCTGCGCACCCACCTCGCCGACGTCCGCGGACGCCTACGACTTCGCCCGCAGACCCCAGACCCTCGTCGGCCTCACGCCCTGCGAATACGTCTGCAGAGATCTGGACATCAGAGCCGGATCGATTCACCCCCGATCCGATCCACCAGATGCCGGGGCTGAATATCTGCATATCAATCAGAGGAATAGAAGGCCTGTCGCACGCCAGAATAGAATGAGCCTACTATTTGTGAGGGCTGACGTATCCGCGCCATCGGCCGTCTTGGCCGTGGCGGCGCTCAAGCCGCTGGAATAGGCTGCCGGCATGAGCAGGAACACGAGAGCGACCTCCTTCGACGTGGCCCGGCTCGCTGGGGTCAGCCGCGCTGCGGTGAGCCGGGCGTTCACGCCGGGTGCCCCGGTCTCCAAAGACATGAACGAGAAGGTGCGCCGGGCGGCCGCCGAGCTGGGCTATCGCCCGAACGCCCTCGCGCGGTCGCTCAACACCGGCCGCACCCGCATGATCGGCCTGCTGGTCGCCTACCTCGACAACTCGTTCTACGCCGAAGCGGTGGAGCGTCTGTCGCTCGCGCTGCAGGAGCGGGGCCATCACGTCCTTCTCTTCATGGCCACGCCGACGGTCACCGATACGGACCGCGTTGTCCGCGAGATCCTCGACCAGCAGGTCGATGGCATCATTCTCGCCTCCGTCACGATGTCCTCGTCTCTAGCAGGCGAATGCGAGCGCAACGCCATCCCCGTCGTGCACTTCAACCGCGAGGCCGGGGAGCCGCGGCTGAACGCGGCTGTGACCGATAATTACGCTGGCGGGCGTCTTGTGGCGGAGTTCCTCTGCGATCACGGGCATGCGCGGATCGGCTACCTTGCGGGCTTCGAAGGGGCGTCGACGCAAAGAGACCGGGAGCGCGGGTTTCGCGACGGACTGGCGGCACGGGGCACGGCGATCGCAAACCGCGGGCTGACCAACTTCATCCGCACCGAGGCGGTGAAGGCTACGCGGTGCATGTTCGACCGTGAGCATTACCCGGACGCCGTCTTCGTCTGCAACGACCACATGGCCTTCGCCGCGATGGGCACGCTCCGGCTGGAGCTCGGACTATCGATCCCGGGAGACGTGGCGGTCGTGGGGTTCGATGACGTACCCATGGCGGCCTGGCCGGAATACGACCTCACGACCGTCCGCCAGCCGATGACCCGGCTGGTCGATACGACGGTCGACATCCTGCTGTCGCGGATCGAGGACGTGACCCTGCCCCCACGCCATGCAGTGATCGAGGGCGCGTTGATCGTCCGGGGCACGACACGGGCGCGGCAGGCACCATCCTTTGATCGTTAAGCGGCGTCGTTTCGCGCCAGCACATCCAGACCCTGCTGATGCAGGTAATGCAGCAGGTCGATGAACACCCAGTTCTCGGCCAACTTCGCGCCGTCGCAGCGATAGACGTCGACGACGCGCAGGTCGGCCGGACCCGGCCCCGCCGTCATGCCGAGGTAGCCGCCCGCGTTGCGCACGATCATGTTCGCATAGCCCATCACAGCGCCGAACCGCCCCTCCGCCACATGGCATAAATCGGGCCTTTCCCCGTCTCCACCATGCGCGAAGGCGTCGTCGAAGGGTCGGGTGTGTTGCCGGCGGTAACCGTCGATCGTGTATGTCGATCCAATCCCCGCCGGCCCCCACCAAACCATGTCGTCGTGCCAAACCTGCTCGAGCAGCCGTGCCTCGTCGGGGTGGTGGTAACCGCGGCCGTCGCCTCTCAGCATCGCGTTGATCGCGGCCAGCGTGGCCTTGCCTGTGGCGGGGTCCTGCGCGTCCCACATGAGGCCCTCGTGGGTCATGGGGCCGGGCTGGACCAGATGCGCGCCGGTCTGGGGCGGGAAGGGGTTCTGACCGGCCTGGATCATCACCGCCGGAATGTCGCAGAACATCGCGGTCTCGACGATGCGGCCCTCCTCCACGCGGTCGAACTCGGCGTAGCGCAGCATCGCGATCCGCCCCGTGGGCCGGATGCCCAGCCAGGGCCGGTCGAAGAGGCCCATGAGGTGCCCCATCGAGACGACCCAGGTGCTCCGGTATCCGTCGATCTCGTTGCGGCCCGCGAGGAAGATGTCGGGCCGACGCTGGAGCCGGGTGAAGGCGGACGTCAGCGGGTCCCAGAACGCCTCGGCCACGGCCTGGGGCCCGTGCCGCTCGTGGAACGGATGCATGCCGCGCCAGTGCCAGTCGGGGGCGACGTGGGGAGCCAGCGCCGCCGCCGCCCGCCCCGGACCCGCCGCCGCAAGCGCCGCATGGGCCGCGCGCACGACCGCCTTCTGAGACTGGAAGCCGGTCACCTCGAATCTAGCCCTTCACCGCCCCCGCCGTCAGCCCGCTGACGATCTGGCGCTGGAAGAACAAGATCAGCACGAAAAGTGGCGCGATAGACGAGACCACGGCGGCAACGGCGAACATCACCCGCCCCTCCTGCTGGGTCGAGCCCATGAAAGCGGCGATCCGCGGCACCATCGTGTGGTTGTCCTGACTGAGCAGGAGCGCCGTGATGACGAAATCGTTGTAGCCGAGCAGGAACGAGAACAGCCCTGTGGTGATGACGCCGGGCCACATCACCGGCACGATCACGAGCCGGAACGCCTGAAACCGGCTGCAGCCGTCGACCATCGCGCTCTCGTCCAGGTCGCGCGGGATGTTGAGGAAGAAGCCGTAGAGCATCCAGAGGGTGAAGGGCTGGTTCAGCGCAACCAGCACGATCACGGTGGTTCCTACATAGCCCCAGATGCCCCACTCGAAGAACGGCAGCAGATAGCCCGACACGAGCGTGACCCCCGGCATGGCGCGGAACACCAGCGCCGCGATGAGGATCCAGAAGGCGTAGCGGTAGCCCGAACGGGCGAGCGCGTAGCCGCCGAGCGTCCCGATCGTGAGCGAGATCGTCGTCACCAGCAGCGTGATGACCATGGTGTTGATGACCGCGCGCCAGAACCCCTCCTCGATCCAGGCGCCGCGGTAGCCGTCCAGCGTGAAGCGGCTGCCCTCCTGCGCGAGCGTGGCGGGGCCGGTGATGGCACGCGTCCAGTCGGTGCGCGAGAAGAAGTCCGCCTCGACCTTGAACGAGCCCCACATGGTCCACAGGAACGGGAAAGCCGCGACGACGACCCAGATCAGGACGAGGCCAGTCGACAGGGTGGCGAAGCCCACGGAGCGGCGGCCGGCGCGCGCCATCTCAGACGGTCCTCTTGGAGAAGTCGCGCCAGGTTCGCACCAGGACCGGCATCAGCAGCAGGAAGATACCCACGATGGTCAACAGGGACGTCGCCGCCGCCGATCCGAAGAGCGGCGCATCGGCCGCGCGCAGATCGTTGAAGATCAGCCAGGACAGCGTGGTCGCGTCCGCCGAGGCCTGAAAGCCGATGATCGGCTCGAACACGCGGAAGTTGTCCATCAGCTGCACGAGCGCCACGAAGGTCACCAGCGGGAGCAGGTGCGGCACGACCACGTCGCGCGTCCGCTCCCAGCGGTTGGCCCCGTCGATGATCGCGGACTCCAGCGTGTCCTGCGGTACGGTCTGGAGCCCGGCGTAGAAGACGAGGAAGCTGAAAGGCAGCATGTGCCAGACGCCGTAGACGATGAGCACCGCCCAGGTCAGTGCGGTCGAGGAGCGCAGACTGAGCTGCGGGTCGTCGAAGATCAGTTGCAGCGTCGCGCCCAGCACGCCGTTCTCATCGATCATCCAGAACAACACGAGCGACCCGATCAGCGGCGTCACGATCATCGGCAGCAGCGAAAAGAAGATGACGGGACCCTTCATCAGCTTCGGGATGGCGTTGACGCCCATTGCGATGAACAGGCCGAGGATAATGACCGTCGGGGTGACGACGGCGGTGTAGAACAGCGTGAAGCCAAGCGCCTTGTAGAGCGGCAGATTCATCAGCCGACCGACGAAATCGCCGAGGCCCGTGGCCTCGCGCCAGGCCGCAGCGACTTCGTCGGTGGCCAGATGCCGGGGGTCGAGATAAGTGCCGAACCCGTTGAAGCGCCCCATCGGTGCCTCCTCCCGCAGGTCCGCCATGGCGGCCGCGTCGACCTGGACCCGCTGGGTGCAGCCGAAAGGCCCGCAGGTCTCGGAGGTGATCAGGACCTGCTCGTGCTCGATGTAGAAGGACTGGATGGCGACCGACAGGATCGGCAGCGCGATGAACAGCATCATCACCGTGATGGAAGGCAGGATGAACAGCAGGAACGTTCTATGCGGCATGACACGCCTCTCGGGCCTGGCGGGCCGCCTCGGTGTCTCGCCGGTCGCCGACATTCGGAACGGACGAGGCCGCCTGCGCGCCCAGGGATTGACCCGAGTATGACCGCTCCTCGTCATCTTGCAACCGTGCTCATGAAACTTTTGCAACCGTGTTCACGACCTGTTAGCTTGGGTACGATGGTCGGCGTTCGGGGTAACCGGCGACGCGGCCGGACGGGTCGACAGCATTGGGGGAATCGACATGACGCATCTCAGAACGATCGCGGCCGCGACGGCCACTCTTCTCGCAACCGTCGCCATCGGACATGCCGCCTGCGGCATCGAGGGCGAGGGATCGGTCCGGCTTCTGTCGAACGACTTCGAGTCGCTCCACCGCGTCAACGAGGGGGTGAGTGCCTGCGCCGGGGACGGCGTCGACGTCACCATCAACCAGACGATGGAGCACAAGACCATCCAGGTGCCCGCCCTGACGACCGAGCCCGCGACCTACACGGTGGCGCTGATCGCGAATAACTCGATCGTGCCCCTGCTGGGCGCGGGCCTCCTGCGACCGCTCGACGAATACGTGGAGAAGTATGGCGAGAACCTCCAGCCGCAGCAG
Organism: uncultured Alphaproteobacteria bacterium; assembly: GCA_963757495.1. GTDB lineage: Bacteria > Pseudomonadota > Alphaproteobacteria > Rhodobacterales > Rhodobacteraceae > Jannaschia. Next base: position 69,729 of record CAVWRZ010000017.1, read on the forward strand.
ATGGTCCGCATGGACGAGGGCATCATGGCCGTCGCGTTCATGGCCAACGGCGTGCACCTCTACTACCGCAAGGATCTTCTCGAGGAGAACGGTCTCGAGGTGCCGACGACGATGGACGAACTCTACACCGTGCTCGACACGCTGCGCGACGGGGGTATGGAGTATCCCTTCGCGTCCAACTTCCAGCCCGGCTGGGATCTCGCGGCCGAGTTCGTGAACCTCTATCTCGGGACCGGCGCGGACTTCTTCGTGCCGGGCTCCGCCGAGCTCGACATCGAGAACGAGAGCGGCATGGCCGTGCTCGAGACGATGACCCGGCTGTCGGGCTACATGCGCCCGGCCTTCATAACGGACAACGCCAACACGATCATGCCGCTCTGGAAGGAAGGCGAGATCGGGTTGATGTTCGCCTGGGGATCCCGTGCGCGCGAGGCGCTGGACACCGAAGGCTACGAGCTGGCCTCCCAGACAGGGGTGGCCGCGATGCCGTCCATGACCGCGGACGGACCTCCGGCGGCGGCGCTATGGTGGGATGGCTTCTCCATCGCCAAGAACGTGTCGGACGCGGATGCCGAGGTCTCGTTTCAGGCCATGGCGCATGCGCTCGGGCCGGACTTGGCGGCGAACTATGGCGACACCGCCGTCTGGCTGACCGCCGGCTACACCCCCGCGCCGCCGGCCGTGGGCGTATCGGCCAACATCCAGGCCGGGGCCCGGTCCTATCCGATGGAGCCGTTCATGGGCCTGCTGCACACCGCTCTGGGTGAAAACCTGGGCGAGTTCATCCAGGGCAGCGAGAGCGCCGAGCAGGCGCTGGCCGACATCACCACCGCGTACGAGACGGCCGCGCGCGAAAGCGGCTTCCTCCAGTGAGTCGCGAGCCCGGCTCCCGCATCCGCGGGGACCGGGCTATCCCCATTCTGACCCGCTACCGCAAGGACGCCAGATGAACGGCTTCGACGAAAAGTTCGCCGACTTCCCCGACTACATCGTGAAGATCACGGAGGAGATCTGGGAAGGTCGCGGTCTGTCCACGCTCCACGACTACTATGCGCCGGACGTCATCATGCGCGCGCCTGGCGGGATCATCCGCGGCAACGTCGCCGTGATCCACAACACGATGGAATCGCTCGCCGAGGTCCCCAACCGCCACCTGCTGGCCGAGGACGTGATCTGGTCCGAGGATCCGCAGCACGGCTACCTGTCGTCCCACCGGGTCCTCTCCTACGGCCGTCACACCGGCCATGGCCGCATGGGCGCACCCACGGGCCGCGATTTCGTCGTGCGCGCCGTGGCCGACTGCGCGGCCAGGGACAACGTCATCTACGACGAATGGCTGACCCGCGACAATTCGGGCCTCGCCCTGCAATTCGGCATCCAGCCGATCGACCAGGCCCGTGCCGAGATCGCCGACGCGGGTGGCGTGGAGAAAGCACCCGCCTCCTTCCATCCGTCGCGCGATGTCGACGGCGGCTACGGCGGGCGCGGCAACGACGACGAATGGGGCCAGCGTCTGGGCGACATCCTGACCCGGATGATGGACCACGACTTCTCGGTTATCCGCTCGCAATACGACCGCGCCTGCTTCACGGAGCATCCCGGTCTGCGCACCGGCTGGTCCTGGGAGTTCCCCGAGGCGGACTGGCTCGCCCTGCGTGCGGCCTTCCCGTCCGCGGAGTTCGCCATCGAGCATCAGATCGGTCGCGCGGATCCGCACATGCCCCCGCGCGCAGCCATCCGGTGGTCGATGCTGGGCAAACACGAGGGCTACGGGGCCTTCGGCAAGCCCACCGGGGCAGAGGTCTACGTCATGGGCTTCACGCACGCCGAGTTCGGCCCAAAGGGTCTGCGCCGGGAGATCACCGTCTACGACGAGGTCGAAATCTGGCGGCAGATCCTGCTGCATACGGGCGCGGCGTGACGGCGGAGACCGCCTCCTATACCGCCTCCGAGCGGTTCTCGGATCGCTGGCCGGACTTCCGCGACTACATCGTCGACATCACCCGTGAGATTTGGGACGACCGCAAGATCCTGACGCTGCACGACTACTACGCGCCCGACATCATCGTGCGCCGCCCTTCGGGCGTGTCCACGGGGCTCGAGAAGGTGATCGTCGACACCTATGCCGCCGTTGCGCAGACGCCCGCTCGAGGCGCGGGGGCCGAGGATGTGATCTGGTCATGCGACGCGAGTGGCCACTTCCACTCCTCCCACCGCTGCTGCGACCGGTCGGTGCATTCGGTCGACGATATCTACGGCCCCGCGACCGGAACCCATCTGCGCTACTGGCTCGTCGCCGACTGCGCGGCACGCGGGGAGGTGATCGACGACGAATGGCTGGTCAGCGACACCGGCGGTCTCGCCCGGCAGCTCGGGTGGGAGCCGAAGGCCTTCGCCCAGCACCTGATCGATACGGAGGGCGGGCCGACGCGCTGCGCCAGACCCATGACCTCCGCGGACGACCGGCCCGGACCGTATTCCGGCACCGGGAACGATGACCTCTGGGGCAAGCGCTATGCCGACCTGCTCACCTCCGTGATGGCGGGCGACCTCGGCGCGATCCTCGAAGGCTACGACGATCAGTGCCACCTGCACTACGCCGGCGGGCGCGAGGGGCACGGGCCGGATGATGCCAACGCCTTCTGGGCGGGTCTGCGCGCGTCCTTCCCCCGGGCGAAGTTCACCATCCGCCATCGGGTCGGTCGCCATGACCCGCTCCTGTCGCCCCGCGCGGCGATCCGCTGGACGCTGGAGGGCGCGCACGAGGGCTGGGGCCTGTTCGGCCGTCCGACCGGCGCGCAGGTCTACGTGCTGGGCATCGCGCACGCGGAGTTCGGCCCCTGGGGCCTGCGCCGCGAATGGGCGATCCACGACGAGGTCGCGATCTGGAAGCAGATCCTCCTGGAGACGTCGAATGCCCTGGAGAGGTCCGAGGCATGACGCAGATCACCCTTCGGCACGTCACCAAGCGGTGGGGCACCTTCACCGGCGTCGAGGATTTCGACCTGACGATCGCGGACCACGAGTTCCTCGTTCTGCTCGGCCCGTCCGGATGCGGCAAGACCACGACGATGCGGATGATCGCGGGGCTCGACGACCTGACGAGCGGCGAGATCTGGATGGGCGACCGCCTGATCAACGACGTCGACCCCAAGGACCGGGACATCGCGATGGTGTTCCAGTCCTACGGCCTCTACCCGAACCTGAGCGTCTACGAGAACGTCCGCTATCCGCTGCGCGTGCGCCGCGTCCCCAAGGCGGATCACGCGGAGGCCGTGGCCGAGGCGATCCGTATGGTCGAGCTGGAGGATTTTCAGGACCGCCGCCCGGCGCAGCTCTCGGGCGGGCAGCGGCAGCGCGTGGCCCTCGCCCGAGCCATCGTCCGCCGGCCGTCGGTGTTCCTCATGGACGAACCGCTGTCGAACCTCGACGCCAAGCTGCGCGTCTCCACCCGCGCGCAGATCCAGAACCTGCAATCGGAACTGCGAACCACAACCGTGTACGTCACCCACGATCAGGTCGAGGCGATGACGCTGGCCGACCGCGTGGTGGTGATGAACGCAGGTGCCATCCAGCAGATCGGCACGCCGATGGAGATCTACGAGCGGCCAGCAAATACCTTCGTCGCCTCCTTCATCGGTTCGCCCGCGATGAACCTCGTGACCGGCGTTCTCGACGGCGGGACGTTCCGAGCGGACGGGCTGGAGGTCGCCGGTCTGACCGGGGCGGACGGGCCGGTAACGCTCGGCTTCCGTGCCGAGGACGCCACCGTCACATCCGAGGGCGGCGAGCTGCGCGCGCCCGTCTACGCCACCGAACTGCTCGGCGACGCGGTGCTGGTCTCCTGGCGGCTGGGCGGCGCGCTGGTGTCCGTGAAAGCACTCAAGACCCTGCGCGCCGAGATCGGCGACGTGCTGGGCGCGGACATCCCCGTCGCCGCCTGCCATCTGTTCGACCCCGCCGGCGGCATCCGGATCGCACGGGCGGGGGAACCGCCCACGTGACCGGCTTCCAGTCTGAGAAGGCGGTCGTGCGCGCGGCCCATGCGGCGCTTGCGGCGGCGGGTCCGGGGCGGGCGGCGGCGGCGCTGGCTCCCCACGTCGCCCCCGACTGGCACTGGCGCGGCATGCATCCGTTCCACGAGCGGCACGGGCCCCAGGCCGTGGCCGAGGCGTTCTGGGACCCGCTGACGTCCGCCTTCACCCGGCTCCAGCGTCGGCCCGACATCTTCCTCGCGGGCCGCAACGAGATCGACGGATACCGGAGCACCTGGGTCGTCTCGATGGGGCACCTCATGGGCCTCTTCGACCGGCCCTGGCTGGGCATCCGGCCCACGGGGCGGATCGCGATGCTGCGCTACGCCGAGTTCGACCGCGTGGAGGAGGGCCGCATCGTCGAGACCGCGATGTTCTGCGACATTCCGGCGGTGATGATCCAGGCCGGTCAGAACCCTTTCCCGCCCCAGACCGGCGCGCATCTGGTCCAGCCCGGCCCCATGACCCACGACGGCCTCATGTGGGACGCGCAGGACCCCGCCACAGGCAAGGCCACGCTGGCCGCGATCAACGCGATGCTGAACGGTATGGGCGAGACCGAGCGCGACGGCGAGCCGCGCCCGAGCTACGCCGACCACCTGCGCCGGACATGGCACGAGGACATGATCTGGTGGGGGCCGGCGGGGATCGGCGCGACCTATACGATCCCGCGCTACATCGACCAGCACTGCACTCCTTTCGGACAATCTCTGGATGCGGGCTACCGCTTCAACGGGCACCTCTGCCGTCTTGCCGAGGGGCACTTCGGCGGCTTCTTCGGCTGGGCAAACCTCACCGTACAGAACTCCGGCGGCTTTCTCGGCATGACCGGCAGCTCGGCCCCCGCGGACATGCGTGTCGTCGACATGTACCGGGAGCAGGACGGCAAGCTTGCGGAGAACTGGATCTTCATCGACATCCTGCATTACCTTTCGATGCAGGGTCTCGACGTGCTCGCCCGCAACGCCGCTACGGCAACTCCGGCGTGATAGGCTTGGGTGGCTGGCTGGCGCGAAAGGCGCGTGGCCCGCACCGTTTGAAGCGACCCGAATTGGGTCTCATGATCTGGGAGGATCTCATGTTCCAACGTCTTCTGCCCCTCGCGGCCCTGCTCGCCGCAACCGCCCTTCCCGCGACCGCGCAGGAACGGATCGCGCTCGGCTCCACCAACGCTCAGTCGTCGCACTACGCCTACTTCGCCGCGCTTGCCGGGCTGCTCAACGAGACGACCGACCTGCAGGCCAGCGTCGTCGAGACGGGTGCCACGGTCGACAACCTGCGCCGTATGGAGCGGGGGCAATTGGACGCCGGGCTGATCACCACCAGTGCGCTCTATCAGGCAAACGCCGGTGCCGGTGAATTCGAGGGGGCACCTATCGACTCGCTCCTGCTCTGGGCCTATTCGCTGGCACCGCAGCTCATCATCGTCCGGCAGGACGCCGACATCGCGACCATCGAGGATCTCGACGGCCAGCGTTTCGGCCCCGGCCAGCGCGGCTCCTCGACCGAAGCCACGTCCGAGCAGGTCATGTCGCTTTTCGGAATTGCGCCGGAATGGGTGCGGGGCTCCAACTCGGAACTCGCCAACGAGATCAAGGACGATCGGTTGCCGGGCTTCATCAAGTCCGCCGTCGGCACCAAGTTCGACCCACTCACGACGGACATCGCCACGCTCACGCCGCTCAAGGTCCTGCCAATCAGCGAGGCGCAGGCGGATATGATCCGCGAGTCCTTGCCCGAGCTCTCCATCGTCGAGCAGCCGGCGGACCCGCAGCAAGCGGCCGATGCGCCGTATCTGGCCTGGGGGTTCATGATCGGAGTCGGCGCGCGACCGGGGCTCTCTGACGAGATCGCCTATGCGATGACCAAGGCCGTCATCGAGGACACGACCGTGCAGCAGGCGGCCTTCGCCGACCTCAAGGGCAATTCCATCCCCGAGCTGACGCTGGCCTACGCGACCTCGCCGCTGCACCCCGGAGCCATCCGCGCTTACGAGGAGGCGGGCTTCGACGTGCCCGACCGCCTGCGGGGCGAATGACCGGCTGACGGGGGGCTCCGGTGTCGATGCCCGACGCCTCCATCGCGGATACGCTTGCCGGGTCGGGGCCTCCGCCTCGTCTCGGCGGACTGCGCGAGCGGCTGGGGGCCGCGCTTGCGGCGCTGACTGGGGCCTTCGTGTTCTGGACCGCGGCCGCCGGCCCTTTCGAGAGTCTGGTGCAGCGTGCGATCTTCGTGGCGCTCATATCGGCGATGGCCGTCTGCCTCTATCCGGCGGGCAAGGGGCGGCGGTGGCGTCCGGCTGCCCTGGCCCTCGACCTGGCGCTCGTCGCCGCGATCTGGACGGCCTGCGGCTATACGATCTGGCATTTCGAGCGGATCATGAACGAGCGGCCCTTCGCAGAACCCCATGAGATCTGGATCGCCAGTCTCGCAACCCTCGCGATCCTCGAGATCGCCCGCCGCGCCGTCTCCTGGGTATTTCCGGCGCTCGTCGCGGTCATGGTGGCCTACGCGCTCTTCGGCTCCGCCATTCCCGGCGCGTTCGGACACCGCGGCTTCGACGCCTACTACCTGACCGAGACGGTGCTGCTGTCGGATGCGGGGCTCTGGGGAATGCTGGTCGGCGTCGCCGCGACCACGCTCGCGGCCTTCATGCTTTTCGGTGCCTTTCTGCTGCATACCGGGGCCGGACGGGCCTTCTTCGATCTTGCCGCGCGAGCCTCCGGTGCCAGCCCCGGGGGTGCCGCCAAGATCGCCACCGTGGCCTCGGGATTCTTCGGCATGATTTCAGGCTCGACTGTCGCGAACGTCGCCACCACCGGCAACTTCACGATCCCATTGATGAAGCGTCTGGGCTACCCGGCGCGCTTCGCCGGCGGCGTCGAGGCCATCGCCTCCACCGGCGGCCAGCTTGCGCCGCCGATCATGGGCACCGCCGCCTTCGTGATGGCCGAACTGGTCGGCGTCTCCTACTGGACGATCGCGCTCGCGGCGCTCCTGCCCGCCATCCTGTTCTACCTCGGTATCTATCTGACCGTCGACGTGGTGGCGCGCAGGCGCGGCTACGGCTCCGCCATGGACGAGGCGCTGCCGACCTGGCGCGAGGCGTTCGACATCCGCCGCATCGCACCCATCGTCGCCTCGCTCGGCGGCATCCTCTACGGCGTGCTGCAAGGCTACTCGGTCGCCACCACCGCCTTCTACGGCATCGTCTTCATGGTCGCCGCCTACTACGTCGCGCGCCTCTCCGCCGGCGAAGGGATCGTCCCCGTCTCGCGCGGCCTGCTCCCGGTGCTGGTGACCGGGGGACAGAGCCTCGTCATCGTCGGCATCCTGCTGACGGCGGCGCAGGTCTTCGTTTCCATCCTGAACCTCACCGGCGTCGGCGTCACGCTGACCTCCTGGATCCTCGGTGCGGCGGGTGGGCAGATCTGGCTGATCGCGCTGGTGATGGCGGCGGTCTGCCTGATCGCGGGCATGGGCCTGCCGACATCGGCCGCCTACGTGCTGGTGGCGGCGGTCTTCGCACCCGCGCTGATCGGGCTGGGGCTCGATCCACTGACGGTGCATTTCTTCGTCCTCTACTACGCGACGCTCTCGGTGGTGACGCCGCCGGTCTGCGTTGGCGTCTTCGTCGCCGCGACGATCTGCGAGGAACGCTGGTTCGCGGTTGCCGGACAGGCATTGCGTCTCGGAGCCGTGGCCTACGTGCTGCCGATGTTGTTCCTGATCTATCCCGGGATGCTCGCGCAGGGGGGATGGGAGGCGATCGCCCATGCCGTCGTCTCCGGCACCGTCTTCACGATCGCCACGGCCTTTCTTCTCGGCCTGCGCCCGGTGCTGGGCCGTGGCGCCGCCTGGCCGATGCTTTGGGCGGTACCGCTCGTCCTTGCCGTCCTCCCGGGCTGGACACCGACGATGGCCGCCGTCTTTTGCGTGCTGGGGGTCATCTGGATTGACCCGATGACTGTTCGGCGGAAATAAGTCCGCCTACCGAAACCACACCGTCACAACGGCTCTCGACGAATGGATCAGAACTAAATTAATCGTTCAGTTCAGGTGTAACCATCCGCGACGTTTCGGTGAAATTCAGCCACGTTCGATTTCCTCAGCAATCGATGTTGCAGCAGGATTGCCGTACTTTCTACGAGACGCTACCAGGACGAGCCCTAGGCTCAGGCCTCATAACCAGAAAGCTACGGTTGCGGCGAGGGCGCTGGCCGAGAGGAACACGGTGGGGGATCTGTCGTAGCGGGTCGCAACACGCCGCCAGTCTTTCAGACGCCCGAACATGATCCGGGTCCGGTTGCGTTTCCTGTAGCGACGCTTGTCCCCTGCCCGGCAGTGCATTGCGCAGCAATGTCACGAGAGGGGTATTTGACAGGCTTTTCGCGGGACTTCCGCCCGGGGATGCAGGGCACGATGCCCTTGTCGTGCAAGGGCTTCGCGGAACCAGTCCGCATCATATCCGCGATCACCAAGAAGCCAGTCAGCAGCCGGCAGACTGCTCACCAAAGCCCTGGCCCCGCTGTAGTCGCTGACTTCCCCGGCGGTCATGAAGAACCGGATCGGACGACCGATCGCGTCGGTGACGGCATGCGAGCTTCGCTCCTCTCGGCGATGCTGGCAATCGCCTGCCGGGCAAGGGTTCAGGCCGCCCTTCGTCCGACCGATCAGGCGACCACGCCCCCCTTTTTCGACCGCAGGCTGGCGGCCGTGCGGTGCGCTTTCAAGTAGGCGGCATCCACTGCCCGGCAGGGCATCACGCAGTGATGTCCCGAGAGGGGATGGAGATCGTCTTGTCGTCAGGGGCCTCTGCCGCGAGCCCCGTCATGATCCGTGCAAAGACCCCCATGTCGCTCCACCGCTTACAGCGATTGCAGAGCGTCTTGTGCGGGCCGTACTCTTTGGGCCCATCACGCCAGCGCAAGCCGTTGCGGTCGATGACCGTAATCCCGCTCAGGACGCGCTGGTCATCAACGCGCGGCATCCCGTGGCTCTTGGGAAAGTACGGTCGAAGCCGCTCCATCCGAGCGTCGCTCAGCCAGTACACGTCGCTCATGCCGTGCTTCAAAAGTTCGGGAGCTCGAAGCAGCCAACCTCTAAAGCCGCAACCAAATCAATGGGGCCTGCGCCTAACGGCTTCGCCGGAAAAGTCACCGATGGGGAGCGTCAGTTTACAGCAAAGCGGAAATCGGTGGATAATGCGGTAAAGCAAGAGGCGGCGAAGGTAGATCGAGATCGCGCCTCCAGGCAGAGCGTGATGGAGCGGAATTCCAAGAGGCAGCGTGACGAAGATCTAAAGCATGCCCGGGAGGTCGCGCGGATTTCGCGACCAAAAATCCGACACGTCACGTTCCGGAACCCAGACCGGAGAAGCTTCGCATTCCCTACCTTACGGCCAATGCGGAACTGGATCATCCACTGCGGACGGAGGCAGAGGTCGGAAGTGTCCTACGCGCCCTTCGGAGGACGTAGCATCGGGATCTGATCGACCGACAAAGCCGCCCGGCAGCCGCGCCACAGGACCTTCTAGATGGAATCAATGACCTCCGTCCGCATGTCGTGCACTCTTCCGGGCACGGGAGCGACGGGCTACTTGCGTTCGATAACGCAAGCTTCGACGATCCGAACAGCGTCACGGTAGAATTCGACACTCTTGCAGCGACGCTCGACGCGACAGCTAGCCCTCCGACCCTGTTGGTCATGAATGCCTGCCGCACCTTGCACGGTTCAGATACTCTCCTTGAAGCAGTACCTATTCCGATCGCCATGGAGGATTCCGTAAACGATGCCGCTGCCGGCGTCTTCGCAACGCAATTCCATTCGGCGATCGCCAGCGGAAAGTCCATCGCCGCCGCCTTCAAGCAGGCGAAGATCGCCAACAAGCTCGCCCTCTTCCAAGAAGATGCAAAGCTGCCCCGGCTTCAGACCCGCGGGGATATCGATGCGCCGATGGTTTTTCTTGTCGATGAGAGGGGTTCCACTGACCGCAGAAGCGAGGAAATCTGAACGACTTGGCTTGGAAGTCCCCGGATGGACCGGATTGCCAACAGGCGCGACAAGATCACGCATCGCAGAAAATCGATGCTCGGACCGGGTCTGTAGAACGATCCGTAAGATGCAAGTTCGTCGCTCGGATCCCATCCGACATAAGATATTAATCAAAAGAGGAAAAGTCTGGCTGGGATGGTAGGATTCGAACCTACGACCTGCGGTACCAAAAACCGTTGCGCTACCACTGCGCCACATCCCAACCGTGGGGCGGAAATAGGCGAGCGGCAGGCGACCCGCAAGGGAAAATTCCGGCGCGCAGCCGTGCCCTTCAATCGCGTGCGGCCCGGATCAGGGCGAGGATATCCGCTGCGGCCCTCGGAATGTTCGTCCCCGGTCCGAAGATCGCCGCGACCCCGGCATCCTTGAGAAACGCATAGTCCTGCTGCGGGATCACGCCGCCGCAGACCACGAGGATTTCGCCGGCACCCGCCGCTCCGCAGCGCTTCGATCAGCTTGGGGGCCAGCGTCTTGTGCCCCGCCGCCTGACTGCTGATCCCGATGACGTGGACATCGCTGTCGATGGCGTCCTGCGCGGCCTCCTCGGGCGTCTGGAACAGAGGGCCCACGTCCACGTCGAAGCCGATGTCGGCGAACGCAGTTGCGATGACCTTGGCGCCCCGGTCGTGACCGTCCTGCCCCATCTTGACGACCAGCATCCGGGGACGGCGCCCCTCCTCCTCCGCGAAGGCCTCCACGTCGGCCTGGATCGCCTCGAACCCCGCATCGCCTTCGTAGGCCGCACCATAGACCCCGGCAAGCATCTTCACCTCCGCCCGGTGACGCCCGAAGACGTTCTCCATGGCCATGCTGATCTCGCCCACGGTGGCGCGGCAGCGGGCGGCCTCGACCGCCGCATCCAGCAGGTTGCCTCCGTCCCGCGCGCGTCGTTCCACCTCCGCCAGGGCCGCATCGCAGGCCGCCTGGTCGCGGGTTTCCCGGATGCGTCCCAACCGCGCGACCTGGCTTTCCCGTACCGCCTCGTTGTCGATGTTCAGGACATCGATCTCGTCCTCCACCTCCCGGCGGTACTTGTTGACGCCCACGATCACGTCCTCGCCCCGGTCGATCAGGGCCTGCCGTTTGGCCGCGCTTTCCTCGATCCGCAGCTTCGGCATGCCCGAAGCGACCGCCTTCGTCATCCCGCCAAGCGCCTCGACCTCCTCGATGAGCGCCCATGCCGCCTCCGCCATGTCCGCCGTCAACTTCTCGACGTAGTAGGAACCGGCCAGCGGATCGACGACGTTCGTGACCCCCGTCTCCTCCTGCAGGATGAGCTGCGTGTTGCGCGCGATCCGCGCCGAATGTTCCGTCGGCAGACCGATCGCCTCGTCAAGCGAATTGGTGTGCAGCGACTGCGTCCCGCCCAGCACGGCGCTCATCGCCTCGTAGGCCGTGCGGACGACGTTGTTGTAGGGATCCTGCTCGGCGAGGCTCACGCCCGAGGTCTGACAATGGGTGCGCAGCATCGATGACTTCGGGTCCTGCGGCGCGAACTCCTCCATGATCCGCGACCAGAGCAGCCGCGCCGCGCGCAGCTTCGCCGCCTCCATGAAGAAGTTCATCCCGATGCAGAAGAAGAACGACAGGCGCGGCGCGAAGCGGTCCACGTCCATCCCCGCGGCGATGGCCGTGCGCACGTATTCGCGCCCGTCCGCCAAAGTAAAGGCCAGCTCCTGCACCAGGTTCGCGCCCGCCTCCTGCATGTGGTAGCCGGAGATCGAGATCGAGTTGAACCGCGGCATGTGGTCGGCCGTGTACTCGATGATGTCCGCTATGATCCGCATCGAGGGCTCGGGCGGGTAGACGTATGTGTTGCGGACCATGAACTCCTTGAGGATGTCGTTCTGGATCGTCCCCGAAAGCCGGGCCCGCTCCACCCCCTGCTCCTCCCCGGCGACGATGTAGCTGGCAAGGATCGGGATCACCGCGCCGTTCATCGTCATGCTGACCGAGACCTCGCCCAGCGGGATGCCATCGAAGAGGATCTTCATGTCCTCGACGGAATCGATGGCCACGCCCGCCTTGCCCACGTCGCCCACCACGCGGGGGTGATCGCTGTCGTAGCCGCGGTGCGTCGCCAGGTCGAAGGCGACGGACACCCCCTGCTGCCCGCCGGCAAGCGCGCGGCGATAGAACGCGTTCGACTCTTCGGCGGTCGAGAACCCGGCGTATTGCCGGATGGTCCAGGGCCGGCCCGCGTACATCGTCGCCTTCACGCCGCGGGTATACGGTGCCTCGCCCGGCATCGATCCCAAGTGGTCCAGCCCTCGGAGGTCGTCGGGCCCGTAGACCGGCGCGACGTCGATCCCCTCCAGCGTCTTCCACGTTAGCTCCGCCGGGGATCGGCCGCGCAGCTCCGCCTCCGCCAGCCGGCTCCACCTGCTCCTGTCGCTGTCGGCCATGTCACGTTCTCCCGTCGCCGCATGTCGGTCCGCTCAACCACGGGGCGCAGGATGGGCCCGCCACGCGCCCCGCGCAACCGCATCCTCCGCCCGGACGCGCTGCCCGCGCCCGCGACATTCACGTCCGATGGGCCCGATCAGCCGCGTCGGGCCTTCGCCCCGGCGGTCGCAGCGTCTATATGTCGGCAAACAGAACGGACGGAACAGATGCATTCGACACTCGTCGCCGCGCTCGCGGTCCTCGCCCTGACCCTGCCCGCGGGTGCCGCCGACGCCCCGACGCTCGAGGAAAGATGGCGGGACGATCCGGCGCAGGTCTTCGACGCTGCCGAGGTCGATATCGACGCTCTCAAGTGGATCGCCCGGCCCGTCGTGGTCTTCGCCGACAGTCCCCGCGATCCGGCTTTCGAGGAGCAGATGGAAGAGCTGCTGCGCGACATGCCCGAACTGGTGGCCCGCGACGTGATCGTGATCGTCGACACCGACGCCGATCCGCCGTCGGACCTGCGCACCCGCCTGCGGCCCCGCGGCTTCATGCTGGTCCTGATGGGCAAGGACGGGGAGGTGGAGCTGCGCAAGCCCTTCCCCTGGACGGTGCGCGAACTCAGCCGGTCGATCAACAAGATGCCGATCCGCCAGCGCGAGCTCGGCCGCACCCGCTAGCCCTCACTCGAACTCGAGGATCACCGCGTCCACGGCGAGGCTGTCGCCCACGGCGGCGCTGACCTTCGCCACCGTGCCGCCGCGTTCGGCCCGCAGGACGTTCTCCATCTTCATCGCCTCGACCACCGCCAGCGCCTGTCCCTCCTGCACCGCGTCGCCCTCGCCCACGTCGATGCGCACGATCAGCCCCGGCATCGGACAAAGCAGCAGCTTTGACGTATCCGGCGGCGTCTTCTCGGGCATCAGCGCCGCGAGTTCGGCCTGTCGCGGCGTGCGCACGTGGACCTTCAGGTCTGCGCCACGGGTCCGGATGCGGAACCCCTGGGTGATCTTGCCGACCTTGAGCACGATCACCTCCCCCGACACCGCGACCCGCGCCAGCCGGTCGCCCGGCGTCCAGGCGCTCTCGCAGCGCAGGATCTCTCCGTCGATCGTCACGTCGGCCCCGTCGCGGTCCGCCTCGATCACCGCGTCGAACCGTCGGCCGCCGACCGTCACGACCCAGTCCGCCCCCACCTTCCGCTCGTGGTTGTCCATCCGCCCGGACACCCGCGTGCGCCTGATCTCCGCCACCCGGTGCATCGCGGCGCAGGCGGCGGCGATCCGGCGCAGATGCACCTCCGGCAGGTCCACACCCTCGAACCCGCGGGGGAATTCCTCGGCGATGAAGGCCGTCGTCATCTCGCCGGCGACGAACTTCGGATGGTCCATCACCGCCGACAGGAACGGCAGGTTGTGTCCGATCCCCTCCATCTCGAAGGCGTCCAGCGCGTCGCGCATCCCCTCGATGGCAGACGCCCGGTCCTTCCCCCAGGTGCAGAGCTTCGCGATCATCGGGTCGTAATAGACGCTGATCTCGCCGCCCTCGAACACGCCGGTGTCGTTGCGCACCACGGGAGACGTGGGGGTCACGCCGGGCTCGTAGCCTGCCGTCTCCGCCGGGGGGCGATAGCGCGTCAGCCGGCCCGTCGACGGCAGGAACCCGCGATACGGATCCTCGGCGTAGAGCCGACTCTCCATCGCCCAGCCGTTGAGCTTCACGTCGTCCTGCCCGAACGCCAGCTTCTCCCCGGCGGCCACGCGGATCATGTGCTCGACCAGATCGACGCCGGTGATGAGCTCCGTCACCGGATGCTCCACCTGCAACCGGGTGTTCATCTCGAGGAAGTAGAACTTGCGGTCCCCGTCGACGATGAACTCCACCGTCCCGGCACTCGCGTAGCCGACCGCCTGCGCCAGCGCGAGCGACTGTTCCCCCATGGCGCGCCGGGTCTGCGGGTCGAGGAACGGCGACGGCGCCTCCTCCACCACCTTCTGGTTGCGCCGCTGGATCGAGCATTCCCGCTCGCCCAGATAGACGCCGTTGCCGTGGCTGTCGCAGAGCACCTGGATCTCGATGTGCCGCGGCTGGGTCACGAACTTCTCGATGAACATCCGGTCGTCGCCGAAACTGGCCATCGCCTCGTTCTTGGAGGCCTGGAATCCCTCGCGCACCTCGCTCTCGTCCCAGGCGATGCGCATTCCCTTGCCGCCGCCGCCGGCGCTGGCCTTGAGCATCACCGGATAGCCGATCTGCCCCGAGATCCGGATCGCCTCCTCGGCATCCGCGATCAGGTCCATGTGGCCCGGCACGGTCGAGACGCCCGCCTCCGCCGCGATCTTCTTCGACGTGATCTTGTCGCCCATCGCCTCGATGGCCCCCACGGGCGGCCCGATGAAGGCCACGCCTTCCTCCGCCAGTGCCTTCGCGAAGAGCGGGTTCTCCGACAGGAAACCGTAACCCGGATGCACGGCCTGCGCGCCGGTCGCGCGCACCGCCTCCATGATCCGGTCGATCACGATGTAGGACCGGTTCGCCGGCGCGGGCCCGATGTGCACCGCTTCGTCCGCCATCTTCACGTGCAGCGCGTTCCGGTCCGCGTCCGAGTAGACGGCAACGGTCGCGATCCCCATGCGCCGGGCCGTCTTGATGACGCGGCAGGCGATCTCGCCACGGTTCGCGATCAGGATCTTGTCGAACATCGTCCCTCCCCCGACCGGCCCCGCCGGTCCCTGCGCGAAGGGGCCGCCCGGTCGAAAACCGGACGGCCCCTCTCACGTCTGCGCCGGCACCGAGATGCCCGCGCTTCGCGTCGTCGGACTACAGACGGCCGCCGAGTATCGAGGCACCGCCACCGAGAAGGGCTCCTTCGACGCATTTGCCGTCGTCGATGATCTCCCCGGCGAGGCAGCCGACGCCGGCACCGACGCCGCCGCGGACGAGGTCGTCGTTGGTGACGCAGCCACCGAGGGCCGTGAGAAGGAGGGCGGGAAGAAGGAAGAGGCGTGACATGAAAGGTCTCCGATGATGTTGCGGTGATGAGTTGCCCGGCACTCCGGGATGGCGACGCCGAAGCGCGTTAGTCGATTGCAGGATGTCCGATCCGGCCGATTGCTCCGAGAAACGAAGCGACGGGGTTGCGACGTCGCCGTGCGGGACGGGGTCGGGCCTCCTGCCCGGTCGTTTCCATACCCCGAGGATGTGCCCGGCCGGCCGACACCGTGCAAGATGAAAGAAAGTCCGACCGGCGGGAAGATCCGAAGATCGACACGCCGGCCGGACAGGGAAGGGGTACGTCTCCACACACGGATCCGAGAAACACCGGAAAGGCGCAGCGCGGGGGGCCGCAGGAGGACCGTGCGATGTCCGGCGGCACCGACGAAGCGTGAAGTCGCGATTGAGAAACGATCGGCGGAGATCGGCGCAATATCGGAAACGATCGGCAGGATCATGCTCAATCGTCGTCCGCATCCGCAACGGTGCCCACACCGTCGAAGGCTTCCGGGAAGCGCCGCGGCCGCGGCACGCAGGTCCAGCCGCAACAAGGCCGCGTAGTCCGCCGGATCGAACGGATCCTCCGCCGGCAGCACCTCGCGCCCGAAGAGCCAGGACAGCCGCCCGGCGTCGAGGTTGCCGCGCTCGAACGGCGCGTCTCCGAAATGCGCGACGAGGGCCCTCAGGAACGCGGCGTCCGCCTGCCGGTCCACCGTCCTGCGATCCCGGTACCGCTCCCGCCGGGTCAGCGGGGTGACGCCCCGTGGGTTGCCGCGCCGGATGACGAACTGGAGGTCGGAACCGGTGAGCCTGCCCGGAAAGCCGCGATGCTTCAGCACGATGCCACCCCCGCGACGGCGTGACGGCGACGCTGGCCATGGATCGGGGCGGACGGCATGGCCCGCCCCGTGTCCGGATCAGAACTTGCCGGACACCGGCTCGACCATGACGGGGGCCGGATCGATGATGACGACCTCTTCCTGCTGGCGACCGCCGCAGGCGACGAGAGTGGTGAGGACGGCCGCGACCGCGGTGAACTTGACGATGCTCGACATCTGTTTCTCCTGTTGGAAGGCGGCTCCTGCCATTCGGTCTCGACGCCGCGCACTTCGACCGCGTGAATGCAGCCACGCGATACGCTATCAGACCGGATCGCCGGCGGAAATGCCCGGAGGTGAAACGCGCCGGCCAATCGGCGCTCCTGTGTCGCCCCTGCATCGGACCGGGTGGTGGAAGCGTGCGGCATCAGTGGTCCGACGGCACGCAACGGCCGTCCTCGATGACGTAGAGCCCGAAATACTGCGTCGCGTCCGGGTCCGTCGCGCCGCGCGGCACCGGCCGGTCCATGAGCGTCACGACCACGGTCTGCGCCCGTGCGGCCGGCAGTCCAGCGATGGGCACCGCGTGGCTGCCGCAGAGCCAGTCGAGATCGGCGAGCGCGGCCTCCGCATCCACCTCACCCCCGTCGCGCGCCACTCCGGGCGCGATGAAGCGGAACACCGCCTGCGTGCCCGTCCCCTCGATCCGCTCCCAGACCACTTCCCAGAGCACCAGCGGCTGCCCGGACGGCACCGCATCCTGCGCATATGCCGCGGAGGCGGTCATCGCTGCGACCATGGCGATCGCGCGGATCATCTATGACCCGCAGATCGAAGCCAGGCCGCGCGCACCGCGGGGTCCGACAGCAACGCGGCGACCCGTTCCGATACGCTCGACGGCATCGCTCCCGCGACCGTGCCTCCCGCCCGCAACGTCACGCCATCCGCGTCGCGCACCACCTCCACCATCGGCGCGAAGCCCCGGACGCGGCGGAGCATCCGCCAGAGATCCTGGCGCACCGCATGGGCCAGCCGTCGCCGGCCCATATCGGGCATCCGCGTTTCAGCGCGGACGTCCCACCGCGCCGGCAGCCGACGTGCGAGCGCATAGGTCTGCCCGTCGTCGCGCACGTGCCAACCGCGCCGGTCCTGCAACCAGGCCATCACAGCGGGATCGTGTCATGCTTGCGCCAGGGCCGATCCTGCCGCTTGGAACGCAGCGAGGCGAACGCCCGCGCGATGCGAACGCGCGACTGCGACGGCACGATGACCTCGTCGATGAAACCCTTTTCCGCGGCAACGAAAGGGTTTGCGAAGCGATCTTCATAGTCCTTCGTGCGCGCCGCGATCTTTTCCGCGTCGCCCAACTCGCTGCGATACAGGATCTCCACCGCCCCCCGCGCGCCCATCACCGCGATCTCCGCCGTGGGCCAGGCGTAGTTGAAGTCCGCCCGCAGATGCTTGGACGCCATCACGTCGTAGGCCCCGCCATAGGCCTTGCGCGTGATCAGCGTCACCTTCGGCACCGTCGCCTCCCCGTAGGCGAACAGCAGCTTGGCCCCGTGCTTGATGACGCCGCCGTACTCCTGCGCCGTGCCCGGCAGGAACCCCGGCACGTCCACCAGCGTCAGCAGCGGGATCTCGAACGCGTCGCAGAAGCGCACGAACTTGGCCGCCTTGCGGGACGAGTCGATGTCCAGGCATCCGGCCAGAACCATCGGCTGGTTCGCCACCACGCCCACGGTCCGCCCCTCGATGCGGATGAACCCGGTCAGGATGTTGCGCGCGAAGTCGGGTTGCAGCTCGAAGAAGTCCCCCTCGTCCGCCAGCTTCCCGATCAGTTCCGCCATGTCGTAGGGCGCGTTGGGATTGTCCGGGATCAGCGTATCCAAGCTGGGCTCGGTCCGGTCCGGCGTGTCGAAGAACGGGCGCACCGGGGGCTTCTCGCGGTTCGAAAGCGGCAGGAAATCGATCAGCCGCCGCGTCTCCGCCAGCGCCTCCACGTCGTTCTCGAAGGCGCAGTCGGCGACGCCCGACCGCTTCGTATGCGTCGCCGCCCCGCCCAGCTCCTCGGCCGTGACGACCTCGTTCGTCACCGTCTTCACCACGTCCGGCCCGGTCACGAACATGTAGCTGGAATCGCGCACCATGAAGATGAAATCCGTCATCGCCGGCGAGTACACCGCCCCGCCCGCGCAGGGCCCCATGATGAGGCTGATCTGCGGGATCACGCCCGAAGCGTCGACGTTGCGCTGGAACACCTCGGCATAGCCCGCGAGCGACGCGACCCCCTCCTGGATCCGCGCCCCGCCGGAGTCGTTCAAGCCGATCACCGGCGCGCCGTTCTGCAGCGCCATGTCCTGGATCTTGCAGATCTTCTGCGCATGCGTCTCCGACAGCGACCCGCCGAACACGGTGAAATCCTGGGAGAAAACATAGACCAGCCGGCCGTTCACGGTGCCCCAGCCGGTCACGACGCCGTCGCCCGCGGGCCGGTCATCCGCCATGCCGAAATCGGTCGCGCGGTGGGCGACGAAGGTGTCGAACTCCTCGAACGAACCCGCGTCCAGCAGCAGCTCCACCCGCTCGCGCGCCGTCAGCTTGCCCTTGGCGTGCTGCGCCGCGATCCGACGCGGGCCGCCGCCCATCCGGGCCTCCTCGCGGCGGCTCTCAAGCTCGCCCAGGATATCCTTCATCGCACGTCCTCCCTGCCCGGCAAGGTCTAGACGCTGCATCCCGACGCGGGAAGGGGCATCTGCACGACCCGATTGCGCACTGGTCGCGCGGCCCCCATGCCCCATCTTGTCTGCCACCCGTTCCGCACAACCGACTGTGCAAGGCGAGGGGGCAGACACCATCCCGGCGAAGGCGTAGCGCATCCCCATGGCCACTCTCTCCGATCCCGTCGCGCGCGCCGTCCGCACGCCCCCGCACATCCTGACGCTCGTCGCCCTCGTCGGCGTCTCGACGCTGTCGATGAACGTGTTCCTGCCGTCGCTGCCGGCGATGGCCGCCTATTTCTCCACCGATTATCAGCTCATCCAGCTCTCCGTCGGCCTCTACCTCGGCGTCAACGCGCTCCTGCAACTCTTCGTCGGCCCGATCTCCGACCGCTACGGCCGCCGCCCCGTGATCCTCACCGGCATCGTCCTCTACCTCCTCGCCACCCTCGGCTGCCTCTGGGCCGCGACGGTGGAGACCTTCCTCTTCTTCCGCATGAGCCAGGCCGCCATCGTCACCGCCATGGTCCTCAGCCGCGCCGTCGTCCGCGATCTCTACCCGCAGGACAAGGCCGCCTCGATGCTGGGCTACGTCACCATGGGCATGTCCATCGTCCCGATGCTGGGCCCCGCCGTCGGCGGCGTGCTGGAGGCGCAGTTCGGCTGGCATTCGAACTTCTGGCTCCTGTTCGGGGCCGGCATCTTCCTCTGGCTGCTGGCCTACGTCGACCTCGGCGAAACCGCGCCCCGCACCGGCGGCACCCTCGCGGATCAGGTGCGCCAATACCCGCAACTGCTCACCTCGCGCCGGTTCTGGGGCTATTGCGCCGCCTCCGCCTTCGCCAGCGGCTCGTTCTTCGCCTACCTCGGCGGCGCGCCCTACGTCGGCACCAACGTCTTCGGGATGGACCCGGCCACTCTGGGCCTCTTCTTCGGCGCGCCAGCGGTCGGCTACCTGATCGGCAACGGCATCTCCGGCCGCTTCTCGCAGCAGATGGGCATCGACCGGATGATCCTGATCGGGGCCGTCGGACAGGCGTCCGGCCTCTGTATCCTCGGGGCTCTCACGTTTCTGGGCTATACGTCCGAATGGGTGTTCTTCGGCTTCATGACCACGATCGGGCTCGGCAACGGGCTCGTCATCCCGAACGCGACCGCCGGCATGCTGTCGGTCAAGCCGCATCTCGCCGGCACCGCATCTGGCCTCGGCGGCGCGATGATGATCGGCGGCGGCGCCGGGCTTTCGGCCGTGGCGGGCTGGCTGCTGTCCCACGGCAACGGGGCAATGCCGCTGATCCTGCTGATGATCGCCTCGGGCATGGCCTCGGTGGTTGCCACGATCCTCGTCATCCGCAGGAACCGGCAACTGGATCGTATGGAAACCTCTTCGGCCTTGTGAAGGCCGCCCCGATCTGCCCAGATCGCGGAAGACATCGGAGGATCCATGGAACTCACCGGCACCCGCACGATCGCCGCCTCCCGGGAGGTGGTCTGGGCCAACCTGATCGACCCGGAGACTTTGCGTGCCTGCATCCCCGGCTGCGAGGAGCTGACCGGCTCCCCGGAGGAGGGCTTCGAGGCGACGGTCAAGCAGAAGGTCGGCCCGGTGAAGGCGACCTTCAAGGGGTCGGTCACCCTGTCGGACGTCGTCGCCCCCGAACGCTACCGCATCGCGGGCGAGGGCAAGGGCGGCGTCGCGGGCTTCGCCAAGGGCGGCGCGGACGTCACGCTGACGGAAGTGCCGGAAGGTACGGAACTGCGCTACGCCGTCGACGGCCGCGTGGGCGGCAAGATCGCGCAGCTCGGGTCGCGGCTGATCGACGGCTTCGCGGCCAAGATGGCCGACAGCTTCTTCGAGAACTTCAAGAACGTGGTCGAGGGTCCGGCCGACGAAGCGCCGCCACCTGGCTGAACATCACCTTCGAAACATCTGAGATCAATAGGAACGTGCCGCTCGCCACCCTGCGGACTGCGCCTCCTCCTCCGAACAGAACCAGCGCTCCCCACGGGTCTCGCTGATCCGCGTCTCCTCGTAGTGCCGGCTCCCGGGCATGTGGTAGATCCGCCCGTTCTCGCTGACGTTCCCCTTGATCCGGCACGGGCCAGCCGGCACCGCCCCGGCCGTCCTGACCCCCCGCCGCCGGTCGCGCCACTCCGCCGGATCGAGCATCTCGTAGGCCCAGAGCCCCCGTCCTTCGCGCCGCGCCCCTGCCTCCTCGGCGGCGTAGGTCGCACCGCCCCGATAGACCCGTGCCAACCCGAGGCGGACCAGTCCCGCATTGACCACTCTCCCATCGACCTCGCAGACGGCGAGGAACCTGTCGTAGCGGTCCCGCTCCTGAACGGCGCAGCGGGCCGTGCGCCCCTCGAAGAGATGCCGTACGGACGCCGTCGCCATCGCGCCGCAGGCGAGCGTCGCCCCGCGGACGTCCGTACAGGTCTGATCCCCCTCCGCCGCATCGATCCCCAGCAACCGGACGTTCGCACCCGCGCCGATATCGAACGTATCGGCGTCGATCACCCGGATCGGACCGGACAGGATTTCAGCCGATACGGGAAGAGCGAGGAGGAGCAGGATGGAACAAAGTCTGAACATGCTTGTCGAAATGGCGCGCGGGGCGCAGACGTTCAAGACGAACCGTTAAGAATAGTTAACGCGGGATCAGTGCTTCGTCGCCAGCGGCGATGGCGTTATGCCTCGTCGCAATCGCGCTTCCCTCCACGCGATGAAACTGACGGAGGCGATGATGATCGCACCGCCCAGGATGACGAAGCCGTCGGGTGCCTCGTCGAAGACCAGCCAGCCCAGAAGCACCGCCCAGACCATCTGCAGGAAGGTCACCGGCTGCGTGACGGAGATCGGCGCGGCGGCGAAGGCGCGCGTCATCGCGTAGTGCCCGGCCTGCGCAAAGGCCGCGACGAGGAACATCCACGCGAGGTCCAGCCTCGTGGGCGTCACCCAGACGGCCCAGGCGAAGGGGGCCAGCCCGACCGTGACCGTGACCGACAGCATCGCCACGATGAGGATCGCCGGATAACGGTCCGACAATGGCTTGGCGCAGAGATAGCTCGCCCCGAATAGCGCGGCCGTCCCGAGCATCGCCAGATGCCCCGTCTCGATCTCCCGGAACCCCGGCCGCAGGATCACCACGACCCCGCAGAGCGCCGCCGCCACCGCCCCGATGCGCCGCGCGGCCAGCGGTTCGCCCAGGAACAACGCCGCGCCGAGCGTGACATAGACAGGGTTGAGGTAGTTCATCGCGGTCACCTCCGCGATCGGGATCTGCGTCATCGCGTAGAACCACAGCATCACGGCCACCGTATGCACCACGCCCCGCCCCGCGAAGAGCCGCAGGTCGCGCGGCGCGATGCGGACAGAGCTGAGGATGCGCAGGAACGGCAGCAGGAACGCGAGCCCGAGCAGGTAGCGCAGGAACGCCGCCTCCGCCGCCGGCAAGTCCTGTCCGGCATGTTTCACCACCGCGGTGACGGCGATGAAGCACACCCCCGTCACGGTCATCCATGCGATCCCCTGGATCGGGCGGGCGGGCGCGCTCATCCCCGGTTCCTGCGCCCGGACGGGGGCCTCTGCAAGCGTCTCATCCGAGCAGCAGCGTCGCGGCGATACCCCACATGACCCCGGCCACGAGCCCGTCGAGCACCCGCCAGGCGAAGGGCCGCGCGAAGATGGGCCGCAGCAATGCCGCGCCGTAGCCGAGCGCCGCGAACGCAATGGCCGCCGCCAGCACGCAGCCGGCTCCGAACAGGCCCGGATCGGCGTATTGCGTCGAGATCGACCCGAGCAGGATCACGGTGTCGAGGTAGACGTGCGGGTTGAGCCAGGTGAGCGCCAGCGCCGTCAGCAGCGTCGGGCCCAGCCGGGCCCTGACCCCCTGCGCCGTCAGGGCCGCGCCGCCCCGCCATGCGGATCGGGCCGCCCGCGCGCCATAGACGATCAGGAAGAGCGCGCCCCCGTAGCGGAACGCCGGGAGGATCCATGGAGCTGCCGCGACGAGCGCGCCGAGCCCGAACACGCCCGCCGCAACCAGCAGCGCCTCCGACAGGGTGCAGACGAGGACGACCGCCGTGACGTGCTCCCCCCGCAGCCCCTGGCGCAGGACGAAGGCGTTCTGCGCGCCGATGGCGAGGATGAGCGACAGGCCGAGGCCCAATCCGGAGAGAAACGATGCCATCGCCCCTCATGGACGTCGTCCTTCACGAGACGCAACTGCCGCCCCGATCTAGCCCCGCGCCTCGATCGCGCGGGCCCGCCCGAGGAGCGCGAAAGCCAGAGCGCCGACGAACACGAAGGTGATCGCGCCGAGGAGGCGCTCGTAGAGCCCGTCGATCCCCGTCGGCAGGAAGAAGAACACCGGAGCCATGAGCACCCAGACGATCGTGACCGCGCGAGCCGCGCGACCGAGGATGGGGCGGATCGCCGCCATGCCCTCGGCCATGCTCCAGGGGATGACGGCGAAGGCGACGCCGAGTGCGTAGACGAGATAGCTGTGGATGACCCAGCCCTCCTCGTCCCCGTCGCCGTACTCGTTCCGCGCCCCGATCAGGAACACGATCAGCCCGGTTGCGATCAGTCCGAAGAGCCCCACCGTCCAGCCTCGCCCGCCCAGATGCGCATGCGCGGCGGCGACGGAGAGCGCGATCAGCGAGGCGGCGTAGGCGTAGATCCCGATGTCGACGATGAACTCGTAGCGTCCGGCCCCGAGATCGCTGATCGTGTCGGCGATCCAGTCGTGGTCGGGGACGACGAAATCCGCGATCACGATGGCAACCGAGAAGATCACCGGCCCGGCCAGCGCGATCCAGGCAAGCCCGCGCAGGATGTGGGCGTGTTCCGGCAGAGGGTCGCCGGGGCGGTAGGGCGGGGTGAAATGCGAGATGGCGGGGGCGGGATGCGTGGCATTGCTCATGGCCGACAACCCCCTCCCCTCCCCCTCGGTTCCGGTCAGTCCTCGTCGAGCTGCGCCATGACCTCGTCGCTCGCCTCGAAGTTGGCGGTCACGTTCTGAACGTCGTCATCGTCCTCGAGCGCATCGAGCAGCTTCATCAACGACCGCATCCCGTCGAGATCGAGCTCGGTGGAGATGGTCGGCCGCCAGACCAGCTTGGAGGTCTCGCTCTCGCCCAAGGCACCTTCCAGCGCGTTCGACACGGCCGAAAGGTCGCTGTCGGCACACCACACGACATGACCCTCGTCGTCGGACTCCACATCCTCCGCACCCGCCTCGATCGCCGCCAGCAGCATGGTCTCGCCATCGCCCGCGGTGGCCGGGTAGATCACCTGCCCCTTGCGGTCGAACATGAACTGCACCGATCCGGTCTCCCCAAGGGTCCCGCCGCTCTTGGAGAAGATGGAGCGCACGGAGGAAGCCGTGCGGTTGCGGTTGTCCGTCATCGCCTCGACGATCACGGCCACGCCGTTCGGCCCGTAGCCCTCGTAGCGGATCTCGTCGTAATTCTCGGTGTCGCCGCCGGTGGCCTTGTCGATGGCGCGGGTGATCACGTCCTTCGGCACGGAACTCGACTTCGCTTCCTTCACGGCGAGACGCAGCCGCGGGTTCTTCTCGGGATCGGGGTCGCCCATCTTGGCGGCCACCGTGATCTCCTTGGCCATCTTCGAGAACAGTTTGGCGCGCAGCTTGTCCTGCCGGCCCTTGCGATGCTGGATGTTCGCCCATTTGGAATGACCCGCCATGGCCCTCGCCCCCGCTCGTCGCTGTTCGTGCCGCCTATACCGCCGCGGCACGGATCTGCGCAATACCGCCGGGCCGCCAGCCGCGTGGTGCCCCCTGCTTCCCGATCACCGGTTCCGGGCAGGCCTCCCATCCGACGGGCCCGAGACGAAATCGCTCGCCAACCTAATAGGCCGACCGTGTGTTCAACAGGCTGAGCGGCGTGCGCAGCAGGATGCGCAGATCGAGCCAGAGCGACCAGTTCTCGATGTAGTGCAGGTCATGTTCGAACCGGGCGCGCAGCTTCTCGGGAGCATCGATCTCCCCGCGCCAACCGTGGATCTGCGCCCAGCCGGTGATGCCGGGCGGCAGGCGGTGACGGGCGGAATACCCGTCCACGATCTGCGCGAACCGCTCGCTCCCGCTCGAGACCGCGTCGATCGCATGGGGCCGCGGTCCGACGAGCGAGAGGTCCCCGCGCAGCACGTTGAAGAGCTGGGGCAATTCGTCGATGGAGGATCGTCGCAGAAAGCGCCCGACCCGCGTGACCCTCGGATCGCCGCGCGTCACCACCCTGCGGGCCTCCGGGTCCGATTGCTCGTGATACATCGAACGGAACTTCCAGATCTCGATCACCCGGTCGTTGTAGCCATGCCGTCGCTGCTTGAAGAGGATCGGCCCGCGGCTTTCCAACCGGATCGCGATGGCGGCGAGCAGCATGATCGGGACCACGGGGAGGAGCGCCGCGGCGGCGATGAGCAGATCGAACAACCGCTTGGTGAGCCGGCATTCGGGCGAGAAGCTGTGCTGGATCGCGGAGATCAACGGCATGCGGTCGCGCCGGGCGAAGGCGTAGTCGCGGCTGTAGGCCGACAACCGGACCTCCACGGGCAGCACCCGGAACGAGTCCAGCAGCCAGGAGATGCGGTGTTCCACCTCCAGCGGCAGGGAAACGATCACCATGTCGATCTCCGAGCGGCGGACGAAGGCGATCAGATCCTCGTAGCCGCCCAGCTTCGGCACGCCGAGCACCTGCACCGGGGATCGCACGTCGTCGCGGTCGTCGAAGATGCCGAATACCCGGATGTCGTTGTCCGCGGATCGGGCGAGACCGCGGATCACCGAGGAGGCATGGAGGCCGCCGCCGGCGATGACGGCACGGCGGTCCAGGAGCCGCATGCCCCGGATCCACCGGATGACGACACCGCAGCAGAGCCGCGAGGGCACGACCGTCACCACGAGCGCCACGGTCGCGGCGAGCGCCACAGGGCCGCCGCCGTCCGGACTGGCGAGCGACAGGAGGAGCACCGGGAGCACGAGCGCCGCCGCCGGCCGCAGGACCGCCTCGTGGGGGCGGGCGAGGACGCGCGGAGTGTAGCCGGCGGTGATCCAGAGCGTCGCCACGCCGACCATGCCTGCCGCCACCGCCCAGACCGCGGCATGGATCGGTTGGAACGCCGATGCCGGCTGCGCGGCGTACTGCCCGAACCACAACGCGAGCGCGAAGACGACGACGTCCCCCAGCGCGACGGCACAGGTGATCCAGACCGCCGCCAGCGACGGACGCCGCAGATCCAGCAACGCCAGTTCCGCCGCTTCGCCCAGACCCGCACGCGGGGTGTTGGCGAGGTCGTTCATGGTCTGGCGCGGGATTCGAACACGAAATTCATGCCCCTGCCTGACAGGGAATCGTTAAGGCCGGGATAATGCGCCCGCGCGGGCCGCCGCACTGCACCGGCAGCCGGCGGCCCGCTGCGAGCGCGCGCTCCGACGAACGCTCCGGCCCCCGTACCCCGGGTCCGATCATCCACTCTGCCTCGGTGTCGATCGTCCTGCCCGGCGAGATGCCTGAGGCCAACAACCTTTCGCACGCGTTCCGGCCACCTCCCAGGTCGCTCTCCTTCGGCGCGGGTCCCGGCGGAATGATCACCCCCCTGGATGGGCCCCTGGACATCGTCATTGCCGGCATCAGCCTCGAGCCGCCGAAGCCGATCTTTCGGATGGTCGATTCCGCCCCCGTGGGCCTCGTCGCCACCGACGGTGGCCTTCTCCTTGTCGCCCTCATCGCGACTGCCGACAGATGCCGCGTGACGAGGACGGTGCGCAGTCCGACAGCGTCGGGGGTGCCGCGACCTTCGGGGCCGACCTCACGCTCCTCCCGCTACACCCGCAGATCCGACCGACCCCGGCGGACCGCCGGGAGAACGCGGGAACGGCGGCAGCCACGTCATCGCACCGATCCGCGACGGGTTGAGGATGTTCGGCCGCCCGCGGCAGATCGTGCGCCGCTGTGGCGAGTCCCGACCGCGCACCCCCGCCGTCACGGCGTGGGATCTCGCGGCATGGCCGAGCACCCTGCCCCTCGCCGAAAGCAGCTTCGCCGGGGCCGCAAACCGTGGGATCTGGTCCGTGGCCCTTGCCGTCGTCGTCGGCCACATCGTTTCCTGCATCGTTCCGCTTGCCGAATTCGAAGACCTTGCCGAATGCGCCGTCACCATCCTCCTCTGCTCGCGGATCCTGCTGGATGGCACGCCGCCAGTGTCGGGCGGAACCGGCCTCATCGCCGACGTGCGCAACGATGTGGCCACCACCATCCCGCGGTCACCATCCCCCCGTTCCTGGCATCGTGCCCGCCCCGAGCCGCCCCTTGCCCCCGGCCTTTCGTCCGCGCATGAAGCGCCCATGACGCTGCGCTTCACCATCCTCGGTTGCGGCTCCTCCGGCGGCGTGCCGCGCCTCGGAGGGCACTGGGGCGATTGCGATCCGGCCGATCCCCGAAACCGTCGCCAGCGCTGCTCCATGCTGGTGGAGCGCACCGGCGAGAGCGGCATCACCCGCGTCCTGATCGACACGTCGCCGGACATGCGCGCGCAACTGCTCGCCGCGAACGTCGGCGCGCTGGACGGCGTCGTCTTCACCCATGCCCACGCCGACCATTGCCACGGGATCGACGACCTGCGGATGGTGGTCTTCAACCAGCGTCGCCGGCTGGACGTCTGGGCGGACGAGACCACATGGGCCGACCTCGACGCCCGCTTCCGCTACGCCTTCGAGACGCCGCCGGGTTCCTCCTACCCGCCGATCCTGACGCGCCACCCCATCGACGGGCCGGTCACGGTGGGTGGGGCGGGCGGGCCGGTCACGCTGCATCCCGTCCCCGTCGTCCACGGCGACATCATGGCGCTCGGCCTGCGCATCGGCACCCTCTGCTACATGCCCGACATCGGGGCGATCCCCGACACCTCCCTGCCCCTGCTCGAAGGGCTCGACATCTGGGTGCTGGACGCGCTGCGCCGCACGCCCCACCCCTCGCATCTGTCCCTTCCCGAAACGCTCGACTGGTTCGCCCGCATGACCCCCGCGCGCGGCGTCCTGACCAACATGCACATCGACCTCGATTGGGCCACCGTGGACGCGGAGACTGCCGCCAACGTCACCCCCGCCCATGACGGGATGGTCCTGGAGCTACCCGATCCTCCGAATCCGGCCTGATGCTCGACGTCCTCGCCGTCACGCTGCCGGTCTTCCTCATCATCGGGGCCGGCTACCTCGCCACCTGGCGCGGGCTGTTCAGCCAGGGGCAGGTCGACGGATTGATGGTCTTCACGCAGCGGTTCGCGATCCCCTGCCTGCTGTTCCTCGCCATGACGCGGCTGGATCTCGCGCAGGACTTCGACGCGGCGCTGCTCTTCTCCTACTATTCCGGATCTCTGGTTTGCTTCGCCGCCGGCGTCGCGGGCGGGCTCTACTGGCTGAAGCGCGGCCCGGAGGATTCGGTGGCCATCGGCTTCACCGCCATGTTCGCCAACACCGTCCTGCTGGGCCTGCCCATCGCCACGCGCGCCTACGGGGAGGACAGCCTGACGCCGAACTTCACCATCATCGCGATCCACGCCGCGGTCTGCTACCTGATCGGCATCTCCGCGATGGAGGCGGTGCGCGCGGGCGGCACGGGCTTCCTCGGTGGCGTCTCCACCGTCGCGCGCCGGATGGCGGGAAACTCGCTGATGATCGGGGTCGCGCTCGGGCTGGCGCTCAACCTCTCCGGCTTCGCCCTGCCCGCACCGGCTCAGGAAGCGGCGGAGCTTATCGCAGCGGCCGCCCTGCCCGCCGCGCTCTTCGGCCTCGGCGGCGTCCTCGTCCAGTACCGTCCCGAAGGCGACGCGCGCGGCATCGCGCTCTGCTGCGGCATCTCGCTCGTCCTGCACCCCGCATGGGCCTGGGGAATGGGCACGCTGCTGGGTCTGGGTCAGGGGCCATTGCGCGCCGCAGTCCTGACGGCGGCGATGGCCCCGGGGGTGAACTCCTACCTCTTCGCGGCCATGCACGGCCGCGCCGTCCGGATCAGCGCCTCGTCGGTGCTCGTCGGCACGGTGCTCTCCGTCGGCACCGTCTCCGCGTGGTTGCTCGTGCTCGCGTGAGGTCTCAGCCGCCCCGGGAGCGCGCGGCGAGGAACGCCTTGTCCAACTCCCAGCTCACGAAGAGCGGGACCTCTTGCGCCCCGTCCTCCGACCCCGCGAACCGGTCGGGCCGCGCCACGGGACGCACCGAGGCCTGCAACCCGTTGCAGAACGGCTGCTGCGTCAGCCAGGCCCGCATGTCCTCGCGCTTGCGCGAAGAATGGAACGGCCCCCAGTCGGCGGCCACGCCCTTCATCCCCCGCGAGACCACCTCGTCGCGCGGCACGGTCACGTTGAGGATCCGCACGGCGCAGGACATGTTCGCCGCCCCGTTCTTCAGGGCATCGCCCGACCGCGCCTCGCAGCCGTAGCCCCGCGCCGTCGCCGGCAATATCTGCACCAGACCGTACCAGAGCCCGCCACCGCCCACGGCCCGCGGCCGGTAGGTGCTTTCGTGCTTGGACAGCGTCGAAAGCAGCCCCGCCCAGAACGCCTTGCGCTCCCACTCGCCGCCCTCGACGTAGGCCGGACACCACTGCGCGATGTCCTTGGGCACCGTATCGACCAGCTCCTGCCCATGCGACTCCAGGGCCTCCATTGCGGCCTTTGTCCAGCGCGAGGAGCCCTCGATGTGGTCCCACCGCAGGTCCGGCAGCGGTTCCTCGACCGGGCGCGCCACCGGCAGCAGGGAGGTCGCGGGTGCCATCGTCGGCCCTTTCGCGCGCGGCATCGACATCGTGCTCGCCGTCGTCGTGAACGTCGGCTCGGCCACCGCCCATTCCTCGGCCCCCGCGGCCGCACCGCAAAGCGCCAGCGCGGCAACGGCCGCCATCATCCGCCCGAACGGACCAACTCGGTTAATCATCATCCCCACTCCCCCGGAGCTACACTCGCTTCAGCAACGCGCCGGCCCAACGCCGACTGCGCCCGGGACCGCGGTGACAGCCGCATCCCGATGCCGCCGGCTGTTAACATTTGCGTCCCCGGGGGCAAATGCGCGCCGCCCCGCTGACCCGTTTCGGGCGAAATCCTGCCCATCGTCCGGACGCCGCCCCGCCTTGCCCCGCATCGCGGCGCACCGTAGACCGCCCGCACCCACCCCCGGAGGCCCCATGCTCGACACGCAAATGCCCACGCCGAAGCCCCGCGTCATCGCCGGCGAGACGCAGGACTGGGAACTCGTCATCGGGCTGGAGGTCCACGCGCAGGTCGCGACGTCGGCCAAGCTCTTCTCGGGCGCCTCCACCACCTTCGGGGCCGAACCCAATTCCAACGTCGCCTTCGTGGACGCCGGGATGCCAGGCATGCTGCCGGTCATAAACGAAGCCTGCGTGGCCCAGGCGGTGCGCACCGGCCTCGGCCTGAACGCGGAAATCCACCTGAACTCCGCCTTCGATCGCAAGAACTACTTCTACCCCGACCTGCCGCAGGGCTATCAGATCAGCCAGCTCTACCATCCCATCGTCGGCGAAGGCGAAGTCTTGGTCGAACTCGGAGACGGCACCGCCCGCACGGTCCGCATCGAGCGCATCCACCTCGAGCAGGACGCCGGCAAGTCGATCCACGACATGGACCCCGCGATGTCCTTCGTCGACCTCAACCGCACCGGCGTCGCCCTGATGGAGATCGTCAGCCGCCCCGACATCCGCGGGCCGGAGGAGGCAGCCGCCTACGTCGTCAAGCTGCGCCAGATCATGCGCTACCTAGGCACCTGCGACGGCAACATGCAGTCGGGCAACCTGCGTGCCGACGTCAACGTCTCCGTCTGCCGCCCCGGCGACTACGAGCGCTTCCGGGAGTCGGGCGACTTCGCCCACCTGGGCACCCGCTGCGAGATCAAGAACATGAACTCGCTGCGGTTCATCCAGGCCGCCATCGAGCACGAGGCCCGCCGCCAGATCGCCCTCCTCGAGTCCGGGAAAAACCGTCACGCAGGAGACCCGCCTCTACGACCCCGACCGCGACGAGACCCGCTCCATGCGCTCCAAGGAGGAGGCGCACGACTACCGCTACTTCCCCGACCCCGACCTCCTTCCGCTTGAGATCGAACAGGCCTGGGTCGACGACATCGCCGCCTCCCTCCCCGAACTTCCCGACGCCAAGAAGGCCCGCTTCACGGCCGATTTCGGCCTGTCGGACTACGACGCCTCCGTGCTCACGGCGGACACCGACGCGGCCGCCTTCTTCGAGGCCACGGCCGAGGCCTCGGGCAACGGCAAGGCGAGCGCCAACTGGGTCATCAACAACCTCTTCGGCCGCCTCAAGGAGGACGAGCGCGACATCGACGCCTCCCCCATGACCCCGGACCAGCTCGGCGGCATCCTGAAGCTGGTGGAGGCGGGCGACATCAACGGCAAGATCGCCAAGGACCTCTTCGAGATCGTCTACACCACGGGCCGCGACCCCGCGGAGGTCGTGGAGACCGAGGGCATGCGCCAGGTCACCGACACGGGTGCCATCGAAGCGGCGGTGGACGACATCATCGCCGCCAACCCCGCCCAGGTCGAGAAGGCCCGCGCCAACCCCAAGCTCGCAGGCTGGTTCGTGGGCCAGGTGATGAAGGCCACGGGCGGCAAGGCGAACCCCAAGGCGGTCAACGAGATCGTGGCGGCCAGGCTCGGGCTCTGAGCGATGCACCGCGACGAGCTCTCGGTCTGGAACGAGCGCGTGAAGCTGCTGGCGCAGTTCCTCAATGCCCTGGCGCTCGGCCTCGTCGGCTTCGCCGTCCTGCGCCCCGTGACCGAGGACGTGGCGCTCCTCTCCTGGCGCTCCTTCGGCTGGGCGAGCGTGGGACTGGCAATCCACCTGCTTGCGCACTATACTATGGGATACCTCAAGAAGGAGCGCCTCGATGAGCTATGACGTCGCCGTCCCGCTGATCGCTCTCACCATCGCGCTGACCGGCGTCGGCATCGTCCACGTCGCGAGCATCCGCCTCGACGCGAAGCTCGAAGCCCGCGAAGAGGAGCGCCGCCGCGCACGGGACACCCCCCCCCGCGACTGACCCCGCCCCCACGACCCGCCAGCGACCGGCCCCGCCCGGTTGCACCCCCCTCCAAGCCTTCGCTGATGCATTCCCCCGATTGTCCCCGAACCGAGTTCGGAGGACGGCGCGATGAATATCTCTCCTACGGCGACATTCTCGTCATCCCGAGTGACGAGATCGCCCAAGCAGATCGGCCGATCGCCTGCTCCGAAGCCGAAGCGCTGAACGCTGGACCGGGCCTGAACGACCGCCCTTCCTGGCCAACAGACCTGTAGGTTGCTCTTGGATAGCGAACGTTGGTGCCCGACGATCTCTAGACTGCTCCCCGTCGAAATTTTCTTTTGCCACAATATGTTAAGTGTCCCGAAAGTATTTCGATCTAGGCATGTTCAAGAATTCTCAAGATACTGGGAGGCCTCGGATGTCGAACCTGAACGGAACATCGGCCAGCGGACTGAATGGATCGGTCCCGGTCATCGTCCCCGGTGGAGGGGTCGAGGCCAAGAACGGGCGAATGGCTCTACCGGCAGGCGGCGTCTCGCTGATCATGGCGGACCTGTCGAGCCGGGTGATATTTGCAAGTCCGGACGTCCTGGCACTTGCTGCCGGCAGTCACGGCGGGGTCACGGACGATGCTCTGTCGGACAACTTCGCGGCGCTGAATCTGCCCCTCCCCGGACGCAGCGGTGTCGCCGACTTGTCCGTTCGATGCGACGGGGACATCCACCTCTACCACGTCGACTGGACCTGGGTGCCGGAACAGGGATGGATCGGTATCGTCGCTCTGGCCGCTAGACATCCGGAACCCGTCCATCCGCCCGGCCTGCGGCGTGACGAATTGACGGGCCTCGGGGATCGCGCGTCGCTGCGCCCGACCTTCGACATGCTGCGCACCCGAAGCCGCGCCACGCCATCGACCCTCATCGCGGCCTGCATTGACCTCGACCGCTTCAAGGCGGTGAACGACACGCTTGGGCATTCCGCGGGTGACGACCTGCTGCGAAAGGTCGCCAAACGGCTGAAGTCGTCGGTCCGGGCAGGAGACGAGGTGATCCGGATGGGCGGCGACGAGTTCACGGTCCTGTTGCCCGACTGCGCCGAAGCCGATGCCGAGGCGATGGCCCTGAGGATCATCGACGTCATCAAGCGGCCCTTCATCGTTCAGGGCCACCAGGTCATCATCGGCGCGAGCATCGGGCTGGCGCATCTCGGAATGTCCGAGACCGATCCGCTGGAACTGCTTCGCCGGGCCGATGTCGCGCTCTACCGCAGCAAGCATACCGGGCGCGGTTGCTTTACCTGGTTCGAAGACGGCATGTTTGCCGCCCTCGACGAGCGGCGCAAGATCGAGGTGGACTTGCGCAAGGCGGTGCTGCTCGACCAGTTCGTGCTGACCTACCAGTCTCAGTTCAGCTTCGACACCGCCTCCATCAGCGGGTTCGAGGCCCTGGTGCGGTGGCTGCACCCGGAGCGCGGGACGATCTCCCCGGCCGACTTCATCCCGATCGCAGAGGAGACCGGGATGATCCTGCAGATCGGTGCCTGGGTGCTCGGGGAGGCCTGCCGGACCGCCATGTCCTGGCCCGTCGATCTCCAGATCGCTGTCAATGTCTCGCCGGTACAGTTCGAGGCCGAGGGGTTCGTGGAAAGCGTGCAGACGGCGCTGGCTGCATCGGGACTTTCGCCGCAGCGGCTCGAACTCGAACTGACGGAATCGGTCCTGCTGACCGAGGATGCTATCGTCCTCGACCGGATGCAGGCGTTGCGCCAGCTCGGCGTTCGGCTGTCGCTCGACGATTTCGGGACCGGCTACTCATCGCTGAACTACCTGCGCAAATATCCGTTCGACAAGGTGAAGATCGACCAGTCCTTCGTGCGCGAGCCGCTCGCCGACGAGAACGCGCATCGGATCGTCACCGCCGTTGCGGGGCTCGGCGCGGCCATGGGCATGTCGGTGATCGCCGAAGGCGTGGAGACCGAGGCGCAACTCGACCGGATCCGCGGGCAAGGCTGCTCGGCGGCGCAGGGCTACCTGCTCAGCCGGCCGATCTCCGCGGGCGACATCGCCGCCTATCTTGCCACGGCCGTGGAGCGAACACCTTCCACCGCCACAGCGATCCCAGACGAGGAGCCTACCGGATGCTGACCCAACCCACGGACCTGTTGAGGATCGTCTACTTCAGCCGCAACACCATCGAGCTGCCCGCCAACGAGATGGCATGGGAGATAGACCGCATTCTCGACGTCTCGCAGGCGAACAACGGTCATGTCGGCGTCACCGGGGCACTGATGTTCAATGACGGCGTGTTCGGCCAAGTCCTCGAGGGACCGCGGGACGCTGTCGAGGACACGTTCGAGCGCATCCAGCTCGACGACCGCCATTCCGACGTCACCGTGCTCGACATCTCCACGATCACCGCCCGCAGCTTTGCCCAGTGGTCGATGGGTTTCGTCGGTAGCGGTGGCGTGAAGGACGTCTATGACGGGGTCACGTCGATTGCAGATTTCGATATCTCGCTGCTGAGCGGCGAGGAGATCTATGGTCTGCTGCACGCCCTTACCCTGAAGAACGAGGTTCGGACGAGGGCGGCGTGAAGCGCTTCGTTCGGCAGCGAGCAACGGCGGACGGGCCCGGCGAGATGACCGGCACAGAACCAGATGACCAGACGCTTCGCTCCAAAGGCCCCTCCGTCCGCCCTGGGCACTATCCATCCATCTCACCCGAGATCGACGGCATCATCCCCTTCGCGAAGAACTCGATGGCCGTCATCTCCGTCGCAGCCCGGGAGACCATCGGCGTCGCCATGATCCGCCACCTGCGTGGTGCCATGGAGCGGACCGACGCGGAGATCGGCATCACCCTCGCCCTGCTTGAGGGCCGCAAGGCCGCCAAGGCGACCGCGGGCAGCCAGCACGAGACGCTCGGCTTCGCCCCCGTCCCCCGCCTCCAGATCGTCATGACCCGGGACGCCAGGACGCTCCGCGACCGCGCGGCGCAGATCCCCGCCCGCCTCGACTCCGTCCAGAAGGTCGCCCCGAAGCAGAAGGACACGACCGCGCAGAAGTCGCTTCTCTGACCGCGTATGACGGCGACGATACGCGAATGATGCAACCGTGATACACCGCCGATACGCCTACTCCCCGGTCGACAGCTCCATCGAAAGCGCATGGATCCGCCCCATCACGTCGCCCAGCGCCGCATGCACCATCCGGTGCCGGGCCACCCGCGAGCGTCCCGCAAACACTTGGGATTCCAGGACGATATGCCAGTGCGACTCCCCCGTCCCGTCATCCCCCGCATGGCCCGAATGGAGCGCGCTCTCGTTCCTCACCTCCAGCCGCGACGGTGCCAGCCCCGCCTCCAGCCGCTCCACCATCAAACGCTCCATCCCCACGATCTTTCTCCCTGAAATCAGCCCCGAAGGCCTTCCAACTTCCGCCCCGATGACTACTGTCTGATCCCTCAAACCGGAAGGCCTGCCCATGACAAAGAGCGACCCGTTCAACTTCGACATGCGGGTGTCGACGGCCAAGAAGCGCAACCCGCGTGGCAAGCGCGGCATGTCCGGCGCGGTCGACAGCTCCACCCGCGTCTGCGAGCACGAGGGATGCGGGGAGGCCGGAAAGTACCGCGCGCCCAAGTCCCGCGA
Source organism: uncultured Alphaproteobacteria bacterium (assembly GCA_963757495.1). Classification (GTDB taxonomy): domain Bacteria; phylum Pseudomonadota; class Alphaproteobacteria; order Rhodobacterales; family Rhodobacteraceae; genus Jannaschia. The sequence continues at coordinate 105,463 of CAVWRZ010000017.1, forward strand.
CACGAAGGACGACTACTACTGGTTCTGCAAGGATCACGTCCGCGAGTACAACGCCAAGTGGTCCTTCTTCGACGGTGCCACCGAATCGGAGATGGCCCGCCAGACCGATGCCGCGGAGCGTCCCACGCAGGCGTTCCGCAAGACCGTCGAGGAACGCGCCTGGGCCCGGCTCGGGATCGAGGACGCGCATCAGGTGCTCGGCGGCAACGCCACCCGCAACCCCGGCCGCGGCGTGGTGGGGCGCAAGCTGCCGCCGACCGAACGCAAGGCGCTCGACATCCTCGAAGCCCGGGACGATTGGGACAAGGCCGCCCTGCGCAAGGCATACAAGTCGCTCATCAAGGTGCTGCACCCCGACATGAACGGCGGTGACCGCAGTCAGGAAGAGCAGCTGGGAGAGGTCGTCTGGGCCTGGGATCAGCTCAAGGACAGCCGCAACTTCAAGTGATGTCCGTCGTCTCCGCGGTATCGCGCCACGCATCGAGATCTGCCGCCAAGCCAGCGAGCGGTCCGGGCCGATAGGGCTCGAACCCCGCGGTCTTCGCTTCGAATGCCCACCGCCGCCGCGCCGGCCGGCTCACGTCCTCGAAGCGCGCGACCGGGTCGCGCCATGCCCCGAACCGCCGCGTCAGCCGGGTGAACCGGCCGGCCGGGACCGTCCGGTTGCCGAGCGGCCCCATCGGGTCCATCTCCGCCCGGATCGCGGCGGCGACCATCGGATCGAACTCGAGCCCCGCATCGCCCGCCCCCGCCATCATCCAGTCCAGCGCTATCGCCGACAGCCCGGTGATATCGCCGCCGCCGCCCACAGACCCGTGATCCCCGGCGAAATGCTCCTGAAGGTACCGTGGGTCGGCGTGACCTGCATTCAGGTCTCGCAGATTGGTCCAGAGCGTCGGTCGGAACGCCTTCCGCTTCTCGTCGAGTGCCACCGCATGACGGGCGGCACGGACCATCGGCGTGAGGTCGGTGTCGTGGAACGTGTACCGGCGGTTCAGGAACGGCGCGGCCGTGAAGTGGCCCGGCACGCCCAGCGCGCCCACCGTGTCCCAGACGCCGAGGAAGGCGATGTCGAACGGGACGGCCGACGTTGCATCGTACTCCCCGTAGATGGGCGCATCCCCCGGATCGACGAGGAACCAGGGCGCGAACCGCGCGCGCCATTCGGCGTTGCGGCGCTGACGGCGCTCCGGAGACTCGATCCGGCGTTCGGAGTAGCGCCGCGCCGCTTCCGGCAGATGCGCGAGACCGTCGCGCGCCAGAAGCCCGTTGAACCGGATGAACCCGATCAGCGAGCGCGCCGTGAACGCCCCGCGCGAGAAGCCGAACACGAAGACCTCGTCGCCCGGCTCGTAGAGGAAGACGAGATGCCGGTACGCCTCCACCACGTTCGCCATCAGCCCGAACCCGAGGAGCCCGCCCAGGATCCGGTCCGCCGCCCGCGTCCAGGATGTGACGCCGCGCCGTCCCGTCCCGACGCCCTCGACGTAGATCGGCACCTGCACGCAACCCTCGAGGCCCACCGGCGCGAGCGCCTGGCCCAACCGCACGACGTTCGTCGGCCAGGCGGACTCCGCCGCGTTCCACGTCCCGTCGCAAAGGATCACGATGCGCTTCATGCAACGGGCATAGCACGGACCCCACGAAAAAGACGCCCCCTTCCGCATCCGGGAAGAGGGCGCCGATACTCGTGAACCTCACACCGCCCGCCGGACCGAGGGAGGCCCGGCGGGACGTCGCGGACCCTCGCTCACTGCGCGGGCAGAAGGACCCGGTCGATCACGTGGATCACGCCGTTCGACTGCTTGACGTCTGCGATGGTGACGGTCGCGTCGCGGCCCTGCTCATCGGTGATCGTGAACGTGTCGCCGGCGTAGGTGCCCTGCAGCGTGCAGCCGCCCACGGTCGGGATCGGATGCGTGCCGCCATCGGCGTCGATCATGCCCTGCAAGGCGTCCGACATGACTTCCGCACCGACGACGTGGCAGGTCAGGACCTTCTGGAGCTGCGCGATGTTCTCGGGCAGCAGCAGCGCCGACAGGCTTTCGTCGGAGATCATCGCGAAGGCCTCGTCGGTCGGCGCGAAGACGGTGAACGGACCGGGGCCCGACAGAGTGTCGACCAGCTCGGCGGCGGTCACGGCGGCGACGAGCGTGGTGTGGATCGGCGAGTTCACCGCGTTCTCGACGATGTTCTTGTCGGCGAACATCTCCGCGCCGCCGACCATCGGGTTGGCCCCGGCGTGGGCATCGGCCAGAGCGGCGAGGGGGGCGAACGTGAGGGCGGCGACGGTGCCGAGCATCAGGGTTTTCATGTGATCTCTCCTAGTTGCATCATGGGAGGGCTTCGGCCTTCCCATCGCCGACAGCCACGCAGGCAAGTGCGGCGAAGTTTCACGAGCGTCGAAATCAGTCAGATGTCAAGGAGCGGTCCGGCCGCGAGCACCGCGCCGGTGGGTGCTCCGGTCGTCGATCCACCGACGGGTTCCTCCGACACGGCGAGCACGACGCCGGCTCCGATACCCTCGGGTGCCGGGATCACCACCCGGTCCGCATCGGGCAGCACGCCGAGCGAGACCGGCGCGGCCTCGCCGACGATCAGCCAGAGTTCGAGCACGCGCCCCGCGGGCGGGAGGCCCGTTCGGCGCAGGATCAGCAGGTCCGTCCCGTCGGTCCCTGCGGCGAGGGTCACCGTGCTGCCCTCGGTCGCCTCCAGTTCCGCGTGAAGCACCGGCTCGAACGCCGCCGGTTGCAGCAGCAAGAACGCCAGCGCGAAGGCCGCGACCGGACCGGCGATCAGCGCCAGCCACCCCGCCCATCCGGAACGCTTCGCGGGCTCCGGGAACAGCCGTGCCTCCACGGACGCCCGCAGCCGAGCCGGCGGGGCGACGTCGGGGCCCGCCACCACCGTGGTCAGGTCGTCGGCCCAACGGGCGTGCAGATCGCGCAACGCCGGCTCTCGCGAAAGCCGCGTCTCGACGCCGCGCGCCTCCGCCGGATCCAGCAGCCCGAGGACATACTCGCCCAGCAGCGCCCGGTCATCGCCGGAGCCGTCCCCGGGGATCGTTTCGGGTGCGTCCGTCATCGGCCCATGCACTCGCGCAGGGTGATCAGACTCCGGCGCAGCCAGGTCCGCATCGTGTTGAGCGGCACGTCGAAGCGCGTTGCGAGCTCCGCGTAGGTCTCTCCCTCCAGATAGGCGCGGCGCACCGCCTCCGATCGGCGCGGCTCCAGTTCGGCGAAGCAATCCGCGATCGCCCGCGCCTCGCCCGCGGCCACGACCTGCCCCTCGGGCCCGACGCCCGGATCGCGCAGCCGGTCGTCTGACGGCATCTCTGCGCGCGCGCCCTCGGCACGGCGCCGGCGCAGCAGGTCGATGCAGTGGTTGCGGGCGACCGTGGAGAGCCAGGTGACCGGGGAGAGCCCGTTCGAGCGGTAGCGATCGGCGTTGCGCCAGATCTTGACGTAGATGTCCTGCATCGCATCCTCCGCCTCCGCACGGCTGCCCAAGACACGCAGGGCTATTCCGAACAGTTTCGCGCTCGTCGCGTCGTAGAGCCTGCCGAACGCCGCGCGGTCGCCCAGCGCGGCCCCCGCGAGCCAGCTTTCCAGATCGTCCCGTGTCGTCACGTCGCCCCTCCCGGTGCCGCACCCTGCCGCGCGCTTTCGCGCCCCGGCCTTCCCCTTGCGGACCCACCCCTTATGTTGCATCCGGGCAAGGCCTTGCAAGGAGACGGATCGATGGCTGACGGCACGACGGATATGAACGCCCTTCCGACCCGCAAGGTCTCCGTCCGGGAGCTCTTCGGGATCGACAGCGACATGACCGTCCTCGCCTTCGACGCCCCGTCCGACCGCACGCCGCCCATCGACCCGACCTACCGGTTCGACCCGGACACGACCCTCGCCATCCTCGCCGGCTTCGGCTGGAACCGGCGCGTGATGATCCAGGGCTACCACGGGACGGGCAAGTCGACCCACATCGAGCAGGTCGCCGCGCGGCTCAACTGGCCCTGCGTGCGCGTCAATCTCGACAGCCATATCAGCCGCATCGATCTGATCGGGAAGGACGCGATCCGCCTGAAGGACGGCGTGCAAGTCACTGAGTTCCATGAGGGCATCCTGCCCTGGGCCCTGCGCAACCCCGTCGCCATCGTGTTCGACGAATACGACGCGGGCCGCGCCGACGTGATGTTCGTGATCCAGCGCGTGCTGGAGACCGACGGCAAGCTTACGTTGATGGATCAGAACACCATCATCGAGCCGCACCCGTCCTTCCGGCTCTTCGCCACCGCCAACACCGTGGGCCTCGGCGACACGACCGGGCTCTACCACGGCACGCAGCAGATCAACCAGGCGCAGATGGACCGCTGGTCCCTCGTCGCCACGCTGAACTACCTCGCGCACGACGCCGAGGTCGAGATCGTCCTCGCCAAGAACAGGGAATACGACACGGCGGAAGGCCGGCAGACCGTGTCCCGCATGGTCACCGTCGCCGACCTGACGCGCACCGCGTTCATGAACGGCGACCTCTCGACCGTCATGTCCCCGCGCACCGTCCTCGCCTGGGCGCAGAACACCGGCATCTTCCATGACGTGGGCTACGCGTTCCGCCTCACGTTCCTCAACAAGTGCGACGAGCTGGAGCGCCAGACCGTCGCCGAGTTCTACCAGCGCTGCTTCGACGAGGAACTGCCCGAGAGCGCCGCGAGCCTTTCGCTCGGCTGATCACGAAAGCAGGGGGCCGCCCAGCGGACGACCCCTTACCCGATCCCGCGGAACGACGGATCAGTCGTCGGCCGCCTGGATCTGCGCGATGAACTCCTGCGCCGTCATGCCAGCCGGAAGCACGAGGACGGTGCCGCCATCCTGCCGCCGCTGTTCGATCGCCTGCCGCTCCTGCGCGCGCAGGCCCTGCGCGATCTGCCGGCGCTGGTCCGCGAACCGCACCTCCTGGTCGCGCATCTGCCGCATCGCCTGCCCGCGCATCTCGGTCAACCCGCTGACGTAGCCCTGCCGGTAGCCCTGCTCGAACATCTGGCGCGCGAACTCCTGCACGTCGACCGGCAACCCCTCGGAGGTGACCACGCCCTGCTGCACCTGCGAGAGGTCGCCGGCCATGGCGGATCCCCGCGCGGGATCCTCCGTGCCCTCGGTCGCCTCCCTACCGATCTCGTCGATGCGCCCGGACCCCTGCGTGGACGGTGCCTGCACCGTGACCGGCGCGCCGGCCGCGTCCGTCTCCGCGACAGTCTCGCCATCCGCCTCGGCGACCTTCTCGGCCAGGTCGGGGTCGTTCACGCCGGGGGCGGCGTCGGGGTTGCTGTCGAACACGATGTTGCCGTTCGCATCGGTCCGCACGATGCGGACGGCGGGTTGCGAGACTTCCGGCCAGCTCACCTCCGCGCCGTCGCCGGACGCTGACGTCTGGGCCAGGGTCGGCGAAGCGAGGGCGAGCGACGCGGCGCAGGCCAGCAGTGCAGTACGGTTCATCATTATGTATCCTCCTTGGTGCTCCGGATCGATGATACGGGCACAACGCGCAACGGCTTCAACTGGTTGCGATCCCCCCGTCCACATGTTGCGCCCGCCGCGCGTCACGCTAGTTTGGCATTCATGGACAAGCCCTCCGACAATCCCGCCGATCCGTTCAAGAAGGCCCTCGCCGAGGCCACGAAGACGCTCGCCGACGACACCGACCTCGCCGTCACCTTCTCCGTCGATCCGCCCGGTCAGACGAAGGACAGCCTGCGTCTGCCGCAGGTCTCCCGCCGCATGACCCGCGACGAGGTGCTGCTTGCCCGCGGCACGGCCGATGCCTTCGCCCTGCGCCACCGCCACCACGACGCGGGCGTCAACGCGAAGTACCTGCCGCAGGGCAACATGGCCCGCGACCTCTACGACGCGATGGAGACGGCCCGCTGCGAGGCCGTCGGCGCGCGCGCCATGCCGGGCACGGCAGGTAACATCGATGCCAAGATTTCCGTCGACGCGAGCCGCAAGGGCTATGGCGACGTCACCGACAAGGCGCAGATCCCTCTGGCGACCGCCGTCGGCTATTGGGTCCGCCGGCAGGCGACGGGCCGCGCACTGCCGAAGGGGGCCGCCAACGCACTCGAACTCTGGCGCGGCTTCATCGAGGAATCGACCGGCGACCGGCTCAACGCCGTCGACGACGTGCTCTCCGACCAGTCCGCCTTCGCGCGCCTCGCCCGCCAATTGATCGAGGATCTCGGATACGGCGATCAGCTGGGCGATGACCCTGACCTGGAGGACGAGGACCAGGAGGAGGAGGGCGAGAACGACGAGGACGAGCAGGAACCCGACACCTCCGGCGACGACGAGGGCGAACAGGAGGACGAGGCCTCCCCCGAGCAGTCCCAGGATCAGCAGGACGACCCCGCGCAGGCGCAGGTCTCGATGGACGACATGGCCGACGAGGAGATGGGCGAGGAAGCCGAGATGCCCGACTCCGACGAGCAGGGCGACCCGCCCGCGCCCCAGCCGGTCTCCGACGCCGACCCGAACTACACGGTCTTTACCGACGCCAACGACGAGACCGTCGGAGCGGAGGACCTGGCCGAACCCGCCGAGCTCGAACGCCTGCGCGCCTATCTCGATCAGCAGCTTGAACCCCTCAAGGGTGCCGTCTCCAGGCTCGCCAACAAGCTGCAGCGCCGCCTGCAGGCGCAGCAGAACCGCAGCTGGGAATTCGACCTGGAGGAGGGGATCCTGGACGCCGGCCGCCTGGCCCGCGTCGTCGCCAACCCGACCACCCCGCTCAGCTTCAAGATGGAACGCGACACCGAGTTCCGCGACACCTGCGTCACGCTGCTGCTCGACAACTCCGGCTCGATGCGCGGACGCCCCATCTCCATCGCCGCGATCTGCGCCGACGTGCTGGCCCGCACGCTGGAACGCTGCGGCGTCAAGGTCGAGATCCTGGGCTTCACCACCCGCGCCTGGAAGGGCGGGCTGGCGCGCGAGGCCTGGCTCAAGGACGGCCGTCCGCCCCTGCCCGGCCGGCTCAACGACCTGCGCCACATCGTCTACAAACCCGCCGACGCACCCTGGCGTCGGGTGCGCCCGAACCTTGGGCTGATGATGAAGGAGGGGTTGCTCAAGGAGAACATCGACGGCGAAGCGCTCGAATGGGCCCACCGCCGTGCCACCGCGCGGCCCGAAGCACGCAAGATCCTGATGGTCATCTCCGACGGTGCCCCGGTCGACGATTCGACCCTGTCGGTGAACCCTCCGAACTACCTCGAGAAGCACCTGCGCGACGTGATCGCCATGGTCGAGCGTCGCCGCGCGGTCGAACTCCTCGCCATCGGCATCGGTCACGACGTGACCCGCTACTATGACCGCGCAGTCACGATCACGGATGTCGAGCAGCTCGCCGGCGCGATGACCGAACAGCTCGCCGCTCTCTTCGAAAGCGACCCGCGCAAGCGCGCGCGCGTCTTGGGGATGCGTCGCGCCTCGTGACCCTGCGTGTGCCGAACCCTCGGATGCCTCCGGCGGGGATACTTGCGGAACGAAGAAGCCGGTCGGCCCCGTCCCCTGCCGAACGTTTGGCAGGGGACCGGGCTTCTCCGTTCACGGTCATCGGCTTCCCAGCCTGTACCGCCTCCACATCCTGACGCAGGATGATTGAGAAATCGTTTCCGGCGTCTCCGTTCTGCAAATATCCACTGCGCACCATCGCTTCCTGATCCCGAGGCCCATATGTTCCAGACCTTCGATGTCGCCGCCCGCCCCGAGGCCGCCGCCCCCCGCGTCGCGAAACTCCGCGACTGGATGGCGGTGCACGACCTCGACGGCTTCATCGTCCCTCGCGCAGACGCGCATCAGGGCGAATACGTCGCCCCCTGCGACGAGCGAATGGCCTACGTCTCCGGCTTCACCGGATCGGCGGGCTTCGTCGTCGTCCTGCGCGACCGCGCCGCCGTCTTCACCGACGGGCGCTACACCGTGCAGGTCCGCGCGCAGACCGATAGGGACGTCTTCGAGACGGTGAAATGGCCGGCGATCGGCCTCGCCGACTGGCTGCCGAACGCACTTCCGACCGGCGGCCGTGTCGGCTTCGACCCCATGCTCCACCCGGTGGCGCAGATCGAGAAGCTCCGCGACCTGAACGGTATCGACCTCGTACCCGGCGAAAACGGCGTGGACGCCACTTGGGAAGACCGCCCGCCGGCCCCATCCGCTCCGATGACCGCCTATCCCGAAGCCCTCGCTGGCCGGTCCGCCGCCGACAAGCGCGCCGACATAGCCGCCCGCCTCGCGGACGTCGGAGTCGACGCGGTCCTCACCAACCAGCCGGAGGCGGTCGCCTGGCTTCTCAACATCCGCGGCGGCGACATCGCGCGCACGCCGATCCCGCAGTGCTTCGCCGTCCTGCACGCCGACGCCTCCGTCGATCTGATCTGCGACCCCGCGAAGGCCGCCCCCATCGCCGACCACCTCGGCCCCCACGTCCGCATCACCGCCCCTGGCGAGATGGCCGCGCTCCTTGCCACCGTCACCGGTCCCACAGGCTACGACCCGGCCACCTGCCCCGTCGCGCTCGCCGAGATGCTCCCCGACGCGCAGGCCATCGACGATCCCTTCGCCCTTCCCCGCGCGATCAAGACCGAAGCGGAGATCGCCGCCACCACCGAAGCGCACCTGCGCGACGGGGCCGCCATGGTCCGCTTCCTGCGCTGGCTGGACGAAGAGCGCACGCCCGACACGACCGAGATCGACGTCGTCACCGCGCTCGAAGGTTTCCGCCGCGAGACGACCCACCTGCGGGACATCAGCTTCGAGACCATCGCAGGCTCCGGCCCCCACGGCGCGATCGTGCATTACCGCGTCAACGTCGACACCAACCGGACGCTCGACACCGACAGCGTCATCCTCGTCGACTCCGGCGGCCAGTACCTCGACGGCACGACCGACGTCACCCGTACCATCCCGCTCGGCACTCCCCCCGCCGATATCACCCACGCCTTCACCCGTGTCCTGCAGGGCATGATCGCCGTCAGCCGCGCGCGCTTCCCCGTGGGCGTCGCCGGCGCGCATCTCGACGCGCTGGCCCGGGCACCGCTCTGGATGGAGCACCGTGACTACGACCACGGCACCGGCCACGGCGTCGGCGTCTATCTCGGCGTCCACGACGGCCCGGCCCGCATCTCCCGCGTCAGTCAGACCCCCCTCGCCGCCGGCATGATCCTGTCGAACGAGCCCGGCTACTACCGCGAGGGCGCGTTCGGCATCCGCATCGAGAACCTCGTCGTGGTGGAGCCGGCGCCCCGCCCCGACGGTGGAGACGACCGGGAGATGCTCCGCATGGCGACGCTCACGCAGGTCCCCATCGACCGCCGGCTGATCGATCCGACGCTTCTCTCCTCCGACGAGCGCGACTGGATCGACGCCTACCACGCCGGCGTCCTGGCCCTCGTCGGCCCTCGCGTGGACGACGCGGACCGGGCCTGGCTCGGAGCGATGTGCGCCCCGCTGTGACCTTCCCTCCGCGGAAACCACACGATACGGTAGCGCCAACATCCAAGGGAGCGTCGCCATGTCCAAGATCACCATCACCCCCGCCACGGGCACCTGGACCGTTCGGAGCGACGACGGCGTCATCGTGGAGAGCAGGAACGCGCTTTCGCTCGTGGAAGGCGATCGCCCCTTCGTCGTCTACTTCCCGCGCGAGGACATCGCGATGGCGCTGTTCGAGCGAACGCAGACCACCTCCACCTGTCCGCACAAGGGGCAGGCGGCCTACTACGCCTACGTCGGCCAGTCGCTCAGCATCCAGGACGTCGCCTGGACCTACGAGAAGGTCACCAACCCCGACGCCAAGCCGATCGAGGGCTATCTCGCCTTCTACGCAGGCAAGGTCACCGTCGAGCAGATCTAGGCACCGCCGCCGCGCGCGCGGGGCAGGAAGAGCACGACGATCGCCGCCTCCCCGACGACAGCCACCAGCTCCACGCCCCCGCGCAACCCCTTTCAGACACCCGGCGCGGCCATCCCCGCCACGGCGAGCACGATGCCCCGCGCGACAGGGCGCACCACGCGACAGGACGGCCAGGCCCGCCGACGGATCGAGGGAAAAGATCCGGAAGATCAGGCCCGGGGCCATGAGGAGCGTGACGCGGAGCACCGCGAAGCGCGCCGCCGTGCAGGAGGACGTCAGCGGCCGCACTTCTCCTGCCGCACGAGCTTGCCGGGGTTCATCATCCCGTCCGGGTCCAGCGCGCGCTTGATCGCTCCCATCACGTCCCAACCCCCGCCGTGCTCCGCCTCCATCAGATGCAGCTTGCCAAGGCCCACACCGTGCTCCCCGGTCGCCGTGCCACCCAGGGCCAGCGCATGCGCCACCATCGCATCCGAAAGCCGCTTGGCCTCCGCGATCTCGCCCGCATCGCCCCGGTCCACCATCAGGATCGCGTGGTAGTTCCCGTCGCCCACATGCCCCAGGATCGGCCCGTCGAGCGGGGACGCCGCGATGTCGGCGGCTGCCCGCCCGATGGCCTCCCCCAGCTTCGAGATCGGCACGCAGACGTCCGTGACCACCGCCGCAGCACCGGGCCGCGTCGCCAGAATGGTATGATACGCCCGGTGCCGCATCGACCAGAGCCGCGTGCGGTCCTCCGCCGCGGTCGCCCAGCGGTAGTGCCCGCCCCCGAACTCCGCCGCCACCTCCCCGAACCGCGCCGCCTCCGCCGCGACCGCCTCGGGAGAGCCGTGGAACTCCAGCAGCAGATGCGGGCGCTCCGGCAGGTCCGCCCCGTCGGCGGCGTTCAGGATGCGGACCGTCGCCATATCCACGTACTCCACCCGCGCGAAATTCAGCCCCATCTGCATCCCCGCGATCACCGCCTCGATCGCTCCCTCCGTCGTCTCGAACCCGCAGACCGCCGCCGACACCGCCTCCGGCTGCCCCCACAGCCGCAGCGTCAGCTCCGTCGTCAACCCCAGCGTGCCCTCCGAGCCGACGAAGAGCGCCGTCAGGTCGTATCCGGCGGACGACTTGCGGGCCCGCGTCCCCGTCCGGATCACCCGACCGTCGGCCAGCACGACCTCCAAGCCCGCGCACCTGGTCGCGCATCGTCCCGTACCGCACCGCCGTCGTGCCCGACGCCCGCGTCGCCGCCATACCCCCGAGCGAGGCGTTCGCCCCCGGGTCGACCGGGAAGAACAGCCCCGTCGCGCGCAGTTCGGTGTTCAGCGCCTCGCGCGTGATCCCCGGCTGCACCCGCACCAGCATGTCCTCAGGCGCGATCTCCAGCACCGCCGCCATCTCCCGGAAATCCACCGTCACGCCCCCGCGCGGAGCCGAACCGTGTCCCTCCAGCGCCGTCCCCGCCCCCCAGCCGATCACCGGCACGCCGGCCCGCGCGCAGATGCGCACGATCCCCGCCACCTCCTCCGTGTCGCGCGGATAGACCACCGCATCGGGCGGCATCTCCGCATGATACGTCTCCGAGCGCCCGTGCAGGGCCAGATCGCTCTTCCCCGTCGACAGCCGTTCGCCTAGCATCGAACGGAGTTCAGTCAGCGCGTCGTGCGGGATCATCGGCCCCCTCCCCTTCAACTGGCGCGACAACGGTGCGCGGGGCACGGCGGGAGGACAAGGGCCGTTGACCGACACGCCCGCCACGACGCCCGCCAAACCCGCCCCGCGCACGTCCCCGATCCTCGACCCCCTGCGCCGCACCTGGGCCCTGATCCGGGACCGCGGCCCGTCCAAGGTGCAGTTCTGGTTCATCGCCCTCGTCGTGGGCATGGCGTCCGGCTACGCCGCCGTCGGGTTCATGCTCGCCATCGAGGCGCTGCAGACCGCGCTCTACGGCACCGACGATCCGCGCACGCTGCACAGTTTCGCCGCCACCCTGCCGTGGTACTGGATCGTGCTGCTGCCCGCGACGGGTGGCTTGCTCGTCGGCTACATCCTCACCCGGTTCACCCACGACGGGCGTGTGCGCGGCGTGGCGGAGGTGATCCAGGCGTCGGCCATGAAGGAGGGCCGGGTGGAGCGCCGCGCCGGCCTCGCCTCCATCGCGGCCTCGCTCGTCACCCTCTCGTCCGGCGGCTCGACGGGGCGCGAAGGCCCCGTGGTGCACATGGTCGGCATGATCGCGGGCTGGGTGTCGAACCGGATCAACGCCGACGGGGTCACCGGGCGCGATCTGCTCGGCTGCGCCGTCGCCGCGGGCGTCGCCGCCAGCTTCAACGCCCCGCTCGCCGGCGCACTCTTCGCGATGGAGGTGGTGCTGCGGCACTTCTCCATCCACGCCTTCGCCCCCATCGCCATCGCCGCCGTCTCCGGCTCCGTCATCTCGCGCACCCACTTCGGCGACGTCACCGAGTTCGTCCTGCCGCAGGCCGGAGCGCTCGCCTTCTACGTGGAGCTTCCCGCCTTCCTGCTCCTCGGCCTCACCTGCGGGCTCGTCGCCTACGTCCTGATGCGCTCCGTCTTCTTCACGGAAGACGTCGCCACCCGCTTCCAGGCCCGCCTGTCCCTACCACCGATGCTCCGCCCCGCCGTCGCCGGGCTGATGCTGGGATGCCTCGCCATCTTCTTCCCGCACATCATCGGCGTGGGCTACGAGACGACCTCCGCCGCCCTCTCCGGCGACCTGCTGGTGCACGAGGCGATACTCTTCGTCGCGCTCAAGGTCGTCGCCGTCTCGATCACGATGGGCGGACGCATGGGCGGCGGCATCTTCTCGCCCGCGCTCATGATCGGCGCGCTGACCGGGCTCGCCTTCGGGGCCATCGCCACCGCCGTCTTCCCCGACATCTCGGGGTCGCAGACGCTCTACGCCCTCGCCGGGATGGGGGCCGTCGCGGGCGCCGTCCTCGGCGCGCCCATCTCCACGACGCTCATCGTCTTCGAGCTCACCGGGGACTGGCAGACGGGGCTTGCCGTCATGGTCGCCGTCTCCATCGCCTCGGCGCTCTCGGGCCGGCTCGTCGACCGCTCGTTCTTCCTCACGCAGCTCGAACGCCGCGGCATCCACCTCGCCGCCGGCCCGCAGTCCTACCTGCTGGCGATGTTCAAGGTCTCGGCGGTGATGAAGTCGCCCGACCATCCGAAAGCTCCGAAACCCGAACGCGTCCGCCGCGCCCTCAACGACGGCCTCTTCGTCTCGCCGGGCGACACGCTGGAGGCCGCGATGCCGCTCTTCGAGAGGTCGAACTCGGACTTCCTCGCCGTTACACGCCTGACCGGGGTCGACGGCCCGCCGGACATTCTGGGCGTCCTGCTCCATGTCGACGCGCTGCGCGTCTTCAACCGCGCGCTGGCCGAGACGGCAGCGGAAGAACATTCCTAGGCGAACTTGCCGAAAGATGTCGGACGCGAATCAGCCGTGGATCACCCGCGCCTCGCAAGCCTCAGAAGAACGCCTGCAACCCGGTCTGCGCCCGCCCCAGGATCAGCGCATGCACGTCGTGCGTCCCCTCGTAGGTGTTCACCGTCTCCAGGTTCATCATGTGCCGGATGACGCCGTACTCCTCGGAAATCCCGTTGCCGCCATGCATGTCCCGCGCCAGCCGCGCCACGTCGAGCGCCTTGCCGCAGTTGTTGCGCTTCATCATCGAGATCATCTCGGGTGCCGCGCGCCCCGCGTCCATCAGCCGCCCGACCTGCAGCGAACCCTGCAGACCAAGGGAGATCTCGGTCTGCATGTCCGCGAGCTTCTTCTGGAACAGCTGCGTCTGCGCCAGCGGTCGCCCGAACTGCACCCGGTCCAGCCCGTACTGCCGCGCCGCGTGCCAGCAGGCCTCCGCCGCGCCCATGACGCCCCAGGAAATGCCGTAGCGCGCGCGGTTCAGGCAGCCGAAAGGCCCCTTCAGCCCCTGCACGCCCGGCAGCAGCGCATCCTCGCCAACCTCCACGTCCTCCATCACGATCTCGCCCGTGGTCGAAGCGCGCAGCGATTGCTTTCCCTTGATCTCCGGCGCGCTCAGCCCGGCCATGCCCCTGTCGAGCACGAATCCCCGGATCTTGCCGTCGTGTTCGTCGGATTTGGCCCAGACGACGAAGACGTCCGCGAAGGGTGCGTTCGAGATCCACATCTTCGCGCCCGAGATCCGGTAGCCGTTCGCCGTCTTCACCGCGCGCGTCTTCATGCCCGCCGGGTCCGAGCCGGCATCGGGTTCCGTCAGCCCGAAGCAGCCGATGAGCTCGCCCGCGGCCAGACCCGGAAGGTACTTCCGGCGCTGCTCCTCGGTTCCGTAGGCATGGATCGGATACATCACGAGCGAGGATTGCACCGACATCATGCTGCGATAGCCGGAATCGACCCGCTCCACTTCCCGCGCGACGAGCCCGTAGGTCACGTATGTGCTCTCCAGCCCGCCGTATTCCTCCGGGATCGTGACGCCGAGCAGCCCCGCGTCGCCCATCTTGCGGAACAGGCCGGGGTTCGACGTCTCCTTGGCATAGGCGTCCCGCACGATCGGCACGAGTTCCGCGTCGGCGAAGGCGCGCGCGGCATCCCGCAACATCCGTTCCTCTTCCGTCAGCTGGTCCTCCAGCCGCAGCGCGTCCGCCCAGTCGAAGGCACCGAGATCGGGGCCGTGGCCGGTATTCTGCGTGTCCTTGGGCATCTTCTCTCTCCTCAGGTCAGGCGGTCCGCGAAGACCGATATGAGCTCGTGCTTCAGTATCTTGCCGGACGGCGCCGCCGGAAGGGTCGTGGCCGCGACGATCCGCGTCGGCCGCTTGTACCCCGTCAGCCGCTCCGCTGCAAAACGGCGCAGCGCGTCGACGTCCAGCGCGTGCGGGTCGGCGCATTGCACGAAGGCAAGCACCTCCTCGTCGCCGTCCACGGTGCGACCGATGACGGCGCATTGCACCACATCCGGGTGATCGTTGAACGCCGCTTCGACTTCCGGTGGATAGACGTTGAACCCGCCGCGGATGATGAGTTCCTTCGCACGCCCGACGATGTGCAGGAACCCGTCCGCGTCGATGCGCCCCAGGTCGCCGGTCCGCAGCCAGCCATCGGACCCGAGCACCTCCGCCGTCGCCGACCCGTTGCGGTAATAGCCATCCATCACGTGAGGTCCGCGGGTCAGCACCTCGCCCACGCCGGGGTCGATGGCGGCGGGCACGGAGGTGTCCAGCATGATCTCCACACCCGGCAACGGCGGCCCGCAGCTGACGTCCGCCGCGCCGATCGCGTTGCGGGTGGCGCAGATGCCGGCCGTGCTCTCCGTCATCCCGTAGCCATTCTGCAAGGCCAGCCCGTAGAACGCCTCCGCCTTGCGCTTCCAGGCAGGGTCCAGCGGCGCGCCACCGGAGCTGACGTAGTGCAACGGCACATCGCCCAGCCCCGCCAGCCCCTGTTCGGCCACGTGGCCCATCAGCAGCGCATGCATCTGCGGCACGCCGGGAAACACCGTGACCCCGCCCCGCAACGCCGCATGCAGCCGGTCGGGCCGGAAGCGCGCCTCCATCTGGATCGCAGCGCCCGCGGTGCTCGCCGCCATCAGCATGGAGGCCAGGCCGAAGACGTGGCTCAGCGGCAGCGCGCCGTAGATCAGGTCCGTGGGCCCGATCCCCCGCAGCTCTGCGGAGGTCGCGCCGCCGAAGATCAGGTTGCCGTGCGTGAGCATCACCCCCTTCGGCGCGCCCGTCGTCCCGGTGGTGTAGAGGATCACCGCCGTATCCGCCGTCGCCTCCGGGCCGGTCTCCGCGCGGGCGGGCGACAGGGCGATGGGGCCCCAGTCGGTCGCGTGCACGCTGGCGTCCGCCCCGGCATGACATGCCGCCTCCGGGGAGACGCCGACGGTGTATGCGGTCAGCCGCGGCGTCGCATGGTCGGCGATCCGCGCGAGTTCGGCCCCCGTCATGCGCGCATTCACCGGCACGGCCACCGCGCCGATCCGGCTTGCGGCGAAGATCAGCACGGCGACCGCATGGCAGTTCTCCGCCACGATCAACAGCCGGTCCCCCGGGCGCAGACCCGCCGACGCAAGCATCTCGCCCGCCGCCTCGATCGCCGCGACGTGCTGCGCGTAGGTCGCCTCCCGCCCGTCCCCGTCGCGCACGGCCAGAGCCTCGGGCCCGGTTCGTGCGGCGCGTTCGATCAGCTCGTGGATCCTCATTCCCCGGCCTCCAGCCGATGCGTCGGCACGCGGCGGAAGACACCGCTCGCCGTCGCGATCGCCGTCCCGTCCTCCGCCTCGAGCTGCGCCTCCGCGAACACGGTGGATCGCCCGCCGCCGGTCACGCGCCCCGTCGCCACCAGCCGTTGCCCGGCGTTCGCGGAAGCGAGAAAGTTCGCCGTCAGCGAGATCGTGAGGAAGGGCGCGGAGCCGGTGTCGTCCACCGTCAGGCTCGCCGTCGCGCCCATCGCGTTGTCGAGCAGGGCGACCGCGATCCCGCCGTGCAGCACGCCGTGGCGGTTGGTGTGATCCCCGGTGAGCGTCAGCTCGCACCGCGCCCGCCCGTCGCCCCGCCCGACGTCGAGCACGTAGCCCAGCAGCCGCTGCGTACCGGTCTCACCGCGGATGATCCCCGCATCGCTCACGCGGCGCGCAGCGCGATGAATCGCTCCAGATGGTACATCGCGTCGCCGAAGCGATGATCGACCATCGTCAGCCGCTTCACGAGATGACCGAGGGCGTATTCCTCCGTCACGCCGATCCCGCCGTGCATCTGGATCGATTCCTCCACCACCAGCCGCGCGACCTCCCCGATCAGGTTCTTCGCCGCGTGGACGTGCAGGTCGCGTTCGTCCGTGTCGAGATGGCCGGCGAGGTTGATCACGGCGGAGCGCGCCTGCTCGATCTCGATGAGCATGTCGGCCATCCGGTGCTGCAGCACCTGGAACTTTCCGATCGGCTGCCCGAACTGCTTGCGGGTCTTGAGGTAGTCCGTCGTCAGCGCGCGGATGCTCTCCATCAGCCCGACCGCTTCGGCGCAGATCGCCAGCGTCGCGCGGGCCTGCACGTCCCGCAACAGCCGATACCCCTGCCCCGCCTCGCCCAGCAGCGCATCCGCCGGAACCGTCACCCCGTCGAGCGCGATCTCCGACGCCATGCCACCCCCCACGAGCGGATAGGGCGCGAGGGTCAGCAGCGCCGGATCGACGAGGAACAGGCTGATCCCGTCGGCGTCCACCGTCTTGCCGGAGGTCCGTGCCGACACCACGATCATGTCGGCCTTCGGGGCGTTCACGACGACGGCCTTGCGTCCCGACAGCGTCCAGCCATCGCCGTCCTCCCCTGCCGTGGCCGTCACGCGGGCCAGGTCGTAGCGCGCGCCGGGCTCCGCGTGCGCCAGCGCCAGCTGCATCTCGCCCGCGATCACCGTCTCGAGCAGATCGTCGCGCCCGGTGGCCGCGAGCAGACCGCCGCCCAGCAGCCCCGTGTCGATCAGCGGGTCCACCGCGCCGATCCGTCCCATCTCCTCGAAGACGAGCGCGATGTCCTCCCCCGTGCCGCCGAACCCGCCCTGCGCCTCGGTGAAGAGCGCGCCGATCACGCCCATCTCCGCCAGCCCGCTCCAGATCTCGGCGGAGAAGCCATCGGCCACGGCCGCCCGGCGGGCGTCCGGCGTGTAGGCGTCCGAAAGGTAGCGGCGCAGCCCGTCCTGCAACATGCGGCCTTCGTCGGAGAGGTCGAAGTTCATCTCACAGCTCCAGCATGGTCTTGGCGATGATCGTGCGCTGCACCTCGTTCGAGCCGCCGTAGATCGAGAGCTTGCGGTTGTTGAGGTAGGACCCCGTCGCCCGCGCGGCGTAGGCCGGGCCGACGGGTGCCTCGTTCGCCCCTTCGAGTTCCTCGGACTGGAACGGCATCGCGTAGGGGCCGATCGCGGTCTTCGACAGGGCGTTGATCTCCTGTCGCAGGATCGTGCCCTTGATCTTGAGCATCGAGGATTCCGCCCCCGGGGCCTGCCCCGCCGCAGCCGCCGAGACGACGCGCAGGTTGGTCGTCGACATCGCCATCAGGTCGATCTCGATCCGCGCCAGCCTCGCGGCGAAATGGGGGTTCTCGATCAGCTTGCGGTCCCCGTCGTCCTCTGCCCGCGCGATGCGCTTCAGGCTCTCCAGCCCCGCACTCGCGAAGCCGACGCCCGCGATGTTCGTGCGCTCATGGGTCAGCAGGTACTTCGCGTAGGTCCAGCCCTCGTTCTCCACGCCCACGAGGTTCCCGACCGGCACCCGCACGTCCGAGAACCAGACCTCGTTCACCTCCGCGCCGCCGTCGATCAGCACGATGGGGCGGACCTCGACGCCGGGCGTCTCCATGTCGATGAGCAGGAAGCTGATCCCGGCCTGCGGCTTTCCCTCCTTCGAGGTCCGCACGAGGCAGAAGATCATGTTCGCGTACTGGCCCAGCGTGGTCCAGGTCTTCTGGCCGTTGACGACGTAATGGTCCCCGTCGCGCACCGCCTCGCAGCGCAGGCTCGCGAGGTCCGACCCGGCACCGGGTTCCGAGTAGCCCTGGCACCACCAGTCGTCGCCGTTCAGGATCCTCGGCAGGTAGTGGTCCTGCTGTTCCTGCGAGCCGAACTTCTGCAGCACAGGCCCCAGCATCGCGATCCCGAAGGGCACGATCCGCGGCGCTCCGGCCCGGGTCATCTCCATCTCCAGGATGTGGCGCTGCACCGCGTCGAACCCGGCCCCGCCGTGCTCCTTCGGCCAGTTGCCCGCAAGCCAGCCCTTCTCGTTGAGGATCGCGTGCCATTCCTCGTGATCGGCCTTCGTCAGCGCCCGGTTGCCCCGGCCCGCATCGCTCAACCGCTCGGGGAGGTTCTCCGCAAGAAAGGTCCGGACCTCGCCCTGGAACGCCTTCTGCTCGTCGGTGTAATCGAGGTTCATCGCGTCTCTCCTCAGAAGATTTCGAACAGGCCCGCGGCCCCCTGGCCACCGCCGATGCACATTGTGACGACGCCCAGTTTCGCGCCGCGCCGGTGGCCTTCCAGCAGCAGATGCCCGGTCATCCGCGCGCCCGTCATGCCGAAGGGATGGCCGACGGAGATCGACCCGCCGTCGACGTTGCAGATCGCGGGATCGATCCCGAGTTCGTCGCGACAATAGAGCGCCTGGCTCGCGAAGGCCTCGTTGAGTTCCCAGAGATCGATGTCGGAAACCGTCAGACCATGGCGCTCCAGCAGGCGGGGTACGGCGAAGACCGGCCCGATCCCCATCTCGTCGGGCGCGCAACCGGCGACGGCGAAGCCGCGGAACGCGCCGAGCGGCGTCAACTCCTGTCGCTCGGCCTCCGACGCCTCCATCATCACGAGCGCCGAAGCGCCGTCGGACAGCTGGGAGGCGTTGCCGGCGGTGATGAACTGGTCCGGGCCCGCGCACCGGTTGCAGTTTCTCCAGCCCGGCCAGTTCGGTCGACGGCCGGTTGCACTCGTCGCGCTCCAGCGTGACCTCCTGCTCGGAGACCTCCCCGGTCGCCTTGTCCTGCACCGCCTTCGTCACCGTGATCGGCACGATCTCCGCATCGAACCGCCCCGCCTCCTGCGCCGCAGCGGTCCGCTGCTGGCTCTCCAGCGCGAGCGCATCCTGCGCGGCGCGGGTGATGCCGTAGCGGGCGGCGACGATATCCGCCGTCTCGATCATCGGGAGGTAGAGATCGGGCCGGTGCTCCTTCAACCATGCTTCGGCAGAGGACCGATCGGGCGGTTGCACCATCGAGATGCTCTCCACCCCGCCGACGAGCACCGCCTTCGCCCCCTCCGACGCGATCATGTGACCGCCCATCGCGACGGCCTGCAACCCGCTGGCGCAGAAGCGGTTCACCGTCGCCCCCGCGATGCTGTCGGGCAGGCCCGCGCGCAGCACGATCTGACGCGCGATGTTGCCGCCGGTGACGTATTCCGGGTAGCCGCAGCCCCAGATGCTGTCCTCGATCAGCGCGGGGTCGATCCCCGCACGCTCCACCGCCGCGGCCGCGACGTGACCGCCCATGACGGCCCCGTGGGTCCGGTTGAACGCGCCCCGCCCGGCCTTGCCGATGGCGGTGCGCGCGGTGGAGACGATGACGGCTTGGCGCATGGTCAGTCCTTTCTCGGGGCGTTCAAATCCGCGAAGCTGCGCCCCTCGGAGACGAGACGTTCGAGCAGGGGCGCGGGTTTCCAGAAATGGTCGTCCTCGGAGGCGAACGTCCGGATGTCTGCAAGGATGTTGTCCAGCCCCCGCGCGTCCGCCCAGTGCATCGGCCCGCCCCTGTACCGGGGAAACCCGTAGCCGTGCAGCAGCACGACGTCGACGTCGAGCGGTCGGGCTGCGATACCCTCCTCCACCACGCGGGCGGCCTCGTTCACCATCGCGGCCATGTAGCGGCGCACGATCTCCGCTTCGGTGAAATCGCGCGTCTCGCCCGTGCGGGCTTCGGCGACGATGGCCTCCACCGCCGGGTCCTCCCTGCCGCGCCGGTCCTCGGCATAGTCGTAGTAGCCCGCACCCGATTTCTGCCCGAGCCGCCCGGCACGATACAGCGCGTCCGCGAACGTGGGACGACGGTCCCGCGGATGGGCATCGGCCGCCTTGCGTTCGCGCGTGGCGTGACCGATGTCGAGCCCGGCGAGGTCGCTGACCTGATAGGGGCCCATCGCGAAGCCGAAGTCGCGCAGCGCCGCGTCTATCCGGTAGGGGCTCGCCCCGTCGAGGACCATGTGGTCGGCGGCCGCGCGGTAGTGCGACAGGATGCGGTTGCCGATGAATCCGTCGCAGACGCCCGCACGCACCGGGATCTTGCCCAGCCGCCTGGCCAGCGCGAAGCCGGTCGCGGTGACGTCCGGGGCGGTGGCGTCGGCGACGACCACCTCGAGCAGCTTCATGATGTGCGCGGGGGAGAAGAAGTGCAGGCCGATCACGTCGGACGGCCGGGAGGTCGCCGCGGCGATCCCGTTCACGTCGAGGTAGGAGGTATTCGTCGCCAGCACCGCGCCGGGCTTCGCCACCGCATCCAGTTGGCCGAAGACCTCGCACTTGACATCCATGCTCTCGAAGACCGCCTCCACGATCAGGTCCGCCTCCGACAGCGCGTCGTAGCCGGTGACGGTCGCCAGCGATCCAAGGGCCGCATCGCGCTTCTTCGGCGACAGCTTGCCGCGCTCCACTGCCGCCGAGAGGTACGTCCCGATCGTTCCACGCGCCGTCTCCGCCGCCGTCTCGTCCCGCTCCAGCAGCGTGACGGTCAGCCCGGCCAGCAGCGCCGACGTGGCGATCCCCGCGCCCATCGTTCCGCCCCCGATGACGCCGACATGAGCCACCTCGCGCGGCGCGACGCCCGCGATCTGTGGCAGTTTCGTGACCGCGCGTTCGGCGAAGAACGCATGGATCAGGCCCGCCCGCTGCGGCGTGTCCATCAGCGTTCCGAAGAGGCGCCGTTCCTCCGCCAGGCCCGCCTCGAACGACATCCGTGTGGAGGCCATGACCGCATCGATGGCCGTGACCTGCGCGACCTGGCCGGGGAACCTGGCCTTGGTCCTGGCGCGCAGGTCCGACAGGTCGCCTTCCGGCGCAGGAAGCTCTCCGGTCGGGCGAGGACCGGCACCGTCGCGCAGTAGGGCGCGCGCGTACCCCATCCCGGCCTCCACCACGTCATGTCCCGCGCCGACGCGGTCGATGAGGCCCACCGCCGCCGCATCCTCCGCCGAGAGGGGCTTGGCCGAGACGATCATCTGCGCCGCCGCGTCCAGGCCCGTCAGCCGCGGCGTCCGCTGCGTGCCGCCCGCGCCGGGAAGGATGCCGAGCGTCGTCTCCGGCAGGCCGAGTTTCGCGCCCGACATCGCCAGCCGGTAGTGGCAACCGAGGGCCACCTCCAGTCCGCCGCCGAGCGCGGTGCCGTGGATCGCGGCGACGATGGGCTTTGCGCTATCCTCGATGGCCGCGATGACGTCCGGCAGCGCGGGATCCCGGATCGGGCGGCCGAATTCCGAGATGTCCGCTCCGCCGATGAAGAGCCGGCCGGCACCATGGATGACGGCGATCCGCGCCGCGTCGTCCGCGGCGAAGCGCGCGATGGCGTCCGCCAGCCCTGCCCGGACGGCATGCGACAGCGCGTTGACCGGCGGGTTTTCGATGGCGATGACGGCGATGCCTTCGCGGACGGAATAGGTAACGGGGTTCATGGGTCGGTCCTCACAGGTCGATCTCGCGCGGGGCGGGGGCCTGCCCGATCATGCGCTCGAGTTCGGTGACGGCGGCGCGCAGCGCGGGTCCGACCTCGTCCCGCATCCGCCCGACGGAGAGCATGTCTGGCGGCGCGCCGCAGGTGAAGATCACCGGTTCGGTCAGATCGCGGGGGTGGAAGGGGGCGGCGACCGCGTGGATATGCGGCGCGAAGTAGGACGCCGGATCGGCGATGGCGAACCCCTGCGACAGAAGCTGCCCGCCGGCCTCGGCACGGATCGCGGCCGCCCGCTCCGGGGTCAGACCCCGGTCGCCGTTCGCCTCCGCCGTGACCCGCGCGAAACCCGCGGAGGGGAGCGCGGCCAGCATCGCCTGCCCCGAGGAGGAGCCGTTCAGCGGAAGCCGATGGCCCACCTCCAGCCAGAGGGAGGCGACGGCGCGGGGCCGCCAGGTCCGCACGACCAGCATCTTGGCCCCGTCGCGGACCAGCAGAAGGGCGAGCGTCCCCGTCTCGTCGGCCAACCGCTGCATCAGGGGACCGGCCATGTCCACGAAGCCGATGGCGGTGGCGGCGGTGTTGCCCAGCACGAGCAGCGCGGGACCGGGGCGGTAGCGGTCGTGGTGGCGCGCGTGGGTGAGGTAGCCGAGCGCCTGCAACGTGAACGTCATCCGGGAGACGGTGGAGCGCGGCAGGCCGGTCCGTTCCGCCAGCTCCGCGTTGCCCAGGCCGTCGTCGGAGGGGCGGAACGCGCGCAGGACGCTGAGGCCCCGGGCGAGCGTGGTGGCGAAACGGCGGTCGTCGGGCTGCGCCTGCCGCTGCATCACATGCTCCCCGGGATGAGGAGGGAGATGACCGGGAAGGCCATGATCAGCACCAGCACGAGCACGTCGATGCACAGGAACCGCAGGATGCCCGCGAAGATGCGGTCGATGGGCACTTCGCGCCCGACCACGTTGGCGATGACGAAGACGTTGAGGCCGACGGGCGGGGTGATGAGACCGATCTCCAGCAACTTGATGACGACGACGCCGAACCAGATCAGGTCGAACCCGTAGCCCTCCACCAGCGGGATCATCAGCGGCAGGGTCAGGACCATGATGCCGATGGGGTCCAGGAACATGCCGAGCAGCAGGTAGATCGCGGCGATGGCGATCATGAGGACGACGGGCGAGAGCTGTGCCTCCGTGACTGCGCCGACGATGGCGGGGGCGACGCCGGTGAGTGCGATGAAGGCGACGAAGATCTTGGCGGCCGCCGCGATGAGGAAGATGCTGGCGGTCTGGATGCAGGTTTCGCGCAGGCTCTCCCAGAGGCCTCTCATGGTGAGCTTGCGCTGCGCGAAGCCGATCACGACGGCCGCCGAAACGCAGATCGCGGCCGCTTCGGTGGCGGTGAAGATGCCGCCGTAGATGCCGCCCACGATGATCACGAAGAGCGCGACGGCGGGCCAGGCATCGATGGCGGCGCGCAAACGGTCGCGACCGGTGATCGTGCCGGTGAAGGCGGGGGCCGCCGACGGATCGCGCCAGACCCAGAGAGCGATCACGAGGAGGAAGCCCAGCAGCGAGATGATGCCCGGCAGGATACCCGCGAGGAAGAGCGCGGAGATCGAGGTCTCGGTGAAGATGCCGTAGATGATGAACAGCACCGAGGGCGGGATGAGCGAGCCCAGCGTGCCGCCGGCGGCGACCGATGCGGTCGCGAGCCGCTTGTCGTAGCCCATCCGCAGCATCTCCGGCGAGCAGATGCGGCCCATGGTCGAGGCGCAGGCGATGGAGGATCCGGTGATGGCGGAGAAGCCACCGCAGCCCACCACCGATGCCATCGCCACGCCGCCCGGCACGCGCACGAGCCAGACGCGGGCGGCGTGGTAGATGCGCGTCGTGATATCGGCGCGGTAGGCGATGTGGCCGAGCGCCACGAAGAGCGGGATCATCGACAGGTCGTAGGAGTGGATGAGATCGAAGGAGTTCGAGAACACCATCGACGTCGTCGGACGGATCGCGCGCATCGGGGTGAAGTCCCCGGTGCGAAAGGCGAACATCGCGAAGCTGCCGACGGTCGCGACGCCGGCCAGCGCGAAGGCGATGGGAACGCGGATGGCCAGCAGGCCGATGACGGAGGCGAAGGCGACCAGGCCGACGGTGGTGCCGTCCATCAGGTCTTCTCCGACATGAGATCGACCGTCTTGCCGCCGTCGGCGTCGATATGCGCGCCGGACCGGATGGTGCGGATGTCGCCCACCGCCATCAGCACGAGGCGCAGCCAGCAGAACGACAGGCCGACGAGGAAGATCGCGCGGCCGGGCCATTTCGGCAGGTTCAGCTCGCCGAAATAGAAGGCCCCGGAGGCGAAGTTCTTCGCCAGCTCGTTCCACCCGGCGTAGAGCAGCGGCATGAGGGCGACCGCGCCGAAGAGGCTGCCCGCCACGATCAGCCGGTCCTGAACCGCGGGCGAGAACATCTTCGACAGGAACTCCACGACGATGTGCGCGCGCGCCGTCGTCGCCGCGGCCAGCGGCAGCACGATGGCCGCGACCATCAGCTCGGCCACCATCACGATCGTGTCCGGGATGCCGGAGTTGACCGTCGCGCGCAGGATCACGCTGACGGTGATGAGCAGGCAGAGGCCCGCCACGGCGAAGGCGGCGAGATCCAGCAGGAGGCGTTCGATGCGGTGCAGCATGGGATCCCTTCGGTTCGGGCGCGCCGGGACTACGGCGCGCCCGTCGATCGGCCGGAGGTCACCGCGTCCAGGGATAGCCCTCGGCGTCGCGTTCGGCGGTGTATTGCGCCAGCAGCTCGCGGTATTCCGTCAGCAGCGCCTGCCCGTCGAGGCCCGCGCCGCCTGCCCGCTCGGCCCACTCGTCGACGTATTGCGCACCCTGCGCCACCATCTTGTCGCGCTCCGCCGGGTCCAGCTCGATGATCTCGACACCCACGCCGCGCATCTTCTCGACCGCGGCCTCGTTGTCGGCGGTGATCAGCTCGCCCAGCTTGTCGGCCATGTCGACGCCGGCCGCGGCCATCGCCTCCTGCACCTCCGGGTCGAGGGCGTCGTAGGTGTCCTTGTTGATGAAGATGCCCAGCGCGCCGACCTGCCCCCAGTCGAGCAGGGTGTAGGAGGTCATCACCTCCTCCTGCTTGAGCGCGCCCACGGCATAGCTGTAGCCCTGCGAGCAGTCGATCAATCCACTGTCGAGCCCCTGGTAGGCGTCGTAGATCGACATCGGGACGATGTTCGCGCCGAAATCGCGGAACGTGTCGCCATACGCCCCGACGCCGCGGACCTTCAGGCCCCCGATGTCGTCCACCGTGCGGATCGCCGCGTCCTTGCAGCCGATGTTGACCGCGGAGGTGGTGAACGTGCCCAGATAGACGAGGTTCTGGGCCGCGAGGTTGGCCTGGATCTCCTCGGAGGACCGCATCAGCGCATCCGTCGCGCGCATCCCGACCCAGGCGTCCGCGTTCAGCAGCGGCAGGTCCGCGATGCCGTAGCCCACCATCTCCTGCGGGAAATAGACACCGATGATCGTGCCCAGATCGGCCACGCCGTCCGCGATGGCACCGGCCGCCGCGTTCGCCTTGAAGAGCGCGCCGCCCCACTGGACGTCGATCACGACCTCCCCGTCGGTGCGCGCCTCGACCTCGTCGACGAAATGCTGGAGCGCCTCGGCGCGGGCACCGCGGTTCGGTCCGGCCTCGCCCAGGATCAGGTTCGTCTCGGCCGAGGCGGCACCTGCGGCGGCCAGACCGAAGACGGCGGTGGTGAGCGCTTGGCGCATGAAGGACAGGGGTATCATCGAATCTCCTCCCGAGAAATTCTACTCTGCGGAACTGCGTTCCATTTCGTGAGAGTAGCCCATAGAAGCCAGTCGACGCAACATACGGTGCGAGCAAGATGCGTCTAAGGAAAAGCAGGACGACCGGGCGGGAAAGGTGGTGCCCGGGGGCGGAATCGAACCACCGACACGAGGATTTTCAATCCACTGCTCTACCCCTGAGCTACCCAGGCACCGGGTCGGACGAGGTCTCCCCCGTCAGGGTCCGCACCGTCTAGGGCAGGGGTAAAATGCTGTCCAGACGAAAAGCGTCATTGCAGCCGGGATCGCCGCTCCAGCTCCCGTTCGAGCGCGTCAGCGGCCTCCTCCACGTCGTCCGGGTCGGTCGACGGGACGGCATAGGAGCCATTCAGCCACTTGCCCAGGTCCACGTCGGCGCAGCGGCGCGAACAGAAGGGCCGGTACGTCTCGGCGCTGTCCTTCTGGCAGATCGGGCAGGTCACAGAAGCTCCTCCAGCGGGCGGCGTTCACGTCGGCGGGTCAACTCGAAGTGGCCCAGCGGGGTCCATCCGATCAGCGATGTCTCCACGGGATCGGAGCGGAACGCGGTCCGCAGGGCGCTCTCGAACGCCTTGCGGTCCTTCTTGGGCATAGGAGCCACGTCGAGCACGATCTGCCCGCCGATCCCGCGCAGACGCAACTGCCGGGGGAGCAGGCGCGCAAGCGCGAGGTTCGCCTTCAGCCCCCCGGCCCCGCCCTCGGGCGTGTTCACGTCCACCGCCGTCAGCGCCCGGGTCGGCTCGATGTGGAAGGTCGCGGGGCCGACGGTCACCGCCGGATCGCGCAGCGCCTCGATCAGGTCGGCCGCGACGTCCCAATCCTCCGTGACGTCGTCCCCTTCCCAGTCGCGCCAGGCAAGCGTATGCGCATCGGGCCCTTCGAGGAGCCGTTCGGGCTCCGTCCCGGGATCGTCCAGCACCTGCATCGCCAGATCCCACGTGCGCGTCAGATCGTCCGCCAGCGTCTCCTCGTCCACACCGTCGCAGGCCGTGCGCAGGATGATCCCGTGCTCGCCGCGTTCGGGCACCGCATCGTTGGCGACCAGCAGCAGCCGGTCGCGCTCCTCGTCGTCGTCAAGGCTGCGGGCGACGTTGAGGCCCGGGGCGTGGGGCGTCACGATGCAGTAGCGGGATTTGAACAGCACGCGGTCGGTGACAGGCACGGCCTTGCCCGGTTCCGCATGTCCGGTCACCTGCACCAGCATCGACTGGCCGGGTGCCAGACCCCTGGCGTTGCGATGCCAACCCGTCAGATCGTCGCCGAGCCGCAGGAACATGCCGCCCTGCCCCTTCACCGGACGGTCGCAGACGGCGCGGAAGACGGTGCCGATCCCGGGCCGGTCGTCCGCCCCGTCGATCAGCAGGTCGTCGAGCTGCCCGTCCACCAGAAGCGCGGCGGCGCGGCGACCGGCGTGGTGGCCGAGGACGATCTGCGTGCCCTTCATCGCCAGACCTCGACGCCCGCCGCCTGCAGCAGATTGGCGGTCTCGTGCAGCGGCAAGCCGACGACGCCGGTGAAGCTGCCGCCGATCCAGGTGACGAAGGCCCCCGCCGGCCCCTGGATCGCGTAGGCCCCGGCCTTGCCGCGCCAGTCGTCGGTGGCCAGATAGCCGTTGATCTCGGTGTCCGACAGCGCCTTCATCTTCACCGCCGTCTCGGAAGTCCGGAACCAGGCCCGTCCGCCCCGGCGCACGCCGATGGCGGTGAACACGCGGTGGCGACGCCCGGACAGCAGATGCAGGAACCGGACCGCCTGCCCCGCGTCCTCCGGCTTGCCCAGGATGCGGCGGCCGACGGCGACGGTGGTATCGGCGCAAAGCACGACGTCGTCGGCCCCGGCCTCCACGGCCCCGAGCTTGGCGGCCGTGATCCGCTCGCAGTAGACGCGCGGAAGCTCTGCCTCGCGCGGCGTCTCGTCGATGTCGGGGGGGCGGACGGCGTCGGGCGCGAGGCCCAGCTGGGCGAGCAGTTCCAGCCGCCGCGGCGACCCCGATCCGAGGATGAGGCGCGGCACGGCGGTGTTACTTGAAGCGATAGTTGATGCGGCCCTTGGTGAGGTCGTAGGGCGTCATCTCGACCTGCACCTTGTCGCCCGACAGGACGCGGATCCGGTTCTTGCGCATCTTGCCTGCCGTGTGCGCGATGATCTCATGGCCATTCTCGAGTTCGACCCGGAACGTCGCGTTGGGCAGAAGCTCGCGCACGACGCCGGGGAATTCGAGCATTTCTTCCTTGGCCATGGTGTCTCCTGATGTGACGCCGCCCGGCCCTGATCGGACCCCCGGCGGCAGAT
This sequence comes from uncultured Alphaproteobacteria bacterium, assembly GCA_963757495.1. GTDB lineage: Bacteria > Pseudomonadota > Alphaproteobacteria > Rhodobacterales > Rhodobacteraceae > Jannaschia. The sequence continues at coordinate 133,701 of CAVWRZ010000017.1, forward strand.
GCGGCTAGATGGGGGGAATCGGGCAGACATTCAAGGCTTATGTCGGATGGGGTCGGGGGCCCTTCGGCGACCCCTCCGCCCGCTTCACGCGAACCGCGCCTTCAGCCGCCCCATGATCTGGTCGCGGCTCTGACGATAGCTCGCCATGTTCTCGTCCCGCCCGTCGCCAAGGCCCGTCGGGTCCAAGATGGGCCAGTATTCGACCGCGATGTGCGCGTGGCGGGCGAGTTCCATCGCCATGCGCTGCGAGGCCGGCGAGAGGGCGACGATCAGATCGAACTGCTCCAGGTCGTCGCCCCATTCGCGCATCTCCTCGAAGCTGCGCGTGCGGTGGCGCGACAGCTCGATGCCGAGCTCGGCGCAAACGGCGATGGTGAACCCGTCGATCTCCAGATCGTTCATCACCCCGGCGGACTGCACGTAGATGTCATGGCCATGGAGCTTCTTCATCATCCCCTCCGCCATGGGAGAGCGGACGGCGTTGTGGTCGCAGCAGAAGAGCACCGATTGCGGATTGTCCCCCACCCGTCAGGCTCCGAAATGCAGCACGCAGATCAGGGTGAAGAGCCGGCGCGCGGTGTCGGTATCCACCTCCGCCTTGCCCTCCAGCCGTTCCTGCAGGATGCGCGCGCCCTCGTTGTGGATGCCGCGCCGGGCCATGTCGATCGCCTCGATCTGGCTGGGCGGGAGCTTCTTGACGGCATCGAAATAGGCCGCGCAGATCTGCCAGTAGTCCTTCACCACGCCCCGGAACGGGCCCATGGCGAGGTGGAACTCCCCGGCGCGCCCGGCCTCCGTGGCGATCCCGAAGACCAGCCGCCGCTCCCGGATCGCCAGTCGCAGGTCGTAGGGCCCCGCGGGCGCACCGGGGGCGAGCAGTGCGAAGCTGTTGTCCTCCAGCAGGTCGAAGATCGCCACGGCCCGCTCCTGCTCGATCTCCGGCGTGGGGGTCGGCAGGTTGGCATCGTCGATGCGGATGGTGGCGATGCGGGCGGTCATGCCCGACAGATGCGGGATCGGAAGGGTCAGGGCAATGGGGTCGCCGCGACGGCCGCCAGTGTCAGGAGGCCGATGCCGACGACGTGCGGCACCAGCCGCCATGTGACGGAGCGATGCAATGGCGCAGCCGTGGCCGAGAGGATCAAGGGTTACGCGTATCCGGACGTTGCCGGCACCCCGCATCAGCAGGACGGCCGCGACGGCGACCTCAATCGGAAGCATCGAGACGCCGCGATGATCGTCGAACGGCACGAAGCGGTGTTATTGGATCGAGACTCGGATCGCGGTTCGGTCTTGCCGGGGGCGTTCCGATTCCCGAAGGAATATGCCGCCGCTGCAAGGAAGATACCGCTGGCACCGCACAGCGCGAGATTCGAACCCGTCAGGACTTGGACCTGCACGGACAGCATGGCGACGAACCTGAAAACGGCCACGGCGAAGGCGGCCGTGCCCCTTGCGAAGGTGTCCCTTCGCCGCGCGACCTGGAGGGAGACCGCGTCGAGAAGAGCGAGGAGAGCGGCGATGAGGATTGCCCCGTCAGGATCGTCGGGAGTGGATGATGCGCGCGCAGGTCGTCGATCGAGGTCTGCATGGGGAGGCCCGGAATTGGTCCAGGCGAGATTACGCCACGGCTACCTGCCTCTCAGTCGTCACCTGTTCAGCCGGTCCAGCCGCGCCTGCACGCTGGCCCCATGCGCCTCCAGCGACTCCGATGTGGCAAGGCGGACGGCGGCGGGGCCGATGGCGCGCAGGCTCTCGGGGGTCATCCGTGCGAGTGTGGTCCGCTTGAGGAAATCCAGTGTCGAGAGGCCGGAGGAGAAGCGGGCGGAGCGGGCGGTGGGCAGGACGTGGTTCGGGCCGCCCACGTAGTCGCCGATGGCCTCCGGCGTCCATTTGCCCAGGAAGATGGCCCCCGCGTGGGTGATCCGGTCGCATCAGCGCCTCCGGATCGGCGACGGCGAGTTCGAGGTGCTCGGGTGCGATGCGGTCCGACAGCTCCGCCGCCTCGCCGAGATCGCGGACGGTGATCACCGCGCCGAAGTCGCGCCAGCTCGGGCCCGCGATATGGGCGCGCGACAGCGTCTCCAGCCGCGCCTCCACGGCGACGGCGACCGCCCGGCCGAAGGCGGCGTCGTCGGTGATCAGGATGCTCTGCGCGCTCTCGTCGTGCTCGGCCTGGGACAGCAGGTCGACGGCGATCCAGTCCGGATCGTTGGCGGCGTCGGCGATGACGAGGATCTCGGACGGGCCGGCGATCATGTCGATGCCCACCCGCCCGAAGACCCGGCGCTTGGCGGCCGCGACATAAGCGTTCCCCGGCCCGGTGATGAGGTCGACCCCCCGGATCGTATCGGTCCCGTAGGCCATCGCGGCCACCGCCTGCGCCCCGCCGATGCGGTAGACTTCGCTCACGCCGGAGAGCCGCGCCGCCAGCAGGACGAGCGGGTTGGTCACGCCGCCGGGCGTGGGCACGCACATGACCAGCCGCTCGACCCCGGCGACGCGGGCGGGGATCGCGTTCATCAGCACCGAGGAGGGATAGCTCGCAAGCCCGCCCGGCACGTAGAGCCCCGCCGCGTCCACCGGACGCCAGCGCCAGCCGAGCGTGGCCCCCGTCTCGTCCGTCCAGGAGGCATCCTCGGGGATCTGGCGTTCGTGGTAGGCGCGGATGCGGGCGGCGGCGAGGTCCAGCGCGGCGCGATCGTCCTGAGGCACCCGCGCCACCGCCGCGTCGATCTCCGCCTCCGTCACGCGCATCGTGCCGGGGGTCAGGTCGAGGCCGTCGAACCGGGAGGTCAGCTCGCAGACGGCCGCATCGCCCCGCGCGCGCACGTCGGCGATGATCTCCGCCACGACGGCGTCGACGTCGGGCGAATCCTCCCGCTTCATCGTCAGGAGGGCAGCGAAGCGCGCGTCGAAATCGGGATCGGCGCTGTCGAGGAACATCGGCATGTCGCGCCTCCGCGGTCAGGTGTCGGGGTGGCGCGGGGCCTTGCCGGAGGGCGCGGCGTAGGGCTGCGTCACGTCGGCCAGCGTGAGGTCGAGGCAATCGCAGGTCACCTCGATCACCCCGTCGCCCGCGAAGGTCAGCCGCAACGTGCCGTCGCCATCCGCTCCCGCCTCCCACTCCGCCGTCAGCAGCGACAGGATCGTGTCGGGATCGCCCGGAACGACGCCCTGCCCGCGCACGGACCGCACGTCCCCCGCGGTCAGCACCGTCCGGACCCGCTCGGGCTGCCGCGTTCCATGTTCCCAGCGGAATCGATTGAGCAGCATGGCGAACCGGCGCGGAGCCTTCTGCCATTTCATCTCGGAGGCCGGCAGCACGGCGTCCTGCAGCAGTGCGGAGACGACCTGCAGGTCCTCCACGTCCGTCGCCCAGAGGCGCAGGGGCGCGCCGTCGGCGTCGTGGAACCGGGCATCAGCCATCGTCCTTCTCCCTCCGGATCCGTGCGCCCACGCCGGACAGCTTGCCGACCACGTGTTCGTAACCGCGGTCGAGGTGATAGACACGGCCGACCTTCGTCTCGCCCTCGGCCGCGAGCCCGGCGAGGATCAGGCCGACGGAGGCGCGCAGGTCCGTCGCCATCACCGGCGCGCCCTTCAGCTTCGACACGCCCGTCACCGTCGCGGTGCCGCCGTGAACGTCGATCCGCGCCCCCATGCGAACGAGTTCCGGCGCATGCATGAAGCGGTTCTCGAAGATCTTCTCCTCGAGTACGGAGGTCCCTTCGGCGGTGCAGAGCAGCGCCATCATCTGCGCCTGCAGGTCCGTGGGGAACCCCGGGAAAGGCTCCGTCTCGACGTTCACCGCCCGGATCGGCCCCTCCCCGCGCCGCACGGTGAGACCCTCGGGGGAGTCGGTCACGATGGCACCGGCAGCCTCGATCCTCGTGCAGAACGTCTCCAGCAACGCGCGACTGCCGCCCGCGCAGGTGACCTCCCCGCCGGCGATCAGCGGCGCGAGCATGTAGGTGCCGAGCTCGATGCGGTCGGTCACGACGCGGTGCGTCGCCCCATGCAGCCGGTCCACGCCCTGCACTTCGATGGTCGGGGTTCCGGCACCTTCGATCTGCGCGCCCATCGCCTGCAGACAACGGGCGAGGTCCAGGATCTCCGGCTCCTGCGCGGCGTTCCGGATCACGGTCGTGCCCTTCGCCAGGGTCGCCGCCATCACCGTGTTCTCGGTCGCCCCGACGGAGACGAAGGGGAACTCCACCACACCGCCGCGCAGGCCGCCCGGAGGAGCCTTCGCATGGACGTAGCCGTCGCGCAGATCGAGCTCGGCCCCCATGGCCTCGAACGCATGCAGGTGCAGGTCGACGGGCCGCGCGCCGATGGCGCATCCGCCGGGCAGCGAGACGACGGCCTGCCCCTGCCGCGCCAGCAAGGGTCCGAGCACGAGGATCGATGCCCGCATCTTGCGCACGATGTCGTAGTCGGCCCGCGCCCCGTTGAGCGAATGACAGGACATCGACAGCACCAACCCGTCCGACAGGGTCGCCACCTCCGCCCCGAGGGATTCGAGCAGCGTCGTCATCGTGCGGATGTCCGACAGGCGCGGCGCGTTCGTCAGCGTGAGCGGCTCCTCCGACAGCAGCGTCGCGGGCATCAGCGTGAGGCAGGCGTTCTTGGCCCCCGCGATCGGGATGGTCCCCCGCAGCGGACCGCCCCCGGTGACGACAATGCTATCCATCGGCCTTCTCCTGCCTGTCCCCGTCGAACCGGTCGCGGTCCACCGCCTCCGCAGGCTCGGACCGGTCCGCCGCACGGTCCCGCCTCTGCGCCTTTCGCCGGCCCATGTTGGCCTTCAGCGCCGCCTTGAGCCTGTCGTTCCGCACCCTCGCATCGTCCCGCGCCATGACATCCTCCGCTCCGCCGTCCCCTTAGCGAACGGGTCCGGAAGGGTCCAGTCGATGTCCCGCATCCGGGGGGTTGCGGGGCGGACCGGACCCGGCTATCCCGCGCCCGGACGCTGTGGTAGCTCAGTGGTAGAGCACACCCTTGGTAAGGGTGAGGTCGAGAGTTCGATCCTCTCTCACAGCACCATCTCCAGTGTCACCGTGGCCGCTCCGCTACCGACGCGAAGATCAGGTCATCACGGTGACATGCCGCTCGGTCCATCTGTACGGAATGAGCGCTCATCTGCCGGAATGCGGATTATGGCGGCTGGGCATGAGATGGGGTCATCGTACGCCCCCCCTTCTCGACGCTTGGAGTCGTTTTGCCCTGTTGGCCCGCATCTCTGCCGTCACAGCCGGTTCAGCCTCTTTCCTCTTTTGCCTGTTCGATCCAGGTTCTCAGCAGCTGGCGTTCCTGGTCGGTGATGTCGGTGATGTTTGCGGGGGGCATGGCGTGTGTGAGGCCGGCCTGGAGGTGGATCTGGCGGGCGTGGGTCGCGATGTCGGCGTCGGTTTCGAGGTGGACGCCCTTGGGGGCCCAGTGCATCCCGTCCCAGTTGGGCGCGCGGGCGTGGCACATGGAGCAGCGGCCGCGCACGACGTTCGCGGCCTCCTCGAAGCCGGGGGCTTGGGCGAAGCGGGCGGCGGCGGGCGTCATCGGGGCGGCCTCGAGCGTGTCGTAGTCGCCGTCGAACGACGGGACGGTCGAGAGCCAGGCCATGGCGACGAAGAGCACGGCGGTGGCGCCCCAGGTCCAGGCCGGGCCGCTGCCTGTCCTGTGCAGCGTGTTGAAGTAGTGCCGGATGGTGACGCCCGTCAGGAACACCAGGCAGGCGATGATCCAGGCGTACCGGGTGCCGAAGGCCAGCGGGTAGTGGTTCGACAGCATCAGGAACAGGACCGGCAGGGTGAGGTAGTTGTTGTGGGTCGAGCGCAGCTTGGCGATCGCCCCGTACTTCGGGTCCGGCGCGCGGCCCGCCTGCAGGTCGGCGACCACGATGCGCTGGTTGGGCATGATGACGAAGAAGACGTTGGCCGTCATGATCGTCGCCGTCATCGCGCCCAGGTGCAGGAGCGCGGCGCGGCCCGTGAAGATCTGGTTCAGGCTCCAGGAGGCCACGACGATGCCGGCGAAGAGCACCAGCATGACGGCGGTGGCGTTGGACCTGAGGGCCGAGCGGCAGAGCGCGTCGTAGCCCAGCCAGCCCACGGCGATGAAGCGCCGCCGAGATCGCGATGGCCTGCCATGTGGCGAGGTCCGCCTTGGCCGGGTCGATCAGGAACAGCTCCGCCCCCGCCCAGTAGACGATGGCGAGCAGCGCCGCACCCGAGAGCCAGGTCCAGTACGCCTGCCACTTGTGCCAGGTCAGGTGCTCGGGCAGCCGGTCGGGGGCGACGGTGTACTTCGTGGTGTGGTAGAAGCCCCCGCCGTGGACCTCCCATTCCTCGCCCGAGGCGCCGTCGGGCATGCCGGGGGCGCGGCGCAGCATCAGGTCGAGCGCGATGAAGTAGAAGCTGGCCCCGATCCAGGCGATGGCCGTGATGACGTGCAGCCAGCGCACCGCGAAGGCCAGCCAGTCCCACATGATGGCCGCGTCGTACATGGGCATCCCTCCCGCATCGGTTCCGACCCGGGGTCTACGACGGACGGGCCGGCGCTACCATCGGTCGGGTGGCCGCGGGCGGGGCGGGACGGCGCGCCGGGCGACGGCCCGTGCGGACGGCTCCCGGCCCTGCTCCGCGCGCCGGTCCCGCCGCATGCGTCCCGGGCGGCGACGCGGGACGGGACGGCGGCCGGAGGGGCCGCTGACCGGACGGCCCCGGGGCGCGGTCGCACCGCGGGCGGCGGGGGTCGGCAGATGGGCCGGACGGGAGGGCCTCGGGATCGCGCCGCCCCCGGATCGGGCGGTGGAGGCCGCGGACGCGACGGTGCGGGGCGTGGGGCGCGGGGCGTGGGGCGCGCCCGGCCGGACCGGCGCGGCCCGCCCGGGGCCCGCGGGCCCGCCGGGGGGGGGGGGCGTCAGGAACCGCGGTAGGTGGAATAGCCGAACGGGCTCAGCAGCAGCGGCACGTGGTAGTGCACCGGGCGCGACATCCCGAAGCGCAGCGGTACCACGTCGAGGAACCGCGGGGCCTCGGGGGGCACGCCGACCCGGGTCAGGTAGTCGCCGCAGTGGAACTCCAGCTCGTAGGTGCCGGTCGCGAAGGCCCCGCGCGGCAGGATCGGCGCGTCGGTCCGCCCGTCGGCGTTCGTCACGGCCTGCGCGATCTTCGTCCGCGCCTCCCCATCGAGCCGGTGGAGCACGAGGCGCAGCCCGTCCGCCGGCCGGCCCCGCGCGGTGTCGAGCACATGCGTCGTCAGGTATCCCCCCGCCGTCTCCGCCCCCGCCTCCGCCGTCTCCGCCCTCGCCGTCTCCGTCCTCGCAGCCATCGTCCGCCCTCCGCTTGCGCCCCGCCCTCCGGGGCCCGCGCCGGACCCTATCCGCCGCCGCCCCGCCGCGATAGATGCGGACGCGACCGGTGCCCCAGACCGCACGCCCCCGCCCAGACCGCACGCCAGATGCCCCGCCATCGCGCCCCGCCCCCGAGACCCGCCCCTGAGACACGGAGACCCCATGCAACGCTACCCCCGCGACATGCACGGCCACGGGCCCACACCGCCCGACGCCGCCTGGCCGGACCCCCACCTGCCCGGCGGCGCGCGCATCGCCCTCAGCCTCGTGCTCAACTACGAGGAGGGCGGCGAGAACTGCATCCTGCACGGCGACGCCGCATCGGAAGCCTTCCTGTCGGACATCACCGGCGCGCAACCCTGGCCCGGACAGCGCCACGCCAACATGGAGTCGCTCTACGAATACGGCGCGCGCGCCGGCTTCTGGCGGCTCCACCGCATGCTCGCCCATCTGCCCGTCACCGTCTTCGGCATAGCCTCCGCCCTCGCCCGCGGCCCCGCGCAACTCGCCGCCATGCAGGCCGCCGGCTGGGAGATCGCCTGCCACGGGCTCAAGTGGATCGAGCACAAGGACATGGCCGAGGACGACGAACGTGCCGCCATCGACGCCGCCATCGCCCTGCACGGGCAGGTCACCGGCACGCCCCCCGCCGGCTTCTACTGCGGCCGCTCGTCCCAGAACACGCTCCGCCTCGCCGCCCGGACCGGAGCCTTCGCCTACCTGTCGGACAGCTACGCCGACGACCTGCCCTACTGGGCGGAGTACGGGGAGCGCGACCAGCTCATCCTGCCCTACACGCTCGACGCCAACGACATGCGCTTCGCCATCCAAGCCGGCCACCCCGACGGCGCATCCTGGGAGACCTACCTGCGCGACGCCTTCGACTGCCTCTACCGCGAAGGCACCCAGGGCCGCCCCGCCATGATGTCCGTCGGGCTGCACTGCCGCCTTGCGGGGCGCCCAGGGCGCGCCGAGGCCCTGCGCCGCTTCCTCGAGCACGTCGCCGCCCGCCACGAGCGAGAGGGCGGCGTCTGGATCGCGACCCGCGCGCAGATCGCCGCGCACTGGGCCGCCACCCACCCCCACATCCGCCGCGCCCGCCCCTCCGAAATGGACCGCGAGACCTTCGTCGCCCGCTTCGGCTCCGTCTTCGAGCACTCCCCCTGGGTCGCCGAGCGCGCCTTCGACGCCGAACTCGGACCCGCCCACGATACCGCCACCGGCCTGCACGCCGCCCTCGCCCGCGCCTTCCGCGCCGCCACCGACGACGAGCGCCTCGGCGTGCTCACCGCCCACCCCGACCTCGCCGGCAAACTCGCCGCCGCCGGTCGCCTCACCCCCGAAAGCACCGCCGAACAGGCCGCCGCCGGTCTCGACCTGCTCACCGACGCCGAACGCGAGACGTTCCGGATGCACAACCAGGCCTACGTCCGCAGACACGGATTCCCCTTCATCCTCGCCGTCCGAGACCACGACAAACCCGCCATCCTCGCCGCCATGAAGACCCGCATCGCCCAAAACCCGAAAACCGAACGCGCCGAAGCCTGCCGACAGGTCGAACGCATCGCATACCTGAGACTGCAGGACATGATGAAATGATCGGGATACTGCGCACCCGGGCCCTGACGGCGACCGCCTTCGCCCCCTTCGGCGACGTCCTCGATTTCGCCGGCCCGCCCGACAGGCTCATCAACGCTGGCCTCTGCGGACGATTCCACGACCGCGCGGCGCTCGACTTCGCCGACGGGCGCGCCGGCATCTCCCTGTTCGACGCGTCGCCCCGCAGCCTCCCCTATACCCTCGACCTGATGGAACGGCACCCGGACGGCAGCCAGTGCTTCGTGCCGATGCACCGGAACGAATGGCTCGTCACCGTCGCGCCGGACGAAGACGGCGTACCGGGCAGGCCACTGGCGTTCCGCGTGGCCCCGGGCCGGGCCGTCAACATCCATCGCAACGTCTGGCACGGCGTGCTCACGCCGCTTCATGCGCCCGGGCTCTTCGCGGTCGTCGACCGGATCGGGGACGGGGCGAACCTGGAGGAGCATGTGCTTCACGACCCTTGGCAGATCGAAGCTTGACCCGCCCTCGGGAGAGGTCCACTAAGCGGATTGCCGGGGATCGGCGGTGTGGGCGGCGAAGTGTCGTCCGATGCGGCGGGACCCCACGCACCCTGAGCGGGTATGGTGAAAAGGTATCACGGCAGCTTCCCAAGCTTTAGTTACGAGTTCGATTCTCGTTACCCGCTCCATTGACTTCAACGTGTTGCAGGACGACCTTCATGCGATCCCGCGTCTTTTTCCAACCCGGCGCGAGGCCATGACACTGCCGATGCTCGTACCGCTGACCGTCGAGCAACTTCGCCGGGAAGGCGTGCCGGAGCCCTTCGGCTTCGGACGCGCGGACCGGGTGCGGTTCGGCGAGCTCGACGTGCTCGATCACGTGAACAACGCGCGCTATCTGGGGTGGTTCGAAACCTTCCGCATCGCCTATCTCGCGGCCTACGGGATCAGCCGACCCGGTGGGCCCCGTCCCGTCCTCGTGCTCCGCTCCGTCGCGATCGAGTTCCGTGCACCGCTACATCTCGACGAGGCCTATATCGTCGCGGGGCGCACGCGGGCCTATCGCACGACGTCGTGGTCCATGGAGTTCGGCGTCTGGTCGGCCGGCAGGCTCCGCACGACGAGCGAGGCGGTCGTCGTGCTGATGGAGGGCGATGCCACAACCCGCAGACCCCTGCCGGCGCATTACATCGACGCCTTCACCGAGCGCGACGGCGCGATCCACGAGGGGTAGCCGTCAGGCGCGCCAGTCCCGGATCTGCGCGAGCAGCGTGCGCGTCGAGGCATCCTTGTCCGAGGCGTCCCCCCCGTCCACCAGAGGCGCGAGCGAGGTCGCCAGCGCCTTGCCCAGTTCGACGCCCCATTGGTCGAAGCTGTTGATGCCGAGCATCACGCCCTCCACGAAGACCCTGTGTTCGTAGAGCGCCACGATTCCGCCCAGCACCTCCGGCGTCAGGCGCGGATAGACCAGCGTGGTCGAAGGGCGGTTTCCGTCGAACACCCGGTGTGCCGCCTGCCGGTCGAGCTCCGCGCCCTCGAACCTCTGGCCGAGCAGCGCGCGGGCCTCCGCATGGTTCCGCCCGCGCAGCAGCGCTTCGGACTGCGCGAGGCAGTTGGCTATGAGCAGCCGGTGGTGATGGTCGAGGGCGGGTTCGGCCCCTTCGGCCCCGATCATGAACTCGCAAGGGACCGGGGTGATGCCTTGGTGGATGAGCTGGTAGAAGGCGTGCTGCCCGTTCGTCCCGGGCTCTCCCCAGACGACCGGACCGGCGGGGCCGGGCAACGGATCGCCGGCCAAGGTCACGCCCTTGCCGTTCGACTCCATCTCGAGCTGCTGCAGGTAAGCCGGCAGACGCGACAGCCGGTTCTCGTACGGCAGCACCGCGCGGGTCGGATAGCCGCGGACCTGGTGGTGCCAGATCCCCTGCAGCGCGAGCAGGACGGGCAGGTTCTCGGGCAGCGGGGCGTCGCGGAAGTGATCGTCCATCGCACGCGCACCGGCCAGGAAGGCATCGAAGTTGCGCGGCCCGATGGCGAGCATCAGCGACAGCCCGATCGGCCCCCAGACCGAGTAGCGCCCGCCGACCCAATCCTCGAACCCGAACACCCGGGACGGGTCGATGCCGAAGGCTCCGGTCTTCTCCTGCGCGCTCGAGAGGGCGGCGAACTGTGCCGGCCGGCCGGTCGACGGTCCGGCCCATCCACTCGCGCGCAGTCTGCGCGTTCGTCAGCGTCTCGATGGTGGTGAAGGTCTTCGACGCGACGATGACCAGGGTCGTGGCGGGGTCGAGATCCTTCGCCGTATCCGTCCAGTCCGCGCCATCCACGTTCGAGACGAAGTGGCACCGCGGGCCATCGTGGAACGGGGCGAGGGCCAGCACGGCCATCGCGGGTCCGAGGTCCGAGCCGCCGATGCCGATGTTCACCACGTCGGTGATCCGTCCCCCCTGCCCCTGGAACGTGCCGTCGCGCACGTCCGACGCGAAGCCGCGCATGCGGTCCAGCGTCTCGCGGACGCCGGGCATGACGTCGGCCCCGTCGACGATGACCGGTCGTTCGCCCCGCAGCGCGGTATGCAGCACGGCACGATCCTCGGTCGAATTGATGCGCGCGCCGGCGAACATCGCGTCGCGCCGTGTCGGCACGTCGGCGGCCATCTCCAGCAGCAGGTCCAGCGCCTCGACCGTCAGCGAGGTCTTGGACAGATCGTAGAGGAACGGCCCCGTCCGGACCCGCAGCCGCGCGTTGCGCGCCTCGTCCTCCAGCAGATCCGCGATGCGTTGCCGCGGCTGCGCCTGCAGCGCCCCGATCCCGCTCCAGAAATCCATGCGTCTCTCCTCAGGGGGCCCAGTGGACCGTGGCGTTGCGCAGGAAGGCCGCGATCGGAGCCTCCGACGGGTCCATCCCGCGGGCGCGCTCCAGCACGGCGCGCTTATCCTCCCCGAGAATCAGGACATGGATGTCCATGGCATCCTCCAGCACCCGTCGGGACAGCGTGATGCGCGCATCCGGCACACCCTCCGCCCGGATCGGCACGAGAACCGGCGCGTCCGGCGCCATCGCGCGCTCCAGCCCCTCGCCGCCCGGGATCAGGCTCGCCGTGTGCATGTCACCCCCCATGCCGAGCAGCAGGACGGAGATCGGCAGGTTCGGGCCGAGGGCCGGTTCGAGGTCGGGGATGCCCTCCTCCGGGGTGGCGCTTTCGTTCACCATCGGCACGAGCGTCGCGCGGGCGGCCCTGTCGGTCAGCAGCGTCGTCTTGAGCAGCGTCGTGTTGGAGCGCTCGTGCCCTTCCGGCACCCAGCGTTCGTCGCCGAGGAACACGCAGACGCGGCTCCATTCCAGATCGACGCCCGACAGCGTGCGGAACGTCTCTCCGGGGGAGGACCCGCCGGGCACGCAGAGGCTCGCCTGGTCGTGGACCATCAGGCAGTTCTTGAGCGCCGAGGCCAGATCGTCGGCGAGCCCGATCGCCAGCGCCTCCCGGTCGGGATACTTGCGAAACTCCATCGTCATTCCTCCAGATCGCGCCACCGACGCCCGTCGCGCAGCAGCAGGGCCAACGCCTCCTCGGGGCCGGAGGATCCCTGGACGTAGGGTTTGGGCCGGTCGCCGCGCTCCTCCCATCCGTCGATGACCGGATCGGTCCAGGCCCAGGCCGCCTCCACCTCGTCGCCGCGCATGAAGAGCGTCTGGTCGCCGCGGATCACGTCCATGATCAGCCGTTCGTAGGCGTCGGGTATCTCCGCGCCGCCCGGCCCGAGCGCGTCGGCGAAGGTCATGTCGAGCGGCACGTTCACGAGCCGCATGCCCCCCGGCCCCGGTTCCTTGATCGTGACCGACAGATCCATCCCCTCGTCGGGCTGCAACCGGATCGTCAGGGAGTTCGCGGTGGAGCCGTTGTCCCGCTCGAAGATGGAATGGGGCGTTTCCTTGAACTGCACCACGATCTCGGACATCCGCTTGGTCAGCCGCTTGCCCGTGCGCAGGTAGAAGGGCGTGTGCTTCCACCGCCAGTTTGCGATGTTCACCTTGATGGCGATGTAGGATTCCGTCGTGCTCTCGGGGTTCTCCGAATCCTCGATGTAGGACGGGTCGGCTCCGGCCTTGTACTGCCCGCGCACCACGTCCTGCGGACCGACCGGATCGAGCGCGCGGATAACCTTGAGCTTCTCGTCGCGCAGCCGGTCGGGGGCGAAGGCGGCGGGCGGCTCCATCGCCGTGAGGCAGAGCAACTGCATCAGGTGGTTCTGCACCATGTCGCGCATCGCGCCGGAGGTGTCGTAGTAGCTGCCGCGCCCGCCGACGCCGACCGTCTCCGCCACGGTGATCTGCACGTGATCGACGTAGCGCTCGTTCCAGAGCGGCTCGAAGAGGACATTCGCGAAGCGCACCGCCATCAGGTTCTGCACCGTCTCCTTGCCCAGGAAATGGTCGATCCGGTAGATCTGATCCTCGTCGAAGGAGGCGGCGAGATCGCGGTTGAGCTTCTGCGCGGTGGCGAGGTCGGTGCCGAACGGCTTCTCCACCACCAGCCGGCTGTTCTCGCAGGCGATCCCGTGCTCGCGCAGCTTGGACGCGAGGCTGCCGAAGAGGGAGGGGGCGACGGAGAAGTAGAACGCCTTCACCGCCTCGTCGCGCACGGCGGACTTCAGCGCGTCCCAGCCGTTCTCTCCCGTCGCGTCGATGGCGATGTAGGAGCAGTTCGCAACGAAGGCGTCGATGGTCGCCGCGTCGCGCATTCCCTCCGAAACGAAGGTCTCCAGCGCCGCGCGGACCAGATCGCGGAAACCGTCGTCCGTCAGGTCCGATCGCGCCGCCCCGATGACGCGCGCCTGCGCCGGCATCTGTCCCGCGAGGAACCGGCGGTAGAGCGACGGCAGGATCTTGCGGCTGGCGAGGTCGCCGGTCGCGCCGAACAGGACGAGGTCGAAGGCATCGACGGGGATCGTGCGGGAGACCATTGCGTTCCTCCGGTTCGTGATTTCGACAGCGCGCTCTCGTTACGGTCCGTCGTGCTTCGTGTCCAGCGCGAGGGCCACGTCCCGGGGCCGCGCGATCCGGCCGCCGCAGAGCGGGGCGCGGATACCCGTCGTTCCGGGAAAGCTCGTCGGCAGGTCGCGCAGGACCCGGACCGCGAGGAAGGCGAAGGCCTGCGCCTCCAGCATGTCACCGTTCAGCCCGACCGCCTCCACCGGGGCGACGTCGCAGGGCAGGTCGCGCAGCGCCGCCATGATCGCGGGGTTCGACCGCCCGCCGCCGGCGACCAGCAGGCGCGCGGGTGGCAACGGACAGCGGGCAAGCGCAAGGCCGACCGTCGCGGCGATCACCGCGACCCAGGTGGCGGCGGCATCGGCCGGATCCAGCGCGGCCATGGCGCGCCCCGCATCCCGGAAGGCGTCGCGATCCAGCGACTTGGGCGGGGGCCGTTCGAAATAGGGGTGGCGCAGGAGGGTGTCGACGAGCGCGCCATCCGCCTTTCCGGACAGCGCGAGAACCCCGTCGCGGTCGAACGGCTGCCCGAGGTGAGCCCGGCACAGATCGTCGATGGGCGCGTTCGCCGGGCCGGTGTCGAAGGCCAGAAGCGCGCCGGCTGCTTCCACCGGCCGTACGGGATCGATCCAGGTCAGGTTGCCGACGCCGCCGAGGTTCAGAAACGCCACGGGCTCCCTCGCCCCGATGTGGCGGGTGCAGGCGTGGTGGAACGCGGGGGCCAGCGGCGCCCCCTCTCCGCCCGCCGCCACGTCCGGGCCGCGGAAGTCCCAGACGACCGGTCGGTGGAGCCGTTCGGCCAGCCCGGCACCGTCCCCGACCTGGTGGGTGCGGCACCCGGCCGGATCATGCGCGAGGGTCTGGCCATGGAAGCCGACGATCTCCGCCTCCATCGGCCCGAGCAGTGCCGCATGCGCCTCCTCCACGACGCGGGCAGCGGCGGCCACGTCAGGGCCGCCGGGCCACTGCCCCATGGCGCGGGCGATGACGGCCCGACCGGCGGCGGAATAGGCGCTGTAGCCGACCTCGCCAAAACCCGCGATGGTCTCCCCGTCGGTCACCACGACGGCCGCATCCACCCCGTCCATCGAGGTGCCCGACATCGCTCCGAGCGCGCGGATCGGCTCCATCCGGGTTCCCCTCCGGTCCGGCCCGCGATAAGGCGGGACGTCGCCCGAGAATGGACCGGAAGCCCGATGCCCCACCACCCCAAATCAGACTTTCTGCACGCGATCTCCGAGCGTGGCTTCATCGCCGACTGCACCGATCTGGAGGGGTTGGACGAGCGCTTCCGCACGGGGTCGGTCACCGGCTACATCGGTTTCGACCTGACGGCGACGTCCCTGCACATCGGCAATCTCGTGCAGATCATGCTGTTGCGCTGGATGCAGAAGACGGGGCATCGACCGATTACGCTGATGGGCGGCGGGACGACCAAGGTCGGCGACCCGTCGGGCAAGGACGAGATGCGGAAGATCCTGTCCGTCGAGCAGATCGACGCGAACGCGGACGGCATCCGGAAGGTGTTCTCGAAGTTCATCGACTACGGCGACGGACCGACGGACTCGCCGCTGGTGAACAATGCCGAATGGCTCGACAAGCTCGGCTACATCGATTTCCTGCGCGACATCGGCAAGCATTTCACCATCAACCGCCTGCTCGCCTTCGAAAGCGTCAAGGCGCGGCTGGACCGGGAGCAGGCGCTGTCGTTCATCGAGTTCAACTACATGCTGCTGCAGGCCTACGACTACCTCGAGCTGCATCGCCGGCACGGGTGCATCCTGCAGATGGGCGGGTCGGACCAGTGGGGCAACATCGTCTCCGGGGCCGACCTGATCCGGCGGGTCGAGGGAGCGCAGGCCTTCGGGCTTACGACGCCGCTGGTGACGCGGGCAGACGGCAGGAAGATGGGCAAATCGGCCGAAGGAGCCGTCTGGCTGAACGAGGACATGATGTCGTCCTACCAGTTCTGGCAATGGTGGCGGAACGTGGACGATGCCGACGTGGGACGTTTCCTCAAGATGTTCACGGAGCTCCCCGTCGATGAATGCGACCGCCTGGGCGCGCTCCAAGGGTCGGAGATCAACGAGGCGAAGGTGCGGCTGGCGGGGGAGGTCACGACGCTGCTGCACGGGGCCGACGCGGCCGCCGCCGCGGAGGGCACGGCGCGCGAGGTGTTCGAGCAGGGCGGGACGGGGGAAGACCTGCCCACGGTGATGCTGGATCCGGTCGAGGCGGCGCAGGGGATCTCCATCGTCCAGCTGATCGTCAGGGCGGGGCTGGCGAAGTCGGGCAAGGAGGCGAAGCGGTTGATCGCGGAAGGCGGGGCCAGGCTGAACGATGCGCTGGTGGAGGATGCGGGCCTGATACTCGATGCCGGGACGCTGGCGGTGCCGGCGAAGCTTTCCGCCGGGCGCAAGCGACACGCGCTGGTGAAACTCTCCGTATGAGGGGAACGAAACGGTGTCGCGGGGGGTTTGGTTCCGCAACCACGAAACCTTCCGCAGGAGGATCGCCATGAGCGCCCCCGATACCAACGTCGAGAAGCAGGCGAAGAACCATTTCGGTCCGATCATCGGGATCACCGCGGGTGTGATCTTCGCCTTGATAATCGTGATCGCCTACGTGTTCTTCATCGCCACGCCGGAAGACGACACGCCGGACAACACGCCGACGGGCGAAGCCATCCAGACCGACGGCAACGCAACCATCAGGGCGGAGGATGATCCGAATGCCCCGCTCATCGAAGCGCCGGAGTCAGATGGACCGGCGACGACCCGGGGTGCCGGACCCGATGGAGAGATCGAGGACGCATTACCGTCGGAATGAGTTGCCGGCAGGATGTTCGAAGGCCCGCATCACTGCGGGCCTTGCTTGTTTCAGGCCGGCGCATCAATCGATGACGCGCACGTCCGTCATCACGTCCGGTGCGCCCACGACGGAGCCGTTGCCCCCGGTGCCGCGCTTGATCGCATCCACCACGTCCATCCCCGACGTCACCTCGCCCACGACGGTGTAGCCCCCGTCGAGATGTGGGGCGGGCTCCAGCATGATGAAGAACTGGCTGTTGGCGGAGTTCGGGCTCGACGAGCGGGCCATGCCGACGACACCCTTCTCGAACGACAGGTCCGAAAACTCCGCCGCCAGGTCGGGCCGGTCGCTGCCGCCGGTGCCGGCCAGCGCCATGTCGCCGCCCTCCCGCCCGTGCTGCACGTCCCCGGTCTGCGCCATGAAACCTTCGATCACGCGGTGGAAGACGACGCCGTCGTAGGCACCGGCCTCGGCCAGAGCCGTGATCTGCTCGACGTGCTCGGGGGCCACCTCCTCGAACAGGTCGATGACGATGGTGCCGTTCGCCTCTCCGGCGATGTCGATCTCGAGGCTCGTGGCGAGCGCGGGGCCGGCGAGGGCGGTCATGGCGAGGGCTGTGATTACGTTACGCATCGGAAGCCACCTTCACGGAGATCATCTTGTCGGGGTTCGGAGCGGGTTCGCCGCGCACGATCTTGTCGACATGGTCCATCCCGTCGATCACCCGGCCATACACCGTATATTGCCGGTTCAGGAAATGGTTGTCGCCGAAGTTGATGAAGAACTGGCTGTTCGCGGAGTCCGGGCTGGCGGAGCGCGCCGCCCCGAGGGTTCCACGGTCGTGCGGGATGCCGCTGAACTCGGCCTTGAGGTCAGGCTTGTCGCTGCCGCCGGTCCCTGCGCGCGACGTGTCCCCGCCCTCCTTGCCGTGCTCGACGTCGCCGGTCTGCGCCATGAAACCGTCGATCACGCGGTGAAAGACGACGCCGTCGTAGGCACCGGCGCGGGCGAGCTCCTTCATCCGCTCGACATGGCCGGGCGCGATGTCGGGGAGCAGTTCGATGACGACCGGGCCGTCCTTCAACTCGATGACGATGGTGTTCTCGGGATCTTTGATATCGGCCATTTCAGGTCCTCGCATGCAATTCCGCGACAGAGGTAGGGCATCGGGCGGGGAAGGGAAAGCACCGCGCACCACCCCTCCAGGCTCCGCGGCATCATGCCGGTTTGCCCGCCGTTTCGTGCAGCTGGCGCAGGGTTTCCGCGTCGAGCCGCAGCGCGCGGGCGAAGGTCGACAGGAAGGCCTTTTCCGCCGGGTGGTCGGGATCGATGGCCGTGAGGGCCGCCGCGTAGACCTGCGCTTCCCCGCCGACCGGCACGTCCCGCGCCAAGCCTTCGGGGTCCACCGGTTCGCTGAGCGCCGCGTCGATGGCGGCGCGGTCCTCGGGCGTGGCGGCGTCGCTCATGATGTCGTTCAGGGCCGCCCGTTCCTGCGCGTCGATCTGCCCGTCGGCGCGCACGGCCTGGCCGATGGCGCGGATCATCGCGGCGGCCGTCGCCTCGTCCGCCGGGCCCTCCTCCGCGCGCGACATCATCGCGTCCGGATCCTGCCCCGCCATCCCGGAACCGCCGGCCATCGCCGCCAGCCCACCCAGGAGCCCGCCCATGCCGCCGCGGGATGCGCCGCCGCCGGACATCCCAGCCAGCATCGAGCCCAGACCGCCGCCCCCCGACGCGGAGCCCGTGCCCGAGGCCAGACCGCTCAGCATGCCGGAAAGACCGCTGCCGGACCCACCGCCGGAGCCGTTCTGCGCCAGCATCCGCTTCACCCCGTCCATCCCGCCCTTGCTGCGGAACGCCTCGTAACCCTTGGCGGCCGCGAAGGCCAAACCCATCTTCATCGCCGTGCGCTTGAGTGACATGCATTTTCTCCCGATTGATACGTCGGGGAGATAGGGGTTCGCGAGCCCCTGGACAAACGGCCCGGCGAAGTTTCGTCAGCCCCCCGGCAGCAGGTTCGGCACGATGGTCACGATCGCCGGGAACATCCACAGGATGGCGAGGCCGAGGATCTGGATGCCGACGAAGGGGATCACGCCGCGGTAGATGTGGCCCGTCGTGACGGCCTTCGGGGCCACGCCGCGCAGGTAGAAGAGCGCGAAGCCGAAGGGCGGCGTCAGGAACGACGTCTGCAGGTTCACCGCGATCATGATCGTCACCCATTTCGGGTCGAACGTGCCACCGTAGATGACGGGGCCGACGATGGGGATCACGATGTAGATGATCTCCAGGAAGTCGAGCACGAAGCCGAGCACGAAGAGCACCAGCATGACGATGAGGAAGACCTTCATCTCGTTGTCGAAGCTCTGCAGGAACTGCTGGATGTAGTGCTCCCCGCCGAAGGAGATGAGCACGAGGTTGAGAAGCTGCGAGCCGATCAGGATGGTGAAGACCATCGAGGTGACCTTTGCGGTCTCGCGCACGACCGGACCCAGGACGCCCGCGCGCAGCAGCACCCAGGAGGCGAAGAGAAGGCCGAGGAACGCGCCGTGGAAGGCCAGCTGCGCGATGGCGAGCGCGACCCAGTCGGCGGCCGTCGTCGTCTCCAGCCCGGTGCGCAGATCGAAGTTCACGCCGAAGAGCAGCATGACGATGATCGCGAGCGAGGCCAGCAGGATCGGTGCGCCGGAGCGTCCCTCCTCCTGCAACTTGCGATAGGCGGCGAGAAGGATCGCGCCCCCGGCCCCGAGCGCCGCGGCGGGCGTCGGGTTGGTGATGCCGCCGAGAATGGATCCGAGGACGGCGACGATCAGGACGAGCGGCGGGAAGACCACCCGGATCAGCTCGTTCTGCGCGAGCCGCCGGATCGCCGGCCAGACCCCGACCATCGTGATCAGCAGCGGCACCGCCATCAGCACGAAGGTGGTTCCCGGAGACGTCGTCGGTCCGATCAGCAGCCAGTCGATGGCGAAGGCCAGGGCGACGCCGCCCGCCCCGATCAGCAGCGGGCGCTCCTCGGCGAGCGCGTTGATGCCCCGGGCGGCGGCGAGCACCATGGCCATGCCGACGAAGAGAACGGCGATGCCCGTCCCGATCGGCGCGGCCGTGGCGATGGCGAGATTGCGGGAGGCGATCAGCTCTTCGGCCGTCAACTCGCGGGACAGCACGGCACCGCCCGAGGACTCGATGGCCGCCTGCTGCGCCACCGCAAGCTCCCATGCGGCGAGACCGTGCAGTTCGATCATCGCCGCCTGGCACATCTCGGAGACGTTGGTGCGCAGGGAGGACGATTCCCCGGCCTCGCTATAGGTACTGACATCCACGCCCTGCCCGCCGATGATGCCGACCGTCCCGAGGAGGACCGCGCCGACGACAAGCGCGATCGGCACGCCGACGAACCATGTGAGCGCGTCCCGCTTGGTCGTGCGCGACACCGCCCCGCTTCCGAGTTGCACGGCGGGGGCCTTGGAAGGGTTCAGGAGCGCGAAGCCGAAGGCGTAGGCCCCGTAGAGGAAGGCGAGGAAGATGCCCGGCAGCAGCGCCGCCTGGAACAGCGTGCCGACCGAGACGACCGCCGGTTGGCCCAGGTAGGTCAGCGCGTCGGAGCACCCCACGAGGCTGGCGCGGTTCTCCTGCGCGGTGGAGTAGATGTCGCCGGCAAGCGTGCCGAGCAGCACGATCACGATGGAGGGCGGGATGATCTGCCCCAGCGTTCCGGACGCGGCGATCACCCCGGTCGCGAGTTCGGGGGAATAGCCGTTGCGCAGCATCGTCGGCAGCGCGAGCAGGCCCATCGTCACGACCGTTGCACCCACGATGCCGGTCGAGGCGGCAAGGAAGGCACCGACGATGACGATGGAGACGGCCAGGCCGCCCGGCAGCGGGCCGAAGACGCGCGCCATGGACGTCAGCAGGTCGTTCGCGATCTTGGAACGTTCCAGCGTGATGCCCATCATCACGAACATCAGCACGGCGAGAAGCGTCTCGATGCTGGCCCCCGCGATCACCCGCTCGTTCATGCGGTTCACGATGAATCCGATGTTGCGGTCCAGCGCCGTCTCCCAGCCCTGAGGGAACAGGGATTCCTCGATGCGCGGCAGACCCGGATAGCGGAAGACGGAGATGCTCTCGCGGATCACGCCGTCGGCGACGAGCGCGGCGTATTCCGCCGATCCGGTGTCGATCGCCTGGTGGATCAGGATGCCGGCGCTGTCGAGCGCGGCGATGATAGCGAAGCTGATGGTGCCGGCACCGGCGATGGCGAAGGCCACCGGGAAGCCCGACATGATGCCCCCGAAGAGGCAGAGGAAGACGATGATCAGGCCGATCTCGACCCCGTCCAGTCCGAAAATCATTGCGTCGTCCCCCTGCGCGCCGAGCGCGCCCCGAATCTTCCATGCGCCGTTTCGTGTCGGCCCCGTTCCGACGTTCGGAGGGGAGCCGCGGATGTCGTCATCTCACGCGGCCTCGGCCGTCCTTGGCACGACCTCTTCGCCGGAAACGTCCGCATCGTGATAGCGACCCGCGCTCATCTCGCCCTCCCGCGCCTCGAGCCAGCTGCGCCAGAAGAACACGCAGGCCTGCGCGAAGGCGGTGGCGACGAAGAGCAGGATGAGGATCTTGAAGAGGAAATAGGCGTCGAACCCGTTCGGGCTGAACCCGATGGTCTCCACGTTCCAGCGCATCGCGCGGGCCTTCATCATCAGCCGGTCCAGATCCTCGGACGCGGAGGTCGCCGGCGTGATCAGGCTGCGCCAGAGGAAGAACCAGCTGTACAGCCAGATCAGGATCAGGGCCGGCATCATGAAGACGACGCAGCCCACCATGTCGATGATCCGCTTGGTGCGGTGGCCGACGGCCGAATAGACGAGGTCCACGCGCACATGGCCGCCCTGGACGAAGGTCCAGGCCACGCAGAGGCAGACGATCATCGCGTTCCAGAGTTTCAACTCTTCGGAATACCACGACAGGTCCCGCGTGAAGACGGAGCCGAACGGCCCGATGCTGATCTCGGAGACGCGGAAGATGCGCTGCAGGAAGATGATGAGAATCTGCTGCATCACCATGATGAACCCGGCCCAGGCGGCGATCCGGCCCGTCCAGTTCAGAACGAACTCCGACCCGCGCACGACGCTCCAGCCGAAGGGGCGGGAAAGGGCGATCCCGACGGTGATGCCGGCGAGGAGGGTGAAGAGGATGAAGAACAGCTCCTCGCTCGCCCCGTAGAACACGAAACGCATGACCGCCTCGCTGCTCGTCCAGTCGAGCCACAGCGACGGATGGAAGAGCGCGTAGACGAGGTTGTAGAACGCCTCCAGCACGTTGCCGACGAGGTAGCCGACCGCGCCCACGATGCCGCCGATGACGCCCGTGGAGGTCTCGACGGCGCCGTCCGGGACCGGCGCGTTTCCCTGCAGCCGCTCCAGGAACGCCTGAAACCCGTTCTCGTAGGACCAGAGCGGCGTGAGGTCTTCTTCCATGGATACCCCCGGATGTCGCGGCCACCGGTGCCGCGGGGCGATCCGTCCGGTCGGGGACCGGGCGGATCAGTCTCGGAACCGGGTGCGGAGGGTCTCTGGCGACCACCCCTCGGTCCGGCGGAGGCGTCCGGGAACGGCCCGCAGGCCGCCCCCGACGGCTCACCCCATCACGCGGTCCCGCTGGGTCCGGTAGGCACCTTCCGACCGGGTGATCCAGTTCGACGAGGCCCGCATGCTCTCCATCGCGGAGTTGTGGATGCGTGCGAAGAGCTCGTCGCCCATGTTCTCCTCGGTGACGGCCATCGAGGCGGTGCCCATCGCGTCCCAGACGGTCTCGGGGAAATCCGCCAGCTGAACGCCGCCCGACTGCAGGCGCTGCAGCGCGGAGCCGTTGTTGGCCATGAACTGCGCGAGGTTCCACTGGTGGCATTCGGCCGAGGCGATCTCGATGATCTTCTGCTGCGTCGGCGTCAGTTCCTCGAACACGTCGCGGTTCGTGGCGACCGACAGACCGGCACCCGGCTCGTGGAAACCGGCGGGGTAGTAGATCTTGGTGATCTCCTGGAAGCCGGCCTTCTCGTCCGCCCAGGGACCGATCCACTCGGTGCCGTCGAGCGCGCCGGACGCGAGTGCCTGATACACTTCGGAACCGGGAAGGTTCTGGACCGAGGCCCCCATCTTGCCGAGCGCCTGGCCACCGAGGCCGGGCATGCGGAACTTGAGACCCTGAAAATCCTCCGGGCTGTTGACTGCGTTCCTGAACCAGCCGCCGGCCTGTGCGCCGGTGTTGCCGCCAAGAAACGACTTGAGGCCGAAGATCTGGCCCATTTCGTCGTGCAGCTCCATGCCGCCGGCGTGGTAGTACCAGTTCGCCAGTTCCTGCGCCGTCATCCCGAAGGGCACGGCGGTGAAGTAGGCGTAGCCCGGATGCTGGCCGACGAAGTAGTAATCGGCTCCGTGGTACATGTCGGCCTGACCCGAGGTCACGGCGTCGAATACCTCGAAGGCACCGACGAGTTCGCCCGCGGCCTTCAGGTCGACCGTCAGCTGGCCGTCCGTCATCGAGGTGATGCTGTCGGCCACGCGCTGGGCGGAGTCGTGCACGCCGGCGAGGCCGCGGCCCCACGTCGTGACCATCGTCAGCGTGCGGTTGCCCTGAGCGTAGGCGGGTGCTGCCAGTGCGGCGGCACCGACGGTGGCGGCGCCCCCGAGCGTGGAATTCTTCAGAAATGAACGACGATCCATGTGTGTCTCTCTCCCTCTTTACACTGTCGCCCACCCTCCCGGCGCGGCGACGACCCCCTCTGCGGGGCGTAGCGGGACGATAGAGAACGGCACCCGCGAGTCAATTACCGGAAAACACGTAGACCCGAAGATGCGCCCGGCCCTCTGGCATCGCCGCGCCGTCCGGGGGTAGACCGGAAGCCATGCGCCCGCCCCGCCCCTCCTACGGCCAGTCGCTGTTCCTGCTGGCGACGCTGCCGCTGCTGCTTGCGGTCGGTGCGATCGCCGTCCTCATCGCCGTGCAGTCCGAACGCACCGCCCTGCGGGAGATCGGGGTATTGGAGTCCACGATGGTGGAGGCCAAGCGGCGGGAGTTGCAGAACTACCTCCAACTCGCCCGGACCGCATTCATCACCATCTACGGCAACGCCGCCCCGGATGACGCGGCCGCCAAGCTGCGCGTGACGCAGATCCTCTCGGCGATGGTCTACGGCAACGACGGATTCTTCTTCGTCTTCGACTACGACGGCGACAATCTCGTCGCCCCCCGCCAGACCTGGCTCATCGGCGACAACTGGGCCGATCTGCGCGACGCCGCCGGTACTCCGGTGACGGCGCGGCTCGTCGAGCTGGCCCGGCAGGGGTCCGGATATCACAGCTACGCCTGGCCCAAGCCCTCAACCGGGGAAACGGCGACCGTCCTGACCTATGTGATCGGGTTGCAGGACTGGCGGTGGGCCATCGGGACCGGCGTCTGGATGGACGACGTGCTGGCGCAGGGCACCGCGGCCCGGGCGGAGGTGCGCGCGCAGGTCCGCGAGCAGTTCGCCTGGATCGGGGCCATCACGCTGGGCGCGTTGCTCGCCGTCTTCGCCAGCGGCTTCCTCGTCACCGTGCGGGAACGGCGGCTGGCCGACGGAAAGCTCAAGCAGTTGACGCAACGCGTCCTCGACACGCAGGAGGAGGAGCGCGGCAGGGTCGCGCGGGAGCTGCACGACTCCATCAGCCAGCTCCTCGTGGCGATCCGCTACCGGCTGGAGTTGGCCCGGCGCCTGACGGCGAAGGGCGACCCGCGGGCCGCCGACGCGGTGGACGGTGCCATCGGCGGATTGCAGGACGCCCTGGGGGAGGTGCGCCGGATCGGCCACGACCTGCGCCCCGGTGTTCTGGACGACCTCGGGTTGGGGCCCGCGCTCAAGTCACTGTGCGAGGAGTTCGAGGCCCGCACCGGGCTGCACGTGGAGTTCCGCACCGTCGTCTTCCGCAACCGTCTCGACATCGAGGCCAAGACGGCGCTGTTCCGCATCGCGCAGGAGGCGCTGACCAACGTCGAGCGCCACGCCGGTGCCACGACCGTCTCGGTGGAGGTATTCGGGCATCGCAACGGCGCGACGCTGCGGATCGAGGACGACGGCCGCGGCCTGCCGGAAGTCCGCACAAGGCCCGGCATGGGACTGCGCAACATGGCGGAGCGGATCGAGCAGCTCGACGGATCGTTCCGGATCGCGACAGGCACGGCCGGCCGTGGCACCGTGATCGAGGCACAGGTCCCGCTGGCTCACCTGCTGACGCCGAACGCCGGGCGCGAGGACGCGGCGCGGCAGGCGGCGGAGTGAACCCGTTCGCTTGCCACGATCCCGCCCGCCCCCTATTCCCGACCGGATGTCCGAAGTCCGCTCCACCCTCGTCGAACCGCTGCGCATCCTGATCGTGGACGACCACCCGATGGTGGCGGAGGGGATGCGCGCGCTGCTGGAGACCTACGACGACCTGACCGTGGTCGGAACCGTGAGCAACGGCCGCGCGGCCATCGACAGCGTCGCCGACCTCGCCCCGGACGTCGTCCTGCTGGACCTCAACATGCCGGAGATGAACGGTCTGGCCGCGACGGAAATCCTGCGCGAGCGGCATCCGGGGGTCGCGATCCTGATCCTGTCGATGCACGACGCGCCGGAATACGTCGCCACCGCGCTGCGCCACGGGGCGAACGGCTACTGCCTCAAGGATCAGCCGACCGAGGAGATCCGACGCGCCATCGATACCGTCGTCGCCGGACGGCGCTACCTCTGCCCCGGCGCGGAGACGGCGCTGGAGCCTTCCGCGGACGGCTCGGAGCCGTTGACGTCACGCGAGCAGACGATCCTGCTGCTGCTGGCGCAGGGGCGCTCGAACAAGCAGGTCGCCGGCGAGTTGGACATCTCGGTGCGAACGGTGGAAACGCATCGCACGAACCTGCGAGCGCAAGCTGGGCATCTCCTCGACGGCCGGGCTCACGCGCTACGCGATGGAGCATGGCGTGCTGCAGGGCACCGGGCTGACGCCCTGACCCACCCGCGTTCGTCTTAGCCGAGCCCGAGAATGATCCGCACGTAGTCCCGCGTCTCCCGGAAGGGCGGAACGCCCTCGTGCCGCTGCACCGCGCCCGGCCCGGCGTTGTAGGCCGCGAGCGCCAGCCGCCACGTCCCGAATGCGCGGTACTGCGCCGCCAGATAGCGCGCTCCGCCCTCGAGGTTCTGCGCCGGATCCCGAGGATCGACACCGAGCTGCCGCGCCGTGCCGGGCATCAGCTGCGCCAGCCCCATCGCCCCCTTGTGGGACACCGCGTTCGGGTTCCAGCCCGACTCCTGCCGAACCAGCCGCAGGAAGAGATCCTCCGGCACGCCGTTGCGCCGCGCGGCGGTGCGGGCGACGTCGATCCAGGCCGATCGCTGGCTTCCGTCGTAACGGGGGATCGTCTCCCCGCCGCCCCGGCGGATCGTGACCCCCGGCACCGGCGGCAACAGCCGTCTGGAATGGGCGTACTGGCCGGACAGGCGCCGGTCCATCAGGCTGGTCTGGTTCGAGAAGAGGTCACTGCGGGACCGGCTCGACGCGGTCTGCGATTCGGCCAGGGTCGGAAGGACGAGGGCCGCGATAAGCATCGCGCATGTGGGCAAACGGCTCAATTCGAACTCCCCCGGTCGGTCCCGTCATACCGCGCCGCTGCATCCCCCCGCGGCACGGTCCGCAGACGCTAGCCGAGTTCGACCGCGAAGGATACCTGTCGATGGACCTTCGCGCCCAACGATGCTCAAACGGGGCGAACGGAATCGAAAGGACAGCGGCATGGCCGGCAGCGTGAACAAGGTAATCCTGATCGGCAACCTCGGCCGCGACCCCGAGGTGCGCAGCTTCGCCAACGGCGGCAAGGTCTGCAACCTGCGGATCGCCACGTCGGAGAGCTGGCGCGACAAGACCAGCGGGGAGCGCAAGGAGAAGACCGAATGGCACTCCGTCGCGATCTTCCAGGAGGGGCTGGTGCGGATCGCCGAGCAGTATCTCAAGAAGGGTTCCAAGGTCTATATCGAGGGGCAGCTCCAGACCCGGAAGTGGCAGGACCAGTCGGGGCAGGACAAGTATTCCACCGAGGTCGTGCTGCAGGGGTTCGGCGGCACGCTGACCATGCTCGACGGGCGGGGCGAAGGCGGCGGCCAGGGTGGCGGCGGCGGTGGCTACGACGATCGCGGCGGCAACTACGGCGGCGGCTCGGGCGGCAACTCGGGTGGCGGAAACCGGGACGGCGGCTATGACGGTCCGTCCGACATGGACGACGAGATCCCGTTCTGATCGCGCGCCGCACCGCCCCCGCCGGCAAGCCGCGATGTACGCGCTGAACCCCCATCTCGCCGCGACGGCCGCGCCCCCGGTGATGGAGGCGCGGCGCTGGATCGACGCGGCCACATTCCCCGCAGACCGGCCGCTGCTGAACCTCAGCCAGGCCGCGCCGGCGCATCCGCCCCCCGAAGCCATGCGCCGGGCGATGGCAGAGATCGTGCTGACCGATCCGTTCGCGCATATGTACGGCGCGGTGCTCGGACTGCCGGAGTTGCGCGCCCGCGTCGCCGGCGACTGGTCGCGCGACTATGGCGGAGCGGTCGCGCCGGCGCAGGTGGCGATCACGTCCGGTTGCAACCAGGCCTTCGCCGCGTCCGTCGCCACGCTCGCGGCGGAGGGCGACAACGTGATCCTGCCGCTGCCCTACTACTTCAACCACGCGATGTGGCTCGACATGGGCGGCATCGAGGCGCGGACGCTGGACACCGACGACACGCTCCTGCCCGACCCGGAGGCGGCCGCCGCACTGATCGACGGGCGCACGCGCGCCATCGTGCTCGTCAGTCCGAACAACCCGGGTGGCGTGGAGTATCCCGCAGCACTGATGGGAGCCTTCCGCGACCTTTGCCGCGACCGTGGCATCGCGCTCATCGTGGACGAGACCTACCGGGACTTCCATAGCCTGGACGACGCGCCGCACGACCTCTTCGCCGACCCGGACTGGGACGACACGCTGATCCAGCTCTACTCCTTCTCCAAGGCCTACCGGCTGACCGGCCACCGGGTCGGGGCCATCGTCGCCTCCGAGGCGCGGCTTCGCGAGGTGGAGAAATGGCTCGATACCGTCGCCATCTGCCCCACCGGGCTGGGGCAGCGCGCCGCCCTCTGGGGGATGGAGCACCTGGGCGAGTGGCTCGCCGGGGAGCGGCTGGAGATCCTGCGCCGGCGCGCCGCCGTGGACGCCGGCTTCGCGCTCCGGTCCGATTGGACGCTGCTCGGGTGCGGCGCGTACTTCGCCTTCGTCGCGCACCCGTTCGACGAGCCCTCGGAGGCGGTCGCCCGACGCCTGGTCACCGATGCCTCGCTCCTGCTGCTGCCCGGGACCATGTTCGGCCCGACATTGGCGCAGGGCGGGTCCGGACGGGCCGAACGGACCTTGCGGATCGCCTTCGCCAATGCCGATGCGGAGGGTATCGCAACGCTCTTCGACAGGCTCGACGCGGTGACCGGCGACCGCCCCTGACCGGCCGGCTCCGGCGCTTGCCCCTGCCCCGCCCCCGCCCTATCAACGCGCGACATTCGCGGGGGGGCGGGCTGATGGCCGAACAGACACGGCGCAAGAAGAAGAAGGCGAACGTCGTCGTCTGGGTGATCCTCGGGCTGCTCATCCTCGCCCTGGGGGGCTTCGGGGCCAGCGGCTTCGGGAGTTCGCTCTCCACCGTCGCCAGCGTCGGCGACCGCGAGATCACGGTGCAGGAATACGGCGACGCCCTGCGCGCAGAGCAGGTCCGCGTGGAGGAGCAGTTCGGCCAGCAGCTGACGATGGCGCAGATGCAGGTCCTGGGGCTCGACCGTGCCGTCATGGAGCGCCTCCTCGCCGCAGCCGCGCTGGAGGTCGAGGCCGACCGCATGGGCCTGTCGATCGGGGATGCCGAGGTCGCCCGCCGCATCCGCGACAACCCCGCCTTCGCCGGCGTGGCGGGCGGGTTCGACCGGGAGGGCTACGCCTTCGCGCTCAATCGCGCCGGCCTGACGGAGACCGGCTTCGAGGAGCGCGTCCGCTCGGACATCGCGCGCGACATCCTGCAGGCCGCGATCGTCGGCGGAACGCAGGTACCCGAAGCCTTCGTCGACACGCTCGTGGCCTACGTCGGGGAGACCCGGGACGTCACGCTGACGCCGGTCACCCCGGCCGACCTGCCAGGTGGGGCGCTGGCTCCGACGGAGGCCGATGTGCAGGCGTTCTACGACGCCAGCCCCGACCTCTTCGAGGCACCGGAACTGCGCGCCCTGACCTACGCATGGGTAACGCCCGACATGATCGTCGGCGACCTCGGGGTGGACGAGACGCAGCTTCGGCAGATCTACGACGAGCGCATCGACGATTACCGCCAGCCCGCGCGGGTGCTCGCCGAGCGGCTGGCCTTCGCCGACCTCGCGGCGGCGGAGGCGGCGCTGGCCTCGATCACCGCCGGGGAGACGGCGTTCGACGCCCTGGTGGCGGCGCGGGGCCTGACGCTCGAGGACGTCGACCAGGGGGAGATCGCCCGCACGGACGTGGGCGCGGGCGTGGCGGACGCGCTCTTCGCGCTGGAGGAACCGGGGATCGTCGGGCCGGTCGAGACGCCGCTCGGCCCGGCGCTCTACCGGGTGAACGCGATCCTGAACCCGACCGAGATCCCGTTCGAGGACGTTCGTGACACGCTCGCGTCCGAGGTCGGGCTCGCCGCCGCGCGCCGCGAGATCGAGGGGCAGCGCGAGGCGATGGAGGACATGCTCGCGGGCGGGGCCACGCTGGAGGAGCTGGCGGCGGACACCGACATGGTCCTCGGCTCCATTCGCTGGGATGCGGACGGGGAGACGCAGGGCTCCGACATCGCGGCTTACGACGGTTTCCGCGCCGCCGCGCGCACGGCCGCCCCGGGGGACTTCCCGGAGATCGGGACGCTGTCGGACGGCGGGCTCTTCGCGCTTCGGCTCGACGAGATCGTACCGCCGACCGTGCCGCCGCTGGCACAGGTGCGCGGCGAGGTGGAGGCGGCGTGGCGGGTGACGACGCTGACCCGGCAGCTCGCCGACCGTGCCGCCGAGATCGCCTCCGACCCCGATGCCGTCCCGGCGGGCACGCCGGAGACGATATCTGCCCTGGCCCGGGATGCGACGCTGGAAGGGACGCCGCCTGCGCTCGTCGCGGGCATCTTCGAGGCGGCCGACGGATCGACGATCGGGTTGCCGGGCGACGACGCGCGCGCCTACGTCGTGCGCATCGATGCGGTCACGACGCCCGGTCCGGACGATGCGACCGACCTGCGCGCGGCCATCGGACGGCAGGTGGCGAACGGCATCGCCTCCGACATCTTCGAGGGGTACGGCCGCGCGGTGCAGACCGGTGCGGGCTTCACCGTCGATCAAAGCGTCGTCCAGCAGGTGCAGATGCAGCTGGGTGGAAGCGCCGGCGGATGATCTCCCCGGCGTTCTCCGGGTTCGAGCCCGGCTTCGCGCGCGGCGAGAACCAGGTCGTCTGGACGCGCCTGCCCGCCGATCTCGACACGCCGGTTTCGCTCATGCTCAAGCTGGCGGAAGCGCAGCCCCATTCCTTCGTGCTGGAGTCGGTCACCGGCGGCGAGGTTCGGGGCCGATACTCCATCGTCGGGATGAAGCCGGACCTGATCTGGGAGTGTCACGGCGAGACCAGCCGCGTGAACCGCGCCGCCCGCTACGACCCGCAGGCATGGGAAGACGCCGGCCCGCCGCTGGAAGCGATCCGCGGCCTGCTGGACGAGTCGCGGATGGACCTGCCGGACGGGCTGCCGGCCGCCAGCGCGGGGCTCTTCGGCTACCTCGGCTACGACATGATCCGCCTCGTGGAGCACCTGCCGCGCGTGAACCCGGACGTCCTCGGCCTGCCGGATGCGGTGCTGATGCGGCCCTCTGTCGTCGCGGTACTCGACGGGGTGAAGGGCGAGGTCATCCTCGTCGCGCCCAGCTGGCGCGCCGGAGCCACGACCGCCCGCGCGGCCTACGCGCAGGCGGCGGAACGGCTGCAGGACGCACTCGCCGCCCTCTCCCGCGCGGTGCCGACGGTGCGCGACATGGCCGATCCGTTCGACCTGCCCGCGCCCGCGTGCAACTTCACCAAGGCCGAATACCTGGCCGCGGTGGAGAGCGGCGCGGGACTACATCGCGGCGGGCGACATCTTCCAGGTCGTCCCGTCCCAGCGCTGGACCTACGACTTCCCGCTGCCCCCCTTCTCGCTCTACCGCGCGCTGCGCCGCACGAACCCGTCGCCGTTCATGTTCCACTTCGACCTCGGCGACTTCCAGATCGTGGGGGCCAGCCCCGAGATCCTGGTCCGTGTCTTCGGCGAGGACGTCACGATCCGGCCCATCGCCGGGACCCGGCCCCGGGGGGCGACGCCCGCGGAGGATGCGGCGCTGGAAGCGGACCTGCTTGCCGATCCGAAGGAGCTGGCGGAACACCTGATGCTGCTCGATCTGGGGCGCAACGACACCGCGAAGGTGTCGAAGGTCGGGACCGTGCGGCCGACCGAGCAGTTCGTGATCGAGCGCTACAGCCACGTCATGCACATCGTCTCCAACGTGGTGGGGCAGCTTTCCGCGGAGCACGACGCGCTCTCCGCTCTTCTCTCCGGTCTGCCCGCCGGAACCGTGTCGGGCGCGCCGAAGGTCCGCGCGATGGAGATCATCGACGAGCTGGAGCCCGAGAAGCGGGGCGTCTACGGCGGCGGCGTCGGTTACTTCTCGGCGAACGGGGACATGGACATGTGCATCGCGCTGCGCACCGGCGTGGTGAAGGACGGCAGGCTCTACGTGCAGGCGGGCGGCGGCGTCGTCTTCGACAGCGACCCGGAAGCGGAGTGGCAGGAGACGGTGAACAAGTCGCGCGCGCTCGTCGCCGCCGCGCGGGAGGCGGGGCGCTTCGCCGGGACGGGCAACCGCTAGCTCACCTGCGCGACAGCACCCGGTCCAGCGCGTTCTTGAACGCCGCGCGGTCCTTCGGGCCGAACGGCGGCTGGCTTCCGCCCTGCCCGCCGGTCATCCCCTCCATCCCGGGGCGCAGCTCGTGCATGAGGTTCCGGCTCGCCACCGTCTCCCCGATGCCTGCTTCGGTGAACTCGCGCCCGCGCGGGTCGATGGCGGCCCCGCCGGCGCGGATCACCCGTTCCGCCAGCAGGATGTCCGCCGTGATCGTCACCGTTCCGGAACGTGCGACCTCTGCGATGGCATCGTCTGCCGCGTCGAACCTGTCGCCGGCGGCGAACATCTTCACGAGCGGATGGTCCGGCAGCCGCAGGTAGGTGGCGGCCACGAAGATCGCCTGGATGTCGCGGCGGATCGCGGCGTCGATGATCTCCGACTTCACCGGGCAGGCGTCGGCGTCGATCAGGATACGGTCGATGGGGCTCATGCGGAGTGGCTTTCGTCGAAGGGCACCGTGAGCGCCCGCTCCTCCGTCTGGACATGAAACGCCCGCGGGGCAAGCGAGACGTCGGTCACGGCGTGACACCCCGCGATGGCGCAGGAGCACGTGCGCAATGACGTGCCGCCCGGGTGCAAGGGGCGTCGGCACGCCATCGGCAGCGACCCGGTTGCCGGTCAGCGCGGCCGCGAACCCCAGGGGCCTTGCGCAGATCGCATCCTCCACGCCGATCACATGACCGGCCGCGCGCTACATCCCGGGCCGCGCGCCGTTCGACAGCGGAGATCCGTGACGGGCCGCTGTCCCGCCCGGCGCAGCGTCAGGATGGTATCCTCCTCGGCGTGGCGCGTCACAGCCGTCCAACCGAGCCCCTGCGCGCCGACGAGCGTGACGAAATCCGCGTGCGGGCGGGCGGAACGCGAAGGGCCGCGGGCGGGATGCGTTCGCCCCGAGGGAGGAACGGGGCCTCCGCGTCGAAGGTCAGCCGGACGGTCGTGTTCGAGCGGATGGTCACCGCCCCGCGCGAACGGCCCGCAGGCGTCTGCGTGATGTCGCGAAGGTGCCAGGCGCAGGCCGAGCCGGCGGTCGACCGGCGGGATGGACCTATCCGCCTGTACCGGGGGATCGTTACGCCGGGCGCGGACCACAGGACGGACATAGCCTCGATCTCCAGCCGCGGCGGATGTCCGCACGCCGGTTCCCACTCCGCGAGGATGCCCCGCGCCTGAAGGATCACGTCAGCGCCCGCAGCCCCTGCGCGAGAACCATCGCGTCCGATCCCATCGCCACGGCGCGCGCCCCCGCCGCGACCCAGCGCTCGGGGCCGGCGGCGAAGATGCCGGGCGGTGTGCCGGTCGCGGCGATGCGCGCGATCGCCTCCTCCAGAGCAGCATGGACCGCCGGATCCGTCGGATCGGTGCCCATGTCGGCGGCGAGGTCGGCAGGGCCGAGGAAGACGCAATCCACGCCGGGCACGGCGCAGATAGCCTCCAGGTTCGCCAGCGCGGCCCGGCTCTCCGCCTGCACCCAGACCGAGATGTCGTCGTTCGCGCGTTCGACGTAGCCGGCATCGAGCGAATACATCGCCGCCCGCGCCACCATCGCCCCCATGCCGCGCACGCCCTCGGGCGGATAGCGGCAGGCTGCGACGGCGCGGGCGGCTTGCTCCGCGGTGTCGACCATCGGCACGAGCACGGTGCGCGCACCGATGTCGAGCGCCTGCTTGATCAGCCAGTCCTCCAACGTCGGCACGCGCACCACGGCATCCGGCGCGGCGACCAGCCGGGCGCGGATGTCGCCCACGTCCCACGCGCCGTGCTCCCCGTCGATGCAGATCCAGTCGAACCCGGCCTGCGCCGCCAGTTCCGCCAGTTCCGGACCCGGCAGGTTCTGCCAGATGCCGCGCAGGACACCTCCGGCGGCGAGCTTCTCCTTCAAGGCATTCATGCGACAGGCGTCGCACGAGACCGGATCGCGGACAAGCGCGATGGGGGGAGCGCGTCGGAACGCATGTCCCGCCGGCAGGGTTGGCAGCGCTGCAATCGCGATGATGGGGAAGAGGTCGGGCCAGACGTCGGTCGCAGTGCCTCTCTACCTGTCCGCCCATGCTGCGATCGGAGTTCGCCCGGGGCTCACCGCCGGCTCGCGACCCACGACAGGCAGTGACGCGGTCGTCTTAGGCTTTTGGCAACGGCGTTCGTCGAACCCGATATTTCCGACACGGAAACGGCCCCTCTCGGCTGGAGGAGCGAAGCAACAACCGAAATGATCACAGTCAATTCCAGCAACTTTCTACGTGTATGCGGTTGACGCCCTTCGTTGACCCGGTATGCATGGTCGCAGTCGAGGATGAACAGCATGAACGCTCTTGTCGTAACGGTTGGAAACGGGTGCATGGGCTGAGGGATCGGCGGTCATATCGGCAACCATGTGCCCCCCGGAGCTGAACCCTCCGGGGGTTTTTCGTAGAGCAGGACGTCGAAAGAAGGATGGATCAGATGAACAAGCAGACGGCGGCCAAACAGTTCACCGGCGCGCAGATGGTGGTGAAGGCCCTTCGCGATCAGGGGGTCGACACGATCTTCGGGTATCCCGGCGGCGCGGTACTGCCGATCTACGACGAGATCTTCAAGCAGTCCGAGATCCGCCACATCCTCGTGCGCCACGAGCAGGCCGCCGTCCACGCCGCCGAAGGCTACGCCCGCTCGACGGGCCGGCCCGGCGTGGCGCTCGTGACCTCCGGGCCGGGGGCTACGAACGCCGTCACCGGCCTGACGGACGCGCTGATGGATTCCATCCCCATCGTCGTGCTCTCGGGTCAGGTGCCGACCTTCATGATCGGATCGGACGCATTCCAGGAGGCGGATACGGTCGGCATCACGCGGCCCTGCACCAAGCACAACTGGCTGGTGAAGGAGACGGACAGGCTGCCGAAGGTGATGCACGAGGCGTTCCACGTCGCCACCTCCGGGCGGCCCGGGCCCGTGCTCGTCGACATCCCGAAGGACATCCAGTTCGCGACCGGGTCCTACACCGCGCCTGCGGATGTGAAGACCTCGCACTATCAGCCGCGTCTGGAGGGCGATCCGGAGGCGATCGAGCAGCTCGTCGACCTGATGGAGCGCGCGGAGCGTCCGGTCTTCTACACCGGCGGCGGCGTGATCAACTCCGGACCGGAGGCGTCGCGGCTGCTGCGCGAGCTGGTCGAGGGGACGGGCTTTCCGATCACCTCCACCCTCATGGGCCTCGGCTCCTACCCGGCATCGGGGCCGAAGTGGCTGGGCATGCTCGGCATGCACGGCACCTACGAGGCCAACATGACGATGCACGGCTGCGACCTGATGATCAACGTCGGTGCCCGCTTCGACGACCGCATCACGGGCGTCCTGTCGGAGTTCAGCCCCGGCTCCACCAAGGTCCACATCGACATCGATCCGTCGTCCATCAACAAGGTGGTCAAGACCGACGTGCCGATCCTGGGCGACATCGCGCATGTGCTGGAAGCGGCGCTGACGCTCTGGAAAGCGCGCGGCCGCAAGACCAACGCCGGCGCGGTCGGCAAGTGGTGGGGCCGGATCGAGGAGTGGCGCAGGATGGACTGCCTGAAGTTCAGGCAGGACGGGACCGTCATGAAGCCGCAATACGCGCTCTCCCGGCTGGAGGCGCTGACCAAGGACCATGACCGCTACATCTGCACCGAGGTGGGCCAGCATCAGATGTGGGCCGCGCAGTACCTCGGCTTCGAAGATCCGAACCGCTGGATGACCTCCGGCGGGCTGGGCACCATGGGCTACGGCTTCCCCGCCTCCATCGGCGTGCAGGTGGCGCATCCGGAGGCATTGGTCATCAACGTCGCCGGCGAGGCGAGCTGGCTCATGAACATGCAGGAGATGGGGACGGCCGCGCAGTACCGCCTGCCGGTCAAGCAGTTCATCATCAACAACGAGCGCCTGGGCATGGTGCGTCAGTGGCAGGAGCTGCTGCACGGGGAGCGGTACTCGCAATCCTGGTCCGAGGCCCTGCCCGACTTCGTCCTCCTGGCGGAGGCGTTCGGGGCCAAGGGCATCCGCTGTTCCGACCCCGACGATCTGGACGAGGCGATCCGCGAGATGCTGGCCCACGACGGTCCGGTGGTCTTCGATTGCCTGGTGGAGAAGCACGAGAACTGTTTCCCGATGATCCCGTCCGGCAAGGCCCACAACGACATGCTGCTGGGCGATGCGGATACGCAGGGCGTCATCGACGCGAAGGGATCGGTGCTGGTTTGAGCGGACGGTTTCTGGGCTATCGAACCGCCCCTGTATGGGCTTGCTTCATCCTCGACCGCCACCTCTGACGAGTGGACGCCGATATCAGGATCGTTCGGCGGTTCAGTCGGGGAGATCGATCGAAGCGCGGGATCACGGCGTAGGAACCGTGATGGTCGATAGGACAACGCCAAAGGGTTTCTCACGCATCGAGTATCAGATGCCGTGATCCCCAAGATCTGCCTATTCCGACATCGGCGTTGACACATTACCTAGGGGAAGGCACGCTCCGACGATCCGAGATTGGAGATCCCGCCATGCAACGAACGCCCATTCTGACGATTCTTGCGCTCTGTCTATCGCTTCCCGTCGATGCCGCAACGATCGAACTTACGGTCATTGGCAACGCACCTGGAGGCCAATTCCGCGATGCCATCATGGAGAACGCACTGGAAGGAAGCGTCAGCGGCAGGGTGTCAGGTCCCGGATTGTTCGGCAGCGGAGTGGCGTCCGGTTCGGCGAGTGCCGATCTCGTCACGGGGGAGCTAAGGTATCAGGTGGATGCCGATGTCGTTCCCTCCGTTCCTTGTGGGGTCGGCGCAAGCATCTGCGCCCCAAGTGCGTTAAGCCTCGCACAGATCTCGATCCGGGAGAGTTTCCTCGTCACGGGTACAGGAACGCTGACGGCCGGGCTCCAGTACGACGGCTTCCTGTCGGCAACGAGCTATTTTCACCTCGGTAACGTTTTCCTCACTGGGGGTACGTCGTCGGACTTGAATTTTTATAGCGTCGACGATTTCACCAATCCGGCACCGCAGGGACAGTTCAGCGAAACGCTGTTTTCGCAGGTGGAAGTGCGGAACGCGGTCGACCGCCCGATGACTGTTTCCTGGCAGATGCAGGGGCAGGTAAACGAGCAAAACGGCCTCGCTGTGGAAGGGGTCAGATCGTTCATCGATGCGAGCAACACGGGGCTCATGTTTTTGCAGATGACGGGAAGCCTTGCCGTGGCGGGACTGGCCGAGGGCTTCTTGTCAGATCCGACGTATGGCCGGGCCGTGGCACCTCCCATCCCATTGCCGGCGAGCTTCTGGTTGCTCGGGGCCGGCCTGCTCGGGCTGGGATTCTTCCGAAGGACGAACGTCGAAGCTTCACGGCCTGCTGCGTAGGCGTTAGGGACGTCGCGGAGGCGCATGCCAACGTGCGCCTCCTCCGGGATCGCTCCTGCCGCCAGGACCGTCCGGATTTCCGCGGCCAGCCCCTCGTCACGATGGCAGGGATCAATTCGAAAGACGCCCATGTCCCCCCTCACGCTCAAGAAGGGCTCGACGAGCCATTCCGCCTACAACCTGCGACCGAACTTCTCGGACGTGCAGGAGCGGCACACGCTGGCGGTGATCGTGGAGAACGAGGCGGGGGTGCTGGCCCGCGTCATCGGACTTTTCTCCGGGCGTGGGTACAACATCGAGAGCCTCACCGTGGCGGAGGTCGATCGCGCGGGTCACACCTCGCGGATCACGGTGGTCACGGTCGGCACGCCGCAGGTGATCGAGCAGATCAAGGCGCAGCTGGGCCGGATCGTATCGGTGCGCGACGTCCATGACCTGACGGTGGAGGGCAAGCCGGTGGAGCGGGAACTCGCGCTCTTCAAGGTGACGGGCACGGGCGACAAGCGGATCGAGGCGTTGCGGCTGGCGGAGATCTTCCGCGCCAACGTGGTCGATTCGACCCTCGACAGCTTTGTGTTCGAGATCACCGGAGACGTCGGCAAGATCGAGGCCTTCGCGGAGCTGATGCGTCCCATCGGCATGGTCGAGATGGCGCGGACCGGCGTCGCGGCCCTCGCACGCGGCGCGACGTAGGTCAGGGGCGCGCGAACCTTTCCCTGAGCGCCGCGTTCACCGGCGGCGTGACGAAGGACGATACGTCCCCCCCGAGCCGCGCGATCTCCTTGACGAGCTTGGACGCGACCGCCTGATGCTGCGCCTCCGCCATGAGGAACACGGTCTCGATCTGGTCGTTCAGCATGCGGTTCATCCCGACCATCTGGTACTCGTACTCGAAGTCCGCCACCGCGCGCAGGCCGCGCACGATCATCTGCGCGCCGACGTCCCGGGCGCAGTCGATCAGCAGGTTCTCGAAGGGATGCGCCAGGATCTCGGTGCCGGTGCGCGCCGACCAGAAGGCGCATTCCGCCTCCACCATCGCGACGCGCTCCTCGAGGTCGAAGAGCGGGCTCTTGTCGCGGTTGATGGCAACGCCGATGACCAGCCGGTCCACGAGCGTGCAGGCGCGCTTTATGATGTCGATGTGCCCGACGGTGATCGGGTCGAAGGTTCCGGGGTAAAGGGCCGTGCGCATGGGATCTCCCCCGGTGGGCTGTTGCGGGGTGCCTGTCACGGCCCGCGCCGGCCTTCAACCGATGCCTGCCGCCGACGCGCTCTGCGCCAGTCAAGGCTCTGTCGATTCAAAGCGCGCAAGTCCGCATCGCCGGACAGCACCGCCTCTCCCGTCGCGATCGCATCTTCCAGCATCTGGGACGGTGCATGGGCGTAGGCCGGGCGACCCGCGATCGAATCGTACCAGACGCCGCCGGTCGCATGGTCGAGCAGGATGCGCTGGAAGCAGTGGTTCAGCCGGACCGGCCAGGCATCCGTCGCCGCGTGGGGCAAGGTCCGGTCGGTCAGTTCGCGCCAGCGCGCTTCGAGCTTCGTCCGGGCGGTCGGTGTCGCAACGGGACGTTCAGCCATGACCCGAGATCATGGCCTCCAGCGCGGTCTTCTCCATCGACACCTCGCTCAGGCGAGCCTTCACGACGTCGCCGAGGGAAACGAGGCCGACGAGCAGGCCATCCTCGACCACGGGCATGTGACGGAACCGTCCCACGGTCATGGCGGCCAGGACGGCCTCCGCATCCTCGCCCGGCGCGCAGGTCGTGATCTTGCGCGTCATGAGCTCGCCGACCGTCCGGTCGAGCACCTTGCCGCCGTCGCGTCCGAGGTTCCGAACGATATCGCGCTCGGACAGGATCCCCTCCACATGCCGTCCGTCGCCGCTGACGACGAGCGCACCGATCCGGCGCGATGCGAGTTCGCCGACGGCATCGGCGATGCTGGCCTTTGGATCGATCGTCAGGACACCCTTGGTGTCCTTGCCCTTCAGGATCTGCGTGACGAACATGAGATACCTCCCGTGTATCGATCTCCTGTCCACAGCGTCGGCGTCGGGGGGGCCGTCTGTCAAGAAATTCCCGGTGGAGCCGGAGAGCAGGAGCCCGAGGTGCGCCCCCTCAGAGGGAAACGGGCCGACGCAGCAGGGCGGCGGAAGGGCGGTTCAGGCAGCGTTCCTGTGCGGCCGCGGCAGTGGTGTCCGACAGCGTGCGCCAGTCCTGGGCAGTCGTCGGCCGCGGCCAGTCGTAGACGCTTTCCACCATCGCGCGGTGGACGGCCGCCGATGCGAAGCGGTCCTCCACCAGCAACCGCTGCTCGTCCCGCGATTGCCCGCGCAGGCGACCGTCCACGATGGCCCTGCCAAGCGCAACGTAATCCGAGCAGGACGGCGCGAAGGGCAGGACGACGACCGGAGCGGGGCGCAAGTAGCTGCAACCGGGCAGGAGAAGCACGAGGACGAGGAGACGCATCATCCATCTCTTGTGACCCGCAGAGGTTACGATTCCGTTGAGTTGCCGGATCGTCGACCACAGTATTCGCCACGGGCGTGGACCGTGCGATCGGCTCTGTCGCGAGGCGCCGGAGGCGGCTAGGGTGCGCACAATTCGGGAGGATCGCATGGAAACCATCGGACATTGGATCGACGGCGCGCAGGTTGCTGGCGCGGGCCGCACGGCGGACGTCTTCAACCCTGCGACGGGGGAGATTCAGGCCAAGGTGGCGCTGGCCACCCCTGCGGATCTCGATCGCGCCGTGCAGATCGCCGTCGCGGCCCAGCCGAAATGGGAGGCGACCAATCCCCAGCGACGGGCGCGCGTGCTCATGAAGTTCGTCGAACTTCTGAACCGCGACATGGACAGGCTGGCCGAGGCCCTCAGCCGAGAGCACGGCAAGACGCTGCCCGATGCCGCCGGCGACGTGCAGAGGGGTCTGGAGGTGGTCGAGTTCTGCATCGGGGCCCCGCACCACCTGAAGGGGGAGTTCACCGATTCCGCCGGTCCCGGCATCGACATGTATTCCATGCGACAGGCGCTCGGCGTCTGCGCCGGGATCACGCCGTTCAACTTTCCGGCGATGATCCCGCTGTGGATGTTCGCCCCCGCCATCGCCTGCGGCAACGCTTTCATCCTGAAACCGTCGGAGCGGGATCCGTCGGTGCCGATGATCCTCGTCGAACTGTTCGAGGAGGCGGGCCTGCCGAAGGGTATCCTGCAGGTCCTCAACGGCGACAAGGAGGCGGTGGACGCGATCCTCGACCATCCCGTCATCCAGTCGGTCGGCTTCGTCGGCTCCACGCCCATCGCCGCCTACATCTATGAACGCGCGGCCGCGCAGGGAAAGCGGGCCCAGTGCTTCGGCGGGGCGAAGAACCACATGATCGTCATGCCCGACGCCGACATGGAGCAGGCGGCGGATGCGCTGGTCGGGGCCGGCTACGGCGCGGCGGGCGAGCGCTGCATGGCGATCTCCGTCGCCGTACCGGTGGGCGACGAGACGGCGGACCGGCTGGTCGCGGCGCTGGCACCCAAGGTCGAGGCGCTGAAGGTCGGACCGTATTCGAGCGGCGCGGACGTGGACTTCGGGCCGGTCGTCACGGCGGCGGCGAAGGAGAACATCCTGCGGCTGATCCGGTCGGGGATCGATGCCGGCGCGGAGGCGGTGGTCGATGGCAGCAGGATGTCGGTGCAGGGCTACGAAGACGGGTTCTTCGTGGGCCCCGTCCTCTTCGATCGGGTAACGCCCGACATGGACATCTACCGCAAGGAGATCTTCGGGCCGGTCCTGTCCTGCGTACGTGCCAAGGACTATGAAGAGGCGCTGGCCCTCGCCATGGACCACGAATACGGCAACGGCACTGCCATCTTCACCCGCGACGGGGACGCCGCGCGCGACTTCGCCAAGCGGGTCAACGTCGGCATGGTCGGCATCAACGTGCCGATCCCGGTGCCGCTCGCCTATCACACGTTCGGCGGCTGGAAGAAGTCGATGTTCGGAGACCTGAACCAGCACGGGCCGGACGCGTTCAAGTTCTACACGCGCACCAAGACCGTCACCGCGCGCTGGCCTTCGGGCATCAAGGAGGGCGGGGAGTTCTCCATCCCCGTCATGGAGTAACCGGAAAGGGAGCGGCCATCACGGCGAGCCCTTGACGGTAAGTGTCGAACATCGCTGGTGTTTTCCGGCGGTGTCCATTTGATCCCATATTCCCCTCTCAACTCAACTAACAGAGGAGCTGAAGATGGACGATCGCCAGTAGTCCGAAGGCCTCGCAGAGGCGGCGGCGTTCATGGCCGAAACTCGGTTGGCACACAAGGCAATAGGGCGCGCATTCTTGCTGAACCAACTCAGCGTTTCAGCCGAAGCCCGCAACCAGATTCACCTCGATGCAACTCGAGAAGATGTTTGCCGTTGCTCGACCGAGGTGGTGGCCACAATCGAAGAAGTTCAATCGCAGCTCGGAAATCAGGTTCGTAGGAGCTGGTCCGGCGCAGCTGAAGACTAAGGCCGAGGGCCTGCTGGAGAAGTGGCTTCGACACCTCTCCAGGTCTACTACGACAGATCCCTTTCAAACACCCGCCCCCGCGCCGGCCCGATCCGCGTCGCGGGCGTCTGCTTGTCCCCTCCGGGTTCCATCCAGTGGTGGGCGCAGCCATCGACGCCGCGCAGCGTTGCCAGACGCATCGGGCGCGCCTTCGAGCGCGCGCTGACGTCCGGGCTGTCCGTGACGAGCAGCACCCGCTCGATCGGATCGCTCTTCGTCGGGAAGGGATAGTCGAACCAGGCACCGACCGGCTTGCCGATCGGGCGGCAGGCAGCTTCCCCGTCGACGATCCCGGCATGGAACTCCGACGGTACGAGCTTCATCCCGGACGAGGTCGGGCCGGTCGCCGCACACGGATCGTTGCGCCCGTCGGCCACGACCATGTTCCGCTTGTCGTTCGTCATCCCCTTGTCGAAGCCCACGATGGCCAGATGCGCCTTGCCGGCCGCCATCCCGGGCTGGAACACGGTCGAGGACGACTGCTCGAGCCCCGCGTCCCCATCCATCGCGAAGACCAGGGGAACGTTCTGCCCACCGATGTGGTCGCGCAGGCGCATCGCGTGGGCGAACTGCATCCCGTCGTGGCGGATCATCGAGCCGGCAGACGGCAGCCCGTGGACGTCCGCTTCCGTGAGGCCGGCGTTCCGCGTCAGGCGATCGAGGGGCGCGTCGAACTCGGCCTTCGTCCATAGCCGCGCGTGCCGGCGGAAGGCCGTGGACGCGGCGTCCTCGTCTGCGGCAGGCGATTGCGCATCGGCCTCCACGGGCGGGATCTCCGGATCGGGCTGGAACGACGCCTCGACGATGAAGCCCGACCGCGCGTGCGCGGTGCACAGGGGCTCGAAGACGACCGGCAGGCGACGCCTTCGCGTCGGCCGGTCGATCGTCAGGGCCTGACCGTCCGTGGCGAACCGAGATCCCATCTCCGAGAAGTCGACCCTCGGGAAGTCTCCTCGCCGGGCTCCGAAACTGCGGGCCCGCGCGTGGTGGAAATCGATGCGGCGATAGATGTCCCGGTACGACGAACCGGAGATCTACGAGATCTCGGCCAGCGACAGGTCGTTGCAGAGCATGTCCAGAACCAGACGGTTCTCGTCGGACCGCTCGTGCCGTCGTGCCGGCTTTCCAGTCGAGAAGGTCTTCCGACGATCCCTGCACCGCCACCGCGGATCGCCGCCGTCCGTCTGCCCGAACTTCCGGCAGAGCCCGGGATGGTCTCCGACGGGGAAATCCTCGTTCGCGCAACCCGCGGTCCGGCAAGCTGGGGTGCCCGGGTCGGTCTCGCGCAAGCGGTGGAGCCGCTCGTGCCCTTCCACGACCGCGAGGTCGTTCTTGGACCGGGCGGTCGTCCCGCAAGTAGGGCACTGACAGGACTTCGCGTCCCTTTCTCCCGCAACCATACCT
Source organism: uncultured Alphaproteobacteria bacterium (assembly GCA_963757495.1). Lineage (GTDB taxonomy): Bacteria > Pseudomonadota > Alphaproteobacteria > Rhodobacterales > Rhodobacteraceae > Jannaschia. Next base: position 176,741 of record CAVWRZ010000017.1, read on the forward strand.
CGCGGGACATCCTGCGGGAGTGCCGGCTTGCGGCCTGGCCGCTCGAGGGATCGGGTGCAACGCCGTGGGCCGCACACGACGGGCTGCGGCAGACGTTCAGGTCGACACCCGCGACCGGGGGCGGACGTCTTCGGACGAATGGCTCCGCCAAGGTTCCCGAAGTTCTGTCCGAGACCCTCGGCACCTGTTCCGCCATCCGGATGGCGTTCAAGCATGGTGTCGAAGGGAAAGTCGGCCGCAGCGCGGCCAACCGAAGTGTTCTTTCAACATCTATCGTCAGGCGCTGGGCCCCGGGGGCGGCCCCCTACTTCGATCTCCCTGCCCGGGCCGAGGCCCGGACCGGCTCAGCCCCGGCGGCGGCGCAGGCGCAGGGCACCCAGGCCACCGATGGCGGCCATCAGCATCAAGCCGGCGGCGGGGAGCGGAACGGGGCTCATGTCGTTGCCGGCGTACAGCGTCACGTGGCTGATCTCCTTGAAACCTCTGGAAGTCACCCGCGTTCGGCCCGCCGTTCTGGAATGTCGGGAAAATCGACTGATACTCGTACGGCCCGGCCCCGACCGACGCCAAATCCAGCTTGTAGGCGATCCAGCCGCCATTGCCGCCCGCGGCGGCCTTCAGCACTACGGCGATCGTGTCGAAGGATCCGAGCAGGGACGAACTGAAGGTCAGCGTTCCGCTCGTGGCGTTCGTGGCGTTGAGCGTCAGATCGCCATCGGACCCGCTCGTGCCGCCGACCTTGCCCTTCTCGACCCAGTTGCCGATGCCGAACGTCAGGTCGGCGATCAGCGCCTCTGCACTGTCGTTTCCACTGTTGACGCTGCCCTCGAAGGTCTCGCCTACCCAGCATTGCGTGCTCGGGGTCACGCCGTCCTCCTGGGACAGGCCGTTCGCGATCACGGCATCGCTGCAGGTAGCGGCATAGGCACCCGGGGCACCCAGGGTCACGAACGCGGCGATCCCCACCGCCAATATGGTCTTGAACATGATCATTCCTCGAATTGGTTAATTTCGGCCGGGAGGTTCCCGAGCGCGAATCGAAAGATTAACGAAACGTTAATGACACATCCCGACCGGCGGTCCAACGAATTCGTTCATGACGAGGGAACTGCGTCGCAGGCTCGCATCCCTTTCGCGATCGGCAGGCATCGCTCAAGTGCGACGGGCATCGATGGCGTTTGTATCGCCGGAACCCGGGACGTCCCGAAGCCGAGCAGGACGGATCCAGCTCGTTTCTCTGACATCCGTTCCAGCCTGCTCCGGTCCCCATGCGGGCATCGCGGAGACCACCCGGTTCAGGCGGCGATCTCCCGCGGAACCGACGCGAGACGCTTGTCGAATGTCGGGACATCCCGGTCCTACCTGCGGAGGCCATGCAACTTTATCCGGCGACGGTCGCCCACCCGCCGCGCGCGCCGCGCGAAGTTGTGACCGCCCCGCCCCTTTCCGCGGATCGGTCCCGATGCTACTTCGCTCGAAATGGACGAACCGGGAGATCCGACATGAGCACGACCACACGCCGCACCCTTCTGCTCGGAGCCGTCGCATCGCTGGCCGCGCCGACGGTCCTGCGGGCGCAGGAGTTCACCGCAGAGTCCTTCGGCGGCGTGACCGGCCCGGCGGAGACGCGGCGCAACACCTCCAGCTTCCAGCGGATCGATTGGCGCGACCACTTCAGCACGCTGGGCGCGGCGACGATCATCTGCGACACGACCTCCCGTGCGCTGCATTACTGGGATTCGACGGGCAGCGATTACCGCCTCTACCCGACCTCCGTGCCGATGACGGACGAGCTGACCCGTAAGGGCTTCAGCGAGATCGTGCGCAAGAAGGTGGGGCCGTCCTGGACGCCGACCGCAAACATGCGCGAGCGCAACCCCGACCTTCCGATCACCATGGAGGGGGGCGAGTTCGGCAATCCGCTCGGCACCCATGCGATGTACCTCGACTGGCCGGCATATCTGATCCACGGCACGCACGACACGCGCAAGATCGGTCGCCGCTCCTCCTCGGGTTGCATCGGGCTCTACAACGAGAAGATCGCGGAACTGTTCGAGATAACGCCCGTGGGAACGCAGGTCCGTCTGATCTAGCGTTGGCCCCCTTGCCCTGCCCCAGCCACTCTGCGCGCCAGGAGGAGGGGCCATGTCCGCCAGCGAACCGCCTGCCCTGACGATCGGGATCGAGGAGGAGTACCTCCTGACCGATGCCGCGACCGGGGCGCTTCGACGCGCACCGGATGGGCTGATGGCGGCTTGTCGGGAGGCGCTCGGCGATCAGGTCAGCCCCGAGTTTCTCGACTGCCAGATCGAGGTCGGCACCGGCGTCTGCGCCGATGTCGCCGAGGCCCGGGCGGACCTGTCGCATCTGCGCCGCACGGTGGCGCGCATCGCCGGCGATCACGGGCTGCGCCCCATCGCCGCCTCCTGCCACCCGTTCTCCGACTGGCGCGCGCAGGGCACGACCGACAAGGAGCGCTACCGCGACCTTGCCCGGGATTTGCGGGACGTCGCGCAGCGCATGCTGATCTGCGGAATGCACGTCCACGTCGGAATCGACGACCCGGAGACGCGGATCGACCTCATGAACCGGTTCGCCGTGCACCTGCCGCTGCTGCTCGCGCTCTCGGCCTCCTCCCCGTTCTGGTCCGGACAGGACACCGGGCTGGCGTCCTACCGGCTGGGGGTGTTCGACAACATGCCGCGAACGGGCCTGCCGCTACGGCTCACCGGGTGGGAGGATTGGGAGCGCAAGGTCGCGCTGCTGGTCGACATGGGCGTGATCGCAGACGGCTCGGAGATCTGGTGGGACCTGCGCCCGTCCGACGCCTTCCCCACGCTGGAGACGCGGATCTGCGACGTCTGCCCGCGGATCGACGACACGCTGACGATCGCCGCACTGGTCCAGGCGCTCATGTCCGCGCTCTGGCGCGAACGGGGAACGCCCTCGCCGGACGACGATCTGTTCCTGCTGACCGAAAACCGCTGGCGGGCGCAGCGGCACGGGACATCCGAAGGGCTCATCGACCTCGCGCGCAAGAGCGTCGTCCCGGTGGCGGAGACGCTGGACGTGCTGCTGATCCGCGTCGCGCCCGATGCGGAGCACTTCGGGTCGACGGCGCAGATCGCGCGCGTCCGGGAGATCGCAGCGGGCGGGACGTCGGCCGCCCGGCAGCGGCACGTGCATGCGAACGCCGTCGCGGCCGGAGCCGATGGACCGGAGGCGATGCGCGCCGTCGTGCGCCACCTCGCGGACGAGTTCACCGCGGGTCTTTGACCTTGTCAGCGCGTAATGCCGGGCCCAGTATCCGGCGGGTGATCGACGAAGACGCAGGAGGGTCAGCCATGGATTTCGCACTGTCCGAGGAGTCGGAGGCCATCTTCGACATGGCCCGCGACGTGGGCCAGGCTGAAATCGCTCCGAATGCCCGCGAATGGGAGCTGCAGGGAACGATCCCGAAGGAGTTGTGGCCCAAGCTCGCGCAACTCGGCTTCGGCGCGCTTTACGTTTCGGAGGAACAGGGCGGCAGCGCCCTCACCCGGCTCGACGCGACGCTCGTGTTCGAGGCGCTGTCGATGGCCTGCCCCAGCGTGGCGGCCTTCCTGTCGATCCACAACATGTGCGCCAAGATGATCGATACCTTCGGATCCGACGATCTCAAGGCGCGCCACCTGCCCGACGCGGTGACGATGGAGAAGGTCTACAGCTACTGCCTCACGGAACCGGCAAGCGGGTCGGACGCGGCGGCGCTGCGCACGAAGGCGGAGCGCACGAACGAGGGCTGGCGGTTGACGGGCACGAAGGCCTTCATCTCGGGCGGCGGCTATTCGGACGCCTACATCGTGATGGCCCGATCCGGCGAGGACGGTCCGAACGGGATCAGCGCCTTCGTCGTGGAGGACGGTGCGGAGGGGCTCTCGTTCGGCGGGCTGGAAGACAAGATGGGCTGGCGCGCGCAACCCACGCGTCAGGTGCAGTTCGACGATTGCCCCGTGGAGGCCGGCAACCTGCTGGGCGAGGAGGGGCACGGCTTCCGTTACGCCATGACGGGGCTCGACGGCGGGCGGCTGAACATCGCGGCCTGCTCGCTCGGGGCCGCGCAGCAGGCGCTGGACCAGACGCTCGACTACATGCGCGAGCGGACGGCGTTCGGAAAGTCGATCACGGAGTTCCAGGCCCTGCAGTTCCGGCTGGCCGACATGGAGATCGAGCTGCAGGCGGCGCGAACCTTCCTGCGACAGGCCGCCTGGAAGCTGGACCGGCGCGCGCCCGATGCGACGAAATTCTGCGCGATGGCCAAGAAGATGGTCACCGAGGTCGGCAGCCGGACCGTCGATCAATGCCTGCAGCTGCACGGTGGCTACGGCTATCTCGCCGATTACGGGATCGAGAAGCTGGTCCGCGACCTCCGCGTCCATCAGATCCTCGAAGGCACGAACGAGATCATGCGCATGATCGTCGCCCGCGACATGCTGCGGGCGTGAGCGATGTCCTGATCCGGGTCGAAGGCCGCGCCGGACGCATCACGCTGAACCGTCCGAAGGTGCTGAATGCGCTGACGTGGGACATGTGCCTCGAGATCGAGAAAGCCTTGCGTCTCTGGGCCTTGGACGACGAGGTTCATCTCGTCCTGATCGACGCCGCACCGGGCCGGGCCTTCTGCGCGGGGGGCGATATCCTGGCCATGCACGCGGCGGGCGTGGAGAAGCGCTGGGACTACGGCCAGCGCTTCTGGGCCGACGAATATCGCATGAATGCGCGCCTCTTCCACTTTCCCAAGCCCGTGGTCACTCTCCTTCACGGCTTCACGATGGGCGGCGGCGTCGGCGTCGGGTGCCATGGTTCACACCGGATCGTCGACGACAGCTCGCGGATCGCCATGCCGGAATGCGGCATCGGCCTGGTGCCGGACGTGGGCGGCTCGCTTCTGCTGGCGCGTGCGCCGGGCCGGCTGGGGGAGTACCTCGGGGTCACGGGCGCACGGATGGTCGCCGCCGATGCGATCCATGCCGGCTTTGCCGACTTCTACGTGCCGTGCGGATGGCCGGAGCTGGCGGCCGCGCTCTGCGAGACGGGCGAGGTCGAGGCGGTCGATGCAGCGGCCCGGCCCGTGGCCCCCTCCGATCTTGCCGAAGCGCAGGCGGAGATCGACACGCTGTTCCAGGGGGAGACCATCGCGGACATCGCCCGGATGGTGAACGCTTCCCAAACGCCCCTCGCGCGGCAGGCCGGGAAGGCGATCGCATCCAACGCGCCGCTCTCGATGGCGGCCTGCGTCGAGATCCTGCACCGGCTTGGCGACGATCCGACGATCGAGCGGGCCCTTGGCCTGGAATACCGCTTCACGGCCCGCGCGGCCGAGCACGGCGACTTCATCGAGGGCATCCGCGCGCAGCTCATCGACAAGGACCGGACTCCACGGTGGCGGCATTCGGATCCTGCGTCGGTCCCCCTGGCGGACGTCGCCGCGATGCTGCGCCCCTACCCGCTCGACCTGGAGGTTTCGGCATGAGGATCGCGTTTATCGGCCTGGGCAACATGGGCGCGCCGATGGCCGCCAACCTCGCGCGTGCGGGGCACGACGTCTTCGGCCACGACACGGCCGCATCGACCCCCGAGGGCGTCGTGGCCTGCGAAGACGCGGCGACTGCCGTGGCCGGCGCGGAGGTCGTCGTCACCATGCTTCCGAACGGCGAGATCCTGCGGTCGGTGGCGCGCGACATCCTGCCGTCGATGTCCTCCGGCGCGGTGCTGCTGGATTGCTCCACGGTCGATGTCGAAAGCGCGCGGGCCGTGGCGGAGATGGCGTCCGGACACGGCTGCCTCGCGCTGGACGCGCCCGTCTCGGGCGGCATCGGCGGTGCTGCGGCCGGCACGCTGACGTTCATGGTCGGCGGATCGCCCGAGGCGCTGTCCATCGCGGCCCCGCTCCTCGATATCATGGGTGGCCGCACGGTGCATTGCGGCCCGTCCGGAAACGGCCAGGCCGCGAAGATCTGCAACAACATGATCCTGGGCGCGACGATGGCGGTGACCTGCGAAGCCTTCGCGCTTGCCGACAGGCTGGGGCTGGACCGGCAGGCGATGTACGACGTCGCTTCCACCTCCTCCGGGCAATCCTGGTCGCTGACGACGTATTGCCCCGCGCCCGGGATCGGTCCGAAATCCCCGTCGGACGATGGCTATCGACCCGGTTTCGCGGCGGAACTGATGCTCAAGGACCTCGGTCTGGCTCTGCGCGCGGCGGAGGAGGCCGGTTGCCCCACGCCGTTGGGGACCGAGGCGCTGGCGCAGTACCGGGCTTTCGTGGAGCAGCGTGATGGACGGGGACGGGATTTCAGCGCCCTCCTCCCCGATCTGGAGAAACGCAGCCGCTGAAGGGAGAACCCCGCCGGCAGCAGCTACGAATGAGGGGATGGCGCGGTTGACGGGGCTCGAACCCGCGACCCCCGGCGTGACAGGCCGGTACTCTAACCAACTGAGCTACAACCGCGCATCCGCCGGTCGCCCGGCGTGTGGGGTGTGTATGGCGGGGTCGTGGGGGCGTCAAGCGAGGAAGCGCCCGGTGTCCGACGTTTTCTGACCCATCGAAAGACAGCCTCCCGAGAAGCCTCAGGGATCATCCGGGCACCCTTCCAGACAGCAGCCGAACGGTGCACGGTGGCCCCATCGAACCGGTTGGGGGACATGCGGGTGGACAGGACGGCGATCGTGACGGGCGCGGCGCGCGGGATCGGGCTGGCGACGGCCAAGCTCTTCCTCGCCGCAGGGCGTCGTGTCGGGATGGTGGACGTGGATGGCGACGAATTGGCTGTCGCCTGCAGCGGACTGGATGGAGCCGAGCCGTTGCAATGCGATGTGAGCGATCCGGAGGCCGTCGCCCGGTTGGCCGCGCGCGCGACGGAAACGTTGGGGCGGATCGATGCGCTGGTGAACAACGCCGGAATGGCCGACTTCGGCCCGATCGAGGATACCAGCTTCGCGCGCTGGCGCGACGTCATGGCGACGAACCTCGACGGCGTCTTCCTGACGAGCCAGGCCTTCATCCCGGCCCTGAAGGAGACGCGGGGGGCCATCGTCAACATCGCCTCCATCTCCGCCCTGCGCGCCTCGACGTTGCGGGTCGCCTACGGGACGTCGAAAGCCGGGGTCGCGCATCTGACGCAGCAGCAGGCCGTCGAACTGGGCCAGTACGGCATCCGCGCGAACTGCGTCTGCCCCGGCCCCGTGCGCACCAAGCTGGCGATGGCCGTCCATACGCAGGACATCATCGACGCCTACCACGACGCGATCCCGCTGAACCGCTACGGCCGGGAGGAGGAGATCGCCGAGGCCGTCGTCTGGCTCTGCTCGGACCGGGCGAGCTTCGTCACCGGGCAGCGGCTGGCCGTGGACGGCGGCTTCGAGTGCACCGGCATCGGGCTGCCGTCCCTGCGCCGCTAGGTTCGACGCCGACCGCCCTGAACATGTGCCGCCATCGACACGATCGCAGGGGCGGCATGGTGGGTGGTGAGGGGCTCGAACCCCCGACATCCTCGGTGTAAACGAGACGCTCTACCAACTGAGCTAACCACCCGTGCAGGCGGTTTATGGCACCGCCGTCGCGCCATCAAGTCACCGCAGGATCGTCTCCTCCCCGTCCGCGATCCGGATCACGACGCCCTGCGGATCGTCCATGAACTCCCAGTCGCCGATCTCCCGCCCGGTCATCACCGCGCGCAGCGCGATGCCCGTGACCCCGTGGGAAAAGAGCATCACCGAGGTCGGCAATGCGTCCAGGAGGTCGGCCACGCGGCGTGTCAGCGCCGCCCGCGACTCGCCGTCCGGGCTGTCGAAGCGCTGTCCCGGGCCCTCTGCCGCCGCGATCTCGGCGCGGGTCCGGCCCTGCCAGCTGCCGAGGTCGATCTCGGCCAGGCGGGGATCGACGCGGGCATCCAGACCGGCCAGGGCAGCCGAGGCCCGCGCCCGACCCGCGGGGCTCACGAACGACGGCAGCACGACGCGAAGCGCCCGAAGGATCGCCCCCTGCCGCGCGGCCTGCACGCGACCGAGGGGCGTCAGCGGCGAGTCGAGCCGACCCTGAAGCCGCCCCTCGACGTTCCAGACCGTCTGACCGTGGCGCATCAGATAGACCACGGGCATTTCAGAACGCCATATCGGGAGGAATGGTGGGTGATAAGGGATTTGAACCCCTGACATCTTCGATGTGAACGAAGCGCTCTACCACTGAGCTAATCACCCATCGGCGGCGGCATAGCGCAGCCCCGGACCCTTCGCAAGCGTCGATACCTCAGGCCCGGCGACGCGCCGCGGCACCGAACGCGGCCATGGCCGTGATCAGCAGCAATGCGCCCGCCGGCAGGGGAATGGGCGCGACCGTCACCCGGTAGAGCGATCCCGCGAAGTCCCCGACGACCAGCCCTCCGGACCCATCCGACCCGAAGGACACGATCCGGTCCAGCGCGGGGTCCGATCCGAAATCCAGTTGCCAGGACATCACGTCGCTCCCGTCCCCGTCCGCCGCGAAGGACCAGATGCGGTCGCCGGTGAACGCAGGCGTGCCGAAGCCACCGAAGTCGCCGAAGACGTACTGCCCGTCCAACTCCGCGATGGCCCCGCGATACACGAAGCCCCCGGTGACGGAATAGCCTTCGAGCGGCGAGATCCCGTGGTCGTAGGCATAGAACGGATCGGTCAGGTCGCCCGCCCCGGCAAGGCCGGGCGCGACCATGGCCCCTTCGCGCGCGGACCAGCCGTAGTTCGCACCCGCGACGCCGAGATTGATCTCCTCCACGAGATCCTCCCCCACGTCTGCGATGAAGTACCTGCCGGTCTCCGGATCGAAGGCAGCCTTGAACGGATTGCGCAGACCGGTCGCCCAGAGGCCCGGCACGGCGTCCGCCCCGAAGTCGGGATTGTCGGAGGGAATGCCTCCGTCCGGATCGATCCGAAGCACGGCCCCGCGCGGATCGTCGACCCTTTGCGATACGCTGAGGACGTTTCGAAATGGACCGTCACTGTCGCCGGTCGTGACGTAGAGCATGCCGTCCGGGCCGAAATCGATCGCGCCGCCGTAGTGGGTGCCGGTCGAGGAGTTGTCATCGTGCGCGACGGAGACGATGGTCGTGGCGCTGGCGGGGTCGAGCGTGCCGTCGGAGGAGCGCTTGAGCCGCACGACCTTGTGCAGTTTTTCAGTGGTCCGATAGCTGACGTAGACATCGCCGCTCGTGGCGTAATCCGGGGCGAAGGCGATGTCGAATGCCTGGGCGGCATCGCCGATCCCGTCGAGGAACGGGGTGGTTTCGAACGCGCCGGTCGCAGGGTCGTAGATGTCGATCCGTCCGCCGACGAGCGAGAGCGCGTAGCCCTTCCCGCCACCGTCAGCCTCCATCGCGATGACGATCCGGTCTTTCCGGAGCAGGTCGAGGGCGAGGGTGCCCGCTTCACCGGAGGTCGGGAGGAGGGCCGCCGCGACGAGATACGAAGCGATGCGATACATGAGACGGCTCATAAATTAACAAGAGTTAACGATCCGTAGCGTACCCGCCGCCATGGGTCAAACCTTCACGCCCAGACCGAACATTCCGGCCGGACGGGACACTTCCGATGCAACGATCCACTCTGCCCGGATCGCTCAGGACGCATCCACGCGCGTGACGATAGGTTTCACCGAAGAACGGCGCGCGCGGTTATGCGGGGCGCTCTTGAGATGCCTGGGCCTGCATGTCGACGCCGGCGGAGCGTACCTTCTGCGCAGGCAGCGGGGGGCGGGCCATCCATCCGGGATGGCCCGGACATACGGCATCCGCTTCACAGCCGATGCGACCCGTCCGGGCCGATGGATGACCCGGACCGAGTGATGACAAGGCCGGTCGCTAGTGGGCGACCGCGCCCTGACCCGGATCACGGGCGGCCCGCGCCGCGAGCTTGGCGGCCTCCTCCGCCGCCTCGTCCCAGTCGATCGCCTCCGGGGCCCGGGTGAGTGCAAGTTCGAGTACCTCCGACACGTGCTTTACCGGAATGATCTCCAGACCTTCCTTCACGCTGTCAGGCAACTCGATCAGATCCTTCCGGTTCTCCTCGGGGATGAGGACGGTCTTGATCCCCCCGCGCAGCGCGGCGAGCAGCTTCTCCTTGAGCCCTCCGATCGGCATGGCATTCCCGCGGAGCGACACTTCCCCCGTCATGGCGATGTCGCGCCGGACAGGGATCTGCGTCAGCGCGGAGACGATCGACGTGACCATGGCGAGCCCGGCCGAAGGACCATCCTTGGGCGTTGCGCCGTCGGGAACGTGGACGTGGATGTCCATCGTGTCGAACAGGGGCGGCTTCACCCCGATCCGCGGCGCGATGGACCGGACGTAGCTGCTGGCCGCGTCGATGCTCTCCTTCATGACGTCGCCGAGCTTGCCCGTCGTCTTCATCCGGCCCTTGCCCGGCAGGCGCAGCGCCTCGATCTGCAGCAGGTCGCCGCCGACGGAGGTGTAGGCCAGCCCGGTCACCACCCCGATCTGATCCTCCAGCTCCGCCAACCCGTAGCGGTGCTTCTTCACGCCGAGGAACTCGGCGAGATTCTCCTCGGTCACGTCGATGGAGGTCTGCCTCTTGCCGACGATCAGCGTCACGGCCTTGCGGCACAGCTTGGCGATCTCGCGCTCCAGGTTCCGCACGCCGGCCTCGCGCGTGTAGGTGCGAACGATCTCCGCCAGCGCGCCGTCGGAGATCGAGAATTCGCCCTTGCGCAGCCCATGGTTCTTGACCTGCTTGTGCAGCAGATGCGCCCGCGCGATCTCCACCTTCTCCTCTTCGGTGTAGCCGGCAAGCGGGATGACCTCCATCCGGTCCAGCAGCGGCCCCGGCATGTTGTAGGAGTTCGACGTCGTCAGGAACATGACGTTCGACAGGTCGTATTCCACCTCCAGGTAGTGGTCCACGAAGGTGCCGTTCTGCTCCGGGTCCAGCACTTCGAGCATTGCCGAAGCCGGATCACCCCGGAAATCGTTTCCCATCTTGTCGATCTCGTCCAGAAGGATCAGCGGGTTCGTCGTCTTGGCCTTCTTGAGCGCCTGGATGATCTTGCCCGGCATGGACCCGATGTAGGTCCGCCGATGCCCGCGGATCTCCGATTCATCGCGTACGCCGCCCAGCGAAATGCGGATGAACTCGCGTCCAGTCGCCTTCGCGACGGACTTGCCCAGGGATGTCTTGCCGACGCCCGGGGGGCCGACGAGACACAGGATCGGGCCTTTCAGCTTGGTCGAGCGTGCCTGCACGGCCAAGTACTCGACGATCCGCTCCTTGACCTTCTCCAGCCCGTGGTGATCCCGGTCGAGAACCTGCTGCGCCTTGTCGATATCCTTCTTCACGCGGGACTTCGTGCCCCACGGGATCGACAGCAGCCAGTCGAGGTAGTTGCGAACGACGCTCGCCTCCGCGGACATCGGCGACATGTTCTTCAGTTTCTTGAGCTCGGCCTCCGCCTTCTCGCGCGCCTCCTTGGAGAACTTGGTCGCGGCGATGCGGGTCTCCAGCTCGCCGACCTCGTTCTGACCGTCCTCCCCGTCGCCGAGTTCCTTCTGGATCGCCTTCATCTGCTCGTTGAGGTAATATTCGCGCTGCGTGCGCTCCATCTGCGACTTGACGCGGCTCTTGATCCGCTTCTCGACCTGGAGAACCGACATTTCGCCCTGCATCATGCCGAAGACCTTCTCCAGCCGGTCCGAGACGACGAGCATCTCCAGCAACTCCTGCTTCTGCTCCACCTCCACGCCGAGATGGCCGGAGACGAGGTCGATGAGCTTCGCCGGATCCTTCGCCTCCTGCACGGCCCCCAAGGCCTCCTCGGGGATGTTCTTCTTCACCTTCGCATAGCGCTCGAACTCGTCGGACACGGATTTCAGAAGCGCGTCGATGGTCGCCTGGTCACCGGAGGTCTCCGTAAGGGTCTCGGCCTCCGCCTCGAAGAACGGCGCGCTGTCGGTGAACCGCACGATCTTCACCCGCGAACGTCCCTCGACGAGAACCTTCACCGTCCCATCCGGCAGCTTCAGCAACTGCAGCACGTTCGCCAGCACGCCGACGCGGTAGATGCCGTCGGCGTCCGGCTCGTCGACCGAGGGGTCGATCTGGCTGGAAAGCAGGATCTGCTTGTCGTCCGACATCACCTCCTCGAGGGCGCGGACGGATTTCTCCCGTCCGACGAAGAGCGGGACGATCATATGCGGAAAGACCACGATGTCGCGCAGCGGCAGCACCGGATGGATGGATGTCGTCATGTCGCTTCCTTTCGCGAAGTGCCCCGGCCCCGTTCGCGGCGACCTTCGGGCTCTTCCGTTACAGGCCGATATCTGGGGCCCCCGCACCCGTCCGTCAATATCGGGATGTTCCCGTCTTGTTTCACGCGGAAGCTACCGTCGAGTTAAAGAGGACCGCGAAAGCGACGATGCAGGCACCGGGCTTGCCGCCGTCCTGACGGCGCAATGAAGAGGCCGGGTCAGATGGGTTCGATGTCCCCCTCGGCGCGCATCGCATGGAAATCCTTTTGCCAGCCGGCGAAAGTGCCGGCGCCGATCGCCTCGCGCATGCCGGCCATCAGCCGCTGATAGTACTGCAGATTGTGCCAGGTCAGGAGCATGCCGGCGATCATTTCCTTGGACCGGACGACGTGGTGGAGATAGGCGCGCGAGTAGCCGCGGCAGGCGGGGCAGGCACAGGTGTCGTCCAACGGGCGCGGGTCGTCCGCGTGGCGCGCGTTGCGCAGGTTGACCTGGCCCCGGGGCGTCCAGCCCTGCCCCGTTCGCCCCGACCGAGACGGGAGCACGCAGTCCATCATGTCGATTCCCCGCGCGACCGCACCGACGATGTCGTCCGGCTTGCCGACGCCCATCAGGTAGCGCGGCCGGTCTACCGGCAGGTGGGTCGCCGCATGGTCGAGGCAACCGAACATCGCGGCCTGCCCCTCGCCGACGGCCAGCCCGCCGACGGCATATCCGTCGAACCCGATCTCGCACAGGGCCTGCGCGCTCGCGCGCCGAAGGTCCTCCTCCAGACCGCCCTGCTGGATCCCGAAGAGCGCGTGTCCGGGCCGATCCCCGAACGCCGCCCTGGACCGGGCCGCCCATCGCATCGACAACTCCATCGAAGCGGCGATGCGGTCCCGGTCCGCGGGCAGCGCGGGGCATTCGTCGAAGCACATGACGATGTCCGACCCGAGCAGCGCCTGGATCTCCATGCTGCGTTCGGGTGTCAGCCGATGCTTCGAGCCGTCGATGTGGGATTTGAAGGTCACCCCGTCCGCATCGAGCCTGCGCAACGCGCCGAGGCGTCATGACCTGGAATCCGCCGGAGTCCGTCAGGATCGGCCCGTCCCAGTTCATGAACCGGTGCAGCCCGCCAAGGCTTGCGATCCGTTCCGCCGTCGGCCGCAGCATCAGGTGATAGGTGTTGCCGAGCAGCACGTCCGCGCCGGTCTCGCGAACCGAGCCGGGAAGCATCCCCTTCACCGTCGCCGCCGTGCCGACCGGCATGAATGCAGGCGTCCGGATTTCGCCGCGGGGGGTATGAAGTACGCCGACCCGCGCCGAACCGTCGGTCGCGCGCAGTTCGAAAGACACATCTGATGTCATGACGCCCCCTCCGACAGTCGCGGAAAGCCCCGGGTTATCAAAGTGCGCATCGCGGGACCAGCCGTCGGTCGCAGCCCGTCGGCCAGGGTCCGGGACCCGAGCGGCGTATGGATCGATCGGGCAGACCAGGGGCAACCAGGAGCGGCGTCCGGGTCATCGAAAACAGTCAGCCGCATCAATATCTTGCAGTTACGTTAGGGTATCGGCGGAAAACTGCCGCAGCCTCCGGATGACGAACTTGCGATCTGACGGGACACGGGGATTTGCATATGCGCAGGTGGAGGGTTCCGTGTCCGGGCCCTGGCATTCATGACAGGAGCATCCCCATGAGATTTCTCGCAATCACCGCGACCGCATTGGTCCCGCTGGCCGCCCCGGCCTTCGCCGGCAACATCGCCCCCGTGGTCGTCGAGCCGGCACCTGTGTTCGTCGTGCCGGCCCCCGCTTTCGAATGGGGCGGTGGCTACGCCGGTCTGCAGGCCGGTTTCGCCGACATTCGCCCCGGAGGCACCGCGGATGGCGACGACGACGACGATGACGACGATGACGATGACCTGAGCTTCGGCAGCGCGCTCGACGGAGACGGCGGCACCATCGGTCTGCGCGCCGGCTACGACATGACCTTCGGCCGCGGGCTCGTCGGCGGATTGGTCCAGTACGACACCGCCAACATCGAACTCGGTGACAGCGACGTGGAGATCGACAGCATCCTGCGCGTCGGCATGCGGGCCGGTGCCACCGCCGGCCGCAACCTGTTCTACGCGACGGGCGGCTTCGCGCGGGCCGATACCGACGATCTGGGATCGGCCGATGGCTACTTCGCGGGCCTGGGCTACGAAGTCTTCGTGACGGAGCGTGTCACGCTCGGTGCAGAGGCACTCTTCCACGACTTCGAGGATCTCGACGGTGGCGACGATGACATCGATGCGAACGCCAGCACGGTCGGGGTGAACCTCAACTTCCGCTTCTGATCCGGCGAAACGTCCGAGCCGTAACAGGGGGCGCGCCGTGATCGGTGCGCCCCTTCGCGCATCCGGCCTTTACGCCCCCCGTCGCAATCCCTATCTTTTCAGTCGACCAACACGAGGGATCACATGATGTCGAATGCCCAGCCCCACATCGCCGACCGCCTCGAGGGAACGCCGCTCATCGCACCGTCCAGCACCGACCATCCGCTGCACGAGGCCTGCGTGGATGCCTGCCGCTCGGTCTTCGACCCGGAGATCCCGGTCAACATCTTCGATCTCGGGCTGATCTACACCATCGACATCGACGCGGAGAACTCGGTCAAGGTCATCATGACACTGACCGCGCCCGGATGCCCGGTCGCCGGGGAAATGCCTGGATGGGTCGCCGACGCCGTGCTGGCGCAGCCGGGCGTCAAGGACGTGGACGTCGACCTCGTGTTCGAGCCCCCCTGGGGGATGGAGATGATGTCCGACGAGGCGCGGCTGGAACTGGGGTTCATGTAGCCGCGACCGGACCGCGGCGACGTCATCCATCGTTCATGTTGCGGTAACGCTGCCGTCACGGCTACGGTCCACTGGAAACAGACCGTTTCGAGGGAGAGACCGGACATGATCAACCGTACCACACTCGCAGGGCTTATGACGCTCACCTGCACGGCCGCCTACGCCGATGCGCACACCGATCCCGGCCTGACCTACGGCCCCCGTCCCGCCTGGCTGATCAGCCAGATGGACGACAGCGAGCTCAAGACCGAGCTCGAGGCCTGCGCCGGGCAGACGCCGATGCGCACCGACTTCTCCATCGGGCACCGCGGCGCGCCTCTGATGTTCCCCGAGCATACC
This sequence comes from uncultured Alphaproteobacteria bacterium, assembly GCA_963757495.1. Lineage (GTDB taxonomy): Bacteria > Pseudomonadota > Alphaproteobacteria > Rhodobacterales > Rhodobacteraceae > Jannaschia. The sequence continues at coordinate 192,177 of CAVWRZ010000017.1, forward strand.
GTCGAATCCAACGTCGCCGCCGCCGCCATGGGTGCCGGCATCCTCGAATGCGACGTGACCTTTACGCAAGATCACGAGCTCGTCTGCCGTCACGCGCAGAACGACCTGCACACGACGACGAACATCCTCGTCTCCGACCTCGCCGACACCTGCACGACGCCCTTCACCGCCGCCTCCGGCGATCAGGGCGCCACCGCCGAGTGCCGCACCTCCGAGATCACGCTGGCCGAGTACCGGACGCTGCAGCCGAAGATGGATGCCGCCGACGGCTCCGCGACCACGGCCGAAGAGTATCAGGGCGGCATCGCGGGCTTCCGCACGGGTCTCTACGGGGCGGGCACCACCATCATGACCCACGCCGAGTCGATCGAGCTCTTCCGCTCGCTCGGGGCCAAGTTCACGCCGGAACTCAAGTCCGCCTCCGTGGAGATGCCGCACGAAGGCTTCTCGCCAGGAGGACTACGCCCAGAAGCTGATCGACGAGTACAAGGCCGCCGGCGTGCCCGCCTCGGATGTCTGGGCGCAGAGTTTCAACCTCTCGGATATTCAGTACTGGATCGAGAACGAGCCCGAGTTCGGCGCGCAGGCCGTCTATCTCGACGACCGCTACGAGGCGGAGGACGAGGACGAGGGGCTGATCGATCCGATGGACGCGAGCACCTTCAAGCCGACGATGCAGGAGCTCGCCGACATGGGCGTGAACTACCTCGCCCCGCCGCTGTGGATGCTCGTGACCGTCGCGGACGGGGAGATCGTGCCGTCGGTCTATGCCGAGGAGGCGAAGGCCGCCGGCCTCGAACTCATCGCCTGGTCGCTGGAACGCTCCGGTCCGCTCAACGACGGCGGCGGCTGGTACTACCAGTCCCTCGCGGACGTGACGGATAACGACGGCGTGACCTACGAGCTGGTGGACGTGCTGGCGCAGGACGTGGGCGTCGCCGGCATCTTCTCGGACTGGCCGGCGACGGTGACCTACTATGCCAACTGCAAGGGCCTCTGAACCTCGGCTGACGTCGTGATCGAGGGGGGCCCGGTCGATCCGGGCCCCTTCCGCATGTCTAGCGTATGCCCAGCAGACGCCTCGCCCGCAGACGCCAGTTGACGCGCTTCTGCGCCTGAAGGTCGGCGCACTGTCGGGCGAACTGGATCTGCTCGCGCTCGTAGTTCGTCATCGGGACGAGGGTGGGGTCGGAGAAATCGGTCATGGGGCTGTCCTTTCCTGTTGCCTCCCCAATCTGCCCCTCGACCCCGGCGATTGCAGCCCGCCGGGTCCGCAACTAGCCTTGCACCCATGCAAGACCCGATCCCCTGGAACGACCTCGCGCTCTTCGCCGCCGTCGCGCGTCACGGCACGCTGGCGGCGGCGGCCGCAGAAACGGCAGCCTCCACCGCGACCCTGTCCCGGAGGATGACCGCTCTGGAGACCCGGCTCGGCCGCCGCCTCTTCCACCACGGAGGGCGGGGCTACTCCGTGACCGACGATGGCGCGGCCCTCCTGCTGCGGGCGCAGCGGATGGAGGCGGCCGCCACGGAGGTCGCGGCATGGCAGGTGGAGGGTCTCGGTCCGACCCGCGTCCGCATTTCCGCCGGGGCCTGGACGGCGCAGGCGCTGGCCTCCGACGTCGCCCGCTACTGGTCGCCGGGAGCCTCCTGGGTGCCCGAGTTCGTGCACTGCGACCTCGACCTCGACATCGCCCGCCGGGAGATCGACATCGGCGTGCGCAATCGCCGCCCGGAGCAGCCCTGGCTCGCCGGCCGCCGCACCGCGACGATCCACTATGCCGTCTATGGCCGCGAGGGCGTAGACGGCTGGATCGGCAGCAGCGACGACGCGCCGCGCACCCCGTCGGCCCTCTGGATCGCGCAGCATCACGGCGGCCGCATCGTCACCGCCGTCAACGACCCCCGCATCGGCCTGCGGCTGGCCCTCGCCGGTCTGGGCCGCGTCGTCCTGCCGTGTTTCACGGGCGATGCGACCGGTCTCGTGCGCCTGTCGGACCCGATCGATGCGCTGACCCACGACGAATGGCTCGTCTGCCATCACGAGGCGCGCCACGCCCCGGCGATCCGCACCGCGCTCGAAGCGGTCGCGACCTACCTCGCCGACCGCGTCGTCGCCCCTTGAGGCCGGAGCCCGTCGCGCCTACCTTGCCACTGAAGGAGACGCCCATGTTTGCCATCCCCGGCCAATCCCCCGTGACGGTGACGCCCGCCGCCGCGCACCAGATCGCCCGGTTGATGGCCAAGCGGGACGCGGCGGGGTTGCGCATCGGCGTGAAGAAGGGCGGCTGCGCGGGGATGGAATACACCATGGACTACGTCGCCGCCGCCGAACCGCACGACGAGGTCGTGGAGGTCGAGGGCGCGCGCGTCCTGATCGCCCCGATGGCGCAGATGTTCCTTTTCGGCACGGAGATCGACTACGAGACGTCCCTGCTCGAATCCGGCTTCAAGTTCCGCAACCCGAACGTCACCGAAGCTTGCGGCTGCGGCGAGTCGATCAAGTTCGACGCCGCTCTGGGCACGCCGACCTGACACGGGTATCCCTGTCCCGAACTGGGAGGGCCGAGGATGCCGAGGAAGATCGCCGCCGGAAACTGGAAGATGAACGGGACGCGCGCTGCGCTCCTCGAGGCGCGGGCCATCGCCGCCGCGGGCGCGGCCGGATGCACGATCGTTCTCTGCCCCCCCGCCACGCTGCTGGCCGGCTTCGCCGAGATCGGCGTTTCGACCGGCGGCCAGAATTGCCACTCGGCAATTTCCGGTGCCCATACCGGCGACATCTCCGCCCCGATGCTTGCGGACGCAGGTGCGACCTTCTGCATCACCGGCCATTCCGAGCGTCGTGCGGACCACGGGGAGACCGATGCAGACGTGCGCGCGCAGACCGAAGCCGCCTGGGCCGCGGGCCTCACCGCGATCCTCTGCATCGGCGAGACGCTGGCGCAGCGGGAGGCGGGGGAGACGCTCGCCGTCCTGACCGCGCAACTCGACGGCTCGCTCCCCGAGGGGGCGGACGCGGACAACACGATCGTCGCCTACGAACCCGTCTGGGCCATCGGAACCGGCAAGGTCGCCACGCCCGAACAGGTGGCGGAGGTTCATGACGCTCTGCGCGCGAACCTCGGGCCCGACATGTCCTTGCTCTACGGGGGATCCGTCAAGGCGGCCAATGCCGCGGAGCTCTTCGCGCTGACGAACGTGAACGGCGCGCTGGTCGGCGGGGCCAGCCTGAAGGCGGCGGACTTCGTGCCGATCGTCGAAGCGCTCGCCGCGTCCTAGGCCCCCTTCGACCGATGGAGTGTTTCCGCCAATCGCCCGTCGATCCGACCTTCGTACAGGACCCCTACCCCTTCTACGATCGCCTCCGCGCCGCCGGTCCGCTGGCGATCTGGGAAGACTACGACATGCCCGTCGCGGCGTCCCATGCTGTCGTCTCCGCCCTCCTCCGGGACCGTCGCTTCGGACGCGAGGACCCGTTCCCGCCCGAGCGCCCCGCCCATCAGGCCGGGTTCTGGGCCATCGAGGATCACTCGATGCTGGAACTCGAGCCCCCACGCCACACGACGCTCCGCGGACAGGTCCTGCGCGCCTTCACCTCCCGTCGCATCGCCGCCCTGGGACCGGAGATCGACGCGCTCGCGCATGCCTTGATCGACACTTTCCCCGCCGGCCCGTTCGACCTGCTCGAAGCCTTCGCCCGCCCCCTGCCCGTCCGCGTCATCGCCCGGCTGCTCGGCGTGCCCGAGACCGATGCCCCTCTCCTGCTCGCCTGGTCGAACGCGATGGTGGGCATGTACCAGGCCCGCCGGACGCAGGCGGACGAGATCGCCGCGGCCGCCGCCGCGACCGCCTTCGCCACCTACCTCGCCGATGTGTTCCGCCGCCCCGCCCCCGACAGCCTGATCGAGCAACTGCTTGCCGTCGCCGCCGAAGGGAAACTGACCCCCGAGGAGGTTACCGCGACCTGCATCCTTCTGCTCAACGCCGGTCACGAGGCGACGGTGCACACGTTGGGCAACGGCGTGGCGGGACTGATCGGGGCGGGGCTCTGGGGCGCGGAGGTCACGCCGGCGCTGGTGGAGGAGGTACTGCGGCACGACCCGCCGCTGCACATGTTCACCCGCTACGCGATGGAGGAGGTGGAGGTCTTCGGCCACCGCTTCGCGCATGGCGAGCGAGTCGCCCTACTGCTGGGGGCCGCCAACCGCGATCCCGCCGCCTACGCCGACCCCGCACGGTTCGATCCGACCCGGTTTCCGGACGCCCCCGCCGCGACGAGCTTCGGGGCCGGGCTGCACTTCTGCCTCGGCGCGCCTCTGGCCCGTCTGGAACTGCTCCACGGGTTTGCGGCACTCTCCGAACGGCGTCCCGGCCTGACCGTCGTGGAACCGCCCAGATATGCGGACATCTACCATTTCCACGGGCTAGGCCGCTTGCTGGTAGCCTAGGCCGACCCCGAGGTGAATCGAACCAGCCCGCCATCGGACCCAATTCTCTGGCGATGCGCGGCCCGACGTGCTAGATGTAACAGTTCTACATGTTATGGTTAATAGTTTTGTATCATATTCACTGTGGAGCCCTCATGAGAACCACTTTGGCCCGCGAGCGGCGAATCGTCGCCGACGACCTCATTTCCGTCTCCCCCAGGTCGTTCTTCATCGTCACGGTATCGATCGTTGCGATCCTGCTGACGGCCTCGGCCGTCCTTCATTCGATCGTCGACCTCGAGACCGCGAAGTACAGGGAAGTCGTCTTGTTCAACACGTTCTCCCTCGACCGTGAGCGGAACATCCCGACCTTCTTCAACTTCACCCTGATCGCCATTGCCGCCGCGATGCTCGCGTACATCGCCCGAACCGAATACATCCGCGGTGGTGAGGGTCGCCGCCATTGGCTCGGTCTCGCGTTGCTGTTCCCCATGCTCGCCTTCGACGAAGCCGCGTCCTTCCATGAGAGTCTCAACGGCATCGTCCGGACGGAGCTCGACATCACCGGTGACGCCCTGTATTTCGCATGGACCGTGCCCGGGCTGTTCCTCGTCTCGCTGGTGGGAGTGTTCTATGCGAGCTTTCTGATGCGGCTGCCCAGGATCATCGCCGTCACCATGTTCACGGCGGGCGCACTCTACGTCGGAGGCGCGATCGGCATGGAGCTCATCGGATCGAGCATCTTCGTGGCGGAGGGCGACATGTTGAACGTCAGGTTCGCCACCGCCTCCATGATCGAGGAGACGATGGAGATGATAGGGATGGCGACGTTCTCCACGTCGCTGCTGATGTTCATCCGCTGGCGCAGCGACGCCGCATCGAGCGAAGCCACCGCCTGACGACGAGCGACTACTCCGCCGCCACCTTCCGCCCCAGCAGCAGCGGGGCGAGATAGCGCCCGGTGTGACTGTCGGCCATCTCGGCGATCTTCTCGGGCGTGCCGGCACCGACGAGCATCCCGCCCCCGTCGCCACCCTCCGGACCGATGTCGATGACGTGGTCGGCGGTCTTCACCACATCCAGGTTGTGTTCGATCACGACGACGCTGTTCCCCTGGTCCACGAGTTCGTGCAGCACCTCCAGCAGCTTGCGCACGTCCTCGAAGTGCAACCCCGTCGTCGGCTCGTCGAGTATGTAGAGCGTTCGCCCGGTGCTGCGCTTCGACAGCTCCTTCGAGAGCTTCACCCGCTGCGCCTCTCCGCCCGAAAGCGTCGTCGCCTGCTGCCCGACCTTGATGTAGCCGAGGCCCACCCGCATCAGCGCGTCCATCTTCTCGCGGATCGAAGGCACGGCGCGGAAGAACTCCTGCGCATCCTCCACCGTCATGTCGAGCACGTCGGCGATGGACTTGCCCTTGAAATGCACCTCCAGCGTCTCGCGGTTGTAACGCTTGCCGCGGCAGGTCTCGCATTCGACATAGACGTCGGGCAGGAAGTGCATCTCGATCTTGATGACCCCGTCGCCCTGACAGGCCTCGCAGCGCCCGCCCTTGACGTTGAAGCTGAACCGGCCCGGCTTGTAGCCGCGCGTCTTGCTCTCCGGCAGACCGGCGAACCAGTCCCGGATCGGCGTGAAGGCCCCCACATAGGTCGCCGGGTTCGACCGCGGCGTGCGCCCGATCGGCCGCTGGTCGATGTCGATGACCTTGTCGAGATGCTCCAGCCCCTTCACCGTCTCGCAGGGCGCGGGCGTCTGCCGCGCACCGTTCAGCTTCATCGAAGCCGTCTTGAACAGCGTCTCGATGGTCAGGGTCGACTTGCCGCCACCCGAGACGCCGGTGACGGCGACGAACTTGCCCAGAGGGAAATCCACCGTCAGCCCCTGCAGGTTGTTGCCGGTCGCCTTGACGACGGTGACCTTCTTCTTCGTCCCCTTGCGCCGCTTGTCGGGCACCGGAATCGCCTTGCGCCCCGCCAGATAGTCGCCGGTCACGCTCGCCGGATTCGCCTCCAGCTCGGCCGGCGTCCCATGCGCGACCACCGTGCCACCGTGGATCCCCGCCCCCGGACCGATGTCGTAGACGTAGTCCGCCTCGCGGATCGCCTCCTCGTCGTGCTCGACGACGATGACGGTATTCCCCTGATCGCGCAGGTTCTTGAGCGTCGTCAGCAGCCGGTCGTTGTCGCGCTGGTGCAGACCGATGGAGGGCTCGTCGAGGACGTAGAGCACGCCGGTCAGCCCGCTGCCGATCTGCGACGCGAGCCTGATGCGCTGGCTCTCTCCGCCCGACAACGTGCCCGCGTTCCGGCTCAGGGTGAGGTACTGCAACCCGACGTTGTTGAGGAACCCCAGCCGCTCGCGGATCTCCTTTAGGATGGCGCGCGCGATCTCGTTGTTCTGCTTGGACAGGACGTTCGGCACCTCCTCGCACCAGTCCAGCGCCTCGCGGATCGACATCTGCACGATCTCGCCGACGTGCTTCGTGCCGATCTTCACCGCCAGCGCCTCGGGCCGCAGCCGGTAGCCGCCGCAAGCCCCGCAGGGACGGTTGTTCTGGTAGCGCTCGAACTCCTCGCGCACCCAGGTGGAATCGGTCTCGCGGTAGCGGCGTTCCATGTTCGGGACCACGCCCTCGAACACGCGGGAAACCTCGTAGATGCGCCCGCCCTCGTCGTAGCGGAACTTGATCTTGGTCTTGCCCGACCCGCGCAGGAAGACCGTCTGGATCTCCTCCGGCAGGTCCTTCCACGCCGCCTTCTGGTCGAAACCGTAGTGCTTGGCGATCGACTCGATGGTCTGGAGGAAGTACGGGGATTTCCCCTTGTTCCACGGCGCGATCGCTCCCCTCCCCAGCGGCAGCGTCACGTCGGGCACCACCAGCCGCTCGTCGAAGAACAGCTCATGGCCCAGCCCGTCGCACTTCGGACAGGCCCCGAACGGCGCGTTGAAGGAGAAGAGCCGCGGCTCGATCTCGGGGATGGTGAAGCCGGAGACGGGGCAGGCGAACTTCTCGGAGAAGGTGTGCCGCGCGCCGGGCTCCTCCCCGTCCTTCGCCGCGATCTCGAGGATCGCGATACCGTCGGCGAGGTCGAGCGCGGTGCGGAAACTGTCGGCGAGACGCGCCTCCAGCCCCTCGCGCACGACGATCCGGTCCACCACCACGTCGATGTCGTGCCGGAACTTCTTGTCGAGCTCGGGCGGGCTGTCGAGGTCGTGGAACGCGCCGTCGACCTTCACGCGCTGGAACCCCTGCTTGCGCAGATCCAGCATCTCCTTGCGGTATTCGCCCTTCCGGTCGCGCACGATGGGGGCCAGCAGGTAGCCCCGCGTCCCCGCGTCCATCGCCATCACCCGGTCGACCATGTCCTGCACCTGCTGCGCGGTGATCGGCTCGCCCGTGGTCGGGGAGTAGGGCGTGCCGGCGCGGGCGTAGAGCAGGCGCATGTAGTCGTAGATTTCGGTCACCGTGCCGACGGTGGAGCGCGGGTTCTTCGACGTCGTCTTCTGCTCGATGGAGATTGCCGGGGAGAGGCCGGAGATGTGATCCACGTCCGGCTTCTGCATCATGTCGAGGAACTGGCGCGCGTAGGCGGAGAGCGACTCGACGTAGCGACGCTGCCCTTCGGCGTAGATCGTGTCGAAGGCCAGCGAGGATTTGCCGGACCCGGAGAGCCCGGTGATCACCACCAGCTTGTCGCGCGGAATGTCGACGTCCACGCCCTTGAGGTTGTGCTCGCGCGCGCCGCGGACTTCGATGAACTTCTGCTCGGCCATATCGCCCCCGGTCGGCTGCTCGGACTGCTGCAAGGTCACGACATAGGAAGAGGCCGCGACGTTGCAATCGTCCGCCCCGAAAGGGCGAACGACTCCGTAAGGAACATTTACGGAACGTCTAACACCCCGCCACGTTGACGGCCAGAGGCCCGACGACCCGGACCACAGCACGAGGATGCAGCCGAGCGCCGCGACGCCGCCGGTGAGCCAGAGCAGTCCCGCGAGTCCAGCGGCCGCATAGGTCAGAGCGAAGACGGGCGTTCCCGTCACCGTCCCGAGGTTGCCCAGCTGCGCGATGGCTCCGGTCGCCCGCGCCCTGTCCGCCGGGCTGGCGTTCCATGCGGGAATCGACGCGAAGCTCGCTCCCGGGATCAGCCCCATGAACATGAAACACGCCTCCACCGCGCCCGGAACCCCGAGCGCCATCCCCGCGACGCCGAGACCCGTCCCGAGATACCCGGCCCCGCCGACACGATGCGGCGCGAACCGTTTGCACAGCGCGCCGCCGGCGAGGGTGGAAAGCAGCGTGACGAGGGGCAGGACCGTCCCCAGAGCCGGTCGCCCGAGCGCCGCGGGCAGGAAGGCGATCGCCGCGATGAAGAGGAACGTGTAGCAGACGAAACCCAGTCCGGGTGCCATGTACCGGATCGAGCCGTAGATCTCCCGGTGCACCGCGACGGGGTCGAGCGAGATGGCGGCCCGGGGAAGGCGCGGCACGATCCGCCACATCGCCGCGGCCAGAAGCAGCAGGCATGACCCGTGCAGGACGAAGAGCAGCGGCAGGCCTCCGGTCGACAGGACGCCCGGAAAGATCTGCGCCGACAATCGCCAGCGCGGCTCCGAAGAACACGGCCCAGATCCCCATGACCAGCGGACGGTCGGCGTCGCTGGCCGCCTCCGCCATCAGCGGCGGGCCCGCGACGACCAGCGCGAGGTGGGCCAGCCCCTCCACGCCGCGACTGACGCCGAAGAGCCAGAGCGGGGGCATGAGGGCCTGCACCAGCGACATCGCGCCGCCGAGGCAGAGCCCGATCAGGAAGGTCCGTCCGATGCCCAGCCCCGCCGCGATGCCGCCCGCCATCGGGCCGAGCACCAGCCCAACCAGGCCGACGAGCGAGACGAGGAAGGCCACGCCGGTCACCGAGCTTCCGAAGGCCGACGCGACCTGCGGCAGCGCGAGGCTGATCTTCGCGAACTGCGCGGCGGCCAGCAGACCTCCGACGAAGGTCAGCCCGACGATCGCCCAGTTGGTTCTTTCCATCGCAGTCGTCCCGTCGGATCGGAAGGTACGCCGCCGGGGACGGCAACGATCAGAAGTGGATCGCCCGCCCGTCCGCGTCCAGCACGCTTTCGTGCATCATTTCCGACAGGGTCGGGTGCGGGAAGACGGTTTGGGCCAGATCCTCCTCGGTCGTCTCGAGCTGCCGGCCGATGACGTAGCCCTGGATCAGCTCGGTCACCTCCGCGCCGATCATGTGCGCGCCCAGCAGCTCGCCCGTCTTGCGGTCGAAGATCGTCTTCACGATCCCCTCCGACTCCCCCAGCGCGATGGCCTTGCCGTTGCCGATGAACGGGAAGCGGCCGACCTTTATGTCGTGGCCTGCCTCCTTGGCCTTCGCCTCGGTCAGCCCGACGCTGGCGACCTGCGGATGGCAGTAGGTGCACCCGGCGATGCTCGACGCCAGGACGGGGTGCGGGTCCATTCCGGCGATCAGCTCGGCGACCATGACCCCCTCGTGCGACGCCTTGTGCGCGAGCCACGGCGCGCCGGCGATGTCGCCGATGGCGTAGAGCCCCTCCACCCCGGTGCGGCAGTACTCGTCGGTCACCACGTGGGAGCGCTCGACCTTCGACGCCCGCCTCCTCCAGCCCCAGCCCTTCGACATTGCCGACGATGCCGACCGCGGAGATGACGGTGTCGAACTCATGGGTCTCGGCCTTGCCGCCGGCCTCGATGGTGGCGACGACCTTGTCGGCCTGACGGTCCAGCGCCTTGACCGATCGCCTTCTGCAGGATCTTCATACCCTGCTTCTCGAAGGACTTCCGGGCGAAGGCCGAGATCTCCTCGTCCTCCACGGGCAGCACGCGGTCCATCACCTCAACGACGGTCGTGTCGGCCCCGAGCGTGTTGTAGAAGCTGGCGAACTCGATGCCGATGGCGCCCGAGCCGATCACCAGCAGCTTCTTGGGCATGTGCGGCGGCACCAGCGCGTGCCTGTAGGACCAGACGCGCTTGCCGTCCGCCTCCAGCCCCGGAAGATTGCGCGCGCGGGCCCCGGTTGCGAGGACGATGTTCTTCGCCGTCAGCTCCTCGGAGCCCTTGTCGGTCGTGACCGTGACCTTGCCCGGCCCCGCCAGCTTCGCCTCGCCCATGATCGTCGTCACCTTGTTCTTCTTGAACAGGTGCCCGATCCCGCCCGAGAGCTGCTTGGCGATCGCGCGGGACCGCTTGACCACCGCGTCCAGATCGTAGCCGATGCCGTCGGCCTTCAGCCCGAACTCCTTGGCCCGGTGCATGAGGTGGAACACCTCCGAGGAGCGCAGCATGGCCTTCGTGGGGATGCAGCCCCAGTTCAGGCAGATCCCACCGAGATGCTCGCGCTCGATGCAGACGACCTTCATGCCGAGCTGCGCCGCGCGAATTGCCGCTACGTAACCGCCGGGGCCGGCACCGATCACGATCAGGTCGAAGTTCTGGGCCATGGGGCGTCCTCTCGCAATGCGGCACCCAACGCGGATCGCTGAAGACCGTTCAACGTTGAACTATTCCAACGCGGGTTCGGAGGAAACCCCCGGGCCGGACGAACCCGATCCCTCCTGCCGCAGGTCCCGCAGGACCGCGCCGTATCCCCCGTCGTCGAGAAACGCCTGCTCCGCGCCCGTGTTCACGCGCCCCAGCGCCGCGTTGCGGAACGGGAAGCGGCCGAACCGACGGATAATGTTCCGGTGCGCCCGCGCGTGCAGCAGTGTCTCCGGCGCATCCATCCGCGTGAGGATCAGGCGCACGGCCTGCTCCTGGTCCTGCAGCGATTCCGAATGTTCCAGCGGCAGGTAGAAGAACTGCCGCGCGGGGGCATCGACGGCGAGGTCGAAGCGGCGGCGGATCGCGGATTTGGCCGTCGCACGGGCGGACACGTCGGTGGAGAAGGCCCGCGCCTCGCCCCGCAGCATGTTGCGCGACATCTGATCGGTGAGGATGAGATAGGCGAGCGATCCCTGCGCCGTCGCCGACCAGGCCATCCGAAGCCCCTCCGCCACCTCCCAGGTCGTCAGGAAGCGGTCGCGAATGCGGTCGTCCAGCGCGTCGTCCTGCCGGTACCAGTCCTCGGGCGACAGGTCCGACAGCCAGAACCGGGTCACGTCGTCGGGGGTGCGAAGGGTCATGCGGCGTCCTTTCCGGAGATGTCCTGGGCCTCGGCCGCCTCCTCTTCCCACCCATCGACGACGACGTCCATCGTGACGGACGTGGTGACCATCGGCGACATCACGACGTATCTTCCCTGGGTCTCGTTCTCCGGGACGGCGGCGCGTCGCGTCATCCGCCAGAGTGCGTAGGCCGCTAGCATGGCCATCAGGACGCCTAGGAACACGAAGAAGCCGCCGGGGCCGGCAACGCTCATCAGCCAGCCGGTGACCAGCGGCCCGCCGATCGCGCCCACCCCGTTTACGAAGAGCAGCTGGGCGGAGGCGGAGGCCATGTCCTCGGGCTGCAGGTAGTCGTTCGTGTAGGCCAGCAGGATCGCATAAAGGGGATTTGCCATGCCGCCGACCACGAAGGCGGCCACGAAGAGCCCCGTCACCCCGCCGATACCGGTCGCCCCCACGATGCAGGCCACCGCCGCGATCACGGCCCCGATCACGACCATCACACGCCTGTCGTAGCGGTCGGAGGCCCAGCCGATGGGGTACTGCAGGATCAACCCGCCGGTGTAGATCGCCGAGACGAAGAGCGCGATCTGCCCGGTGGTGAGCTTGGCCGCGGCCCCGAAGACCCCGGCCATCCCGAAGAGGGCGGAGAACACCGCGCCGAGCAGGAAGATGCCCACGAAGCCGAGCGGCGACGTGTCGATAGAGCGTCCGGAAGGACATCGGCTTGGCGGATTCGAACGGCGGCACCGGAGGTCGCCGAGAGCAGGATCGGCGTGAATGCCAGCGAGACCAGCACCGAGACGATGACGAAGAGCGTGTAGTCCGAGGCATCGCCCCAGGCGAAGAGGGCCTGCGCGGCCACGATGCCGATCATCTGCGCGATGATGTAGAGCGAGAGCGCGCGGCCCCGGGTCGCGTTCGTGGTGGTGTTGTTGAGCCAGCTTTCCGACACGATGTAGACGCCGCAGAAGCAGAATCCGAGCAGGAGCCGGAGCACCGTCCAGGCGACCTCGTTCGTGAGCAGCGGGTAGAGGATGAGACCGGCCGAGGCGAGAGAGCCGAGGAAGGCGAAGACGCGGACGTGCCCGACCCGGCGGATCAGACCGGGGATAAGCTGCGAGCCGAGCAGGAAGCCCGCGAAGTAGCTGGCCATGATGATCGACATCGCGGCAGTCGAGAATCCCTCGATGTCGCCGCGAACGCCCAGCAGCGTGCCCTGCATGCCGTTGCCGAGCATCAGCAGGGTGATCCCGAGGAGGAGCGCCCACGAGTTGCGGATGACGGGCAGCATGGCGATCTCCGGTTCGGGGTGACGGGGCCGCCTACGCCCCCGGAGACGATGCGTCCAGCCGATAGCGACGACGGCGCGGCGACCGTTCTCCTTGCTCTCGGGTACAGCCAAGACGTGAAGATTCGGCGAAGGCGGCGGAGCGGACTAGGGCAGCAGCAGAGACCCGTCTCCGTAGCTGAAGAAACGGTAGCGTCCGGCGATGGCGCGAGCGTACATCCGCAGCATCCGGTCGCGCCCCATCAGTGCGGAAACGAGCATCAGCAGGGTGGAGCGCGGCAGGTGGAAGTTCGTGACGAGGCCGTCCGCCACCACGAACCGATAACCCGGATAGATGAAGATTTCCGTCTCCCCCCGGAACGCCGCGATCGTGCCGCCGGCCGCGGCGCTTTCCAGCAGACGAAGCGCCGTGGTGCCCACCGGGATCACGCGCCCGCCCGCGGCCTTCGTGGCGGCGATGGCGGCGGCGGCGGCCGGCGTGACCTCCCCCCACTCCGCGTGCATCCGGTGAGTCGCCACGTCCTCGACCTTCACCGGCAGGAAGGTGCCCGCGCCGACATGCAGCGTCACTTCGGTGAAATCGACGCCCATCGCCCGCAGCCGCTCCAGAAGGGTAGCGTCGAAGTGCAGGCTCGCGGTGGGCGAGGCGACGGCCCCGGCGTGCCGGGCCCAGACGGTCTGGTAGTCGTCGCGATCCCGGTCGTCCGGCGCGCGGCGGGCCGCGATGTAGGGGGGCAGCGGCATCTGGCCGGCCGCGTCGAGCAACGCGTCCAGATCCTCGGGCGCGCAGTCGAAGCGCAGGGCGACGTCGGTTTCGTGCCGCTCCAGCACCGTCGCGCGATGCCCCGCCGCCAACTCGATCGCATCGCCGGCACGCAGCTTGCGCAGCGGCCGTGCCAGCGCGCGCCAGGTCCCGTCGGGTCGCGCGGCGGTGAGCGTGAACTCGACCGCCGCCCGCCCCGTCCCGTCGGTCGAGGCGCGCACCCGCGTGCCGTCGAGCCGGGCGGGAATGACCTTGGTGTCGTTGAGCACCAGCCGATCCCCGGGGCGCAGCCAGCGCGGCAGGTCCGCGAAGGTCGCATCGGTGATCGCGTCCCCCTCCGCCACCATGAGGCGGGAGGAGGAACGCGGGGAGACCGGGCGCGTGGCGATCAGGTCGTCCGGCAGGTCGAAGTCGAAGTCGGAGAGTTTCATGGGGCGGCCCCTATCAGGATGGCGGCGGGCGGCGGAAGATGTCGCGGAACAGGCCCGGCGTGAGGATCGACAGCGGATTGACCGTGACCGAAGGGTCCGCCGCGAGCCCGGTGAGCTGATAGTTGAACCCGAAGAGCCCTTCGTCGCGCCGGGAGAACAGCGCGCCGAACAGCCCGTTCACCAGATAGATCGGGGAGATCACGCCCTGCATGTCCAGCCGCTTCGTAACCGTGTCGAACAGCCCGTCGGCGGTGATCGACATGCTGGGCCCCACGGCGCTCGCGCGGCGTACGAGGATGTCCCCGGGGCGCAGCGTGAAGTCCGACTCGACGGTCTGGAAGAACAGCCCCTCCCCGCTCAGCTGCTCCAGGATGCCCACGACCGACAGCGCCTGCAGGAGCGATGCGAGGGCCGGCGCATTGCGCACGCGCAACTGGGCCATCCGCAGCTGGCCGGCATAGATGCCGGTTCGCCCCGTCGGTCGCAGCGTCAGCGATACCGTGCCGCCCCGAGCGTCCTGAAACAGCCCCGCGGAGCGGAGCACCCCGCCCCCGTCCGCCCCGCGGATCTGCACCGCGGAGCCGCCCGCCTCCGGGGCCAGCACGCCCTCGATCGCCGTTCCGCCGTTGATCCGCGCGGTGAACCGACCCGATCCGCCGCGCAGCGTGGCACGCATGTCGGTCAGGGAGATCCCTTCCGTCACGATGAGCCGGTTCAGCGCGATTTCCAGCGGTGCCGGGTCGCCCCCGCCGCCGCCCTGCCCGACCAGCAGCGCCCTGCGCAGGTCCGCGCTGCCGCCGCCGATCGTCACCGCAGGTGCGGCCCCCGCGCCCCGCCCGGTCAGCACCAGCGGACCGCGGAACCAGCCGGTATCCAGCCGGTCGAACGTCGCCCGCTCCAGCCCGCCGGCACCGGGTCGCAGGCTCACGCGCCCGGTTGCGGCAAGTCCGGGCGCGTCGAACGCCAGGCGGGTGATGCGTGCCGGGGAGGAGAGCGTCGCGTCCAGCTCGAAGCGGGCCGCGGTTCCGGCGGGCTTGCGCCAGCTGATGACCGGCAGGGCGGCGGACAGCCCGCGCAGGTCGCTGCGCACCTCCAGCTCCGGCGGCGCTCCGGCGGGCAGGGCAACCGCGATCTCCGCCTGCGCTTCTCCCTCGAGCGTCACCGCACCGAGCGCCACCCCGAGCCGCGCCAAGCCGGCGGGCGACAGGCGCGCCACGCCTTCGACGCGCCCGGGTTCCGGCAGCGGTCGGGAGGGCCCTGGTGGGGCATCCGGGTCGAGCGGAACGTCCGATGGCGGCGGAAGTGCCTGTACATAGCGCCCGGTGAAGGGCACGCCGGCCAGCGTCATGTCCCCCTCGATGCGGACCCCGACCCGATCCACCGTCAGGTCCAGTTCGGACGCCACGAGCGCGCGCCCCGGCACGATATCGTCGCTGGTCACATCCCGCAGCTTGGCCGAGACGTCGTAGACGACATCCGCCGGCGCATTGCCGCGGCGCAGCGGCAGGGTGACGGCAACCTCGAGATCGGCCTGCCCGCTCACGAAATCCCGCGTGCGCCGAAGCCGCTCCAGCAGACGGAACGGCCGGTTGTCGAGCAGCGTGAGGACGTCGCCGATGTCTCCCCGGGCCCGCAGCGACAGCTCGCCGGTGGAGGGGCGGCGCGTCGTGTCGAGGATCGAGAAGACCGTGCCGGACAGGTCGACGTCGCCGCCCCCGTCGCCACCCTCGTCGCCATCCTCATCCCCCGCCGGCACCCGCCCGCGATCGATGCGCAGCGTCAGCCGGTCGTCGATCAGTTCCGCCGCCCCCGCCGCACCCCGGGCCGGCGGCATGAACCGCATGTAGCGCACCGATCCGCCGGCGAAGTCGAAGCTCGCGGCGACCTGCGGTGCCAGCCCCGGGACGATCCGAAGCAGCGCCGTGGCCCCCGTCGCCGTGCCCCCGAGGAGGTTGCCGGTGAACCACTGCCGCGCCTGCACCTGGATCGACGGCGGCCAGAGCGCGACGAGGTCGGTCACCTCCATCCGCGGCACCGCGAGCCGCAGGATGCCGGCCGGACCCGCGGGCCCGAAGGCGACCCGCCCCGACAGGCGCGCGGTGCCGGACGGGCCGGTCACCATCGCCTGCCCGATGCGAAGGGCCAGCGGCGCCTGCGTCAGCCGCGCCTCGAACACGCCGGAGTCGAAGGCCACGCGGCGGTCGAACAACCCGTCCGGATCGAGCGTCGTGGGCCCGAGGGCGAGTTGAAGCTGCAGGGGGCCGACCAGCCCGTCCTCCATCAGGATCTGCCCGTCCGCCGCGATGTCCACGTCGTCCGCGGCCGCGGCTATCTCGGACAATCCGATGCGCCCCGATCCGGGCAGCCAGCCGAACGCGAGCACCGCGCGGTCGAGCGCCAGTGCGGGGCGGTCGACCATTCGCGCGCCAGTCGCCACGAGCCGCCCGCGCAGGGGTCCGGGCGTGCCGTCTTCGGATACGGACATCGTCGCGGTCGCGGAAACCTCCCCGGCGGCAAGGGAGAGGGCCGGCACGTTCGGCATCATCTCCGCCAGGCCGCCGAGGGAGAGCCCGGAAACCTCGATCCTTGCGGACACGCCGCCCCCGGCCCCCCGCCCGCGGGTCATGCTACCCGACAGGCGCGTGACGTCGGGACCGAGCGCGACGGTGGAGGCGATCGCCAGCCGCACCTCCTCGCCGTCCCGACGCCAGGTGACGGTCCCGCCCCGCGCCTGCTGCGACATGCCCGTGACCGCGTCCTCGAACCGGACGGTGACATCGGTGGCGGTGACGGCCTCCAGCGCGGAGATCGCGGGCGCGTCCAGCAGACCGTCCAGCATGGCCAGCGCCGCCGCCCAGCTGTCCGGCAGATCGCCCCCGCCGGACGCGAGCGCGAGGGAAAAGCGCCCGTCCGCATCGCGTCCGACGTCGATCGCGACGCCGGTGATCTCCACCCGGCGCGGACGCACCCTGCCCCGCAGAAGCTCTGCCCCGTCGAGCGCCACCCGCGCATCCGGCAGTGTCAGGATCGGCGCGGCATCCTCCTCGAGCGTGATATCCGACAGCGCCAACCGCAGCGCCTGCGCCTCCAGATCGTAGAACAGCGCGACCCCGCCCAGCGCGACCTCCCGCGGGGCCAGATCGCGGGCGATCCGCGTCTCGATCCGCGCGACCGCCCAGTCCGGCAGGGCGACGGGCCCCTCCGTCAGACGCCAGGCTGCGCCCGCCAGCAGGGTGGCGAGCACCGCCGCGCCCCAGGTCGCGCGGCGCAGGCCGCGACGGCGGGCGCGTGAAGGAGGCGTGGGCTCGGTCATCGCCCGCCACCTTGACCCGCAGTCCGGACGGTTCCAAGTCCCGCGGAAGGATCCCCAGCCGAGGAACGATCACATGACCGACAGCATCACCGCCGGGACCCCGGCCCCCGACTTCACCCTGCCGCGCGACGGAGGCGGTGTCGTGACCCTCTCCGATCTGCTTGGTCGCCAGGTCGTGCTCTACTTCTACCCCAAGGACGACACCCCCGGCTGTACCAGAGAGGGCATCGCGTTCTCGGAGGCGCTCGAGGAGTTCGAGGCCGCCGGGGCCACCGTGATCGGGGTCAGCAAGGACACCGCCGCCAAGCACGACAAGTTCGTCGCCAAGCACGATCTCAGGTCATCCTCGCCTCCGACGCCGAGGGTACGACCTGCGAGGACTACGGCACCTGGGTGGAGAAGAGCATGTACGGCAAGACCTACCTCGGGATCGAACGGGCGACCTTTCTGATCGGAGCGGACGGGGTGGTGACGCAGGTCTGGCGCAGGGTGAAGGTGCCCGGCCATGTGGAGGCCGTGCTGGAGGCCGTGCGGGACTGAGGGCGACCGGACATCGATTCTCCGCCCGCCGGGAGGGCGGCGGGAATCTGCCACCCCCGTCCGCCGCGAAATGCGCATGGTTGCCCGCTCGCCACGGTCCGACTAAGACCACCCGAAGGTAAATCTCCCGAGAACGAGGGGATGGCCGTCGGGGACGAAGAGGGCACGCGGAACGCGCGTCGGATTCACGGATGGGGGACGGCGTGTGAAGCAGCGGCTTTCGGACAGACTGAACGCGAGGCTCGAACGCCACCTGCCCGAGCAGAGGCTGTTCCTCAAATCCGAAGACGGGACCCGCTTCGTTCGATTGCGCCCGATGACCCAGGCCGGAGCCCTGATGGGCGGCGCGCTCGTCGTCGGGTGGACGGTGGTGGTCACGGCCTTCTTCCTGATCGGCGCGATCACCTCGGGATCGAACCGCGATCAGATTGCCCGCGCCCAGATCGCCTACGAGACCAGGCTGGGCGTTCTGTCGGACGAGCGCGACACCCGCGCGCAGGAGGCCGAGCAGGCCCACGAGCGGTTCTACTCCGCGCTCCACGAAGTCTCCAAGATGCAGGGCACGGTGCTGGCCAGCGAGCAGCGCGTGCGCGAGCTCGAGACCGGGATCGAGGTCATCCAACGCACCCTTCGTCGCACCGTGACCGAGCGCAACGCCGCCCGGGACGAGGCGGAGACATTGCTGGCCCGGCTCGAGGATGCGCCCGCAGCCGCGGCCCGCGCCGAACGGCTCGTCTCCGACACCGCCGCAACCGCCGAGGTCCTGAGCCAGGCGCTGGACGCCACGGCATCGCAGCGCGACGAGGCCGTCGTGGTGGCGGCCAACGCCGGCGTCGAGATCGCCCGGATGGCGCAGATGGCCGAGGTCGTCGCCGAGCGCAACGACCGTATCTTCAGCCGCCTGGAGAAAGCGCTGGAGACGTCGCTCTCCCCGCTGGAGGAAGTGTTCGAGCGCGCCGGCATCTCTCCCGCCGCCCTGCTGGAGACGGTGCGCGACGGCTACGGAGGCACCGGCGGCCCGCTGGAGCCCGTCGTCGTGTCGACCCGTGGCGGAACCGCCCTGCCGGACGTGGACACGCCGCGTGCCAATGGCATCCTCGACAAGCTGGAGGGCGTCGACATGTATCGTCTCGCCGCCGAGAGCCTTCCGCTCGCCCATCCCGTACGGGCCGCGCACCGCCGCACGTCGGGCTTCGGCCCGCGCTGGGGGCGGATGCATTCCGGCATGGATTTCGCCGCAAGCCGCGGCACGCCGATCCTGGCGACGGCCGAAGGCACCGTCGTTCACGCGGGCTGGCAATCCGGCTACGGCAAGCTCGTGAAGATCCGCCATCCGCTCGGCTTCGAGACGCGATATGCGCATCTCAACTCGATCGCCGTGAAGGTCGGCCAAAGGGTCTCGCGCGGGGAGCCCATCGGTGGTATGGGGACCACCGGACGCTCGACCGGCGTGCACCTCCACTACGAGATCCGGCGCAACGGTCAGGCACTGAACCCGGTAACCTTCATAGATGCAGGCCAGGATGTTTTCTAAATCTAAGCTGAACCAGCCCGGCGGCGACGCCGACAAGTCCAAGACCGGGACGCCCGCCACCACGCCTCCGGCCCGGCCGGCCGGACTGGAACTCGGGGCCGGACAGGCCGCGATGAAGTCGAAGGTCGCCCCTTCCACCTTGTCGTCCGACCTCATCATCAAGGGCGACATCCGCACCTCCGGCGACATCCAGATCGAGGGTGAGGTCGAGGGCAACATCCAGGCGCATCTGCTGACGGTGGGCGAAAGCGCCGTCGTGCGGGGCGAGGTCATCGCCGACGACATCGTCGTGAACGGTCGCGTCATCGGGCGCGTGCGCGGCCTCAAGGTGAGGCTGACGACCACCGCGCGGGTCGAGGGCGACATCATCCACAAGACCATCGCCATCGAATCGGGCGCGCACTTCGAGGGGGCCGTGCAGCGGCAGGACGACCCGCTGGGGGGAAACAAGACCGCGATGCCGCAGAAGGCCATCGAGCCGCCCAAGCCGGACTGACGGCAGCCGTGGCGGTCGGGTCCCCGCTTCCGGCAAGGGGCGGCGGTTTCACCTCAGGCGGATCGGGTGGCGCTGTCGTCCTCACGACCGCGGGCTCACTCGGCGACCTCTACCCCGTCCTGTCCATCGCCGCCTCCCTGGAGGAGATCGGCGTCGAGGCGCGCCTCCTCCTCTCTCCGGACGATTGCGACGTGGCCCGCGGATGGGGCCTGCGCGCGACGGCGATCGGCCCGACCCGTGCGCAGATCTGCGCCATTCTCGGACGGACCGAAGACCAGATGGCCGGCGACTTCTTCCGCAACCCCCTGCCGTTCCTGCGACGCGTGGCGATCCCGGCGATGGCGGATCTGCTGCCGCAGCTGGAGGAGGCCTGCGTCGGCGCGACCTGCGTCTCCGGCACTTTCCTCGCGTTCGGTGCCGCCTTCGCCGCCGAGAAGGCACGGCTGCCCTACGTGCCGCTCCTGCTGCAACCGATGCTGGCGTGGTCGGCTCGGGCCCCGGCATCCGGTCCGGGGTTCGACCTGATGGTTCGCGCGCCGGGGAACGCGGCGACGCGGGGGTACAACCGGGCCCTCCTCGGCGCGGTCGAACTCATCCTGCGAGCGGGGCTGCGCGGACCGATGAACCGGCTGCGCGCAGACGCGGGACTCCCCCGTTTTGCCGGCACACCGCTGATCGAGCCCGGCGGTGCGGCCGTGCCGTTGCGGCTCGGACTCTGGTCGGAGGCCTTCTCGGCCGCCCCGCCGGACGCGCCGCCCGGATTGGAGGTGGTGGGCTTTCCACGCAGTCCGCGCGGGCTCCTGTCGGACCACGTCCGGACCTGGCTCGACGACGGCCCGCCGCCACTCGTCGTCACCCTCGGCAGCGTCGCGCAGACCCTCGGGGGAGAGGGCTTCTACGATCGGGCCGTCGAACTCGCGCGGCACCTCGGCCTGCGGACGCTCGTGCTCCACGGCAACGCCGCCCCGCCCCGACATGCCGATGACGTGCTCGCCCTCCCGCGCGCCGCCCATGCGCCGCTGCTGCCGCAGGCCGCCGCGATCCTGCATCACGGGGGCATGGGAACGACGGCCGAGGCGCTGCGCTCCGGCCGGCCCCAACTGGTGATGCCCATCGGAGGGGATCAGCCGGACAATGCGGCGCGGCTGGAAAGCCTCGGGGTGGCCGCGATCCTCGATCGCAAGCGGTTCACCGTCGGGCGGGTCCTCCCCCAGGCCCGCGCCCTGCTCGCAGGGTTCGACCGGAGGGCAGCGACGGATCTTGGGGATCGCATCGCCGCGGAGGATGGCGCGGAGGCCGCGGCGAAACGCCTGGCGACGATCAGCGGACGGTGAAGCGGATGTCGTCTCCGTGAACCTTCATCGTCTGACGGCCCGGTGTGACGGCGGTGAAGATCGTCTCCCGCACCGGAGTGTTGCCGCCGCAGGCCCCGCTGCGCCGCTGGCCCGGGGCGCCGAAGCTGAACGTGCCCAGAGTGGAGGCCGCATCGAGGTTCGCCTTGTCCTTGACCAGTTCGGCCTCCGACGGCAGCGACCCGCAGTCCCCGCGATTGCCGTGGACGATGGCAGACTCGCCGACGGCCAGGGAGACGCTGCTGCGGAACGCGACGTCGTTGACGGCGGGAGTGGTCGCCGACGTGGTGGCGGGGGCACCGGTCGAGCCCGTTTCGACGCAGCCCGACAGGACGAGCGCGGCGGTGACGGAAAGGATGGCGAGACGTTCGAACATTGGATTGACCCATTTGTGTTGACGATCCCCGATCTTGCCCCGTGTCACCCGACCGCGCCCCCTCCATCTCGATGGGGAACATGTATTTACCTTAGGTTAACTATTCGTTAGGGTCATCTCGTGGACCGCCTGAACGACATCGACGGGCTTGTCGCCGGTCTCTATCCAGCCGCGATGACCGATGACGGGCTGCGTCGCTACCTGCACGATATCGTCCGCCCGCCGGATACGACGGCGCTGCATGTGGTATTGATGCGAGCCGACGGCGGGCAGATCCAGGGCGGTCTCGTCTCCACCGGGGACGAGGCGGATACCGAGTACCGCCGCGATTATGCCTCCGAGGACCGCAGGGTACGCCGGGGGCTCGGACGGCGGCGTGGTACGGTGCTGCATCAGCATGACGTGCTCGGGTCTGCGGAGTTGACGACGGCTCCCGTCTACAACGAGTTCCTCGCGCGGCGGGACGGGCAGTCGCAGCTCTTCGTCGCCCACGACCTGCCGGACCGGGACATTCTCTTCCTCTCGCAGGCCCGACCGGGACAGGAACCCTACGGAGCCGAAGCCGTCGAGCGTTTCGCGGTGATGGGGCGTCATCTCTGCGCGGCGATCGGAATGCGCCGGCAGATCGCCGATCTCTCCGCGGCCAGCGCGCTCGAAGCCAGCGCGGCAGCCGTGCTGCTCGACGGGACGGGACGCGTGACGGAGCTCAATGACGGCGCGCGGGCGATCCTGGGGCAGCCGGGGGCGGGGCTGGGGCTTATCGGTCCCTACCTGCGTCCCGGGTCGCCGCGGGACCACGCCATACTCGACCGCGCCATTGCCGATGCGATCGCCGGGCGGGTGGAGGGCAGCCGGGTGTTTCGCCTTGGGCTGCCGCCATCCGGTCTGACGGTGACGATCTGCAGTCTCGTCGGGCAGTCCGGTGCGCTCGCCGGTGCCTCCGAAGCGCGCCTGCTCCTCCTGCTGCGCCCGCTGAATCGACCGACGGCGGGCGCATCGACCGTGATCGCCGCGCTGGACCTGACGCCGGCGGAAGCGGAAGTGGCGCTCGGGATCGGCCGCGGGCGGTCGCCGGACGAGATCGCGTCGGACCGTGGCGTATCGATCACCACCGTCCGCTGGACGTTGCGCAACGTCTATGCCCGCCTCGGCCTCTCCGGTCAGGCCCAGCTGGCGGCGCTGATCAACCGCCTCTAGGCGTCGTCCATATCGGCCCGGCTCTTGCCGCTGGCGTCCGACGCCAGCACGCTCGCCATGACCGCGTCTATGTTCCCGTCGAGGAAGCCGCCGGTGTCCGAGGTCTCGAACCCGGTGCGCAGGTCCTTCACCATCTGGTAGGGTTGCAGCACGTAGGATCGGATCTGGTTGCCCCATCCCGCGTCGCCCTTGGACTCGTGCGCCGCGTTGATGTCCGCGTGCCGCCGGTCCAGCTCCTGCTGGTAGAGCCGGGATTTCAACGCCTTCATCGCGATGTCGCGGTTCTGGTGCTGCGATTTCTCGGACGACGTGACGACGATGCCGCTCGGCTCGTGCGTGATGCGGACGGCGGAGTCGGTGGTGTTCACGTGCTGCCCGCCCGCCCCGGAGGAGCGGTACGTGTCGATGCGGATGTCGGCGGGATTCACCTCGATCTCGATGTTGTCGTCCACCACCGGATAGACCCAGACCGAACTGAAGGACGTGTGCCGTCGGGCGGCGGAATCGTAGGGGCTTATCCGCACCAGCCGGTGGACGCCGGATTCGGACTTCAGCCAGCCATAGGCGTTCTTGCCGCTGATCTTGTAGGCGGCGGACTTGATCCCGACCTCCTCCCCCGCCGTCCTCGACTGCAACTCGACGGTGTATCCCCGCTTCTCGGCCCAGCGGGTGTACATCCGCGCCAGCATGTTGGCCCAGTCGCAGGACTCGGTGCCGCCGGCCCCGGAATTGATCTCGAGGAAGGTATCGTTGCCGTCCGCCTCCCCGTCGAGCAGCGCCTCCAGTTCCTTCTCGGCGGATACTTCGACCAGCTTCGCGATGGCGCGTTCGGCCTCGCCTACGATCTCCGCATCCTCCTCCGCCTCGCCCATGCCGATCATCTCGACGTTGTCGGAGGTGTCGCGTTCCAGCGCCTCGATCCCCTCGATCCCGTCCATCAGCCCCTGCCTGTCGCGCATCAGCTGCTGGGCGCGCTCCGGATCGTCCCAGAGGGTCGGATCCTCGATCATCGCGTCGAACTCCTCCAGACGGTGCGACGCGGTCTCCCAGTCGATCCGGCGCTTCAGGAGCGCGACGGACCGGGCGATGGCTTCGACGTTGTTCTGGACTTCTGCGCGCATCGGAAGGCTCCGGGAGGGGTTCGACGTCGTTCCACCTAGACGTCACCGGCCGGGCCGGCAAGCCGGCCGGACGTCAGTAGAGCCCGCCCGAGGAGAGCGATCCGAAGGTCGCGCGACCGGGGACGACGACCGTGCGGCCGGTGGAGGTCTCGACCCTGGCGGCCTCCGGTACGTCGCCGTCGCCCCCCTCCCCGCGCCCGTAGAGCGGCAGGTCGCCCGCCATGGCGAAGCCGCCGTCGATGACCACTCCGCCGAGGCCCAGGAACGGATCGTCGCCCTCGCGGAAATACTCGGAGACGACGTAGTCGCCCACCGCATCGTCCGGCAGGCGGGCCCCCGAGAAACGGTCGATCTTCACGAAGTAGCCCCCCGGCGGCACCTCGAACGGCCCGCCGCCATACTCCTCGATGGCTTCGAGCATGAATTCGGAGAACACCGGCCCGCACATGCCGCCGCCCGACGCTCCGCGCCCCATGTCCCGCGGCCGGTCGTAGCCGATGTAGCAGCCCGCGACGATCCTCGAGGAAAAGCCGATGAACCATACGTCCTTGGAATCGTTCGTCGTTCCCGTCTTGCCGGCGATCGGCACCGGCAGGTTCACCGTGCGCGAGGCCGTGCCGCGGTCGACGACGCCCTTCATCATGCTGGTCAGCTGATAGGCGGTGATCGGGTCCATCACCCGTTCGCGGTTCGACACGATGCGCGGCCCGAACCCGTCTGCAAGGGTGGCGAACTGCCCGCAGTCCGTGCAGCTGCGCCGATCATGCCTGTAGACGGTCTCCCCGTAGCGATCCTGGATCCGGTCCACGAGCGTCGGCTCCACACGCTCGCCGCCGTTGGCGAACATCGCGTAGGCGGCGACCATCTTGTAGAGCGTGGACTCCTGGCTTCCGAGGGAGTTCGCCAGAAGCTCGTCCATCTCGTCGTAGACACCGAAGCGCTCGGCGTAGTCGGCCACGACGTTCATGCCGACGTCCTGCGCCAGCCGGATCGTCATCAGGTTGCGCGACTGCTCGATCCCGGTGCGCAGGGGGGCGGGGCCGTAGAACTTGTTGGAGGCATTCGTCGGCCGCCAGATCTCGCCATTGCCCTGATCGATCTCGATGGGCGCGTCCACGACGATGGTATTCGGCTGATATCCGGAATCGAGGGCGGCGGCGTAGACGAAGGGCTTGAAGCTGGAGCCGGGCTGCCGCGTCGCCTGCGTGGCGCGGTTGAAGACCGAATGTTGGTAGCTGAACCCGCCCTGCATCGCGATCACGCGGCCGGTGTTGACGTCCATCGCCATGAAGCCGCCCTGCACCTCCGGTACCTGCCGAAGCGACCAGCGGATCAGCGCATCGTCGTCGCCGGTCAGACGGCGGACGTGGACGACGTCGCCCGGCTCGAAGTTCTCGAAGAAGTCGCCGCGCATCCAGGCGATGTCCTCGCGCGGCACGGAGACCCGCTCATCGATGTCCTCGACCCCGAGCGTCAGCGACTGCTCGGCCACCTCCATCACGACGGCCGGGAACCAGCGGCCGCCCAGATCGACGTCGCGCGCGACGGAAATCCCGGACAGCGCTTCGCGCCAGCCGGCGTCTTCGGCGAAACGTCTCCACCGGGATCGTCCGGCCGGTGCCGCGCCAGATCCCCGCATCCCGGTCGAAGCTCTCCAGCGCGCGGCGCAGCGCGTTTGCCGCCACGCCCTGCATCTTCGCGTCCACCGTGGCGCGCACCGTGAACCCCTGGGTGAAGAATTCCTCCTCCCCGAAGTCGCGCGTCAGCTGGCGGCGGATCTCGTCGGTGAAGTAGTCGCGATCCGGCAGGGCGGCGCGGAACGGGGGATAGTGCCCGGATTGCACCGTCAGCAGCGGCTTTGCCCTGCCCCGCCTCCATCTCGGTGCGGGTGATGTAGCCGTTCTCGAACATCTCGCGCAGCACGAAGTTGCGCCGGTCGATGGCGCGCTCTGCCTGCCGCACGGGGTGATAGTCCGACGGAGCCTTGGGCAGGATCGCGAGATAGGCCGCTTCCTCCAGCGTGAGTTCGGGCAGCGTCTTGTTGAAGTAGGTCTGCGCGGCGGCGGCGACGCCGTAGGAGTTCTGCCCGAGGAAGATCTCGTTGAGATAGAGCTCGAGGATGTCCTCCTTGCCCAGCGTCTCCTCGATGCGGGAGGCGAGGATGATCTCCTTCACCTTTCGCTCGGCGGACCTGTCGGACGTCAGCAGGAAGTTCTTCATCACCTGCTGCGTGATGGTCGAGGCCCCGCGCAACCGGCCGCCGCGCGCCGCGTCGACCGCCGCCGCGACCATGCCGACGGGGTCGTAACCCGCGTGCCGGTAGAAATTCTTGTCCTCCGCGGAGATGAACGCCTGCTTCACGAGATCGGGGATCTCCTCCGCCGGCGCGAAGAGCCGCCGTTCGCGGGCGAACTCGTCCATCAACCGGCCCTCGCCGGAGTAGATCCGGCTGATGGTCGGCGGCGTGTACTGCGCCAGCTGCTCGTGGTTGGGCAGGTCGCGCCCATACATCCAGAGCACGCCGCCGACGGAGATCGCCGCGGCGATGATGCCCAGCGTCACGGCGGAGAAGAGCCCCCCGATCGTCGACAGTACGAACATTCCCGTCCCCCGCAGCGCGCGGGCAAGAAAGACGACGACAGGCGTGGCGATGGTCGCGATCTTCATGGGCGGTCCCCGTTCGATTTGAGTGCCCCGCCACGGATCGTGCGGCGATGCGGGCGCGGGACACTTCCGTCCTACGCCCTTCGCCCGGAGGCGTCAAAGGCCCGCCGGGTCCGACGTGCCGATCCCCGCCGTAGCGCGCCGGCAACCTAGCGCGACGCCATGAAGGCTGCGAGCCGGGTCAGTCCTTCCTCGACCGATCCGGTTGCACCGGCGTAGCTGAACCGCAGCGTCCCGCGACCGCGGTGCGGATCGAAGTCCACGCCCGGCGTGACGGCGACGCCAGCCTTCTCAAGTATTTGCGAGGCGAACTTCACGCTGTCATCGGTCAGGTGCGACACATCCGCATAGACGTAGAACGCCCCGTCGGGCGGCGCGATCCGGTCGAAGCCGGCCGCGGGCAGCCCGCCCAGCATCAGCGTCCGGTTGTGAGCGTAGACGGCCCGGTTGGCGTCAAGCTCCCCGGTGGCGTCCATCGCGTGCAGGGCGGCGATCTGGCTGGCATGGGGCGCGCAGATGAACAGGTTCTGCGCCAACCGCTCGACTGTCCGCAGATGCGACTCCGGCACGACCATCCAGCCGATGCGCCACCCCGTCATGGAGAAGTATTTGCTGAACGAGTTGATCACGTAGACCTCGTCCGACACCTCCAGCGCCGAGACCGCCGGCGCGCCGTGGTGCAGCCCATGGTAGATCTCGTCCGAGACGAAAGCCGCCCCCTGGGCCTGGCAGGCATCGATCAGGGAGGCTGAGCGAAGCGCGGTCCAGCATCGTGCCGGTCGGGTTCGCCGGAGAGGCGACGATCAGCCCTGCGAGGTCCGCCGGAAGCCCGGACGCGACGGGCTGGAACCGATCCTCCGCCTGCGTCTCGATCTCGACGACATCCAGCGACAGGGCCTTCAGGATCTGACGGTAGGACGGATAGCACGGCAGCCCGAGGCCGACCCGGTCGCCCGCGTCGAACAGCGCGGTGAAGGCCAGCAGGAAGGCCGCAGACGAGCCGGCCGTCACGACCACACGGTCGGGGTTCAGGTCGATACCGTACCACCCGGCATAGAGCGCGGCGATCCGCGCCCGCAACTCCGGCAGGCCGAGCGCCACGGTATAGCCGAGCGGCCCCGCCTCCATCGCCGCGGCGAGCGCGTCGCGCGCCGCCTTGGGCGCAGGCGTCCCCGGCTGGCCGATCTCCATATGGACGATGTTCCGCCCCGTGGCCTCGAGCCGACGGGCCTGTTCCATCACGTCCATCACGAGGAACGGATCGACCTGACTGCGCGCCGACACCTGTCTGGGCCTAACCATCCGCCCCCCTCCTCCGGCGACGGTGATGGCCCGCGCGGCCGGCTCCGTCAATCGATGCATCCGGACGGGAAGGGGCACGTCGCGCGACGTGCCCCCCTTCGTCATGCCAGGTCCGGTCAGCTTCCGAAGGACCACCAGCCCCTGCGCTTCGGCTTTGCCTCCGGCTCGGGTGCGGCCTCCGCGGCGGCCTCCCCGGCGGGTTCGACCTCTGCCGCAGCAGGCTCCACCGCCGCAGGCGCCTTGGCGCGGGCGCGGGACCGGCTCTTCGGCTTCCCGACCGCCACCTCCGCCTCCGCCTCCGCAGGAGCGTCCGGCTCGGACGTCTGCTCCGGCTCCGGCTCGGACGTCTGCTCCGCCTCCGGCTCGGGCGCGGAATGCGCCTCCTCCGCCGGGACGGCAGCAGGCTTGGAACGCGACCTGCTGCGGGAACGGGACTTCGGCTTCGGCGCTTCCTCCTGTTCGGGCTGCGTCGCCTCTGCGGCGGGCTGCTCTCCTGCGACCTCCTCCTTCGGTTCGACCGGCTTGTGTCGATCCCGGGCGTCCGGTGCGGTCGTCTCGTCCTGCTGCGCACCTGCCGTCTCGCCATTGGATCCGTCCCCGTCGCCGCCGCCCTTGCGACGCCGCGACCGGCGGCGGCGCTTCTTGCGGGGGGCACCGTCAGCCTCCTCGCCGTCCTCGCCGCGCCGGTCGCCTCCGCTCTCGCGGCCACCGCGGTCGTCGCTCTCGTGGCTCTGCGTCTGCGGCTCGGCCTCCGGAGCCTCCTCGACGTCGACGTCCTCGGCATCCGCTTCGACCACATCGTCTTCCGCGTCCGACACCCAGGACGTGTCCGCCTGCACGACGGTGCGCGCCTGCGGGATCACGCGGGTGGCGGTCTTGAACTTCTCGATGGAATGCGCGGGCGCGATCAGCTGCGGATCGGCGACGACCCGTATCGCCATCTCGAAGCGCGTCTCGATCGTCGCCAGATGCTCGCGCTTCTCGTTCATCAGGTAGTTGCAGACGTCGACCGGCACCGTCAGCTTCACCTCGCGGCTCCGCTTGCGGACGCCCTCCTCCTCCAGCTCCCGCAGGATCGAGAGCGCGACCGAATCGTCGGAGCGGATCAACCCTGTGCCAAGGCAGTGCGGACAGGATTGCGTCGTCGCCTCCAGCATGCCGGGGCGCAGGCGCTGACGCGACATCTCGAGCAGGCCGAAGCCGGAGATGCGGCCGACCTGGATGCGGGCGCGGTCGTTCTTGAGCGCGTCCTTGAGGCACTTCTCGACCGCCGCGTTGTTGCGACGCTCGTCCATGTCGATGAAGTCGATCACGATGAGCCCGGCCAGATCGCGCAGCTTGGCTTGTCGTGCCACCTCCTCGGCGGCTTCGAGGTTCGTCTTGGTTGCCGTATCCTCGATCGAGCCTTCCTTGGTGGACTTGCCCGAGTTCACGTCGACGGCGACCAGCGCCTCGGTCGTGTCGATCACGATGTAGCCGCCCGATTTGAGCTGCACCGTCGGGTTGAACATGCCCGCAAGGTAGCTCTCCACCCCGTGCTTGGCGAACAGCGGCTGGCCGCCTTCGGCGTGCAGCTTCACGTTCTTGGCATGGGTCGGCATGATGAGCTTCATGTAGTCGCGCGCGTCGCGGAAACCCTCCTCGCCCTCGACCAGCACCTCGTCGATGTCCCGGTTGTAGAGGTCCCGGATCGACCGGTGGATCAGGTTGCCCTCCTCGTAGATCGGGGCGGGTGCGATGGATTTCAGCGTCAGCTCGCGCACCTGCTCCCACATCCGCTGGAGATACTCGTAGTCCCGCTTGATCTCGGTCTTCGTCCGCTTGGCACCGGCGGTGCGCACGATCAGACCCGCGCCCTGCGGCACGTCGATCTCCTGCGCGATCTCCTTGAGCTTCTTGCGGTCGGGCGCGTTGGTGATCTTGCGGCTGATCCCGCCGCCCCGGGCCGTGTTCGGCATCAGCACGCAGTAGCGGCCGGCGAGCGACAGATACGTCGTGAGCGCGGCACCCTTGTTGCCCCGCTCCTCCTTGACGACCTGGACCAGCATGATCTGGCGGACCTTGACGACCTCCTGGATCTTGTACTTCCGCGCCTTCGGACGCGGCGTGCGCAGCGGCCGGATGTCCTCCTCGGTCGTCGTCGCCGGTGACGGTCTCGACGCTGTCGTCCTTCTCGGCCGGCTCGGCCTTTCGCGAGCGGCCTCGCGAGCGTGACCGGGACCGGGCAGGCTTCTCCTCCGCATCCTCCGGCGTGGCCGCGATCCCGTCCGATCCCTCGCCCAGATCGACCGTCTCCATTCCGGAGGGTTCGGCCGCCGCACCCCCGTCGGAGGTGACCTCGTCGTCCTCCAGGCCCGCGCTCTCCGCGATGGTCGTCGCGGGGCCCGCATCGTCGGAACCATCCGCGCCGACCGACCCGGCGGCTTCGGAAATCTCGGCGGCCTCCCCGGACACGACGCCATCGGCATCCTCGGCAACGGCCGCAAGCTCGTCGCTCGCCGTCGTCGCGTCGTCTCCTTCGGCCGAGCGCTTGGACCTGCTGCGGGACCGCGACCGCGACCGGGACTTCTTCGGCGCCTCGTCCTCCGCGTCGCCGTCGTTGCGCTCCGCGTCTGCCCGCGCGGCAACCTTGCCGTCGGCGGCCTCGTCCGCGGCGGCCTGTTCCTCTGCCAGCGCCCGCTCCTCGGCCAGGATCGCGTCACGATCGGCCTTGGGAATCTGGTAGTAGTCGGGGTGGACCTCGGAGAAGGCGAGGAACCCATGACGGTTCCCGCCGTAGTCGATGAACGCCGCCTGGAGCGACGGCTCGACCCGGGTCACCTTCGCCAGGTAGATGTTGCCCGCCAGCTGCCGCTTGTTCAGGCTCTCGAAGTCGAACTCCTCAACCTTGTTTCCGTCTGCCACCACGACCCGGGTCTCTTCCGGGTGGGTGGCGTCGATCAGCATTTTCTTCGCCATGATACTTTCCGCGACGGTCGTCGAAGTCCCCGGGGGGAGCCGATCCGGCCCGTCTTCCAATTGGCGCGCGTGCAGACATGGGCGAGGCGGAGCGGTCGAGCCGCATCCCATCCGTCGCTGTCGTGTCCTGCGGCATCGCGCGTGTGCTCCGATCCGACGCACCGTAAGACTGGGCACCGGATCCAATGAATGTCCGGATGCATGATCCGGACGTCTCGCCGGAGACGACGATGCGCCTCCGCAACCTTCCCCCGATGCGCGGACCTCCAACGGGACCGGACCTGCACGGGGAAGAATCTCACCGGTTCCGACCGCCGACCTTCC
Source organism: uncultured Alphaproteobacteria bacterium (assembly GCA_963757495.1). Taxonomy (GTDB): domain Bacteria; phylum Pseudomonadota; class Alphaproteobacteria; order Rhodobacterales; family Rhodobacteraceae; genus Jannaschia. Next base: position 223,410 of record CAVWRZ010000017.1, read on the forward strand.
GGCGGCACAACCGTGGCTCCTGTGTCATACAATTGCCACCCGATGGCAATGCCGGATCACTCCCCGGCGACGGGCGCGCTGTCTCAGAGGTAGTTCGAGCGGCTCAGACCGTATTTGGCCATCTTCTCGTTCAACGTGCGCCGCGGCAGCGACAGCTCCTCCATCACGCCGGCGATGGAGCCGCGATGCCGGCGCATCGTGTTGTCGATCAGCATGCGCTCGAAGGCCTCGACGTATTCCTTCAGCGGCTTGCCCTCGGTCGTGACCTGCGCCGTCTCGCCCTGCTCCTGGGTGTCGGACATGAGCAGCGAGGAGATCGAGCCCGTGCCCCGCCGTTGCTGCAACACCGCCCGCTCGCCGAGATTGATGAGCTGTCGCACGTTTCCCGGCCAGGGGGCCTGCAGCAGCTGGGCGGCCTCCTGCGCCGAAAGCTGCGGCGGGGCGGCGCCGTATTCCTCGCCGAAGCTCTCCGCGAAATGGGTGAACAACGTCAGCACGTCCTCGCCCCGGTTGCGCAGCGGCGGCAGGACGAGGCGCATCGCGGCCAGCCGGAAGAACAGGTCGGGGCGCAGCGCATCCTCCAGCGTGCGGTCCGGGTCGGAGCCGTTGTGGATCGCGACGATGCGCGTCTCCGCCGGGCGTGCCCTGATCGTTGATGAACGTCAGCAGCCGGGCCTGCAGCGCCAGCGGCAGCGCCTCGATGTCCTCCAGCACGAGCGTCCCGCCCCGCGCCTCCTCCACCAGCGGCAGACCGCCCTCGGTGACGGGCCCGAACAGCTTCGCTCCAAGCTCCTCCTCGCCCAGCGCGGCGCAGGACGTCAGCGAGAAGGTCTTGCCCTGCCGCGGCCCGACGGCATGGAGCGCGTGGGCGACCAGCGTCTTGCCGGTCCCCGTTTCCCCGTCGATCAGGACGTGCGTGTCCGCCTGCCCCAGGTCGAGGATATCCTCGCGCAGCCGTTCCATCGCCGGGCTCGTGCCGATCAGCTTGCGCATCAGGACCGTGCCGTCCGAGAGCTCCCGGCGCAGCGCCCGGTTGTCCAGTGTCAGCTTCCGCGCTTGCGCCGCACGCCGCGACAGGTCGGTCAGCCGGTCCGGATTGAACGGCTTCTCCATGAAGTCGTAGGCCCCGAGCTGCATCGCCTCCACCGCCATCGGCACGTCGCCGTGCCCGGTGATCATGATGACGGGGAGCGAGGAATCCGCGCTCATCAGCCTCTTGAGGAACTGCATCCCGTCCATGCCGGGCATGCGGATGTCGCTGATGACGACGCCGGGAAACTCGGGCGTGATCTTCTTGAGCGCCTCTTCCGCGCTGGCGTAGGTCTCGGTGGCAAAGCCGGACAGGGCCAGCCACTGGCCGATCGACTGCCGCATGTCCTGTTCGTCGTCGACGATCGCGATCCGGGTCTGCTCGGCCATGGGCTGTCCTATTCGGCTGCGTCCCGTGCCATATCTATCGCCGGCAGCCGGACTTCAAACACGGCCCCGCCCCTCGCCGCGTTTCGCGCGGTCAACCGCCCACCGAGGTCGTTCACGATGCCCGAACTGATGGCGAGGCCGAGGCCCACGCCCTCTCCGGGCTTCTTGGTGGTGTAGAACGGCTCGAAGAGTTTCTCCGGCTCCTGCAATCCATGCCCGGAGTCGCGCACGGTGAGCACGACCTCCTCTCCGGCCGTCAGCAGGATGTCGAGTTCGCGCTCCGCCGATCCGACCATCGCGTCGAGCGCGTTTCGCACGAGGTTGATGATGACCTGCTCCAGCCGGAGCCGGTCGCACAGCGCCACCGCGGGCGCGTCGGGCACGATCTGGCTCAGCTGGATCTTCGACTGGCGCAGCTGCGGCTCCATCAGCGTCAGCGCCGATGACAGCGCGAGGCGCACGTCCACCGGCTCGAACGCCTCGCCCCCCTTGCGCGCATAGGATTTCAGCTGGCGGGTGATCGCGCCCATGCGGTCGATCAGATCGTCGATCCGCTGGAACGAAGACAGCGCCTCCTCCGCCCGCCGCCGCTGCAGCAGCAGGCGCGCGCCGGCGAGATAGGTCTTCATCGCGGCGAGCGGCTGGTTCAGCTCGTGGCTGACCGCGGCCGACATCTCGCCCAGGGCGGCCAGCTTGGAGGATTGCGCGAGGCTCTGCTCGGTCTCCTTGAGTTCCTCCTGCACCCGTTTGCGCTCCGCGATTTCCCCCGAGAGGCGGACGTTCAATCGGCGCAGCGCCAACGATTCGCGCTGGAACAGGACGGACCGAAGCGTCGAGCGGCGGTTCAGCAGGTAGAAGCCCAGCGTCATCAGGAGCGCAAACCCGGTGATGATGAGCGCCAGGACACCGTTCACCCGCTCGCGCACGGATTCGTAGGACGTGAAGCTGACCAGGCGCCAGCCGCGGAACGGAACCCGGGTCTCGAGCTGGATGAGCGCGCTGCCCGAGAAATAGCCTTCGCTGACGGCCGGACCGAACGCGCCCGTCGCCGCCAGCGCCCGGTCGAGCGCCGAGGGCACGGACGTCGCCGCGATGGCGTCGTCGAGGGGCTGTCCTCGCCAGCGGGGCTCCGTCGTCAGGATGACCGTTCCGGTCGCGTCGGTCACGGCGACCGCGGCCGTCGTCCCCCGCCACCGGCTCTCGAACTGGGCGAGGTTGACCTGCACCTGCAGCACGCCCAATTGCTCCGCCCCGTCGCGGACGACACGACTGAAGGACGCCTCGTAGGCTCCTGATGGACCGGGAAAGATCGTGAAGACGCTGTCGGTCGTGGCGACCGCCTCGGTGAAGAACGGCGTCTCCCGGTGAAGGCTTCCGAGCTCCTCGCGGTCCGTCGCCGCGACGGTCGTCCCCTCCATGTCGAGCAGCCGGATAGATGCCGCGCCGATCTCGTCCACGTAGGAGATGAGGCGCTGGCTGGACGTCGAGAAATCCTCCGCCCGCAGCGCGGAGATCAACGTGGGGTCGCGCGCCAGCAGGAGTGGAACGACCGAGTTGCGCTGAAGCTCCGACAGGATCGCCCCGCCGTAGAGCGCCTGCCGCAGCTCGGCCCGCTGCCGCGTGGTTTCGACCAGACGTTCGGTGAGCAGGACGTTGACGACCCAGATGGCGACCCCCGCCGCGACGACGGTCAGGACGATGAGCACCCGCACCGACCAGGGCAGGCGCAGCTTGACCCGTTCGGGTGCCGCACCCTCCCCGCGCGGAAGCGTCTTGGTGGAACCGTCCGTTGGTGCGCGCCGGAACATGATCCCGTCTACCCGCCGTGGCGGACGGCCTCAAGCGTCCCGCCGCGGGTGACCCGGGTCAGGCGGACGCGAGCGTCTCGGCCAGCCCGCGGAACAGGGTCGTGCCGTCCGTTCCGCCGTGCAGCGCATCGGCGGCGCGTTCGGGATGGGGCATCATGCCGAGCACGCGCCTGTTCGGAGACAGGATGCCGGCGATATCACCGGCGGCTCCGTTCGGCGTCTCCACGTAGCGAAAGGCCACGAGATCCTCCCCGTCGAGCCGGGCCAGCGTTTCGGCGTCGGCGGTGTAGTTGCCGTCGTGGTGGGCGATTGGAATGTCGATGACCTGACCGCGCCCGTAGCCGGAGGTGAAGGCGCTCGCCGTCTCCTCCACCCGCAGCCGGACCGTGCGACAGATGTACTTCATGCCGGCGTTCCGGAGCAGCGCGCCAGGCAGCATCCCCGCCTCCGTCAAGATCTGGAAACCGTTGCAGGGCGCGAAGACGAAGCCGCCACGATCCGCATGCGCCTTGAGCGCGGTGGCCACCGGGGAGCGCGCGGCGATGGCACCGCACCGCAGATAGTCGCCGTAGGAGAACCCGCCGGGCACGCCGATCAGATCGACGCCCGCGGGAAGCGCCGCCTCCTTGTGCCAGACCATCGTCGTCTCGAACCCGGCCGCCCGGAAGGCGACGGCGAGATCCCGGTCACAGTTGGAGCCGGGGAAGACGAGGACGGCGGCTTTCATCTCGGACCTCTGCGCGGGGACGTTCGCCGACCGCTTCCCACACCCACGCCCGGAGTTCCAGATCGACGGTGGTCAGCCCGCGAAGTCGGTGATGACCGCGACGCCGGGCGGGGTCGGCCCGTTGAAGGCGGCGAGTTCGGCGGAGGCGTCGGACAGCGCGACGCGACGCGCGATCATCGGCGACATGTCGACCCGGCCGCTCGTGATCATGCCGAGCAGCGACGGATAGCGCCAGGACGGCATGCCGCGCGTTCCGTAGAGCGCGAGGTTGCCCTGATAGACGGCGCTCATGTCCACCTCCATCCGCGCGGTATGCCCGACCGGCATGCCGATCTGCACATGCCGGCCCATCGTGCGCAGGCAGCGCAGCGAAGCGTCCACGGTCGCGGGAATGCCCAGCGCCTCGACGCTGACATGCGCGCCGCCGCCGGTGATCTCGCGGATGCGCTCCGCCGTGTCCGGTCCGGCGAGGACCGCGGCATCGATGCCGAGCGACAGCGCGTGATCCAGTTTTTCCTGCACGACGTCGACCACGACCACGCGGCGCGCCGAGCGCGCGCCCGAGCAGCGCGGCGGAAAGCCCGACGCCGCCGGTGCCGTGCACCGCCAGCCATTCGCCCGCCTGCAGCGCGGCGCGCCCCGTCAGCGCATGCCAGCTCGTCGTGACGCGGCAGCCGAGCCCGGCGGCCACCGTCGGCGACAGACCTTCGGGAAGCCGGGCGAGATTGTGGTCGCGCGGGACGGCGACGTATTCCGCGAAGGCTCCGGGTTCCACGAAGCCCGGCAGGCGTTGGTCCGCGCAGGTGTTCTGGTGGCCGGACCGGCATTGCGGACAGGAGCCGCAGGCGAGGATGAACGGGGCCACGAGCCGGTCACCGACGCCGAACTGCGCGTCCGGTCCGGCGGCCACCACCTCGCCGCAGTATTCGTGCCCCTGGATCTGCCCCGGCTTCACCCGCGGATGCTCCCCGACCCAGCCATGCCAGTCCGAGCGGCAGATGCCGCAGGCGATGGTGCGCAGGACGACGCCGTCGGGCGGGCACTCCGGGTCCGGAACCTCCTCGATGGAGAGCGGGGCGTTGTACTCCCGCAGGACGGCTGCACGCATCGTCTGTCCTCCCGTGACAGGCCGAGGATGACGGCGCGGCGGCGGCGAGGCAAGCTTCCGCTCACATCTCGATGCGGTAGCTCTCGATCACCGTGTTCGCCAGCAACCGCTCGCACATCGCGGTCACCTCCGCCTCGGTCGCGCCATCCGTGAGGTCGAGTTCGATCGACTTGCCCTGCCGCACGCCCCGCACCCCGTCGAACCCCATCGCGCCGAGCGCGTGTCGAACCGCCTCCCCCTGCGGGTCGAGGACACCCTGCTTCAGCATGACGGTGACGGTGACCTTCATCGCGCGCGCCTTCAGTTGATGAGCGTCGGACGGGTGACCGGGCCGGAGTTCGTCGGGAGCACGCCCAGCCTGCGCGCGACCTCGGTGTAGGCGTCCGTCAGCGAGCCGAGGTCGCGGCGGAACACGTCCTTGTCGAGCTTCTTGCCCGTCTCGATGTCCCAGAGGCGACAGGAATCCGGGCTGATCTCGTCGGCCACGATCAGCCGTTCCACGTCGTTGTCCCAGACCCGGCCGACCTCGATCTTGAAGTCCACCAGCTTGATCCCGACGGCCAGCATGCAGCCCGACATGAAGTCGTTCACGCGCAGCGCCAGCGCCACGATGTCGTCCAGATCCTGCTGCGACGCCCAGCCGAAGGCGATGATGTGCTCCTCGGCCACCAGCGGGTCGCCCAGCTTGTCGTCCTTGTAGCAGAACTCGATGATCGGGCGCGGCAGCGGCGTGCCCTCCTCGATCCCCAGGCGGGTGGAGAGCGAGCCGGCGGCGACGTTGCGCACCACGATCTCCAGCGGGATGATCTCGCAGGCGCGGATCAGCTGCTCGCGCATGTTGAGCCGCCGGATGAAATGTGTCGGCACCCCGATCTGGCCCAGGCCCACCATGAAGAACTCCGACAGGCGGTTGTTGAGCACGCCCTTGCCGTCGATCACCGCCTTCTTCTCCGCGTTGAACGCGGTGGCGTCGTCCTTGAAGTACTGGACCATCGTGCCGGGCTCGGGGCCCTCGTACAGGATCTTGGCCTTGCCTTCGTAGACCTTGGTGCGTCTGGCCATGCTGTCCTCGGATGTTGGGGTCCGGCGCGTCATAGGCCGTTCGCGCCCCCTTGCCAAGCGAGGACGCCCGCCGGCCATGGCTTGCGCGCGCGGGCCCGGCGGCACATATCCGATGCGACCCTCATCCCGCAGGAGACGCGCCATGTCCGACACCTTCAACGACCGCCAGAAGAGCTTCGAGAACAAGTTCGCCCATGACGCGGAGCTGCAATTCAAGGTCGAGGCGCGGCGCAACCGGCTGCTCGGCGAATGGGCCGGCACCCTGCTGGGCAAGGAGGGCGCGGACCTGAAGGCCTACGCGACCGAGGTGGTGAAATCCGACTTCGAGGAGGCCGGCGACGACGACGTGTTCCGCAAGGTCGAGGGCGATCTGGGCGAGAAGGTCCCGGCCGCCGAGATCCGCGCCAAGATGGACATGCTGATGGTCGAGGCCAAGGACCAGGTGATGACCGAGCTGAAGTGAGCCCCGGTCGGCCCGCGCCGACCCCGCCACCTCGCCTGTCGGACCTGCGACGATCCGCTGCCCGCCCGGCATGAGAGGGCGGGGACCCATGACCCCGGAGAATCGCCATGTCCGATGCCCTGACCTCCCTGCTCGCCACCCGCGACTGGCTGCTGGCCGACGGCGCGACGGGGACGACGCTCTTCAACATGGGGCTGGAGGCCGGCGACGCGCCGGAACTCTGGAACGAGACGGATCCCGCGAAGATCCGCGCGCTCTACGCCGGGGCGGTCGATGCCGGATCCGACCTGTTCCTGACCAATACCTTCGGCGGCAATGCGGCCCGGCTGAAGCTGCACGGGGCGGAGCGGCGCGCGCACGACCTGTCGCGGATGGGCGCGGAGATCGGGCGGGAAGTCGCGGATGCCGCCGGTCGGCCTGTCATCGTCGCCGGGTCCATGGGCCCGACGGGGGAGATCATGGCGCCGATGGGTCCCCTGACCCACGGGCTCGCGGTCGAGATCTTCCACGAGCAGGCGGAGGGGCTGAAGGCCGGCGGCGCGGACGTGCTCTGGGCCGAGACGATCTCCGCGCCCGAGGAGCTGCGGGCCGTCGCCGAGGCCGCGCATCTGGCCGACATGCCGTGGTGCGTCACGATGAGTTTCGACACCGCCGGGCGCACGATGATGGGCACCACCTCCGCCGAGATGACGCGGATCGTCGGCAAGCTGGCGCATGGACCCCTGGCATATGGTGCGAACTGCGGCGTGGGGGCCTCCGACCTCATCCGCACGGTCATGGGCTTCGGCCGGGCGGACCGCCCGCTGATCGCCAAGGGCAACGCCGGCATCCCGAAGTTCCATGACGGGCACATCCACTACGACGGCACGCCGGACCTGATGGCGGAATACGCGGTGATGGCACGCGACGCGGGGGCGACGATCGTCGGCGGCTGCTGCGGCACGACGCCCGATCATCTGCGCGCCATGCGGACGGCACTGGAGACGATCCCGCGGGGACCGTTACCCGACCTCGCGCAGGTCGCCGACCGCCTCGGCGGGTTCTCGTCGGACAGCGATGGGACGGACGGGAATGCGCCGACCCGCGACAGATCCGCGAGCCGGCGAAGAGGCCGACGCTAGATCGCGTCGACCTTTCGTTTTACGCGCCCTTGCGAAGACGCTTCAGACCGCCGAGCGCACCGAGCGCACCCATGAGGAGGAATCCGGCCGCCGGGACGGGAATGACGGGAGGCTCCGGATCGACCACGACCGCGGTGTCGACATTCAGGATATCGAAGTTCCAAAAGGCAGTGCGGTCGTTGCCACCGACGTCGCAGAAGACCTGGTTCGGGCAGTTATACCGCGAACCTGTAAAGTTGCCCTCCCCGTCGCGGAAGAACCCGTCCGAGAAGAACAGGCCCGCGGCGAAGTTGTTGTATTGCTGCACGGTGACGAAGTAGTTCCCAGCCTCAAGCGCGACGTCGAGATTCACGTCGTAGTCATTGCCGGTCACCGGATCCGCGGGCACCCCGGAGGACGCATCGTCCTGTTCAGCGATCAACCTGCCGTCCAACGCGTCGAAGAGGGCGAGGATCGGATCGAAGCCGCCCGCCTCCACGACCGTGCCGTCCGCCTGCGTGCCACCGGCATAGGAGTAGGATCGCAGGGTTATGGTCGAGAGGGCACCGACCGAGAAATCGAACCGCTGCACATCGTCGTCGGACGAGAACTGCCCCGCGAAGGAGAACGTCGCCGCCATCCCTGGGGCCGCAGTCGCAAGCAGAACCGCGACCGCGGCGGCATGAGTCGCTATCTTCATCTGAATAATCTCCTGGCGTTTGAAAGACATGGAGCACGCGAAAGATCGTAAACGGAAAACCAGGTTAACGGCGCACACTTCATCCTTACGTAAAGTTAACACGCAGGTAGTGGGTGGTAAAGTCCCGAAACACCGTCCGGACGAGTGTGATGGAACCTGATCGACGCCGGTCCCCGGTCAGAACAGCGACATCTGCGATCCCGGTACGGCGAAGAGGTCGGTCCGCAGCGGCGGGAGATGCGTTGCGAGCCCGGCCTCCCGGCATGCGCGCCTGAACCGTGTCTGCAGCAGGTCGGCGTGCACGCCACGGCCCCGCATCCGGTGGCCGTAGCCCGCATCGTAGAGCTTGCCGCCGTGGAACTCCCGGATGCGATTGAGCACCTTGCGGGCCCGGTCCGGAACATGGGTGCGCAGCCACTCCTCGAACAGCGGGGCGACCTCCAGCGGGAGGCGCAGCGGGATCATGCTCGCCGCCACCGCTCCCGCGTCCGCGGCGGCACGCAGCACCCGCTCCACCTCGTGATCGGTCAGCCCGGGAATGACCGGAGAGACCATGACGCGCACCTGCACGCCCGCCCCCGCCAGCCGTTCGATCGCCTTGAGCCGCCGCGCCGGTCCGGGCACGCGCGGCTCGAGCCTGCGCGCCAGTCCGTCATCGAGAGTCGTGACGGACAGCCCCACCCGCACGAGTTCCGGCCCCATCTCCGACAGGATATCGATGTCCCGCTCCACCATCACGCCCTTGGTCGTCACGCCGACGGGGTGGGCGTGGTCGCGCAGCACGCCGAGCAATCCGCGCATCAGCTTCCGGTCCCGTTCCGCGGGCTGGTATGGATCGGTGCTGGTGCCGATGGCGATCATCGCCGGGCGATACCCCGGCGCGGACAGTTCCTTGCGCAGGGCGGCGGCCACGTTGGGCCGCGCGACGAGCCGGGTCTCGAAATCCAGGCCCGGGGACAGTCCGAGATAGGCATGGGTCGGACGCGCGAAACAGTAGATGCAGCCATGCTCGCAGCCGCGATAGGGATTGATCGACCGGTCGAAGGCGATATCCGGGGACCTGTTGGTCGTGATGGCCCGCCCGATGACCTCGTCGCGGATCTCCGTGCGCAGGGATGGGCTCTCTGCGGGGGCATCCCAGCCGTCGTCTATCGCTCCGGTCGCATAGGGCTCGAACCGGCCGGCCCGGTTCGAGGCGGCACCCCGGGCCACGGGAGTGTTGTCGGAACGAGGGATCGAAGCGAGATGCGCCATGGAGATCGAGATAGAACGAAAGAAGAACAAATGCAAGTTCCGGAACGCCGCCAACCCGCCTGTTCCGATATCCGCGCTGGCAATGCTGCCAGAAGTGGATGAAGGTTAACGAAAGCCAAGGAAGGTCCGGATCATGAAATCGACTGCCCTCGCCGTCTGCGCTCTCTGCCTCGCCGTTCCGGCCGCGGAAGCCCGGACCATCGATGCGCCTTACTCCAGCTTCTACGTGTTCGGCGACAGTCTGAGTGACAACGGAAATCTGTTCCGCGAGACCGGAGGAGCCGTTCCCCAGGACCCGCCCTATGCCGAAGGCCGGTTCTCCAACGGTCCCGTCTGGGCCGAACTCGTAGATGTCGCACGGATGCCGACGGTGAACTTCGCGGTCGGCGGAGCGACGCTCGGGGCGACCGCGGACGGCATTCCGGATTTCGTCGCGCAGGTCGATAGCTTCCTGACCGCGGGGCTGGCCTCCACGAGCGGCGTTCGACCGCTGGCGGCGGTGTGGTTCGGTGCGAACGACCTCTTCGGCGCGGTGCTCGATCCAAGGATCGCAGCTGCCGACGCATTCGCCGAGGCCGCGAAGGGAGGCAGCAGCCGGTCTGACGAAACTTCGGCAGGCCGGTATCGACGATTTCCTGCTCTTCGATCTGCCCGATCTCGGCAATACGCCTCTGTTCAATCTCGTGCTCGGTGATCCCGCGAAGATGGCCGCATCCGTCCTGACGACGCAGTTCAACCTCGGTGTCGAGGCCGCCGCGACCGCACTGGAGGCCGACGGTGCGAACGTCACACGCATCGGGATCGATCGCCTCTTCGAGAGTCTGCTCGATGAGCCGGGACGTTTCGGCCTATCCGATGCCGTCACGCCGTGTTTGTTCGCGAGCACCGACCCCCTGATCGACTTCGCCGCGAAGGCGCGGGCCGTCTCGCTCGGAGAAGCCTTCGCCTGCACGCCGGCGCAGGCGGACGCACGCGCCTTCTTCGATCTCGTCCATCCGAACGCCGCCGTCCACCGCGCGATCGCCGGAGCCGTCGACGACGCACTTGCCCCGGTGCCGCTGCCCGGTGGCCTGCCGCTGCTTCTGGCAGGGCTCCTCGCATTGGGGGTCGTGCGGCGTCGCGCATAGGCCAGGGACCATTGCAAGGTCGCCCGGTCTTTGCGAGATGTCGGAAATGCCTCGGCGCAGGCATTGGTCCGCAGCTTAGGATCGCGGAACGTCCCCGGTTCGATGGAGTGCGACCGTGCCGAACGATCAAGACGACATCATCCTGGGCGATCTGAACGACGAGGACCTCGTCTCGCAGATGTTCGACGACCTCTACGACGGATTGCGCGAGGAGATCGAAGAGTCGGTCACGATCCTCCTCGGCCGCGGCTGGGCTCCCTACCGCGTGCTGACGGAGGCACTGGTGGGCGGCATGACCATCGTCGGGCAGGACTTCCGGGACGGCATCCTCTTCGTTCCGGAAGTGCTTCTTGCGGCCAACGCGATGAAGGGCGGCATGGCGATCCTGAAACCGCTGCTGGCGGAGACGGGCGCGCCCCGCGTCGGCAAGATGGTGATCGGCACCGTGAAGGGCGACATCCACGACATCGGCAAGAACCTCGTCGGCATGATGATGGAGGGGGCCGGGTTCGAGGTCGTCGACCTCGGCATCAACAACGCCGCCGACAAGTACATCGACGCCGCCAGGGCTGAGGATGCCGACATCATCGGCATGTCCGCGCTGCTCACCACGACGATGCCCTACATGAAGGTCGTGATCGACACCCTGGTCGCGGAGGGCATCCGCGACGACTACATCGTGCTGGTGGGCGGTGCGCCGCTGAACGAGGAGTTCGGCCGCGCCATCGGGGCCGACGCCTACTGTCGGGACGCCGCCGTCGCGGTGGAGACGGCGAAGGAGTGGATGGCGCGCAAGCACAATCGAATGTCCGCCTGACGGACCCGCGGGGCCGGTGCGCGCGTTCACCCGGCGAACCCTATCCGGAGATATCCCCATGCGCCCTGCCCAGCTTCTCGCCCTCGCCGCCCTGCCCGCGCTTCTCGCCGCGCCCGCGCTCGCCGACGCCCACGTGGGCGCGCGCGTCACCGGGGAGTTGCGCGACCTTGCCGGAGGGTCGGTCGGCTCGGTGTCCATCTTCGAGACGGCCTCCGGCATCGTGCGCGTGAACGTGCAGGCGACCGGCCTGACCCCCGGCGGCCATGGGGTCCACCTCCACGAGACGGGACTCTGCGAAGGCGACTTCACGTCGGCCGGCGGGCACATCTCCGGCGGGATGGAGCACGGTCTCGTCGCAGGCGGTCCGCACCCCGGCGACCTGCCGAACGGCTTCGTGCAGGAGGACGGCGTCCTGTCGATGGAAGCGTTCAACAGCCTCATCTCGGTCACGGAGCATCTGATGGACGAGGACGGGGCCGCGCTGATCATCCATTCGGGACCCGATGACTACGAAAGCCAGCCGAGCGGTGCCTCCGGGGACCGCGTGGCCTGCGCCGTCCTCGACGCGACGGATGCCGGCTGAGCCGGCCATGCCGGACGGATTGCGCGCCTGCCCCCTTGGCGCGCATGATGCCCCGACCCGACCCTTTGAGGTGCGCCCATGCCGCTCGACCGTCTCGTCCTGATCCTCTTCATCGTCCTCCTCGCCGCGGGGGCCACGATCTGGCTCGGGGCCATCGTCGCGACCAGCGTGGCGGTCCCTTTCGGTGCACTCGCGCTGATCCCCGTGCTGCCCGTCGCCTACATCGTCTGGCGCGTCGTGTCGGAGCGGATGCGCGACGCGCGCGACGATCCCTACGACAAGATGAAGTGAGGGCCGCCGAGATGCTGCTGACGACGACCGATGCGATCCCGGGGCGCGAGGTCGCGCAGTGCATCGGCCTCGTCCGGGGCTCCACCGTGCGCACCAAGCACATCGGATCGGATATCGTGGCGAGCCTGCGCAACATCGTGGGCGGCGAGGTCAAGGAATACGCCTCGCTGCTGGCCGGCGCGCGGGAGCAGGCGATCGACCGGATGACGGCGGAGGCCCGCCGCCTCGGTGCGGATGCCATCGTCGGCGTCCGGCTGGAGACGTCCACCATCACGCAGGCCGCCTCGGAGGTGATGGCCTACGGCACGGCGGTGAAACTGGCGTGACCGGACGGGTCCTCGTGCTGGCCTGCGGGGCGCTGGCGCGGGAGATCCTCGCCATCCGCGACGCGAACGGCCTCGACCATCTCGACCTGCACTGCCTGCCGGCGATCCTGCACAATCACCCCGAGCGGATCGCATCGGCCGTCGAGGCGGCCATCGCGGAACGCGGGATCGGCTACGACCGCATCTTCGTGGCCTATGCGGACTGCGGCACCGGGGGCCATCTGCGTGCCGTCTGCGACCGGTTCGGGGTCGAGATGATCGCAGGGCCGCACTGCTACGCCTTCTTCGACGGGCTGGATCGTTTCGCCGCCCGCGACGAGATCGACGCCTTCTACCTTACCGACTTCCTCGCCCGGCACTTCGACGCCTTCGTCACCCGTCCCCTGGGCCTCGATCGCCACCCCGAACTGCGCGACGTCTACTTCGGCAACTATGCGAAGCTGGTCTATCTCGCGCAGACCGACGACCCCGATCTGACCGCGCGGGCCCGGGCGGCGGCGGATACGCTGAGCCTCGCATTCGAGCGAAGAGCGACCGGCTACGGCGACCTCGCGGCAGCGCTGCGGAGCGCCTGACGCAGCCTGGGCTTTCCGCCCCACGGCACCTGCCGTAAGACGAAATCCAACGTCGCCCGGAGGCCGCCATGACCGATCCCGCCATCACGCCCGACCTGATCGCGGCGCACGGTCTGAACGAGGCGGAATACGACCGGATCCTCGGGATCATCGGGCGGGAGCCGTCCTTCACCGAGCTCGGCATCTTCTCGGCGATGTGGAACGAACACTGCTCCTACAAATCCTCGAAGCTGCACCTGCGCAAGCTGCCGACGACCGGGCCGCAGGTGATCTGCGGGCCCGGCGAGAACGCCGGCGTGGTCGACATCGGCGACGGGCAGGCGGTGGTGTTCAAGATGGAGAGCCACAACCACCCCAGCTACATCGAACCCTATCAGGGGGCCGCGACCGGCATGGGCGGCATCCTGCGGGACGTCTTCACCATGGGCGCGCGCCCCGTCGCGGCGATGAACGCGCTGTCCTTCGGCCGACCGGAGCATCCCAGGACCCGCCGGCTGGTGCACGGCGTGGTGGAGGGGATCGGCGGCTACGGCAATGCCTTCGGGGTGCCCACGGTCGGCGGCGAGGTCAGGTTCGACGCGAGCTACGACGGCAACTGTCTGGTGAACGCTTTCGCGGCCGGGATCGCGGACGCCGATGCGATCTTCTATTCCGCCGCCTCCGGGGTCGGCCGCCCCGTGGTCTACCTTGGGGCGAAGACCGGGCGCGACGGCGTCGGCGGTGCGACCATGGCGAGCGCGGAGTTCGACGACACGATCGAGGAGAAGCGCCCCACCGTGCAGGTCGGCGACCCGTTCACCGAAAAGCGGCTGATGGAGGCGACGCTGGAACTGATGGCGACGGGGGCGGTCGTGTCGATACAGGACATGGGGGCCGCCGGATTGACCTGCTCCGCCGTCGAGATGGGCGACAAGGGGGGCCTCGGCATCCGGCTCGACCTCGACCGCGTGCCGGTGCGCGAGGCGGCGATGACCGCCTACGAGATGATGCTGTCGGAAAGCCAGGAGCGGATGCTGATGGTGCTCGACCCCGCACTTGAGGATGCCGCCCGCGCGGTGTTCGACAAATGGGACCTCGACTTCGCCATCGTCGGCGAAACCATCGCGGAGGATCGGTTCCTGATCCTCCACCGCGGCGAGACCATGGCCGATCTGCCGCTCTCCACCCTCGCCAGCAGCGCCCCGGAATACGACCGTCCGTGGACCCCGACGCCACCGCCCCCACCGATGCGCGACGTCCCGGAGATCGATGCGATGGACGGCCTGCGCGCCCTGATCGGCAGCGTGAACCACTGCTCGCGCGACTGGGTTATCGCGCAATACGACACGCAGGTGATGGGCGACACGGCCGTCCTTCCCGGCCTCGACGCAGGCGTGATCCGGATCCACGGCACGTCGAAGGGACTCGCCTTCACCTCCGACGTGACCCCGCGCTACGTCCGCGCGAATCCGGTGGAGGGCGGCCGGCAGGCGGTGGCCGAAGCCTATCGCAACCTCGTCGCCAAGGGCGCGCGCCCGCTCGCGGCGACCGACAACCTCAACTTCGGCAACCCCGAGAAACCCGCGATCATGGGCCAGCTCGTCGGTGCGCTCGACGGGATCGGACAGGCCTGCATCGCGCTCGACATGCCGATCGTGTCGGGGAACGTCTCGCTCTACAACGAGACCGACGGTTCCGGCATCGACCCGACCCCCACCATCGGCGCGGTCGGGCTGCTCGACGAGGTCGGCTCGCGCATCGCGGGGCCGGTGCGCGAGGGCATGGTGGCGCTGCTGCTCGGCTGCGAGGGCACGCATCTCGGCTGCTCCGCGCTGCTGGTGGAGATGTGGGGCCGCCGGGACGGGGACGCTCCCCCCGTGGACCTCGCGCGGGAACGCCGGCACGGGGAATTCATCCTCGCCAACCGCGCCTACATCGCCGGCTGCACCGACCTGTCGGACGGCGGGTTGGCGCTTGCGGCCTTCACCCTGGCCGAACAGGCCGGCCTCGGCGTGACGCTCGACACGACCGGCACCGCGGCGCTCTTCGGAGAGGATCAGGGACGCTATCTGCTCGCCTGCACGATCGACGCGGCGGAGGCGATCATGGTCGCGGCAGGTGAGGTCGACGTGCCGCTGACGATGGTGGGGCTGTTCGGCGGCGCGGTGGTCAAGTTCGGAGCGGTGGAAGCGCCGATGGCCGGGCTGTCCCAACTGTACCGCGGTGCGTTCGAAGCGGCGTTCGGGTAGCTCGCCTGACACCTGAGCGCCGGAACGCCCCGGGCTTCGTTCCGGTCTATCCCGCCCTCGCTTTGCTGATCCTCATGCCCGTCGGAAGCATCCTCGGCGGCGGCTGGTCGGCGATCATGGTGGGGCGGAGACCATACGGTCGTCCCCGTCGGCACGCTCGGCATGGCGCTGCCGGCGCTGCCGTTCCGACGATCCCGATGGCCCTGCCCGCCGCGCGGGCCACCGGATCGTCCGGGTTCGCCATCGGATTGCTGCAGGATCGGAACCTCTTGCCCCGGACCTGGCCGAACGAGGGGCCGATCCTCGCCGTCGGCGCGATCTTCGCCGTCCTCGCGGGCCTCGTCCGGATCGTCGGATGCCGCCGTGCCCTCTCGCGAAGCCGATCCTTGCCCCCGGATCGCGCCGCCCCTAGCTAGGGGCAAGACGAGGAGCGCGCCCATGGCCATGCAAGCCCACGATATCGAAGCCCTGATCCGGGCCGCCTTCCCCCAGGCCGAGGTCACGATCACCGACCTCGCCGGCGACGGGAACCACTATGCCGCCGAAGTCGTCGATGCTTCCTTCGCGGGGCAGAGCCGGGTGGCGCAGCAGCGCGCCGTCTATGCCGCGCTCAAGGGCAGGATGGACGGGGCCAACGGCGAGTTGCACGCGCTGGCGCTCACCACCCGCGCGCCGGCCTGAGCCGATGACCGCGCTTTCCGCATGGCTGGCCGGGGGGATCGTGGCGGTGCTGGTGGCACGCGCGATCTGGATCATGCGGGCAGAGGCCCGGAGCGAAGACGGCGGCCGCCCCCGTGGCATCCCCCCCGGGACCGGATATACGGTGATCCAGAGCGACTATTCCTCGGGCGTGGGCGGCGGCAACCAGCTGACCACCCGCGTCCCGCAGGATCCACAGGAATACGCCCGCGCCTTCGTTCCGAAGCGCCGCGGCAAACATCGGGAGTGACGGCATGGCCGAGGTGAAGACGCAGATCGAAGAGATGGTGAAGGCGCAGGACGTGGTGCTGTTCATGAAGGGCACCAAGGCGATGCCGCAGTGCGGTTTCTCCAGCAAGGTGGCCGGGGTGCTCAATTACATGGGCGTCGACTACGCGGACGTGAACGTGCTGGACGATCCGGACATCCGGCAGGGCGTGAAGGATTACTCCGACTGGCCCACCGTGCCTCAGCTCTACGTCAAGGGCGAGTTCGTCGGCGGTTGCGACATCATCACCGAGATGACGCTGTCCGGCGAACTCGACGCGATGCTGGCCGAGCACGGCATCGCATTCGACAAGGACGCCGCCGAGAAGATCCGCGAAGCCAACGCCTGAGCACGGCCTCGGGGCGGGTCATCAGTCCTTGCGCCGCCCCAGCGTGTGCTTGCGCAGCCGCGACGGCTCCGCCCGCTTGCGGTTCTTGTAGGGGTTGTCCTGCCCCTGCCCGCGCATGTGCATCCGGATCGGCGTGCCGGGCATGTCGAAGTCGACGCGCATGCCGTTCACCAGATAGCGCGAGTAGCTCTCGGGCATGAGATCGGGGTGCGAGCACATCACGACGAACCCCGGCGGGCGCGTCTTGACCTGCGTGGCGTAGCGCAGGCGGATGCGCTTTCCCTGCGGCGCGGGGGGCGGATGCTGCTCGAGCATGCCGGCGAGCCAGCGGTTGAGAGCGGCGGTGGGCACCCGCCGGTTCCACGTCGCGTGGGCGCGCAGGATCGCCTCCTGCAGCCGGTCCATGCCGCGCCCCGTCTTGGCCGAAACCGTGACCAGCGGTGCGCCGCGCAACTGAGGCAGCAGACGCTCGAAGGCTTCCTTCAGCTCCGCCAGCTTCTCCTGACGATGCTCCTCCAGATCCCACTTGTTGACCGCGACGACGACGGCGCGGCCTTCCCGTTCCGCCAGATCCGCCAGCCGCAGGTCCTGCGTCTCGAACGGGATCTGTGCGTCGAGGAGGATGACGACCACCTCGGCGAACTTCACCGCGCGCAGCCCGTCGCCGACGGACATCCGCTCCAGCTTCTCCACCACCTTGGCGCGCTTTCGCATCCCCGCAGTGTCGAAAAGCCGCGTCGGCACCCCGTCCCAGTCGAAGTTGACGGAGATGGAATCCCGCGTGATCCCCGCCTCCGGCCCGGTCAGCAGACGCTCCTCTCCGATGATCTGGTTGATGAGCGTGGACTTGCCCGCGTTCGGACGTCCCATGACGGCGATCTTGAGCGGACGGCGCGCGGTCGGGGCCCAGTCGGCCTCCTCGCCCACGTCGTCCTCGTCGATCTCGACGTCCGTCTCGGCCTCGTCGTCCGGCTCGTCCGGCGCTGCGCCGATCAGCGGGCGCAGGGCGGCGGCGAGGTCGGCCATCCCCTCGCCGTGCTCCGCCGACAGCCCGATGACGTCGCCGAGACCCAGCGAGAACGCCTCGAACATGCCGGCCTCGCCCAGCCGCCCCTCCGCCTTGTTCGCGGCCAGCAGCACGGGATGCCCCTTGCGACGCAGGATATCGGCGAAGACCCGGTCCATCGGCGTCACGCCGACGCGCGCGTCGATCACGAAGAGCGCGGCGTCCGCCATATCCACCGCCCGCTCGGTCAGGCGCCGCATCCGGCCCTGAAGGCTGTCGTCGGTCGCATCCTCCAGCCCCGCCGTGTCGACAACGGTGAATCTCAGGTCGCCCAGCCGCGCCGCGCCTTCGCGCAGATCGCGCGTCACCCCGGGCTGATCATCGACGAGCGCGAGCTTCCTGCCGACGAGACGATTGAAGAGCGTGGACTTGCCCACGTTGGGCCGTCCGACGATGGCGAGGGTGAACATTGCGGCCTCCGGGGATCAGACGCGGCCCTACCGCAGGCCGCGCGCCGATGCCAGAGCCTAGCGGAAGGCGTGGAGCGTCCCGCGGCGCCCGACGACGTAGAGCGCATCGCCGAAGGCGATGGGGCGGGACGCCGCCCCGCCGGGGATCTCGACGCTCGCCGTCAGGGTGCCCGTCGCCGGGTCGAACCCGCGCAGCACGCCGTCGGAAGAAGCGACCCAGAGCCGTCCGCCGGCCAGCAGCGGGCCGTAGTGGGCATAGATGCCCTGCCGCCGCTTGAGCCGCTGGTCGCGGTAGAACGGCAGATCCGCGCGCCAGAGCACCGCCCCGGTGGCCGCATCCATCCGCAGCAGCTGCGCCCGGTCGGACACGGCGAAGGCCGACCCGCCCGCGACCGCCAACGGCGAGACCGCGCCCTCGTTCGCCGTCCACCGGCGCGCGCCCGAGGAGGCGGAGAGCGCCACGATCCGACCGGCGGAGGTGCCGGCGTAGACGGTATCGCCCGAGACGACCGGGTCACCGGTGATGTCGCCCACGTCGTTGTAGGCCACGCCGCGCCGCTTGCCCGACACGCTGCTGCCCCAGACGCGCAGGCCCGACTGGCGCAGCACGGCGACGATCTCGCTGGATGCGAAGGGGAAGAGCACCGCACGCTCCGTGATCGCGGGGGAAGGTGCCGTCGCCATCGCCGCCGCCCCCGATCCCGCGGGCAGATCCCACTGCACCCGCCCCGTGACCGCATCCATCGCCCAGGCCCGATTGTCGCGGCTGACGACGTAGACGAGCCCGCCGGCCACCTTGGGCGTCGTGAGCGGAGCGTTCAGCCGCTGAACCCAGCGTTCGCCGCCCGACGCGGCGTCCAGCGCGTGCAGCTCGCCGAAGCCCGTGGACACGAAGACGATGCCGCCCGCGACCGCGATGCCGCCGCCCGACGCGTCTCCCTCCCGCTCGCTGCGCGGAACGAGGTCGCGCGACCAGAGCGTGGCCCCGTTCAGCCCCGTCGCCGCGATCCGGGACCGCGCGTCCAGCGTGAAGAGACGATTGCCGTCGGAAACGGGATCCGCGGTGATGCGCAGCCGGCGACTGTCTCCAGACCCGATGTTCGCGGACCAGAGCAGGCGCGGCGACGTCGAGAGCGTGGCATGGCCGGGATCGTTGTCCGCCGCGCCGACGCGCATCGGCCAATCCGCAAGCCGGCGCGGTGCGGGGAGCGACAGGGGCGCGGAGACATCCGTCGAAGCGGCGGCGATCTCCCCGATGCCGCCGCTGCCGTCCTCGCGCACGGGCAGGCGCTCGCCGGGCAGGAACACCTCCTCGTCTCCGCAACCGGCGAGCAGGAGGGTGGCGCAGATGACGAGGCCCGATGCTGTCTTCATGATCCGGCTCCCATTCCGCGCATGCCCCCCGTCAGGCGGGCACGACATCCGCGCCGAGGGCGACAATCAACTGCTGGCTGCGCTGACGCAAGGCTTGCGTCGTCTCCGCGTCCTCCAGCAGGGCGCGCAGAAGCGTCACCGCGGTCCCGGTGTCGCCCGGCAGCGATCGCCGTCAGCGCCTGCTGCTCGACCGCGAGCGTGCGGAACGGCGCACCCGGCGCGGCCAGCTCTTCCAGCAGGAGGCCGTCGCGCGCGACGTCCCCGGTGCCCCCGGCGAGGATGACCTTGAGCAGCGCCAGATGCCGATAGGTCGCATCGATCTCCGGGGCGTCTGCCAGCGCGAGAAGGTCGGCGCGCGCCCCGTCGGCATCGCCCGTCTCGCCGTCGGACGTGGCCGTCGCGCGCAGCAGCGACAGGATCGCCACGCGGCCCGGCTCCGTCGCGTTCAGCTGGGCAAGGGCGACGCGCCGAGCCGCCGGATCCTCGTCCGACAGCGCCGTGAGCAAACTGTCGCCAAAGGCTTCCGCGGCGGCAGCGTCGCGGGCCTTGGACCATTCGTTCCAGGCGGCCCCCCCCACGAGGAGCAGGACGAGCAGGACGGCGACCCAGCCCCAGCGACGCAGAAGGCGATAGAACCGATCCTTGCGGACCTCCTCGCTGACCTCGTCGATAAAGCTGTCGGTGTCGGACATCGGCCGCTCCTCGGGCGTTCGCCGGCGTTCTAGCGCAGGCGGCCGCGGGGGCCAAGCCGCAAACGGGGCGATGCCCGGATGCCGCTGTCGCTGCGTCATCGAGCCCACTTGCCCATCGCCGCCGTTTACGCAAAACTGAACCACTCGGTCTACCTGCGGGATCCGAACCGATACACGAATCAGTGCCCCGATCGCCGTCGCCCGAAAGGCTCGTCATGAGATTTTTCTCGATCCTCACCGCGGTCTTCGTCTGCGTGGCATTGTTCTTCATCGTGCTGCAGCGGGACGCGCTGTTCGCCTTCGCTGCCGGATTGACGGGGGACGGGGCGGAGACACCGGCCGAGGAGGCGTCCGTGGCTCCGGTCGCGGAGCCCGTGGCGATAAGCGACGACGGCGGCACCGGGGAGGCCGCACCGGTGAACGTCGTGACGCTCGCATCGCAGGCTGCGGACGTGGTGGACTTCGTTCTCGTGCGCGGCGAATCCGAGGCGATGCGGGAGGTGACCGTGATGGCGGAGACGACCGGGACCGTCCTGTCCGAGCCGATCCGCAAAGGGGCCTTCGTCACCGCCGGTCAGCTGCTGTGCGAACTGTCTCCCGGCTCCCGCGGTGCCACCCTTTCGGAGGCCGAGGCACGTCTCGCCGAAGCCCGTGCCCGGGTGCCCGAGGCCGAAGCGCGCATCCCGGAGGCCCGCGCCCGCGTGGCCGAAGCGCAGGCGCGCCTCGTTGAGGCCCGGCTCAATCAGACCGCCGCCAGCCGTTTGTCCGAGGGGGGGTTCGCTTCGGAAACGCGCGTGGCCGGAGCGGATGCCGCGCTGAGTTCGGCCGAGGCGGCCCTGACGGCCGCGGAGACCGGGTTGCAGAGCGTCTCCGCCGGAACGGAATCCGCTCTCGCTGGCATCCAGGCCGCCGAGGCGGCGGTGGAACGCGCGATGCTCGACATCGACAAGCTCACGATCGAGGCGCCGTTCGATGGCCTGCTGGAGACGGACACGGCCGAGCTCGGGGCCCTGCTCTCGATGGGCGGGAACGGCACCTGCGCCACGATCGTGCAGCTCGATCCCATCAAGCTCGTCGGCTACCTTCCCGAGGCGCAGGTCGACAGCGTCTCCGTCGGCTCTCCGGCCGGCGCACGGCTGGCGTCGGGCCGCGAGGTGTCGGGCGCGGTCACCTTCCTCAGCCGATCCGCCGACCCCACGACCCGCACGTTCCGGGTGGAGGTCGCCGTGCCAAACGGCGACCGTTCGATACGCGACGGCCAGACGGTGGAGATCGGCATCGGGACGGAGCCGATCCGGGCCCATATGGTGCCGTCCTCCGCGCTGACGCTGAACGACGAGGGGCAGCTCGGGCTGCGGCTCGTGGTCGACGGCCGGGCCAGTTTCGCGCCGATCGAACTGGTGCGCGACAGCCAGGACGGCGTCCTCGTCACCGGCCTGCCGGAGGCGGCGGAGATCATCACCGTCGGGCAGGAATACGTCACCGACGGCGTGCCCGTCCGCGCGAGCCCCGGCCCCGCCATGGAGGTGACGCAATGACCGGCCTCATCGACTGGGCCGCCAACCGCGCGCGGATGGTGATCGCCTTCGTCATCCTCTCGGTGATCGCCGGCACCGCCGCCTACATGTCGCTCCCCAAGGAGGGCGAGCCCGACATCGACATCCCCGGCATCTTCGTCTCCGTCCCCTTCCCCGGAATCTCCGCCAGCGACTCCGAGAAGCTGCTCATCAAGCCGATGGAGACGAAGCTGAAGGAGCTCGACGGGCTCAAGTCCATGCTCGCCACGGCGGGGGAGAACTACGGCGGCATCTTCCTCGAGTTCGAGTTCGGCTGGGACAAGTCGGCCACCATCGCGGACGTCCGCGACAAGATGGGCCAGGCGGAGGCCGAGTTCCCCGCCGGGGCCGAGCAGTACAGCATCAACGAGATCAACTTCTCGGAGTTTCCGATCCTGATCGTCTCGCTGGCCGGCTCCGCGCCGGAACGAACGCTGCTGCGGCTGGCCTCCGAGATGCAGGCGCGGCTGGAGAGCATGCCGCCGATCCTGGAGGCCGGACTGGCCGGGCATCGGGACGAGATGCTGGAAGTCATCATCGACCCGCTGGCGCTGGAATCCTACAACGTGACCGCGGGCGAGCTGATGGAGGTGGTCACCCGCAACAACCTGCTCGTGGCGACCGGCTCCGTCGAGACCGCGTCGGGGGCCTTCCCGGTCAAGATTCCCGGGTCGTTCGAGGAGCCGCTCGACGTCTACGACCTGCCCGTGAAGACCGAGGGGGCGCGCATCATCACCCTGGGCGATCTCGCTCAGATCAACCTCACGTTCGAGGACAGGGCGGGCACGGCGCGCTACAACGGGGACACGACGGTCGCCCTGCAGGTGGTGAAGCGAAAGGGCTTCAACATCATCGACACCGCGCAGCTGGTCCGCGACGAGATCGACGCGGTGGTGGCGACCTGGCCGCCGGAGCTGCAGCGGGCGGTGACCGTGACCGCGGCGCTGGACCAGTCGCGCACCGTCCGTTCGATGGTCTCGCAGCTCGAAGGCTCGGTGCTGACGGCGATCGCACTCGTCATGATCGTGGTGCTTGCAGCCCTCGGCACCCGCTCCGCGCTGCTGGTCGGCTTCGCCATCCCGACGTCGTTCATGCTGTCCTTCGCGATCATGGCGGTGGTCGGGATCACCATCTCGAACATCGTCATGTTCGGCCTGATCCTCGCCGTCGGGATGCTGGTGGACGGCGCGATCGTGGTGGTCGAATACGCCGACAAGCGGATCGAGGAGGGGGCGGGGCCAATGGAGGCCTTCACGGAGGCCGCCAAGCGCATGTTCTGGCCCGTTGTCTCCTCCACCGCGACCACGCTCTGCGCCTTCCTGCCGTTCCTGTTCTGGCCCGGCGTTCCGGGCGAGTTCATGGGGATGCTGCCGGTCACGATGATCTTCGTGCTCTCCGCCTCGCTTCTGGTGGCGCTGGTCTACCTGCCGGTGCTCGGCGGCGTGGCGGGCCGCGTCTCGCGCCTGTTCGAGCGGAGCTCCGCCTGGCTGCGCGGCAAGCTGCCGTGGGTCGTCCGCGCCGCGTTCGCCGCCGGCGCCGCCTGGCTGATGATCGTGTCGATCCTCCAGGTCCTGAACCCGCTCTACCTGCTGCCCGCCGGCACGCCGGGCGCAGGCGTCGTCGGCGCGATCCTCTTCACCGTCGCCGCCGTCCTGCTCTCGATCACGCTGGGCTCCGTGACCCGGCAGAGACGACCGCGCAGGGTGAAGTCCGGCTACCGGCGCAGCGCGTTCGGCCACGTCGTCCACGCCATCGTCGGCAATCCCATCGGTCCGGTCGTCGCCGTCGGCGTCGTCGGGTTCACCGTCGTCTCCGTCTTCGGGTACTTCGCCGCCAACAACAACGGCGTGGAGTTCTTCGTCGAAAGCGAGCTGGAACAGGCCAACGTCTTCGTGCGCGCCCGCGGCAATCTTTCGCTCGAGGAGAAGGACGCGCTGCTCGGTCAGGCCGAGCGGATCGTTCTCGACACGCCCGGCATCCAGTCGGCCTTCGCCTTCGCCGGCGAGGGCGGGCTCTCCTCCGGCGGCCCCGGCGCGTCCGGGGGCCCCAGCGACACCATCGGCCAGATCCAGATCGAGATGGTCCCCTGGGAGGACCGTCCGACCGTCCCCGAACCCTGGTTCGACATACTCGGCATGACGGTGAACACCTCCGTCGTGGACCCCGCCTTCGACGGCGATGCCATCGCCGCCGCCCTCCTCACCCGGTTGCGCGAACTGCCCGGCGTGAAGGTCGATCTCTCCGCGCAGGACCGGGGCCCGGCGCAGGGCAAGCCGATCCACCTGCGTCTCAAGGGCGAGAACTGGGAGGAGTTGCAGGCGGCCACGACCGATATCGGGAGACGCATCGCGGCCCTGGATGGTGTCATCGACCTCGAGGACACGCTGCCCCTGCCCGGCATCGACTGGGAGATCGACGTAGACGTCGAGAAGGCCGGGCGCTTCGGCGCGGACGTGGCGACCGTGGGCGCGATGGTGCAGATGGTCACCCGCGGCATCCTGCTCGACACGATGCGGGTGGACACGTCCGACGACGAGATCGAGATCCGCATTCGCCTGCCCGAGGAGGACCGCGTCCTCACCACACTGGACACGCTCAAGGTCCGCACGAACGAGGGCCTCGTGCCGCTCGCCAACTTCATCACCCGCAAGCCCGTCCCCCGGTTGGCGCAGATCGACCGGGTCGATGGGGAACGGTTCTTCGACGTCAAGGCCGACGTCGCCCCCGGGCTCGTCAAGCTGGTCGATGCCTCGGGGGAGACGCAGGGCGTGGTCCCCGCCGCGGATGCCGAAGGCACCGACCTTTCGGTCGTCCCGGTCAACGCGACGGAGCGGATCGAGGTCATCACCGCGATGCTGCAGGAGGGCGACGTCCTCCCCGCGTCCGTACAATGGAACTGGACCGGCGATCAGGAAGAGCAGGCGGAATCGGGCGCGTTCCTGATGAAGGCCTTCGCAGGCGCGCTCGGCCTGATGTTCATCATCCTGCTGGCGCAGTTCAACTCGATCTACAACTCTGTGCTGGTGCTGCTCGCCGTCGTCCTGTCGACGACCGGCGTGTTGATCGGGATGCTGGTCATGGGGCAGGCCTTCTCGATCATCATGACCGGCACCGGGATCGTCGCGCTCGCGGGGATCGTGGTGAACAACAACATCGTCCTGATCGACACCTACCAGGACTACGCGCGCTACATGCCCAAGCTGGAGGCGATCACCCGCACGGCCGAGGATCGCATCCGGCCCGTGCTCCTGACGACGCTGACGACGATGGCGGGCCTCGCCCCGATGATGTTCGGTCTGTCGCTGGACTTCATCGGCGGCGGCTACAGCATCGGCTCGCCCACCGCGCTCTGGTGGATCCAGCTGGCCACGGCCGTCGTCTGGGGCCTGGGCATCGCCACGATCCTGACGCTGCTGTTCACGCCGGCGATGCTGGCCGCACGCGTCTGGGTCACGACCTACGCCCGCGCCCTCGCCCGGCTCCTCGGTCGCTTCGGCATGGGGCGCGGCAGCCGTGCGGCGCAGGATTGGGCCCTGAGGCGTGAAGCCTCCCGCGTGCGGATGCCCGTTCTGCTGTGGACGGAGGAGGACGAGGAAGGGTTCGCCTCGTCGACGCTCCTGCTGGGGGAGACGCATCGCATCGGACGATCCGACGCATCGTCGACACCACCTCTGCCTCTGCGCGCAGCGGAATAGCTCCCGGCCGTTCCCCGCCCGCCGATTTCCCGTGCAGTCCCGCGCCGCACCGCCTCAATTGGGGGCCACGGGGTCGCATAGAGCCTCGAACCGCCCCGGAAGCGACATTCGTGCAGGTGCAGCATTTGACCGCGCCGCGGCGCAGCTTATCTGTGGATCATCGGATGCGGTTGGTCTTCCTCCTCCCTGACCCGCCCATCCGAGCCGGAAAGCGGCCCCGTTCCTCCTCCTCCCTGAACGGGGTCGCATTTCGGCCGCTGGGCCGCCTCACAAACCGCATCGTCGTTCCGCAAGGTCTGAGTTCCCCCAGGAACCGGAAGACCGAACCGATGCCCGAACCGACACCCCCTCCCGTCCCCGTCCCCATAAAGCGCAGGCCTCGGCCGGCACCCGTCCGCTATACCGACTGGGCCTCCATCTGACGCGCCAGGAAACAGCCGGGAGAGGGGCTACTTGGTGCCGAACATCCGGTCGCCCGCATCCCCGAGCCCGGGCACGATGTAGCCCTTGTCGTTGAGCCGGTCGTCCACGGCGGCCGTCACGATCGGCACATCGGGATGCGCCGCCTTCATCCGGGCAATCCCTTCGGGGGCGGCGAGAAGGCAGAGGAACCGGATATCGCGCGCGCCCCGCGCCTTCAGCAGATCGATCGCCGCGACCGAGGAATTGCCCGTCGCCAGCATCGGATCGACGGCGATCACCAGCCGGTCGTCCAGGTGATCGGGGACCTTGAAGTAATACTGCACCGGCTCCAGCGTCTCCTCGTCGCGGTAAAGACCGACGAAACCGACGCGGGCCGAGGGGACCAGTTCCAGGATTCCGTCCAGCAGCCCGTTCCCCGCCCGCAGGATCGACACCAGTGCCATCTTGCGCCCGGCCAGCACCGGCGCGTCCATCGCCTGCATCGGCGTCTCGATGGGCCGCGTCGTCATCGGCAATTCCCGCGTCACCTCGTAGGCGAGCAGCTGGCTGATCTCCCGGAGCAACTGCCGGAACACCGCCGTCGACGTCTCCCTGTCCCGCATCAGGCTCAGCTTGTGCTGGACCAGGGGGTGCTTGACGTGCGTGAGATGGTCCATGTCAGTCCTCCAGCCGGGACAGCAGCCGCGTCCGCGTGACCTCGTCGCAGAACGCCGCCCGCGCCGCCGTCCGGTTGATCTGGCGGAACCGCGCGGCATCCCAGTCGAAGGCGCGCGCGAGCGCGTCGTACTCGTCCGAGGGCGTGGTGTGGAAGAAGGGTGGATCGTCGGTGGAGATGCAGAACGGGATGCCCGCCTGCCGGATCTCGTCGATGGGATGCGAGGCGATGTCCGGGTGGACGCCGAGCGCGACGTTCGAGCCGGGGCAGACCTCCAGATGAATGCCCTCCCCCGCCAATCTGCGCATCAGCTCCGGATCCTCCACCGCGCGCACGCCATGACCGATGCGCGAGACCTTCAGGTGGTCGAGCGTCTCGCGCACGGACTCCGGCCCGCCGAACTCCCCGGCGTGGGAGGTAAGCCCGAGCCCCGCAGCGCGCGCGATGTCGAACGCCTGCGCGAAATCCGCCGCACGGTGCATCCCCTCGTTCCCGCCCATTCCGAACCCGGTGACGAAGTCGCCCGCCGTCTGCGCCGCGCAGAGCGCCGTCTGCACCGCCGCCTCGGGCCCGAAATGCCGGATGCAGGTGGCGATGCAGCGCATCTCGATGCCGTCCACGCCCTGTGCCGCCTCCCGGATCGCCGCAAGGTAGTCCTGCCAGGCGGCGACGTCCCGCCCGCCGCAGAAATCGGGGCTTACGAAGATCTCGGTGTAGATCACCCCCTCCGCGCGGGACTGTTCCAGAACCGCCTTAGTCAGCCGCGCGAAGTCCTCCGGCGTCTGCAACACGGCCGTCGCCGCCTCGTAGACCTTCAGGAAACCGACGAAATCCTCGTAGACGTAGGAGCCGGAGGCATCGAAGATCCCGTCGAGCGCGATGCCTTTCTCCCGCCCGAGCGTCCGGATGAAGTCCGGCGGAGCGGCGCCCTCCAAGTGCAGATGCAGTTCCAGCTTCGGCAGATCGTTCACAGAAAGCTCCTTCCCGGGCCGACGGTCGGCACGTCCAGATGGTTGCAAAGGCTCGCGGCGACGTCGGCGAACGCCACCAGCCCCGCCTTGCCGGACCGCCCCGCGACCAGCACCGGGACCCGCTCGCGCGTGTGGTCCGAGCCGCGCCAGGTCGGATCGTTGCCGTGGTCGGCGGTGAAGAGCATCACGTCGTCCGGGCGCAGGCGCGAGAGCAGATTTGGCAGGCGGGCGTCGAACCATTCCAGATGCGCCGCATACCCGCCCGGATCGCGACGGTGACCGTGGATGCTGTCGAACTCGACGAAGTTGGCGAAGGTCAGGCTCCCGTCCGGCATGTCGCGGACGGCGACGGCCAGATCGTCCATCAGCTTGGCGTCCTTCCCCTTGGCCACGCTGTCGATCCCGCGCATGGAGAAGATGTCGCCGATCTTGCCGATGGCGTGGACCCGCCGTCCCGCCCGTTGCACGACGTCGCAAAGCGTGTCCGCGGGCGGCATGATCGCATAGTCGCGTCGGTTCGCGGTCCGCTCCCACGGGCCGTCTCCGGTGAAGGGCCGCGCGATGACGCGGCCGACGCGCATGTCGTGCAGCGTGGGGGCAAGGTCCTCGCAGAGCCGCAGCAGGCGATGCAACCCGAAGTGCTCCTCATGCGCGGCGATCTGGAACACGCTGTCGACGGAGGTGTAGCAGATCGGCCAGCCGGTGCGGACATGCGCCTCCGCTTCCGTCTCGATGATGAGCGTGCCGGAGGCGTGGCGGTTGCCGAGGATGCCCTCCGTGCCGGCCAGACGCGTCACCTGCGCCACGAGGTCCGGCGGGAAGCACGGCTCGGTCTGCGGGAAGTAGTGCCAGTCGAAGGGCACCGGCAGGCCCGCGAGCTCCCAATGCCCCGAGGGCGTGTCCTTGCCGTTCGACACCTCGGTCGCGGCCCCCCAGAGCCCGGTCGGCTTCGCATCCAGCCCCGGCGTGGCATCGCCGGAGGCGAGCCGGATGGCGGCCCCCAACCCAAGGGCGTCGAGGTTGGGCAGGCGCAAAGGTCCCTCCCGCCGATCGGAGGCGCACCACTGGGCGATGTGGGCCAGCGTGTTCGCGCCGGCGTCGCCGAAATCCGCGGCATCCGGTGCGCCGCCGCACCCCGCGGAATCGAGGACGACGAGGAAGGCCCGGCTCATGTCCTCCGCCTCATCGGATCGTCTCCTGTACCAGCGTCGGCGGCGTGACGGCACCGCTCTCCATCACGATCGCGTTCGCGACCCGCACCGCCGCGTCCTCGGCCTCCCCCCCGTCGGCGGCATGGATGCGGGCCAGCGGCTGGCCCTCGGTCACGACGGCCCCGAGCGCGATCAGGTGGCTGATGCCGACGGTGACGTCGATGCGGTCGTCCTCCCGCCGCCTCCCGCCGCCCAGTT
This sequence comes from uncultured Alphaproteobacteria bacterium, assembly GCA_963757495.1. Taxonomy (GTDB): domain Bacteria; phylum Pseudomonadota; class Alphaproteobacteria; order Rhodobacterales; family Rhodobacteraceae; genus Jannaschia. Next base: position 252,565 of record CAVWRZ010000017.1, read on the forward strand.
CGACCACCACCTCGCCCAGGGCCCGCGCATCGATCCGTCCGATCACGCCGGGACTGTCGGCGCGCAGCTCGGCGACCACCGGCGCGGCCGGCAGCCGGTCCCGCCACCGCTCCGGAAAGTCTCCCGGTCCGCCCTGCGCCTGCACCATCCGCCCGAAGACCTCCGCCGCCTCGCCGGAGGTCAGCGCGGCGGCGATCCTCGTGGAGCCTTCTGTCGCGTCCGACACCAGCCCGCCCAGCGCCAGAGCCTCCCCGCCCAGCGCCCGGACCAAAGCGATGAGCCGCACCGAACGGCGCCCCTCCGGTTCGGTCAGGGCCTCCATCGCGGAGATCACCTCCAGCGCGTTGCCGGCGCTCGTCGCGACCGGCTGGGACATGTCCGTCAGGATGGCCGAGGTCATCACGCCGTTCGCCTGTCCCGTCTCGACCAGGGCCTGCGCCAGCGCGCGGGCCGCCGTGACGTCCGCCATGAACGCGCCGGAACCGCATTTGACGTCGAGGACCAGCGCCTCCGGCCCTTCCGCCAGCTTCTTGGCGAGGATGGAGGCCACGATCAGGTCGAGACTCTCCACCGTGCCGGTCACGTCGCGCACCGCGTAGAGCCGCCGGTCCGCGGGGGCGATGTCGCCCGTCGCCCCGACGATGGCGCAACCGACGCGGCGCACGATGTCCTGCAACTCGTCCGACTGCATCTCCGTCCGGAAGCCGGGGATCGAGGAGAGCTTGTCGAGCGTGCCGCCGGTGTGACCGAGCCCGCGCCCCGAGATCATGGGAACGAACGCCCCGCAGGCCGCCAGCGCCGGAGCGAGCACCAGCGAGACGCAATCGCCGACGCCCCCCGTCGAATGCTTGTCGACCACCGGCCCGGGCAGGTCCCACTCGAGGATGTCGCCCCCGTCGCGCATCGCACGGGTCAGCGCCGCGCGCCCCTCGGGCGTGAGCGGCGTGTGGCAGATCCCCATCGCGAAGGCCCCCGCCTGCGCGTCGGAGACATCCCCGGCGGCGAGCCCTTCGGCAAAGTCAATCAGCGCGTCCGGCGAGGGCACCTCCCCCCGGCGCAGCGCGGCCAGCGTGTCGCGGGCGGTGATCAAGCCATGAACCCCGCGTCGAAGGCTCCGGGCAGCAGGGCGGCGATGGTCGTCGCCTGCTCCTTGCCGTCCACGGTCGCCATCGTCACCGCCACGTCGCCCGCCCCGAACTCCGCCAGTTTCTGCCGGCACCCCCCGCAGCAGGGCACGGGCTCAGGCGAGCCTGCCACCACGTAGACCTCGACCAACCGCGTTTCCCCGGCGGCGACCATTGCCGCGATCGCCCCGGCCTCCGCGCAGGTGCCCTCCGGAAAGGCGACGTTCTCGACATTGCAGCCGCGATAGATATCCCCGGATCCCGCCCGGATCGCCGCCCCGACCTTGAACTTCGAATATGGCGCATGTGCGTTCCGGCGGACGGCGAGGGCCGCATCGCGCAGGTCGGACGACTGGGACATGGACGGCCTCCGCAAAGTGGAATGGTCCCCCTGACTGGCCCCCGTCCGGACGGGATGCAAGCCCCCGGACGTGCGGCGGCGGCGAAGGCTCCCTTCCTCTCCGGACGTCGTCGGAACGGGTCGCGGCCCCTCTCCTCCCTCCTCTTTCCGGAAAATATCCCGGGGAGCGCGAGGGGCTGGCCCCTCGCACCCATCCACTCAGAGCATCAACTGATAGCTTTCCGGCACCCAGCGGAAGCCGTCGTCCCGCGTCTCGACGTAGCCCACGGCGGGGAACGGCATGTGGTAGCCGATCATCGGCATCCGTTCGGCCGCCAACATCCCGAGGACGTCGCGTCGCGCCTGCGCCGCCGCCTCCTTGTCCATGTCGAACCGCACCTCCCAGTCGGGATGGGCCAGCGACCAGACGTAGTGATTGGCAAGGTCCGCGGCGACGAGGAGCGAGCGGTCGCCGGACGACAATCGGTAGGTCATGTGCCCCGGCGTGTGCCCGAAGGCGGCCATCGCCGTGATGCCGGGGGCCGCGTCCTGCCCGTCGGTCAGGAAGGTCATGCGATCGGCCAGCGGGCGGACGGAGGCCTCGAAACCCTCGTTCTCCTGACTGGCCCAGGCATCGAACTCGACCTGCCCGGTGACGTAGGCGGCGTTCGCGAAGGTCGGCGCGCCGTCCTGCATCAGCCCGCCGATGTGGTCGCCGTGCATATGCGTCAGGATCACCGTGTCGACGTCGCCGGGCGCGTAGCCCGCGGACTCCAGCGCGCCGGTGATGTCGGCGGCCGACTGGCCGGTGTCGAACAGGATCAGACTCTCGCCGGTGTTCACGAGGGTGGGCGTGAAGAAGAACTGGCTCGCGTCCGTGGGCAGGAACGCATCGCGGGAGACCTCGGCGAAGGTCTCGGGATCGACGTTCATGCCGAAGATCGTCTGCGGATCCGACGGGTTGGTCAGCGTGTTCGCCAGCAGCGTCGTGACCTCCATGTCGCCCAGCGAGAAGCGGCGGACGTTCTGCAGCACCGGTTCCCGCTTCGGGGCGGCGGCGGCGGCCGGCAAGGCGGCGGCGAAGGGCAGCGCGGCCCCCGCGGTCAGGGCGGCGCGGCGGGTCAGGTGGATCATATTCGTGTCTCCGGTTTGTTACTGGCCAGAACCTAGCGCAGGCATCGTCGCACACCATATCACGGCTGCGTCAGGCTGCCGCCCACTGGACAGCGGCCCCACCGGGGTGGCAGATGCCGCACCGAAGGAGCCACCGATGCCCGACATGACCACCGTCACCCGCTTCGCCCCCTCCCCGACGGGACGCATCCACGTCGGCAACCTGCGCACGGCGGTGCTGAACTGGGCGATCGCGCGCAAGGCGGGCGGGACATTCATCCTGCGGCTGGACGACACCGATCCGGAACGCTCGACCGAGGAATACGCCGACGGCATCCGGGAGGATCTGGAGTGGCTGGGCCTGACGTGGGACCGGCAGGAGAAGCAGTCGGCGCGGATGGATCGCTATGCTGCGGCTGCGGACGAGATGCGTGCCTCGGGTCGCCTCTACGAAGCGTTCGAGACGCCGGTGGAGCTGGATCTCAAGCGCAAGAAGCAGCTCAACATGGGGCGGCCCCCGGTCTACGACCGCGCGGCGCTGGCCCTGCCTGAGGAGCAGAAGGACAGGCTGCGAACGGAACGCGGCGGCCACTGGCGCTTCAAGCTGGACCGGCAACGGATCGAATGGACCGACGGCATCCTCGGCCCCCTCTCCATCGACGCGGCCAGCGTGTCGGACCCGGTGCTGATCCGCGGCGACGGACAGGTGCTCTACACCATCGCCTCCGTCGTGGACGACACGGAGATGGGCGTGACCCATGTCGTGCGCGGCTCCGACCACGTGACGAACACCGCGACGCAGATACAGATAATCGACGCTCTCGGCGGCACGGCACCCGCCTTCGCGCACCATTCGCTGCTGACGGGTCCGCAGGGCGAGGCGCTGTCGAAACGGCTGGGCACGCTGTCGATCCGCGACCTGCGCGCGGCGGGGATCGAGCCGATGGCGCTGGTTTCGATGATGGCGCGCTTGGGGTCGTCGCAGCCCATCGAGCTGCGCCGCACGATGGAGGAGGTGGTGGAGCACTTCGACCTCGACGCCTTCGGCGTGGCACCGACCAAGTTCAACGTGGACGATCTGACCCCGCTCACGGCGACCTACCTCGCCGCCCTGCCGCTCGCCGCCGTCGCAGGCGACGTCGCCGCCCTCGGCGTGCCCGAGGACAGGCGCGCGGCGTTCTGGGATGTCGTGCGGGAGAACATCTCGACCCGGGCGGAGATGGCGGCCTGGTGGGACCTGATGCGGAACGGCGCGGAGCCGGAGATTCCCGACGAAGACCGCGCCTTCGTCGCCGAAGCGCTTCCTCTCCTGCCGCCGCAGCCCTGGACGGCCGAAAGCTGGGGCGAATGGACGACGGAGGTGAAGGCGGCGACGGGGCGCAAGGGTGGCGCCCTTTTCAAACCGCTGCGCCTGGCGCTGACCGGGCGGGCGACCGGGCCGGGCATGGGGGATCTGATGCCGCTGCTGCAGAACCCGCCGCGCCGCTAGGGCCTCAGACCGCCAGCTCGAGTTCGGCGCGCAGCCGCGCGAGGCAGGCGAGGCACGCCTCGCCCTCCTTTCGGGCAACGGTCCCCAAGGCGGCTGCCCGGTTCAGACGACGCGCCGCCTCCTGCGTCGGCAGGGCCCCGATGGCGCTGCTGAGCGACAGCAGGATGTGGGTCTGCGCCTCCACCGCCGGGCTGTCCTCGCCCGCGAGCGCCTCCGAAAGGTCGCGCTCCACCCGCGCCAGATCCTCCCGCAGCCGGTTCAGCAGGTCGTTCCCCTGCTCCGGGCCGGCGGCACCCATGAGTTCCGCGAGCATGACGGTGGAGACCGCCGTCGCAGTCTCCGGCGTCCAGGTGGCGGGGTCCGGCGCGGAGGCCAGGAAATGCGCGACAGCCTTGGCGAAGGATTCGATCTTCCCGAGCGGCTTTGCCAGGATCCCCGCCGCGCCGGCCTGGAGGATCGCATCGCGGGCGTCGCGCAAAGCGTAGGCCGTCATCGCCACGAGCGGCGTGGGCGGCGCGATCCCCCGCGCCTGTCTCAACCGCTCCGATCGCAGGACGTCGAGCCCGGACAGCACGGGCATCTCCACGTCGATCAGGGCGAGGTCGAACCGCTCCCGCGACAGCCAGTTCAACGCCTCGATCCCGTCGCGGGCCGTCTCGCACTCCGCTCCGAGCCGCGCCAGCATCGACTGCGCCATCATGCGGCTGGTGGCGCTGTCGTCGGCCACGAGGACGCGGTGCCCGCGCAGGTCCGGCAAGGCCGCGTCCAGAGCGGGATCGGGAAGGCGCGACCATGCCTCCCGCGGGACCGAGAGTTCCAGCATCGCGCCGCCCAGCACGCTCTGGCCGACATGCAGCTCCGCTCCGATGGCGGCCGCATGCGCTTGCGCGATATGCAGCCCCATCCCGATCCGCCCGTCCGGATCGGGGGCACCGGAGGTCTCCCCGTCCGTCCGGAGCACATGATCGGGCAACCCGCATCCGTCGTCCTGCACGCTGATCCTCAGCATCCCCGCCTCGTCCATGTCGGTGCCCAGCTGCACCACCGCCCCGCCGGAGTGGCGCATGGCGTTCGACATCAGGTTCGCCACGATCCGACGCAGCGGAAGGAGCGGCAACTGGACGATCTCCGGCAGATCGCCGGAACGGTCGAGCTTCACCGAGATCCCCGTGCCCCGGGACGCCCCGTGCCAGCGTCGAAGTTCGTCGTCGATGAAGCGGCGCAGGTTCAGGTTGCCGACGGGCCCGACGCTGTCGCGCGGCATGTCCTCCAGAAGCGCCTCCACCAGGCGAGCCAGCAATTCCGCGGCGCTCTGCACCCGGTCGATCTGGATCAGATGATCCTCGGACAGCCCCTCGCGTTCGATCAGCCGCGTGCCACCGATCACGTCGGAGACGGCCGAGCGGATGTCGTGCGCCAGCAGCTGCGCCCCGGTCGGACGGAAGGGCCCGGGATCGTCCGCGCTGGCGTTCGCGTCGCTCATGCCGCGGGGAAGCCCAGCCGCCCCAGCGCCGCGCCGATCTCCTGCAGGATCGCCGGGTCGTCGATGGTCGCCGGCACCCCGACGAGCGTGCCGTCGGCAACCTGCGCCATGCTGCGGCGCAGGATCTTGCCGGACCGGGTCTTCGGCAGGCGGTCGACCACGGCCGCCAGCTTGAAGGCAGCGACCGGGCCGATGGTCTCGCGCATCCGCCCTATGCACTCGGCAACGATTTCCGCTTCCGGCCGGTCGACGCCGGCGACGAGGCAGACGAAGCCCACGGGCACCTGCCCCTTCACCGGATCCGCCACGCCGATCACCGCGCATTCGGCCACGTCCGGATGGCCCGCCAGCACCTCTTCCATCGCGCCGGTCGAGAGCCGGTGGCCGGCGACGTTGATGACGTCGTCCGTCCGCGCCATGATCCAGAGATAGCCGTCGGCGTCGATCTTTCCGGCGTCCCCGGTCTCGTAATAGCCCGGAAAGGTGTCGAGGTAGGACGTCCGGAACCGCGCCTCCGCGTTCCAGAGCCCCGGCAGGCAACCCGGCGGCAGCGGCAGCCTGATCGCGATGGCCCCGAGCGTGTCCGCCGGAACCTCCGCTCCGGCATCGTCCAGCACCCGGATGTCGTAGCCCGGCATCGGCACCGAGGGCGAGCCGATCTTCACCGGCAGGCGCTCCAGCCCGATGGGAGAGCCCGCGATCGCCCAGCCCGTCTCGGTCTGCCACCAGTGGTCGAGCACCGGCTTGCCCGTGACCCGACCGATCCATTCGACCGTGTCCGGGTCGGCACGCTCCCCGGCGAGGAAGATCGCGCGCAGGGCGGAAAGGTCGTGACCGGTCAGCCGGGTGGCCTGCGGGTCCACCCGCCGGATCGCGCGGAAGACCGTGGGCGCTGTGAAGAAGGTGGAGACCGCATGGTCGGCCATCACCCGCCAGAAGGTGGAGGCGTCGGGCGTGCCCACGGGTTTGCCCTCGAACAGGACGGTCGTGCATCCGTGGATCAGGGGCGCGTAGCAGATGTAGCTGTGCCCGACGACCCAGCCCACGTCTGACGCGGCCCAGAACACCTCTCCGGGTGCCACGTCGTAGAGGTTCTCCATCGACCAGTCCATCGCCACCAGATGCCCGCCCGTCGCGCGCACCACGCCCTTGGGCGCACCCGTCGTGCCGGAGGTGTAGAGGATGTAGGCCGGGTGGTCGCCCGCCACCGGGACGCAATCGACCGGATCGGCGGTCATGATCTGCGCCCAGTCGACGTCGCGTGGACCCATCGCGGCAGGAGCCTGCGGTCGCTGGAGGATCACGCAGAAATCGGGCGCGTGCTCCGCCCGCTCGATGGCCGCGTCGAGCAGCGGCTTGTATTCGACGACGCGTCCCGGTTCGATCCCGCAGGACCCGGCGATGATGGCCTTGGGCGTCGCGTCGTCGATCCGCACGGCCAGTTCGGTCGCCGCGAACCCGCCGAAGACGACCGAATGGATCGCGCCGATGCGGGCGCAGGCCAGCATCGCCTCCACCGCCTGCGGGACCATCGGCATGTAGATGATGACCCGGTCCCCGACGCCGACGCCCCGCGCGGCGAGCCCTCCGGCCAGCCGCGCGACCCGGTCCTGCAGGTCGACGTAGGAGATGCGCTCGACGGTGTCGGTCACCGGGCTGTCGTGGATGATCGCGTGCGGTCGCCGTGGCCCGCCGCCACGTGCCGGTCGACCGCGTTCCAGCAGGTGTTGACCCGCCCGTCGACATACCATTCGGCAACCGGACCGCCGCGATCGTGCAACGCCTTCGACGGCAGGGCATCCCAGTCGATGCGGCCCGCCTGCTCCATCCAGAACCCTTCGGGATCTCGGATCGAGCGCTCCCATTCAGACTTCCATCCCATGCCATCCCCTTCACGTCCGCCCCTTACCCGTTCTTGCGGCACGAACCCCGTGCACGCAACATCACCTGCGTCTTGCCCCTTGCCCGATGGCGCGCCATGCTTGAACCCGGCACACACCCGAGAGGCCCCCGATGGATCTGCGCCCCCTCGACGAGACGACCTCGGTCGCGCCCCAGCTCGAGCCCTCCGACATGGCCGGGCTCGCTGCCGATGGCGTGACCACCGTGATCTGCAACCGACCCGATGCGGAGGTGCCGCCCGCGCATCGCGCCGCGGCGATGCAAGCCGCGGTGGAGGCTGCGGGGATGGCCTTCGTGTTCAACCCCGTCGCCATGCCTCAACTGACCGTCGAGGCGGTGGAGGAGCAGGCCGACGCCATCGACGGGGCGGACGGCAGGGTCGTCGCATATTGCGCCTCCGGTACCCGCTCCGCGATCCTCTGGGCGCTGACGCAGGCGGGGCGGAGACCGACGGAGGACATCCTCGGGGCGACGGCCGCGGCCGGCTACGAGCTGGGCGGGTTGCGTGAGCAGATCGACCATCTGGCGGCGGAACGATGACCGCCGGAACCGGCCGGCGGTGGCACGATATGGGCGGCGACCTCGCGGGGCCGGTACCGGGCGACGAGCACGATTTCGCGCTCTGGGAGAAGCGGGTCGACGCTCTGGTGATCCTTGCGGGGCTCAAGGGCATCTTCACCGTCGACGGCCTGCGTCGCGTGCTCGAAGACATGGGCGAGGAGGCATTCGAGACGATGGGATACTACGAGCGCTGGGTCGCGGCCCTGAACCAGAACATGCTCGAGGCCGGTGTCTATTCCGTTGCCGAACTGGGCGCGCGCATGGAATGCGTCAAGGCGCGCGGCGGCACCTACGCGGAGGCGACCGATGCCGGTGCTTGAGCCCGGAACTCCGGTCCGCGTGCGCGCGATGATGCCGCCCGGCCATGTCCGCACGCCGGCCTACCTGCGCGGCCGGACCGGCACCGTCGAGCGCGTCCTCGGCCCCTTCGGCAATCCCGAGCAGCTGGCTTACGGACACGCGGCGGACCGGCTTGCGCTCTACCGCGTGCGGTTCCGGCTGGCAGACCTCTGGGAGGACGCGCAGGCTTCCGGCGACACGCTCGACGCCGAGATCTACGCGCACTGGCTGGAGCCGGTCTGATGCCCCACGATCATCACGACCATGACGGGCTATCGGCATCCGGCCATCCGTACCGCGCGGATCAGGACACCGGGCTCAGCTACTGGCAGGCGATGGAGATCGCGATCCGCGAGCTGATGATCGAGAAGGGCATCGTCACGCCGGCGGAGGTCGCCGCGCAGATCGACGCGATGGACGCCCGCACGCCCGCACAGGGGGCCGCCGTCGTCGCCCGAGCCTGGACCGACCCTGCGTTCCGCGGACGTTTGCTGGCCGATGCGAGCGCGGCCAGCACGCAGATGGGGTTCGACGTCGGCCCGATGAAGCTGATCGCGGTGGAGAACACCGACGCGGTGCACAACGTCGTCGTCTGTACCCTCTGCTCGTGCTATCCGCGCAACCTGCTCGGCCTGCCGCCCGACTGGTACAAGTCCCGCGCCTATCGCAGCCGGACCGTGCGGGAGCCACGCCGGGTGCTGGCGGAGTTCGGGCTGGACGTGCCGGCGGACACCGTCGTGCGGGTCCACGATTCCACTGCCGACATGCGCTACATCGTGATCCCCGCGCGCCCGGCCGGCACGGAAGGGCTGGGCGCAGAGGAGCTGGCCGGCCTCGTCACGCGTGACAGCATGATCGGCGTCGGGGTGGCTCGGGGGCCGCGAGGGTGACGGGTGTCGTGACCGGCTGACTTTGCGTCAATCCTTAGCTTGCTCGGGTCTTGTTCATAATATATTAAGACTTCGTGTCGGCGTTCTCCGTCGGCCGCGAATCTTTTCTTAACGAGGTAAATTCCATGAAAAGTTCACTCGTCCTCGCGGCGACCACTGCGCTCGCCTTCGCGGTGCCCGCATCCGCCGCGGTGCTCGACTTCAATTCATTCGCCAGCGGAGTCGCGATCAATTCCATATCCTCCGACGACGGGACGGTGACCGCCACCGTCACCACGACCGGCGGGATCGGTCAGGCACTAACCTTCGACACTGGCCTGACGGGCACCGACGATCCCGATCTCGAAGCGCCCTTCACTTTGTTCAGCGATCCGACGGCCCCGACGGTCAACCCGGGCAATGTCCTCATCATCCAGACGGACGCGGGCAATCCCGACGACGACGCCGACGGAGGCACGATCCGGTTCGACTTCGACACGGCCGTCAACTTCACGTCGTTCCGCATCTTCGACGGCGCGGCGATCGATGTCTCCTCGACGTCCGGCGGCTTCTTCGCCGGCTTCGTGCCCGAACCCACCGTGGGCGGCAGCAACCTCTACGGTCAGTTCGACGTGAGCGGACTTTTCGACAACATCTTCGACCTGACCTTCACCTTCAAAGGCTCGGGCGCGATCGACGATCTGAACGTCACGGCCGTCCCGGTGCCCGCCGCGCTGCCGCTGCTGCTCGGGGCTTTCGGTGCCTTGGGCTACGTCGGCCGTCGTCGCCGGAAGGCCGCGCACGGCTGAAGTCCATCACGATTGCCATGCCTCACGACAGGCCCCCCGGTTCCGCCGGGGGGCCTTCGTCGTTCACCGCCCCCGGATGCTGGGGTCGAGGGCGTCGCGCAGCCCGTCGCCGATGTAGTTGATCGACAGCACCACCAGCGAGATCGCCAGCCCCGGCCAGAACGCGCGCCCGGGATAGAGTTCCAGGAACGGCACGCCGTCGTTCAGCAGACGGCCCCAGGTGGGGAAGTCCGGCGGGAAGCCGAGGCCGAGGAACGAGAGCGCGCTCTCGGTGATGATCGCGGTGGCGATTCCCAGCGTGGCGGAGACCATGATGGGCGACAGCACGTTGGGCAGGACGTGGCGCGTCACGATCCGCCGCGCCGGCGTGCCGATGGAGCGGGCCGCCAGGATGAACTCGCGTTCCTTGAGCGCCAGCACGTCACCGCGCACGATCCGCGCCGTCTGCATCCAGGAGGTGATGCCGATGGCGGAGACGATGAGGATGAAGATCCCCAGTTCCACTCCGAAGGCCGAGGACAGCGGCTCCCGGAAAAGGAGCACCATGACCAGCAGAAGCGGCAGCAGCGGCAGCGCGAGGAAGAGATCGGTGAACCGCATCAGCGGCCCGTCGAGCGCGCGGAAGTAGCCCGACAGAACGCCGATGAGCGTGCCCAGCAGCAGCGACAGCGCCATCGCGGTAAGCCCCACGGCGAGCGAGACGCGCCCGCCGGCGATCATCCGCGCGAACATGTCCCGGCCGAGCCGGTCGGTCCCCAGCGGATGCGCCAGGCTCATCGGCTCGTTGCGCAGGCGCATGTTCGACTTGATGCCCGTCTCCAGGTCCACAAAGAGCGGGCCGAGGACGACGAGTGCCAGGATCGCGAGGAAAACGGCGGCACCGGCCATCGCGCCCTTGTGGTGGCGGAACTGGTCCCAGACATCCCACCACTGGCTGCGCGCGCGGGTGACGAGCACCGGGGCCGCCCCCATGACGGCGGCGGAGGCGGCGACGGTCTCGGTCCGTGTGCCGATGGGGGTATCGGGGTCGCGGGCATCGGTCATGGGAAATCAATCATATCGGATACGGGGGTCCAGGATGCCGTAGAGGACGTCGGCGATCAGGTTGAAGAGCACGATCAGCACCGCGAAGATGAAGGTCAGCGTCTGCACCATCGGCAGGTCGTTGGCCTGGATCGCGCCGATCAGAAGCTGCCCCATCCCGTTCACCTTGAAGACCTGCTCGGTGATGATCGCGCCGGCGAAGACCTGCGGAACGGAGAGGGCGATGACGGTGACGACGGGCAGCAGCGAGTTGCGCAGCACGTGGATCAGGATCACCCGCCCCTCGCGCAGCCCCTTGGCGCGTGCGGTGCGCACATAGTCCTGGTTCAGGTTGTCGAGCATGGAGGCGCGCATGAAGCGCGACAACTGCGAGGTGATCTGGAGCGCCAGCACCATCACGGGCAGGAACATCTGCCGGACCTGCATCCCGAAGCTCTCCCACGAGTCGACCACCAGCCGGGTGTCGTATATCGACGGGAACCACTTCAGCTGCACGGCGAAGATGATGATGACCAGAACGCCCGAGAAGAACGGCGGGACGGAGAAGCCGACCATCGTGACGAACGTGCCCGCCTGGTCGAAGACGGAGTATTGCTTGTAGGCCGAGTAGACGCCCACCGGGATCGCGATGAGGATGGCCACGACGTAGGCGGTGCCGACCACCCAGAGCGTCTGCGGGACGCGCTCGGCGATCGTCAGGAACACCGGGGCGCGGTTCTGCCAGCTGATGATGCGCAGCTTGCCCTCGGCGAACCCGGTTCCGAAGAAGTGATCGACGATGTTGAGAGGTTCGATCCAGAAGAACTGCCTGAGCCAGAGCATGAAGCGGATCGGGGCCGGCTCGCCGAGGCCCAGCGCCAGGCGCATCTGCTCCTTCACCTCCGGCGGAACGGTCAGCGGCACGTTGGCCATCGGATCGCCCGGAGCGAGCTCCAGCAGCATGAAGATGGCCAGCGCGATGAACAGCAACGTGGGGATCGCGAAGAACAGCCGTCGGAGGGTGAAGGTCAGCATGACGTCACACCCCGGCCTGACCGGAACCGGCATGAGATCGGGCGGGATCAGGGTAGTCGACCACCATGTCGCTCGGCGTCTGCTGATGGGCAACGATGCGGTGTCCGCACTGGACGCGCTGCCAGACCGAGGTGCACATCGCGTTGTAGGGACCATGCCCGTCGCGGTCGGCCGTGGCGCGGTAGTTGAGGAAAACCAGCCGGTCGCGCTGCCGTTCGACCCTGTCGGTCATCGAGACCTCGCTCCAGCGCGGTGCCATCCTCAATTTTGCCAGGATGTCCCCGTCGTAGAGCATCCCGATCGGTTCCGGAAAGATCATCAGAGCCCTCAGGTCCATGTAATCCGTGAAGGCCTCCTGCCCGTCGATCCAGAGGCGGCGCTCGAGGTCCCAGAGGTCGGTCATCATTGGCGTCCCTTCCGGTCGTCGTTGGCGGAGCGGGAGCGGCGCGGACGCCGCCCCCCTTTGCCGGGTGGGCATCATTCGGCGATGCGGTACCAGTCGCCGACGTTCCACAACTCGCTGTCCCATACGTTCAGCTTCACGCCTCCAAGGGTGGTGGCATGCGCCGAGAGGCGACCGCGGTGGACCAGCGGGATGCGCGAGCCGTTGCGGATCTGCAGATCGTTGAGCTCCTTGGCGATGCGCGCGCGTTCGTCGGGGTCGGCCGTCGTGCTCAGCTCCGCCCAGAGCGCGTCGTACTCCTCCATGCAGAAGCGCGGGATGTTCTCGCCCTGCCACTGGTTGTCGGGGCTCGGGATCTTGTTGCAGAGCTCGCCGGCGAGATACGATTGCGGGTCCGTGCCGTTGAAGGTGTTCGCGTACATCTCCACGTCCGCGTAGAACTTCTGGAACGTGTCGGGGCTGCCCGCGTCCCCGCCGAAGAAGACCGAGCCGGAGACGTTGCGAAGCTCGACCTCGAAGCCGATCTCCTCCCACCATTCCTTGATCAGCTGCTGGAAGTCCTGACGCACCGCGTTGGTCGACGTCTGGTAGAGCATCCGCAGCTCGACGCCGTCCTTCTCGCGCACGCCGTCGCCGTCGCTGTCGACGTATCCGGCCTCCTCGAGCATCGCCTTCGCGCCCTCGAGATCCTGCTCCGAACATTCCAGCGCCGAGGAGTTGAACCGCTCCGGCGCCGGCACGAGGTTGCATGTCACCCTGCCCGCCTGACCGTAGCCGATCTCCACCAGCAGCGGCCGGTCGATCGCCATGGACAGCGCCTGATAGACGGCCGGGTCCTGCAGGAACGGATGCGGTCGGATGACCGATCGCTCGTCGGGGCCGAGGGCCGGATCGGGGTTGGTGTGATTGAGCTCGATGCGCTCCACCAGCGGACCGAAGCCCACGACGGGCGTGCCCAGGCCGCCGGTCTCCATCTGCGCGATGACCTCGGGGGCGAGCTGCAGGTTCCAGGCGTAGTCGAACTCGCCGGTCTGCATCACGGCGCGGCCCGCGGCCTCTGCGTCGCCGCCGCCCTTGAAGTTGATCGTCTGGAACGCGGGCTTGCCCTCGAACCGGTAGTTCGGGTTGGCCGAAAGCGTGATGACGTCGTTGGTCTTGAACTCGTCGACGACGAATGGGCCGGTCCCGATCGGGTTGAAGTTCTCCTCGGTGCACGTCGATGCCGCCGCGCCGGAGCAGTTCTCGAACTGCGCCTTCTGCAGGATCGGGCTTTCGCCGCCGGCGAAGGCGGTGAACGGATAAGGCGTGGGCTCCTTGAAATTGACCACGACGGTCAGATCGTCGGGCGTCTCGACGCTCTCCACCGACTCGAACTTCGCACCCTGCGCGCAGCCGCCCTCGGGGTCGGTGCAGTATTCGTAGGTGAACTGCACGTCGGCGGAGGTGAAGGGCGTGCCGTCCGACCAGAGCAGGCCGGGCGTGATCTTCCAGGTGACCGTCATCAGGTCCTCGGAGATGCCGCCGTTCTCGAGCGTCGGGATCTCCTCGACCAGCCAGGGCTGGATCTCTCCGGTCTCGTCGAAGCGGGCGAGCGGTTCGAGCACGAGCGAGGCGGCTTCGATGTCCTTGGTGCCGGCCGACAGGAAGGGGTTCATCGTCGACGGGGCCTGCCAGTAGAGGATGCTGACTTCGCCGTCGCGTCCGCGCTCGCCCTCGTGCGCCGTCGGCATGCGCCATCGGGACCAGGGTGAAGCTCGCGGCCGCGCAGAGCAGGGCTGCTTTCGTTGTCATCTGTTCGTTCTCCTTGTCGTGCGGCCCGATCGGCCGGGGTATGGTGCGGGGTTCGCGCCCCGCATCCGGGGTTAACTCTGGTCGTGGAGGTGGCACGCGGCCCAATGGCCCGGGCGCAGCTCTCGGAATTCGGGGTCCACCCGGGTGCAGATGTCCATAACCTTCGGACAGCGGGTGGAGAAGTTGCATCCCTCGGGCGGGTTCGCGGGACTGGGCACGTCGCCCTGCAGCACGATGCGTGTTCGCTTCGTGCCCGCCATCGCCGGGTCCGGCTCGGGCACCGCCGACAGCAGCGCCTCCGTGTAGGGGTGCAGCGGCGCATCGTAGAGCGCGTCGCGGGGGGCCAGCTCGACGATCTTGCCGAGGTACATGACCGCGACCCGGTCCGCGATGTGGCGCACCATGCTGAGGTCGTGGCTGATGAACAGGTATGTGAGCCCGAGGCTGTCCTGCAGCTCCTCCAGCAGGTTCACCACCTGCGCCTGGATCGACACGTCGAGTGCCGCGATGGGCTCGTCGCAGACGATGAACTTCGGGTTCAGGGCAAGCGCCCGCGCGATCCCGATGCGCTGCCGCTGGCCTCCGGAGAATTCGTGGGGGTATCGGTTGATGAAGGCATGGTTCAGCCCGACCTTGTCCATCAGGTCGCGCACCTTGTCCGTCCGTTCGGCCTTCGACAGCCCGGTATGCTCCGACAGCGGCTCCCCGATGATCGCGCCGACGGTCATCCGGGGGTTGAGGCAGGCCTGCGGGTCCTGGAACACCATCTGCATCGTCGGCCGCATTGTGCGCAGATCCGATTGCTTCGACGCGCCGATGGCGCGCCCGTCGATGGTGATCTCACCGCCGGTGATGTCATAGAGCCGCAGGACAGCGCGCCCGCAGGTGGACTTGCCGCAACCCGATTCACCCACCAGCCCGAGCGTTTCGCCTTCGAGGATGTCGAAGGAGACCCCGTCCACCGCCTTCACCGCGCCCGTCTGCCGGCGCAGCAGGCCGGAGTTGATGGGGAAGTGCATCTTCAGGTCGCGGACCTGCACCAGCGGCTTGTTCATGCGACCGCCTCGGCCATCGCGGCATGGGCCGAGGGATGGAAGCAGGCGACGTCGTGGCCATCGCCGACGTCCCGGCGCTGCGGATTCTCAGCGTGGCACCGGTCGAAGGCCAGCGGGCAACGGTCGCGGAACGGACAGGCGGTCGGGGGAGCCCCGAGCATCGGCGGCTGCCCCTCGATCACCTGCAGCGTCTTGGCGCGGGCACCGGTGACGCTCGGGATCGTCTTGAGCAGCGCGCGGGTGTAGGGGTGGCGCGGATCGTTGAAGAGCGGGAAGACGGGGGCGTGTTCCACAACCTGCCCCGCGTACATCACCAGCACGCGGTCGGCGATGCCGGCGACCACGCCCAGATCGTGGGTGATCCAGACGATGGCCATCCCGAGCTTGGCCCGCAGGTCCTCCACGATCTCCAGGATCTGCGCCTGGATCGTCACGTCGAGGGCCGTCGTCGGCTCGTCCGCGATCAGCACCTTGGGATCGCAGGCGAGGGCGATGGCGATCATCACGCGTTGCCGCATCCCGCCGGAGAACTGGTGCGGGTAGTCCGACAGCCGCGCGGCGGCCCCGGGAATGCCGACCAGCTCCAGCAGGTCCACCGCCCTGTCCCGCGCCTGCCGCTTGTTCAGCCCCATGTGCCGGCGGATCGGCTCCATGATCTGGAAGCCGACGTCGAAGACGGGATTCAGCGAGGTCATCGGGTCCTGGAAGATGAAACCCACGTCCGCGCCGCGCAGGTCGCGCAGACGCGCCGGCGTGGCCTTCAGCAGATCCTCCCCGTCGAGCAGCACCTCGCCCTCGCGCACCTGCGCCGGCGGCGACGGCAGCAGACCGACGAGGGACATCATCGTGACCGACTTGCCGGACCCGCTCTCGCCGACGACGCCGAGCAGCTCGCCCGGCTTCACCGCGAAGCTGACCGAGTTCACGGCATGCACCTCGCCGCCGCGTGTTCCGAAGACCGTGCGCAGGTTGTTCACCTCCAGCACGTTCCGGCTTTCGCCCTCCGGCATCCACGACCCCTTCATGTCCCCGTCCCGGGTCTGACGCCCGTCGTTAACTCGACGCTAACAGATGCCCCATGTCCCGCAAGGTTTTTGCCCATCGAACGGGCAATCGGACACCTACGCCCGAAAATCGGGCACTTCGCTTGACGCCGGCACAGGCACGCAGCACGAATGGTGCGTCTCCCTTCCGAAAGGTGCCCGATGCCACGCCCCCAGACCCTTTCGGCGTTCGAGATCATGGAGCGCCTCATCGCCTTCCCGACCGTGAGCCGGGACTCCAACCTGCCGCTCATCGACTGGGTGGAGGAATACCTCGCCTCCCACGGTGTCGCCTCCACCCGCGTCTACGACGCGACGGGGCAGAAGGCCGCGCTCTATGCCAACGTCGGCCCCGAGGTGGAGGGCGGAGTCGTCCTTTCGGGCCATACCGACGTGGTGCCGGTCGACGGTCAGGACTGGACCGTCGACCCCTTCGCCGTGACCGCGCGCGACGGGCGCTACTACGGCCGGGGCACCTGCGACATGAAGGGGTTCGACGCCCTCGCCCTCGCCATGGTTCCCTACGCGCTGGAACGGGGCGTGGCCCGGCCCCTGCAGATCGCGCTTTCCTACGACGAGGAGGTCGGCTGCATCGGCGCGCCCCCGATGATCGACGACATGGTGCTCCACCTGCCCCGCGCCGCGGCGGCCATCATCGGCGAGCCGTCGATGCTGCGCCCCGTCACCGGCCACAATGCCTCCGCCATGTTCGATATCGCCGTGCACGGCTTCGAGGTCCATTCCTCCAAGCTGCCGGAGGGCGTCAGCGCGATCCACGAGGCCGGGCGCGTGCTGGGCTGGGTCAACGAATGGAACGCGGCGCTCGTGGCCGAGACGCCGGACCCCGTCTCCGCCGCCTTCGACCCGCCTCATACCACCGCACATGTCGGCATGATCTCGGGCGGCACGGCGCATAACATCACGGCGAAGGATTGCGCTTTCAAACTCGGCTTCCGCTGCCCCGCCGGCGACGACGTGGAGCGCCATGCGACCGCGCTCGCCGGCTTCCTGTCCAAGCTCGACGCCGACCTGAAGGCGAGACACCCGAACGCGGGCGTCACCTGGGCGCGCACCCACGGCGTGCCCGCGCTCAGACCCGAGGCCGAAGGGACGGCCGAGACACTGATCCGTCGGCTGACCGGAGACAACGCCCCCCACGTCGTCACCTACGGCACCGAGGCCGGCCAATTCCAGGAGCGCGGTTACTCCGCCGTCGTCTGCGGCCCCGGCGACATCGCGCAGGCGCATCAGCCGGACGAGTGGATCGCGAGGGACCAGTTCGAGGCAGGCGAAACCCTGCTGCGGCGGGTGGTCGATACGCTGGTCCAGGTTTCGCCGGAGCGGCACGCCGTCCCGGGATAAAGCAGTCGCCATCGGGGAGCCTGCTGCTGTCGTGTCCACGCGATCTTGCCGGAAGTGAACATTCGGTCGGCCTGGGGTGCATGGCTACGGAGTTTCGATGACGGCCGAGGCGTTGCACGGCAGCTCCCCTGCACGACGCAGCGCGATGCGTCTGCTGTCATCGTGACGCCAGACCGTGATCCGACTGCGTTCTCCGGGGCGGTCCCCATCGCAATCGACGGGTCCGACGCCTCGCCGAAATGCGCGACGTATTCCCCCTGTCGGCAAGGACCTGCGAAGCAGATCCGGCTTCATGGTCTGGCGAGGCGGCTTCGCGAAGGGAGCCCCAGAAGGAGCCTGAGGGGAATCGTGACGATCCAGTCGGGGGAGACCTCGGGAGCCAAGCGCGATCACGGTCCGCACGTAGACACTCCTTTGAACGATCGCATCTGCGAGGGTGGGGTCTGTCGTGGCACGTCTTCTTGGGCGCGTCTCCTTGGGGGCAGATCTCCCGAACAGCATTGCACTGGAACAGCCCGGTCCAATCGACGACGTCGGACCTGCCTGTCACCGGACAATCACACTCGGCAACGTTCCGGACGTACCGTCCGAGGTCCGCTCGCCCGCATCGCAGACGGCCGAGGTCCCGACCCTCGACCCCGGCATCTTCCGGGAGCGGCAACCGGATCGGTGGGCATGAGCGCGAGTTCCGGCAGCCGTTCGGAGGGCTTCAATCTCCTTTTGGCCTCTGCCCGTCCCGGCATGTCGATCGACCCCCTTCGAGCAGCCGTTCGTATATATCGATCAAGGCCTCCGCCTCCCGGTCCAGAGAGAAGCGGTCGAGGACGTGAGCGCGTGCCGCGATCGACCATTCCGCCAGCACCCGCGGATCGCAGAGAGCGGAACCCAGCGCATCCACCATGCCGGGAGTGTCGTCGCGCTCCACCAGCCGGCCCGTCTGCCCGTCGACGAGCAGCTCTTCGAACGCGCCGGCCCGGGTGGCCAGCACCGGGACGCCGCAGGCCATCGCCTCCAGCGGCGTCAGGCCGAACCCCTCCCACCGCTGGGGAGCCACGAAGAGGTCGAGCGCGCGGTACCAGTCGGCGACCGCATCCACCGGAACCTCGCCGCAGAAGCGGATGCGCTCCGACAGGCCGGCCGCCGCGACCCGGGCACGCAGATCGCGCTCGAACCGGCGGTGGGCGTCGGTGGCGCGACCCAGCACGATGCCGGTCACGTCCCCATGCCGGACCGCGGTGGCGATCATCGCGTCGACGAAGACGTCGGTGCCCTTCTGGTGCCGTATGCGGCCGAAACACCCGATCAGGCGGCCTTCCGGCAAGCCCAGACGCGCGCGCAGCGCCCGGCGCGCGTCGTCGTTCTCGACGGGGGCGAAGCGGTCGGTGTCGATCCCGTGGTGGATGATTGTCGAGGGCAGTTCGAGATACCTTGCGCCTCGGGCCGACGTCGCCACCAATGCGTCCATCCGCGATATCAGCGCCCGGGTGTAACCCGAATGTGCGCGCTGCGAGGCGGACGTGAACATCAGCGCCAGATCCTTGCGGAACACGCCGCGCAGGAGGAGCCCCAGCAGCATCTCGGTATTGCGCCGCGCATGCCAGACCCGGCGGCACCCGGCCGGCAGGAGTGCCACGCGCCAGAGCGGCAGATGCGGCGTCCCGACGGGCAGCCCCGGCCCCGTCGCGCGGATCGCGATCCGGCGGGCCTGCAGCGGGACCAGGCGCGCGATCGTGGCCGTCACGCCGGAGAGCCTGCGCTTCAGGTTCGGGGCCAGGACGGTCGGGCCTGTCGCCGGCAGAGGAACGGGATCGGATGCGGGCACGGCAGGGCCTTGCAAATCGGGGTCGGTCATCCCCGATACCCCGGGAGCGGCCCCGTGGGAACGCCCTGGCTTGCCGTCACGGGGCGATATGCTAGGCCCGACCGCGGAGGGCGGGACACGATGATGGAAAAGCAGATCATCTGCATCAACTGGGGCACCCGCTACGGCGCGCGCTACATCAACAACCTGCATGCGATGGTCGCCCGAAACATCACGCCCCCCTTCCGTTTCCACTGCTTCACGGACGTTCGGGAGGGGGTGCACGCGGATGTGGTGTGCCACGATCTGCCGCCCATGCCCGGGACGATCCCGGTGAAGTCGCGCGGCAAGTGGCAGAAGGCGCGCCTCTGGGCCGCCGACCTCGACGGGGTGACGGGGCAAGTCCTGTTCCTGGACCTCGACGTCGTGATCACCGGGTCGCTCGACGCGTTCTTCGAATTCGGCAATCCGGACGACGTCGTGCTGGCCCGCAACGTGGCCAAACCCCTCCACCGGCTGGGCCAGACCTCGATCTACCGCATGCCCGTCGGCAAGCTCGCCCCGCTGCAGGACATCTTCGCCGCCGATCCGGAGGGCGTGGCCGCGGAACACATCTACGAGCAGCATTTCGTCACGAGGAACGCCCCCGGCGGCGTCGTCTTCTGGCCTCGCACCTGGGTGCGGCATTTCCGCATCGAATGCATCCGGACCTTCCCGCTCAACTACCTGCTGCAGGCGCGCGAGCCGAAGGGTGCCAAGGTCGTGATCTTCGCGGGCAAGTTGAACCCGCCGGACGCCATCCTGGGGCAGTACGACACGAAGACGCCGCACCTCACGCGACGCGCCCATATCGCACGCGCCCTGCGCAGCGACCGCGTCCTGACCTCCCTGCGCTCGTACCTGCTGCCGACGGCATGGGTCCGCGACATCTGGCAGGCGGATGCGCCGGAGGCCGATCCGTCCCGTGCAACCGAAAGGGAATAGCGGGATGGATCCGGTTCGGCCGAACAGCGCCTGCGCAAAAACTTTGCAAGGAGATCGGCCCGCGCTCCTGCCATGGATCGGGGGCTTCGCGCTCGTCGCCGTTGTCGTGGTGCTCGCCGACCGGGCGACGCTCCCCCCGGAGGAGACCCTGACCCGTGAGGGCGGCGGAATCGAGACGATGTCGATGCTCGGGTACATCCTCGCGGTTCTCGCGTATCTCCGTGTCGGGCCGAGGCCACCGTTCTGGCCCGTGCCGGTGCTCCTTCTGGCGATGGCGTTGCGCGAGTTCGATGCCGACAAGCGCTTCACCAGCGAGGGGGTACTGAGCACCAAGATCCTGTTCTACGACACGCCGATCTGGGAGAAGACCCTCGCCGTCGGTGTCTGGGCCCTCCTCGTCACGGCCCTGGCGATGCTGGTTCGATATCGCGGTCGCATCTTCTACGATGCGCTCCGACGGGGCGCTCCCTGGGCGGTTTCGTTCGTCGGGGGGCTTCTGCTGGCGGCGTCCAGCAAGACCATCGACGGCCTTGGCCGAAAGCTCCTGTCGTTCGGGATCGAAATCTCGGCGGACCTCGATCGCAATGCCGGAACGTTGGAGGAATTGGTCGAGATCTTCGTCCCCATCCTGTTTCTTGCCGCGATCCTGCTTCGCGCGCGGGTCACCGAAAGCGATCGTCGCCGACGGTGACATGCGTTTGTCGTCTGGAAACGTTCCGATAGATCACCTGACGCTGCAAGGAGGACGCAGCTCGTGTTCCAGGCCGGATCTCTTCGAGGTTCCGAAATCGGCTACAGAATACGAACATGTCCGCCACCGTGGCGCGAAGCGAGATCGTCGGTGGAATACGGTCGCTGGCCCGGTCTTGAGGAGGTCCACGACAAGGCCTCCCATCCCGTCGTTCCGTCCGACCTCGATCATCCGCCCGTCGTCAGCCGCGGTGCGGGACGGATACATCACTGCAGAGCTGGCCGAGCGCGGTTACGATGTCCGGCGGAAGGAGGTTGACGCGCGTTTTTGCCGACATCCGAGGCGGCGACCTTCGGGCCAATCCGGAACGGCGCAGGACGGCATCAGATCGGCGGGCCGATCCGTTGCGTGCGCTGCGGTTTTTCTGGGACGGGACTGGATCTGTCCGAAGGCGCGACGTCGCTGCCGACGGCCTGTCGCGAAGGAAACGTCGATCCCATCGAGCCGCCGAAAAGTCTTCCATGGCGGACCGCAAACCCTGGACGACCCTTCAGATAAAATATCGCTCGACCGTGTGCACCGATAAGGCCTCCCGCCCCACCGCAGCCAACCTCGATCAAGCCACCTCCCGCCCGTCCGGGCCATCGTCGTCCACCATGCCTTGCAAGGCGTTCGGCACCGCATCGCGGGACGGAGCGCGGCTGGCCGCCCCGCGCGCGTCCCATGGCGGCGGACAGACCCGCCATTTGGGAGCCGGCCACGCGGGGGAATCCCTTCGCGCAAATGCACCGTCGCCGCGCTCCAATTTCGTTCAACGCCCCGTCTCGGTATCCGCGAAACCGGCACCGGCCAGACCGCCTCCTCACACGCGCGTCTCATCGGAACGTCGGGACCCGGAGCCGGGGCGCACGACGAATTCCAACCGGAACCGATCCCGCCCGAAAGCTTTACTCGATCAGATCACATGTGTCTGTCCGTAGTGATGCGGGAGGCGTTGGTTGCCGTAGCATGCGGCCCGCTTCATACCCTCCGAACGGATCGCCGGGACCGACTTGTCGACCGCCACCGTTGAAGGACAAAGGCCAGTTCCTCTTCGATCACCCAGCCTCACCGCCATTCGCGCCCCATTCGTTCTGCCCGGTCGTACCGATCTTCGGTCGAGAGAGCCGAGAATGGTCGGCGACAGAAGCCTGCCCGTGGCCGGGCTGGTCCCGTGGCGGAAATGTCGGGGCAGCACGGACGCGGAGGCGGTGAATGTCGTTTCTCGCCCGTGCACCTATGGAGAACGGAGGCCTGACGAGAGCTCCGCCAGTCGGCTCTGGCGTCGCGGATCCGGCGC
The DNA here is from genome assembly GCA_963757495.1 of uncultured Alphaproteobacteria bacterium. GTDB lineage: Bacteria > Pseudomonadota > Alphaproteobacteria > Rhodobacterales > Rhodobacteraceae > Jannaschia. Next base: position 275,121 of record CAVWRZ010000017.1, read on the forward strand.
GAGCTGCGCCGAAGGAGACAGACGCCGGCCTTGCGACTGCCATTGCGTCGAAACCCTGCGCAATCGCAGGCGCGCGTGGGCGGTCAGCCGGAAAGCCCGTCGCGGCGAAATCCGAACGTCAGGGGTGGGACCGGACGCGGGAGGGTGACGAGGACCGGTCATTCCCTCATGAAGTCAGTGCCTTGATCTGGAGATGCCATCCGGTTCGCCTTCATTTCGAACGAACCTCCCGACGCGGTCCATGTGCCGTATACTGTTGCGTCGCCCCCCTTCCTTGGGGAAGGTACGGTGCAGGAGACGTGGGAACGTTCCGGCGTCGCCCGACGGGCGGCCGGCGAGCGAAACGCAGGGGGAGATGGACATGGCGAAGGTCACGATGACCGTGAACGGGAAGACCGTTTCGAAGGAGGTCGAAGGACGCCGGCTGCTGGTGGAGTTCCTGCGCGAGGATCTGCACCTGACCGGCACGCATGTCGGATGCGACACCTCGCAGTGCGGCGCGTGCCAGGTCCACGTGAACGGGGAGCCGGTGAAGGCCTGCTCGATCTTCGCCGTGGAGGCCGACGGGGCCGAGGTCGCGACGATCGAGGGGCAGGCGAACGCAGACGGCTCGCTCAATGTGATCCAGCAGGCGTTCCAGGATCATCACGGGCTGCAATGCGGATTCTGCACCCCGGGCATGGTGATGACGGCAGCGTCCCTCCTCAAGGAGAACCCGCGGCCGTCGGAGGCGGAGGTGCGCAGCTACCTCAAGGGGAACATCTGCCGCTGCACCGGCTATCACAACATCGTCAAGGCCATCATGGCGGCGAGCGGTCAGGACGTCGGCGCCATCGCCGCCGAATGACGCCAGCCACGCAAGGGAGGAGACAGCAATGCCCAAGGATACCGGAATAGGCGCATCCACCAAGCGCCGCGAAGACATCCGCTACCTCACCGGCCACGGCCGGTACACCGACGACATCCGGACATGGGGCGAATGCGCCGCGGTCTTCGCGCGCTCGGACTTCGCGAACGGGAGGATCGTCAGCATCGACACCTCCGCCGCCGAGGCCATGCCGGGCGTGCTGGCCGTGTTCACCGGAGCGGATTTCGCCGACGTGGGGAGCAACCCCGCGGGCTGGCTCATCAACAGCCGCGACGGCGAGCCGATGAAGGAGCCCAAGCGCCCGGTGCTGGCCCACGGCAAGGTCCGCCACGTCGGCGACGCCTATGCCGCCGTGATCGCGGAGACGGTTGAGCAGGCCCGCGACGCGGCGGAGGCCATCGAGGCCGACATCGAGGAGCTGCCGGCGCATCGTCGACATGGCCGAGGCGCTGCGCGACGAGGCGCTGGTGCACGACGAGATCGGCACCAACCAGTGCTTCGACTGGGGTTGGATCGAGGACAACCGCGCCGCGACCGCCGCCGCCATCGAGGGCGCGCATCACGTCACCACGCTCGACCTGATCAACAACCGCCTCGTCCCCAACGCCATGGAGCCGCGCTGCTCCATCGGTTCCTACGACGCTTCCACGGGCGACTACGTGCTTCAGACGACGAGCCAGAACCCGCATCTGACGCGCCTGCTGATCTCCGCCTTCGTCATGGGCATCCCCGAGAACAAGCTGACGGTGATCGCGCCCGACGTGGGCGGCGGCTTCGGCTCCAAGATCTATCACTACGGAGAGGAAGCGCTGGTGCTGGCCGCCGCCAAGCGGCTGGGACGCACCGTGAAGTGGACGGCGGATCGCTCCGAGGCGTTCCTGACGGATGCCCACGGGCGCGACCACGTCACCCGGATCGAGCTGGCGCTGGACGCGGAGGGCAACTTCCTCGCCTTCCGCACGGAGACGATGGCCAACGTCGGCGCCTACCTGTCGAACTTCTCGACGGCGACGCCGACCTTCCTGCACGGCACGCTGATGGCGGGCAACTACACCGTCCCGAACGTCTACGTGAACGTGAAGGCCGTGTTCACCAATACCGCCCCCGTCGACGCCTATCGCGGCGCGGGCCGGCCGGAGGCGAGCTACTCGCTGGAGCGGGTGATCGACAAGGCGGCGCGGGAGATCGGGATGGACCCCATCGCGCTGCGCCGGAAGAACTTCATAAAGCCGCACCAGTACCCCTTCGCCTCCGCCGCCGGGCTGGAATACGATTCCGGCAACTACGACGCGCTGATGGACCGGATGGAGGAAGTCGCCGATTTCGCCGGTTTCGACGCGCGGGTGGCCCAGAGCGAGACGAGAGGCTTGTGGCGGGGTCGGGGCGTGAACGCCTACGTCGAGGCCTGCGGCATCGCGCCGTCCAACCTGGTGGGGCAGCTCGGCGCGCGCGTCGGCCTCTACGACGCGGCGACGGTCCGGGTGAATGCGACCGGCAACCTCTCGGTGATGGTCGGCGCGCACAGCCACGGACAGGGCCATGAGACGACGTTCCCGCAGATCGTCGGCGACATGCTGGGCATCGACCCCTCCCTCATCGAGATCGTGCACGGCGACACCTCCAAGATCCCCTTCGGCATGGGCACCTACGGATCGCGCTCGCTCGCGGTCTGCGGATCGGCGGTGTTCAAGGCGACGGAGAAGATCATCGTCAAGGCCAAGCTCATCGCCGCGCACATGCTCGAAGCGGAGAAGGGAGCGGAGATCGACCTGAAGGACGGCAACTTCATCCTCGTCGGGACCAACCGTTCCGTCGGTTTCGGCGACGTCGCGCTCAAGGCCTACATCCCCCACGACTTCCCGCTCGAGGACCTCGAACCGGGGCTGGAGGAGACGGCGTTCTACGATCCCGCCAACTTCACCTTTCCCTCCGGGGCCTATTGCTGCGAGGTGGAGGTGGATCCCGATACGGGCAAGGTGCGCATCGACCGGATGACAGCCGTCGACGACTTCGGCGTCGTCGTGAACCCGATGGTGGTGACGGGACAGGTCCACGGCGGGCTGGCGCAGGGGATCGGGCAGGCCCTGCTCGAGAACACGCACTACAACGAAGCGGGGCAGCTGGAGACGGCGTCCTACATGGATTACGCCATGCCGCTGGCCGAAGACCTGCCGAACTACACGGTCGACCACGAGACGTTCACGCCCTGCACCCACAATCCGCTGGGCGTGAAGGGCTGCGGCGAGGCCGGAGCCATCGGCTCGCCGCCCACCGTCGTCAACGCCGTGATCGACGCGCTGCAGCGGGGCGGATCGAACGTCACCCACATCGACATGCCCGTCAGCCCCCACCGCGTCTGGCAGGCCATGCGCACCGCAGAACAGGAGGCAACCCGTGCATAACTTCGACTTCCAACGCCCGACGACCGTCGCGGACGCCGTGGCGGCCTTGGCCGCCGAGGAGGCCCAGCCGATGTCCGGAGGTCAGACGCTGATTCCGACCCTGAAGGCACGGCTCGCGGCACCGTCCACGCTCGTGAGCCTGGCGGGTATCGCCGAGATGCAGGGCATCGAGCGCGACGGGAAGGCGCTTCGGATCGGCGGAGGCACGACCCATGCGGCGGTGGAGCAGGCCACCCGGGACGGCTTTCACGGCCTGCACACGCTCGCCTCCAAGATCGGGGACCCGGCCGTGCGCGCACGCGGCACCATCGGCGGGTCGGTGGCCAACAACGACCCGGCGGCCTGCTACCCGTCCGCCTGCCTCGCCTGCGCCGCGACGATCCAGACCAACGCGCGACAGATCGCGGCGGACGACTTCTTCCTCGGCATGTTCACCACCGCGCTGGAGGAGGGCGAGATCGTGACCGCCGTGACGCTGCAGGTTCCGGAGGCGTCGAGCTACCAGAAGTTCGAGCAGCCCGCGTCCCGCTTCCCGTTGGTCGGCGTGTTCGTCGCGCGCCACGCGGACGGGGTGCGCGTCGGCGTTACCGGCGCGTCCGGCAACGGAGCCTTCCGCTGGACCGAAGCGGAAACGGCTCTCTCGGCCGACTTCGCCCCCGCCGCGATCGAAGGCATGTCGATTCCGGCGGAGGACTTCCTCGCCGATCTGCACGGTTCCCCCGAGTATCGCGCCCACCTCGTCGCCGTCCTCACGGGTCGCGGCGTGGCGGATGCGAGATAGGGTGCCGCGCGCACCTCGCCCGGTACCCACTCCGCGGTCCCGGGCGGGGTGTCTTGACAGGATCGGTGGCCGCGGATGCGTTGGCGAACCCGTGCCCAGCAGGTCGCCGAGGCGGCGGTCTGACTGCAAGCTAAACGAGACGCCTTGAAGTTGGATCTCTGCAAGGCCCCGTTCCACGCGACCTCCGATGTCCGGGGATCGTCTTCGCAGGGGTTCATCCCACGGTCCTTGTGACGGGGATGCCGAGGGCCCGGCAGGAGACCGCACGACGATACCCGGGAGGGGGCGGCGACGCTCCCGCTCTTCTCCTCGGCCGGGATCCGCCCGAGACGGTCGGGCAGGACGGGTGCATCGCCGATATGGTTCCCGGTGATCTCCGTTACGAGGATCGCCCTGCAATCGGCTGTCGGGCGGTGGAGGTGGGTCCTGCGCCGAACGCGCCGCCCGGTGCCGCCCACTGCCCGGCAGGGCATCCCATGGCACGGCCCGGGAGGGGACCGGCAGGTGCGGCGGGCCCTCGGAGCCGCGGTGGGGGATCTTCACGGCCAGCGTCTCGTGGCGGCGGGACGGCGTGCCGAGGTCCGGCACCGGCCAGGTCAGGCCGACCCGCCGCGGCAGGCTTTCGACAGGGCCGGTCGTCTGGCCGCATCGCCATGCCGAAGGGCACCTTCATCGCAGGGCATGTCCGGACCGCAGCATCGCTGCAGGCCCTCTGGCGGCCACGCAGGCCCGATGGCGCGGCCGTCCCAGCTCGACCTCGGGATCGAACCGACCTCCCGGACATTGCCACGCGATACCCAGACGCACAGCGGATCGACAGCGCACACCGACGCGCGAGCGCCTCGTCATGGGCCGGCCAGTCCCTGGTCGCGTAGGCTGGCAATCCCGGTGTGCCCATGCCCCCCAGCGACACCGCCGGATCTGCAAGATGTCTTCCTGAAGGGGCCGGTGGGGCGAAGCCCTCGGTATGGCTGGATATCCTTCGTTGCAATCGGCCGGCGAATTCGCATTCTTGGATCCCCGCAGGGGAATCGCGGAACATCATCGTATCGTCAGCGACATCCAAGCTGCCGCACCTCGAGGCATTCGATCGCTTCGAAGCAAACATCGCGCGTGTCGGAGACGGGCAGGGCCCGATTTTCGAACGTGCCCACAGGCAGCGAGACCCGGGCATCGCGGACGCAAATCGTATCGGCACCCTCTCGATCGTTCCCATCGGGACACAGGTCTGCGTCAGCCGCCTCTCGAGGGTCGACGCGCAGGCCCGTGGGAACTGCGGGCACCTGGGTTGTACGCAAGCAGCGTGTCAGCCCGGGTGATGGGCTCCATTGCACGTATCCCATAAGGGATTCACCTCCCGGATCCGGCGTGGTCGCCGGGGGTCATGAACGGTCCTACCGCTCTAACTTGCAGGACCGGGACCTGGCCGGCCTGCGACGAAGCGTTCGCACGCCGCAGCTCGCTGACGATCTGGTTCGACTTCGTGATGAGCCGAAAGGCCGCGCCAAACGGCAGATGCGACCGATAGCCTGCCTATGACGATGCCGCGATCCAGACCTGCCCGACCGCTGCCCGGCAGGGATTTATGAAGCGATGTCTAGAGAGCAATCATGGTGCTTTCCGGCGTGGCATCGCGGCAGACAACGGCGTGGTATCGCGGCAGACAACCAGGTTCTTCGAGGCTTGCTGTGTCTGATCGGCCTGAGCTGGGCGATGCCCGACCTCCGCACGCCGAGCCGGCGTCGGAGGATCCTAAAGAGCGACATCCCGTTTCGCAAATCACAGGAGCTTCCCCACTGCTCGATCGACATCACCGCAGGCAAGGTCAGAAGTGTAGTGGCGTGGAACGCCTGCGGCGCGGCGGTCCCAAACGGCATGGCCAATGACCGGCAGGGTATCGCGACGCGATGCTCCGAGAGGCTGGCGCAAGATCCGCATCGAAGGCGAGGGCGAAACGTCAGAGGTTCGGGCCGTCGGAAACGCTACGAGCGACATCGGCGACGCGCCGGTGCTGTCCGAACCGCCCGCCCAGATCCCAGCCGGGGATGAGATCGCAAGCATGACCGCCGACGCTGCCTATGACATGCGCCCATTCCATGACACCATCGCCGCCCGTAGTGCGGTAGAGATCGCTCCATCGCGCAGGAGAGGCAAACCGTGGAAGCCCGTCACCCCCGGGGCAATCACGCGGAGCGGAGCTGTACGAGCATCAGAACGCTCGATCTGAAAAGGATGGAGCCACGGTCACCGCCGGAGCCGCCTCGACACCGAAATGTATCGTATGACCTTTACCGGGCGAACGTCTGGCCATTCGGGATTTGGGTCGTCAGATTGCCAGATCTCAGGTTCGTCTCGCCGTGCTTATCGGCTTCACAGCTCTGCGCATGTCTATCACAGAGGCGGTGAAATACTTATGTCCGAAGATAGGGGAACCTCGGACAGCAAAGGCTTATCCGTAACCATGCCGGTCCAGATGTGCTTGTCGCGCACAGCCTGCGGGAATTCACGTGCGGGACCCGCAACCTAGCTGGGCGGTATGTCCAAGCCTGAGCTTACCCGCTACGGCAATCTGAACTTATCGGCCTTGAATACATCGCTACGTGACCGCGGCTGGCTGACGGGCTGGCTCGATCGGTCGATGGCCAGGCACGCCGCGCGCTTTGGAAAGCGGGGGAGACAGCAGACCTTCTCGGATGCCGCGATGCAGACCTGCCCGACTGCTGCTCGTTAGGGCATTGCGGAGCAATGTCCCGAGAGGGATCGTAGTTCTGTTCGGCCTGCCGCTTCGTTACACAAGGAGGTTCGTCGCGATCCTTCTGACGCTGGCAGCACTCGACTGGCCGGTGCCGGACTTCGCGACGCTGTGCCGCCGACAGAAAACGCTGGCCGTGCAACCGCCCTACCAAGGCCCGGGCAAGCCGCCAGAACTGGCCGATCCCGTCATGGGTAATGCTGCGCAAGACCCTGCCGGGCAGTGGACAGCATTGGAGATCAAGGTGCCGGTCGAGGACGAATGGCACGCGCGCAAGCTTCCCTTCCGGAACCATGCTTCGCATGACGCTGCCGGGCCGGTGAACGGGGGTTCGGCGACGAGTTTGGTGCCAGGTCCACGTGGCCGCCGGCGAGGCGACGCTGGAGGTTCGGGCTGTGAAGTCACCGTAAGCAGTATGGGCTCCTTTCCGCAGATCTCTCCGCGATCACAGGCCGGGCAATGGATGCACCCGTGCTGCCCGACCTGCTCGGTCAGATCCCGGCAGTCGATCCGACTACATTCGACACCGTCCGCCGATGGGCTCGAACCGAGGATGTCGCACTGGCTCAACTGCCGCGACACATTGTGAAAAAGGCCGCGGATGCCGTCATCCCGCTCCGTCGCAACGATGGGCCATGTCGCACCATTGTTTGAGCGGTGAAGGCGAATGCCGTGGAAGGAGGATGGCCCCGGGGCAGCAGGCATCAACGTGGCCCTGCGTTCCATCGGGCAGGCCGGCCGGATCGTCTTGCGAATTCAGAGCGGCGACCACCATCGCAGCCGCGGGGAGACGAACCCCGTCGGGCAGGGGTTGGCCTACATCAAGCTGCTTGGCCAGAAGCTCGCTGCCCAAGACCTCGACCGCAAGATCGCTGAGCTGCAAGTCCGTATCGCCATCCGCAATCGCTTCACCGCCTACCCGTTACGCAACCTGTCACCTGATACCAATCGCGGAAGAGGGTAGTCCGACCGTCTGGCGATTTGCAGCAACGCCATCCGGATATATGAATCCATCACCGCGTCGTTTTTGATCTATCAATTGGAATAGCGAACCATCGGTATCTAACTTGCCCTCGCCGCCGGCTGTACCAAGGCTGATTGTGCCCGCCCCGCCCGTTTCGCTTCATAAAGCGCCGAGTCGACATCGGACACCATCTTGTCGGGGAGTAATTCACTGTAATAGCTCGACATGGTGATGCCGATGCTTCCCGATATGCGGCATTGCTGGCCCTGCCACTCCATTGGCTGTTCCAGCTTCCGGATGATGCGAGCGGCGATCTGTCGAAGCAGTTCGACGTCCGTACAGTCGTCGAACACCATCATGAACTCGTCGCCACCCACTCGCGCGACCATATCGTCGGTCCGGACTTCTTCCTTGAGGATTCTCGCAACCTCCTCGAGAACATGGTCTCCTGCAGCATGACCCAGCGTGTCGTTGACGGTCTTGAAATAATCCAGATCGAGATTCATCAGACCGAAAGGCTGAGCAGTCTGTTGCGTCAGACGCGACAGATGGTCGTCCATTGCCCGTCGATTGTGCAGTCCCGTCAGCTTGTCTGTGATCGCAGCGTGTTCGGCCTCGCGCCGGGCTTTCTCGATGCGCGCGCTCTGCCGTTCGAATTCGAGATACAGCAGCCGGTGGACCTCGATCAGATAGAGGTAATCCACCATCGGATCAGTTGCGGCGAAATCCGTCGCCGTCAAGCGGTGTCGGCGAAGCGCGAGGGCGGGGTCCGCTCCAAGTGAGAAGTTGATGAGACCTGAACCATCGCTCAACGGCACCACCGTTCCACGCAGCTGACTATGCTCCTCCTCCAGGCCGACATTCGCTTCGCTCAACAGCCGAACACGAAGTCGCTTGCCCGACGTAGGAAGCAGGCGTTCCGGCTCCGCGGGAAGGGCCGGGTAGACGAAACGCAGCACGTCGGCAAGCTCCAGCCCCACTGCGCCGGGGCTCATCCGCTCGAGCGTACGACCGATCCTCACGATCCGTCCCTCGACATCGAACATGAGCATCATCGGAAGCATGGCTTCCAGAATATCGGCGTCGATGCCGACGGTCGTCATGCCACGTCGCCCAATGTGAACTCCCGAGGAGCCTGATGGGTGGGGTCGAAGATGCGCATCGTCAACTTCTCTTGCCAGAGGGTCCCGTCGAAGGACCTCTCGCCGGGATCGATCAGCACGAGCACGCCATAGTCATCCGACATGGCGCGAAGAAGGCCCGTCAGCACGGCACCGCTTCCTTCGAGATGCCAGATAGACCGGATGTCGAAATCCTCCGACGACGTCTGCGTCAGTTGAACGCGCGGCATCTCCAGTCCCGGCAAGGCGATCCGGGCCCTTTCGTGCATCTCGTCGAGCGAATAGACGAGATCCACGAAATTCGTTCCCGAGAAACGGATGAGCCGGCGCGCGGCTTCCAGTGGTGGATGCGTGCAGATCCAATGCCCGATATCCTCGAGTAGCGCGGTGTTGGTCAGACCCAGCTCTCTGAACGCCGCCAGGAACACGTCCCGCATCAACAGATCATCGTAGCTGCTCAGGATCTCGAAGCGGGAGACGTGCAGTGCGGATGCCTGAACGATACGCAGCCAGGTATCGTCGCCATGACGGCTGCGCACGAACTCTTCCAGCGACTTGCAGACCAGGCCGTGCATCCAACACTCCGAAGGCTTCGGTACGGTCCTTGAACCACAGATACCTGAAGGCGACGTAAACGCCCAAGCCGGGATCAGGGCGAATCCCGGTCCCATCCTCCCCGGAGCCAAGCGGGCAGATACGTCACGTCCGGCAGTACGGCTGCGGCGTGCGGTGCGAGCGCGGCGCGGTCCAGCGTCCCGGTGAGCACGCCCACGGCGATGAGCCCGGCCCCGCGGGCAGCCTTCATATCCGTCATCCCGTCACCGACGAGGGCCACCTCCCCGGGGGCCAGGCCCAACGATCGCGCGAAGTCGGCCGCCCCCGCCGGTTCGGGTTTCGCCCCGAACCCGCTGTCCTGGCCGATCACCCGGCAGAGGACGTCGGCCAGACCCATGTCGCGCAGATGCCGCTCCGCCTCCGCGACATTCGCATTCGTCAGGACACCGATCGGCAGACCGGCGTCGGCGAGTTCATGGACCGCTTCGATCGCGCCGGGCACGACGACCTGCGCGACGCCGGCAGACCGGGCCCCGAGCCAGACTTCCAGCCGCGCGGCATTCCATCCGATGCGTCTGGACACGATCCCGTTGGTGACATGGCCCGGCGCAGTGACGAAGGCGGCATGGGAATGGATCGTGCCCGTCGAAGGATCGAACCCGAAATCCGCCGCGATTCCCTTCTCGTCGGCCCCGGCCGTTTCGGCGAGCTCGGGGATAATGCGGGCGAGCCAAGGCTCCCAAGTTGCGCGGAAATCCGTCAGCGTGCCGTCCTTGTCGAGCAAGACGGCGCGGATCACGAAATCGTCTCACCCATCCCGAAACCCGATTGTGACCCGCCCCGATCCACCTTCATTCGAGACGCACCGCCCCGAGGATGGGGCCGGGACGTCCATCGCGCGTCGCCTGCAGAAGCACTGCCTGGGACATCCCGACAGGGGGCTGCGAGCACCTCCACCGCAGTCTCCCCGCCATCGAGCGTCCGCAGGACGGTCCAGCTCGACACCACGTTATGATAGGTCATGGACAGCCCGGCGTTCTCGCCGTGAAGGATCGTGACCGTCGCTTCCGGACGATAGGTGACCAGGATCAACTCCCCGACACCCGCCCCTTCCGACACGATCACGCGCCGCCCCTCCGCGCGCAGGACGTCACCCGTCGCACCGAAATGCTCTCCCACGACCTCGAGCAGCTGCATCGCGTTCGGTCCGGCCATCCGATCGGCTCCGCCGATTACGAACTGCGGCGTGTAGAGCGCGTTCGTGCCCGCCGCATGGGCATAGGCCAACTGCCGATCGGTATGAGCCCGGTCGGCGAACGTGTCCGGCCAGCCGATCCAGTCCCAGTAGTCGACGTGCAGCGACAGCGCGATCACGTCGTCGCGCCCCGCCAGATCCGCCAGCATCGCGTCCGCCGGGGGGCAGGAGGAGCAACCCTGCGAAGTGAACAACTCCACCACCACGGGGTCCGCCCGCACCGGCAGAGCGAGAACGAGGGCGAGGAAGGCGGCGGGTGCGACGTTCATGGCGGAGCGACTCCTATAGTGTCGTCCCCGCCTATGCCGGGCAGCCGATGCGTTCCAATCACCCTGCGGTGAACGCGCGCTGTCCGGTCGCCGCAGATCCCGCTCCTATGCCGCGGCGAGGTTGCGCAGCACGAAATGCAGCACGCCGCCGTTCTTGATGTAGTCGATCTCGACCTCCGTATCGATCCGACACTTCAACGTCACCGTCTTCTCGGTCCCGTCCGCCATCGTGATCGTGGCCGGAACGTCCTGCAACGGCTTCACATCGCCCAGACCGAGGATCGTCACCTGCTCCTCGCCCGTCAGCCCCAGCGTCCCGCGCGTGTCGCCGCCGGTGAACTCGAACGGGATGACGCCCATGCCGACGAGGTTGGATCGGTGGATCCGCTCGAAATTCTCGGCGATCACCGCCTTCACGCCGAGCAGCGCCGTCCCCTTGGCCGCCCAGTCGCGCGACGAACCGGCCCCGTATTGCTCCCCGCCGAAGACGACGAGAGGCACGCCCTGCGCCTGCCAGGCCATCGCCGCATCATAGATCGACGTCTGGTCCCCGTCCGGCCCCCTGGTATAGCCGCCCTCGACGCCCGAGAGCATCTCGTTGCGGATACGGATGTTGGCGAAGGTGCCGCGCATCATGATCTCGTGGTTGCCCCGCCGCGACCCGTAGGAGTTGAACTCCCGCACCGGCACCTGCCGCTCCTTGAGATACTGCCCGGCGGGCGAGCTTTCCTTGAACGAACCGGCCGGGGAGATGTGGTCCGTCGTGATCATGTCGCCCAGCACGGCGAGCACGCGCGCGCCGACGATGTCGTCGATCTTGCCCGGCTTGGGGTCCATCCCCTGGAAATACGGCGGGTTCTGCACGTAGGTCGAGGCGGGGGGCCAATCGTACGTCTCGGCCTCCGCCGTTTCCACCGCCTGCCACTTCTCGTCGCCCTTGAAGACGTCGGCGTACTTCTCGCGAAACGCCTCGCGCGTCACGGTGCGCTCGACCAGGTCCGCGATCTCCTTGGACGAAGGCCAGATGTCGCGAAGGAACACGTCATTTCCGTCATGGTCCTGTCCCAGGGGCTCGGTCGTGATGTCGACATTCATGTCACCCACCAGCGCGTAGGCCACCACGAGCGGCGGCGAGGCCAGATAGTTCGCCCGCACGTCCGGACTGATCCGACCCTCGAAGTTGCGGTTCCCCGACAGCACGGAGGTCGCGATGATGTCGTTGTCGGCGATGCACTTGCTGATCTCGGGGGCCAGCGGACCGGAGTTCCCGATGCAGGTGGTGCAGCCATACCCCACAAGGTTGAACCCGATCGCGTCCAGATCCTCCTGCAGGCCCGCGGCCTCCAGATAGTGCGACACCACCTGCGAGCCCGGTGCCAGCGAGGTCTTTACCCACGGCTTGCGATCGAGCCCCAGTTCACGCGCCTTTCGTGCCACGAGTCCGGCCCCGATCATCACATAGGGGTTCGACGTGTTGGTGCATGAGGTGATCGAGGCGATCACGATCGAGCCGTCATGCAGCTGCGCCCGGTCGGCCTCGCCGCCGTGGACATGGCCGCGGGCATGGTGCCCCGCGTCGCCCGGAATGTCCGTCGGCTCCGGTGCCCCGCCCTCGCCGGTCCAGCGGACCTCGGCGCGCTTGGTGACGTCCTTGCCGGTCCGTATCCCCTCGACGTAGTGGCCGAACTCCGTCGCGGCCCGGTCCAGCGCGATATAGTCCTGCGGCCGCTTCGGGCCCGAGATCGCGGGCACGATCGTCCCCATGTCGAGGCTCAGCGTGCTGGAATAGACCGGCGCGTAGTCGTCGCCGCGCCAGAACCCGTTCTCCTTGGCATAGGCCTCGACCAGCTCGACCCGCTCCTCTTCGCGTCCGGTGTTGCGCAGATAGCGCAGCGTCTCGTCGTCGATCGGGAAGAACCCGCAGGTCGCGCCGTACTCCGGTGCCATGTTCGCGATCGTCGCCCGGTCGGCAAGCGGGAGGTGATCCAGTCCCTCGCCGTAGAACTCCACGAACTTCGACACGACGCCATGCGCGCGCAGCATCGCCACGACCTTCAGCACGAGGTCCGTGCCCGTCGTCCCCTCCATCATCCGGCCCGTCAGCTCGAAGCCCACGACCTCCGGGATCAGCATCGAGATCGGCTGCCCCAGCATCGCCGCTTCCGCCTCGATCCCGCCGACGCCCCAGCCCAGCACGGCCATGCCGTTGACCATCGTCGTGTGGCTGTCGGTGCCCACCAGCGTGTCCGGGTATGCGATCCGCTCACCGTTCTGGTCCGCATCGGTCCAGACGGTCTGCGCCAGGTATTCCAGGTTCACCTGATGGCAGATGCCGGTGCCGGGTGGGACGACCCGGAAGTTGTCGAAGGCACCCTGTCCCCACTTGAGGAACTGATACCGCTCCATGTTGCGCTCGTACTCCCGGTCCACGTTCATCTGGAACGCGCGCGGCGTGCCGAACTCGTCGATCATCACGGAGTGGTCGATGACCAGATCGACGGGGTTCAGCGGGTTGATCTTCTGCGCGTCGCCGCCAAGCGCCACGATCCCGTCGCGCATCGCGGCGAGGTCCACGACGGCCGGCACGCCGGTGAAATCCTGCATGAGCACGCGGGCCGGGCGATAGGCGATCTCGCGGGGGTTCCGGCCGCCCTTGTCTGCCCACTCCGCGAAGGCCCTTATGTCGTCGAGGGAGACGGTGCGCCCGCCGTCCTCGAACCGCAGCATGTTCTCGAGCACCACCTTCAGCGCGGCGGGCAGCTTCGAGAAGTCTCCCAGCCCCGCCTCCGTCGCGGCGGCGATGGAATAGTAGCTGACGCTCTGCGCGCCCACGCCGAGGGAGCGGCGGGTCTTGGCGGTATCGGTTCCGACGACGACGGTCATGGGGGGCCTCCGGGCAAGTGTTCGGGGAATTGCCTGCGTGATGCCCCATATCGGTGCCCTTCGCAAGGGTATACCATGGTATGCAATAGCCCTCCCCGTCGCCGGTCGCATCGCCTGGCTACTCCGCCAGACCTTAAGAAGCGATGAACCGAAGATGCCCCCTCCCAATCCCCGAAGCGGGCCTCTAAGGCTGGCCCGATGACCCTCAACGTCACCGACCTTGCCTGCCGTCGCGGCCTGATCACGATCCTGCGCGGTGTTTCGCTGGCGGTCGAACCCGGGGAAGCGATCATCCTGCGCGGCCCGAACGGCGCGGGCAAGACGACGCTTCTGCGCACGCTCGCCGGGCTGACCCCTCCCGTCGCCGGCACGGTGGAGCCCGACGTCTGCGCCTACGCGGCCCATGCCGACGGTCTGAAATCGCAACTCACAGTTGCCGAAAACCTGACGTTCTGGGCCCGCATCTTCGGCACCTCCGGCATCGCGCCATCCGTCGATGCCTTCGACCTCGCGCCCCTCCTGCACCGCCGCGTCGCGGACCTCTCCGCCGGGCAGAAACGCCGCACCGCCCTCGCCCGGCTGCCCCTCGCCGGCCGTCCCGTCTGGCTGCTGGACGAACCCACCGTCTCCCTCGATACCGGTGCCGTCGCGCTCTTCGGCCGGGCGGTCGCCACGCATCTGGCCGCCGGCGGCAGCGCCATCCTCGCCACCCACATCGACCTCGGCCTTCCCGAGGCGCGCACCCTCGACGTCGCCCGCTTTGCGGCCGGCCACCACGCCCCCATTTCCGACGATCCCTTCGCTCAGACCGTGGAATGATCGCCCTCCTCCTCCGCGACCTGGCCCTCGCCACCCGCGCCGGCGGCGGTTTCGGCCTCGGACTCGCGTTCTTCCTCATCCTCGCGACGCTCGTCCCCCTCGGCGTCGGCCCCGACGCGGCCCTGCTCGCCCCCATCGGCCCCGGCATCCTCTGGCTCGGCGCGCTCCTCGCCTGTCTCCTCTCGCTCGATCGCATCTTCGCGCTCGACCACGAGGACGGCTCGCTCGACCTGCTCGCCACCGCCCCGATCCCGCTCGAAGGCGTCGCCACCGTGAAGGCCCTCGCCCATTGGATCACCACCGGCCTGCCCCTCACCGTCGCGGCACCCGCCCTCTCGCTCCTTCTGTTCCTGCCGGCCCCCGCCCTCCCCTGGCTCACCGTTTCCCTCCTCGTCGGCACGCCCGCGCTCTCCTGGCTCGGCACCTTCGCCGCCGCCCTCACCGTCGGCCTCAGGCGCGGCTCGCTCCTGCTTTCCCTCCTCGTCCTGCCGCTCTACATTCCCACCCTCGTCTTCGGGGCCGAGGTCGTGCGCCGCGGCGCGGAAGGCCTCTCCACCGCCACCCCTCTCGCGCTGCTCGGTGGCATCACGCTGGGATGCGTCGCCGTCCTCCCCTTCGCAACCTCTGCGGCATTGCGCATCAACCTGCGGTGAGCCGCCTTGCCCCCCTCTGCGCCAGCCCATAGATCGTCGCCCATGTCGCTCTGGGAATACGCCAATCCGCGCCGCTTCATGGCGCTCTCGGCCCGCATCCAGCCCTGGGTCTGGACGGCGGCGATCCTGCTCTGCGCCACCGGGCTCCTCTGGGGGTTCTTCCTCACGCCCGAGGACTTCCGGATGGGGAACTCCGTCAAGATCATCTACATCCACGTCCCCTCCGCCTTCATCGCCATCAACGCCTGGTTCATGATGCTGGTCGCCTCGCTGATCTGGCTGATCCGCCGCCATCACGTCTCCGCCCTCGCCGCCCGCGCGGCCGCCCCCATCGGCCTCGTCATGACCGTCGTGGCCCTGCTGACCGGTGCGATCTGGGGCAAGCCGATGTGGGGCACCTACTGGGAGTGGGACCCGAGACTTACCTCCTTCCTCATCCTCGGCCTGTTCTACCTCGGCTACATCGCGCTCTGGTCCGCGATCGAGGAGCCGGACGCCGCCGCAGACCTCACCGCGATCCTCTGCCTCGTCGGCACCGTCTTCGCCGTCCTGTCGCGCTACGCGGCTCAATTCTGGAGCCAGGGCCTTCACCAGGGCGCGTCACTCTCGCTGGACGCGGAGGAGAACATCGCGGACGTCTTCTGGCTGCCGCTGGTCGTCTCGCTGGCGGGCTTCGTCGCGCTCTTCCTCGCCCTCGTCCTCATGCGCACCCGGACGGAGATCCGCCGCCGCCGCCTCTCCACCCTTGCCGCGAAGGGCCGCCTCGCATGACCCTCGGCCCCTACGCCTTCGACATCCTGCTGGCCTATGCGCTCTCCGCCGCCCTCGTGATCGGCCTCGTCGTGCAGTCCATTATCGCGTCGCGCGCAACGAAACGCCGGCTGGAGGAGGCCGAAAAGTGAGGTGGCTCGCCCTCGTCCCCGTGGCGCTCTTCGCGCTCCTCGCCGGCTTCTTCGTCTCCGGCCTGTTCCGCGACAATCCCGACGACCTGCGTTCCGCCTTCCTCGACCGCCCCGCCCCGGCCCTCAACGTCACCGAGCTGCAGGGCCGCGCGCCACTCCCGGCGGACCTGATGGCCGACGGCGAGGTCAAGCTCGTCAATTTCTGGGCAAGCTGGTGCGTCCCCTGCCGCGTCGAACACCCCCAGATCGAGACGCTGTCCGAAACCGTTCCGGTGTACGGCATCAATCACAAGGACCAGCCCGCGGACGCCACGCGCTTCCTCGACGAGCTCGGCGATCCCTACGCCGCCATCGGCGTGGACTCCGGGCGGGTCGCGATCGACTGGGGCGTCACCGGCTTTCCGGAGACCTTCGTGATCGACGGCGACGGCATCGTCCGTCTGCGCTTCGCCGGCCCGATCACCGTCGCGACGATGGAGGACACGATCCTGCCGGCCGTCGCCGCCGCACGCGCCGACTGACCTCACCCCCGGCAGCCCGTCGCCACCCGGTTCTCCAGCGCGATGACCTTGCCCTTCGTGGCCGCGATGTCTCCCGACCTGTCGGCGCCGCTCAGCGACGACATCGGAACGCCGATCAGGAACACCCCGAGCGCATCGCCCGTGACGGCGCTCCTCTGCGCGGCCGAGAGTGCCGCAAGCTGGCTGCGTTCCGATGCCAGCATCGTAGCGGCATCGCGACAGGGAACGCTGGCGAAGGCGTTCCCCATGCTGACGGGCGCGATCGCGTCGGGGCCCTTCGCGCAGGCCGACAGCAGGCATGTCGAAAGGACGGCCAGAGCCGGGGCGATACATGATCTCATGGGAACGTCTCTTCGATCTGCGCGAAGCGGGTTCGACCCCAGTCGCGGCGTTGCGGGCGAGGGTCCGACGCGATGCGGTCCCTCTCGAACGAGTCTCCCCGATCCTGCGGACCGGCGAATCTCCGTGCAACTGTTCGCCGAATGTTCTTAAGAATCCCTCACCGCGGCCCGCGTCGCGGCATCACGAATTGAACCCCCAGCCCCGGGCCTGCGCCTGCACCCAGTTCCAGCTCGACCCGCACATCTCGTCCAACCCGTGCTCCGCCTCGAAGCCCAGCACGTCGCGCGCCCGCGCCGGATCGGCATAGAGCTTCGGCACGTCCCCCGCCCGCCGCGGCGCGATCTCGTAAGGCAGGTCCCGCCCCACCGCCGCCTGATAGGCCGCATGCATCTCCAGCACCGACACGGGGCGCCCCGTCCCGATGTTGAGCACATGCGCGCGCCCCTCCAGCAGAGCCGCCATCGACAGGACATGGGCGCGGGCAAGGTCCATCACATGGAGGTAATCGCGCCACGCTGTCCCGTCCGGCGTGTCGTAGTCGTCTCCGAACACGCGCAGCACCTCCATTTCCCCCATGGCGACCTTCGCGATATAGGGCATCAGATTGTCGGGAATTCCCCGCGGGTCCTCCCCGATCAGCCCCGAGGGATGGGCGCCCACCGGATTGAAGTAGCGCAGCGTGCCGACCGCGAACGGGTCCGCCCGCGCCGCCTGCTCCAGGATGCGTTCGCAGGTCAGCTTGGTGAAGGCGTAGGGCGAGGCGTGCGACAGCGGCATGTCCTCCGTCAGCGGGAACACCTCCGGTTCCCCGTAGACCGTCGCGGTGGAGGAGAAGACGATCCGCCAGACCCCGGCCGCCCGCATCGCCTGGCACAGCGTCACCAGCCCGGAGATGTTCGTCTCGAAATAGTCCAGAGGCCGCGCCACGCTCTCGCCCACCGCCTTGCGCGCGGCGAAATGGACCACGCCGTCGAAGCTCCGCGCGGCGAGGGTCCGGTCCAGGCAGGCCCGGTCCAGCACCGATCCCTCCACCACGTCCACCGACTCCCCGGTCAGCCGTTCCAGCCGGTCGATCACGCCCCGGTCCGCGTTCGAGAAGTCGTCGAGGATCGTCACGTCGTGCCCCGCCGCGCGCAGCGCGACGAAGGTGTGCGATCCGATGTATCCGGCACCGCCGGTCAGCAGGATGCGGGGCATGGGCATGTCCTCGAATGGTCCATCCTCCCTAGCTGCAGGGCGCGCGACGGGAAAGCCCCGCCGCACCCGCAACTCAGCGCGCGCGGGCGCAGACCCCCGCATCGTCGCAGAACACTCCGGCCAAACCGCCGATGATCGCGCCGCGATCCCCGTTGCCGTTCACGACCTTCGCGGCGCCGTAGCCCAGGCCCGCGCCGACGAGCGCGCGCTCCATGTCGCTGTCGATGAAGCCGCCCGGTCCGCAGGCGGTCAGCAGGGACATCGCCGCAACGAGGGGAAGGATACGTTTCATGAGGAATCTCCAGCGGGCCGGCCGGGCCGACCTTGAGGTTGAGGGGCACGCGGCGGCACCGCGCGGTTTCCGGCACGCGGGACGTCGGAGAATCGCTCCTCCCCGCCCCCGATGCCGACACTCGATCCCTGCGCCGACGCCCACGCGACAATCGATATCCGCATGTGCGTAACCGAAAACACCGCCGCCCCCGTCCCCGGTCATCCCATGACGCGGCCCCGCCGGACCGCCGCCACCCTTCCCCCCCTCCCGCATCTCGCCTATCCTGACACCGTCCCAAGAGATAAAGCCCCATGCCCGACGACCTTCTGAAGGGCGCTGAGCCCGAACCCTACGACGCCTCCTCGATCGAGGTGCTCGAAGGCCTGGAGCCCGTGCGCAAGCGGCCCGGCATGTACATCGGCGGCACCGACGAGCGCGCGCTGCACCACCTCGTCGCCGAGGTCCTCGACAATTCGATGGACGAGGCCGTCGCCGGCCATGCCAACCGCATCGAAGTCACGCTGCACGCCGACAATTCCGTCACCGTCACCGACAACGGCCGCGGCATCCCCGTCGACCCGCACCCCAGGTTCCCCGGCAAATCCGCGCTCGAGGTCATCCTCTGCACGCTCCACGCCGGCGGCAAGTTCTCCGGCAAGGCCTACCAGACGTCCGGCGGCCTCCACGGCGTGGGCGCGAGCGTCGTCAACGCGCTCTCCGATTCGATGGTCGTCCAGGTCGCCCGCGACCGCATCCTCCACGAGCAACGCTTCTCCCGCGGCGTACCGCAAGGCTCCGTCGCGCAGATCGGGGCCGCCCCCAACCGTCGCGGCACCACCGTCACCTTCCACCCCGACGAGCAGATCTTCGGTTCCCACCGCTTCAAACCGGCGCGCCTCTTCGCCTCCATCCGCTCCAAGGCCTACCTCTTCTCGGGCGTCGAGATCCGCTGGAAATCCGAACTCGACGATGGCACCACCCCCACGAAAGCCACGTTCCACTTTCCGGGCGGCCTGTCGGACTACCTCTCCGAAACGCTGGGCACCGCCTCGACCTACGCAGACGCGGCCTTCGCCGGCACCGTCGACTTCACCGAGAAGTTCGGCGCGCCCGGCAAGGTGGAATGGGCCATCAACTGGACCCCCGCCCGCGACGGCTTCCTCCAGTCCTACTGCAACACCGTCCCCACCCCCGAGGGCGGCACCCATGTCGCCGGCTTCTGGAACGCGATCCTCAAGGGCATCAAGGCCCACGGGGAGCTCGCCAACAACAAGAAGGCCGCGCAGATCACCCGCGAGGACCTCATGTCCGGCGGCTGCGCCCTCGTCTCCTGCTTCATCGCCGAGCCCGCCTTCGTGGGCCAGACCAAGGACCGCCTCTCCTCCGAATCCGCCGCCAAGATGACCGAAGGGGCCGTTCGCGACCGTTTCGACAACTGGCTCGCCGGCGATACCAAATCCGCCGGCGCCATCCTCGACTTCCTCGTCCTGCGCGCCGAGGAACGTCTCCGCCGCCGCGCCGAAAAGGAAACGGCGCGCAAATCCGCCACCAAGCGCCTGCGCCTCCCCGGCAAACTCGTCGACTGCACCTCGTCCACCAAGCAGGGCACCGAACTCTTCATCGTCGAGGGCGACTCCGCCGGTGGCTCCGCCAAGATGGCCCGGAATCGCAAGACGCAGGCCCTCCTGCCCCTGCGCGGCAAGATCCTCAACGTTCTGGGTGCCGCGTCGGGCAAGCTCACCTCCAACGCGGAGATCTCCGATCTCTCCCAGGCGCTCGGCGTGCACCTGGGCACCCGCTTCGTGCTCGACGACCTGCGCTACGACAAGGTCATCATCATGACCGACGCGGACGTCGACGGTGCCCATATCGCCGCCCTCCTGATGACCTTCTTCTTTTCCCAGATGCGGCCCATGATCGATGCCGGCCACCTCTACCTCGCCTGCCCCCCCCTCTTCCGCCTCACGCAGGGGGCGAAGCGCGTCTACTGCCTCGACGAGGCCGAACGCGACGTATGGATGGCCAAGGGGCTGGGCGGGAAGGGGAAGATCGACGTCAGCCGCTTCAAGGGCCTGGGCGAGATGGACGCCAAGGACCTCAAGGAAACCACCATGGACCCCGCCTCGCGCAAGCTCATCCGCGTGACCGTGGACGAGGACCTGCCGGGGGAGACGGGCGATCTGGTGGAACGGCTGATGGGGAAGAAGCCGGAGATGCGGTTCCGGTATATCTCGGAGAATGCGAAGTTTGCGGGGGAGTTGGATGTTTGAATGATATCCGCAAGCTCTCTCGATAGTGCAAAGTGTTCCTTAAGTCGTTGGACACGCTACGGCGGGCACCACGATAGGTGGCAGTTCGCGGTTCTACACTCGTAACAGCCTTGAACTTGTCGCAAAGTCGCTTCTAGCCCGAAAGAGTGCCGTGTTCATTAGGGAGAATATCGATCGAACAGAAAAATCAATTGGAATTGAGGCCGCATTGAATGTCTTCTGAACGGAAATTTACGGCCTGATTGGTTTCCGAGAAAGAGCTCGAAAGGGGATTAGAAGCGCGATCAGGTTAAGAAACGAGATTATCCACGACTCCATAATCGAATAAACAAGCATTAGAAGCGAAGATTTGAAGTATTCGCTTATTCTTCGAGAATTCCTTCTCATCAAATGCTATTCGTGCCTATGACCTTATTGATATCGAACAAGTCAAAGGACTACTTGACCTACAACGTGCAATGCAAGAGTTCGACAGAGAGCGTTAATGGTTACGAGAAGACGATGCGATCTGGGAATGCTATGATTGCCTTGAAAATTTCCTAGTATATCGTGAAGATGGACTATCTTTGCTTATATTGCCACGCCGAAGAGCTCGCATCATTCTGTGAAAAGTGTGCAACGCAAATACCATCAAATGAATTGAAGGACCCTAGTGAACTTTTTGATTGGGTTAAAGACGAAGGATCTAGCGATACTTAACGACGATTTCGGGATGTATGAAACTTCGTGTGCGTTGATTGTTTTCAAGGAATTGAAACAGATATAAAGGACGCTTGGCACAAACGAGAAATGATGGCAGATATGGAGTATGAGGACTATTTGTTTAGCATAAGCGACTTTAAAGTAGGGAGAGATCAGGCATCACCATGCCCACCACCCCGCCCAAACCGAACGGTGGGCAAGGTATTGCCCTACCCTACCCGGCCCACCAACCACCGTAGCGCCACCGGGCTGCCGCCCGGTTCGGCCCTCAAACGCCCCACTGGGGCGTTTGCAAGACGGGCCTCACCTCAAACGCTCCCCCGGAGCCTTCGCGAGACGGGCCTCACAAATCAAAAAAAGACCCCCGCGCTCTCGCGCAGGGGCCTCTCCGGATCGACCGAAGCCAGCCTTCACATCACGCGGCAGCAGCAGCCTTGGCCGCCTTGCGCTTGCGCACCGCGCCCAGCGCGGCGAGGCCGCCGACGAGCAGCAGGCCACCAGCGGGCAGCGGAACCGGAGCGATGCCGCCTGCGGCGCCGTCGAAGTTGAAACCGTCGTTCTCGGTGGAGGTCATCGTGACCTCCGCGAAATTCACGAGGTCACTGAAGTCGACCACGACCAGCTGAAGGTTGTTGTTGTTCTGGCCCGTCACCGATTCCGTGGTTCCGTTTGCCGTGACGCTGAACAGCGGGCCCTGATCGGCGACATCGCGCACGGCGAAGACCAACCGGTTGAAGAATGCATCACCGGCCAGTTTCGCATCCCAGACGATCCCCTTCGTGTCGTTGGACGACAGCGCGCGTTTGCCGCCATCGGGCAGGATGTTGCCCTGACCCTCATCCGTGAAGTCCTGCACCGCGATGCTATTGCAGGGCACGCCGCCGTTCTGGGAGCAGATCGAACCAGTACCCGTGCCGCCGAGCGTCCGGAACGAGCCGACACTGAGGGAAACGATCGGGTCTCCGCCATGCTGACCGGCGTCGATCCCTTCGAAAAATTCGAACGCGGTGAAACCGGCCGTGGCGGAGGTGTAATTCGAAATGTCGAACTTGGTGATCTTGATGGTCGTGGGGGTCGTGGCGGCGTTGGCGGCCGAGCCGGCGAAGGCGGCGGCGGCCATGCCGGCGGCGAGGATTGCATATTTCATGCGTGTATTCCTTGTTACTCGTTAAAGGGCCGACGTCCGACCCGACAAGGATGCCCCTGCACCCTCCTTCACATCGTGTAAAGGAGTATGAACCTGGCGTTAACCTTTATATCACGTTGAAAGGCTTACCAGACTATGAATTTCCGATCCGGGCACAGTCTGTTTCCACTCCTCGCGCTGCTCCTGACCGCCTGCACCACTCGCCCGCTCACCCCGGCGGAGGTCGCGCTCGTCGCCCCGCTCCACGGCCCGACGCTCGACACCGGAATTGTCCGAATCGTCCGGACCCCCGGCATCGGCGTCTTCCCCATCACCTACGACGCCCGCCCCCGCACCTCCTGCCGCGAACGCATCGCCCCGCCCAGGTCAGGTCGCGTCACCGCCCCCACCGCCGGCATCGCGCTGTTCCAGACGCTCTTCGTCGGGCCCCTCTTCCACCTGCCAGACTACGCCTCCCCCATCGGTCCGGACCCTGCGCTGGACCTGTCGTCCGCGATGTTCCTCGTCCACGAACTCACTCATGTCTGGCAGTGGCAGAACCGCCGTCTCACCGGCTACCACCCCGCCCGCGCCTTCGCCGAGCAGGTGACGATCGACGATCCCTACCTCTTCGATCCCGCCGCGACGCGCCCGTTCCTCGACTACGGCTTCGAGGTTCAGGCGGTACTGGTCGAGGAATACCTCTGCTGCGCCACCCTCGACCCGGAGGGGGCCCGCACGGGCCGTCTGATGGAATTGCTGCGCGAGGTCCTGCCCGTCGCCGAACCGGGTGCCTTCGCCCGCCCCGTCCTGGTCCCCTACGCCGAAGACCTGCCGGGTATCTGCGCGTGAAATGACGTTCGCACCCATGTCATACGACGTGTGGCACGCGCCGCCATACATCGGATGCGCCCAGCCGGTGCGTCAGCCCGCGGCGCGCTCCTCCAGCGTCAGCCACTCCTCCTCCGCCGCGTCCCGCTTTGCATGTCGCGCCACCAGCGCATCCGTGACCTTCTGGAACTTCACGGGTTCCTGCGTGAACAGCTCCGGATCGGACAGCAGCATCTCCAGCTTCCCGATCTCCGCCTCGATCCGCGCGATCTCCGCCGGAAGCGCGTCCAGCCGATGCCGCTCCGTATAGGACAGCACATTGGAATCAGCGGTTTCCACAGCATCCGAAACCTTCGCCGTCCCGCCCTTCGTCTTCGCCCTGACGGTCACGTTCTCGATCACCCCCCGCTGATCGATCATGTCCGACCACCCCCCCGGATAGGCCTGCGCCCGCCCGCCACCCTCCATCGCGATGGTCTGCGTGGCGATCCGGTCCAGGAAATCCCGGTCGTGACTGACCAGCAGCACCGTCCCGTCGTACTCCCCCAGGACGTCCTGCAACAGATCGAGAGTCTCGATATCCAGATCGTTCGTCGGCTCGTCCAGCACCAGGAGGTTGCTCGGCAGCGCCATGATCCGCGCCAGAAGAAGCCGGGCCTTCTCCCCACCCGAAAGCGACTTGACAGGGGCCTTGAACTGCTTGTCGTGGAAAAGGAAATCCTTGAGATACCCTGCCACGTGCTTCGGCGTCCCGCGCACCATCACCTGATCGGACGCGCCGGAGACGCCCAGCATCGGGTCGAGCGTGAGCGAGTCCCAGAGCGTCGCCTCCGGATCCAGCTTCGCCCGCGCCTGATCGAAGACCGCGACCTCCAGATTGGTGCCCAGTTTCACCGTCCCCGCGTCCGGTTCGACCTCCCCCAGCAGCATCTTGAGCACCGTCGTCTTGCCAACGCCGTTCGGCCCGACGAAGGCGACACGGTCGCCGCGCAACACGCGCAGATCGAACGGAAGCAGGATCACCCGGTCGCCGAAGGACTTCGCGATCCCGGTGGCCTCGATTACCTTCTTGCCCGACGCCTGCCCTGCATCCAGCTCCAGCGCGGCGGTCCCTGCGCGGCGGATCTGCGACGACCGCTCGGCGCGCAGGTCGGCCAGCGCGCGGACGCGGCCCTGATTGCGCTTGCGCCGGGCGGAGATGCCCTCCACGGCCCAACGGGCTTCGGCCTTGATCTTGCGGTCCAGCTTGTGGCGCTGCGCGTCCTCCTCCTCCCAGACCTTGTCGCGCCAGGCCTCGAAATGCTCGAACCCCTGCTCCTGCCGACGCGACGCCCCCCGGTCGATCCAGAGCGTCGCGCGGGTCAGGGCGCGCAGGAAGGCGCGGTCGTGGGAGATGAGGACATAGGCTGTGCGCGTGGACTTCAGCTCCGCCTCGAGCCAGGCGATCGCCTCGATGTCGAGATGGTTCGTCGGCTCGTCCAGCAGCATCAGCTCGGGGGCCTCCGCCAGCAGCTTGGCCAGCGCCGCGCGTCGAAGCTCGCCGCCCGAGGCCGCGTCCGGAGACGCCTCCAGCCGCAGCTTCAGCCCCTCGGCCACCGCCTCCACCCGCCAGGTCTCGGAGATGTCGAGGTCGGAGATCGCGTAGTCGCCCAATGTCGCGAAGCCGGAGATGTCGGGCTCCTGCTCCATGTATCCGACCGTCGTGCCCGGCGAGAGGGTACGCGCGCCGGCGTCCGCCTCCACCATCCCGGCCATCACCTTCATCAGCGTGGACTTGCCCGAGCCGTTGCGCCCCACGAGCGCGACCCGGTCGCCCTCCTGCACCACGAGGCCGAGGTCGGAGAAGATCGGATCGCCCCCGAAGGTGAGGGAGATATCGGTGAGCTGGAGGAGGGGTGCGCGTGCCATGGCGCGCAGTTAGGTGGCCCCGCGGTCCGGGTCAATCGGGCGCGAGCCCGCGGGTTGCAGCAGCGCCGCGAGCCGCCGGATCCGCGCGCGCCGGACGGCCGCGACGGGCAGCGCGGCGAAGACGTGCAGCGTCCCGAGATCCGGGTCGGCGACCGCCTCGTCCGAGACCATCGCCCCCAGCGCCAGATAGGTCCGCAGGAGCGGCGGCAGCGGGCCGGACATTCCTGAAGACGGCGGGGCCGGGCATCGCGCAGGTGGCATCGGTGCGAAGCGAACCCCGCATCCCCGCAGGCGCGCAAGTCCGGTCCCGTCGGCGGGCAGCGAGGCGCAGCCGAACACCGCGGCGACCCTGTCGGCGATGGCGACCCGGGTCAGCGCTGCGAGGAGGAGCCGTGCCGGGGTCGGACCCTCCGCGTCCGGGGCGAGGCACACGCGCCCGACCTCCAGCGTCCGGGGGAACCGCGCGGTGAACCGCCGGAGATCGTAGTGCTGCGCCGTGTAGCCAACCCCCGCGGCGGCCCCGACCTGCAGCGTGATCCGCGCGCAGCCGACGAGCCGACCGTCCTCCTCCAATAGAAGGTGCCGGGCTGCGGGGTCGTGGCCGTCCCCGTCCGGAGCGCCCGCCCGGAAGACCCGCGCCCGCAGGTCGAGCGCGGCCCCCGCGTCGCGGAACGGAACCAGCCGGGCGCGCCGGGAACCGGCGGTGAACTCCATCGTCATATCCTCTGCCCTTGGCGCGCGGGGGGCGCGGAACTAGCTTACGGGCAAGCCGCAGACACGCGGTCGCCGCAGAGAGGAAATGCGATGGAGAAGGTCGTCAAGTCGGATACGGACTGGAAGGAGCAGCTGGGCCCGGAGGCCTTCAAGGTGCTGCGCGGGCACGGCACCGAGCGCGCCGGCACGCATGAGGACTTTCCGAAGGAGGCGGGCATCTACACCTGCAAGGGCTGCGGCGAAGCCCTGTTCGATCAGGCGCACAAGTTCGAGAGCGGCACCGGCTGGCCCTCCTTCTGGCAGCCGGTGGACGGCGTGGAGTCGCGCACCGTTGGCGAGAGCGAGGACAACGGCTGGTTCATGAAGCGCACGGAGGTGCATTGCGCGCGCTGCGATGGCCACCTGGGGCATGTCTTTCCCGATGGGCCGAAGCCCACGGGCCTGCGCTACTGCATCAACGGCGTGGCTCTGAAATTCACGCCGGAGCGTTGAGACTATCGGGTTCAGCTGTCGGCGAGCGCCTGGCCCAGGTCGATCCGCCCGAAGTTGCGCAGGATCTGCTGCACCAGTCCGAAGTCCTGGATCGAGGTCTGCGTCGTGCGGCGCGACAGGGTAACGACCCGGCCGCGTTCCAGCCCGAACCGCTCGACGTTCGCCACGCGCCCGTCAGCGGCGAAGCTGACGGCGACCAGTTGGCGCTCCTCGAACTCCGGGGCCCGGTAGGCGTAATGCCGGACGCGGCTCTGGATGTAGTACCACGCGTCGTCGCGCTCTACGCCGTTCGTCGCGGGGCGGCCCACCTTGGTGGCCACCGTCTCCCGCGTGTCGCCACCGACGGAGATCGACCGGAGGGATGCCGCGTCGGGGACGTAGCCATGGTTGCGGAAGGTCGCCGAGCAGGCCGACAGGCCGAGCGCGAACAGGGCGGCCGTCAGCCCCCTCATGATCGACCCCATCGCATCCCCCTCCGCGCATCGCCCCCCGTTGCCCGGGCGGTCCGTTCGGACTACGATCTACCCGTCCCCGCCCGGTGCATCAAGGGCGGCCTCCTCGACCGTTGACCGATGGTGTCGCCCATGAAGCCCGTCCTCTCCCGCCCCGTCCGCTTCGCCGACCTGCCGCAGCGCAAGCCGACGCGTGTCAGGCTCGTCCCCGACGAGGGGCAGCTGGAGGATATCGCCGACCGGCTCTCCGTCGATGCCTTGCGCAAGGTTCGGATGGACGTGGAGCTCGCCCCCGGACCGGGGCGCGACTGGACGCTCACCGGCAAGCTCGGCGCGACGGTCGTACAGCCCTGCCGCGTGACGACCGATCCGGTGACCACCCGTATCGAGGAGGACGTCGCCCGCCGCTACACCCCCGACGCGGTGACGCCGGAGGGAGACGAGGTGGAGATGGACGACGACACGCTGGAGCCGCTGCCGGCCATCCTGGACCTGGGATCGGTGCTGGAGGAGGCGCTGGCCCTGGCCATCCCGGAGTTCCCCCGCGCGCCCTCCGCCGACGAGATCGACATGACGGCGACACCGCCTGGGGCCGAACCGCTCACGGACGAGGCGGTGAAACCCTTCGCCGGGCTGGCGGCGCTGAAGGCGAAGCTGGAGGGCGACGACTGAGTCGACGCCACCGGGACGTGGCTTGCGTTCCGCTGGAATCGCGGTATGAGGCGCGCTCCGGGCCCCGACGCGTCCGGATTACCGCTGGACCCCCGGGGCTCGACCCTCTACGGACCGCAGCGAGAGATCCATTTATTCGACGGGCGCGTGCCGCCCCTTCGACACAGACCGAGGTTGCCCCATGGCCGTTCCCAAGAGCAAGATCACCCAGTCGCGCCGCAACAATCGCCGCTCCCACGACTTTCTGGTCCCCGGCAATCCGTCCGAATGCCCGAACTGCGGCGAGCTGAAGCGGCCGCACCACGTCTGCGGGGCCTGTGGCCACTACGCCGACCGCGAAGTCATCGCGGCCGACGCGATCGATCTGGACGACGACGCCGCCTGATCCGACATCCGAAGCGAGGAAAGGGGGCTCCGCATGTCGGATGAGACCGGCACGGCCCCCACTCCCGATGCAGGGGCCACCGGTGTGCTGTCCATCGACGCGATGGGGGGCGACTACGGGCCCGAGGCTGTCGTCGCCGGGCTTGCCCGGGCGGTCAGGACGATCCCAGCCATCCGCTTCGTCGTGCACGGTGACAAGCCCGTGTTGGACGCCTTGATCGCGAAGCGTCGCGGTCTGTCGGATCATTGCACGGTTCGCCATGCGTCGGATGTCGTGGCGATGACGGACAAGCCCAGTCAGGTGCTGCGCACCGGCAAGGAGAGCTCGATGTGGTCCGCGGTGGAGGCCGTCCGCTCCGGCGAGGCGACCGTCTGCGTCAGCTGCGGGAACACCGGCGCGCTCATGGCAGTCAGCACCATCCGCCTGCGCAAGCTGCCCGGCGTGAACCGCCCCGCCATCGCGATCCTCTGGCCCTCGCGCAGCGCCTCCGGGTTCAACGTGATGCTCGACGTCGGGGCCGACATCCGGGCGGATGCGGAGGATCTGGTGCAATACGCGCTCATGGGCATGTCCTACGCGCGCAACGGGTTGCACCTCGACCGCCCGCGCCTCGGCCTGCTGAACGTCGGCACCGAGGAGAACAAGGGCCGGGGGGAGCTCAAGGACGCGCACGACCGCATCGAGGCGATGGCCGCGGACAACGGCTTCGACTTCGTCGGCTTCGTGGAGGGCGGGGACATTCCGGGCGACCGGGCCGACGTGATCGTGACCGACGGGTTCACCGGCAACGTGGCGCTCAAGACCGGCGAGGGCACCGCCCGCTTCGTGCGCGACATGCTGTCGGAGGCGTTCCGCGCGACGGCGCTCTCCAAGGTTGCCGCCCTGCTGGCGATGACCTCGCTCAAGCGCCTGTCCAAGCGCATCGACCCGCGCCGGGTCAACGGCGGCGTGTTCCTCGGGCTCAACGGGACGGTGGTGAAATCCCACGGATCGGCGGACGAGACCGGCGTGGCGGCGGCTGTGCAACTGGCCTGGGATCTTTCGGAATCCGGCTTCGGGGAGCGGTTGCGCAGCCGGATCGCCGCCGGGATGGAGCCGCGCGAATGATCCGCGCGCAGGTCCGTGGCGTCGGTCACTACCTGCCGGAGCGCGTCGTCGGAAACGACTGGTTCACGACCTTCCTCGACACGTCGGACGAGTGGATCCGCTCCCGCTCCGGGATCGAGCGCCGCCACTTCGCCGCCCCCGGGCAGACGACCTCCGACCTCGCCATCCGCGCCGCGCGGTCCGCGCTCGACGATGCGAGGATGGTGCCGGACGACATCGACGCCATCGTGCTCGCGACCTCCACGCCGGACCTGACCTTTCCCGCGACCGCGACCATCGTGCAGGCGGGGCTTGGGATGACGCGGGGCTTCGCCTTCGACGTGCAGGCCGTCTGCGCGGGCTTCGTCTTCGCGCTGGCGAACGCCGACGCGATGATCGTGTCGGGGCAGGCGAAGCGCGTTCTGGTGATCGGGGCGGAGACCTTCAGCCGGATCCTCGACTGGGACGACCGGACCAGCTGCGTCCTCTTCGGGGACGGGGCCGGCGCGATGATCCTGGAGGCGGCGGAGGGCGACGGCACCGTGGAGGATCGTGGGATCCTTGCCACCGACCTGCAGTCCGACGGGCGGTTCGGCGACATCCTGAAGGTCTCCGGCGGCGTCTCGACGACACAGACGACGGGGCACCTGACGATGGCCGGCAAGGAAGTGTTCCGTCATGCGGTCGAGAAGCTCGCGCGGTCCACCCTCGACGTGATCGCGAAGGCCGGGATCGACGTCGCGCGCATCGACCGGGCCGTGCCGCATCAGGCGAACCTGCGCATCATCTCCGGGACCGCCCGCAAGCTGGACCTGCCGATGTCGAAGGTTGTCGTCACCGTGCAGGATCACGGCAACACCTCCGCCGCGTCGATTCCCCTCGCCATGTCCGTCGCCAGGCAGTCCGGTGAGCTCGCGGCCCGCGATCTCGTCGTGACGCAGGCGATCGGAGGCGGGCTGGCCTGGGGCGCGGTTCTGCTTCGCTGGTAGGTTCCCCTCCGTAAGCTCCAGCCCGGTCGGCGTTTTTTTCGCATCGCGCCGTGCCGGCCGGCGGCGGGGAACGTCGCAGCGCAAACCCCTGTCATTGACTTGCTTTTACGCTTACCGCAAACGGGTGCGGGTGCCGTCGCAGGTGCCTCCCCCGGAAGGAAGATACCCGTCATGATCGACAAGACCCTCACGCGCATGGATCTGAGCGAAGCGGTGTTCCGCAACGTCGGCCTGAGCCGGAACGAGAGCGCGGCGCTGGTGGGTCAGGTGCTGCAGCACGTGTCCGACGCGCTGGTCAGCGGCGAGCAGGTCAAGGTCTCGGGCTTCGGAACGTTCTCGTCGCGCGACAAGTCGGCGCGCGTCGGGCGCAACCCCAAGACCGGGGAGGAAGCGCCGATCCCGCCGCGTCGCGTCCTCACGTTCCGTCCGTCGCACCTCATGAAGGACCGTGTCGCCGCCGGGAACGCTTCCAAGACGTCCTGATCCTTGGCCGGTTCCGAGAAATCCGAGGGCGCGTTCCGCACGATCCGCGAAGTCGCGGACTGGCTCGCCGTCCCGACCCACGTGCTGCGGTTCTGGGAATCCAAATTCGCCCAGATCGCGCCGGTGAAGGGTGCCGGCGGACGG
Source organism: uncultured Alphaproteobacteria bacterium (assembly GCA_963757495.1). Classification (GTDB taxonomy): domain Bacteria; phylum Pseudomonadota; class Alphaproteobacteria; order Rhodobacterales; family Rhodobacteraceae; genus Jannaschia. Next base: position 305,933 of record CAVWRZ010000017.1, read on the forward strand.
CGCTACTACCGTCCCGACGACATGCGCCTGCTGGGCGGGATAAAGGTCATGCTGCACGATCAGGGTCTGACGGTCCGCAGCGTCGGCCAGAAGATCGACGAGGAGGGTGTGAACGGCGTCATGGCCCTCTCTCCGGAGCTCGATGCGTCCGAACCCGCGCCGCCCCGCGCGCGTCGCGTGATCCGGCCCGAGGACGGCACGCCGGAGGGGCCGGCGGCCGCATCGGAAGCGGCTCGCTCCGGCATGGTCGATACCGGCACCGTCGTTTCCTTCGAGCGGACGGAGCCCGTGCCATCCCCGGCCGAGGTGGAGGACCCCGCAGAGGACCCGGCGGAAGGCGAGGCGCAGGATCAGCCCGATGCGCCCGACGGCGACCTGGTTCCGCCGCAGCCGTCCGACGTGGAGGAAGAGGCGCAGCCCGGGGAGGAGGTCGAGGAGGTCGCGTCCCCGCCGCAGCCGGCACCCGACCTCTCCGACGAACCCATGCCCGGAGCGGACCCGGCCCCGGTCGCTTCGAACGAGCGCGGCGTGGAGATCGTTCGACCGGAGCCGCCCGCGGCGGCGAAGTCCGCGCCGCAGGAAGAACAGACATCCGCCGCTCCGTTCGACCGGATGGAGCGGCGCAGGCTCCGGCGCATCCTCGACCGCCTGCGCGGGCTGATCGCGCAGGTCGAGGACGAGCTTGCCGCCGGAGAGTTTCGCTGACGGCGGGCGCGCGTCTTTCGCCTTGCGCCCCACGGCGGAGGACGTATGAAGGCCCACGCGTCGGGCTATGGCGCAGTCTGGTAGCGCGTCCGTCTGGGGGACGGAAGGTCGCAGGTTCGAGTCCTGCTAGCCCGACCAATTCGCTGAACCCAACCTCCTCCGGGTCGATGGTCCCTCCCCATCCGTGACCGACGCGCCGGGGGTCCTCGCCAGCCAGCAGATCGAGACGCTGGTCGCCGATGGTTCGATCACCGCGCCGCCCCTGACCGACGGACAGGTCCAGCCCGCCAGCCTCGACCTGCGCCTCGGTGCCGTCGCGTACCGGGTGCGCGCCTCCTTCCTTCCGGGCGCGGACCGCACCATGGCGGACCGTCTGCCGGAGTTCGGGATGCACCGGGTCGACCTCACGGACGGCGCGGTGCTGGAGAAGGGCTGCGTCTATCTCGTGCCGTTGCAGGAGTCGCTGGCGCTGCCGCCCGGCCTGTCCGCCGTGGCCAATGCCAAGTCCTCCACCGGACGGCTCGATCTGCTGACCCGGACGGTGACGGACGGCGGCACCGAGTTCGACCGGATCCCGGAGGGCTACGCCGGACCGCTCTACGCGGAGATCTGCCCGCGCAGCTTCTCCGTCCTGGTGCGGACGGGGATGCGCCTGAACCAGATCCGGTTCCGGCGCGGTCGCACGGTGCTCTGCGATGCCGCCCTCAACACGCTCCACGCCGCCGCCCCGCTGGTGGACGGCACGCCGCTCATCGCCGACGGGCTGGGCTTCAGCGTCGATCTGGCCCCCGGCCCCGACGGGCTGGTCGGCTGGCGGGCCAAGCCGCATTCCGGCGTGATCGACCTCGACCGGATCGGGCATTACGACCCGTCGGACTTCTGGGAAGCCATCCGGACCGACCGCCGCGGGATCGTGCTGGACCCGGGAGCGTTCTACATCCTCGTCAGCCGGGAGGCGGTGACGATCCCGCCGACCCATGCGGCGGAGATGGCTCCGTATCTGGCCATGGTGGGCGAGTTCCGGGTCCACTACGCCGGCTTCTTCGACCCCGGGTTCGGCCATGGAATGCCCGCGCGCGGCGTGCTGGAGGTGCGCTGCCACGAGGCACCCTTCGCGCTGGAGCACGGACAGGTCGTCGGGCGTCTCCTCTACGAGGCCATGTCGGAAATCCCGGCGCGGCTCTACGGTCAGGGCATCGCCTCGAACTACCAGGGTCAGGGGCTCAAGCTGTCCAAGCACTTCGCGGCCCCTTAGGACGCCGGGCACCCGGCCCGCTGCGCCGGCGTGAGGGCGTCGGGCGTGACGACCCAGGTGTGGACGGCGAACAGGATCGAACCCGTCACCGGCAGGCGCAACACCGTCTGCCGCTCGCATCTGAGGTAGCGCGGCGGTGCGGTCTCGTCCTTCGGCGCGGCCTCCGTGCGGGGCTGGTGCAGGGCGGGATCGGCGTAACCGAGCGCATTCATCCGCCACATCGCGCGGCCACCGGGGGCTCTGTCGAGCAGCCGCTGCACCTGCCCGGCCAGTCGCGCGTCGTAGCCGGGCACGGGGGCATGGATGCGCGCGAGCGGGCGGCCGATCTTCTCGGCCAGCGTCCAGGATGCGGGAAAGCACAGCAGCCCGGCGATCAGAACGTGTTCCGCCCCGCGCCGCTCGAGCAGGAGCAGGTCCTCCTGCAGGATCCTGCCCAGCACGTCGAACGGCGTATCGTCGACCCGCACGCGCCGCCCATCCGGGCACCGGACCGTGTCCCCATCGTGGAGGAATTCGGACGGGAGCGTCCGGAGCACGGTTTCGAGCAGCTCCGCCATCGCCGGCTCCGCCTCCGGCAGGCGCGCCATCACCTGCGCGCGACGTGTCCGCAGCAGCCGGCGACGCTCCGCCATCTGGGCGGCATAGGCATCGTCCACGATGATCCACGGCCCCTCGACCGGCTTCATCCCCGGCATCCGCGACAGCGCCGGATCGTTCCAGGGCGCGTGGGGCAACCGGCGCTGGAGGATCGGCGGTCGGGCCATCCGCTATTCGGCCCGCGCGGGTCCGCTCAACAGGTCGTCCTGCCCGGGCTGGCGCCGTTCGTGGTCGACCATGCGGGTGATCGTCGTCGCCGCCGCTACGTCCGCCGCCTGCGGCGCGGTGGGTTCGGGAGACGGGTCATCCTCGGAGATGGTGATCGCCGCCGCCCGGTCGCGGCCGTCCGGCAGGTCCACAACCGGAAGCGCCCCGCCCGTCAGGTTCAGCCGGTAGGACGGTTCGGGCAGGCCGATGCCCGCGTGCGTCAGGGTCTTCATGACGACGCGCAGCGCCTCGCCCCGGGCGATCATGAAGTCGGTCCGGTCCTGCTCGACCCAGCCGTAGAACTCCATGGTGACGGTCGAGTCCCCCGCCTCCGAGATCCAGGCCTGCGGCGGCGGATCGACGAGCACGAAATCCAGCCCCTGCAACGTCTCCACGCCGATCCGCCGCGCCTCCGCCAGATCGTCCGCCGGATCGATCCCGAGCGCGAAGCCGAACCGGCGCCTCGGGTTGCGGGTGTAGTTCAGGATCCGGGCCTTGAAGACGAAGAAGTTCGGCAGCCGAAGGTGGTTGCCGTCCGGGTCCAGCAGGATCGTCGCCCGGCTGGTCAGGCGGATGACGGTGCCGACGTTGCCCTCGATGTCCACGTGGTCGTTCGGCCGGAACGGCTGGCGGAGCGAGAGCATGACGGAGGCGATGAAGTTCTCGACCGTGTCGCGCACGGCGAAGCCCACGGCCAGTCCGACGATGCCCGCCGCCCCGAACAGCCCGGTGAGGATCGCCGTCGCGTTCAGGATGTCCAGCGCCACCACGATGCCCGCCACCACGAACAGCAGGCGGAGGATGACGCGGTAGATCTCCGCGATGAAGGCGTTGGGGGCCAGCCTGCGCCATGGCCTGTCCCACCGCGCAAGAGCGAGGCCCGCGGCGATGACGAGCCCGCCGGCCAGAAGTGCGATGAGCAGGAGAGGGAGGTAGGCGATGAACCCGGCCAGCCGGTCGCCGAACCTGTCGAGCACCGGATCGAGCCGAAGGGCGACGTCCGTGCTCTCGACCACCTCGTTCTGCGTGGCGACGACGCCGTCCACCCGGGCGGCCAACTCCTCCAACCGGCCGATGGCCTCGCCGTCCAGCACCTCGCCCGTGAACGTCACGATGCCTTCGCGCACCTCCACACGCACGTCGCCGTAGCCGTCGAGCGCGCCCAGGATCGACTCGATGCGCCGGTCGATGGCCGCATCCCCGGTGGCGTCGGCGGCCGTCGAGATCGCACCCGTGGGCTGGTCCGCCGGAACCGCTTCCTGCGCCGCAACGGGCAGGCACAGGCCGAGGACGGCAAGGAGGACGAACAGGCGGCGCATCGCTTCAGAACGTCTGATCGTAATCGCCGACGTTCGGTTCGACCCGCACGATGGCATCCAGCTCGTCGAAGATCGCGCGCAGCTCCTCCGCCGAGTCCGGGCTCTCGCAGACGACGACGAGGTTCGGCGTGTTGGACGAGGCACGCACGAGGCCCCAGCCGCCGTTCTCGAGCATGATCCGCGCGCCGTTGACGGTGACGACGTCCACGATCCGGCGGCCGCCCAGCGTCCCCTGCCCCTTCATCGGCACGATACGGTCCACGATCCGCTGCAACGTGTCGTATTTCTCCTCATCCGCACAGAATGGCGAGAGCGTGGGCGTGTTCCAGACCTTCGGAAGCGCGCGGCGCAGCTCGGCCATGGTCCTGTCCGGGTTGCGGTCCATCAGCTTGCAGATCTCGACCGCGACGCGCATCCCGCAATCGTAGCCGCGCCCGATGGGTTCGGCGAGGAAATAGTGGCCCGACTTCTCGAACCCGGCCAGCGCCCCGATGGCCTTCACCCGGCGCTTCATGTGGCTGTGTCCGGTCTTCCAGTAATCCGTCGTCGCGCCGTTCGCATTGAGGACGGGATCGGAGGCGAAGAGCCCGGTGGACTTCACGTCGGCCACGAAAATCGCGTTCGGGTGCAGTTTCGACAGGTCGCGCGCCAGGATGACGCCCATGATGTCGGCGAAGATCTCCTCTCCCTCGTCGTCCACCACGCCGCAGCGGTCGCCGTCGCCGTCGAAGCCCAGGGCCAGATCCGCGCCCGATGCCTTCACCGAGGCCGCCATGTCGTGCAGCATCTCCATCGCCTCGGGGTTCGGGTTGTAGTGCGGGAAGGTGTAGTCCAGCTCGGTGTGGGACGGCACGACCTCCACCCCGATCCGCTCCAGCACCAGCGGTGCGAAGGCCGAGGCGGTGCCGTTGCCGGTGGCGCAGACGACCCTGAGCTTGCGGGTCATGCGGAAGTCGCCCACGAGGTCGTCCAGATACGCCTCCATCACCCCGTCCACACGCTCCCAGCGGCCACCCTCCCGCGCCTCGCCCGTGCCGTTCAGCACGATGTCCCGCAGCTCCGACATCTCGTCGGGGCCGTGCGTGAGCGGGCGCTCGAAGCCCATCTTGACGCCGGTCCAGCCATTCGGGTTATGCGACGCCGTGACCATGGCGACGGCGGGCGCGTCGAGGTGGAACTGTGCGAAATATGCCATCGGGGAGAGCGCGGGCCCGATGTCCTGCACGTGGATGCCGGCCTGCACCAGACCGAGGATCAGCGCCTGCTTGATGGCGACGGAATAGTCCCGGTAGTCGTTGCCGACGGCGATCCGCGGCTCGATCCCGCGGCGCATCATCTGCGTGCCGAGGCCGAGCCCGAGCGCGGTGACGCCCGGCAGGTTGATCCCCTCGGGATACTTCCAGCGCGCATCGTATTCCCGAAAGCCGGTGGGGGCGATCATCGGGTCGCGCAGGAAGGCCCATGTGTTCGGAACGACGTCGGCGATGGGCTTCATCTGGTGTCCTCGGAAAAGAAGGGTCGGCGGACCCGACCTGATTGGTGGCTCGCTCGGATCAGCCTGGCTGCTTGCGCACCTTCGTCAGCTTGCCGACGAGGATGCTGACGCCCGCGGCGGCGAAACTGAACAGGGCCCCCATCTTCGCCGCGTCCTGCACCGGGCCGGGGTCGAAGGCGACGGAGGCCACGAAGAGCGACACGGTGAACCCGATGGCGGCGACGCAGCCGATCACGAAGAGATCGACGATGCGCATCCCCTCCGGCAGCCCCAGCTTGAGCGTATGCGCGCCGATGTAGCCGAAGAGCAGCACGCCCAGCGGCTTGCCGATCATCAGGCCGGCCAGCACCAGCCAGGTGGGCTCGGAGATCGAGGAGAGCGTCACGCCGGCGTTCAGCAGGCCGAAGAAGAACAGAACGATCTCCACCGGATGCTTGAGCAGGTGTTCCGTGTGGTTCAGCAGGTCGGTGAGGTATTGCTCGGCTTCCGAGAAGAACCCGAACGCCCGGTCCGCGTGAGGCAGCGTGGGCACGATCGGGAGCAGGCCGAGCGCCGGATGCAGACCGGCCTGCGCGAAGCCGAACCACGACAGCGCGCCGGCGACCAGATAGGGCCACCACGACAGCTTGTAGCGCACGAAGGTGGAGCGCGGCCGTGCCTGATTGCCGCGATCCAGCCTGCGCGGAAGCCAGTTGAACAAGCCGTAGACCCCGACGGCCGACACGACGGAGAGCAGCAGCCAGACCGGTGCCAGCTCACCTTCGGGGTAGAAGATGGCGAGGATGATGAGCCCCGCCGCGTCGTCCGCTATGGCGAGCAGGAGCAGGAAGCGCACCGCCGGGTGCCCCGCGCCGAACACGATCCGCCCGACGAGGTAGCTGAACGCGATGTCGGTGGCCGTGGGGATGGCCCAGCCGTTGGCGACCGCGTCGAAGGTTGTGGAGCCGAGCAGGGCGGCCAGCCCGAGGTAGACGGTGATCGGCCCGACCATGCCGCCCAGCGTGGCGATCAGAGGGGTCGCCGCCTTCTTGCCGCGCAGGGAGCCGTTCTTGAGGATCACCGCCTCCCAGACCTCCTTGCCCGCGATGGCGAAGAAGAACGCCATCAGGATGTCGTTGACGAGATAGTGCGTCGTCAGCACGCGCGCCGTCTCCGCGTGGCCGAACATCGCCGGGTCCAGGTGGTGCAGGTCCATCGCCACTTCCCAGTGGTGCAGGTCGTAGCCGATCAGGTCATTGAACCAGAGCGGATATTCCACGAACAGATGGTAGCTGTGCGCCGCCGTGTTCGCCCAGACGAGCGCGATGAGCGCCCCCATGATCAGCAGCAGGGAATAATTGGTGACGAAGTTCCAGACGCGGTACATGCGACCCCCGATCGTGTGGTTCGCGCCGGGCGAGCCGGTGCGTCATTCCGCGAACTGCTAGACCCTGACGCGCAGGCGGGCAAGCTGCGCGAGGCGTTGCGATGCCGAGAGACCACGGCGGATCGCCTCACGGCACCGAAGAAGGGCGGGTCTCGATGCCATTCCCGGCGCGCCGCATCTCCGCCGCCCCAAACTACCGCCATCCGCCCGTTGACACCTCGCCGCACCCCGCATACCTAGCCGTCGTTGGCACTCCCCGCGGGTGAGTGACAACACAGGAAACCTCTAGCTGAAAGGCTGCCGCAAATGGCTTTCACACCGCTCCACGACCGCGTTCTGGTTCGTCGCATCGAATCCGACGAGAAGACCAAGGGTGGTCTGATCATTCCCGACACCGCCAAGGAGAAGCCCGCCGAGGGCGAGATCATCTCCGTCGGCGAAGGCGCGCGCAAGGATTCCGGCGAGCTCATCGCTCCGGGCGTCTCCGCCGGTCAGAAGGTGCTGTTCGGCAAATGGTCGGGCACCGAAGTCACGATCGACGGCGAAGAGCTGCTCATCATGAAGGAATCGGACATCCTCGGCATCATCGCCTGAGCTGACCGTCCGACCCTCACACCCATCTAATACCAGGAGAACATCATGGCCGCCAAGGACGTGAAATTCAGCACCGACGCACGCAACCGCATGCTCAAGGGCGTCAACATCCTCGCCGACGCCGTCAAGGTCACGCTGGGCCCCAAGGGCCGCAACGTGGTTCTCGACAAGTCGTTCGGCGCGCCGCGCATCACCAAGGACGGCGTCTCCGTCGCCAAGGAGATCGAGCTCGAGGACAAGTTCGAGAACATGGGCGCGCAGATGGTCAAGGAAGTGGCCCAGCGGACCAACGACGAAGCCGGCGACGGCACGACCACCGCGACGGTCCTGGCGCAGGCCATCGTCAAGGAAGGCATGAAGTCGGTCGCCGCGGGCATGAACCCGATGGACCTCAAGCGCGGCATCGATCTTGCCACCGCCAAGGTCATCGAGGCCATCAAGGCCGCCTCGCGTGACGTCTCCGACAGCGACGAAGTCGCCCAGGTCGGCACCATCTCCGCCAACGGCGAGAAGGAAATCGGCCGTCAGATCGCCGACGCGATGCAGAAGGTCGGCAACGAGGGTGTCATCACCGTCGAGGAGAACAAGGGCCTCGAGACCGAGACCGACGTGGTCGAGGGCATGCAGTTCGACCGCGGCTACCTCAGCCCCTACTTCGTGACCAACCCCGACAAGATGACGGCGGAACTGGAGGACGTGATCATCCTGCTGCACGAGAAGAAGCTCTCGTCGCTGCAGCCGATGGTCCCGCTGCTCGAGCAGGTGATCCAGTCGCAGAAGCCGCTGCTGATCATCGCCGAGGACGTCGAGGGCGAGGCTCTGGCCACGCTGGTCGTCAACAAGCTGCGCGGTGGGCTGAAGATCTCCGCCGTCAAGGCACCGGGCTTCGGCGACCGCCGCAAGGCCATGCTGCAGGACATCGCGATCCTGACGGGCGGTCAGGTGATCTCCGACGATCTGGGCATGAAGCTCGAGAACGTCGGCATGGACATGCTGGGCTCCGCCAAGCGCGTCTCGATCACCAAGGACACCACCACGATCGTGGACGGTGCCGGCGAGAAGGCCGAGATCGAGGCCCGGGTCAGCCAGATCCGCGGTCAGATCGAGGAGAGCACCTCGGACTACGACAAGGAGAAGCTGCAGGAGCGGGTCGCCAAGCTGGCGGGCGGCGTCGCCGTCATCCGCGTCGGCGGCATGTCCGAGATCGAGGTCAAGGAGCGCAAGGATCGCGTCGACGACGCGCTGAACGCGACCCGTGCGGCCGTTCAGGAAGGCATCGTCGTCGGCGGTGGCGTGGCTCTGGTGCAGGCGGGCAAGTCGCTCGACGGGCTCAAGGGCGACAACTCCGATCAGGACGTCGGCATCTCCATCGTCCGCAAGGCGCTGGAAGCTCCGCTGCGTCAGATCGCCGAGAACTCGGGCGTGGACGGGTCGGTCGTGGCCGGCAAGATCCGCGAGAGCACCGATCCGAAGTTCGGCTTCAACGCGCAGACCGAGGAATATGGCGACATGTTCAAGTTCGGCGTCATCGACCCGGCCAAGGTCGTCCGTCACGCTCTGCAAGACGCGGCCTCGGTCGCCGGCCTGCTGATCACGACGGAGGCCATGGTCGCCGACAAGCCCGAGAAGCCGGGTGCCGGCGGTGGCGGCGGCATGGGCGACATGGGCGGAATGGGCGGAATGGGCGGCATGATGTAAGCCGATCCGGATACCGTGAAGCGAAGGGCCCCGTCGGGGCCCTTCGTCGTTCCGGGGATCGGTTCCGTCTTTCGGAGGTGCGCCGACGAACGATGCTGTTGCAGGGAACCATCATGGGAACCGCCGCTCAGGAGGGCGGAACCATCGAGGGACAGATCGTGGTTTCGTGCGGCGCGAACGAGCCTTCCAATCTGTTCCGGCACCGTCGTTCGACACTTCGCAAAGTAGAACAAGCAAACGGGGATCGCAGGTTTCGCCAAGCCCAACCACCATCGGAACGGTGGGACCACCCGGCCGCGCGTTGCGGACATGCGTCCCGTGAACGACGGACCTCCACCGTCCAGCGACAGGTGCGCTTTCGATCCTATCGAGGGTGCGCCGCTGCATGATCGACGGCCGTTCCGTCGGGACGGCACGACGATCCGCTCACCCCGCGAGCGTCTGACCACCTGGGCATCCACCACCCCCGGCCTACCTTCGCATCGATGCCCCTCCCTTCCGACATCGCGTCCTGCCGCCTCTGCGCCGAACGGTTCGCCGCGACGCGGACGGCGCATCGACCCCGTCCCGTGGTCTGGTTCGAGCGGGGTGCCCCCATCGTCGTGGCGAGTCAGGCACCGGGCATGCGGGCGCATCTGTCGGGCAAGCCCTTCGACGACGCGTCCGGCGTGCGGCTGCGGTCCTGGATGGGGCTCGACGACGACACGTTCTGGAACCGTGCCAACGTCGCCATCGTGCCGATGGGGTTCTGCTTTCCGGGCTACGACGCGAACGGCTCCGACATCGCCCCGCCCCGGATCTGCGCGGCGACCTGGCGCGCGGCGGCGCTGGACCACGTCGGATCGCCGGCCGTCACCTTGCTGATCGGGGGCTACGCGCAGGACTGGCACCTCGGGCGCGGCCGTGTGACGGACCGGGTGCGCGACTGGGAGGCGCTCGCCCCCAGGGTCTTCTGCCTCCCCCATCCCTCCTGGCGCAATACCGCGTGGCTCAGCAAACACCCCTGGTTCGAGACGGAGACCGTACCCGCGCTCCGGTCGGCCATCGCGGCGGCGCTTGCTCCGCGCCCGACGGCGAAGTAGCGCGGGACGACTGCGCGAGGAGAACAGACGATGACCGCACCTACTCCGCTGGACACCGCCCATCTCCAGGCGCAGGCCGTCGGCACCGATACCGCCCGACTTGCCTTCTTCGAGCGGCTGGCCGAGGCGGAGTTGCATCTCCTTCTGGAGGCGGAGAACGGCGATGTCGTCACCCCCCGGCTCTTCGACGTCGATGGCGTCCGCTACGCGCTCGCCTTCGACCTGCCGGAGCGGCTGACCGCCTTCGCCGGGGTCGCCGACGCGGCCACCCTTTCGGGACGGCGGCTGGCCGGGATGCTCGCGGCGGAGGGCCTCGGGCTCGCGTTGAACCTGGACGACGCGCCGTCCGCACAACTGCTCGAGCCCGCCTCGATCGCCTGGCTGACCGACACGCTCGCCCATGCCCCCGAAGAGGCCGAACGCCGGATCGACACGGTGACCCCGCCGGGCCAACTGCCGGAGGCGCTGCTCACCGGGCTCGACGCCAAGCTCACCCTCGCCGCCGGCCTCGCGCGGACGGCCTACCTCGCAGGGGTTCTCTACGAGGATGGCGCGCGGGGCCATCTGCTCGGCTTCGTCGACGCCATGCCCGGGGCGGAGCCGGACCTCGCGCGGGCGGTGTCCGAAGCGCTGGTCTTCTCCGGGCTGGACGCGGGGCAGATCGACGTCACCTTCCTGAGGGCGTCCCAGCCCCTCGCCGCGACGCTCGCGCGCCATGGCTTGCGGATCGACCTGCCGCAGCCAGAACCCGGCGAACGCCCGCGCCATGACGCGGGGGCCCCGCCGAACCTGCGCTGATCGCTACCCGCGCCGTCCCGTCATCGGGGCGAGCGCGATCCCCTCCGCCTCCAGCGCGGACCGCACCGCCCGCGCGATCGCCACCGCCTCCGGTCCGTCCCCGTGCAGGCAGATCGAGTCGCAGGCAGCCGGCACCCTCCGCCCCGATGCCGCGACGATGGCACCGCCCTTGACGAAGGCCACCATCCGCGCGGCGGCTTCGGCGGGGTCGTGGATCAAGGCCCCCTGCGTGCCCCGGCGCACCAGGGTCGCGTCGTCCTCGTAGCCGCGATCCGCGAAGATCTCCCCCGCCCAGACCGCGCCCAGCTCGCGCGCCGCGGCCTCCTGAGCGGTGCCGGCCAGCACCAGCAGGATCACGTCCGGGTCCACCCGCAGAGCCGCGGCATAGGCCGCCTTCGCCATCGCACCATCGACGGAGGCCATGTTCGACATCGCCCCGTGCAGCTTGAAGTGCCGGACCCGCGTCCCGAGCGCCGCGGCCATGCCCCGCGCCGCGCCGAACTGCCAGACGACCAGGTTCCCGAGGCTCTCCGCCGACATCTCCATCCGTCGCCGCCCGAAGCCCTGCAGGTCCGGAAACCCCGGATGCGCCCCGATCCCCACGCCGCGGTCGCGCGCCTGCGCCATCGTGGCGGCCATCACGTCCCAATCCCCGGCATGCGCCCCGCAGGCGACGTTGGCAGAGGTCACGACGTCGAGCAGCGCCACATCGTCCCCCATGCGCCAGTCACCGAAGGCCTCGCCCATGTCGGCGTTCAGATCGACGCGCATCACGTCTCCCCCCGTGCGGCGGAGATCACCCCGCTGATGAGTTGTAGAGTCAGCAGATCGGGAATGTCGGAGGGATGGCGGATCAGCGGCGTCACGCCCGGTTTGCCGGGTCGCGCGGCCCGCGCCTCCTCGGCCGTCACGAAGCGGAACCTCAGCCGGGCCCCCGGCACCGCCTGCAACGCGCGGGGCAGGTCGGCGGCGATCACCGTGCCGATCCGTGGGTAGCCGCCGGTCGTCTGGCACTCCGGGCCGAGGACGTAGGGCACGCCGTCGCCTGTCATCTGGACGTCGCCCGGCAGGATGAAGTCCGACAGCAGGTTCAGCTGATCCGCCGCGGCGAAGCCCGCCCCCTCCATCGTCAGGCGCACGCCCTGCCGGTTGCCGCGCGCGTCGCGGGTGAACTCCGTGTCGGCGAAACGCTCCAGGTCCCCTCGGGCGAAGAGCCGGGTCTGCGGCGTCGGCAGCAACCGCAGCAGGCCGCCGCCGAAGCGCGGGGTCGCAGCCACCCGGCGGGCGGGCATCGCCGGCCCGGCGCAGGCAAGCCGATCGCCCACCTGCAGCGACCGCCCGATGCCGGCGATCAGATGGGCGGACCGGCTGCCAAGGATCAGATCGGTATCGAAGCCGCCCGCCCCGTGAACGTAGGAATAGACCCCCTGCCCCGTCGGGCGCAGCTCGAGGATCTCCCCCGCCTCCAAAGTCCGGGACGTGTTCCAGTCGAGCGCGCGCCCGTCGACGACGGCCTTCATCGGCGCGCCGGTGAGGGCCAGCGTGATGGGAGCATCCGCGCGCAGGCGCAGCGGGGATCCCGGTGTCTCGATCCCGGCACCAGCCCCGCCCAGAAGCGCATCGGCCTCGGCCAGCGCGCACAGATCGGCGGCACCGCCCCGCGCGAGCCCCCGGGAGAGATAGCCCGGACGCCCCTGGTCCTGTACCGTGACGAGCGGCCCGCAGGCGAGGACCTCGATCAAGCCGACGCCTCCCAGGTCGCGCCGCCGTACCCGTCCGGATCGGCGGCCGCGAGGTCGCGCAGCGCCGAAGCCGAAACGGCGGGAAACCTCACCTCGTCACCGGGCGAAAGCGCGATGGGTCGGTCGCGGCCCGCTTCGAAGCAGCCGAACAGCGTGAGGCCGACCTGTCGCCAGCCGGTGGGTGCCTCGGTCGCGAACAGCACGATCTGCCGTACGGCCAGCACCAGCGCGCCCTTCGGCACCTTCGGCGTCAGGCCCGTCTGCCGCGGCAGGTCCCAGACCGGAGGAAGGATGCCGAGATAGGGCATTCCCGGTGCAAATCCGAGGGCCAGCACCCGGATCCGCTCCCCGGACAGCGCGGCCACCGCCTCCGCCACGGTCATCCCGGCCATCGCGGCCGTCTCGGCCAGCTGCGGGCCGTCCTCGCCGCCATAGCTGCACGGAATCGACCAGAGCTTGCGCTCGGGTGCCGCGACATGCGCCCAATCCGTCCGGTCCAGACGTTCGGCGAGCCCCCCCTCGAGGTCCGACCCGTCGTGGCGCACCAGGACGGAGCCCAGCGAGGACGCCGTTTCCAGCACGCCCGGCAGCGGGTCCGCCTCGAGCGCCGCGCGGAACGCCACGCAGGCCCGGTTCGCCGTGTCGTCGAGCCGGGCGGCGAAGCGCACCAGAAGCGCCGTCTCGCCCAGCGGCTCGATCCGGGGGAAGGTCTCGTCCATGCGTATCCGTCCCCCGCGCCGCCGCCGCCGTCAAGCCTTGCGCCGACCCGGCTGGCCGTTGAACGAGGCACCATGCGTCTCGCCTGCACCATGACCGAGGGCCGCGGGGATCTCGATTCTCTCCTCTAGGCAGTCGCCCGTCGCGCCCTGGCGACGGAACTGCGACTGGCCGGAATGGTCCAAGTGAACGCCGACCGTCCCGGCTCTGCGCGCTGCGGCATGCACACGGTGGTGCCGCCGGACGGGCCGACCCTCCGGATCAGCCAGCCGCTCGGCCCCGAGACGCGGGGTAGCCGGCTGGATGCCGAAAGGCTCGAGATGGCGGTGGCGGCAGCGGCAGCGCGGCTGGCCGCGGGCGCGGACCTGCTCCTCGTAGACACGTTCGACGAGCGGGAGACGGCCGGCCGGGGGTCCCCACCGGCGATCGCCCTCGCACCCGAGGCGGGCGTGGATGTGCCGATCGGCGTGAACTCACCGAACCTGCCGGTCATGCGCGCTTTCGCCGGGGAGGAGGTGCCGCATGCGCCGCCGGACCCGGAAGCCCTCCTGCGCTGGATCGCCGCGCGCCCGTGCTGAGTCGACGGTTGCGGGGGCGACCCCCACACCCTACGTCGAGCGCGTGTCGATCGTGCCCCCGCCGCTTCCCCAACCGACCGAACCGGCGCTGAAGGCGTGGCACGTCTGGCTCTGGCCGGCGCTCCTCCTCGTGCTGGCCCTGTCCATGTGGCTCCTCCCCTGGGCCGACTGGGTCCCGCTGCTGAGGGACTGGGTCGCGTCGCATGGCACGCTCGGGGTCGCGCTCTTCATCGGCGTCTACGTCATCGTCGTGATCCTGCCGCTGCCGGCCGCTGCGATGTCGGTCGTCGGCGGGCTGGCGTTCGGCTGGTGGGGGTTTCCGCTGTCGATGCTGGGCAGCCTGCTCGGGGCGATCGCGCCCTACTACATCGGCCGCCGCTGGCTGCGCGGCCCGATGCTGCGCCGGATCGACGGGCCGAGGGTGCGCGCCGCGGATCGGGCGATCGAGGACAACGGTTTCGTCTTCGTGATGCTCCTGCGACTGACCCCGATCCTGCCGTTCACCGCGCAGAACTGGCTGCTGGGTGTGACCGCGATCCGCCCCTGGACGTATTTCGCCGCCACCGCCATCGGACTGGCCCCCGGGACGCTCGCAATGGTCTGGATCGGGGAGATGGGAGGGCTCGCCTCTGCGGAGGCGGACCGTACCCGGATCGCGCTGGCCGCGGCCGGACTCCTCGCGTTCGGACTCTTCGTCGTCTGGCTCGGCCGCATCGCCACGCGGGAGATGGCGCGGGCCGGTGTGGTGGCGCGGGACCGGACCGAAGGCTAGTCCGGAGGCGAGCGGTCGAACAGATCCCCTTCCGAAGGGTCCGGCTCCGCGTCGTCCATGCGCGCAGTGGCGTCCAGAAGGCCGGCCGACCGAAGCTCCGCGAGGCCGGGCAGATCCCGCGCGGAGGCCAGACCGAAGTGATCGAGGAAACCGCGCGTCACGACGAAGGTCACCGGGCGTCCCGGCGTCTGCCGCCGACGGCCCAGCCCGATCCAGCCGAGGTCGAGCAGCTGGTCGAGCGTGCCCCGGCTGACGGCGACGCCGCGGATCTCCTCGATCTCCGCCCGCGAGACCGGCTGATGGTAGGCGACGATGGCCAGCGTCTCGGTCGCGGCGCGCGACAGCTTGCGCGTCTCGACCGTCTCCCGCGTCATCAGGAAGGCCAGATCCGCCGCCGTCCGGATCGCCCAGGCGTCGCCGACCCGGACGAGCCGGATACCGCGCCCCTCGTACCGCTCCATGAGCCGGGCCAGCGCCACCGTCGCGTCGCAACCGTGCGGCAGCCGGGCGTGCAGCTCGCCCACGGTCACGGGAGCGGCGGAGGCGAAGAGGATCGCCTCGACCATCCTCTCCTGCTCGCCCGGCGGTGGCGGCGCGAAAAGGGTCGCGGGAGGATCGGCTTCCGTCACCCGCGGGCCCGGATGCGAAGCGGCGCGAAGGCCTCCGCCTGCCGCAGGTCGAGACTGCCGGCCTTGGCGAGTTCCAGCGTGGCCGCGAAGGTGGACGCCGTGGCGGACCGGCGGCGCTGCAGCCCGTCGCGCCAGTCGTCCGGCAGGAACGTGCCCAGATCCGTCCAGTCCTCCATCGCGCCGATGAGCGGACGGAGGCGATCCAGCGCCTGCTCCATCGTGAAGACGTCGACGCGGTCCACCACGACGGGGCGGAAATCGTCGCGGGTGCGCAGCCGGGCGTAGCCCTGCATCAGGTCCAGCAGCGTCGCCGTCCAGACGGTTCTGCGAACGCGGTTCAACCCCTGCGGTGCGCCGCGCGCGAACACATCGCGGCCGAGGCGGTCACGCGCCATCAGGCGGGCGGCAGCGGTGCGCATCGCCTCCAACCGCTCGAGTTGGAACGCCAGATGCGCGGCGAGGTCCTCCGCCGACGGTCCCTCCTCCTCTGGGTCGGGCGGCAGCAGGAGCCGTGACTTCAGGAATGCCAGCCAGGCCGCCATCACGAGATAGTCCGCCGCCAGTTCCAGCCGCAAGGCCCGCGCTTCCTCGACGAACACGAGGTATTGCCGCGCCAGCTGCAGCACCGAGACGCTGCGCAGATCGACCTTCTGCGTGCGCGCCAGTGTCAGCAGCACGTCGAGCGGCCCCTCGAACCCGTCGACGTCCACGATCAGCGCCTCGGCCGCCAGCCGCGCGGCGACGATCCCGTCGCGCGCCGGGCCCTCGATGAAATCTTCGTCCAACCCGGCCCCTCAGACTGCGAGGGAGGCAAGTTCCGCACGGGCCGCTTCGATGTCAAGCGCCGGCGGCTCCCGGCGCATCGCCAGCGCCCGGTTCGCCCGCCGCGTACCCGCCGCGTTCAATGACGGCAGGGCGGCGGCGAGGCGCTCCATCTCATCCATCTCGCCGTTGCAGTGCAGGACGACGTCGCAGCCCGCCGAAAGCGCCCCCCGGGCACGTTCGAGCAGGCCTCCGGGCAGCGCGCCCATCGAGATATCGTCCGTCATCAGGAGTCCGTCGAAGCCGATGGTCCCGCGCACCTCGGCGATCACGGGAGCGGAAATCGTGCCGGGTTCGCTGTCGATGGCGGAGTAGACCACATGCGCCGACATCCCGAGCGGCAGGTCGCGCAGCTGGCGGAAGACCTCGAAATCGCTGGCACGCAGCGCATCGAGCGGCGTGTCCACCACGGGCAGGCCGAGATGGCTGTCCACCGTACCGCGCCCATGGCCGGGGATGTGCTTGATCACCGGCAACACGCCGCCCCGGAGGCATCCATCGGCGTTGGCGCGGGCACGTGCGACGACGGTCTCCACGTCCTCCCCGTAGAGGCGGGAGCGGAGGAACGGATGCGTGTCGGAACTGGCGATGTCGGCGGTGGGCGTGCAGTTCACGTCGATCCCGACGTCTCGCAGGTCGAAGGCGATGAGCGCCGCGCGCAGGAACATGGCGCGCTCCGGGTCCGTGACCTGCCGCATCTGGTCCAGCGGATCGGGCCACGCGGGCCAGGCGGGCGGGCCCAGACGCTGCACCCTCCCCCCCTCCTGATCGATCAGGACAGGCGCATCGCGGCCGACGGCGTCGCGCAGGGCGGCGGTCAGCCGGCGCAGCCTGTCGGGCGTGTCGACGTTGCGTGCGAAGAGGATGAAGCCCCAGGGATCGGTGTCGCGGAAGAACGCGGCCTCGCGCGCGGAAAGATCGGGGCCCTCGCATCCGAGGATGAACGCCCCGGGCACGTCGTTCAGCGGATGGTGACGGGGATGCAGGTCGCGTCGCGCGCCAGCAGTTGGGAGCAGAAGCGGCGGGCTTCGGTGCCGTCTTGGAACCCGGCGACGCGCAGGCGCCAGAAGTCGCGCCCGCCCGAGGTCGCCTTCTCCACCAGCCGCTGCTTGCCCTGCATCTGGTCTCGGAACGCATACGCCATCCGGTCCCATTCGGCGCGGGCGGCGGACTTCGCTCTCGAAGTCGCCGAGCTGGGCGACACGGGTGCCGGGGGCCAGGTCCACCGCATCGCGCATCGGCAGGGAGATGACGCCGAGCGAGGCGACCTGCGTGCCCGGCTGCTGCGTCGGTGCTTCGGTCGGCAGGGTCGCGGGGGCCATCGCGGCGATCCGGCTGAGCCGCTGGGGGCGCGAGCGAGGACGCATCGAGCGGGCGAGCCCGGGCTCGGTCGACGCGGGCATCGCCGTCGGATCGACGAGAGCGCTCGCGGGCTGGCCATCGGCCGGTAAGGATCCGTCGCCCACCGCTTCGGCCAGCGCCAGTCGCACGGCGTCCTGCATCGACATGACCTCCACCTCGGCGACGACGGGGGCTTCGACGATGGCGACCTCGGCCTCGGTCTCTTCGACCTGCATTGCCACGGCCATCCGCTCCGAGAGAGCGGGCGCATCCAGCAGGACGGCCGGGGGGGCCAGTACGATCTGCTCGGGCGCGGGAGCCGCGGAGCCGCCGGAGGTGATGTCCGAGAGGGCCAGGCCCTGGAACGGCGCGACGGTTCCGCCGGGGTTCGCCGGGGCCTCCCGCATGGGCCCTTCGAGCGCTGCGATCACCGGCACGCCGGAGACGTCGCGCAGCGTCATGTCCACCGCCCAGACGGCGAGCCCGGCGGTCAGCCCGACGGAGGTGATCGCACCGGCCCAGTTGGCGAAGCCGAAGTCGCGCACCGCATCCAGGAACCGGGAGGGTTCCTCCGCGCCATAGTCCGCGCCGTAGTAGTCGAGATCCGCCATATGCCTGCCCTCCACCGCAACGGGCGGCGAGGCCCGTCGGTCGTGTGTCCGCTCCATCGGGACGCGGAGTTGACCCCCGCTGTCCGTCGCTGCCCCGAACCCGCCGCGCGCCTTGCTGTCGTTTCCGACGTCAGCGCATCTCTTCCGCGGGTTCGACTCCCAAGATACCCAACCCTCCTGCGATTACAATCGCAACCGAGCGCGCGAGCGCGATCTTGGCGGCGGCGGCCTGCGCATCGTCCTGGAGGAACCGCAGCGTCGGGTCGTCGTTCCCACGGTTCCAGTGGGCATGCAGCGCGGAGGCCAGATCGTATAGGTAGAAGGCCACGCGGTGCGGTTCCTGCGTCCGCGCGGCGATCTCCACCAGGCGTGGCCATTCGGCGACCTTGGCCGCGAGCGCCTGCTCCGAAGCGTGGCTCAGATGTGACAGGTCCGCGGCCGCGAGGTCCGCATCCGACACATTCATGCCCTGTTCCACGGCCTTGCGCAGGACGGAGGCGACCCGGGCGTGGGCGTACTGGACATAGAAGACCGGGTTGTCCTTGGACTGCTCGAGCACCTTGTCGACCTCGAAGTCGAGCGGCGCGTCGTTCTTGCGGGTCAGCATGACGAAGCGGATCACGTCGCGCCCCACGAGGTCGACCACATCGGACAGCGCCACGAAGGTGCCGGCCCGCTTGGACATCTTGAACTGCTCCCCGCCCCGGGTCAGCTTCACGAGTTGCGTCAGCTTGATGTCGAGCGGGACGCGTTCGTCCGAGAGCGCGGCAACGGCCGCCTTCATGCGCTTGACGTAGCCGCCGTGGTCCACCCCCAGCACGTCGATCAGCGCGTCGAAGCCACGATTGACCTTGTCGAAGTGGTAGGCGATGTCGGGGGCGAAATAGGTCCAGCCGCCGTCCGACTTCCGGATCGGCCGGTCGACGTCGTCACCGTAGGCGGTCGAACGGAACAGCGTCTGCTCCCGGGGCTCCCAGTCGTCGGGCAGCTTGCCCTTCGGCGGCTCCAGCGTGCCGCGGTAGATCAGATCCCTGGCGCGCAGGCTGTCGATCGCCGCCTCGATCTTGCCTGTGCCGTAGAGCGCCTTTTCGGAGGAGAAGACGTCCATCTCCACGCCGATCGACGCCAGATCGGTGCGGATCAGATCCATCATCCGCGCGATGGAGAAGGCGCGCACCTCCTCCAGCCACACATCCTCGGCCTGTCCGACGAAGGCATCGCCCACCTCGTCCTTCAGCGCCGCTCCGACGGGGACGAGGTAGTCGCCGGGATAGGTCCCGTCCGGGAACTCCACCGATTTCCCGTGCGCCTCGAGGTAGCGCAGGTAGACGGAGCGGGCGAGCGCATCGACCTGCGCGCCGCCGTCGTTGATGTAGTATTCCCGCGTGACCTCATGGCCCGAGAAGGCGAGCAGGCTGGCCAGCGTGTCTCCGAAGACGGCGTTGCGCGCGTGCCCGATGTGGAGCGGCCCGGTCGGATTGGTGGAGACGTATTCGACGTTCACCTTCCGCCCCGCCCCCATGTCCGAGCGGCCGAACTCCGTCCCCGCCTCCAGCACGTGCCGGACCACGCCGGTCCAGACGGTCCCCTCCAGCCGGATGTTGAGGAACCCCGGCCCGGCCACCTCGACCGAGGCGATGCGGGGGTCGGCCCGCAGCCGTTCGGCCAATGCCTCTGCGATCTCCCGCGGCTTCATCCCGGCGGGCTTGGCCAGCACCATCGCCGCGTTCGACGCCATGTCGCCGTGGGCCGGATCGCGGGGCGGCTCCGCGGTGACGGCGTCCATCGTCAGACCCTCGGGGATCACGCCGTCGCGGGCCATCCCGGCCAGCGTGTCGACGGTCAGCGTGCGGATGTCGGCGAAGAGGTTCATGGGAGGTCCGGGGTTCTGGGATCGGCCTCGTCTAGCGCCCCGTCCCCCGGGGTTCAACGCGCAACCGCCTAGCCCAGCAGGCGTCCGTGGCACTGCAGGGCGAAGCGGTCGGTCATGCCGGCGATGTAGTCCGACACGATGCGCGCCAGCTCCGTCTCTCCCGCCGCCTCTTCCACGTCCTTGCGCCATTGGCGCGGCAGGTCGCCGGTATGCTCCATGAACCATGGGAAGAGGTCGTCGACCACCTGCGTGACCTGCGCGCGCATCTCCACGACGGCGGGCGCGCGGTACATCCGCTCGAACAGGAACCGGCGGATGACCTTGAGATCGGACCAGAGCCCGGGGGAGAACTGCACCATCATCCGGTCCGCCGCCCGCACGTCCGCGGCGTTCCCGGGGCCTGCGGCGGCCAGATTGCGCTCGGTCACGTCGATCACGTCCTCCACCAGCACGCCGAAGAACCGGCGCAGCGCCTCGTGCCGGCGGCGGTAGTAGTTCAGCCCCGGGTAGGTCGCGTCCACCTCCGCGAAGCACTGCCGCAGGATCGGGAGTTCCGCCAGCTCGTCGGTGGAGAACAGCTCCGCGCGCAACCCGTCATGCAGGTCGTGGTTGTTGTAGGCGATGTCGTCGGCCAAGGCGGCGACCTGCGCCTCGGCACTCGCGTGGGTGTGCAGCTCCAGATCGTGCTGCGCGTCGTATTCGGCGAGCGCGTAGGGCACGGGTGCCAGGACCGGCCCGTTGTGCTTCGCAATCCCTTCAAGCGTTTCCCAGGTGAGGTTCAGGCCGTCCCACTCCGCGTAATGCCGTTCCAGCCGGGTCACGATCCGCAGCGACTGCGCGTTGTGGTCGAACCCGCCGTAGGGGGCCATCAGCCGGTCCAGCGCCTCCTCCCCGGTATGGCCGAACGGCGTGTGGCCGAGGTCGTGCGCCAGCGCCACCGCCTCCGTCAGTTCCATGTCGAGCCCGAGGTGTTTGGCGATGGTCCGCGCCACCTGCGCCACCTCGATGGAATGGGTCAGGCGGGTGCGGAAGTAGTCGCCCTCGTGCTCGATGAAGACCTGCGTCTTGTGCTTGAGCCGGCGGAAGGCGCTGGAATGGATGATCCGGTCCCGGTCGCGCTGGAAGGGGGAGCGGAACCGGCTCTCCTCCTCGGGGTACAGGCGGCCCCGGGTCCGGGCGGGGTCGCTGGCGAAGGGGACGGACATCTGGGCTCGCTTCGGATGCGCGGTTGGAAAGCGCGGTCGGCCCCCATATATCCACCGTGAACCGGATGCACAGCCCCGAGGCCCCCATGGATCTGACCCTGCCCCCCCGCGTCACCCCCCGCGCCTTCGAGCGTCTCTCCGAGATCGGCGCCGGGCGCGACGGAAAGGCCCTGCGCGTGGCCGTCGAAGGCGGCGGATGCTCCGGCTTCCAGTATCAGATCGAACTCGACGCGCCCGGCGACGGCGACACCGTGCTGGAGGGCGCGGGCGAGAAGGTCGTGGTGGACGAGGTCTCCCTGCCCTTCCTCGGCGGGGCGGTGATCGACTTCACCGAGGAGTTGATCGGCGCGCGGTTTACGATTCGAGAACCCGAACGCGTCGAGCAGTTGCGGCTGCGGGGTCAGCTTCTCGATGTGAGGTCCGACGCGCCCGATGTGATCCGCACGAAGCGGGTCATCAGCGCGACGGTCGCGGCGAGCAGCCCGGCGACGAGACCGAGCCAGATGCCGGGCGGACCGAAGCCCGCGACGAAGCCGAGCATGTAGCTCGTGGGTATCCCGATCGCCCAGTAGGAGAGGATCGCATAGACCATCGGCACCCGCGTGTCCTGCACGCCGCGCAGGAAGCCGAGGGCCATCACCTGCCCCGCATCGACCAGCTGGAAGAGCGCGGCGAGGGCCAGCAGCGTCACGCCGAGCGCCAGGATCGCCGGTGCCTCCGGATCGCTTCGATCGAGGAACAGGCCCACGATCGGCGCACCGAAGCCGAGATAGAGCACGAGCGCGCCGGCCACCGCCACGCCCGACAGGATCGCCGCCGCCACCGCCGCTCTGCGCAGGCCCGGTCCGTCGTCACGCCCCCAGGCACGCCCGACGCGCACGGTCGCGGCCTGGCTCAGCCCCATGTGGACCATGAACGTAAGCGCCGCGACACCGATGGCGATGCCGTGCGCGCCGAGCGCCACCGTCCCGACCCAGCCCATCATCACCGCCGACGCGGCGAAGAGCCCGGATTCCGACAGATGCGTCAGCCCCACCGGCAGGCCGAGGCGGAAGATCTGGCCGAAGACGGGCCAATCGGGGCGATGCAGGTTCCGGAACAGCTCGAACCGGGCCATCTGCGGACCGCGGAGGGAATAGACCGCGAGGATGGAGGCCGAGAGGATCTGCACCCCCAGCGAGGCGATGGCCGCGCCGCGCAGCCCAAGCTCCGGAAAGCCCCAGTTGCCGAAGATGAGCAGCCAGTTGAGCCCCGCGTTCAGCACCGCCGCCAGCAATGTGGCGACGAACACGATGCGCGTCCGCTCCAGCGCCGAAAGATGGCTGCGGAAGGTCGCCAGAAGCAGCGCAGGGATCATCCCCCAGCCGGCGATGCGCAGGTACTCCTGCCCGCCCGCCGCGACCTCCGGCGTCTGGCCGAGCGCCAGCAGCAGCCCTTCGGACCAGACGAAGGCCGGCATCATCAGCAGCCCCGTCAGCACCGAGAGCCACAGCCCCATGCGCGCGACCCGTCGGACCTGCGTTTCGTCGTCCCGCCCGAGCGCGCTCGCCGCCATCGGCATGCAGGCGACCGCGAAGCCCGACCCGAGGGTGAAGAGCGTGAAGAACGCCGAGTGGCAGATGGTGGAGGCGGCCAGCGCCTCGACCGAGTAGCGCCCGAGCATCAGCGTGTCGGTCAGCCCGATCATCACCTGCCCGACCTGGCTCCCCACGAGCGGCAGGCCGAGCACCAGCGTGCGCTTGAGATCGAGGGCGAGCGTGTCCTTCATGCCGCCGGGGCTACGCCCGCGGGGGCGACGTGGCAATGCCGGGGCGACCCTCACGCGGAACCGGTCCTCCCTCACGCGCGTTCGACCGCTGCACATCCGAAAGACGACCGCATGGAAAACGACGACACCGCCGCCGCGAACCTTGACGGCGCGGACGCGGCGGCGACCGGATTGGAACAGGTGGACGCCGATCCCGAGCTGATCTTCGACAAGCTGGACAGTTGGATCGACGGGCTGTTCCGGCTGCTGCCGAACATCGCCGTCGCCGTGGTCGTGCTGATCCTCTTCGTCGTATCGGGGCTCCTCGTCTCCTGGCTGATCCGCCGCGGCGCGCGCGCCAACGGGCGGCAGAATCTCGGCGAGGTGGGCGGCACGCTCGTCAAATGGGCGCTCTACATCACCGGGGCGCTGCTGGCCGCGACCATCGTGGTCCCGACCCTGCGACCCGGGGACCTGATCGCGGGGCTGGGCATCGGCTCGGTCGCCATCGGGTTCGCCTTCAAGGACATCCTGCAGAACATGCTCGCGGGCATCCTCATCCTGATCCGGCAGCCGTTCGAGGTCGGCGACCAGATCGTTTCGGCGGGCGGCTACGAGGGCACGGTCGAGAAGATCGAGACGCGCGCCACGCTGATCCGCACATACGACGGGATGCGCGTCGTGATCCCGAACTCCGACATCTACACCGGGGCCGTCACGGTGAAGACGGCGTTCGACAAGGTGCGGGCCGAGTACGACGTCGGCATCGGCTGTTCGGACGACTGGGAGGAAGCCTGCCGCATCCTGACCGAGGTCGCAGCCGGGACGGAGGGCGTGCTGTCCGATCCGCCGCCCGAGGCCCTGCCCTGGGATCTTGCCGAGAGTGCCAACGTCATCCGCTTGCGATGGTGGACGAAACCGCGGCGAGCCGACGTCGTGCACGTCCGCGCGCGCCTGATTCCAAAGATCTACGCCCGTCTCGACGAGGCCGGGATCGATCAGCCGTATCCGACGCAGGTGCATCTGTTCCACGACCAGACGGAGGACTGGGACGGCGACCGCAAGCGCCAGCGCGAGGGCTGGCCCGCGGGGACGGGGGACGTTCCGAAACGCCGCGTCGAGGCCGACCGCGCGGCGGCTGGCTGAGCCGTGGAGCAGGAGGCGCAGATCGACGCCGATCCCGGCCTGATCCTGGACAAGCTCGACGCATGGATCGACGGCTTCTTTCGCCTTGTTCCGAACATTGCCGTCGCCGCCATCGTCCTCGCCCTCTTCATCGGCCTGGGCTTCGCGACCGCCTGGACCATCCGCCGCTCCACTCGCTCCCGCGACCGCTCCGAACTGGGGCTCGTCGCGGGCGGCGTGGCGAAATGGCTCGTCTGGGGATTCGGCCTGCTGCTGGCGCTCACGGTCGTGACGCCGTCGCTCAGGCCCGGGGACCTGATCGCGGGGCTGGGGCTCGGTTCCGTGGCCGTGGGTTTCGCGTTCAAGGACATCCTGCAGAACCTGCTCGCCGGCGTTCTCATCCTCATCCGCCAGCCGTTCCGCGTCGGAGATCAGATCATCGTCGGTGACAGCGAGGGCACGATCCTGCACATCGAGGCCCGCGCCACGATGATCCGAACCTATGACGGTCGCCGCGCCGTGGTGCCCAACACCGACGTCTACAACGAGGCCGTGCTGGTCAACACGGCCTGGGCCCTGCGCCGCTCCGAATACGAATTCCCCATCGCGCGAGACGCGGACAGCCGCGCCGCCCTTCGGCTCGCGCTGGAGGCGGCGCGGACGGTCGATGGCGTCGCCGACGACCCGGCCCCGGACGCGCAGCTGACCGACATCGGGGACTTCGCCAAGAGGATCCGGCTGCGCTGGTGGACGGGCTCCACCCGGATCGAGGTCGTGCGCATCTCCTCCGAGGTCCTGCTCGCCGTGGAGGATGCCTTCGCCGAGGGCGGCATCGAGATCCCCTTCCCCGTGCGCCGCGTCCTGCTGCAGGACGACACCGGGCGGGCCCCCACCGACGGGCCCGACTGACGCTTGCACTTCGCCCGGACCGGGATCACGCTGGAGCAAAGGAGAGTTTCCATGCCCGTCAAGAACCGCTTCGCCGACCTGCTCCCCGAGATCACCGAATGGCGCCGCGACCTGCACGCCCACCCGGAGATCCTGTTCGACACCCACCGCACCAGCGGCATCGTCGCCGAGAAGCTGCGCGCCTTCGGTTGCGACGAGGTGACGGAGGGGATCGGCCGCACCGGCGTCGTCGGCGTGATCCACGGGACGGCGAAGGGGTCGGGCAAGGTCATCGGGCTGCGCGCCGACATGGACGCGCTGCCGATCCACGAGCAGACCGGGGCGGAGCATGCCTCCCGAACCGACGGCGCGATGCATGCCTGCGGCCACGACGGGCATACCTCGATGCTGCTGGGCGCGGCGAAGTACCTGGCCGAGACGCGCAACTTCGACGGCACGGTCGTCGTGATCTTCCAGCCGGCGGAGGAAGGCGGCGGTGGCGGCCTCGAGATGTGCGAGGACGGGATGATGGCCCGCTGGGGCATCCAGGAGGTCTACGGGATGCACAACTGGCCCGGCCGCCCGGTCGGCAGTTTCGCGATCCGGTCCGGGGCCTTCTTCGCCGCCACCGACCAGTTCGACATCACGCTGACGGGCAAGGGCGGGCATGCCGCCAAGCCACAGGAGGTCGTGGACACCGCCGTCATGGCCGCGACCGTCATCACCACGCTTCAGACCATCGTGTCGCGCAACGCGGACCCGGTGGATCAGATCGTCGTCTCCGTCACCTCGATGGAAAGCTCGTCCAAGGCGTTCAACGTCATCCCCCAGCGAGTGCAGCTCAAGGGCACCGTCCGGACCATGTCGCCGGGGATGCGCGACCTCGCCGAGCGCAGGATCGCGGAGATCACGCAGGGCATCTGCGGCACCTTCGGCGGCACGGCGGAGGTGAAGTACCACCGCGGTTATCCGGTGATGGTCAACCACGAGGAGCAGACGGCGTTCGCCGCCGAGGTGGCCCGCGCGGTCTCCGGCGATTGCGAGGATGCGCCGCTGGTCATGGGCGGGGAGGATTTCGCCTATATGCTGGAGGAGCGGCCGGGGGCATACATCCTCGTGGGCAACGGCGACACCGCGCCGGTGCACCATCCGGAATACGACTTCGCCGACGAAGCGATCCCCGCCGGCTGCTCCTGGTGGGCGGAGGTGGTGGAGCGCCGGATGCCGGCCGCCTGACCCGGCTTGCGCCCCCGGGCCCCGGAGCGGGCGTCGCCGACGAACGTCGCCCGCGTTTCGCGCCGTTGCGCTTCGGGGCGTTCGAGCAACATCTCCGGCTCGATCGCCCTTCGTTCAGCGATCCCCGCGCCGATGATCCGCTCCGGCACCGGCAGCACGTGCGCGCCGCAGTCGGCGCTCCCTCCGACGCGTCTACCCCGGGATCCGTTCCGTCCGGCCCGACGAGGCCGAGCACTCGCATCCCCGGCTCGATCCGCGCATCCGTGCGGAGCCGCGTGATACGCTTCGGATCATCGTCCTTCGGCCGCTTCCCGCAGGTCCCGCCGCTGGATCTTCCCGGTCGCCGTCATCGGCAACGCCTCGACGAAGCGCACCTCCCGCGGGGCCATGTGAGGCGAGAGCCGGGAGCGCACCCAATCCATCAGGTCCTCCGCCAGCCCCTGCGGTGGGTCCGGTGCCACCACGAAGGCCGTCACTGCCTCCCCGCGCAGCGCATCGGGCAGGCCCACGACCGCACACATCACCACGGCCGGATGAGCGGCGAGGCAGGTCTCCACCTCCGCGGGGCCGATGCGGTAGCCGGCGGATGTGATGACGTCGTCGGCGCGCGCGACGTAGGCGATCATGCTGTCCTGCCCGAGGCGACCCAGATCGCCGGTCCGCAGCCAGTCCCCGCGCCATTTGCCGGCGGTCTCCTCCGGCTCGTTCCAGTACCGAAGGAACGTCGCCGGCGACCCGCGCGTGCAGATCTCGCCGACCTCGCCCACCGCCACGGGCGCGCCGTCCGCCCCCTGCACCTCCACATCCACGCCGGGGACCGGGCGGCCGAGCGTTCCCGGCGTCACGGCCTGCGTGCCGGCGCAGCTCGCCATGACCAGATTGCACTCCGTCTGGCCGTAGATCTCGTTCACCTCCACGCCCAGCGCGTCCCGTCCCCACCCCAGCAGGTCCGCGCCGAGCGCCTCCCCGCCGGAGATCACCGCGCGCAGCCGAAGCCCGGCTGGCGGATCCGACCGGCGCAGCATCTTGAGCGCGGTCGGCGGCAGGAACGCAGCCGTGACCCCCTCCTCCACCATCAGGGCCCAGGCGTCGGCGGGCTCGAACTTGCCGAACCGCTTCGCCACGAGGGGAACGCCGAACCAGAGACATGGCATCGCGAGGTCCATCAGCCCGCCGATCCAGGCCCAGTCCGCCGGCGTCCAGCCGATGTCGCCCGCGACGGGGAACCCCTCCAGCGCGGTCTCGACGCAGGGCAGATGACCGAGGAGGAACCGATGCGCATGCAGCACACCCTTCGGCGTCCCGGTCGTGCCGGAGGTGTAGATCATCATCGCAGGATCGTCCGCGCCTGTCTCCACGGCCGCGGCGGGCGGCCCGGACAGGTCCCAGTCGTCGACATCGAGCCGCAGCGCGAGCTCGGGCAGATCCAGCCCGGCGATCCGCTTCAGCCCGGACGCGTCCGCGACGACGGCCTTCGCGCCGGAATTCCGCAGGCGGTAGTCCAGCGCCTCCGGTCCGAAGAGGGTGAAGAGCGGCAGGGACACCGCGCCGAGCTTCATCGCCGCGAAATGCGCGACCATGACCTCCGCCCGTTGTGGCAGCAGGATCGCCACCCGGTCGCCCCGTGCTACGCCGCCACGCGACAGCACCCCGGCCAACCGATCGGACGCGTCCCTCAGCGCACCGTAGGTCCAGGCGCGCCGCCCTCTCCAGAGGTCGACGATGGCCACCCTGTCCGGCTCCGTCTCGGCCCAGCTGTCGCAGCAACCGGTCGCGATGTTGAACCGCTCCGGCACGTTCCAGGCGAACCCCGCACGCATCTCGGCCCAGGGGGCCAGCTCCGGGATCGTGCGGCGTCTCACCCCGCCGCAGCCAAGGTCACCGGATGCAGACCGGCGAGCGGCAGCCCGAGCGCCTGCAGCGCGGAGAGCGAGATCTGCGCGCCCCCGGCCCCGCCGAGCGGGCGCAGCGTCACGGCGATGGCATCGCCCGACCCGGTGCGCACGGTGCCGGGCGTGTCGGCGGAGACGAGGTCGGACTTGACCCAGAGCCCCGTCTCCGTCGGCGCGCCGAGCGCCACGGTCACCGATCCCAGCTCGCCGCCCGCGGGGGCAGCGGCGGCGGCCTGCCGCGCGGCGACCTTCTCCGCCTCGCTGACCGTGTCGAGGGAGGCCGCGGTCACGGAGGGACCGGCGAGCGGGCTCCTCGCCGGCGCGGCGACGGGGGCCGGACGGGACGTCGGGGCCTGCGCGCCGCCCCCTCCGATGCCGAACGGCAGGCTGGCGCAGCCGGACACCGCAAGCAGGACGGCGGGCAGGACGGCGGCGAGGCGGCGCATGGCGGATCTCCGGAAGCATCTCTCCCGATACCGTCTAAGCGCCGTGACCGGCGATGTCAGCCCTCGGCGGCCTCCGGACCCGCCCCCACTTGTGACGCCGCCTTGCGGGGCGTAGCGTCGGAGGATGAACGCTCCGCTGATCGACCCCTTCGCCCGGACCATCGACTACCTGCGGGTCTCGGTGACCGACCGCTGCGATTTCCGCTGCACCTACTGCATGTCGGAGCACATGACCTTCCTGCCAAAGCGCGATCTGCTGACGCTGGAGGAGCTCGACCGGATGTGCTCCGCCTTCGTGCGGATGGGGGTGCGCAAGCTGCGGGTGACGGGCGGGGAGCCGCTGGTCCGCAAGGGGATCGTGACGTTCTTCGAGGGCATGTCGCGGCATCTGGGCCACGGGCTGGACGAGCTGACGCTGACGACGAACGGCAGCCAGCTGGAACGGTTCGCAGGGCCGCTCCACGATGCCGGGGTGCGCCGGGTGAACGTCTCCCTCGATACGCTGGACCCTCAGAAATTCCGCGCGATCACGCGCTGGGGCTCGCTCGACAAGGTGCTCCGCGGGATCGAGGCGGCCAAGGCGGCCGGGCTGCGTGTCAAGATCAACGCGGTCGCGCTCAAGGGCTTCAACGATGTCGAGCTCTTCGACCTTCTGGCCTGGGCCGCGCGCGAGGATCTCGACCTCACCTTCATCGAGGTCATGCCGATGGGCGACATGGGGGAGGTGCAGCGGCTGGACCAGTATTGGCCGCTCGCCGACCTGCGCGCGACGCTTGCCGAACGGTTCACCCTGACCGAAAGCGCGCATCGCACCGGTGGGCCCGCGCGCTATTTCGACATCGGGGAGACGGGGCAGCGGCTCGGTTTCATCACGCCCCTGACCCATAATTTCTGCGAGAGCTGCAACCGCGTCCGCGTGACCTGCACCGGGGACCTCTTCATGTGTCTGGGGCAGGAAGACATGGCAGATCTGCGCAGGCCGCTGCGCGCCTCGGAGGCCGATGCCGGGCTGGAGGCCGCCATTCGCGGTGCCATCGCGCGCAAGCCCAAGGGCCATGACTTCGACTATTCCCGCCAGGATGTCACCGGGCAGATGACCCGCCACATGTCGCACACCGGTGGTTGAGAGGCGGGTCAGACGGGGCCGGTGCGAATTCCTACACCGGCGGCACGAACGCGCCGGGTCATGACGGACGCGACCTATGAGGACATTGCCGGCGGAGCCCGTGCGCGGGGGCTCGCCGCGTTGGGTGGCTTCACGGAGGATGGCCGCACGACGATCCTGCTGGGCCCCGACCCGGGCACCTTCTGGGCTGCGCTGCGATCCTCCCCCGACGCGGCCCTCCCGAACCCGGTGGACGCCTATTCGGCACGGGTCGTCACGCCGTGGGCCGCAGAGTTGAAGGCCGAGGCGCGCTTTCCCTTCGGCCAGCCGCTGCAACCATTCGTCACCTGGGCGATGAAAACCGGTCGCTGCCACGTCTCCCCCGTCGGCATGCTGGTCCACGATACACAGGGGCTGATGGTGAGTTTCCGGGCGGCTCTGGTCTTCGACCGGAAAATTGCCTTGCCCGCCGCGCCGCCGAAGCCCTGCGACTCCTGCACCGCCCCCTGCCTGACAGCCTGTCCGGTGAGAGCGATCGTGCCGGACGGCTACGACCTGCCCGTCTGCCACGCCTGGTTGGACGACCCGCGCAACCTCTGCATGACCCGCGGCTGCGCCGTCCGCCGCGCCTGCCCGGCGTCGCAGCCGCGACCGGACGCGCAGTCCGCACACCACATGGCCAGCTTCCACGGGACCGAACGGTGAAGCTCCTGCTCCTGCGGCACACAAGGACCCGTCCACCCTCCCCCGGTCAGGAAGATCACGACCGGGTCCTCACCCGGCGGGGCCATGCCGACGCGGTGGCGATCGGCGCATGGATCGCCCGCAGGGGGCACCTGCCCGACCGCGTCATCTGCTCCACCGCGGCTCGGACATGCGAGACCCTCGCCGGGCTCACGCTGCCGCCCGTAGAAACCACTTACCTGGGAGATCTCTATCTCGCCAACGCGTGCAGGATCCGCGCGCTCGTCCAGGCGTGGAACGCCGCCACACTGCTCGTCGTCGCGCACAATCCGGGGATCGCCGAGGCGGCCAGCAGCCTTGCGACGTCTTCCGATCCGGCCTTCGCGGACTATCCCCCCGGCTCCTGCGCCGTCATCGACGTGCCGACCCGGCGATGCCTCGACTTCTTCACGCCGGACTGATCGCAAGGCGTTCCACTTTGATGGTTATTTCAAAAGGGCCGCACGACCTCTCGTGCGGCCCTTTGGGACAGCGGATATGAAGAGCGGCTCAGTCGACGTTCAACTGGGTTCGGACCTGAGCGATCACGGCCTCGATCGCCTCGGGACTGTTGCCGACCGCCTCGATGGTCCGACGCAGCGCGATCTTCGCGATCAAACCGAGGTCGGACCCTTCGACGTAGGTCGACAGCGCCTGGGCATCGAAGCCATCGGCCGTCAGCAGGGTCTCGAGGTCGGCGTCGGTCCCGGTGGTCGCCGTCGCATCGGCGGGATCGACGATCGGCACGAGCACCGTTTCCGCCTCGGTCGCGGCATCCGTCGTGGCATCGGCAGTCGCTTCGACCGCGTCATCGACCGCATCGGCTGTCGCGTCGACCGCGTCGGCAGTGGCGTCGGCAGTCGCGTCGACCGCATCATCGACCGCGGCGGCCCCGTCGGTCACGGTTTCGGCTGCCCCGTCCATGGCCTCGGCCGCCGCATCTTCGGCGGGGATGACGGGAACCAGATCGACGTTCGCTTCCTCGGCCAGACGCGCGGCCTCCTCTTCCTCGGCGACGCGCACGGCCTCGGCTTCGGTGGCCATGCGCTCGACCTCGAGGGCGGCTGCCTCCTCGGCCTCGATGGCGAGGCGGGCTTCCTCTTCCTCGGCCGCCAGGGCGGTGGCGGCGTCCTCGGCCTCGATCCGAGCCGTTTCCTCACGGGCGTCGCCCATTCGGTCCAAGACCACCCAGCCCAGGACGGCGACGATCAGGACGGCCAGTCCGACGATGAGATTGCGTGACATGTTATGGTCCCCACTGTGATTCCGATGCCCGCCAACTGCCGCATCCCTGTTCCAAGAACAATGGGCCACCGGATTCGTTCCCCCGAACGGCGCGGAACCGTCGTTGGCGTCTTGAAGCCTCGGTGCGGCGGCCCTAATATCCGAACCGTGCTCAATGTCCCGAAAGGACCACCACCATCGCCCGCAGACCACATAACGCGCCGCCGCAGCGCGACACCGGCCCCCGCGTCAACGACCGTATCCGCGCCACCGAGATCCGCCTCATCGGTGCCGACGGGGAGAACGCCGGGGTCGTGAGCCCCGCCCGCGCCATGCAGATGGCGGAGGATGCTGGGCTGGATCTCGTCGAAATCAGCCCGAATGCCGCGCCTCCGGTCTGCAAGATCATGGACTTCGGCAAGTTCAAGTACGAGACGCAGAAGAAGGAGGCCGAGGCGCGCAAGCGGCAGAAGACGATCGAGATCAAGGAGGTCAAGTTCCGCCCGAATACGGACACCAACGACTACGACGTCAAGATGCGCAACGTGTTCCGCTTCCTCGACGACGGCGACAAGGTCAAGATCACGCTGCGGTTCCGGGGTCGGGAGATGGCGCACCAGAATCTCGGGCGCGAACTGCTCGAGCGTGTGTCCGAGGACACCAAGGAGGTCGGCAAGGTAGAGAACTTCCCGAAGATGGAAGGCCGCCAGATGGTCATGATGATCGGGCCGATCCAGCGCTGACTGCCCTTTAAATCAGCTTGCGATGCCCCGGCCCCGTGCCGGGGTTCGTCGTTTGCGCGGCAGCATTCAGCATACATTAGCACTTTTGCTAGATGAAGGGCGCATGGATCGTGAACCAAAATCCCTGCGCGATATTGCGGCCACGACGTTCCAGGCTGTCGGACCCGTCCGCATCGCCGTCCTCATGCTGCACACCCTGCGCGCCGCAGACATGGACGGGGGCCGGGAACGAACGGCACGTCGCGCTGCCGACCGGATCCTCACCGCATATGCGATGCTGCGCCACGGGTTCCCCGAGCAGCTGTCCGCCGCGGGCGCGGAGGAAGACGATGATGTGCGGGCTGCAAGGCTGGTTGCGGTCGAGGTCCTCTCTTCAGTGGTCGCAGCCGTGAAGCGGGACGCGCCGCTTACGGGGGATCTGCTGAACGATCGTGAAGCATTCAGAGCGCTCTGCATAGATCGGATCGACCCGGATGTGTCGGACTTCCTGCGGCTGATGATGCGAAGTCTCCTCGCGCAGCAGGACGTTCGGGACAAGCTGCTTCGACGGAAGATGATGGAAGCGCTTCGTGATGCCGCCATGGTGGGCCGGTCGATCCAGATGATTTCTTCAAACGCTACGGTGGAGCGGGCCGACAGCGGCGAGACCAGTCGGGGATTCGAGGGGGTCATCGCGGAGATACAGACCTTGGCGGGCCGCACTCAGAAGATCCTGGCGGAGGTGGCGGGGTCGCTGACGCGCTGAGCCTTCTGATACTGGCGCACCCCCGCGAGAGACGGGGTCAGGATCGTGTTGGTTCTGAATTCGCGATATGACGCAGGCGAACCAAGGTTTCTTTCTTCCACTACTGGCGTTCGGTCTCATCCGGTCTGGTTCTTTCGGCGGGCGATCGGGCTGGTGGCGTCGATTCCCTTCGCACGGAGCACCGCTTGCGGTCTCGCGCTTCGGTGCTTGCGGGGAGGGCGGCGGTTGCGGGGCGCGGTGCGATCCCCCGGGCCTACAGGTTGAGGCAGTCGTCTTTCGGGGATCGCCGGGGCGGCGCGTTGGGGGCGTGGTCGGGATAGCGACTCCCGTCGTCCATCCACCGTCCCGGCAGGGCGCGTTCACCTGCCCGGGAGGGAGGGGTCGGTGCGCCGGACCGCCGCCGGGCAACCTGTCCGGGCGGAGGACGTGCGCCGGGACCCTCGATGGCCGTTCGTCTCCATAGCCGTTCGGAATGTCGGGCGGCCCGAACCCGTGGGTCTCCCCGTTCGGTGCTTCGACACGCGAGCCGGTTTCCACAGGGTCCGACATCCGCAACGCCCAGGCCATCCGGGTGTGCCGGTCCAGTCCAGTCGCGGGGTGCGGGCAAGTCCCCATCGGACAGGGGGTCGCCGCAGACGGAGGATGCCGCGGCGCATCGGCAGGCAGGCGATGTCCATGCGCCCGCCGCCCGACCAAGTCTTGCAACGATGATTCCGAGAGGCGAGTCTGATCTGGGCGATCCACGCACGGGCGCGCCCGGCGGGCGAGGGTGGGTCTCGCGCTCCTTCGCCGATCGGCATGCACCGGGCGTCCGGTCCCCTTCCGGGATCGTGCTCCGCGCGACCCTGCCGGGCAGTGGACTGGCCCGGCCCCACCGGGCGCACGACGGCCGTGCGATCGACGGCAACGCGCACCACCGCCCCCCCCCGCCCGGACATTGCCGCGCGATATCCCTCCGGGCAGCGAATCGACGGATCGGGATGGCCACGCCCGATCGTCCCCGTCTCTCACGTCCCGCCCCTGGGTCCGGACCTTCTTTCCCGGAGGGAACCAATCCCCGCCAGCTCCTCCACCGCGACCTGCGGAGCCCCGATCCGATCCCCGTCCGTCGTCGGCACCTCCCGGCCGCCGTGCCGACCACGCCGGCGGCCCCTCCGGCAGGGCGCGCGCCATGGCTCCGGACCGATGGCGGACACGCCTCGCTCCATCGGCCCGTCATCGCAGGACGCATAACGACCCCGGCCCCGGCTCAAGCCAGCCTCCCCGCTCTCAGGTTCCTCCAGCGCGCACCACCCCTCGACCCCGAAGCCACGCCGCTCCCGTCCCGAGGCCGCCAGTCTCCCTCACCGTAAAAGTCGCCAGACACCGCATCGTGGATAGAAAAAGGTCACCAGGTGCGCAGGGGCGAGGCTTACTCGTTCGCCTACGGAGCCGACGTCGCCGGGCGAGCGCGTTGCCTGTAGGATTGCGACCGGGTCTGGATCGTATTCGGACGCGGGGGGGCGGTGTCGCAGACTTCGATCATGCAGGAGCACGGCCCGGATCCATGCGGTCGGACAGGCTGGAGGAGCAAGCCCGAACCTGCCCCGCGCCCGCGCCCGCCCGCCATCGCACGACGAACGGCTGCGGCGACGACGCCGCGCTCCGCAGGCGTCGCTCGCTGCCGATCCGGCGGGAGGAGGCACGGCACCGGCTTCGAGGTCTCCCGCGGTGGCGACCGGCAGGCCCGGAAGCACGGTGTCCGCGGGCGACGGCGCGCGGTGCCTCGTCCATCCCGCCATGAATGCCGCCCCTCCGACATCCGCACGCTCGCCTGCACCGGCAGCCGGGAGGGCGACAGCCCCGTCCTAACCCCCCCCTGCCCCACCTGCCCGACCGGATCCCCGAGGGCGACGGCACCATGACCGCTCACGCCGCCTGCGATCCCCATGCGCTTCATCCGCGGGCCGGCAGTGCATCGTGCGGCGATGTCACGAGAGAGAGCATGGCGACGTGCGGCCGCCCTGCCCTGAACCCTTCCCGGACCGGCAGTCCCCGCGACATCCGGCTGCCCGTTGCCCGGCCGGGCAGCGGATCCGCCGCATCGGCCTGGGATCGGCATCCCGGACCGGGCGCGGCCGGCACCGGACGCTGCCCCGGCCGGTCCCGGCACGTTCGCCCGGCGGCTGACGCCGAGCTGCGCAGGGGGGATCGATCGTCTTCCTGCGCGCGCCGACAGACGCGCCTCGCCGCGCCGAATGCTCCGGTCGAGCCGTCGCGGGAGCCGATCGCGCCGTCGCGTGATCCGGTTCGGGTGAACACAGCAATCCTGCGCCGGCTCGATCAGGGTCTTCTCGCCCCCGATCGCGGCCGCCGACGTTCCCGCCCTGACTGCTGGGCCGTTAGACCTCGCTTGCCCGTCTCATCAGGATCTCGCCCGCGCGCGCGCCATCACGGAACCGCCGCGCGGAAAACCCACTTCTACCGACGGCTCGAACGTCCCGAGCCACCCTTGACTGCAGGTTCGACCGAGGATCATGCGTCGGTCTTCTGTATGGCGGCGAGCGCGGGCATGGCTGCCTCTCCGCAGGGCTGGATTGCAGGCGTGGGCGCGCAGCTCATGTCGGGACCAGCGCACCGCCGCCGGATTGTGCTGGAATGCCACACGGCCGGTTCGACATCGTGTACGTCGTCGTGTCTCGCATGACCCGCGATCACGGCCGTCAGTCCGTCCTTCCGCCTTGCCGTAACATGAGAGTCGAAGCTCTCCCCACGGCCCCTCTATCGAATGCGGCGAACGGGCCAGAGTCGCACTTCTCGCCTCCCTGCTCAGCAACAGACCGGACATCAGGGACCGCGCAGGGCCCGCGTCATCGCCGCGAGAGTGGCTACGGCGATCTCCCCCGGCGTTCGCGATCCGATATCGAGCCCGATAGGTGCATCGATCCGGACGAAGTCGGCCTCCGGGACGCCTGCCTCACGAAGGCGGGCCATCCGCCCCGCATGCGTCCGCGTCGATCCGAGTGCCCCGATGTAGAACGCGTCGCTCGCAAGAGCCACGCGGAGCGCCGGATCGTCCAGTTTCGGATCGTGCGTCAGCAGGACGACGGCCGTGCGGGCGTCGGGGGCGAAGGCGGTCATCGCGTCATCCGGCCAATCGTGGATCAGTGCGGTCTCGGGAAACCGATCCGGCGAAGCGAAGGCCTCTCTCGGATCGATCACCGTGACCAGGTAGCCCGCGATCCGGGCCATCGGCACAAGCGCCTGTGCGATATGCACGCCGCCGACCACCGCCAGGCGCAGGGGCGGCGCGTGCAACGTGACGAAGGTCGTTCCATCGGGCTCGAACCCGCTGCGGTCATTGCGCAGACGGTCGGCCATCGCCTCCGCATCCAGTAGCCAGGTCGCGCCGCCGGACACATCGACTGCGCGCCCCACTGCCTCCGCTCGACCGCGGCGTGCGGCGAGTTCCGTCAACAGAACAGGCGTCAGCGCATCTCCGATCGGTTCCACCAGGATGCGGATCGTTCCGCCGCAGGCCAATCCGACGGCGAAGGCGGCGTCATCGGACACGCCGTATTGGAGCATGCGGACTGTGCCATCGCGCATCGCGTCCAGCGCTTCGGCCACCACCGCGCCCTCCACGCAACCGCCGGAGACGGACCCTACGATCTGCCCATCCTCCGATATCGCAAGCTGGGAGCCACGCGGCCGAGGCGCGGAGCCCCAGGTCTCGATCACCGTTGCGAGCGCGGCCCCGCGCCCTGCCCTCGACCAGGCCAATGCCGCTGCCGGTGCGTCGTCGATCCCGTCCATGGCTCTCCCCCGGTTGCCCCTCCGCAGCAGGTGAAAAGGCCCGCCCCCTGAAAGGAACGGGCCTGTCGTACCGACTGGATTACCTCAGTTCGAGGCAGCGGTCTGCAGCAGTCCGGTGATCTGCCGCACGGTCGCGCGCCGGTTGGCCTGCTCGTCGGACTGCGTCTGCACCTTCAGGAACGACTCGCCGTAGCCCTGCACGACCATGTTCTCGACGGGGACCGCGAAGTATTCATTCAGGGCCAGGGCCAGGCTTTCCGCGCGCCGATCCGATAGCGCGAGGTTATAGGCTGCATCGCCGACGGCGTCCGTATGCCCTTCGACGAGGAAGACCTCCCGCGGATTCGCCCGGATCGAGGCGAGCACCTCGTTCGCCAGACCGCGCAGGTTGCCCGCCTGCTCCGGCGCGATGGCCGCGGACCCCGACGCGAATGTCACCGTGCTGACGTCGAAGGCGGGAGCCAAGGCGCGGACTTCCGCGATATTGCGGACCTGCGCCAGGCTGAACCGCCGATCGAGCTGCTCCTGCTGCCGCAGCGCTGCGGCCAGCGGATCGGGGGTCGTGCCGGCCGAACGGCTGGACACGATTGGCGCAGGCAGCGTGGACACGTCCACCGGCTGAAAATCGACGGTATCGTCGATCAGCAGGTAGCGGTTGCCGTCCGCCGCGATCTGTTCCCTGCGCACGACGCGGAGGGAGGCGTCACGGATCGTGACGATGCGGCTGCCGTCCTCGCGCAGCACGGTCTGGCGGGTGGACCCGTCGTCGAACCGCTCCGTCCGCACGTTGGAGCCCGCCTGGCGCAGGAGAACGCTGTCATCCTTGAGCACGCGCAGCTGGCCGCTCTCGTCCTGAAGCACGACCCGGTCGCCGGAGTTGGACACGACGCGTGCGCGGTTGTTGTTGCTCACCAGAAGGGCCCCGACGCCGAGAGCGGCGAGCGCCCCCATCATCAGCTTGTCGTTCCGATCGAAGCGGTCGTCGTCGTCATCGTTGTCGCTGACGATGGCCTGCGTGGCGAATTCCTGTTCCGCGGTGCGCATGTCGCCGGCGGCAATCGTCTCCTCCTCCACTTCGGTGCCGGCCGCGGGATCGTTCCCGGCATCGTTCGCCATAGCGGCGGCGAAGGTGGCCGCGGGCGCGGATTCATCGCCCAGTATCGCGCCCAGGGCGGGGGCGACCTCGGAGACCGATGTCTGCTGCTCCTCCGTCAGCTCCAGCTCCGGCCGGGCCGCGATTTCCTCGCCGAGGGCGCTCTGCGTCTGCGTCTCGACCAGCGGGGTGGTGTCGGTCACCGCCTCATCCGCGCCGGCCGTATCCACCGGCGCGCCGACCGGGGCCGCATCCGCCGGGACCGTTTCGGTCATGCCGGTCACCTCGGTTTCAGGTGACTCGAGCGGATCGACGACAACCTGACCCTCTGCGGCCTGCGTATCGTCGGTCTCTTCCAGCGTGTTGCCGTCCGTGGCCTGCAAGGTCTCGACGGGCTCTTCGACAGCCTGCGTATCCGCCGGGTCCGAAGTCTCCACTCCGGCAGCGTCCGCATCGACCGGGGCATCGTCAGCCGCGGCCTGAGCCTCGGCATCTGCCAAAGCCTGCAGTCGAGCGCGCTCTTCGGCCTCGGCATCCAGGAGAGCTTGTGCTTCGGCATCGGCTGCGGCCTGGGCCTCGGCATCCAGCCGCTCGCGCTCCTCCGCATCGGCGGCGGTCTGAGCCTCGGCATCCCGGAGAGCTTGTGCCTCGGCATCGGCTGCGGCCTGAGCCTCGGCTTCCAGTCGTTCGCGCTCCTCCGCGTCGGCTACGGCCTGGGCCTCCGCATCCGCGAGGGCCTGCGCCTCTGCGGCAGCCTGCGTTTCTGCAAGCAGTCGCTCCTGCTCTTCCGCCTCCGCCCGCTCCCGGGCTTCCGCCTCCTGGGCCGCAAGCGCTTCGGCATCGGCCTGAATCCGTGCGGCCTCGTCCGCCTCGGCCTGCTGGGCCGCCTCGCGTTCCGCCGCAAGCGTGGCATCGGCATCCGCATCGATCTGGGTCTGATCGGCGGCATCCGGTACGACCGGCTCGACGGTCTCGGCAGCGATGGCGGGTCCACCGCTGTCGATGCAGTTCGCCAAAGCCTCACCCTCCGCGCCGAATTCCGCGGTACAGGCAGCGGCGATATCCTCGCTGGTCTGCGCGGCGAGCGGGGCCGCGAAGCCGGGTACGAGCAGCGAGACGCTCGCCGCCAGAGCTGCGGCACGGCTTCTTGCGGTGGGGCGTGTGTTATGGGGCATCGGGGCGTCCTTCATCGAGGAAAACAACTGTCGTAACCGAACCCCGCATCGCATCGGCAGTTCCAATGCGCTTATGTGTTATCGCATATCGGTTACCGACATGTATCGCGCGGGTCCGATAACATTCGATTCACGTAGGTGTTTGATCCCACGGTTTGATGGTGCGATCCTTTCGATGGAATGGAAGGAAGCATTATGGGACAGGTTCGTCACGGGAGCGCCACGACCACGCACGCCGTCAGAGCTGCAATACAGCGATCCACTGCCCGACAGGGTCATGCGAAGCATGATCCCGAGAGGGGCAAGCTTCGCTCTCGCAGCTGAGCGAGGAACTTGGGATCAACCCGAAGACGGTCGCGAAGTGGCGCAAGCGCGCGACGGTCGAGGATATGAAGACCGGTCCGACAGAGCCGCGCTCGACGGTTCTGACCGAGGCCGGGGAAGCGGCGATCGTTGCCTTTCGACGCCATACCCTGCTGCCGCTGGACGATTGCCTCTACGCCCTGCAGCCGTCGATCCCGCACCTGACGCGGTCGGCGCTGCACCGGTGCCTGCAGCGACATGGCATTTCCCGCCTGCCGGACGTCGAGGGGGACAAACCGAAGCGACAACGGTTCAAGCGCTACCCGATCGGGTTCTTCCACATCCACTGCCCCCCTCCCGGGATCATGCTTCGCATGACCCTGCCGGGCAGCGGGACAGGCGATTGCGAAGCAATCTGCCGAGAGGGGACATCGCCGAGGTTCAAACCGCCGAGGGGAAGCTTTACCTCTTCGTGGGCATCGACCGAACCAGCAAGTTTGCGGTCACCCAGCTCGTCGAGAAGGCCGACCGGCGCACGGCGTGGGAGTTCCTGCAGCACATGCTCGAGGCCGTGCCGTATCTGGTCCATGCGATCCTCACCCCCCTCTCGGGATATTTCCTTCGGAAATACCCTGCCGGGCAATGGACAACGGCATCCAGTTCGCCGAGCAGCCGCGGAACAGGAACACGATCCTCTCCCGACCCATGCGCTTCGACATGATCTGCGACGCCAACGGGATCGAGCACCGGCTGACCAAGCCCAACCACCCGTGGACCAACGGCCAGGTCGAGCGGACGAGGCGCACGATCAAGGAGGGTGAGGCCTAAAGCCGATCCGGGGGATCGGCGACGGCTGAACGTCAAACGTTACCATTACGACAGCCACGATCAGCTGCGCACCCACCTTGGCGACTTCATGGCGGCCTATAACTTCGCCCGCAGGCTCAAGACCCTCGGCGGCCTCACGCCCTACGAACACATCTGCAAAATCTGGACATCAGAGCCGGATCGATTCATCCTCAATCCGATCCACCAAATGCCGGGACTGA